>CAVXKU010000016.1:0-147009 GCA_963762335.1 uncultured Alphaproteobacteria bacterium | reverse complement strand
CCATCAAAAACGGCGCGACGAGCAGCAGCAGGCAAACCACCACATCGATGGCGCGGGCGGGAAGGCGGTTCAATGGAGTCCTCCCTCTTCGCCGAGCAGGCCGCGCGGCCGGACAAGCAGGACCAGCCCCATCATCACGTAAATCACGGCTTCAGTCGCGGAGGGAAAATAGACCGCCGCCAAGCCTGAGACGACGCCGATCATCAAGCCGCCAAGAAGCGTTCCAAGCAGACTGCCGAGACCCCCGACGATGATCGCGACGAAGCTTGGCATGATGAGATTGGCGCCGATGGTCGGCGAGAGACCGAGCAACCCGGCCGCCAGCACGCCCGCGAGGCCAGCCATGTAGATGCCGATGCCAAAGTTGAGGCTGCGCAGCACCCTGACATTGACGCCGAGCGTCGAGACCGTGTCGAGATCACGCGTGCCGGCGCGAATGCGCATGCCAAGCCGCGTATATTTGAGTACGGCGAACAGGGCGCCGACCGCCGCCGCAACAATGATCATCATGAAAACGCGATAGCCGGTGAGAAAAAAGTACTGGCTCGATAACGAAGTCATCAGCCAGGCTGGGACTTGAAACGGCACGCTCTGCGCGCCCCAGATGAGACGCGTCACGTCCTCGAAAATATAAGCGAGGCCGAAGGTCAAGAGCAGGCTATAGAGCGGGTCTTTGCCATAGAGCGGGCGGATCAGCAGCCACTCGACGACGAGGCCGAGCACAGCGGTCAGTGGCGGCGCAACGATCAAGGCGCCCCAAAACCCGATATAGGGGATCAGCGTGTAGGCCAGATAGGCGCCGAGCGCCAAGAATCCGCCATGCGCGAAATTGATCACCCCGCTCAAATTGAGGATCAGCGACAGGCCGAGCGCCATCAGGGCGTAGAACGCCCCGACGATCAGGCCGTTGAAGACGTTGAATAGGACAACCTGACTCATGCGCCGGGATTCACTGTTCGCAGAAATGAAGCCGGCGCAAGCCGATCCGCTACTCGAAGGGCGCTCAAGCCGGCCACTTCATCTGGCAGCCGCTATCCTCAAGAGGCCCGGCGACTTTCGCGCCGTTAACGACCTTGGTGACCTTGAACAAGTCGTCCGGCGCCGAGCCCGAGGCTTGCGCCTCGCCGACGAACAGCGATGCAAGGAGCTGGTTCTGGTTGGCCCGGTAGAAAGCCGGGTTCGGCCCTAGCGCGACTTCAGGCGGCAGATGAAAGTCCTGCAGGGCCTTCGCCATGTCGAGCGTCTTGAGCGAGTTGGCTTTGGCGGCCGCGAGAGCGCAGGTCCAGACGGAGACGTAGCCGAACCAGGTGCGCGCGGTCGGCACGCGGCCAGTTCGTTTCTTGGTCGCCTCGACGAATTCAGCGACATGAGGTACGCCGGGCTGGTTCCAATACCACTCCATCACCCAGACGCCGATCCGCGCCTCGGGCGCCAAGCCTTGCAGCGGCTCCATCTCCTGCTGCGCGCCTGCGAGATGCACCTTGTTTTGCAGCCCGAACTGAACCGCCTGCTTGAGGGCGTTCAGCATGTCGTCGCCTCCGAGCAGGAAAACGACGACGTCGGGGTTCGCCGCCTGCGCCTTGATGAGATAGGAGGAAAAGTCCACCGTGCCGACCGGCGTAAGGTCGCCGCCCGTTTTCTCGCCGCCAAGCGGAGTCGACGCTCTCAGCATTCCCGCCTCGAGCGTATGGCCGAAGGCGTAGTCCGCCGTGATGTAATAAAATTTCTTCCCGTATTGCTCGATCAGCGCCGCGACGACAGCGTTGGCCTCCATCTGTGTGGTGTTGCAAACGCGGAACACGTTCCAATGACAGCTCGAGCCGGTGACCGCGTCGGTATGGCCGCCGGGGACGATATGAAGAATGTTCTTTTCGTTCGCAACTTGCGCCATGGCGAGTGCAAGCGCCGAGTTGACGTTGCCGATCAGGAAATCGACTTTCTTGCCTTCAATCAGCTTGCGCGCCTTGAGCACGGCAACCCCGGCGTCGCCGCTGGTCGAAATCTTCGACAACGAGTTCTGCCGGACGTCCGAGGATGCCGCCCTTAGCGTTGATCTCGTCAATCGCCATCTGGCAGCCGATGAGTTCGTTCTTGCCGAGGCCGGCGTAGGTGCCGGTCAAAGGATTGTCGAGTCCGATCTTGACGGCCTCTGCGGCTTGCGCGGAGACGACAAACGGTGCGGCAATTTGGGCGCCCGCGAGCGCTAGCCCCGACTTGACAACCGTGCGACGGGTTGTCCCCCGCGAATTGGCCTTAGCCATTCTTCCCTCCCGCTTCCAGCCGCGGCCTCCCGATTTGTCGGTCCCGCGCCTGCAACCGATGTTTATCTTGCGGCCGTGTTGCGGACGCTCAGGTCGGCCAGGTCATCTTGCAGCCGCTCTCCTCGACCGAGCTCGCGACCGCGGCTCCATTAACCACTTCGGTCACGTGGAAGAGATCCTCCGGCCCCGATCCGCTGGCCTGGGCGCTGCCCACGAATAGGGACGCGAGCAGCTGGTTCTGCCCGGCGCGATAGAAGGCCGGATTTGGCCCCAGAGCGCGACTTCCGGCGGCAGATGAAAGTCCTGCAAGGCCTTCGCCATGTCGACTGCCTTCAGTGAGTTCGCCTTTGCCGCTGCGAGCGCGCAAGTCCACACCGAAACGTAACCGAACCAGGTGCGGGCCGTCGGCACGTGGCCGCCGGTGCGCTTCCTGGTCGTCTCGACAAACTCGGCGACATGCGGCACGCCGGGCTGATTCCAGTACCATTCCAGCACCCATGTGCCTATGCGCGCCTCTGGTGGCAAGCCCATCAGCGGCTCCAGCTCCTGCTGGGCGCCGGCCAGATGCACTTTGTTTTGGAGCCCGAACTGGACCGCCTGCTTCATGGCGTTCAGCATGTCGTCGCCCTGGACGAGAAAGACGATGACGTCCGGGATTGGTCGCCTGGGCCTTGATGAGATAGGAGGAAAAGTCGACCGAGCCGAGCGGCGTCAGGTCGCCGCCGACCTTTTCTCCTCCGAGCGCGCCCGCAGCCTTGACCATGCCCGACTCGAGCGTATGGCCGAATGCGTAGTCTGGGGTGATGTAGTAGAACTTCTTGCCGTATTGCTTGATCAGCGCCGTGCAGACGGCCGCGGCCTCCATCTGAGTCGTGTTGCAGACGCGGAACACGTTCCAATGGCAGTTCGCGCCCGTGATTGCGTCGGTATGACCGCCGGGCACAATCTGCAGGACGCCCTTTTCGTTCGACACCTGGGCCATCGCGAGCGAGAGCGCGGAGTTCACATTGCCGAGCAGAAAATCGACCTTGTCGCCATCGATCAGCTTACGCGCCTTCTGGACTGCCGTTCCGGCGTCGCCGGTGGACGAATCCTCAACCCGGAGCTCGACTGGGCGGCCGAGGATGCCGCCCTTGGCGTTGATTTCGTCGAGCGCGATCTGGAAGCCGACCAGTTCGTTCTTGCCTTGCGCCGCGTAGGCGCCGGTCAGCGGGTTGTCCACCCCGATCTTGACTGCGTCGGCGGCGCGGGCGCGGATGACGAACGGACTGGCGAATTGGGCGGCGGCGAGCACCGCTCCCGTTTTGACGAGACTACGGCGGTTGATACCGGCGCGCCAATGGGACTTGGGCAAGCTTTTCTCCCTTGTTCGGCTGCTTGGGACTCGAAGCTCGTCGCATGTCGCGCCGACCCAGCGAGTCCGCTGTTTGTTGATCGTTCGCCACCTTGTACGTCTGCGGCTTAGGCCGTCAAGTCGCGCGGCGCAAATAGGCGGAACTACTGACTCGAGCCCATTTCCTCCCTGCTCAATATGCGGCGTGTCACCGCCCATCCGCTCAGCCGCCGAAGATCACCTTGCGGAACCGAACGCTGGCGATGGCGAAATAGACGACCCCGATCGCCAACATCGCCACGAGCGGCTGCCATAGGAGCGTGATGTCGGCGCCGCGGAACAGCACCGCCTGGGCGAAGGCGACGAAATGCGGCGTCGGGCTGATTGTCTTGACCAGATATTGCAGCCACACGGGCATGCTCTCCATCGGCGTGCTGCTGCCTGAGAGCAATTGCGTAACAATCAGCACCGGCATGGCGAGCAGGCCAAACTGGCCCATCGTCGTCGCGAGCGTGCCGAGCATGATGCCAAGCGCCGCCACGACGAGCGCATAGATCGCTGCGCCGAACAGGAACAGAAGCAAAGACCCGTTGATCGGCGAGCCGATCCACCAGTGCACCACGAATTGCAGCGACAGCATCGCTGCGACCAGGATGACAAGACCGTTGGCGATCATCTTGGCGAGCATGATCTCCGACGGCACGACCGGCATGACCAAAAGGTGCTCGACGGTGCCCTGCTCGCGCTCGCGAATCAGCGCCGCGCCGGTGAGGATGACGGTCAAGAGTGTGATCTGGTTGATGACCTGGGTCATCGCCGAGAACCACGAGGTCTTGAGATTCGGGTTGAAGGCGGCGCGCACCACGAGATTGATTGGCGCGCCGTTCGAGTCAGCCCTCCCGGAGATGAACCGCTGGATCTCGGTGGCGATGGCGTTGCGCAGAGAGCTTGCGCCGTTGCCTGCCTGCGCGACCGCGGTCGCGTCGACATTGATCTGGACGCCGGTCTTCCGCTCAGCGCGAACGTCGGCCTCGAAATTCGGCGGGATTTCGACCACGAACAAGAGCTTGCCCTGATCCATCAACGGGTCGATGTCGGAAGCCGTGATATGCACCGGCGGCTGGAAAGTTGGCAGACGAAGCCCCTCGGCGATGCGCCGCGACAGATCCGAGCCATCCTCGTCGACGATGCCGACCGAGAGATTGGTCGCTTCCGTCACCGCGCCGGTGGCCACCGTGTTGACCGAGATGCTGAAGGCGTAGACAACGAGGATCAGCATCGTCGGGTCAGCCCGGATGCTTCTCAGTTCCTTGATGACCAGGTGGAAGATGTTGACCACATGGTCGACGAAGGTCAGGGGCTTCGCTTCAACGAGATGCGCGGCTTTGGGTGAGGGAGCATCCGACATCTCACGCCTCCTGCTTGCGAAGCAGAGCCAGCGAAATGGCCAGGAAGACAAGGGCGATCAGCGCGATGGCGGCAATGTCGCGCCAGAGGTCGACGATGCCGAGCGCCTTGGCGAAAACGCCGACCGAAACCTGCTGGTACCAGGATGAGGGGAAGGAGAGGCCGATGATCCTCGCCCCGCCGGAGAGCGAGGAGACCGGCGCGAGCATTCCGGAGAAGTTGACCGCCGGCACGATCGAGAGGATCGCGGTCGCGAAGACGGCTGCGACCTGTGTCCGGGTGAAGGAGGAGATCAGAACGCCGAACCCCACGGTCGCAATGACATAGACGATCGTTCCCAGGAGAAGGACGAGGAACGGTCCCTTCGGCGGCACGTGGAATATGAAGATCGCGATCAGCAACAAGGCAAAGAAGGCGATCATCGCGACCGCGATATAGGGAAGTTGCTTGCCGATCAGGTACTCGAGTCGGGTGATCGGCGTCGAGCGGAAGTTGGCGATCGAGCCCGTCTCCTTCTCCCGCACGACCGCGATCGCCGACATGATCGCCGGAATCAGGCAGAGCAGCAGCATGAAAATGCTGGGCACCATCGCGTTCACGCTGAGAAAGGCCTGATTGTAGCGAAAGCGGGTCTGGATATCGTCGTCTGTCCAGGCGTTTGGGCTACCCGCGCGACGTTGGCTTCGCGTCAATTCCTCGCCCTGCTTCCTGATGACGCCTGTCACATAATTCTTTGCCGTCTCGCCTCGGAACGTCATCGCGCCGTCGACCGTTGCGTCGACTTCCGGCGTGCGCTTGTTGAGAAGGTCTCGGCCAAATCCGGGCGGCACTTCGACAACGATCTGAGTGTTCCCGCTTTTAAGGCGTCTCTCCGCCTCGCCCGCCGACGTGATCGGCGGCTGGACCGAGAAATAACGCGACCCGTCGAAACCCTGAAGCAGCTCGCGACTCTCGGGCGTTTCGTCCTGGTCGAATGACGCGGTCGCCAGGTTCTCGATATCGAAGGAGATGCCGAAGCCGAAGGCGAACATGAGAATGATGGGACCAACGAGCGCGAAGGCCAGCCGGATCGGATCGCGCAAGAGCTCGACCGTCTCGCGCCGCGCGTAGGCCCATAGGCGGCCAATTTTGAAGCGCTTCGGCCGCTCGGTCGCTTCGACTTCGGCGGCGGCCGGCGCCGGCGCCTCGGCCTTTTTCGACATGTCGATACCCGCGGCTTCCGCGAGATAGCCGACGAAGCAATCTTCGAGCGAGGCGCTGCCGCGCTCTTTGACGAGTTCCTGCGGCGCGCCGACGGCAAGCACCTTGCCTGCGTGCATCAGCGAGATGCGGTCGCAGCGATCGGCCTCGTTCATGAAATGGGTGGTGACGAAAATCGTCACGCCGTCGTCGCGCGAGAGGTCGATCAGCGTGCGCCAGAACGCGTCGCGCGCAATCGGGTCGACGCCCGAAGTCGGCTCGTCGAGAATGAGAATCGAAGGTTCGTGCAGCACCGCGACGGCAAGTTGAAGGCGCTGCTTCATGCCGAGCGGCAGGCTGTCCGGCCGCGAATTGACGACCGACTTCAGATCATAACGCTCGAGCAGCTCCTCAATTCGAGGCGCCGATCTTCTCTTTCGGCAAATGATAGAGTTCGGCATGCAGCATGAGGTTCTGCGCGACCGTCAATTCGCCGTAGAGCGAAAAAGCCTGCGTCATGTAGCCGACGTTGCGCCGGCCTGCATGTCGTTCGAGCCCATCGGCTCGCCGAACAGCTTGCACGTGCCGCTGGTCGCCGGCAGGAAGCCGACCAGCATTTTCATGGTCGTAGACTTGCCGCAGCCGTTCGAGCCGAGAAAGCCGAAGATCTCGCCGCGCGGAATCCTGAAGCTGACGTGGTCGACCGCGACGAAATCGCCGAACTGGCGCGTGAGCCCCTCGGCTTCGATCGCCGGCGTCTCGTCCGGGGAAGCGACGCGCGGACGCACGACCACTTTCTTGTGCAAGGCGCGCTTGGCCTCGGGCATCATGGCGATGAAGGCGTCGTCGAGATTGGGCTCGCCCGTTTTCGCGAGCAGCTCCTTCAGCGTCCCAGTGGCGATGATCTTGCCGTCGTCCATCGCCATCAGCCAGTCGAAGCGCTCCGCTTCGTCCATATAGGCGGTGGCGACTATGACGCTCATCTGCGGCCGGCGGGCGCGGATCGTGTTGATGAGATCCCAGAACTGGCCCCGAGAGAGGGGATCGACGCCGGTGGTCGGCTCGTCGAGAATGAGAAGGTCCGGGTCGTTGATGAGGGCGCAGCAGAGGCTCAGCTTCTGCTTCATGCCGCCGGATAGCTTGCCGGCGGGGCGCGCTTCAAACTTCTCGAGACTCGTCGCCGTGAGAAGCTCGTCGATCTTGGAGCGGCGCTCCGTCGCGGACAATCCGAACAATCGGCCGAAGAAATCAATGTTCTCGAACACGGAGAGCGTCGGGTAGAGGTTGCGGCCGAGGCCCTGCGGCATATAGGCGATGCGGCCGCGGATCTCCCGCAATGTCTCCTTGTCGGCGATGGTCTTGTCGAAGACGACAACCTCGCCGCTTTGAATGACTTTCACCCCCGCGATGAGCCCCAGCAGCGTCGACTTGCCGACGCCATCCGGCCCGATCACGCCGACCATGATGCGCGACGGAATGTCGATTGAGACGTCCGCGAGCGAGACCGTCGCGCCATAGCGGTGCGATACGTTCTTGACCCGGGCGACGGCCTCGCCGGTCATTTTGCGTCGGGCGTCTTGGTTTCGGCCGCGTTGTTGTCGGGAGTCACAGCCGGAGCTGCGGACGCTTTATCCGCCGGCGGCTTGGGCAGCTTGATCTGAAGGTCGGCCGGCCACTCCACGTCTGCCTTGGTCCGCACGAAGCCCAAGCCCCGAACGCCCGTCTTCACCCGCGTATAGAACTGCTGAAGAACCTGCGCATCGATCTTCAGCTTCACTCGGAACATCAGCTTGGCGCGTTCGTCCGTGGTCTCGACCGTCTTTGGGGTAAATTGCGCGTCCGCGGCGACAAAGCTCACTTTTGCCGGAATCACGTAGTCGGGAACCGGATCGAGGATAATGCGAGCCTCATCGCCGACCGCCAGCCTGCCCGCGTCCGCGGCAGGCAGGAACACCGTCATATAGACATCGGTGAGGTCGAGGATCGTGGCGATCGGCGCGCCGGCCGCGACAACCTCGCCGGCCCTCGCAAGCTGATACTGGACGCGGCCCAATCGCGGCGACACGAGCGTCAGATCATCGATGATCGACTGGACGCGATCGACCTCGGCCTCCGAGTTCGCGATATGCGACAGGGCCTGATCGCGTTGCGAGGTGAAGTTTTTCACCGCCGCGATCGCGGAATCGTAATTGCGCTTGCGCTGTTCAAAGACCTGCTTGGTGATGAAGCCGGTCTTCATCAGCTCCTGGCCACGCTCAAAGTCGGATTTGGCGAATTCGAGCGCGCTCTGCCGGGACGTGATTTCGGCCTCCGCCGACGCAAGCGCGTCGTTGGCTTTCTGCACGTCGGCCTTGGCGGCCCGCAACTGAGCCTCGTATTCCGGCGAGGTCAGTCTCGCGATGGCCTGCCCTTGCGTGACGCTCGAGCCCTCCTCCACGGTCACTTCCGCCAACCGTCCAGCGTACTTGGAAGAAACGTCGACCTGGGTCGCTTCAAGGCGTCCGTTGGACTTGACGATGCCCTCCGGCAGCGTCTGGCCCCGGAGGCGGGCGATCAGATTCCTGATGGGGCCTTGTGCATGCGCGGACGGCATCCATGAGACGCCGCTCCGTGGCTCCCAGCTCACGGAGAGCGCGCACGCCCCGATACCCAACACTAGGGCCGATGAAGCAACGCGCCGACGAAAGCTCATCCTGGGTCTCCTCCGCACGCCATCCGCACCTGGCTATCGCCAGCGGGACCCAAAATCTTATAGCGGAGCATCTCTCCACTCGAAATGCGGCACGATGGCGAACCTTACGCCTTCGGGCCCCTGTCTCGGTCCAGGCCCTCTGTCTTTAATAGGCATACAGGTGCATGATGTAAACATTCAAGGGAGGAGAGAATGGCTAAGGAAAAACGCCTGACTAAGACCAAAAAGGCCGAAAATGAAGGCGCTTCGAAAGGTCCGGACGAGCTCGGCGGCAAGGAATACGAGCGCGAACTCGCCAGGCTGCACGGCGAACTGGTCAAGCTGCAGCTCTGGGTCGTGGCCAAAGGGCTGAAAGTCGTGGTCGTGTTCGAAGGCCGCGATGGGGCGGGCAAAGGCGGCGTGATCAAGGCGATTACCGAGCGGGTCAGTCCGCGCGTCTATCGTGTCGTCGCGCTGCCCGCGCCGACCGAGCGCGAGAAGTCGCAGATGTATGTCCAGCGCTATGTCCGCCACATGCCTGCGGCCGGCGAAATCGTGCTCTTCGACCGCAGCTGGTACAACCGCGCCGGCGTCGAGCGGGTGCTGGAGTTCTGCACGATGGAGCAAGTGAAGCGCTTTCTCGAGGTGGCGCCGGAGTTTGAGAAGGCGCTTATCGATTCCGGCATCATCCTCATCAAATACTGGCTGGACGTGACCGAGGAGGAGCAGACGCGCCGGCTCAAGGCGCGGATCGACGATCCCCGCAAGGTGTGGAAACTGTCGCCGATGGATCTCAAGTCATACAATCGATGGTACGATTATTCCCGCGCCCGCGACGACATGTTCAAAGCCACCGACACCGCCTGGGCGCCCTGGCATGTGGTGCGGTCCGACGACAGACGGCGCGCGCGGCTGAACGTCATCTCTCACCTCCTGAAGCAGATTCCTTACGGGAAGCTGCCGCGAGACAAGCCAACATTGCCGAAGAGGCAGAAGGCGCGCGGCTACGTCGCGCCCGACTATCCTTACAAGGTCGTTCCAGAACTCGAATGGCCGACGAAGTAGCCGTCACCCTTACATCGGGCACTTCAGATAGGTCACATTGAGCGCTTCGACGCCCTCGGATGCGCTGTAGATGATCTCACGCGCGGATTTGACCTTTATGGTGATGGTCTCGGGCAAATAGCCGACGGTGTCTCTGCATTCCGCGCTAGCCGATATTGTGCTGTTCGCACGGGTGACCTTAGAGACGCTGCACACGCTCGACGGGCCCTCGACTTCCGCCGGCCGGATGATTGCAGCCTGAGCGAACTTGTCGACTGGCTGCTTGAAGGCGACGCCGCGACCGGTTCTCGTAAACAATCGCGAGCAGTCGGCTATCGATGGCGTCCAAGCGCCGACCAATGCCGCGTCGATCGTCCCGGAATGCGCCGCCGGCCCGGCAGACGCGAACATCAGGATCGAAAGCGCGCCGAGGATCGCAGTTCGTCTGATCGTTTCCATCGCGGTCCCCTCGCGGACGCTTTCGGCGTTCGACGTCCGAAGGCGCCGGCTCACCACCGCTGCACGCCCATGAATGTATTGTGGATCGGGCTCGCATGATCGAACCGATGGCGCGTGTAACCGTACGGCGAGTGGCGGCGCGCCGGGCGACCGTGAGGATAGAGCGAGAGCTGGTCATGTCGCATCGGGGTCTTGTGACCTTGCGCGCTCTTTGGTTTGACCGACGTGTGCGACACGGTCTGGGCGGCCGCCGCAAACCCTGGAGCCAAACAGGCTGTCAAAGCAACGACCGCTAGGAGAGCCACGATGCGTTTCATTATGTCCAGCCCTCTATCGAGACGTCAGGCGCGCGATTGCGGAAGTCGGGAGCCGGCCGAGCGCCAGATTGCATCAGAACACGGGTTCTCCGAGCGCGATCTCGGCGAGCGGCGACAGCAGGATGACATCGGAGCGCTCGTTCTTCGCCCCGAGGATCAGCACTTCGGACTGAAAGCCGGCGATGTTGCGCGGCGGCATGTTGATCACGCAAGCAACGAGCCGGCCGACCAGCTCAGCCTCGGAATAGCTGGTGATCTGGGCGCTCGACCATTTTCGGCCAATGGGACCGAAGTCGACCTCAACCTTGTAGGAAGGATTACGCGCCCGCTCGAACGGTTTCACCGTGACGATGCGGCCAATGCGGATGTCGACCTTGGCGAAGTCGTCGTAAACGATCGGCGGCTTTTCCATTGTCCTACCCGTTCGAAATGAAGCACGGAGACGCGCCGAAGCTGCGACGCCTCAGCCTTTGAGCGCCGCTTGATGCGCCTTGACCAGATCGCCCAGGCTCTCGAAGCGAAAGTCGTATCTGGGTTGTTGCGCCAGCGCCATGGTGGCGCCCGAGCCTTCCTTGCCGTGTCGCCGATGAATCCAGCACGACGTCAGCCCCTGCTCGTTCGCCGGTCCGTGATCGTGGAAGAGGCTCTCCGCCGTGTGCAGAATTTGGTTCTTTTCAATCCCGAGCGTTTTGAGCTTGGCGAACATATACTCGAAATTGCGGGCAGCCGGCTTGTAGGAGCCGCAATCCTCTGCGGTGTAGACGGCGTCGAAATCGACCCCGAGCTTTTCGTTGCTGAAGGCAAAGCTCTCGTTGTCGACGTTCGACAGGATTGCGAGCTTATAGTGTCGCTTCAGGTATTGAA
The DNA here is from genome assembly GCA_963762335.1 of uncultured Alphaproteobacteria bacterium. GTDB lineage: Bacteria > Pseudomonadota > Alphaproteobacteria > Rhizobiales > Beijerinckiaceae > Roseiarcus. The sequence goes on along the minus strand of CAVXKU010000016.1, from coordinate 135,474 downwards.
GCGATGCGGCGGTATCAGAGAAGGCTGGCCAGTTGCGAATTGACCGGCCGTAGGCGATGCAGTCGCTCCAGCTTGTCGCGACACCCCATTCCTCGGCGAGACGGCGATAGACGGTCGCCAGCAGGTCGCGGTAGACCTTCGTTGGCGTCTGAACCTGCTGCGAGGATTCGTGGCGCGCGTGCGCGGCGAGGATTTCATCGCGCGCGAGTTGCCGCGGGGCTTTGCTCGACAGCGGTTTCAGGGCCTCGATCATGCCCGATTCCCAGTCGATGAGCGTGCCGTAGCAATCGAAAGTCAGGGCCTTGAAATCGGTGAGCTTCGCCGACGCTGCGCTCGATACTGGGGACTGTGACGATGTCATGGGATGTTGAGCCAGAAGGAACGGAACCGACGATCGCATGCAATGTGATCGGCGGGATGGCACGTCTAACGCCAGAAGAGACGCGGAACAAGCGGCGGCGGCAGGCCAATCCCATCACCCGATGCAGTGACAGCCCCCGCAGGGCCATCGGAAGCCTATAGCGGTTAGCGCCTATCTGGCGTCAGCACGCTTCACGGCTTGGGGACCGCCGTCGACTCCCACGAAACGAACTGCACATTCGGACCGCGCTTCGCCCAGATGCTGCTGAACAACAAGTGCGGGCTGCTGTCCTGTCCGTTCTGCGTCACCTCGAAGTCGCCCTTGCCCGTGATGATCGCAAGGCAACCGTAGACGCGGACGGTGACGTCGCTGCGTTTCATCACGCGATAGTGCAAACCGGAACGCTGGCGTTCGATGTAGCTCGCCTTGCTGTCGACGACGGCCGTCGAATGAACATAGATGAGGTCGTCGCCGTAGATTCGACCCATGGCGTCGAAATCGCTGGCGGCCTGCGCCGCATAACGCGAATCCTCCCCCTTCAAGGCCTCCTCCGCGGTGATCGCGCCGTCACATCCCGCGGCCTTGGCGCCTACGACAAGACCGAAGGCCAAGTAACCACAGAACGCCCCTAACAGAAGCTTGGTCATCACCATATCCTCCCTCTCCACTCTTCTTTCGCCGCCGGGCTGCTCAATCTCTCTGACCTGCCTCGTCACGGGGCAAGGGCCGGAGCGACCGCGGTGGCGGACATGTCACACAACCCGAGGCACGAAGGCTAGAGTGTTTCGCAGGGCGGCTTGTGGCTTCTGAGAGCGATTTTCATTCGCCCATTGTCAAGCTAGGCGGGCGCGCGTCGACGTCATGCCGCCGTCCACCACCAGCACGTGGCCGGTCACGAAGCTGGCGTCGTCGCTGCAAAGAAACGCGGCGGCGCTCGCGACCTCCGAAGGCTGCCCGGCTCGGCCCAGCGGCATCGAACCGATGTTGCTCGCCCGATAGTCGGCGTCGTTGCGCAGCCGGTCGGCCGTCGCCGCGGTCTCGATCAATCCGGGCGCGACAGCATTCACCCGCACCCCGTCCGGTCCGTATTCCGCCGCCATCTGCCTGGTCAGCCCTATGATCGCGGCCTTGGCCGACGAATAGGCGGCTTGCTTCGCCATACCGACAAGCCCAAGGCCGGAAGCCATGTTGAGGATGACGCCGTTCCGGCCGCGCAATTGCGGGAGCGCATCGCGCGACAAGCGAAAAGTGGACGAAAGATTGGCGTTCATCCAATAGTCGAGATCATCGTCAGACGTCAGATGCGCGGGTTTCGAATTGCCGACGCCGGCGATGTTCGCCAGAATGTCGAGCTGGCCGAACCGAGCCACGCAGGCTGCGATCAGCGGCTCAGAGCCGCCCTTGATCGAGACGTCGGACAGATGTGCGGCCCACCGGTCCGAATCGGGCGGCAGGCGCCGCGAGCGTTTCGGCATTGCGGTCGACAGCGAACACAAGGGCGCCCTCGTCATGGAACCGCTGCGCGACAGCGCGTCCGATTCCCGACGCCGCCCCGGTCACGATCGCGACGCGATCCTTCAATCTATCCACGTCCGCGTTCCTCCTGCCTTCGCTCACAGGGCGGCGTCAGCGCGCCCGAATTTGTTAGCGGCAAAACCGGCTCTGGATGAACAAGTCCAAACCCCTTCGGGCGCCGCAAATCCACTGTGGCCTCGAGCCGGCCGCATGCGAATTCGTCATTTTGGATTCCGCCATCTCAAAATACGATCCTGAGCGCAGTCGCCTGCGAGATACGATCCACCCGCGAGAAAAAGGACAACCAACGAGCCGTTCGAGAATTCAAGGGAGGAAATGGTGAAAAGCAGAGCGACATCCTACCTGCATGCAATCGCAGCGGCAGGGATTTTGATGTTTTCCAGCTATGCAGTCACGACTGCGTTCGGCGAAGACACTTTATCTCCCGGCGTGGCGAGCAGCGCGCTGAAGGGCAAGAAGGTGGCGTATGTCGCCTGTTCGGACCTCAACCGGTGGTGCCGGGAATTCAGGCATCAGATCGTTCCGGCCCTCGAGGCCAAAGGCGTGATCGTGACCGATCTGCAGGATCCTTATGACCCCGTCCTGCAGGCTCAGCATCTCGATCAGGCGGTCGCTCAAAAGCCCGACCTGATCGCCCTGCTTCCCACCAACGCCCGCTCCGTGGTCCCGGGACTGCGCCGGGCCCAGGCGGCCGGCATTCCGGTGATCAATCTCGTCGGCCCGATGGTCCCCGAGTCGGAGGCTTACTACAAGGCGTCGATCGAAAATAACCACCAGCAATTGGGCGAGTTCGCCGCGACCAACCTGGTCGAGGGCCTGAAGAAGGAAGGCCGCACGACCGCCAACATTATCGTTGTGACGGGCGCTCAGGTTCAGCCGGAAGTGGCCGTGCGCATGGACGGCTTCAAATCGGTTCTCGCCAAGACCCCCGAATACAAGATCGTCGACATCCAGGACGGCAACTGGGACCAGGGCAAGAGCGCGGACATCGCCCGAACGCTGTTCGCCAAATACGCCGACAAGGGCGGCGTCCAGGGCGCCTTCGGCATGGCCGATCACATGGCGGCCGGCATCATCGAGGCCGCGCAGCAGGCCGGAATTCCGGTCGGCGTCGACAAGAACGGCCTTGTGGTCGTGGCCAGCAATTGCTTCAAGATCGGCACGGTCAATGTCGCGAACGGCCTCCAATACGGCTCGGCCACCCAGGCGGCCCACCCGACCGCGACTGTTCGTTCTTCCTCTGTTGGAGAGGGCGCTCGCTGGACAAGAGATTCCGAAGCGCTCGCTGGTGACCGAAGGGCGGATCACCAAGGAAACCCTCGATAAGTATCTGGAGTACTGCAGCGCCGCGTAAGTGTGGCCTGCGATTGCTTTCAGTCACAACGAGTGGAGCTGGAGCGTCAATGCCCGATACGTCCTCTGGCGCTGGAGGTGCGCGGCGTCACCAAGGCGTTCGGGCCCATTGTTGCGCTCAACAACGTATCGTTCACGTTGCGCCGCGGCGAGATTCACGCGCTCGTTGGACATAACGGCGCCGGCAAGAGCACGCTCGTCAAGGTGCTCGCCGGCGTTGTCTCCCCCGACCACGGAGAGATTCTCGTCAACGGAACGCCTGTCACACTGACCAATGCCCGACAGGCGCAAGCCGCCGGCATCGCGGTGGTCGAACAAGAGCTCAGCCTCGTGCCGGCGTTGACGGTCCTTGAGAACATCCTGCTCGGCAGGGTTGGCGGCGGCTTTGGCTCGCGCAGAGACGATCGCCGCCAGGTTCAGGGCCTGCTGACGCGACTCGGGCTCAACGACGTGCGGCCCGACACCGTGGTGGAAGATCTCTCCATGGCCGAACGTCAGCTGGTGGAGATCGCGCGAGCGCTCAGCCGCAACGCTCGCATCCTGATTCTCGACGAGCCCACGGCCACCCTCGGCGAGCGAGAGATCGAGCGCGTCTTCGCCGGCGTCCGCGAACTCGCCAGCGCGGGGAGCAGCGTCATCTTCGTCTCACACCGGCTGGGCGAGGTGTTGGATCTTTGCTCGCGCGTCACGGTGTTCCGCGACGGCCGAATGATCGCGTCCCGGCCAGCCGCCGAAATGGATCGGGCGAGCATCGTCGAGCTCATGCTTGGCAAGGTCGCTGACAAGAGCAAGGTCGAGAGGCGCGGCGGAACAGCCCGCGAGGGCCTCGTCGTCATCGACCGGCTTTCCGTGCCCGGACATGTCACAGATTTCGGGCTGCGCGCGAGCGGCGGCGAGATCGTCGCCATCGCCGGCCAGGTGGGCTCGGGCGCGAGCGAGGTCCTGCGCGCGCTCGCCGGATTGATTCCGGACGCACGCGGCCAGATATCGATCGCCGGTCGCCCCATGCGTCTCGGCGCCCCGCATCGATCGATCGAGGCCGGCGCCGTGTTCGCTTCCAACGACCGCAAAAGCGAAGGCTTGTTTCTGCACCAGTCCGTCGCGCGCAATCTCCTTGCGACTCGGCTGAGGAAGGTCAGCCGCGGCGGCGTTCTGAATCCACGCCTTTCCGCCGCTCTCGCTCAACGTCTCGCCGGGTTGATCGGGTTCGACGGCAAGCGCCTCGCCGCGGCCGCCGAAACGCTCAGCGGCGGCAATCAGCAGAAGGTTTTTCTGGGGCGCTGCCTGGAAAAGGAGGATACGACTCTGCTGTTGTTCGATGAGCCGACCCGCGGGGTGGACGTCGGCGGGCGAGCGGACATTCACAATCTCGTCCGCCACGCCGCATCGACGGGCAATTGCGTCATCTTCGCATCCACCGAACTCGACGAGATCATGGACCTGGCCGATACGGTCGTCACGATGTTCGCTGGCCGGATCACCCGGATCTGTCCCCGCGATGACACGACGGCCGCGGACATTCTCGCCGAGATAACCTCGGGCGAAGCAAGGAAGGCCGCCGCGTGATCGGCGTCGACTCCACGACGAGCGGGTCCGCCGGTTCTCGTGTCACGAGCCGGATGGCGCAGTCCAACCCGGCGACCCTCGCGGTGTATGTGTTCGTGGCCCTCCTGGCGGCGCTGATCGTTTTCGGCGCCTTCACCACGCAGGGCTTCCTGAGCATCAGCAACTTCAGTGCGATCCTTACCGCCACCGCGTTCGTCGGCATTATCGCGGTCGGTTCCACGCTGATCATGCTTTCTGGCAGCCTCTTCTCGATATCGCTGGGCACGACGACCGCGGTCACCGCGATCCTCTTCATGTTCCTGCTCCACTACGGCGTGGCGCCAGCGATCGTGCTCACGTTGCTTGCCGGGACCGCGATCTTCGCGATCCACGGCGCGCTGGTCGGTCTGATCGGCGCCAATCCGATCATCGTCACAATCGGCGCCGGCGCCATCCAGGAGGGCATTATCGGCTGGCTATCGCCGGGCGACATCACCCCGCCGGCGGGGGCCAGCATCCATTTCCTGGCGCGCACCCTCTTTGGCTTGCCGTTCTCGGTCTATGTGTTCCTCGGACTGGCGCTCGTGCTGGACCTGTGCATGCGCCACACGCGGTTCGGAATGGAAATCTATCTCCTGGGCGAAAACCAACCAGCGGCGCGCGCCGCCGGGTTGCCGGTCGCGCTGCTGATTACCGCGGCGTTTGCGGTCGCCGGGTTTTGCGTCGCGATCACAGGAGTTCTGGTCGCGGGCTTCGCGCAGAACGTCAACCTGCAGGTCGCGGGCACCTACACGTTCGACGCGATCGCCGCGATCCTTGTCGGCGGCAGCGCCGTCACGGGCGGGTGGGGTTCGGTCGGCCGCACCGTGATCGGCGCGCTGATCATTGCGACCATCACCGACATGCTCCTGCTCGTCGGAGCCGACACCGGCATGCAGATCTTCGTCAAGGGCCTGATCGTCACTGTGGTCGTCGTGCTGCTGCACTTGGCGCGTCGCGAGCGACGATCACTGTGAGCCCCGACAAGGAAACATCGACCCGCAAGACCCCCGTGTCCCGGCGCGTGAGGACCGCGATGCCTTATGCCCTGCTCGCGATCATGGGCGTGGCGCTGTTTGCGTTGCCGCAGTTCGCCAGCCGGCAGGCATCGGCTTTCAACGTCTACGACGCGCTCCAGCTATGGTCCGCCTACGGGCTGGTCGCGCTGGGCGTGGGGCTGACGATGATCGTCGGGGAATTCGATTTCAGCGTTTTGGGCGTTTTCGCGCTGTGCCCGATGATCGCGGTCAAGCTCGGCGAGAGCAATCTGTTCCTGGGCCTCGGGGCCGCTCTTCTCCTCGCTGCGCTCGTCGGTTTCGTGCAGGGCGCGATCGTCGCCAAGCTGCGCATCCATTCCATGCCGGTGACGTTGGGCTTTTTCATCGCCCTTCTCGGGGCGACCGTCGCGATCGGACATTCCCAGAGCGTGTCGTTCTCGAACCTCGATGTGGGGTCGGCGCTCGACGCCGCCAAGCTCTATGTCTTTTCGTGGCGCAGCATTATCGCGTTGACCGCGTTTGCTCTTGTCTTCGTCGTCATGCGTTTCACCTCCGTCGGGCGAGACATCCGCGCGGTCGGGGGCGACCGGCGCGCAAGCCGCATGGTGGGCGTCGAGGTCGACCGGGTGCTGATCGGCGTTTTCGTCGCCTCGGCTGCATGTTCGGCGCTAGGCGGCATCCTCCTCGCCTATAGTTTCGCCACGGCGCTTTCGAACCCCGGCCTGTTTCCGCTTCAGTTTGCGGTCACCGCGGCCATACTTGGCGGAGTGAGCCTGGTCGGCGGCGTCGGCAGCGTGGTCGGCATCGCCGCCGGAGCGCTGACACTCAGCCTGCTCCAGGAGCTTTTCTCGTTATTGGCGGCGCCAACCTACCTCTCAAGTCTCATCACAGGCGTGTTGCTTTTACTGGCGACCTTCGTCGCCGCGCCGGACTTGTCCGCGCGCTGGAAATCCCTTCGGTCGTCCCGGCCGCGTAGAGCCGATGAGATCGCCTCGCCGGTCTCCCAATCGGTGCTGAAATGACTGAGAGATCGACGGTTCGGAATGGCTGATCAATTGTCTGAGCGTGAAAACAAGGTTGGGCCCGGCGCGATGATCGGCGCCGCCGGACCGGGGATGCTGGCGGGACTTCGCGTCGTGGAGGTCGCGGACGAACTCGGCGAATATTGTGGCCTTCTGTTCGCCGGTCTCGGCGCCGACGTGATCAAAGTCGAGCCGCCCGAAGGCTCGCCGACGCGCAAGATCGGGCCGTTTCTCGACGACGAGCCGCACCCCGAGCGGTCTATCTTCTTCTGGCACTATAACCGCAACAAGCGGTCGGTCGCGCTCGATGCGAGGACGGACGAAGGGCGGACGCGCCTCCTGCAACTGATCGAAGGCGCCGACGTCCTGATCGATTCGAGCTGCGGCGAGCTCAACGGCTGGCTCGGCCTCGATCGCGACGCGCTGATCCGCCGCTTTCCAGGCCTCGTCGTGGCGCGAATGACGCCGTTCGGCGACGACGGCCCGTGGGCGAAATTCAAGGGCTCGGACCTGATCCATCTCGCGCTCGGCGGCGTGATGATGAACTGCGGCTACGACCCCGATCCGAGCCTGCACTACGATCTGCCCCCGATCGCGCCTCAGCTTTGGCACGCTTATCACATCGCCGGCGAGCAGCTGGCGGTCGGCGCGCGTCGCCGCGCTGCTCCACCGGTTGCGCACCGGTGAAGGCCAGGACGTCTCCTGCGCGGTGCACGAGGCCGTATCGAAGAACACCGAGCTCGACCTGATGAGCTGGGTCATGCGCCGCGCGCCGCTTCATCGCCTGACATGCCGGCACGCGATGGAGCAGCCGAACCACACGCCGAATGTCGCGCACACCAAGGATGGACGCTGGTACATCTCGTGGGGCGTCGGTCCGCGAGACGAGGCCAAGCTCGTGCCGTTCCTCGACCGCTACAACATGCGCGCCGACCTCGAGCCGCCGGGAACCGACGCCGACCTGCGGGCCCGCAATGTGCCGGGATCGTCCGGGAAGCAACGAGCGCCAGGCCCACATTCTCGAAGTCATCCAGCGATTCACGCGCGCCTTTCGCTACGACACGATGCCTTGGCGTGAAGCTCAGGAGTCCGGGCTGCTCTGGGCCCCTTTGCGCAAGCCGCACGAGAGCGCGCTCGACGAGCACTGGCTTCAGCGCAACAGCTTCGCAGACATCGATCACCCCGAGCTTGGCCGGTCGTTGCGCTATTGCACCAGCAAATGGCTCTCGACGGCGACGAGCTGGCAGATCGGGCGGAGAGCGCCGACGCTTGGCGAACACACCGAGGCCGTGCTCGCGGAGGCGCCGCGCGTGCCTAAGGCGCCCGCTGCGCCGCGCGAGGAACAGCCCGCGCTGCGGTCGGCCCACGGCAAACCTTTTCCGCTGCAGAACGTCCGCATCCTCGATTTCTCCTGGTTCCTGGCTTCCGCCGGGGGCACCCGCTTTCTCGCCGCCATGGGCGCCGAAAGCCTGAAAGTGGAGTGGAAGGAAAACCCCGACACGCGCCTCGCCGCCATGGCGCCCATCGGCGGCAGGGAGGCGCGGCGCGGCGCAACGGCGCCCCTGCCCGGCGTCGTCGATCCCGACATGGGCGGCCAGTTCAATAACAAGAACAGCGGCAAGCGGGGGCTCTCTCTCAACATTCGGCATCCGCGCGGGCTCGAGATCGCGAAATCATTGGTGCGCGTCTCGGACGTCGTCGCGGAGGGATTTTCGCCCGGCGTGCTTGAGCGTCTCGGCCTCGGCTACGACGTGCTGCGCAGCATCCGGCCGGACATCATCTACATTCAGCAGTCCGGCATGGGCAGCAACGGAACCTACGGGCGCTTGCGCACAGTCGGGCCGATCGCTGCGGCCTTCGCCGGAACGGCGGAAATGTCGGGTCTGCCGGAGCCGGCGATGCCGGTCGGCTGGGGCTATTCCTATCTCGACTGGATGGGCGCCTACAGCTATGCGCTCGCCATCCTCGGCGCGCTTCATCACCGCGAGCGCACCGGCGAGGGCCAGTGGATCGACGCGTCGCAATGCGAGGCCGGGCTTGTTTCTCGCCGGCCCGGCCATCCTCGATTGGTCGGCGAACGGCCGCGTCTGGACGCGCCTCGGCAATCGTTCTCCCTATAAGCCGGCGGCGCCGCACGGCGCCTATCGCTGCGCGGGCGAGGATCGCTGGATCGCGATCGCCTGTTTCACCGACGAGGAATTCGCGCAATTGGCCCGGGTCGCGGATCATCCCGAATGGACCCGCGATGCTCGATTCGACAGCCTGGCGGCCCGTCTGGCTCACCAGGACGACCTCGACGCGGTGGTCGGAGCCTGGACGATCGGGCAAGACGCACGAGCCTGCATGAACGCCCTGCAATCCGCTGGCGTTCCCGCCGGGGTCTGCCAGACGGCCGAGGACCGTTGCGACCACGATCCCCAGCTCGCGCATCTTCAATGGTTGACCGAAGTCACAGGCACGAAGATCGGCACGTGGCCTGTCGCCGAGCTGCCGATGAAACTCAGCGCGACGCCAGCGCACGTCGGCGGCCCCATCAATCGCGGCGCTCCCGGATACGGCGAGGACAACGTTCATATCCTGACGACGCTCCTCGGCTATTCCCAAGGCGACGTCGAGCGCCTCGCAGAGGAGGGGGTTATCTGAACATCCGACGCGCGCCTTTTGCGCCAACAAGAGCGGCCATCCGCCGATTTGCGCTCATGAGCGCGTTGGATGGCCGGCATCGCGATCAGGAACCGCCGCATCGCGTCTCAAGAATGACCGCGCAGGCAAAGCCGCGCTAAAGGAGAGGCTGGGGTGTGCGTTTCGGCGATCAGACTGTGGCCGCCTCGAGCGGTCGATCCAACAGGGAGGTTCGTGTGAGGGTGAAACTGTCGCCAAAGGATCTTCAGAAAGCGCTCAACGACGATTCCGAGTTCCGAATCGCTGGCCGCTACTGGGATGGCAGCCTGCGCTTCGAATTCGGCGCTGAAGTCTGCAGGCTCGAATTGCGTGGCGGCGAGGTCGTCTCGATCGACTACGGCGGCGGCGGCGCCCGGACGCGGCGACGTTGTCATCAAGGCGCCGGTGGGCGACTGGGCCAAACTTCTCGAGGAGGTCCCTCCACCCTTCTATCAGGAGTTCTATCCCGCCAGCATGCATCACGGATTTCGTCTGGAGGGCGATCCGGACTACATCTGGCCCTACTACTGGGCGCTCCGCCGGTCGGGCGAAATTCTGCGATCCGTCGCCTCCGTGGAAAAGGATTAGGCGATGCCCGCGAAGTTCAGCCGCGTCGTCGGACGCTACGTATACGTGACCGTCAAGGGCGTCGAATATCGCGTCTATTTTGAGGAGGCCGGTCAGGGAACGCCAGTGCTCTTTCAGCACACGGCCGGCTCAGACGGACGTCAGTGGCGCTACCTTGTGGAATCGTCGGAACTGACCTCACGGTTCCGCTTCATCGCGCACGATCTGCCCTACCACGGCAAGTCGCTGCCGCCCGCTCAGCAAGCCGTGGTGGAGCGAACGCTATTCGTTGAACCAGAGCTTCCTGGTCGAGTTCATGGAAGCGATGGTCAGTGCTCTCGACATGGAAAAGCCGATCTACGTCGGCTGCTCGATGGGCGGCCACCTCGCGCCTGATCTGGCGCTTCTGCGCCCCGGGCTGTTCCGCGCCGTCGTCGCGGTCGAAGGCGGGCTCGCCACGCACGATCCCGAGCCGTTCAACAAGTATCTATCCCATCCGCGGGCGTCGAATGAAGCGAAGGCGGCGCTGATGATGTCGCAGACATCGCCTAAGAGCCCCGAGCCTCACCGCCGCGAGACGGTGTGGGTCTATAGCCAGGGGGCGCCGCAAGTTTTCCAGGGCGACCTCGACTATTACCTTGGCGAGCACGACCTGACGACGACGGCGTCGCAAATCGATACGTCCAAGACGCAGGTCCACGTGATCAGCGGCGATTACGATTGGTCGGCCACTCCCGAGCGCTGCAAGGCCTTGGCCGACGCGATCCCAGGCGCGACCTACACCCGGATGGAAGGCATGGGGCATTTCCCAATGTCCGAAGATCCGGTGTCGTTCGAGCGCTATCTGGCCGCACTCCTCGATCGGATCGTAACCGGGACGCCGTAGCTCCGGTCGAGACGCTGGCGCCGTGACGCCCGGCGTCCAAGACGAGAAAACAGCAGGGAGAGCTTTTGCTCCATGACCACCGTCAATATCGGCAAGTATGCAATCACCAAGGTCGTCGAACTCGAGCGGCCCTTCGCGCCGGCGCGTGAGTTCTTCCCCGACCTGACGGCGGAGATGCTCGAGATCTGCCAGCGGGAGCTGCCGGCCGGGCAGCTGACGCCGGACGGGTACGTCAACATGAGCTACCATACGTTCGTGGTGCGGACCGACCGCTTCACCATGCTGATCGACACCAGCTGCGGGAATCACAAGGAACGCGCGACGCGGCCCGAGTTCCATCATCTCAACACCAACTTCCTCGCAACGCTCGCCGAGGCCGGAGTGAAGCCCGAAGAGGTTGACTACATCCTGTGCACGCATCTGCACTGGGATCACGTGGGCTGGAATACGCAACTGATCGACGGGCGCTGGGTTCCGACCTTCCCAAACGCCAAGCACATCATCAGCCGCACGGAATACGACTATTGGGACGCGGCCTACCGCCGGGGCGATCCCAGCATCCATTGCGTCAGTTTCGCGGATAGCATCCTGCCGGTGAAGAAAGCCGAGCAGGTGATGCTCGTCGACGACGACTATGAGTTCGACAGCGGCATAATCCTGGAGCCGTGTTTCGGGCATTCGCCGGGCCATGTCGTCGTCAACATCGCCGACCAGGGAGACCGCGGCGTCGTTGCCGGCGATGTCATCCATCACCAGATTCAGTTCCGTTTCCCGTCGATGTCGACGAAGGCGGACACCGATCCCAATCTGGCGCGCAAGACCCGCACCGCGCTCATCGAGAGACATGCCGGAACGGGCTCGCTGCTGCTGCCGGCGCATTTCCAGACGCCGACGTTCGGTCGAATCGAGAAGGCCGCGGAAGGCTATCGATACGATCCGGTCGCTTGAGAACGTGTCCGAGCGGCAACGCTAAGGGGTCGTTGCGGTCGCTGAGTTTCGCTCACTGTGGGCCGTCGACCGCAGCCGCGACGAGCAACCGTCGAGGCCCAGCGCCCGTTCACACTCAACGTCGAGCGTCCGACGGGCTGCGCACCGCGTAATTGGCCTTAAACAGACGATGGCCCGACTCGAGGTGCAGCTGCATTGCGCGCATGGTCGCGCGTGGGTCGCGTATCCTCAGGCCCTGCATGATTGCGTCATGCTCGCTCGCCACCTGCTCGGCCCGATTTGGCAACGCGCCCAACAGGTCGAACGGGTACTTGGCCCACACCACCCGAACGAAGTGCAGCGTCTGCGGCAGGTCCGCGCATTCGTAGAGCCGGAAATGGAAACGGTGGTTGTAGCCGCGCCGTAGGCTCTCGTGCTCCTTATGGCTCGCCGCCTCATGCAACGCTGCGTCGATGGCGGTCAGATCGTCGATGTCCCGGTTGGTCAGAAGCTTGGTGGCCGCGAGGGTGAGCTTGGACTCCATCGCCAACCGAAGTTGGAAGAGCTCGTCCACCCGCTCCATCTGAAACGGCGCGACGACCGCGCCGCGATGCGCCGAGACGTGAATATAGCCCTCGGCCTCGAGCAGCTTCATCGCCTCGCGGACCGGCGTGATCGAAATATCGAGCCGCTTCGCGATATCCGCCTGCTTGAGCTTCTGCCCGCGCGCGAACTCGCCGGCAAGAATGCCTTCACGCAGATATTCGGCGACCTGCTGCTCCTTGGTCTGCAGGCGCTCGAGCGGCAATGATTTCGGCGTGTCCTGCTCGCTGGCCACGCCCAAGAGATCGGCCGGCGACTGGGAACGAGGGGGTAGGGTAAATCACGCTTCTGGACATGACAGATATCCGATAGACGAATGTGCAATACGCTTCATCCAGCGAATTCTGCGGCGAGAATCATACGGAGACGATGATGCAGTTTGCAGGATTTGACAAATCGCGAAACGAGACGGGCGATCGTTTCCGACGGCGAAACGCCGATCGAACGCGTTCTCGATGGCCATGCGATTTGGCGCCGACGCCAGATCGCGACCGAAGGAGCCATTCGCGCGCTGTCAGCGCGTATGGACGAGCGCGTCGAGCGCCGGACGGCGAACAGGAGCGCGAGCCGCGAGCGGCGCCGTGTCGGGGCGTGACCTGAGGCGGACGAGCTTCCCGCGGTTGAGGCCGAGCGCTCAGATGATCGAGCAACAGCCTGGCAGGCGCCGGCAGCGACTTGGGATCGCGCGAGCAGATCTTCCATTGACGCACCGCCCAGGGCTCATCCAGCGCGGCGAAGACAAGCCGTCCGGATGCGCGCGCAGCGCGAGGCGTGATGCTCGGACACGAGCGCAACGCCGAGCCCGGCCTCGACCATGCTCGAGGACGGTTCAAAGCCATTCACTCGGATGCGCATCTGGAGCGGGCGGCCGAGCGCCGCAGCGGCGCGGATCATCAGCTGGTCGAGACAGCTGCCTTGCTGCGGACCGACAATGTCGTGCTCCGCCATTTCGGCGAAGCTGATGGTCTCTGCGTCGGCCAGCGCGATGCTCAGCCGGCATAATCACCACCAGCCGGTCGGTGCGGTAAGGCGTGACGTGCAGGCTCGCCGTCGTCGTCCCGCCGCCGAAGACGCCGATGTCGGCGGCGTTCTCCGACACGGCTTGCACGACGTTCCGGCTGAGACCCTCGTCGATCGATACGCGGATGGCCGGGTTCAGCGCCAGGAAGTTGGCGAGATCGTCAGGAAGATGCTGAGCGATCGGAGAATGGCAGGCGTGCAGGCGCACGTCGCCGCGACGGCCCTTGGAATGGTCCAGCATATCGTTCTCGAGCTGTCCAAGGTCGCGCAACACGATCCGCGCATGCCTCAAGAGATCATGCGCGGCCGGCGTCATGTCGAGGCCCTTCTGACTGCGCAGAAAGAGCGGCGTCTTGACCATCGCCTCCAGATCCGACATGCGCTTGGACACTGCGGAAGCAGCGATGCGCTCCACATCCGCCGTGCGCGAGATGCTCTGCTGCTCGCATACGATGACGAACAGCTTCAGCGACAGCAGGTCGAACCGCATTTTTTCCTCCGGGCTTCGCTATGTCTCTGTTTCGCGACGTCGGCTTCCGCTGGAATAGCGCTCGCATCCTCGCGATGCGGGCGGACAGGGCGCTCGTCGCGCCGTGGCGAAGGTTCGCCGCTCAGACAAAGGTGAAGCGCGGAAGCGTGATGTCCTCCGTGACTTTCGTGAAGACGACGCGAACCGGAAGGCCGGCGCGCAGCTCCCGCCCGTCGTCCATCAGATTGGAGACGAACAGCGGCCCCTCCTTCAAGCGAACGAGGCAAACCCGATAGGGAAGCTCCGCCTTGAAGCCGTCCCAGTAGGCGCGGTGGAAGTCGACCCAGGATTCGAGAACCCCCTCCCCGCTCGCCGGCAGCCAATCCTGATCAGCGCTCAAGCATCGCGGACAGACCGGCGATTCCGGCACATGTTGATGGCCGCAGGCGTTACAGGTCTGCAGGGAAAAGACCGACTGACGCGCAAGCGCCCAGAACTTCTCGTTCAGCGGCGTTATCGTGGGCAGCGGCTTGCCGTCGCTGGTCAGATGCGCTTGCGATCCGTCGCCGTACATGAGTGGCTCCCCTCAGCCGCGAGTGTAGACGATGGACCGCGTGCAGGGCGTGGCCTGGACATAGGCGACGACTTCGCAATCCGGCGCCTGCCGCGCTCCGCACTCGCCGCGCAATTGGCGGACCGCCTCGACGTTCAGCGCCCATCCCTGCATGTAGGAGTTGGAGAGATGGCCGCCGTCGGTGTTGGTCGGCAGCGCGCCGTCGACGCGAAGCGTTCCGCCCTCGACGAACCGCCCAGCCTCTCCGCGTGGACAGAAGCCGAGCCCTTCGAGACTGAACAGGACCGTCGGGCTGAAATTGTCGTAGGCCATGAGCGCATCGACGTCGTCATGGGTGACGCCCGCCATCCCGAAGGCCTCTTGCCCCGCCTCGCGAACCTCGTCGTACCAAAAGTCCAGGTCGAAATTCTGGATCGACGATTGGCGAAAGGCGTCTCGTCCGCCAAACCCGCTGACAAGCACGGGCGACTTGCGCAGATCCTTCGCCCGCTCGGGCGTCGTCATGATCATGCAGACCGCGCCGTCGTTGATGAGGCAATAATCGAGCAGGCGCAGAGGCAGAACGATCGGCCGCGACTCCTCATGCTCGTCGATCGTGAAAGGCTTTCGCAGCACGGCGCTCGGGTTCAGCGAGGCGTGATGTCGAAACGCGACCGACACTTCCGCAAGCTGCCGCGTGGTCGTCCCGTAAAGCTCCATGTGCCGGCGAAACATCATCGCGTGCGCTGCGCCGGGCGATGTAAACCCGTAAGGGTCCCAAAACCCGCCGATCTCGTCGCCGCCGTAAAACACCCGGCGCGATCGCCCGATGTTCGCGTAGAGCAGAGCGACATATTTCGCCTGGCCGGTCGCCAGCGCCAGCGACGCCTCGATGATGCTCATTCCCGACATGCGGCCGTGCGGCGGCATGCTCAGACGTCCAGCGCGGGTCGAGCCCGAGAACCTCTCCCATGCGGAAGTAGCTTGGAATGCGGCACACCAGGAGCCCGTCGATCTGATCCTTGTCGAGCCCGCAATCTGCGATCGCCGTGCGAAACGCGTCGGCTGCGAGGCCGTATTCGTCGGTTTCCGGAAAGCTGCCGTAAGCGGTGGCGCCAACTCCGACGACAGCGGCGCGGTCTCGCAAGTGAGTGGAAATTTCCACGCCTTTTCCTCCGCGGCCGCCGACACTCGTACCGGCGATCCGCATTGCAATATTATTTTATTTGATGCATTATTTTTCGCGACAGGTCAAGCCAGCGACTGCTCCAAGAGAATCGGACTGTTATCTGTGATAAACATTATCGTTTATTGAATATTGATCAATATACTAGATTTTAATCTTGGCTCGAGTTATGTCACCGCGCGGCTTTCGCATTGGTCGAACGGTGAGTTTCTCAATATGATGCATTATAATTGGCAATCGGTGACGCAGCAATGAGTGAAAGTCCGGTCGGGAATCCGGACGCGACGCGATCGAGCAGAGCGCCAATCCCCTACGCCGCCCGCTACGGCGAGCAGGAAGCCCCGCCCCCCGACGATCCCTTGGAACGTCACGCTCGACACGATCCTCACTCACCGGTCGATCCGCCGATATAGCGAGCGGCCTTTGCCGGACGGTCTTGTCGAACTGCTCGTGGCCGCTGCTCAATCCGCGCCGTCGTCCTCGAACCTTCAGGCGTTCAGCATCGTCGCGATCCAGGACAAAGTCGCGCAAAGCACGTCTCGCGAGCTTGCGGCCAACCAGAAGCACGTCGAAGAGGCCCCGCTCCTCCTGATCTTCGTCGCCGATCTCGCGAGGTTGCGCCACGTGGCGCGTGAGCGTCGACGAGCCGGCCAACGGGCCTGGACTATACCGAGTGCTTTCTCGTCGGCTGGACGGACGCCGCCTTCGCCGCGCAAAATTGCTTTATCGCGCTTGAGTCCCTCGGGTTGGGCGCCTGTTACATCGGCGCAATGCGCAACCATCCCAAAGAAGTCGCGGAGGAACTGGGATTGCCCGCCTGGCGCCTTCGTCGTGTTCGGCATGACCGTCGGCTATCCCGATCCTGAGGTCGCGACGGGCGTCAAGCCGCGGCTTCCCCAATCAATCGTGCTGCACCGCGAGCGCTACGAGCCTCCGTCGACGGTGAATCTCAAGACTTACGACGAGGCGCTCCGTGAGTTTCGGCTCGATCAATTGATGTCGGACGTCGCATGGAGCGAACAGGCGACGGAGACGCGTGTCGCGGGCCGGAATCGCTCATGGGCCGACATGTCCTGCGCGAGGTGCTGCAAGAGCTCGGCTTCGCGCTGAAGTAGGGATCGCACGCGATCTCGCTTGCGCCGCCGCGCTGCTCGTTCGCGCTGAGTCGGCGCCGGCTCTGGACCGCCGGGTCGCTTATCCGGCCAGGGCGTGGGGCGTGTACGGTTCCTCGAGCGTCGCGATTTCCTCGGGCGTCAGCTTCAGCGACAGGCTTGCGACGGCGTCATCGAGATGCTGCAGCTTCGAGGCGCCGATGATTGGCGAGGAGACCTCCCGCTTCTGCAACACCCAGGCCAGGGCGACCTGCGCGCGAGGAACGCCTCTCGCCTTCGCAACCGTCGGCCACGCGCTCGATCACCGCCCGGTCGGCTTCGACGTTTTCGTGTAGAGCGTCTTGCCGAACTCGTCGGTCTCCTGCCGCTCGCTGGTCTCGTTCCAGTCTCGGGTCAGCCGCCCGCGCGCCATCGGGCTCCAGGGGATGACGCCGATCGCCCTCCGCCCGGCAGAGCGGCAACATCTCGCGTTCCTCTTCGCGGTAGAGCAGGTTCAGGTGATCCTGCATCGTCGCGAAGCGCGTCCAGCCGTGCTGCTTCGGCGACGTAGAGCGCGCGGGCGAACTGCCACGCGGCCATGTTGCTGGCCCCGATGTACCGGGCCTTGCCCGCCTTCACGACGTCGTGGAGCGCCTCCATCGTCTCTTCGATCGGCGTGTTCGGGTCGTTGCGATGAATCTGATAGAGGTCGACGTGATCGACGCCGAGCCGCCTCAGACTGTTGTCGATCTCCGTCATGATGGCGACGCGCGAAAGGCCCTGCCCGTTCGGACCGGGCCGCATCCGCGCCCAGACCTTCGTGGCGATCACGACCTCGTCGCGTCTTGCGAACTCCTTCAACGCTCGGCCGACGATCTCCTCGCTGGTTCCGTCCGAATAGACATTGGCGGTGTCGAAGAAGTTGATGCCGAGTTCGAGCGCGCGCTTGATGATCGGCCGGCTCTTCTCGTCGTCCAGCGTCCACGGGTGCGGGCCGCGATCGGGAATGCCGTACGTCATGCACCCGAGACAGATACGGGAAACGTCGAGTCCAGTGCTGCCAAGTTTGACGTAATCCATTCGAATTTGCTCCCGACATTTCCATTTGATGGCGGGCGATTGCCCCATCGATCACCGAGCCGCTATCGCTGCCGATACCTGCCCATAGCTTGACAGGGTGACGGCCGCTTTACGCGTTTCTTGCCAGCTATGCGTCCGCTACCCCGCGCTCGGGGCGGCGACAAGCGCCACATCAGACCTGCCCCTTTATCGAAGAAAAGGCTCCCCATTCGTCGTCGTCATTCGGCGCCCCAGCTTCGCGATCGACGAGAACAGGCCAGTTCGCGCCAGCGCCTCGTTTCCCGCGGGACGAGGGCCGACCCAGGTTCGCGTCCACCCCTCCCGTCGAGACGCCTCGACGGCCTTTTCGGCGCCTCAGCCATTGTGTCAATTGACCGTGCTCCACGCGCAGCGCAACGTCCCACGGCGGATGCTTGTCCTCCAGCAAGCGTGTTGACGGCCCCCCGCGCCGAAGCCCCATCGGCGCGGGGTTTCCGTCCAGTTCTCCTGTCCTTTATTCCTGTTTCGTTGGCGCGCCGCCGCGGTCGCGCGATGTCCCCCGCGGACCTTGCCTACCGGCGCAGCGCCTGCTCAGGCGCCATCAATGCAAGCAATTGGTAGGGTTTGGTGGAGCCAGACGGAATCGAACCGACGACCTCTTCAATGCCATTGAAGCGCTCTCCCAACTGAGCTATGGCCCCGTTTTCCAAAAATGTCGCAGCTCCGATTGGGCGGAGCCGCCTTCACTTCCGAGGGCGGCGGTATAACCTCATATCCATCGCGCCCACAAGGGCCGCGGGCAAAAAAAGCAGCGGACCGAGAAAGCCGCCTCTGGTTAAACTGCCGAAGCGACGAAGCCGATCAGGTTTCCTCGTCGGGCGCGATGTCGCCGTCGATGAGGTTGCTGACGTCGTCGTCG
The DNA here is from genome assembly GCA_963762335.1 of uncultured Alphaproteobacteria bacterium. Lineage (GTDB taxonomy): Bacteria > Pseudomonadota > Alphaproteobacteria > Rhizobiales > Beijerinckiaceae > Roseiarcus. Next base: position 116,679 of record CAVXKU010000016.1, on the reverse strand, counting down.
TCCTCCTCTTCCTCTTCCAGGAAGGGGTCGTCCGGCGCGTTGTCGTCGGCGTCATCCTCGACATCGATGTCGTCAACCGCCGGCTCCGCGGCCTTCTCCTCGCTCGCCTCGACTTCGTCGAGCGACACGACTTCCACGCCGGCGGGCGTCGCGACCTCGTTGTCCTCTTCTTCAGCCTTCGCGGCGGCCCGCGACCGCGGCGCGGCCTGGAACACCGTCGCGCACTTCGGACAGATGATGGGATCCTTGTTGAGATCAAAGAATTTCGCGCCGCAATTCTGGCACTGACGCTTGCTTCCGAGTTCGGCTTTGGCCAAGGCGGTCTGTTCCCGGTGGTGGTGGTTGAGGACGGATTTCAGCGGGGGTTCGGTTAGTCGCCGCTTTCCGCGCTGTCAATGCGCCATATGGGACGACGGTCGACAGTTTCCAGCGCCGGTGTTACGAGCGCGGCCGCCGCTTCGCGACGACCTGTCGCCTCGGCCAGATGGAAGAAACGCAAGTGTCCGCCCATTCGTCGCATCAATCCGCTGCGTCGCCGCTCAGCGCCAAGCGTGCGCGACCGCTCAAGGGACGGCTCCGGCCGCCGGGCGACAAATCGATCTCGCACCGCGCCTTTCTGTTCGGTCTCCTCACCTGCGGCGAGACGAAAGTGGAGGGCCTGCTCGAGGGCGACGACGTGCTTGCCACCGGCAAGGCCTGCCAGGCGCTCGGCGCGGAGATCGAGCGTCTCGCGCCGGGCGCATGGCGAATTCGTGGGCCCGGGATCGGCGCGCTGCCGGCGCCACGCGAAACGCTCGATTTCGGCAACGCCGGCACCGGCTGCCGGCTGATGATGGGCGTCGTCGGCGGCCACGGAATCACCGCGACCTTCGACGGCGACGCCTCGCTGCGCAAGCGGCCGATGCGGCGCATCCTCGATCCGCTCAGGCTCATGGGCGCCCAGGTGCTGTCCGAGGGCGAAGGCGGCCGCTGCCCGATCGTGCTCAAGGGCGCCCGCGATCCCGCGCCGATCGAATATCGCACGCCCGTCGCCTCGGCGCAGATCAAATCGGCCGTCCTGCTCGCGGGCCTCAACGCGCCGGGCGAAACAACGGTGATCGAGGACCAGGCCTCGCGCGACCATACCGAGAAATTGCTCGCCCATTTCGGCGCCGAGGTCGCGGTTCAGCCCGAGGGCGAAGGGCGACGGATCACGCTCGTCGGCCGGCCGGAATTGCGTCCCAACGCGGTCGTCGTCCCGGCCGATCCCTCGTCGGCGGCGTTCCCGATCGTCGCCGCCCTGATCGTCCCGGGCTCGGACATCATCGTCGAGGGCATGATGATGAACCCGCTCAGGATCGGGCTTCTGACGACGCTGAAGGAGATGGGCGCCCATATCGAGACGCTCGACAGGCGTCGTCGAAGGCGGCGAGGAGGTCGCGGACTTGAGGGTGCGCGCGGGCACGCTCAAAGGCGTCGATGTTCCCGCGGCGCGCGCCCCCTCGATGATCGACGAATATCCGATCCTGGCGGTCGCGGCCGCCTTCGCCTCCGGCACGACGCGGATGCGGGGTTTGAGCGAACTCAAGGTCAAGGAGAGCGATCGCCTCGCCGCGGTCGCCGCCGGGCTCAAGGCGGGCGGCGTCGACTGCGCGATCGAGGGCGACGATCTGATCGTCGAAGGCGGGCGTCCGCGCGGCGGCGGGCTGGTCGCGACCCATATGGATCACCGGATCGCGATGAGCTTTCTCGTCATGGGGCTCGCGAGCCTCGAGCCGATGACGGTCGACGACGTCGCGATGATCGCGACCAGCTTCCCGGAATTTCGCCCGACGATGGAGCGGCTCGGCGCGCAATTCAGGTAGGCGCGCCCCGGGCGGGTCGAGGGGCGAGCGCCTTTGGCGCCGATCGCGACATTTCAACGGATTAGGCGCCAAAACCTGTCACGTTTGCCGCTGCGGTTCGTCCGCGTTGCGATTGATGTCCGCCCGATGGGGGGAAGCCATATATACTCTATTTTTCTGTATTATATACTTGTCGCGCCGCTCGCCTGGCGTCATGGGGTCAATGAGCCAGGCGTAAGGGATTCAAATCAAACGCCAGGTTCCCAACAGGTGATTGTCTCATCAGGACGGATTGCTGCCGTCCCGCACCGGCGCAGTTGGACCGCCGCAATGAGCGCATAGCGTCCATTCATGGACAGGGCGGCGAAAACGACCACATCGAACCAAGCAGCCATCCGGCTGTCGGCTCGGGCGGGCTTCCCACGGCTCGATCGCTTTCGATCGATACCGAGCGGCTCATGCGCGTCTTGTGGTATTGCATGGCGGGTGAGGGCGCGCGCGATGGCCGAGACCCGTAAAATTGCGGCGATCCTGGTCGCCGACGTCGTCGGCTATAGCCGGCTCGCCGGCGCGGACGAAGATCGCACGCTGGCGCGACTGCGGGGGCTGCGCAGCGATCTGATCGATCCCGCCATCGCCGTGCATCACGGGCGCATCGTCAAGCGCACCGGCGACGGCAGCATCATCGAGTTTCGCAGCGTGGTCGACGCGGTGCGCTGCGCGATCGAGGTGCAGAACGGCATGGTCGAGCGCAACGCTGGCCTGCCGCCCGAGCGGCGCATCGAATTTCGTGTCGGCGTACATCTGGGCGACGTTGTCGAGGAAAGCGACGGTGATCTGATGGGCGACGGCGTCAATATCGCTGCGCGCCTCGAGGCCATTTGCGAGCCCGGCGGGATTTGTCTTTCCAATGCGGCTTACGAACAGGTGCGCGACAAGCTGAAATACGAATTCATCGATCTCGGCGACAAGGATCTCAAAAACATCGCGCGGCCTGTGCGCGTCCATAGCTTGAACATGGACGGTGGCGCGACCGGCCCTAACCCTTCAGTACGCGAAGCGCCTGAAACCCGCTTGGCCCTGCCTGACAAGCCTTCGATCGCCGTCCTTCCATTCCAGAACATGAGCGGCGACCCTGAGCAGGACTATTTCGCAGACGGGATGGTCGAGGACATCGTCACCGGATTGTCTCGGATCAAATGGCTATTCGTGATCGCCCGCAATTCGAGCTTTGTCTACAAAGGCAAGGCGGTCGACGTCCGGCAGGTCGGGCGAGAGCTGGGCGTGCGCTATATCCTTGAAGGCGGCGTGCGCAAGGCGGGCGGGCGCGTGCGGATCACGGCGCAGCTCGTCGACGCTGAAACTGGGGCGCATCTGTGGGCCGAGAAGTTCGATGGCGGTCTGCACGATGTCTTCGAGCTGCAGGATCAGATCACAGAAAGAGTGGTCGGCATCGTCGAGCCGAGTCTTCGCAAGTCCGAGATCGAACGATCCCGCCGCAAGCGACCCGAAAGCCTCGACGCTTATGACCTTTATCTGCGAGCTTTGCCGTATTTTACGATGATTTCGATTGGGAATGTTCCGATCGCGGCTGGCGTTTCTGACGGACGCCCTCAAACTGGACCCGAACTATCCCGTTGCCCATGCTTATCTTGCGTGGTCTCACCAGATTTCCTATTCGCACGGCGGCCTTAACGAGGCCGATAGAACTGCCGGCCTGCGGCACTCGCGCGCCGCTATCGCAAACGACGTCGACGACGCGACGGCGCTCGCCGTCGGCGCAAATGTGATTGGACTTCTGGGCAAGGACGCCGACGTTGCGCTCAACGCCATTGAGCGCGCCCTGTCTTTCAACCCGTCATCTGCCGCGGCGCTGTTTTTTGGCGCACATGTTTACGCGTGGAGCGGACATCCAGTAATCGGGACCGAATACGCCCATCGCGCGCTGCGTTTGAGCCCGTTCGATCCGCTCGCCTTTCATGTTCATCTTGCGCTCGCATATGCGGCGCTTCAGGAAGGGCGATACGGAGAGTCGGCGGCGCATTGGGGAAAGTGCGCTCAAGCCAATCCCGATTTGGGTATGTTCGTTATCGGCCAGGCGCTGATGCTGGCGCTCGCGGGGCGCATGGACGAGGCGAGGCCGATCTTCGCGCGAGGGCTGGCGCTCGAACCGGAATTTCGAATTCGCAGTGTTCTCGAATTGGGATGGGCTCCCGTGATCATGGATAAGATGGTGCTCGCGGCCCGGTTGTTGGGAGCGCGGGAATGAGCAACGAACTGTTGCGGGGCGGCCGCCTCCACTGTCACCCCACCGACCTCGAGTGGCCTCCCACCGTCTTCAACCTCCATCACGGCGTTCCCAATGTCCGCTAGACGTTCGACGAACGACATTCAAAAATCGTTCGTGACTAATGTCCGCAACGGGCCAATTCCGGGCTGTCCGATCGCGGTTGGGCGGGCGCCAAGCGCAAGATCGGCGCCATTAGGCCACTGTTGTCCATCGCCCCTCGCGGCTCGAGCGCGCGATCGCGTGGACGGTTCGTTCGATGGCGAGGCCGGCCTCGAAGTCGATGGTCAGCGCCGGTCGCCCGGATTCGGTTCAGAAGCTCGTGGGCTTCGATGACCTTGAGGTCGTTGAAGCCCATCTGGTGGCCGGGCGCGGAGAGGAACCGCTCGTAGGGCGGATGCGCCGGGCCCATCAGGATCCTGCTGAACCCCTGCGCCTCCGGCGGTCCTTCCGCAACATAGACGCCGACCTCGTTGAAATTCTCCTGATCGAAGATGATCGCGCCGCGCGCGCCAAACAGCTGCAACTGGAGGCGGCCCTTCCGCCCCCAGGCGGCGCGGCTGACCTGGATCGTTCCTGACGCGCCGTCCGCCATCCTGAGGAGCGCCGTGGCCACGTCGAAAGTCTGGACGGGCCGGCGGCCACCGCCGTCAGGCCGATCTTGGTACGGCTTGCTCATCTCGCCGAACACCTCGGTCGGGGCGCCGATCAGGGTCATGATCAGGCTCAACGGGTGGACGGCGAAATCATCGAGAGCGCCGTAGCCGGAGCTCGCCTGGCTGCGCCAGGAAAACGGCGCCTCCGCGTCGGCCATGAAGTCCTCGTCCATTTCGACGCGAAAATGGGTGAGCGGCCCGATCGCGCCCGCTCTTCAGGAGCGCGTCGATGTACCGGACGGCGGGGCTCTGGATGTAATTGTAGCCGAGGATGGCGACCGACCCCGAGGCGCGGGCCGCAGCCGCCATGCGCTCGGAATCTTCGAGCGAGGGCGCCATCGGCTTTTCGCACCAGACATGTTTGCCCGCTTCGAGGGCCGCGATCGCCATCTGCGCATGCAGGGCGTTCGGGGTGGTGATCGAAACGACATCCACGCCCGGATCCGCGATCAGGGCGCGCCAGTCGTCGGTCGCGGCCTCGAAGCCGAACTCGTCGGCGCGCCGGCGCGCGAGCCCTTCCTCGATCTCGCAGAGCATGACGCGCCTCACGATCGGCGTGTCGTCGAACACCGCGTGAACGCCCGTCCAGGCCAGGGCATGGCACTTGCCCATGTACCCGGTGCCGATCAGTCCGACGCCAATCGTGTGCATCGTCAGCCTCCCCAATTGATGCGCCCAGACCTGGCGCCGCCCGCCAATACAAAAATTTCATCCACGACACAGACTGGAATATCTGTTCTATTCGTGCCCGCGCGGGAGAGAATAGCGCAGGCGAGCGTGGCCGTCGCGCGGCCCGAGGGAAAACATGAGCCATCAGGCAACGAGGGGAGCGCCGGCGAGCTTCGACGATTTCCAGCGCCGCCTGATCGAGATCGAGCCCCAATTGCCCAAACGGCTGCGCCAGGCCGCGGCTTACGCGCTTGAGCATCCCGACGAGTTCGCGCTCGGCACCGCTTCGACCCTCGCCCGCAACGCCGAGGTGCAGGCCTCGACCCTGGTGCGCTTCGCCCAGACGTTGGGCTTTGCCGGCTTCACCGAGTTGCAGGAGGTGTTTCGTTCGCGCCTGCGCGACCGATGGCCGGACTATTCCGAGCGCCTCCGGGCGCTGCAGCAGAACGCCCGCGACAGCGGCGATCCCACGCATCTCATGTTCGGTTTCGCCAATTCCGCGGCGGCGTCGCTGGCGCGGCTGCGCGACAATGTGCAGCGGCGCGAGCTTGACCAGGCGGTCGCGCTTCTGGCCCAGGCGCGGACGATCCATTGCCTGGGCCAGAGACGGTCGTTCTGCGTCGCTCATTACCTGACCTACGCCCTCTCGCAACTCGGCATAAAGGCCTCGCTCATCGACAATGTGGGCGGACTTGGACCTGAAGAGCTGGCTCAGGCGGGCGGCGGCGACGCGCTGATCGCGGTCAGCTTCGCGCCCTATACGCCGTTCACCGTCGACCTCGCGACGAGCGCCCGGCGCGCCGGCGTCCCGATCGTCGTCATCACCGACAGCGCGCTCTCGCCGCTCGCCGGCCTCGCCGATGTCCGGTTCGAGATCGTCGAGAGCGACTTCGGCTCGTTCCGCTCGCTCTCGGCCACGTTTTGCCTGGCGATGACGCTCGCCGTCGCGGTCGGCGAAAAGCGGGCGAAAGCAGCCGCGTGATTCAGTTCACTCGGCGAGCGCTGGCCTAGGGGCGAAGACGACCTTCGGCACCAGAAACATGGTGGCCCCGACCAGGAGCGCGACCCCAAACATCGATACGAAAGTGAGGTGAAGAGACTGTTCGAGCGCAGCGCGAAGCCCAGGTTCCCCCATTGCTTCCGAACCTTGCTCCAGGAGTTGCCGAAGCTGCTCGGACGTCGCGCCTGCGTGGCCTGAGCGAAGGAGCCCGAAATTGAGCACGGCGCCGAAGACGGTCGCGCCGAACGTGCTCCCGAGACTGCGGGCGAAAAGATAGGACGCCGTCACGCTGCCGCGCTCGGACCAATCGACGATTTCCTGGATCAGGATGATCGAGGCGCTGCTGGAGAGGCCCATGCCGACGCCGACGACGAGCGAGCCCAGGCCAGCCACGATTGGCGAACTCTCCCCGTTGAGGACGAGAAAAACGAGCGAACCCAACGGAATCAGCACGCCGCCGACCCGCAGCATGGCGCGCACGCCGAAGCGCCGGAGGCCGACGCGCACGCCAACCGTCGCCCCGATTGGCCATCCGAGCACCATCGCGGAAAGGGCGAAACCGCCAATGAGCGCCGACTGCTGCATCACGCCCTGCACGAACATCGGAAGAAACGTGGTGAGGCCGATCATCACCATGCCGGCCAGGAGCGAAGCCGCATTGGCGGCGGCGATCGGCCGACGACCCCAAAGCTCGAGCGAAATCATCGGCTCCGGAGAGCGGCGCTCCTGCAAGGACGAACAGCACGATCGCAACCAATGCGACCAGGGTGGTGAGCCCTATTTCGAACCGCCCCGAGGTCGAAAGGGCGGTGAGATCGACCATGATGGCGGCGATAGCGACGGTGAATATGCCGGCGCTCAGGTGGTCAATTCTGCCGCGGCCGCGGACGCTCTTTTCGTGCAAAAAGGCCCAGAACCCGGCCGCAGCAAGGGCGCCGATCGGCAGATTCATCCAGAAGATCCAGGCCCAGGAAAAATACTGGATGATGAGGCCGCCGGCCAGGGGGCCCAGGATCGCCGACACCGCCCAGACGCTTGCAAGCCAGCCCTGGATTTTTCCCCGCTCGTGCGGGGAATAGAGGTCGCCGACGATGGTCATGGCGGTCGGCTGAACGGCGCCCGCGCCAATGCCCTGCACCAGCCGGAAGACGATCAGCGACGGCATCGACCATGCAAATCCGCATAAGATCGAGCCGACAAGAAAGGCCGCGATGCCGACGAGCATCACCAGCTTGCGGCCGGCGAGATCGGCGAGCTTGCCGAACACCACGGTGGTCGCCGTCTGCGTCAGCAGGAACGCCGCGAACACCCAGCTGTAGAGCGGCAGGCCGCCGAGTTGGCCGACGATCTGCGGCATGGCGGTGGAAACGATGGTCGCTTCGATCGCGACCATAAAATTCGCCGCCATAACGGCGGCGAGCACAAGCGTGCGGTGAGTGGTGGGGGGAATCATCTGTAGTTCTTGGGAAGTTACCCGTCACCATAAGGGACAATCCCAATCTCGCCAAGTCGCATTCGCGTGAAGAGGGCTCTTCCAGGCTCGGAAGCCCATTGACAAGGCGCTGTCCAGCGGGATCTTGAGCGCGGGTGCAGCGCGTTGGCTGGGTCGGCCGGCTTTCGCTATCCTTTCCGGTGTCCAGGAGCAGTTCATGCAGACTCGTCGCCTCGGCCGCACCGACCTTTCCATCGCCCCGCTCGTTCTCGGCGGCAATGTCTTCGGCTGGACCGCGGACAAGAAGACCTCGTTCGACGTGCTGGACAGGTTCACCGCCGCCGGCCTCAACGCCATCGACACGGCCGACGTCTATTCCGCCTGGGCGCCCGGCAATTCAGGCGGCGAATCGGAAACGATCATCGGCGAGTGGATGAAGGCGCGCGGCAATCGCAACCGCGTCATCGTCATCACCAAGGTCGGCTCGCCGATGGGCAAGGGAAAGGAAGGCCTGTCGGCGCGGTACATTGCCGAAGCGGTCGAGGCGTCGCTCAAGCGTCTGCAGATCGACGCGATCGACCTCTATCTTTCGCACTGGCCCGACATGGCGACGCCGGTCGAGGAGACGCTCGGCGCCTATCAGCGCCTGATCAAGGAGGGAAAGATCCGCTGGTGCGGCGCCTCGAACCTCAGCGCCAAGCTGCTCGAGGCGTCGCTTGCGGCGGCCAAAGCCAAGGGACTGCCGCGCTACGAGGTTCTGCAGCCGGAATACAATCTTGCCGACCGTCACGAATTCGAAGGCGGCCTCGCCGGACCTTTGCGAGCGCGAGCAGATCGGCGTCATCACCTATTTCAGCCTCGCCAAGGGCTTCCTGTCGGGCAAGTATCGCAGCGAGGCCGACCTCTCCAAGAGCGCGCGCGGCGATGGGGTCAAGGCCTATCTCAATCCACGCGGATTTCGCATCATCGACGCGCTCGAAGCGGTGGCGGCGCGCCACAAGGCAAAGCCGGCCGAAGTGGCGCTCGCCTGGATCATGGCGAGGCCCGGGGTCACTGCGCCGATCGCCAGCGCCACCTCGCTCGAACAGCTCGACAGCCTCGTGCGCGCGACCGAACTCGCGCTGACGCCAGCCGACATGGACGCGCTCACCGCCGCCAGCGCGCCCTGACCGGCTCCCCTTCTCCCGTCATCCCGAGCCTGTCGAGGGACGGAAGAGGGGTTTGGGGGAGGGTTCGCCGGTGACAGCGTAGCTCAGCCGCGCTAGCTGGAGCCCTCATCCGGCCGCGCCTATCGGCGCGTCCACCTTCTCCCAAAGGGAGAAGGGAAGGTGCCGCCCCTTTCACCGTCACCTCAGCCGCCAAGGCCGCCGGCGTCAGCCTCAAGTCGGCGGGCTCGCGTCGCGCAATTCGCGGCGCAGGATCTTGCCGATGTTGGTCTTCGGCAGCGTATCGCGAAACTCGACCTGGCGCGGCGTCTTGTAGCCGGTCAGATGCTGCCGGCAATAGGCAATCAGAGCGGCCTCGGTCAGGCCCGGGTCCTTGCGCACGACCACGAGCTTGACCGCTTCCCCGGTCCTGGCGTCCGGAACGCCGACCGCGCCGGCCTCGAGCACGCCGGGGTGGCCCATCGCGACGTCCTCGATTTCGTTCGGATAGACGTTGAAGCCGGAGACGTTGATCATGTCCTTCTTGCGATCGACGATGTGCACGTAGCCGCGTTCGTCGACCCGCGCGATGTCGCCGGTGCGCAGGAAACCGTCGGCGGTCATCACCTTCGCGGTCTCGTCGGGCCGGTTCCAGTAGCCCGCCATGACCTGCGGTCCCTTGATGCAAAGTTCGCCTGTTTCGCCGATCTCAAGGTCGTGGCCGTCATCGTCGCGAATGACGATCTCGGTCGAGGGCATCGGCAGGCCGATCGCGCCGTTGAAATGATCGATGTTCAGCGGATTGGCGATCGCGGCGGGAGAGGTCTCGGTCAGTCCATAGGCTTCGATCAGCGGTTTGCCGGTCACCGATTGCCAGCGCTCGGCGACCGCCCGCTGCACCGCCATGCCGCCGCCGATCGCCAGATGCAGACGCGAAAAGTCGAGCTTGGCGAAATCCTTGTTGTTGAGGAGCGCGTTGAACAACGTGTTGACGCCGGGAATGGCCGTGAACGGCGCGCCTCGCAACGCCTTGACCAGTGCGGGAATGTCGCGCGGATTGGCGATCATGAGATTCGAGGCGCCGATCATCAGCGGCACGAAGCCGTTCACCTGCAACGCAAACACGTGATAGAGCGGCAACGCGGCGACGAACATTTCGCCTGTCGCCTCGATCGCCGGAGCGAGCCAGGCATGGATCTGGCGCAAGTTCGCGACCATGTTGCGATGGGTCAGCATCGCCCCCTTCGGCACCCCGGTCGTCCCGCCGGTGTATTGAAGAAAGGCGATGTCGTCCGGCGCGATCGGCGTCTCGGTGAACGTTGGCGCGATCCCAGCGCGAGCGCGCGATTGAAGCGTATCGCCTGCGGCAGTCGGAAAGCGGGCACGGCGCGCCGGACATGGCGCACGACGAGATTGACCAGCGCCCCCTTGGCGCCGCCCAACTGATCGCCCGCGCCGGTGACGATGACGGTTTTCACCGCCGTTCCCGCAATCGCCTTTTCGAGCGTGGTCGCGAAGTTCTCGAGGACGACGATCGCCTCCGCGCCCGAATCGGCGAGCTGGTGCTTGAGTTCGCGCGGCGAGTACAGCGGATTGCAGTTGACGACGACGTAGCCTGCCCTGAGAGCGCCAAAGGCGGCGATCGGATATTGCAGCACGTTCGGCATCATCAAGGCGACGCGCGCGCCGCGCGGCAGGCGCGCGACATTTTGCAGGTAGCTCGCGAACGCGCGCGACTTCAGGTCGAGTTCGCCATAGGAGATCGCCTTGCCCATGCTGACGAAGGCGGTCCGGTCGCGAAACTTTTCGAGGCTCGTCTTGATGAAATCGCCGAGCGAGCCGAACGCGCTCCGTCAATCTCGGCTGGCACGCCCTCGGGATAGGACTTGAGCCATATCCTTTCCATGCGATCCCCCTTGCAACCGCGTTCGCGCGCCCCGAGCGCTTCACGCGAATACCGTACGGGACATGCGATTGTCGACGAGCCGCGCCCTCAGGCGCAGAGACGCCCGCCAGGGCCGGAGCGAACGCCGCCCTCGTCAGCCGGCAAATCGCCGGCCGGCGGCTAAGCGTGGACTGAACTTAAAGCAGCGCCTTCTTAGGGTCGCCGACCATGAATTCCTTGGTCGCGGGGTCGACCGCGTTCAACAGATCGTGAATGAACTTGTCCTGGATCTTGAAGCTCTGGTCGGCCGGGACGCCGATCGTCGAGACGCGGAACAGCACGCCATCGGGGACCAATCCCCTGAGGCCGTATCCGAGCTTGAGCGCCTGGCGCGCCAAGTTGCCGTTCGCATTGTCGTAACCGATCCGCATCCAATAGCTGATGGGCTCAACCCGATCCTCGCGCTGAGCGACCAGTCTCGTCAGCTTGAGCGGCGGCGCCGAAGGGGAATAGTCGAGCTTGGCCGCGCTGGTCCGCGACACGCGGAAGCCCTGCGCCGTGTAGCAGACTTCCGGATGATGCAACTGCAAACGGTCGCTCTGGCTCTCGCCATAGGCGACCATCAGCATCACCACATGCCCGTCCGGGTCGACAAAGCCGCGCGACGCTTCCTGGTTGTAAATCGTGGCTTCGAGCGAATCCGCAGCCGGCGGCGCGACGACGTTCAGTCCCGCGACCGGCTTCCAGTCCCCGAACTGGGTCGGCAGATGCTGGTCGATATTGAACATCTCATGGGTGCGCGCCATGAGGTTGCGCGGCTCCATCGCGACCGCAAGCAGCATCGCCCCCAGCATCGCCACGCAGGCCAGAAGGATATTGGTCGAACGCGCCATGCCATGGCTCCCCGTGCGGGCGGACCTCCCGCGCACCCGTAAACATAGTGGCTCGGCCCTTCCCACGCAACGCCGCTGGGCCTAAGGCGGCGAGCGATAGCCCATCGAAACCCGCGCGTCCCGTGAATTTTCCGTAATGGGCGCGGCCGACCGGCTGACCCGACGGGAAGCGAAGCCCGACGAGTCGGCTCAGCTTACCAACGGGAAGCCCTGAGCCGACGGCGGGCTTGCCGGACGAGCGGATTTGAGGTCGAAAAGAGAGACGCGGCCGCGCCGCCCATGAGCCAATACGCGAGGATGAGGCCAGACCGATGACCAGCGAGGACGTGCTCGAACGCGCAGGCTTCACTGCGGCGGAGCTTAAGGGCGGCTCGCTCTCCGTCCGCTCGCCGATCGACGGCGCCGAGATCGCCCGTGTCCGGGAGACGCCAGCCGCCGAGATGCCGGCGATCATCGATCGCGCCCAGAGCGCCTTCCTCGCCTGGCGCGAGGTTCCGGCGCCGCGCCGGGGCGAACTCGTGCGCCTGCTGGGCGAAGAATTGCGCGCCTCGAAGGAGGCCCTTGGGCGCGCTCGTGACCTTGGAGGTCGGCAAGATCACCTCCGAGGGCCTCGGCGAAGTGCAGGAGATGATCGACATCTGCGACTTCGCCGTCGGCCTGTCGCGGCAATTGTACGGGCTCGCCATCGCCTCCGAGCGCCCCGGCCATCGCATGACCGAAAGCTGGCATCCGCTCGGGCCGTGCGCGATCATCTCCGCCTTCAATTTCCCGGTCGCGGTCTGGTCCTGGAACGCGGCGCTGGCGCTCGTCTGCGGCGATCCGGTGATCTGGAAGCCGTCGGAGAAGACGCCGCTCTCGGCGCTGGCGACGATGAAGATTTTCGAACGCGCGCTCAAGCGCTTCGGCCCCGACGCGCCCGAAGGCCTCGCCCAGCTCGTCATCGGCGGCGCGGGCATCGGCGAAGCGCTGGTCGCATCGAAGCGCGTGCCGATCGTCTCGGCCACCGGCTCGACCCGCATGGGCTCGGTCGTCGGCCCGAAGGTCGCGGCGCGTTTCGGCCGGCCGATCCTCGAGCTCGGCGGCAACAATGCGATGATCGTCGCGCCGTCCGCCGATCTCGACATGGCGATCCGCGCCATCCTCTTTTCCGCCGTCGGCACGGCCGGGCAGCGCTGCACCTCGCTGAGGCGCCTGATCGTCCATCGCTCGATCCGCGCCGACCTGACGCATCGCCTGGTCAAGGCCTATTCGAGCCTGCCGATCGGCGATCCGCGCCAGGACGGGACGCTGGTCGGTCCGCTGATCGACCACGGGGCTCGCGACAGGATGCAGGCGGCGCTCAAGCGCGCTCAAACCGAGGGCGGCAAAGTCCACGGCGGGGGCAATGTCGCCAAGGGCGTTCCGAACGGCGGCGCCTATGTCGAGCCGGCGATTGTCGAGATGCCGGACCAGTCGGGAATCGTGCGCGAGGAAACCTTCGCGCCGATCCTCTACACGCTTGGCTACGAGAGCTCTGGACGAGGCGATCGCGATCCAGAACGACGTGCCGCAGGGCCTGTCGTCGTCGATCTTCAGCCTCAACCTGCGCGAGACGGAGGCGTTCCTGTCCGCCTCCGGGTCCGACTGCGGCATCGCCAACGTCAATATCGGCCCGTCCGGCGCGGAGATCGGCGGCGCGTTCGGCGGCGAGAAGGAGACCGGAGGCGGGCGCGAGAGCGGCTCCGACGCCTGGAAGGCCTACATGCGCCGGCAGACGAGCACGGTGAACTATTCGGCCAAGCTGCCGCTCGCGCAAGGGGTGAGGTTTGACGTGTAGCGCGGAGCGGCCCTCATCCGGCCCTTCGGGCCACCTTCTCCCCGAGGGAGAAGGGCGGCGCCCCCTTTCCTCGGAGGAGAGGTCGAGGAGATCAGGAACCCCCTCTCCCTCGGGGAGAAGGTGGCGCGCGATAGGCGCGTCCGGATGAGGGCCGTCCTCTGGACGGCTCTGCGCCGCATGAGCCCGCAACCCTGATGCCTGACGTCATCGTCATCGGCGGCGGTCACAACGGCCTCGTCGCCGCCGCCTATCTCGCCATGACCGGCCTCAAAGTCACGGTGCTCGAACGCCGCGCGCAGGTCGGCGGCGCGGCGGTCACCGAGGAATTTCACCCCGGCTTCCGCAATTCGGTCGCCGCCTACACGGTCTCGCTGCTGAACCCGACGATCATCCGCGATCTCGAACTTCACGCCCACGGGCTCCGGATCGTCGAGCGACCCCTCTCCAATTTCCTGCCGCTGCCCGACGGGCGCTATCTCAAGGTTGGGCCGGGACGCACGAAAGCAGAGATCGCCAAGTTCTCCGCCCGCGACGCCGAGCGGTTCGACGTCTACGAGGCGCGGCTCGAGCGCCTGACCGACGTCCTGCGCGCGCTTGCGCTCGAGACGCCGCCCAATGTCGCGACCGGACAGGGTCTCGCCGCCAGTCTCGGCGCCCTCATCGATACCGCCAAAGTCGGAAACCGCCTGCGCTCGCTCGACCTCGAAGGGCAGCGCGATCTCCTCGAACTTTTCACCCGCTCGGCCGGCGACGTTCTCGACCAATGGTTCGAGAGCGACCCGATCAAGGCGATCCTCGGCTTCGACGGAATCGTCGGAACCTACGACAGCCCTTATGCGGCCGGCACGGGCTACGTGCTTCTCCACCATTGCTGGGGCGAGGTGAACGGCAAAAAAGGCGTCTGGGGCCATGCGATCGGCGGCATGGGCGCGATTGCGCAGGCGATCGCGCGCGCCTGCGCCGTTCGCAACGTCGACATTCGCACGAATTGCGCCGTGAACGAGATCCTGATCGAGAAGGGCCGCGCCGTCGGCGTCGTCACGGACAAGGGCGAGCGGATCGCGGCGCGCGCAATCGTCTCCAACCTGCACCCAAAGCTCACCTTCGAAAGGCTTCTCGATCCGGCCGCCCTGCCCGCCGACTTCCGCGCCCGCATTGCGTCTTATCGCAGCGGTTCGGGCTCGTTCCGCATGAACCTGGCGTTGAGCGAGCTGCCGAGCTTCACCGCTCTTCCGGGGCGCGAGGCGGCCGAACATCATGGGAGCGGACATCGTGATCGCGCCGAGCCTCGCCTATATGGAGCGCGCGTTCATGGACGCGCGGCTGTCCGGCTGGTCGGCTCAGCCGATCGTCGAAATGCTGATCCCCTCGACGCTCGACGATTCGCTTGCGCCTCCCGGCCAGCACGTCGCGTCGCTGTTCTGCCAGCATGTCGCGCCGAAATTGCCGGACGGGCGCTCATGGGACGAGGCGCGCGAGACGGTCGCCGATCTCATGATCGACACGGTCGAATCGTATGCGCCCGGCTTCAAGGCCTCGGTCATCGCCCGCCAGATCCTCTCGCCCCTCGATCTCGAGCGCGAGTTCGGCCTTGTCGGCGGCGACATTTTTCATGGGAAGCTCAGCCTCGACCAGCTCTATTCGGCAAGGCCGGTACTCGGACACGCCGACTACCGATCGCCCATTCCGGGCCTTTACATGTGCGGCGCGTCAACTCACCCCGGCGGCGGCGTCACCGGAGCCCCCGGCCGCAACGCCGCGCACGAGATGATCCGCGACTACCGCGCGAATCGATGGGGCAAGGGCCGCCGCTAGCGCGAGGCGGAACCGGCCCTGCCATGACCGTCGGGCCGCGAAGCGGGCCTCGCCAGGCAGAGCGCCGCGATCGAAGATCGCCCTCCCGTCAAATCACCTTGTGCTACTCAGCGACGTCCCTTACCCACCGTCTGCGCCTTGAACGGATGCGCCTCCTGCGACAGGGTGACAGCGCCGGCAATTGTCGGGCCGCGAACAAGAGCCGACCCGGAGGAAAACGTCCAGATGATCCACACATCCTTCCGAAGGCGACGTTTGCCGCTTGCCTTTCGGGCGCGCTGCTTGGCGGCTCCGCGGCCAAGCCGCCGACTTCTCGGCTGAATATGTGTTCGGCGACAGCCTGTCGGACGTGGGCAACGTGTTCCTTGCAACAGGCGGAGCTTGAGCCCGCCAGCCCTTACGTCAACGGCCAATTCAGCAACGGGCCGGTCTGGGCGCAGGACCTCGCCGGCGAGGCTGGGCCTTCCGGCGCTGACTCCGAGCCTGGCCGGAGGGACGATTACGCCTTCGGCGGCGCGACGACCGGATCCGCCTACACGAACAATTCGAATGTCCCCAATCTGACGCAACAGGTCGACACGTTCCTTTTAAGCCACGCCAGCGCGCCCTCGAACGCCCTCTACACCTTCTCGATCGGCGCCAACGATCTGTTCGCTATCCTGAGCGGATCGACGGGCGGCCTGACGCCGCTGCAAGCCGCTGCAGCCGCCGCTCAGGTGGTGGCGTCGGAGGTGGCCGCGCTCGCGGCCGCGGGCGCGAAGAACCTGGCGTTGTTCGACGTGCCGGACCTCGGCGCAACTCCGAGCATCAAGGCCCTTGGTCCAGCCGCCTCCGCGGCGGCCAGCGCCCTTTCAGGTTATTTCGATCATCAGGTGCTGCTGGACCTTGCGCCGGTCGAGGCCGCCGGGCTTACGGTCTTCGATCTCAACACCTATGCCCTGATCGATGAGGCGGTCAAAGATCCGAGCGCGTTCGGCTTCTCCAACGTGACGGCTCCATGCTGGACCGGCGGCTATACCGGATACGCGACCGGCGGCTCTGTCTGCTCCACCCTCCCCGCAGTGCAGGACACGTACCTTTTCTGGGACGGCGTCCATCCGACCGCGGCGGGGCATCTTCTCGTTGCGGACGCGGCGCTCAGCGCGATGGGCCTGCCCGTGCCCGAGCCCTCGACCTGGGCCACGCTGCTCATCGGCTTTGGCGGGTTGGGTTTTGCGGGATACCGGCGCAGGGCGAGGGGTTGCGTGACGGCGTAAGACGAACGGAATGGGAAGGCCGCCTCGGGGCGGCCTTTCTCTTTGAGGCGACGGCATTGTCTTTACGAAAAACAGAATTCGTGCTATCGTATTTTCTATGAGCCAATTCCAACCCGGACTTTGGGCCACAGCCAAGATGGGGAGGCGCGCTCACGACGGTTCGATCAGCGGGTAAGACAGAGGCCAAATTTTTTATTTCAATCACTCGTAACTCATTGAAAAGTCTCGATTCCAAAAAATAAACGCTAGTAAACGCTAGCACTTTTACTAGCGTTTATTGACGTTTACTGGCGTTTAAGCGCGCTTATTCCGCAGGCCAAACGGCCTTCGAGCGCATAAAACTATTTATTTACGTAATTTCCCAGACGGCGCGCGCGGCGGCCTTCGCCAGCGTCACGAACCCGGCCACGTCGACCTCCTCCGCCCGCATGGTCGGTTCGAGCCCGGCGCCTGCGATCAGCGAGGCCAGGTCGAGCCCGCGCGCGGCGGCGAAGCCCTTGAGCGACTGCCGCAGCATCTTGCGCCGCTGGCCGAATGCGGCCTGCGTCAGCGCCGACAGCGTCGCGCCGTCACACGGCGCCGGCGCGGCGCGCGGGACGAGCTCCACCACGCTGGACGTGACCTTGGGCGGCGGCGTGAAGGCGGCGGGCGCGACATCGAACAGGATGCTGGCTTCCGTCCGCCACCCCGCGAGCACCGCGAGGCGCCCGTAATCGGCGCGCTGCGCCGGGGTCGCGACGATGCGCTCGGCGACCTCCCGCTGGAACATCAGGATCAGGCGATCGTAAAACGGCGGCCAGGGCTCGGCCTCAAGCCATCCGGTCAGGAGCGCGGTGCCCACGTTATAGGGCAGGTTGGCGACGATGCGGATCGGCATCGCTCCGGCCTTGTCGATGAGTGTCTGAGGCGAGATGCGAAGCGCGTCGCCTTCGATGATCTCAAGCCGTCCCGGCCAGTGCGCGGCGATCTCGGCGAGCGCGCCAAGCGCGCGGGCGTCGCGCTCGATGGCGATCACCTTCTCGGCGCCCTCCGACAGAAGCGCGCGCGTCAAGCCCCCCGGGCCGGGCCCGACCTCGACCACGGCGACGCCCGCGAGCGGGCCCGCGGCGCGAGCGATCTTTCGGGTCAGGTTGAGGTCGAACAGGAAATTCTGCCCCAGCGCCTTGCGGGGTTCGAGCCCGTGCGCCGCGACCACTTCGCGCAAAGCGGGCAGCCCGTCGGCAGCGAGGGCCTCCGTCGTCCCGAGGCGCCCCGGGAGGGGCCTCCGCCCCGCTCCTCGGGATGAGGGAGGTGGTTCGTCGGCTCATCGCGTCAACCGATCGGCGAGCTTGAGCGCCGCGATCAGGCTCGAAGGATTGGCGACCCCCTTTCCAGCGATGTCGAACGCCGTGCCGTGATCGGGGGAGGTGCGCACGAACGGCAGGCCGAGCGTGACGTTGACGCCCTCGTCGAAGGCGAGGGTCTTGGCCGGGATGAGGCCCTGGTCGTGGTACATGGTGAGCGCCACGTCGTAGCGCGCCCGCGCCCTGGGATGGAACATCGTATCGGCGGGAAGCGGCCCGACGACATCGATCCCCTCGGCCCGCAACGCTTCGATCGCGGGCCCGATGATCGTGATCTCCTCCCGCCCCATCGCTCCGCCCTCCCCCGCATGCGGATTGAGGCCGGCGACCGCCAGACGCGGCCGCATTATGCCAAAGCGGGCGCGCAGGTCGCGATCCACGATGCGCGCGGTTTTGATGATGAGGTCGGCGGTCAACGCCTTGGGCACGTCGGCGAGAGGGATGTGGATTGTCACGGGGACGACGGCCAGCGTCTCCGACCAGATCATCATTACCGGATGGGCCGGGGCGCCCCAGGCCTCAGCGAGCGCGCCGAGATATTCGGTGTGGCCGGGATATTTGAACCCGGCCTCATAGAGCGCAGCTTTGGCGATCGGGTTCGTCACCACCGCGCGCGCCTGGCCTCGATGGACCGCTTCGACGGCGCGCTCGATCGATTCGATCGTCGCCGCGGCGTTGGCTGCGCTCGGGCGGCCAGGCGCATCTTCGACCGTGTTTCTCAACGGAATGACCGGCAAGCCGTCCGAGAACGCGGCTCGAGCGCCGGCCAGATCAGTCTCGATGATCGGGGCTGTGAAACCCGTGCGCTTGGCGGCGGCGCGCAGGAACGCTCGGCGTAGCGAAGACGACGAACGGCGCCTTTGGCGCGCCGTCTCGCCAGGCAGCCAGCGCCAGTTCAGGACCGATCCCCGATGGATCGCCCATGGTCAACGCCAGCGGCGGCGTGTCGCCGGTCATGCTTGATGCTCCCAGGGCGGCTTTTCGGCCGACGAAGCGGCAGATTAGAGGCCGACGTTCGTCCTGACGTCGCCGAGCGTGCGCAGCACGAGCTGAATCATGAGAGTCTGGTTGCGCGTTGCAGGGTTCAAGATCACCGGACCGCCCGGCGTCACGCTGAAGAGGCCGGGCTGGCTGACATTGGACGAATACCTGAAGCTGAGGGTGGTGCAGGCGTCCTTGTAGCCGAGGCCAAATGAATAGCCTACGGGATAGAAGATCGGCGTCGTCTGTCCCAGCGTGTCGTAGTAGTGCCGCGACATGTCGAGCACCAGCGACCCGTCGATCGACCAACGGTCAAGGAAGCTATAGCCCAGGCTTCCGGTCAGGCCTTCGCGCGGGAATTCGTAACCGAGCGCGGGCTGAGCGGCGTAAAGCGCATAGTCGACGCTGCCGTTGATGCCCGCGAAGCTCGCCTTGGCGATCGCGTCGAAGCGCGCGAGCTGTAGCGTCGAGCTGTCGAACTGCTGCTTGCTCATGAACGTGATCGGGTTCGAAAACGGCTGCAGCGTCTCGCCAAACACGAAATTCGAGTACTTCTTGTCCAACCCGGACTCGAGCCCAGTGTTGGAGGGATCATAGAGAGTATAGGAATTCTGCCCGGCGACCTGGATCGATTCCCCAGCCACAAAATTGGCGTGGCCTCCATTGGAGAAATCGGCGGCGTACTGGAGCCCATAATTAAGGCGCGTCCCGCCTTCGACCCGATCGTAGCCGGAGAATTTGTTCCAAGCGAACAGGTTCGTCTCGTCGAAGACTAGGCTCTGCGAATCTTCGTTTGGTTGGATTCGCGGGATCATCTCGTTCGGCCGGGCGATAAACTGGGCGATTGGCGTAATCGTCTGCGTCCCCCAGGACGATGTGGCCGTAAACGGGAAGCGATACTCGACGCCGGCGCCCGCCATGCCGCGAGCGAAAGCGCCGGTGTTCGAGCCGGAAAAGAAGGCGGCCTGGTTCGAATTGGCGACCGTGCTCGTGCCAAGTACGCTGGCGTAGGTGATCGATCCCGTTTCATTGAGTTCGGTCGCTTCCCCGTCGAGGCGCGCGAACAGGAACGGCTTCCAGACTTCACCGAGGGAATTGATATATCCCCGCTGCCAGGACACCTGCCCTGAGGCGCGCGTGTAGTTGCCGGCGATGCCACGCAACATGCATTTGCCGGGGATATATGTATTAACGGAAGTACTTCCGACCTGGGTCTCGCAGACGTTGTAGAGATGATACGCGTTGTCGAACGTCTGCAGACCAGTCGATTGGAACGCCGCATTGGTCTGATTGATGTTGGCGACGTTGGCGTCGACAGTCAGTTCACCTCCGAGACCGTTGGTCCGGTCGGCGGGTACGTTGAACACTCGGTTGTAGTCAAAGACCGGCGCGACAGCGACCGGCAGCGTACGATTGTCGTCATACGCGGTCGTACCCTCGAAATGGTACGCGCTGAGATCGAAGTAGCTCTGGGCGGACTGGCCGCGCAGATAGGCCGTCGAGGTGACGTCCTGGAAATAGAAATTGTCGAAATTGATGCCCTGCAGCCGGTAGTCGTTGAGGAAGAACTTGTCGCTCATCCATGTGCCGTTCCAGCCGAACTGCCACATGTCATTCAGGAAAAAGTTTCCGCTGCTTTGGATAGAGCCTCTGAGCTTTGTATCTCCCGCGCCGTAAGGAAAGGCCGGAAATACCCCAGGCTGCGCTTGGTCGATCCCGGTTGCTTGAATGTTGTACATGCCGTTGGACAGCCGCTGGCGCCAGTCGATTTCTCCCAATAACCCCTGCTTCGAGAGAAAGGTTGGCGTCAGGGTGAGGTCGTAGTTGGGAGCCAAATCGATGAAATAAGGCACGCTCATGCCGTAGCCGAGGTTGCCGCCGGAAACGAGCGCCGGCGCCAAGAGGCCCGTCTTCTTGTTCACGGTCGCGTCCGGCGAAGAAAAATAAGGCATGTAGAAGACGGGGAAACCCCAGAATTGGAGCTGAGCGTCCTCGTAGTACACCGTATGGGTCTGTTGGTTCTCGATGATCTTAGTTGCGCGTACCTGCCAGAATGGCGGCCGTTCCGGGTGGTCCTTGCATGGTTCGCAGGCGGTATACGCGCCATTCTGCAGCACCGTGACGTCGCCGTTGGAGCGCTCGACGCGCGGCGACGTAAAGCGTGTTTTGTCGTTCGTCAGGACCTGGACGCTGTCGATGAACCCATCGCGGAAGTCGTCGCTGAGCGCGAACCGACTTCCGTAGACGATGTTGCCATGCTCATCGGTCATCTTAGCGTGGCCTTCCGCGTAGACGCGCTTCGTGGCGCGGTCGTAAGTTACGCGGTCGGCCTGAATCACGCGGCCCTGATAGAAGAGTTGGACTGAACCGACGGCCGAGATCGTGTTCTTGTCCTTGTCGTAGACGAGTTGATCCGCGTCGATGACCAGCTTGTCCTGTGGCTTAGCTTGCGCCGAGGGGACCGGAGAGGTTTGAGCAGCGGTCGGCCCAGCGGACAACTGAATCCATGCCGCACTCGCAGCAATTGCGAGCGACAATGCGATCCGCGCGGCCCGCGTGAAGCGGGGACTTGTTTTAAAGGGAAAGCTGAGGGCGAAACCCATCAACCATCCTCTTGTTGCAGCAGCACATACACGCCAAACATGCAACCAACGACCCCGGGCGACCACCCCGCCACGGAGGCGTTGAGAAAGCCCGCTCCGCCGAGATCGCTGACTACTTTGGTGGCCACATAAAGCATGAACCCCGCAATGACGCCACCGGAAACCATATATTCGATCCCGCCCATTCGGAAGAATCTTAACGAAAAGCAAGCGGCGACCAGAACCATCGAAGCCAACATCAGCGGCCGCGCCAAAAGCTCCTGATATTTCAATACGTAGGCTGTAGGGTCCAATCCCGCGCGCGCGGTCTGTTCTGCGAGCTCGGGCAACTGCCAGAATGACACTGTTTCTGGCGCGACGAAGGCCTGGGTGACCTCTCGGCGACTCAGATTTGTCGCCAACAGGTAAGTGGAGACTCGGAGCGCCTCGAAGCCAGGACTGACCAGTATGACATTGTGCAATACCCAATAACCATCGCGTAATTCACCTGTCTCGGCCTCTAGCCGTTCGACAAAATTACCCTGGTCGTCAAAGTTGAAAACCTGGATCCCGTTGAACTCGGCTCCGCCCAAGCTCCTTCCGAGGGCTCGAATTATCGCTTGGCCATCGACGCTTTTCTGCCGAATCCACATTCCGATCGTGCCGGTGGCGGGACCGCCAAACACCCTGCTTTCGATCTCGTCCGACTTCTGTTTCATCCATGTCGATGCCGGATTGTAAGCTATGACCGACAACACCCCCATCAGGACGATCACTGCGAGCGGCGGCGTCAGAAATTGCCATACGGACAGACCCGCCGCCCGCGCTACCACCAACTCCATTTTGCGTGACAAATTCAGGAACGCGATCATCGATCCAAACAGAACAGCAAACGGCAATGCCTGTTCGGCGACCGTCGGTGTCCGCAGGAATGAAAGGCCCGCCATAAGAATTCCGCTCGCGCGCTGAGAATTGCCCGAACGACGCAAGAGCTCCACCAGGTCGACAGCGTAAATGAGAGCGAAGACCAACATGAACGCGGCGATCACCGAGCGGGCGAATTGGCCCGCGAGATAAAATGACAGCGTCCGGCCGATCACGCCGGGATTCTCGCGACCGGCGGCACAGACACCGGGATCAATCGTCGCAAGATCAGCGCCAAGGCGCCAAGACACGCGACGAGGGGTGTCACCCAGACAAAGAGGGCGGCGGATGGCGCGCCAACGGCCAACGTGGTGGCCGCGATCCCGAGCATACGCACGCCAGCAAACGCGAGAACCGCGCCGGCGATCGCGAGACCGCGTCCCTGACGGGTGGTCCGCGCTTCGCCAAGCGCTGCGAAAGCAATGAGGCCGCCCGCGAAAGCGTAAAATGGGCTCGCCAGCCGGTCGAGCAGCTCGCTTCTGATATGGCCGAGCAACGCAGGGTCCGCGCGATCCTTTTCATCAGGCGCCATCAATTGGGCGGTCGAGCGTTGGCGCGGCCTTTTCATCGTGCTGACCGCGTGAATGAATTGCGACAGGTCGATGGTATAGTCGTCAAAAGTCACCATCGAGGAGTTGGCCGCGGACTGGGGCCTCAATAGTACGCCCTTGGATAACTGGAGATAGCTCGCCCCATCGTGATCGACAGTTTTTCCAGCCTCGGCGATATAGGTGGTGACCCGAGCAGGATCACGGAGGTCCTGCATGAACACACCGTGCAATGCACCGTCCGGCGTGCGCTCACGAAAATGAAACGTGAATCCAGATTTCAAGCTGGGAGAAAGCACCGGGACGAGCAAAGTTTGCAATAAAATCTGCGTGAACGAACGTCGTCAGATTCTCGATCGTTCCAAAACTCCAAGGCAGAACCTGGAGATATAGTTCGGCCACGACCGCGAACACCAACCCAGACAGCAGCGCCATTGGACGCAACAACCGAAGGGGCGATACGCCTGAAGCCGCCATGACGACGAGTTCACTGTCGCCGTTCAACTTGTTCAGGGTGTAGAGCACTCCTGCAAACAGCGCCACTGGCGCAATGATCGCTATCAACGACGGCAGCGCCAGTCCCGTGATCAAGAGAAATATCAAAATGGTCTGGCCTTTGCTGGTGATCAAGTCGATCTGCCGCAGGGCCTGGGTCACCCATACAACACCCGTCAAGACCACCAAGCCCGAGACACAGGCAGTTGTCGCCGTCCGGAACAGATAGCGCTCGATCTTGATCATTGCCGCCGTATCGGTTTTGAGACGAAGCGTCCGCGCGTCAGCGCAGACCGTTCTGACCGGAGCGCCTGCCCGATGTGTTCTCTCGTTGCAAGGCCACTTGCTCCTCTCGCCAGCGTCACATCATAACCGGCCGAAATGTGCGGCTCAATCACGGCGGCTTATTGACGGGGGCGGCAAAACCCCCCGATATGCCCGTGCTGGCGGCCGGGATTCCCATCCGTTGGCGCATAGTTCAAATCGGTACAAGGATACGCGCTGGTAATGAGCGGCTCGATCAAGATCGCCTTCGGGCCCCTGGCTGCGCCCAAAGGCAGCGCGCTCGTCGTGTTTGTCGGGGCAGACATGAGACCTGCTCCGGCTGTGACTGCCCAATTCGGCGATATCGAACCGCTAATCCGCACAGCGGCCAAGGCGTTAAACTTTCGCGGCGCCCAGCGTACGGCGCTCGACATCCCGGCGCCGACCGGTCTCGACGCGTCTAGGCTGCTGGTCGTCGGAGTCGCTCCCGGCAAAGAGAACGCCTCTGTCGATTTCATGACGCTCGGCGGATTCACCTTTGGCAAAGTGGCCGGCGCGAAGCGGGTCGAAGTCGCCTTTGAGGCGCCGTCGGGAATGTGGGACGGCTCGGCGGCCGCCGATTTTGCGCTTGGCCTACGCCTCCGCGGCTACCGGTTCGATAAATACAAAACCCGCACGAAAAACTCAGACGACAATGGCGTTGAGTCGCCTGATTTCGTCATCAACTCAAGCCACACGGTTGCCGCGCGCGCCGCCGGTCAAGAGCGCTTTGCACTCGCCGATGGGGTCGAACTGGCGCGCAATCTGGTCAATGAGCCGCCCAACGTCCTCTTCCCCATCGAGTTCGCTGACCGCGCCAAGGCGCTGGAGAAGCTCGGCGTCGAAGTGGAAACGCTCGACGAGAAAGCGATGGGCAAACTGGGGATGAACGCGCTGCTGGCTGTCGGAAGAGGATCGGCGCGCGACAGCCGGCTCGTCACGATGCGGTGGAACGGGGCAAAGTCAAAGCGGACAAAGCCAATCGCGGTTGTGGGCAAGGGGGTTTGTTTCGATTCCGGCGGCATCTCCATCAAATCTTCGGCCGGTATGGAGGATATGAAGGGCGACATGGGCGGAGCCGCCTGTGTTGTCGGCCTCATGCACGCGCTTGCCGCCCGCAAAGCGAAAGTCAACGTCGTCGGCGTCATCGGCCTGGTCGAGAACATGCCGGACGGCGACGCGATCCGGCCTGGCGACATCATTACCTCGATGTCGGGGCAGACGATCGAGATCGTCAATACGGACGCAGAAGGACGGCTCGTTCTGGCCGACGCGCTGTGGTACGTGCGGGAGACCTATTCTCCACGGGTGATCATCGATCTGGCGACGCTGACCGGCGCCATCATCGTCGCACTGGGAAATGACGCGGCTGGGCTCTTTTCCAACAATGACGAACTGGCGCAGCGTCTCGCCGCCGCCGGCGAGGCGTCTGGAGAGAAAGTCTGGCGCATGCCGCTCGGCGCGGCTTACGACAAGCTGATCGACTCCAGATTCGCGGACATGAAGAATGCCGGCGGGCGCAACGGCGGCTCGATCACCGCCGCGCAGTTCCTGCAGCGATTCGTCAAGGAGACGCCATGGGCGCATCTGGACATTGCGGGAACGGCGATGGGTTCGCCGCCATCGGACATCAATCAGTCTTGGGGGGCGGGCTGGGGCGTGCGTCTTCTCAATCGTTTCCTGGCTGACTCTTACGAAGATTAGGTTCTCATTGACGAATTGATTCGAGAATCGGGCGGAGAGGGGTCAGGATGCGGATTCGGTCCACGATCTTCGCGCTCGCCGCCGCCTGGACCGCGTCGCTGGAACAGGCGTGGGCGATCGCGGGATGCGATGCTTTTACCAACGCCCTGCGAGCCGAGGCGAGCGACATGCAGGTCGAGTTCGGGCGTGCTGTCGTCGTATCGCGCACGCGGTCCGATTCGAACGTATTCGACGTCACGACGAAGGTGGACGTCGACGCCACGCTCAGCTGCCGCGGCGATCAGTTCTTGCGCTTCGAGGCGCGGGTCGGCGAACCGGCTAACGCCCGAACGACCACGAATTTCGAGCGCTTTCAGACCGCCGCGCTAAAGGCTGCGCTGGGTTGGGACGGCGCCAAGAGCCGCGGCGTTCTGCGCGGCATGAGCGCCGACGCCGGCCAATATCTCGCCGCATCGCGCGAGCGCGGCGACGTCTACGTGGCGGGCAAGACCGAGGAGCACGAACCCGGCGGCGTGAGCCTTGGACTGATGGCGACTGGCTCCGACCGCACGTTCGTGATTGTCGGCCCAGCGGGTCAGTGACAGAGGTCCGTTTTCATCATCTCGAGCGGCGACGCATCGATCAGGCGCTGCCCCGCTTGCTCGAGCGCGCACTGGAGGAAGGCCGGCGTGTCCTCGTGCGCGCCTCTTCCGATGAAATGGTCGCCGCTCTCAATGAGCGGTTGTGGACCTACGACGATGCGAGCTTTCTTCCGCATGGCGCGGCCGGCGACGGCGATCCGATGTAGCAGCCGATCTTTCTGACAAGCGAACGCGCCAACCCCAACGCCGCCACCATGCTGGTCAGGCTTTCCGGCGCTGAAGCCAGCGAGGCCGACGGCGCGTTCGACCTCGTCGTTCTCATGTTTGACGGGCGCGACGAGACAGCGCTTGATCAGGCGCGTGGCGAATGGCGGCGCCTCAAGGATGAGGGCCAAACGATCAGCTATTGGCGCGAGGGCGACGAGGGGAGCTGGGAGCGGGCGCGGTGAATTTGGGTTTTCTTGGCCCCTGGCCGTTTGGCCGCGATTCCACGTTTTTTAGGTATTGGATTTCCTTGGAATTCCTTGGATTCTCTCGTCCGAAACGAGACTTATCAATGGGTTACACGGGATTTTCGCTCGAAGATTCTTCGGCGCGCTTTATCCCCGAGATTCGCGTCGTGGAGA
The DNA here is from genome assembly GCA_963762335.1 of uncultured Alphaproteobacteria bacterium. Taxonomy (GTDB): domain Bacteria; phylum Pseudomonadota; class Alphaproteobacteria; order Rhizobiales; family Beijerinckiaceae; genus Roseiarcus. The sequence continues at coordinate 89,915 of CAVXKU010000016.1, read as the reverse complement.
GCGAGACTCCGATCTTGGCGTGCGGGAGCGCAGAATTATTCATGGGATAAGTCTAATCTAATTTTGGTTTTTCCGCAATCAATTGCTGCTGCTGAAGCCACGGTTCGATCGCCTCAACCCAAATCAGCCTCGTGGCCGCCCAAGCGACGACTTACGGCCGCGCCGCCGCCATCAGCTTGAGCAGACGATCGCGCTGGCTCCTTGTCGAGTTCGCCATCCACGGGGCGGGCGCGCTCTTGAGGGCTTCCGCCATCAGGTCATCGCCGGACTTGTCGCCGAGCGCGATCAGGGTTTCCGCGCGCGTGGCCGCAAGCCAGTATTTCTCGTTTGTCAGCGTTGCCGTGTCCGCGCCCGCGGACGCGTTCGCCGCGAGCGTGTCCAGGCCGCGATTGGTGATGTCCACAACCTCGCGGCGGACGCGATTGGCGAGGACGTTGTCGGCGATTTTGTCATCACCGGACGACAGCGACGCCCTGAAGTTCAGGAGATAAGCGAGGTTTGTTCCGTTGTAATAGTCCCGCTTTATGAGGAAGCCGCGCTCGGCGGCGCGAATTGCCTCGGTGAGGTCCCGCTTTCGCTCGTCCGGCGATCTTGTCTCCATTTCCGCCCTTCGCTTGTGGATCGCGCTCCACAAGCCAATCGTCTCAGGATCGGTGGTCGTCTCGGCGTTGAGTTGTTGCAGGAGCGCCTCGGCTTGGGCGTAGCCCGCCAAGGCCTGCTCAGGACCGTCAGTTTTCGCCTTGGCTTCGCCCGCCTTGTAGGTCGCAAGAGCGAGCTGCTGGATAATAAACGGCCGGGCGGCCTTCGGGTTGCCATCCGCTCCGGGCTTGGTCTGTTCATTATAGATGTCCTGGAGTTTCTTCTTGGCGAAATCGAACGACCCTGCGTCCATCGCCTCCCGCGCAATTTGCAGGTTCGTGCGTAACTGTCCTCGAAGGATTGCGGTTGCTCCATGGGCGCAGCCGCTCTCATGTTCATCCCGGCAGGCCGAGTTGGTCCCTTGAGACCCGGAAGCATGGTGTAGACAGGACTGTCGATTGCATCCCCGCCCTTGAGGGCGTTGATCAAGGTCGTCAGCACCCCGCGCATGCGGATGGTCTCGTCGAAGCCGATATCGGGTCCGAGATGTTCGTAGTGGCGGACGACAATATGATTGGCGTCAAACGGGATCGTGAACTTGCTCTCCGCCATGATGATCGTCGCACGCGGCTTCAAGGCATGGCGCACGCCTAGCTCGAAGACCGCGTTCAGATTTGCCGTCGATAGGTCCGCGACGACCAGGTCAGCCGAGAAAAGCAGCTCGTACATCGGGACGTCGATGACGCCCGAATGTTGAATCTCGTCAGCCCTGATGCAGTTGTAGCCGGCAGCGGTGACAGCGGGCTTGATGATGTTCCTGTAGCTCTTATCGAGATCGAGCACCCGGCCAGTCGCAAGGTCGGTCTTTCTGCCCGAAACCCATGATCACAAAACAATCCGGCATGGCGATCGACTCCATCAATAACTGAAATATCGACGTATCTTGCTCGGGCGCCGCCGCTTGGAATCAGACTGCGCGGCTCGGCTGTAAATCAATATCGACAATGTTTCGGGTCAAACTTTCCGACAGCGAAAAGACTTTTGCAACCGATTTACCTTGGGGATGAGTTCTCCCCGCGCATTGAACCCGAGCGAAACCGGCCCCCGGCTCCGCAGCCGCCAACAGATTGACTCTTTGCTTGAATAGTGTATATACACATAATATGAAACCCGAAGAAGCCGACTTCGCCGCCGCCCGACAATGCCTGTGCACCGCCGCGCGCCGCCGGAGCCGAGACCTGACCCGCGCCTTCGAAAAAGCGATGCGAGGATCAGGGATTCGCGGCACTCAATTCACCCTTTTGGCGACGCTGATCCAAACCGGACCCATTCCGACCACCCGCCTCGCAGACTTCCAGGGCCTCGAGCGAACGACGCTGACGCGCAACCTGGCTCTGCTCGTTCGGGATGGGCTTGTTCAAATCGATGAAGGCGAGGACCGGCGCGTTCGTAAAGTCGCGATCACGCCGGCTGGCGAGGAGGCCGCGCGGCGCGCCTTCCCCTTCTGGAAGAAGGCGCAGGACGCGGCCTTGGCGGCGGCTGGGCTCGAAGACGCTGCAAACTAAAATTTTTCAATATACGTGTAGATACACTTTAAAGGAGATCAATATGCTGGACATCCTGTCGACCGCTGAACTGACGCTCAGCGCCTCGATCGCTGTAGGCTTTCTGTCATGGGCGATGGCGCGATCCATGGGCGGCCGGATCAGCGTTCTTGTTTCGCTCGGCGCATGGTTCGCGCTGGTTTTGGCGATTGGCGCGACCGGCGCGCTCGGCCCCGCTCATGGAGGCGCGCCAGCGCTCGGCCTGACGGTGATTTTGCCCATCGCGGCGCTCGTTTGGGCTTATCTCGCCCTGCCCTCGGTGAGACATGCGATGGCCGCAACGCCATTGCCGGCGCTCATCGGCCTGCATGCGATCCGTGTGCTCGGAGCAGCCTTCATCATTCTCTACGCGGAGGGCCGCCTGCCGGCCCCGTTTGCGCCAAGCGCGGGATGGGGCGATGTGTTCATGGGCGTGACCGCGCTGCCGCTCGCCTGGTCGGTCTCGCGTTTCGGCGCGGCCATGCGGCCGCTCGTCCTCTTATGGAACGCGCTCGGGGTCGCCGACCTTGTCGCTGCGGTCACGCTGGGGGCCCTGTCGGCGCCGGGTCCGCTTCAGGTTTTCGTTGGGCCGCCCGACAGCTCGCCGATGACGACTTTGCCCTGGCTCATCATTCCAGGCTTTCTGGTCCCGATCCTTTTATTCACTCACGTCGTCATCTTCACCCGGCTGCTCGCAAAGACCCAAACTTCCGGGCCAGCGTACGAGTGGCCGCGTCGGCGCGCGCCGACAGCCAGCCGAAGTCGGCCTGAAACGACGGCGCCGGAGCTTACGCCCCGGCGCCGGAGTTCGATTTGGGGACGGCTGGCCGGCCGTTTCGGAGCTGACGAAACGGCGGCGCGCGACCCTCCCAAGCTACGCGCCGCCGCCCGTCCCCGGCGTAAAATGCGGGCTTACGCCTTGGGGAACGGGACGGCTACGAACCGGGCGCCTTGAGCGGTCTGAATCCGCATCATCACGGCCTTCTTGCCCTGGCTTCTCACGCTCGCGATCCCGGCCTTCACGTCCGCGGGGCTCGACACCGGCTTGCCTGCGACATCGAGGATGATGTCGCCCTCAGCCAGTCCCTGCTCCGCGGCCGTTCCGTTCGGATCGACGCCGACGATGGCGACGCCCTTATCGCCGTCCTTGGCCGGAGCGATCTGGATGCCGAGCGCGCCCTGCTCTTTTGCTTGCGCGCCGTCAGCCTTGGCCACGGTCTCGTTCTTCTGGTCGGCGAGCGTGATCGAGCCGTCTTCTCGGCGCCGTCGCGCAGATAGGTCAGTTCGACCTTGTCGCTGGGCTTGAACGATCCGATCCGGCGGGTGAGGTCGCCTGCGTCCTCGACCACCTGGCCGTTGAGCTTGGTGATCACGTCGCCGGCTTTGAGGCCTGCGTCAGCGGCCGGGGTTCCCGACATCGCCTCGGCGACAATCGCGCCCTTGGCGGTCTTCATGCCCAGGCTCTCGGCCATATCCGCAGTGACCGGCTGGATGTTGACGCCAAGATAGCCGCGCGGAACGGACCCGCCGTGCTCGAGCGCGCTGATGACGCTATCGACCGTGGCCGCGGGGATCGCAAAGCCGATGCCGACGCTGCCGCCCGACGGCGAGTAGATGGCGGTGTTCACGCCGACGACTTCGCCCTTCATGTTGAAGGTCGGGCCGCCCGAGTTGCCGCGGTTGATCGGGGCGTCGATCTGCAGGAAGCGGTCATAGGGGCCGTCGCCGATGTCGCGGCCTTCAGCCGAGATGATGCCAGCGGTCACCGTGCCGCCGAGGCCATAAGGATTGCCGATCGCCACGACCCAATCGCCGATGCGTGCGGTTTCCTTGGAGAACGCGACGAAGGGATAATCACCGGCCTCATTGACCTTGATGAGCGCGAGATCGGTCTTCGGGTCGGTGCCGACAACCTTGGCGTCAAGCGTCTTGCCGTCCTGCGTGGTGACGGTGACGGTCTTGGCCTTCTGCACGACGTGGTTGTTGGTGACGATATAACCGTCGGCCGAAACGAAGAAGCCCGAGCCTTCGCCCATCATCATCGGATGCTTGGCCTGAGGCATGGCCCCGCCATTGGGGGCGCCGCCGAACTGCTTGAAGAACTTCTGGATTTCCGGGGGCAGATTGTCCATCTGGCCTTGGCTCGAAGCGGCGCCATCGGCTTCGGCGTCTTCAGCGGCGATCTTGACCTTGACCGACACGACCGAAGCTTTGACGCGGTCGATCAGCGGGGCGAACGACGGGGCGTTCTGGGGCAGGTCGGCGGTGGAGACGGCCGCCGCGTAGGCGGGGTGAGTCGGGGAGAGAGCGTTCCCGCCGAGGACGCCGGCGACGCCGAGCGAGGCGACCGCGACCGAGGCGAGGATCGTGTTGCGTCGCCCCTGGGGGGTCGCAAGACCGGAGAATGACATTGAGTTTCGCTCCAAATTCACGGGTTGACCGCCTTAGCGATCGATGGAGCGACCATGCGTCTTCGCGTCTAACCGGAAATTGGCCGGCGCATTAAGCTTTCTCAAGGTTCGGGCTCGCGCCGGCAGGCGATCATCCGCTCGTTCGCCTCGCACCTCTCAAGCCGGAGCCTGAGTATCCGGCGCGGGCGTGTGCATCACGAGCTTGTAGTCGCGCCGCTCCGCCGGGGTGAAGCTATGCTGGGTCAAGCGCAGAAACCCATCGTGCGGGTGATTGAAAGTCCGTAAGCCGCCTTCACGAATCTCAACGGCCTGCTCATCCCACGCCGCGGCGAAGAACGGGCTTTCCCTTTGCAGCGTCTCGACGAAACTCGTGACCCGGGCGTCGCGAAACGTTTGGGCGAAGTCCGCGCGGTATTCGGCAAGCAGCCGCCGCGCCCTGTCCTTCCACTTGGGGATCAGGACGCGGGCGGACGCCTCCAGAAACACGTAGCGCAGAAGGTTGCGCTGACAGTCGCCGTCCAGCCAGCCGTGAAAGAGCCGCGCGGCCGCCTCGTTCCAGCAGCAGGCGTTCCATAGCGGGTCCAGCCCATAAGCAGGGCAGTCGATCGCCTTTACCGCAGCCACAAGCGAGGGAGGCGCATCCGCGGTCTGTCGTTGCGATGATTCCGGATCGAGCCGGCCGGCGAGCTCAAACAGATAGGCGCGCTCGGCTCTCGATAGCGACAAAGCTTCTGCGACGCGCGCCAAGGCGGCGGGCGAAGCCTGCACCGGGCGGCCCTGCTCGATCCAGGTGCACCAGGTCGCGCTGATGCCGGCCTTCTCGGCAAGTTCCTCCCGCCGCAAGCCCGGCGTGCGCCTTCGGACGCTTCTGTTCGTCGGCTGCATCCGCTCCCGATGAGCGCGCACAAACGCGCCAAGGAGCCGCCTTTGATCCGCATCCAGCATGGCGGTAATCATAATAGGATAAGGTTCAATCTTGTACCAGTTTATTGCGCGCCGTATTCCCCGCCTGAAGCAGAGGAGCAGGTTCATGGTTGAGGCGCATGAGAAAGTCGTCGAGGCGCAATTCGGTCCTCGAGCGAGAGCCTATGTCGAAAGCGCGGTTCACAGTCAGGGCGCCGATCTCGAGGCGATCGGAGCGCTGGCGCAGAAGCTGCGCCCGAAGCTGGCCCTGGACCTCGGCGCCGGCGGTGGCCATGTGTCTTACGCCCTCGCGCGCCATGCCGAGCGGGTCATTGCTTCGGATCTATCACGCGAGATGCTTGCGGCGGTGGCCCAGACCGCACGCGAGAAGGGCTTGAGCAACGTCGAGACAACTGAAGCCCCCGCCGAACGACTCCCCTTTGAAGACGCGACATTCGACTTTGTCGCCAGCCGATTCTCCGCGCATCACTGGCGCGACTTCGACGCTGGACTTAGGGAAGCGCGCCGCACCCTGAAACGCGGCGGGCGGGCGGCGTTCGTCGACGTCTACGCTCCCGGCCAGGCGCTGTTCGACACCCATCTGCAGGCGATCGAGTTGCTGCGCGACCATTCGCACGTTCGCGACTACACAAGCGCACAATGGCTGGACACGCTCGGCCGCTCCGGCTTCGCCGTCGAGGTCTGCCGGACCTGGCGCCTCAGGATGGATTTCCCCATCTGGACGGCGCGCATGCGAACGCCCGAAGAGAATGTGAGGATGATCCGAACGCTTCAGAACGTGGCCTCCGCCGAGACGAAGGCGCATTTCGCGATCGAGCCCGACGGGTCGTTTCTTCTCGACGTTCTGATGATCGAGGCCTCGACGGCGTAAGGGGCGACCCACGTCGCGCTACTTCCGGAACTCCGGCTTCACAGCGCCATAGAGCGCCTTGAAACGCTCGCGCTGCTTGGCGAAGAGGTCTGCAAGCTTCGGATCGGGCTCGGTCACGTCGGCGATCTCTGGCGGAAGGCACACGGCCTCGGGCGGCTCGCCGGTCGCAGCGAGGCGCGCGAGACGCGCGGCGCCGTAAGCGGGGCCGGTTTCGCCGCCCTTCATCCGCACCACGGTAAAGCCGGTCGCGGCGGCGATCATGCGCGTCCACAGGGCGCTCTTCGCGCCGCCGCCGATGAGGCCGACGCGCTCGATTTTAGCGCCGGCGGGGCCAAGACAATCGCGGGCGTCGGCGAGCGTCAGCGCGACCCCCTCCATCACCGCACGGGCGACGTCGGCGCGCGACGTCGTCTCGCTCATGCCAAACAGAACGCCGCGCGCGTATGGATCGTCGAGCGGCAGTCCGCTCACCGCTCAGGTACGGCAGAAAAAGGAGCCTGCCGGGTCCGGGATAATCCACCGCCGCTTCGCGCTCGAGTTCGTCCGGCGAGGCGCCGAGAAGGCGCCCGGCGAAAGCAAGCGCACCGGCGCCGTTGAGCATCGCCGCCATGGCGTACCAGCGGTTTGGCAGCGCGTGGGCGAAAGAATGCACGAGCTTCTCAGGCGCGCTCACATATTTGTCCGTCGCGACGATGAGTTGCGTCGCGGTTCCGAGCGAAATGAAGGCTTCGCCCGGCACGATCGCGCCCAAGCCCACCGCCCCGACTGCGGCGTCGCCGCCTCCGGCCGCCAGTAGCACGCCGTGCGGCAGGCCATACACGTCCGCAGCCGCAGACCGGATCTTTCCGACTGGCGCCGATCCTTCGAATAAAGCTGGCGCCCAGGCGGGATCGGCGTCGCACGCAGCGAACGCATGCCGAGACCAGGCTCGCTCAGCCTCGTCAAGAAGCCAGGTCCCCGCCGCGTCGCTCATGTCCGTGCCGCGTTCGCCGCTGAGCGTCAGACGCAAATAGTCTTTCGGCGACAGGAGCGAACTGACGACACGGCGATGGCCCGGCTCATTCCGCGCAATCCATTTGAGCTTCGGGCCGGTGAAACCGGGCATCGGCTTTACGCCGACGATTGGGGCCAAGTCAGGATGGTCGCGCGCGAGTTCGTCCGCCTCCCGAAAAGCGCGCCCGTCGTTGTGCAGGATCGCGGGGCGCACCGGCTTGTCGGCGCGATCGAGGAGCACCGCGCCGTGCATTTGACCTGAAAAGCTGATCGCCTTCACGGCGCCCAGCGCCTTGCCCGCGCTGTTTCTGAGATCGGCGATGGCGCCGGCCATCGCGGCCACCCAGTCGTCGGGATCTTGCTCGGACCAGCCCGGGCGCGGACGGTCTGGAGAATAGCCTCGAGCCGCGCTGGCGACCGGTTCGCCGCGCTCGTCGGTCAGAAGCGCCTTAAGTCCGGAGGTTCCGCAATCAAGCCCAAGATACATGGGCTTGATTGTGCGCCGCGCCGGCAACCCTCACAAGCGTCAGGCTTTAACGGCGCCGTCGAGCGCGGAGACAAAGCGAGCCCGCCTGCCCGCCCAACCTCATCAGTGCCGCAAAGCCTCGCAGCAGGAAGAGGATGCGCCGGAGGCGAGCCAACCCCAGCCGGGATCGGCGTCACCCTGGTCAGACTCCACTCCGCGTTCGAGAATGTACCGCAGACCGGAAAGGATCGGCTGATCGGCGCCGCGGGTGGCTTCGCCCACCCCTTCCCAATCGCGTTCGGCCGCGTGACGGGAAAACCGTCGAACGAGGCCGGCGGCGAACAGTCCGCTCGTCAAGTTCCGTTTTTCCGCGTCGCTCGAGAAGCGCCGGGCGAAATCGCCGCCGATAGACGCGACAGCCGCGTGCGCGACATGGGGATTGGAGCAGGTCCGGACGATTTCGCGGATGATCATTGGCAGCCTCCTCTCCGTGTCGGTCAGCCAGCATCGTATGACAAACGAATTTGTTCTCAAGGTGTCATTGCTCAAAAAAATCTTTTAGAACTTGCCAGAGTCAACGTTTAGACAGCGAAATGTCAACGAATTGTCACATTACTATCTGGTGCGCCGCAGCACGAATTGGACTTTTGTTCTGACCCGTCCACAATCGTTCCGCTTATTTGCTTGGCGCAACCTAGGTTGCTGAATAAACGATCTCTTATTTACTTATAATTGCCAATATAATTCTGCTGTTTCGTCTCGCGGTCCGCAACCGCCTTCGCGTGTCATACTGGCGCCGGCGCGGTCTGGAATCCCGCGCCACGAAACCCCTGAGCGGCAGACGAAATCGGAGAAATCAGAGTGCGCGTGTTGGTGCTCTACGCCCACCCCGTTGAGACGAGTTTCGGCGCCAGCGCGCACGCGACGGTCGTCAAGGCCTTGCAGGCGCGCGGCCATGAGGTCGACGATTGCGACCTCAACGCCGAAGGGTTCGATCCGGTGATGACCCGCCAAGATCGGCTCGCCTATTACGATGTCCCTGGCAATCGAGGCCCCCTCGGTTCTTATGTCGACCGCCTGCTCAAAGCCGACGCGCTCGTCTTTTCCTTTCCGGTCTGGAACATGGGCTTCCCGGCGATCCTCAAGGGCTTCGTCGACAAAGTGTTCCTGCCCGGCGTCAGTTTTAATCTGAAAGACGATGGGTCGTACGTCCCCTGCCTTCACAATATCCAACGGCTCGGAGTCGTCTGCACTTATGGCGGTCGGCGCTGGACGACGACTCTGATGGGCGATCCGCCGCGCCGTTTTCTCAAACGGTCCATGCGGCTGAATTGCGCGCCTGGGGCGCGCTGCGACTACCTCGCCTGCTACGACATGGATCATACGACGCCTGAGCGACGCACCCGTTTCCTCAAGGCGGTCGAGAGGAGATTTTCAACCTGGTGAGCCAACGACGCCCGCGCGTCTAACCTGGCTTTGCAACCAACTTTCCTCAGCATGCCTCCCTTAGGCGCCGCTTCTTTCGACACGGGCGAGGCGCGCCTATCGATCAAACCGAATGGGCACGGTCAAGGATATGACGCTGCCTCCCATTTGCGCCGGTGGAGGCGGCGTCGGACTTGCCCGATGAAGCAGCGCGACGGCTTCCTCGTCGAGAGCGCGATCGCCGGATGAGGAGATCAGGCGCGCCGACACCACAACTCCCGAGCGATTGATCGCAAAGGCCACGGAAGCGGCGCCACGCGGCGCATTCGGCGGAAAGCGCTTGAAGCGGTTGATGTGCGCGACAAGCTCGCCCTTCCAGGTCGCGAGCGTCGAGGCCAGGCTCGCGCCGCTGCTTGAACTGGGCGAAGCCGCCGCGTGAGCCGCCGGCGCAGCCGATCCCGCCGGGGCGCGTGTGCGATCGGCCTCGAGCCGATCATCGGGCTTCTCGGATTTCGTCCGAACGACCCGCTTGTTTTCGGGCTCAGTCTTCGGGCCTCGAACACGAGCCGCCTGAAGTCTTCGGCGGCGGCGCTTTCGGCTTCGCCTTCTCTGCCTCGGGAGCTTTCGCAACGGTGACGGCAGGCTCCGCCTTCGGCGCTGGGCGAGGCGGCTCTTCCTGCGCCGCGGCTGCGTCTGGCGGCTCCGGCGCGGTTGGAGAGGCGACCGGCGGCTTCGTATCGGGCTCTTGCTGAGCCGCGGGAGGCGGAGGCTCCGCCTCCTGCGCGAGGCCCTGCGGAACAGCCAGGTCTTGAACGGCCGGAGCAGGCGGCTGGGGAGCCGGTGGGGCCTGCGTCTCGTTCGGTTGCGCCGGCTGGGGAGTGGGGGTCGCCTGGGCCTCGGCGGGGGCGGTCGCGGGCGGCTCAGGCGTTGGAGGCTCGCGCTGGGTCTCAGGCTTCTCGGCCGCGACCGGCGGCTTCGGCGGCGGCGCTTCCGCCGGGGCGTCCGGCGCGAGCGGGGTCGGATCAGGAGCCGCCGCCTGAACGGTCTTGTTTGCCGCCTCGGCGCTCGGCGACGGCGCCGCCTCCGATCATCTGGGGACCGTCCGCCACGTTCTGTTGCGGAGCCGTCGAACTCGGGGCGACCGGGGAAAGATCAATCGTGACCGCGGGAGGAGGCTCGCTCGGCGTGACTGTGGCCGATCTCCAGTTGACGACGAGCCACACCACAGCGGCGTGCGCCAGCAAGGTGAGCGCGGCAGCGCCAAGCCAGCGCAGCGCATGCACGCCTCCGACGCGGCCGCGCCTGTCGACGGGACGCAGTCAAAGTCACGGGCCGGCCGCGCCCGACGGAAGCGCCGCCGGAGGCGCGATTGATGAGTTTTGCGTGTCCTCGAGTCCGACGAGCGCAATCTTGAGGTAGCCGGCCCCGCGCAGCAGATTCATCACCTTCATGAGTTCGCCGTAAGGAACCGTGCGATCCGCGCGCAGATAGATGCGCCGGTTGCGGTCGCCGTCGGTCTCTCGGTCCAGCACCGGCTGCAAACCGTCGGATGCGATCGTGTCGTCTCCGAGCGCAAGCGCGAGGTCATTCTTGACCGTCAGGAAGATGGGTTTGTCGGGTCGCGGCTGCGCCTCCGCATTGGAGACCGGCAGGTCGACCGGAACGTCGACCGTCGAGAGCGGCGCTGCAACCATGAAGATGATGAGCAGCACCAGCATGACGTCAATGAACGGCGTGACGTTGATGTCGCTTATTTCGGCGAGATCAGCGTCGTGCGACTCCTTGAGCGTCACCGCCACGGCCGATCACTCCGCCTGGCGCAGGCGCATGGCGAGGGGCATTTGAAGCACGCCCGCGCGTGCGGAGGCGACGTCCGCTGGGTCGATTCGCTGGCCGCTCTCCAAATCGCGAGACACGTGCTGGAGCACCTCGCCGGACACGTCGGCGAGCAGCCCGCGATAGCCCGCCACACTGCGGGCAAAGCTGTTGTAGATGATCACCGCCGGAATGGCGGCGACGAGGCCGATCGCGGTTGCGAGAAGCGCCTCGGCAATGCCGGGCGCGACGATAGCCAGATTGGTCGTATGCGCGCGGCTGATGCCGATGAAGCTGTTCATAATCCCCCAGACCGTGCCGAACAGTCCGACGAACGGAGCGGTGGCGCCGATCGTTGCGAGCAATCCTGCGCCTTTCCCCATGGCGCGACCGGCGCGCGCCTCGATGCGCGCCAGCGCGATCGCGAGACGCTCCTTCGCTCCTTCCGGCGAAAGGCCGGCCGATCGTTTCACTTCGACAAGCGCCGCCTTGACCAATTCCCCCGCTCCTCCTCGCCCAGCGGTGCTCTTTTCAATTTCCCGCGCCGCCTCGTCGAGGCTGGCGGCGCCAACGAGGATTCCCATCGCCGCTTTCGTCCGGCGTCTCGTGATCAGGAGCTCAAGGCCTTTGGCCACCCACACGGTCCATGTGATGAGCGAAGCAAAAGCGAGGCCCACCATGGTCGCCTTCACGACGATGTCGGCGTTCATGAACATCGACCACGGCGAAAGGTCGTGCGGCAGCGACGAGATCGCCGCCGAGCCGGCGACCGGCACATCCTCGTCCGCGCGCGCCGCATGAGACAATGCGAGAGGCAGTACGGCCATCAGCAGCGCGATTGCGCACCCTCCGCTTATCGAGCGGATGAGGGTTCGCCATGGCCTGAACATGCTTCGCCCACCGGGCTCCGCGAGCGACATTCTGTTCCTCGCTATTGGGTCGCAGTCTCGGCGTCGCGCAGCCGCTCGAACCGGGCGAGCTGCCCGACGAGCAATTCGCGCTTTTCATCCCGTCCGACGAAGACCTTGAACATGGCGCCGCCTTCGATGTTGATGAATTGCAGCGAGCAGGACCTGCGTCCGAAGAACAACCGGTCGACGAAATAGATCGCGGCGCATCTTGCAATACGCAGGTGCCCGCCAAGCGGGCTCTCGCCGTGAATATTGAAATAGCCGCGCCCCTCGCTGCCCTGGCGGCAGCGGCGCCTTCGTTTCGAAGACGCCGTCTTCCGTGTGGACGATGAACGTCACCGGACCCCAATCGACGAGGTCGCTCCAGATCTCGGCGAATCGCGCGCCCGGAGCGGACCTCGCCGCAACATCCGGCAAGAGTTCGAGCACCACACGCAGCGAAACGCCGTGGCGGCGCGCGATGTCGTCGAGCACGCCGTCCGGCTGTTCCTTAAGAGTCGCGCGAATTGCCCCGATATCGAGGGCCGGAGACGCCATCGCGAGGCTCAAGCCGCGGCGTCCCGTGTGTGATCATTCTTCAGCGTCTGGATCGTCTCGAAGCCCTCGAATTCCGGATGGCCGAGATGCAGGGGCTTGTTGTCCCCAGCGCTGCGGTGCGCGGCGCGGAACTGCTCCGAATGCGTCCAGTTCTCGAAGGCTTCCTTGTTCGTCCACGTCGTATGAGACGAATAGAGCGTATGGTCGCCACGATCCGGCCCGCGCAGCAGGTGAAACTCGAGGAAGCCGGGCAACTGGTCGAGAGTGGAGTCGCGGGTGAGCCAACGGCGCTCGAACTCCTCCTCGTGACCCTTGATGACTTTGAAGCGGTTCATTGCGATGTACATTCGTGTGCTCCTTTGCGACGGCTGCGCCAAACCAGCGCTCTACCGTTCGGCGAACTTGATCGTGATCCCGCCCTTGACGGTAAGCCCCGGATTCGGCTCGACGTTCAGGAACTGGGTGTACTGCCTGTTGAACACATTGTTCACGTTGAAGTTTGCGCTGACACGGTCATTGTAGGCGTAGGACGCGAAGAGATCGACGAGCCCATAACCCACTGACGGGAGCGGTCCGCCGCCGTCCGATGCTGTCGGCACATTCTTTGCGCTCGAGCCAACTGCAGTAAAGCGCGCGCCAACGACCAGCGATCGATCGCTAAGAAATCGCCAGCCGAAAGTGGCGCTCGCCCGATACGGCGGGACGGTCGTGAGCGACATGCCGCTCTCGAGATTCTTGCCGTTGATTGCAGAGCCTTCGAGCGTCGCGAAGCCGGTCGCCCCAGTCATAGCCGCCTTCGAGTTCGACGCCCGTAAGCCGCGCCTGCGCGACATTGACGTACTGAAACGGCTGGAACGGCATGCACAGGCCCGGCGGCAAACTCGGGCAGGCCGAGTTTGGAATGCCGGGGACGAACGAGGTGAGAATGGGTTCGCCAACTTGCTCGAGATCGATGAAGTTATCGACCAGATTGGTGAAGACCGTGCCCTTGCCCCGCACGCTGTCCCCGGCGCGAAACACGTTGTCGTATTTCAGATTGACGCCGGCCTCCCAGTTATGGGCGGTCTCGGCGACGAGGTCCGGGTTGGGCAGGAATGTGAACGACGGAAACGGATGGACGCCCTGGATCAGCGTCTCGGTAACCGATGGCGCGCGATACCCTTCAGCGTAAGTGCCGTAGAATTCGATTCCGCGGATCGGCGTTATGCCGATCGTCAGCTTGGGCGAGAGATGCGTTCCGCCTGAGCTCACGCCGCCGCCCGACAGATTGTAGCCGTCCTCGCGCAGCGCGCCGAGGATGCGCAGCCACGAGCCGTAGCTGATCTCGTCCTGGACATAGGCGCCCCAGAGCGAACGGTTTCCTGAAGGCGTCAGCGCCGAGACGAAGCCGCCGGCGTCATCGGAGGTCGTCACCCGGTCCAGCGTGCCGTCACCACCAAGAGTCAGAGCGTGATTGAACGCGCCCGTCGCGAAGCGCGCGGTGTTGTGAAGGTCAAAGCCATAGCTGTTGATCTTGTCTTCCAGCGGATCCCCCGGAAGAACCCCAAGGGCGCTGTAGACGCCGTCGGCGTCGGACGCGAGAAACGTCTGACGGTTCTGGGTCGTCGTGTAATAGATGTGCGAACTGAGATCGATGAGCGGGGTCGACGGCGCCTTGTACGTGTAGCCCAGCGTGTAGGTCCCGGCGGTGACATTATCTTTGAAGCGGGCGCCTTGCGTGCTCGTGCCGTTGTTGGCGAACTGATCGTTCTGCGTTAGCGCGCTCAGCGAAATCTGCTGTCCTTCGGACGGGCGGACATTGAGCTTGAACAGTCCGCCAACCACCGAGCTGCCGCTGTCGGGAATGACATTCCCCTGGCCATCCAGGTAGGAGCTGCTGTTGCGGTAGAGAAACTGCCCATAGATATCGACATTGGGCCCAACTCTCGCGGCGCCCGAGGTCGAAGTGACGACGCCCGACCCGTTGGTCCCGACGATGAAGCGTTGAAGCGCGCCGTATTTCTCATCCGCGTTGAGGACGCTGTCGACTCCCATCGTGCTGAACGAGACGACGCCGCCGATTCCGCCCGATCCATAGATGTTCGACACAGGGCCGCGCACGATATCGGCTTGGCCGACGAATTGCGGGTCGAGATAGAACGTGCCGTTCGCGTTGTGGCCCGAGATCTGATAATCCTGCCGGGCGCCGTCGATCAACACGTTGACGCGGCCAAAATCCTGCATGCCGCGGATGTTTATGGACTGCCCCGGATCGTTGGGCGTCACCTCGGAAGCGACCCCCGGCACGTTCTGCAGCATGTCGGCGATCGAGCCGGGCTGCTGCTGCTGAATCTGGCTGCTCGTGATGACGCTCGCGCCAGCCATCGCATCGACGACGGATTGCTCCGTCCTGGTCGGCGTGACGGTGATCGTGTCGAGGTTCACATCGGCCCCCGTCTGCGCCGGAGCCGGCGCCGCGGGAGCGCCTGCCTGACCCTGACCCGGCTGACGCTGGGTTGACCGTGCAGGTTTAGCGCCAGAGGCCGGCCCTCCCGCAGCTGAAACGGCCTGTCCCTGGCCTGGCGGAGCCTGTTGGGCCGCCGCTTCATGGGCGGACAATTGAACCGCGATCGCCCCCACCGCGGACGTCATTAACAAAACCCGAACGCTTATCCGACCCATACCGCCGCCATCCCCAGCTCAGAATCCCGTTGCTGGCTGGCTGAACGCGCTTGCGTTTCTGGCTGGCTGGCCGCCGCGTCAGTTCAGTTCGCGGCTTGACATCGGTTAACAAGCAGCAATATTCATGTCAATAGAAACGTGATCGCATCGAGTTTAGACTGAGTCTAAACTGCATCAATAAGAGATCTAAGCTGACGATCTTTGAATTTAGAACAATTCTAAATTAGAAAGATTCCAAACTAGTGTTCGCACAATGAATGATACCTCCATAAAGTCGCCTCCGGGCTCGCCGGACGCTATCCAGACGCCGGTCTTTGACGTTCGTGAGCTTCTTGCGGGCGGTCGGGAAGCCATCATCATCCACGCTGGCGAGCGCTATCGGCTGCGCGTCACCGCCAACGACAAACTCATCCTCACCAAGTAGAATCGAGCTTCCGATGGCGTTCAGACGGCGCGCACGTCTCGTTCACGCATTGACGATGGCGCAACGCGCCGCGTTCGGCGCGGCGCTCGCTTTCGCCGGGTTGAGCGCCCTGGGCGCAACACCGGCCCGTAGCGACGATGCGCCGATCGATTCGAGCCGGATCGTGTCGATCGGCGGCGCGGTCACCGAAACGATCTACGCGCTCGGCCTGGAAAGCCGAATCGTGGGCGTGGATACGACAAGCCTTTACCCACCGGAGGCGCTGAAGCGCGCTCCCAACGTTGGCTACATGCGTGCGCTGTCGGCCGAAGGAATCTTGTCGCTCAAGCCTTCGTGGGTCATCGCGATCGACGGTTCGGGGCCTCCGGCCGCGCTCAAGCTGGTCAGCGACGCGGGCGTTCCACTGAGCATGATTCACGACGATCCATCGCTGGATGGGGTCGCCGCGAAGATCGAAGCTATTGGCAAGCTGCTGGGCGCTGAGGAGAAAGCCGCCGCGCTCGCCAGGGAAACGCGCCAACGCTTTGCGCTGGTCGACAGCATGCGTCCGCGGACGCCAAAGGCGCCGCGCGTGCTTTTCATTCTGTCGCTGCAAAATGGCCGACCGATGGTCGG
Source organism: uncultured Alphaproteobacteria bacterium (assembly GCA_963762335.1). GTDB lineage: Bacteria > Pseudomonadota > Alphaproteobacteria > Rhizobiales > Beijerinckiaceae > Roseiarcus. The sequence goes on along the minus strand of CAVXKU010000016.1, from coordinate 73,700 downwards.
GGGCCACGGAACAGCCGCCGACGCAATCATCCGGCTTGCCGGCGGCGCCAACGCTGCCGACGCAATCGACGGCTACAAACCAATGACCGACGAAGGGGTGATCGCGGCGGCGCCCGACGTTATCCTCAAAATGACAAACGGGAATATGGTCGGCGACAAGGACGAGATTTTCTCGACGCCGGCCTTCTCGGCGACGCCCGCGGCCGCCAATCGCGCGCTGATCGGCATGGATGGCCTCTATCTTCTCGGATTCGGTCCCCGCACGCCCGACGCCGTGCGCGAATTGATGGCGGCGCTCTACCCCAATCTCACATTGCCGCCGCTGCCGACACTCGCTGACCGACGGTGAGCGTCTCGCTAGACAAGATTTGCGACGAGATCCGCGGCCAGATCCGCTTTGAGGCGGATGGTCGTCGCCGGGTCGCTTTGACGACCGCCGCGCTCATCGCGCTTCTGGTCCTCGTCGCGCTGATTTCGCTCACCCACGGAGCCGTTCCAGTCCCAGGAAGCCGGGTCGCCGATATCCTCATCCGCGCGGTCGAGGCGCGGGGCGTCGATCCGACGCAGGACGCGCTCGTCGTCATTCACATCCGGCTGCCGCGGCTCTTTCTTGGCATGATGATTGGCGCAGCGCTTGCGATGTCGGGCGCGCTTATGCAGGGCCTGTTCCGCAATCCGCTCGCCGATCCCGGGCTTGCCGGGGTCTCGGCTGGCGCCGGTCTCGGCGCGTCGCTGGCGATCGTGCTCGGCGACCGCCTGGCGCTCGGATTCGCGGGGCTTTCATCCGTCTCGTTGTTGCCAGCCGCGGCTTTCCTCGGCGCCCTCGCCGCCACGTCGACCCTGTATGTCGTCGCAACGCGAAGCGGCCGTACATCGGTCGCAACCATGCTGCTCGCGGGCGTCGCGCTCGCGGCTCTGGCAAGCTCGTTCATCGGCATCCTCGCCTATGTGAGCGACGACCGGCAATTGCGCGACCTCACCTTCTGGTCGATGGGTTCGCTCGGAGGCGCAAACTGGGTCAAGGTCGGCGCGCTCGCGCCCGTGACCGCTGTCATGCTCGCGGCCGCGCCGTTCCTGTCGCGCGGCCTCAACGCGCTGGCCCTTGGCGAGGCGGAAGCCTTCCATCTCGGCGTCCGTCTGCAGCAACTCAAGGCCGTGATCGTGTTCCTGGTCGCGATGGCCGTCGGCGCGAGCGTCGCCGCCGCCGGCGTCATCAGCTTCGTTGGCATCGTCGCTCCGCATGCTATCCGGCTGATCGTCGGCCCTGATCATCGGGCGCTTCTGCCGCTCAGCGTTGCGGCCGGGGCGGCCCTCCTCGCCGGCGCCGATGTACTCGCCCGCACACTGGTCGCGCCGGCGGAGATGCCGATCGGCGTTCTGACCGCCGCGATCGGCGCGCCGTTCTTCCTCTGGCTTCTCATGCGCCGCGGCGGAGGTCTTGGCGCTTGAAAGCTCTTCTATCGGCGCGGAGAGCAACCTTTAGCCTGCGCCGCCGCGCGCTGGTCGACGCCGTCTCGCTCGATGTCGAGGCTGGGCGTGTGACAGTCCTCATCGGCCCCAATGGAGCGGGCAAATCGACGCTCATTCGTCTTATGAGCGGCGAACTGCGTCCGACCTCTGGCGCAATCCTTTGCGAAGGCGAGGATTTGGGCCGCTTCTCCCCGCAGCAACTGGCGCTGAGGCGCGCGGTGATGACGCAAGCGGTCGAAGTGTCCTCACCTTTCCTTGCGTACGAAGTGGTTCGCCTTGGGCTCGAGGGGATCGGCCGTGTCGACCCCCGCCAGCGCGCGAGGATCATCGAGGAGCGCCTTACGATCGCCGACGCGCTCCCTCTCGCTTCACGCCGCTACGCAGCGCTGTCCGGCGGCGAGCAGCGGCGGGTGCAATTTGCGCGAGCCATGGCGCAGATCGAGGCCGCCCGGACCGTTTGTGACCGCCAGGTTCTTCTGCTCGATGAGCCCGTCGCCAACCTCGACCTTCCGCACCAACTCGCCCTGCTCGACGCCGCGCGAGAGGTCGCGCGCCAAGGCGTAGCCGTGCTGGCGGTCCTGCACGACTTCAACCTCGCGGCGCGTTATGCGGACGTGCTTGCGCTTATGAACAAGGGCGCCATCGTTGCTTGCGGCGAACCCGCCGAAATCCAGACCACCCGGCTCCTGTCGGATGCTTTCGCCATCGATCTTGCCGTTCAGACGACCCTTGTCTCCGAACGCCCTCTTGTCGTGCCTTCCCGCTGGTTGATCGGCGGCTCAATCAGCAAACCGACCTGACCGGAACGCTCCGCTTCCTCGATCAGCCCGTGTTGCTCGTCTCGGTTTCGCTCGCGCGACGGATTCGCGCCGGACACTGGAGCGCCGGCTATTTGCCTGCTCCTGCCGTAAGCCCCATGACGATGTAGCGTTCGAGAAAAATCCCGATGAGCAGAAGCGGCGTGATCGCCGCTGTCGCGAGCGCCGCGATCGTCCACCAGTTGATGCCGGAGGAACCGGTCTGGCTCGCCACCATGACAGGCAGGGTCTGCGCGTCGGATCCGGTGAGGAGCGAAGCGAAGAAGTACTCGTTCCAGCAGAGGACGAGCGACAGGATGAAGGCCGCGACCATGCCGGGCAATGCGATGGGCAAAACGATGCGGAGGAAGGCGCCCCAGATCGTGCAGCCGTCCACCAGCGCCGCCTGCTCCAGCTCCATCGGGATGGTGTCGAACTGATCGCGCATCACCCAGATCACGATCGGCAGAACCATCAACGTGTAAATGAAGATGAGGCCGATCCGCGTGTCGAGCAGCGCCAGTCCCTTGTAGAGGACGAGAAACGGCAGCGCGAGAACCACCGGAGGCAGGATGAGCTGGGACACGAAGAAGAAGGAGATGTCCTTGTTTCGCCAAGGGCCGAACTTGTAGTCGAAACGGCTGAGCCCGTAGGCGGCCAGCGAACCGATGACGATCGCGAAAAAGGAAGCGCCGACCGAGCAGATAACGCTGTTGACGAATTTCTTGAGGAACTCCGCACGTACGTTGGACGTGGCGAAGATGGTGTCGGGCGAAAGGCCGAGCGCCTGCCATCCTTTCCAGGCCGGCATGAAGTCGACCCACGGAATCAAATGGCCTTGCGTTACGTCGCGCCCGAGCTTCATCGAGGTCGACAGGGTCCAGTAGATGGGGAAGAGCGCGATGAAGGTCCAGATGATCAGGAGCGCGTAGATCGCGATGCGTCCGACAACGCGCGCAAAACTCCGCGGCTCGACGGCGATCGTCGCGCCCGGCTAGCGCCGTGGCCGTGTCGACCGTCATCGCCAGGTCTCCGTCCGGATCGCGCGTCATCATGTCACCTTCTTCACGTAGCGGTTGGCCACGTTCAGGATGAGCGTGATGAAGATGATGATGATGACGAGATAGACCTCGGCCACCATCGTCGCATAGCCGACATTCGAGCGATCGCGGTATTCGCGGTAGACGAAGCTCGAAATCGTGTCCGTCGCGCCGCCCGGACCGCCCGCCGTCACGTTGATCACGATGTCGGCGAGTTTCAGTTCGAAGATGGTGCGCAATATGACCGCCGTTATGCTGACCGGCAGCATCAGAGGAAAGGTGATCTCCCAGAAGGACTGCCAGCCGGTCGCGCCGTCGACCTTGGCGGCCTCCTTCACCTCGTGTGGCAACGCCTGCAAGCCGGCCAGCAGCAGGATCACCATGAAGGGAATCCAGACCCACGCGTCCATGGCTATGATGGCGGTGCGGGCGATCCAGGGGTCGGTGAAAAAGGCGACGTTGGACCAGCCGAGCCACCGGGCGAAACTCGCCAGAGGCCCGAAGCGGTTTTCCATCAGCGACTTCCCGATCATCCAGCCGATCGCGACGGGGCTCAGCATGAATGGCAGGAGGAAGGCGATGCGGAAGAACTTGCGGCCGCGAATATCGGCGTTGAGGAGGAGCGCAAGGCCGAAGGCGATCACGTACTGAACGAGCACAGTCGCCACATAGAAGACCATGTTGCCGAGCGCGTTCCAGAAATAGGTATCGCCCCAAAGCGTGCGCAGATTGTCGAGGCCGTTGAAATGATGGCCGCCCTGCGCGTTGAGATTCCAGTCGGTGAAGGCGATGGAGAGACCGAACAGCGTCGGGAAGATCACCATGGCGCCGGTGAACAAGAGGGCGGGCAGCACGAACAATCGTTGCTGTCCGAGCACGCCATGCTCCAGGACTTGGGCGACGCCCATCGCCACGCACCAGGCAAGGAACGCGTAAAGCGTCGGGCGCCAGTCGGCGAAGCCGATCGCGGTGAGGCCCGCCGCGTCGGCGATTTGCAGCGCCGCTACGATAAGGAGCAGGGCTGACGCGAAACGGAAGATCCACTTGCCGAGTGATAACCGCTCGGGGAGAACCTCTTCGTGCGCTGCTTCAAGTCTCCCGCTGCTCACAGCGCCCTGTCCGCCTTCGTATGAGTAGAAGCTCGGCGATTTCGTCCGCAAAGAGGCGCGCGGACGAAATCGCTTCGAGAGCTTATGCCTCTTAAGTGAGACCCATCGAGATCCGATAGTATTTGACCTGGTTTTCCCGCCCGAGTTTGTCGGTCAGTTTCTCCCAGGCCGCCGCCACGTTGTCGGCGCCCTGTTGCGCGGTCTGCTTGCCTGCGAACGTCTTCTGCAACTCATCCTCGGCGATACTGTAATACTGAAAGATGCCGGGAATACGCGGCTCGATCGCCGAGTTCGGGTGATTGTAAGAGTTCGACTGTGACTTCATGTACGACCCGATGTACTTCTTGTCGTAGCCGGCGAGCGCCCACAGGTCGAGATTCGTGTGGCTCTTCCGGTAGGGCTGGAAGCCGGACGGATAGGCCGCCGTCCACATCGACAGGTCCTTGCCGCCGAGGTGAGCGGCCGCGCTCCAGGCCGCCTTCTGCCGCTTCGGGTCGGCATCGACGGTCTTCATCACGTAGATGCCCCAGCCCAGATAGGCCATGTTCGGCGCCTGGTTCGGGCCGCTCGCAAGTTTCTCCCACTGGCCCTTGCGGAAGTTATAGACGTCGTCCGAACCGGGCAGAATGTCGAAGTCCACCACGTCGCCGATCGTCGACGTGTCGCTTGTTCTCGCCATCGAACCGATGTCGCCCCACCATTCAAGCAGCGAGCCGGTGCCTGGCAGGAATTGTTGGAACGCGGTCGTGCCGGGATCTGCGTTGATCTGGTCCGGGGGCTCGGAGGGAAGGGCGTCGACGATGTCCTGGATGGCGCGCACCCAGGCGGGATTGTTGACGAGCGGCTTCATGTTCTCGTCGAACAGCCAGTTCTTCTCGCCAGGATATTTGGCGTAGGCGGTCGCACGGCTGCCTGTGAAATAGAACTGGAACCCGCCCCAAGGCTTTGGCTGATCGAGGAAGCCGTAGACCTCCTTACCCTTGACCTTCTTGCCCTTGAGGAACTTGGTGACCTGCTGGACCTGCTGCCAGGTCTTCGGCGCGCCCCAGGCCGCAAGACCCGCCTTGTCCTTCCAGTCCGCCCATTGTTTTGCGAGATCGGGATCAGAGAACACGTCGGTGCGGATGTTTATGGTGTGGCAATCGCTGTCGATGGTGACACGGTGGATCTTGCCGTTCCACGTGCCGACTGGCGGTTTGAGATAGTCGACATAGTCGTCGAAATCGATCTGCGTCTTCACCCAATCCGGCATGTCGGAGAGAAGGTCCTTAACTCCCATGTCGCCCTCGAACGGCGCGCCCATCTCGATGATGTCGAAGTCGGCGGTGCCGGTCGCGATCGATTGCTGCAGGCGGGCGTTATAGTCTGCCTGGGCAAGATCGATCCATTTGATCTTCGCGCCGGTGTAGGCCTCCCATGGCGTGAGGAAGCCACGGAACAGGAAATTGTGGAGGTTCTGGTTGTTGAGGCCCATGAAGGAGAACTCGATGCCGGCGAATTCGCCAGGCTTGACGTTCGCCTTGGTCGGCCCGAGGCACAGGGCTCCAACCTTCTGCCAATCCGCGTCGGTCGGCGCGCCGTTGCCCGCGCCGGGAATCTTGAGGATCTGCGACACGACGCTGTCCTCGGCGAAGGATGGCGTGGATGACAGAACAGACGAGCTTGCGGCCAGAGCGGCGGCGCCGGCGGCCCCTTTCAGAAGGTCGCGACGGCTTCTCTGCATCGCCATAAGCGTTTCGTAGACGTGCACACGCATGGATTGTTCCTCCCTCTTGCGCCACGTAGCGATTCCCGGCCTAAGGCGCCGCCGCACCGCGCAGCGTTCGCACTCAGCCCAGCGCTCGGCTAACGCAGGAGGCGAAGACTAGGCGGGTGTTTTGCGGCAAGTCAATTCGGTGAATCCTGGACATTCGCCCGTTCTGCGGCGGCATCAATTCGTAGCGCGGGGGCCCCGGCGCTGCGCTTCTATTCCAGCCGCTTGCCGCTTTCAGCGTCGAACAGGTGAACCGCATCCAGAATTGGCGACAATTGCAGGCTTTCGCCCGGCTGAGCCGACACCCGGTCACGGAAGACGGTCACAATCGGATGACCTCCGACCTTGGCGAACACCTGGGTTTCCGAGCCGGTCGGCTCGACCACTGAGACGTCGGCCTTGAAGTCGCTGCCGATTGCCAGATGCTCGGGCCGAATTCCATAGATGCAGGGACGCCCGTCAATATCATCTGGCGCGGATTTGAGAGGCAGCGTCACGCCGCCTTCTGTAACGAAGATCGGCTTGTCCTTGACGGTCACAGACCCTTTGAGCAAGTTCATTGACGGCGATCCGATGAAGCTTGCGACGAAGAGGGTCGCGGGCCGGTCATAGAGCTCGAGCGGAGCGCCCATCTGCTCCACGACGCCGTCGCGCATAACCACGATTCGATCCGCCATTGTCATGGCCTCGATCTGGTCGTGAGTGACGTAGATCGTCGTGGTCTTCAGGCGCTGATGCAATTCCTTGATCTCGGCGCGCATCTGCACGCGCAGCTGAGCGTCCAGATTAGAGAGCGGCTCGTCGAACAGAAAGACTTGCGGATCGCGCACGATCGCGCGCCCCATCGCAACACGCTGACGTTGCCCGCCGGACAATTGCCGCGGGTAACGCGCAAGATACGGGGTGACGTGGAGGATCTCCGCGGCGCGCCGAACCCTCGCCTGGATCTCCTCCTTCGGCGTATTCCGCAGTTTCAGCCCGAAACTCATATTCTGTTCGACGGTCTTGTGCGGGTAGAGAGCGTAGTTCTGGAACACCATCGCGATATCGCGATCTCTCGGCGCAAGGTTGTTGACCACCCGCGCGCCGATCTTCACCTTGCCTTCTGTGATGGACTCGAGACCTGCGATCATTCGCAGAAGCGTGGATTTCCCGCAGCCGGACGGCCCCACGAGCGTAACGAATTCTCCATCAGCGATCGAAAGCGAGACGCCGTGAATGACTTCGACGCCGCCATAGGCCTTGCGCGCGTTGACAACGTCGACCGACGCCATTCTTCACCCCCCGACCCGATTATCGTCGCGATGTCAGAGCCGCAACGTAGTTGATTGCCGGAGGGACGTCGAGCCGTGCGAAACCGACGCCGCGCCGCTCGCACAACGTTGCCGAAGCAAGAAAAATTAGGTCCGATCGCTGTAAATTCCGCGATCTCGCTCAGAGCCCGACGACTTCGACGCCGCTAAACGTTTGGCTTGATTGGAGCGGGTGAAGGGAATCGAACCCTCGTATTCAGCTTGGAAGGCTGCTGCTCTACCATTGAGCTACACCCGCGATCTTCGATCCTTCAGGTCGTTATTCGGCGCGTTGTTTGGCACATTTCCGGCGCGAAAATCAATCAGGGACGCAGCCCTGCCTATGGCGGCCGCGACGCTCCGTACCGATCAGAGGCCGAGGCGCCTCGCCAGATCCTCTAAATCGCGTGCGACGACGTCCCAATCCTCTTCAGGCTCAATGTCGCTAGTCTGACCGGGTCCGTGCTCTGTCGGCCGCGGGATGAAGGCGGTCCGCAGCCCACAACGCCGAGCAGCCGCCAGGTCGTTATTGTGCGCGGCCACCAGACAGACCTGCTCGGGCTCGAGCATCAGCGCTTCGGCGGTGCGCAGGTACGCCTCACGCGCCGGCTTGTAAGCCTGCGCGACTTCCGCGCCGAGAATGGCGTCCCACGGCAGCTCGGCGCGCTTCGCCATATCCAGCATCAGCCGGATGTTGCCGTTCGACAGGGGCGCGATAATGAAGCCGCGCTTCAAGCGCGTGAGGCCGGGAACCGAATCGGGCCAAGGGTCGAGCCGGCGCCAGGCGAGGTTCAGCGCGTCGAGTTCGGAGGGCGGGACCGAGGCGGGATCGATGCCGAACTCCGGCAGCAGGGCTTCGAGGTTTTCCCGATGCAGAACATCCAGTCGGACGAAGGGACGGCGGCCAGAACGGATCTCCTCCATCGCAGGCTGATAGCGCCGCCGCCAGGCGTCGGCGAAGGTCGCCGGATCGACGCTCGGCGCGTAACGGGCGAGGAAAGGCCCAGATTCGCGCGCCACGCCGCTGCGCCAGTCGACGACCGTGCCGAAGACGTCGAAAACGAGCGCCTGAACGTCGGCGAAGGCTTGCATGGCGCCCCGCCTATTGCAGGCGATCCTTGATCTTGTCGAGCCCGGCGCGCGCGCAGGCGTCGTCCAGCTTGCCGCCCGGAGCGCCGGAGGCGCCGATCGCGCCGATCGTCTCGTCGCCGAGCTTGATCGGAACGCCGCCGCCGAAAAACATCACATGCGGCAGCTTGGCGAGCGGCGCGATCGAATCTTCGCCCTTGGCGCGCTCGGCAAGCGCAAGCGTGTCGTTCTTGAACGACGCGGCGGTATAGGCCTTGTAAAGAGCGCTATCGAGCGTGTGGGCGCCCGTTCCGTCGCCACGAACGGTGGCGATGACCACGCCATCGGCGTCCACCACCTGCGCCGTCTCGTGATAGCCCTGCTTGGCGCAGGCCGCGACCGTCTCGCTCGCCGCCTCGACCGCGAGCGCCGAGGGCAAGCGATGCGTCGGCAATGTCTGCGCCTGCGCAACCGAGCCCATCAGTGCGACGGCGCTGAGCGCGGCAAAAATTCTGCGATTGATCATGACGCTCCTCCCGATCCGACGCCTCCGGCGCAAGTGATAAGCGCTGGAAGCGAATGTCGCATGACGACTGGCTCTTACGAATCCATCTTGAGCGCGGCGATAAACGCTTCCTGCGGGATGTCGACCTTGCCGAACTGGCGCATCTTCTTCTTGCCCGCCTTCTGCTTCTCGAGCAGCTTGCGCTTGCGGGTGGCGTCGCCGCCGTAGCATTTGGCGGTGACGTCCTTGCGCAAAGCGCGGATCGTCTCGCGGGCGATGATCTTGCCGCCGATCGCCGCCTGGACCGGGATCTGGAACATGTGCGGCGGGATGAGGTCCTTGAGCTTCTCGACCATCGCCCGGCCGCGCGCCTCGGCCCGATCGCGGTGGACGAGCATCGACAGCGCGTCGACCGGCTCGGCATTGACCAGAATCGACATCTTGACCAGATCGCCGGCGCGATAATCGGTGATCTGATAGTCGAACGACGCGTAGCCCTTGGAGATCGACTTCAGGCGATCATAGAAGTCGAACACGACTTCGTTGAGCGGCAGCTCGTAGACCACCATCGCCCGCTTGCCGACATAGTTGAGGTCGATCTGCACGCCGCGCCGGTCCTGGCAGAGTTTCAAAATCGCGCCGAGGTAATCGTCGGGCGTGAGGATCGTCGCCTTGATCCACGGCTCCTTGATCTCGGCGATCTTGACCACGTCCGGCATGTCGGCCGGATTGTGCAGCTCGATCTCCGACTTGTCGGTCAGCGCGATCTTGTAGATGACCGATGGGGCGGTCGCGATGAGATCGAGGTTGAACTCGCGCTCGAGCCTCTCCTGGATGATCTCGAGATGCAGGAGGCCGAGGAAGCCGCAGCGAAAGCCGAAGCCGAGCGCCGCCGACGTCTCCATCTCATAGGAGAAGCTCGCGTCATTGAGCCTGAGCCTGCCCATCGCCGCGCGCAGATCCTCGAAGTCGGCCGCGTCGGTCGGAAAGAGGCCGCAGAAGACGACCGGCTGCGCCGGTTTGAATCCGGGCAAGCGCTGCTGCGTGGGGCGCCGCTCGTCGGTGATCGTGTCGCCGATGCGCGTGTCCGCGACCTGCTTGATCTGGGCGGTGATGTAGCCGACCTCGCCCGGGCCCAAGCGCGGCGATCTCCATCATCTTCGGCCGGAAGACCCCGATGCGATCGACCTCGTAAACGGCGTCCGCGGCCATCATGCGGATGCGCGAGCCCTTCTTGAGCGTCCCGTCGATCACGCGAACAAGGACGACGACGCCGAGATAGGCGTCGTACCAGGAATTCGACCAGGAGGGCCTTCAAAGGCGCCGTCTCGTCGCCCTTCGGCGGGGGCAGGCGCTTGACGATCGCCTCGAGCACAAGATCGATGTTGAGTCCCGTCTTGGCCGAGATCGGCACCGCGTCCGAGGCGTCGAGGCCGATCACGTCCTCGATCTGCTCCTTGATCCGCTCGGGCTCGGCCGCGGGCAGGTCGATCTTGTTGAGGACGGGCACGATCTCATGGCCCGCGTCGAGGGCGTGATAGACGTTGGCCAGCGTCTGCGCCTCGACCCCCTGGCTCGCGTCGACCACCAGGAGCGAGCCCTCGCATGCGGCGAGCGACCGCGACACTTCGTAGGCGAAGTCGACGTGGCCGGGCGTGTCCATGAGGTTGAGGATATAGGACTTGCCGTCCTCGGCTTTGTAATCGAGCCGCACCGTCTGCGCCTTGATGGTGATGCCGCGCTCGCGCTCGATGTCCATGGAATCGAGCACCTGCTCGACCATGTCGCGCGCCGCCATCGTCCCGGTCTGCTGGATGAGCCGGTCGGCGAGCGTCGACTTGCCATGGTCGATATGGGCGATGATCGCGAAGTTTCGGATATTCTCGATTGCGTGGGCGGTCATGGGGCGCGGGATAGCAGGGCGCGGAGGGCAAGGGAACTGGTCTGGGAGAGCGGACTCAGCGGCGCGCCTGGCCTAGCCGCAATTTTACCGGCGCGCCTAATGTTTTCAGTGGCTTGAGACCCCGTTTAGTTCCGCCCCGCAAAATTGTCGCTGTCGCCCGGGCGTGACCAGGCGTAACAATTATATAACTGTAATTTATGTTCTTTTGACGATCGCTTCGCGGCGGCGATCCGCCGGCCTCTCAAGAAAAGGGCCGCGCGGGATCTCTCCCGCGCGGCCCTCATTCCTGGCTCGGCTCCGAGGAGCCAGGCGGCGACCCGCTACTCCGCCGCGATCTTGAGCGCAGGCTCGCTCCGGTAGACGAGGTCGAAGCGGTCGAGGTTCATGACCTTCGCCCACGCCTTGGCGAAGTCCTTCACGAACTTCTCTTTCCCGTCGGACGACCCGTAGACCTCGGCGAGCGCCCGCAGGATCGAGTGCGAGCCGAAGATGAGATCGACGCGCGTGCCGGTCCACTTGACTTCGCCCGTCTTCCGGTCGCGCCCCTCATACACGCCTTCCGTGCCTTCGGCCGGCTTCCATTCCGTGCTCATGTCGAGCAGGTTGACGAAGAAGTCGTTGGTCAGCGTGCCCGGCTTCTTGGTGAAGACGCCAGTCTTGGACCCGCCGGCGTGCGCGCCGAGAACGCGCAAGCCGCCCGACGAGAACGGTCATCTCCGGCGCGGTCAGCCTGAGCAATTGCGCCTTGTCGACCAGCGCCTCCTCGGGGCCATGAATTCCTTGGGCCCCGATAGTTGCGGAAGCCGTCGGATCGCGGTTCGAGCACGCCAACCGACTCGACGTCCGTCTCCTGCTGCGAAGCGTCCCCGCGTCCCGGCGTGAAGGGGACCTTCACGTCATGGCCGCCGTCCTTCGCGGCTTTCTCGATCGCCGCGCCGCCGCCGAGCACGATCAGGTCGGCAAGCGAAACCTTCTTGCCGCCCTTGGCTGAGGCGTTGAAGTCCTTCTGGATCGCCTCGAGCTTCGCAAGCGTCGCCTTCAGCTCGGCCGGATTGTTCACCTCCCAGTCCTTCTGCGGGCTGAGGCGAATGCGCGCGCCGTTTCCGCCGCCGCGCTTGTCGGAGCCGCGGAACGTCGAAGCCGAAGCCCAGGCCGCCGAAACGAGCTGCGGGACGGAGAGGCCCGCAGCCCAGGATCTTCGTTTTCAGAGCGGCGACGTCCGCGTCGTCGATCAGCGGATGATCGGCGGCCGGGATCGGGTCCTGCCAGATCAGCGTCTCTTTCGGGACGAGATGGCCGAGATAGCGAATCGTCGGACCCATGTCGCGGTGGGTGAGCTTGAACCAGGCGCGGGCGAAGGCGTCCGCGAACTGATCCGGATGCTCGTAGAAGCGCCGCGAGATTTTTTCGTAAGCCGGATCAAAGCGAAGCGCGAGATCGGTGGTCAGCATGGTCGGCCGACGCTTCTTCGACGGATCGAAGCGGATCGGGAACCGTCGCTTCGGCGCCTTTCGCGACCCATTGCTGCGCGCCGGCCGGGCTCTTCGTCAGTTCCCACTCGAACTTGAAGAGATTGTCGAAGAAGTGGTTGCTCCACTTGATCGGCGTCTGCGTCCAGATGACCTCCGGGCCGCCGGTGATCGCGTGAGCGCCGTCGCCCGTCTCGCGATCTGCTCTTCCAGCCGAGGCCCTGATCCTCGATCGCGCCGCCCTCGGGCGCGGCGCTGACGAGCGACGGATCGCCCGCGCCATGCGTCTTGCCGAAGGTGTGGCCGCCCGCGATCAGCGCGACCGTCTCCTCGTCGTTCATCGCCATGCGCATGAAGGTCTCGCGGATGTCCTTCGCCGACGCGACCGGGTCCGGCTTGCCGTTCGGCCCCTCGGGATTGACGTAAATCAGGCCCATCTGCACGGCGCCGAGCGGATGCTCGAGCTCGCGCTCGCCGCTGTAGCGCTCATCGCCAAGCCACGTGCCCTCCGGGCCCCAGTAGAAGCTCCTCGGGCTCCCAGCACGTCCTTGCGTCCGCCGGCGAAGCCGAAGGTCTTGAAGCCCATCGATTCGAGGGCGACGTTGCCGGCGAGAATCATGAGATCGGCCCAGGAGATCTTCTGGCCGTATTTCTGCTTGATCGGCCACAGCAGGCGCCGCGCCTTGTCGAGATTGGCGTTGTCCGGCCAGCTGTTGAGGGGCGCAAAGCGCTGCTGTCCCGCGTCCGGCGCCGCCGCGCCCGTCGGCGATGCGATAGGTGCCGGCGCTGTGCCAGGCCATGCGGATGAACAGGCCGCCGTAATGGCCGAAGTCAGCCGGCCACCAGTCCTGCGAATTCGGTCATCAACGCCGTGAGGTCCTTGACGACCGCGTCGAGGTCGAGGCTCTGGAATTCCTTCGCATAGTCGAAATCCTCGTCCATCGGGTCGGACAGGGTCGAATTCGCGTGAAGGCTTGCCGACGTCGAGATGGTCCGGCCACCAGTCGCGGTTTGTGCGATGGGCGCTTCCCGCCGCCGCCTTCGACCCGCGACCGGGCACTTGCTTTCCTCTGTCATGCTTTCCTCCAATGATGTTCAGCGTCTCGCTGTCGAAAATCCGGATTGATGGAGGACGACCATAGCCGCCGCGTATGGCGCTTCCGCGTCACTGCCATCTCGTCGTGTGTCGATAAGCTGGGAAGCCGGATAGGTCAAATCGATTGTCCCTTGACAATCAATCGGCGTGACCGATCTTCAGGCCATGAACCTTCGAGACCTCGAATATGTTGTCGCGGTCGCCGAACATGGCCATTTCGGCCGGGCGGCGGCGGCGTGCAACGTCAGCCAGCCGACGCTGAGCGGGCAAATCCTCAAGCTCGAGGCCGAACTCGGCCTTCGTCTGTTCGACCGCGAAGGCCGCGGCGCTCGCGTCAGCGACAGAGCGGCGACGGTCGTGGCGCAGGCGCGCGCGACGCTGGCCGCAGCGGCTGGCGTAACCGCCGCCGCTGATGCGGCGCGCGATCCCTTCGCCGGCGAACTGCGCCTTGGAATCATCACGACCGTCGCGCCCTACCTGCTGCCGATCGCCCTGCCAGAACTGGCCCGGGCGCTGCCGAACACGCCTCTCTATCTGGTGGAGGACCTGACCGATCGGCTCCTCGCCCGCTTGCGTGACGGCGCCCTCGACGCCGTGGTCATCGCGACCGACCCGCGAGACGCCAAGCTGGCGTCGATCGAACTTTACGACGAGCCTTTCTTCCTCGTCTTCTCCGGTCATAAAAGGCGTGGGCGCGTCTCGATCGGGGTTGATGAGATCGATCCGAGCACCCTTCTTCTGCTGGCTGAAGGCCATTGTCTGCGCGATCAGGCCCTGGCGCTCTGCAATGCGGCGGAGAGGACGGCGCTCGGCCCGGATGTCCGGGGGACGAGTCTCGAGACCTTGCGGCATCTGGCCGTAGCCGGACAGGGGGCGACGCTCGCGCCCCTCCTTGCCTACGCCGATTGGCGGCGCGCGGGCGCCGGGATCGCGGGCTTGAAGATTGTCGGGGACGGCGCGTCGCGTCTGGTCAGGCTTATTTTCAAGCGCGGCTCGCCGAGGGAAGCGGCGCTTCGAGGCCCTCGCCGCGTCGCTGCGGGCGACCGCCGGCTCGGTCTTGACCCAGTCCTTGCGCGAAATCGAAAGCGATTCGAAGCGCGCTTGAGGGGCCGGTTGGCCCCTGCCGAACGAGACCGCCTTGCGTCGCCATTTGACCCCGCGTTGAAACGAGACGCCGCGCTCGCTCTCCGGTGTTGCGCCTGCAAAACGCCTATGTTAGGCAACCCAGCCTTTCGGGCAGGCTTAAGGCCGAGCGCTCGAGTTTTGAGCGCGGAATCGCCGAGAATTTCCGAGGTTCGCGTAAGCCTTCGGGGAGGCGGCGCGGCTAAGTTTTAATCGTCATCTGAGGTGGCGGCGTGGCAGAGGAAGACACGGTTGTTTCTGGCGTGGCGGGACGTTACGCGTCCGCCCTGTTTTCGCTCGCCCAGGAACAACGCGAGGGCCAGGTCGTCGCAGACGCGCTGGCGAGATTCGACGCCCTCATCACCGAAAGCCCTGATCTTGAACGGCTGGTGCGGAGCCCGGTGTTTTCGGCCGCCGATCAGCTCAAGGCCCTCGACGCCATCCTCGCGCAGGCGGGAATCGGCGGCGTGGCCGCGAACTTCATCAGGCTGGTGGCTTCGAAGCGCCGGCTCTACTTCATCCGTGAAATGATCGCGGATTACCGCAAGCTGTACGACACGTCCCGGGGCGTGACGCGGGCGGAAGTCACCAGCGCCGCCGCCTTGACCGACGCGAACGTCGCCTCGCTCAAGGAATCGCTGCGCACCGCTTCCGGCGGCCGGGAGGTCGATCTCGACATGAAGGTTGATCCCTCGATCATCGGCGGCCTGATCGTCAAACTTGGGTCGCGCATGGTCGACGGCTCGCTCAAAACCAAACTCAACGCAATTCGCCTTGCCATGAAAGAGGTCGGCTGATGGATATCCGCGCCGCAGAAATTTCCTCGATCCTCAAGACTCAGATCGCCAACTTCGGCGCTGAAGCGCAGGTCACCGAAGTCGGGCAGGTGCTGAGCGTCGGCGACGGCATCGCGCGCGCCTACGGTCTCGACAAGGTTCAGGCCGGCGAGATGGTCGAATTCGAGAACGGCGCCCGCGGCATGGCGCTCAATCTCGAGACCGACAACGTCGGCATCGTCATTTTCGGCGGCGACCGTGAAATCAAGGAAGGCCAGACGGTCAAGCGCACCGGCGCGATCGTCGACGTTCCGATCGGCAAGGAGCTGCTTGGCCGGGTCGTCGACGCGCTCGGCAATCCGATCGACGGCAAGGGTCCGATCAACGCCTCGAAACGCGCTCGCGTCGACGTCAAGGCGCCCGGCATCATTCCGCGCAAGTCGGTGAACGAGCCGATGGCGACGGGCCTGAAGGCGATCGACAGTATGATCCCGATCGGTCGCGGCCAACGCGAACTCATCATTGGCGACCGGCAGACGGGCAAGACCGCGATCACCCTCGACACCATTCTCAACCAGAAGTCGCTGAACCAGGGCGACGACGAGTTCGAAGAAGCTTTACTGCGTCTACGTCGCGATCGGGCAGAAGCGTTCGACGGTCGCGCAGTTCGCCAAGGTTCTCGAGGAGCACGGCGCGCTCGAATATACGATTATCGTCGCCGCCACCGCCTCGGACCCGGCCCCGATGCAGTTTCTTGCGCCGTTCGCCGGTTGCGCGATGGGCGAATTCTTCCGCGATAACGGCATGCACGCGGTCATTGTTTACGATGACCTTTCCAAGCAGGCGGTCGCCTATCGCCAGATGTCGCTCCTGCTGCGCCGCCCGCCGGGCCGCGAAGCCTATCCCGGCGACGTGTTCTATCTTCACTCCCGCCTGCTCGAGCGCGCCGCCAAGCTCAACAAGGACAACGGATCGGGCTCGCTCACCGCGCTGCCCATCATCGAGACGCAGGCCAACGACGTCTCGGCCTACATTCCGACCAACGTCATCTCGATCACCGACGGGCAGATCTTCCTGGAAACGGATCTGTTCTACCAGGGCGTCCGGCCTGCGGTGAACGTGGGCCTTTCGGTTTCGCGCGTCGGCTCCGCGGCGCAGACCAAGGCGACCAAGAAGGTCGCCGGCAGGATCAAGGGCGAACTCGCGCAATATCGCGAAATGGCGGCCTTCGCCCAGTTCGGCTCCGATCTCGACGCGGTCACCCAGCGCCTGCTCAATCGCGGCGCGCGTCTGACCGAACTTCTCAAGCAGCCGCAGTTCTCGCCGCTCAAGATGGAAGAGCAGGTCTGCGTCATCTATGCCGGCGTCAACGGCTATCTCGACAAATTGCCGCTCGACAAGGTTCGGCCTTTTGAAGACGGGCTGCTCAGTTTTCTGCGGGGCAAGAACCCGGATATTCTGGATTCGATCCGCTCCTCCAACGATCTGACGAAGGACGTCGAGGACAAGCTCAAGACGGCGGTCGAAGTTCTACGCCGGGACCTTCGCGTAATATGGGCCGACCTTCACCAAGCCGTTCGTCAGTCTTGAAGCGCGCGCGGAGGCGCTGAGCGATGCCATCGCTAAAGGAACTGAGGAACCGGATCGCCTCGGTCAAGTCGACGCAGAAGATCACCAAGGCCATGCAGATGGTCGCGGTGTCGAAGCTGCGTCGCGCGCAAGGCGCGGTCGAAGCGGCGCGTCCCTACGCGGAGCAGGTCGAAACGGTGCTGACGAATCTGGCCGGGGCCGCGACCGATGGTCAGGGCCCGCGCCTGCTGGTCGGCAGCGGCGCGGACCAGACTCATCTCCTGCTCGTATGCACCGGCGAGCGCGGACTGTGCGGCGCCTTCAACACCGCCATCGTGCGCCTCGCGCGCGAGAGGGCCAATTCGCTTGCGGGGCAGGGCAAGACGGTCAAGATTCTTTGCGTCGGCAAGAAAGGCTATGATCAGCTTCGCCGCACGCATGAGCGGCAGATCCTGGAGCTGATCGACCTGCGCGCGGTGCGCACGATCAACTACGACACCGCCAAGCCGATCGCCGACAAGGTGATCGCCCTGTTCGAGAATGGCGAGTTCGACGTCTGCACGCTCTTTTTCTCGCGCTTCAAGTCGGTGATCGCCCAGATCCCCACCGCCCAGCAGCTCATCCCGCCGGAGCTTGGCGCGAAAGATGAGACCGCGCCGGTGTACGATTATGAGCCTGACGAGGGAGAAATCCTCGCCGAGCTCTTGCCGCGTGCGGTGACGGTGCGCGTTTATCGCGGATTGCTCGAAAATGCGGCCTCGTTCTTCGGCGCGCAGATGAGCGCGATGGACAATGCGACGCGTAACGCGGGCGACATGGTGAAGAAATACACGCTTCGCTACAACCGCACCCGTCAGGCGATGATCACCAAGGAACTGATCGAGATCATATCGGGCGCCGAGGCGCTCTGACCGGACTTCGCGCCTTCGGCGGCGCAAAAGATCGAAGACGAGGACGAAGACCAATGGCGAATATCGCGAATGCCACCGGCCGCATCACCCAGGTGATCGGCGCCGTCGTCGACGTGAAGTTCGACAGCTACCTGCCGCCCATTCTCAACGCGCTTGAGACGACCAACAATGGCAATCGTCTCGTGCTCGAGGTTGCGCAGCATCTGGGCGAGAACACCGTGCGCTGCATCGCCATGGACATCTCCGAGGGTCTGGTGCGTGGTCAGGAAGTCACGGACACCAACGAGCCGATCTCGGTTCCCGTTGGCGAGGGCACGCTCGGGCGCATCATGAACGTGGTTGGCGAACCCGTGGACGAAGCCGGGCCGATCAACATGGAAGCTCGCCGCGCCATCCATCAGCCGACCCCTTCCTATGTCGAGCAATCGACCGAGGCCCAGATTCTCGTCACGGGCATCAAGGTCGTCGACCTGCTCGCGCCTTACGCCAAGGGCGGCAAGATTGGCCTGTTCGGCGGCGCGGGCGTCGGCAAGACGGTGCTCATCCAGGAACTGATCAACAACGTCGCCAAAACTCACGGCGGCAATTCCGTGTTCGCGGGCGTCGGCGAGCGCACCCGCGAGGGCAACGACCTCTATCACGAGTTCATCGATTCGAAGGTCAACGCCGATCCCCATAATCCCGATCAGGGCGTCAAATCGAAATGCGCGCTGGTGTTCGGCCAGATGAACGAGCCGCCCGGCGCGCGCATGCGCGTGGCGCTTTCCGGTCTCACCGTCGCCGAGCATTTCCGCGACCAGGGGCAGGACGTGCTGTTCTTCGTCGACAACATCTTCCGCTTCACCCAGGCCGGTTCGGAAGTGTCCGCGCTGCTCGGCCGCATCCCCTCGGCGGTCGGCTATCAGCCGACGCTCGCCACCGACATGGGGCTCTTGCAGGAGCGCATCACCACGACCACCAAAGGCTCGATCACCTCCGTGCAGGCGATCTATGTCCCCGCCGACGATTTGACCGACCCGGCGCCGGCGACCTCGTTCGCCCATCTGGACGCGACGACGGTGCTGTCGCGCGCGATTTCCGAGAAGGGCATCTATCCGGCGGTCGATCCGCTCGACTCCACGTCGCGCATGCTGACGCGCCGCTGTCGTCGGCCAGGAGCACTACGACGTCGCCCGTCAGGTGCAGGTGGTGCTGCAGCGCTACAAGGCGCTGCAGGACATCATCGCGATCCTGGGCATGGACGAACTGTCGGAAGAGGATAAGCAGACCGTCGCGCGGGCGCGCAAGATCGAACGCTTCCTGTCGCAGCCCTTCGACGTCGCCGCCGTGTTCACCGGCACGCCCGGCGTGCAGGTCAAGATCGAAGACACCGTCAAGGGCTTCAAAGGCATTGTCGAAGGCAAGTACGACAACCTGCCCGAGGCCGCCTTCTACATGGTCGGCACCATCGAGCAGGCCGTTGAGAAGGCCAAGAAGCTGGCGGCTGAGGCTTAAGAGCGCCGCGCCCGGAGAAGGCCCATGCCGACGACTTTCCATTTCGAACTCGTGTCGCCGGACAAGGTGCTGTTCAACGGCTCCGCTCAGGCGGTGCTCGTGCCCGGCGCCGAAGGCGATTTTCAGGTGCTGAGCGACCATGCGCCGGTGATGACGTCGATGCGCCCTGGAGTGGTTGGAATCGACGATGAGCAGGGCAAGCACAGCCGCGTGTTTGTGCGCGGCGGCTTTGCCGACGCGAGCAAGGCGGGTCTGATCTTGCTCGCGGAGACGGCCATTCCGTTCGAGGACTTGAACGCCGACAAGCTCGGAGAGCAGATCAAGAACGCCGAGGAAGACCTCGCTGACGCGAAGGACGACCAGAAGCCCCTGGCCCAGGAAAAGCTCGACCACCTGCGCGAGCTGAAGGACGTCATCAAGCTCTAGGCGGCCTCGCGTATTGGCCGGCGCGGATTCTCAGCGTCGCTGCTTCTGATGCGCGTCGGCTGGCCCACGCGCCTCATGAGCAAAACGCGGCAATGACCCGCAAAGACTACGACGCATTTTGCGCCACCCTCCCTCACGCGACCCATGTCGTTCAATGGGGCGACGCGAGCGTCTGGAAGATCGGCGGCAAGGTGTTCGCCATCGGCGGATGGTCCCATGGCGAAGCTTTCGCCGTTACCTTCAAATGCTCGAAGACGAGCTTCGCGATCTTAAGCGAATTGCCGGGCTTGCGGCCCGCGCCCTATCTCGCCTCTCGCGGGACTTTTATGGATGCAACGCATCGACGACAGCGCGCTCGACGACGCGGGCCTTCAGGCCTATCTGCGGCAAAGCTACTCCCTCGCCGCCGCCGGCTTGCCGAAGCGAACCCAGCGCGCGCTTGGGTTGCACAGACAAAGAGGACGCCCCTAAACCGCCGCTCCGTGGGCATCGCGAGCCACGCTAGGAGCGAGCGCCAACTTGACCCTGACCGCCGCCGTTACTCCTTCCACGATCCGTTCCGCTCATGCGCGAATCCGCGGGCACATCCGCCGCACCCCGCTTCTCGAGACCGTCTCGCCGATCGACGGGCGCCCCTCCGCTTTCGCTGAAGCTCGAATGCCTTCAGGCGACCGGTTCGTTCAAGGCGCGGGGCGCCTTCCACAACCTTCTCACTCGACCCACATCCGCGGCCGGTTGCGCCACAGCTTCGGGCGGCAATCACGGCGCCGCTGTTGCTTTCGCTGCTCAGAAACTTGGGATCCGAGCGCGCGTCTTCGTGCCGGAAATCGCCTCGCCCGCCAAGATCGCGAAGATCAAGGCTTACGGAGCGGAAGCCATGATCGGCGGCGCTGCCTATTCCGAAGCCCAGGAGCGGTGCGACGCCTATGTCGCCGAAAGCGGCGCGCTCTTGATCCACCCTTACGACGCACTGGAGACGGTCGCCGGACAGGGGACTGTAGCCCTCGAATGGGAGGAAGACCTCGAACGACTCGGGCTCGCAAAACTCGACACGGTCCTCGTTGCGGTGGGGGGCGGCGGGCTTATCGCCGGGGTGGCCGCCTGGTTTCAAGGTCGCATCAAGGTCGTCGGCGTCGAGCCTGAAGGTTCACGCGCCCTTTACGCCGCGCTGGAGGCGAATACGCCGATTGATGTGACCGTGAAGTCACTCGCCGCCGACTCGCTGGGCGCAAAGCGGGTCGGCGAACTCAATTTCGATATCGCCAAGAAGTTCGTGAGCGGTGTCGTGTTGGTCGAGGATAAGGCGATCGCCGAGGCTCAGAGTTGGCTCTGGGCGGAATTTTCGGTCATCACTGAGCCGGGCGGCGCGGCGGCCTTCGCCGCGGTCGTGAGCGGCGCTTACCAACCGGGCCCCAACGAGCGGGTCGGTGTTCTCGTCTGTGGCTCCAATGCCGATCTCAAGACATTCTTGCCTCGCGAGGATGGTCGAGGCGCTGTGTCCTGAGCGCAAAATCGCGCGCTCAGCCATTGCGGCGCAGAAAAGCCCGAACTATTGTCCGCCCGCTTTCCGCCAAGGCCTGAAATAGCCTCGCGGCGCGTTGGGGCGTAGCCAAGTGGTAAGGCAGCGGATTTTGATTCCGCCATCCGGAGGTTCGAATCCTCCCGCCCCAGCCACGCATTCCCGAATGCGGAGACTTCGCCGGATCCGGTCCAGAGCCCCGTATTCCGCGGGCCTCTGCGGGCGCGGAGATTGGAGACCGTCCAGGAGCCAGGTCTGTCGCGGCGGTTTGTGCGCCCGGTCTCCAATGCCGATTTTAAATCTCCGGAATAGACAGGCGAAGACGAGCGTGACCGGTTTGGTTCTTTGCGCGACCGGTTTGCATACGAGACGATGTGGGGCTGCGGAACGCCAGAACGCGCGAAGGCCGCGGAGCGCCAAGGCCATGCGGCAGCGTTCGGGCTCACGGTTTCCTTTTTCGGGTCAGTTAGAGCGGAAACCGGCCAGACGTGGCCGAGCTGCTGTTCTGTTCGGCCCAGGACGGCGGAAGGTTTGGCGCGCGCGGTGTGAAAGTAACGGAGGCTCGTCAACATGCAGCGCGACCTCCAACTCGCGAGCAGCGATCTATGTCGCGAGAGTACGCCACTCGGCCAGGGCAGCAGAGCGTCTCTGCTTGTAGACTTGCCTCGTGACGAGATGACGCTCCTGATTGAATTGGTTGTAGAGCTGGGCGTGAACTGAACTGAATTTCTGCAGCGTCTTCATACTTCGAAACCGCTGCATCGCCCGTTCGCGTCGCCGAAACGGCTGATGCGAATTCTCTGCGCGATTGTTGAGCCGACCGCCGACCTCGTGCCGCTCGGCAGCAACGCCGATCTCGTTCATCGCCGCCGAATATGCTCGAAGCCCATCGGTCACGATTTTCCGCGGTCGGCCGTATTTCTTCATCATTCGGCTTCGTCAGACCAAATTGTTTGACCGTCTTTCTCGCCGTAGCGGCTTCGGGCCATGAGGAACCGGTTCCGCTATTTCAACAGCTCACCAGATGTGATCCATCTGGTCGTGATGATGTACGTGCGATACCCACTGTCGCTGCGCAACGTCGAAGACCTCTTGGCCGAGCGCGGGATCGACATCAGCCACGAGACCGTCCGGTTTTGGTGGAACCAGTTTGGCCCGATGTTCGCGGCCGAGATTCGTAAGCAACGCGTCGCGCACATGCGCGGCTATCCGCAGTGGCGCTGGCGCTTGGACGAGGTGTTTGTGAAGATCAACGGCAAACTCTGCTACCTTTGGCGAGCGGTCGATCACGAAGGCGAGGTGTTATATTAGAGGCGGTTGTCACAGCGAAGCGGGACAAGGATGCGGCGTTGAAACTTCTCAAGCGGATCATGAAGAAATACGGCCGACCGCGGACGATTGTGACCGACGGGCTCCGCACTTATCCCGCGGCGATGAAAGAGATCGGGAACGCCGACCGTCACGAAGTTGGCCGGCGGCTCAACAATCGCGCGGAGAATTCGCACCAACCATTTCGACGACGAGAACGAGCTATGCAGCTCTTTCGGAGCGCGAAGACACTCCAAAGATTCAGTTCAATTCACGCTCAAGCCCACAATCATTTTAACCAGGGGCGCCATCTCGTCACGAGGCAAGTCTACAAGCAGAGACGCTCGGCCGCGCTGGTCGAGTGGCGCGCGCTCATCGCGTGAGCGGAGTGTCGATAGCGAATGAAGTTGTCCGGTTTTGGCAGCACAACAAATGTCCGCTTCTTCTGCTTTGTTCTCCTGTGGGCGGGGTGGGCAAGCCGGAGGCTTGACAATGCCGCCGCCGAAGGTGGCTTCGACGGGACCGTGCGCTCTGTCTTCCAGCCGGCCGAGGAATTGAACCGCCCTGGGTTTGCCGGAGGCTTGAGAGGGTGGAGCCATGACAAGCGACCCTACCCTATGCCATTTCGATTCGCGTTCCCATCCCGCCGTTTAGCAGTCGTCTAAGGTGGTACTGCGCAAGCGCGTCCGCTGGGGATTCGCCGACCAATGCAGCGAAGGCGGCGAGCGCGCCAGGATCGCGCGCCTCAAGCTTTGCGAAGGCGTCGGCATAGGCCAAGGCATGACGACTTTTGCGGTCCTTGTATCTCCTCCGAGCTGCGGCGCGGTGGTAAGATGAGCGTCGCGGCGGCGGATGGGAGCCCTTACGCTCCTGGGGTTCAAGAGCCCGTTCCTGAGCATGGCGCCCCATCCGTCCATCCTAACATCCCGAACAGTCGCCGGGGCCGCGTCGCGAGCCCGCATGTGCAAGGACGGGAGACGGATGTGTTTGTTGGAATCGATGTGGCGAAGGATCGGCTGGACATCTGCATCCGGCCAAGCGGCGAGACCTTCGCCGTCACGCGCGACGGCCAAGGTCTTGAGCGTCTCGTCGAGCGCCTGCGCGCGTTTTCGCCCGCCTTGGTCGCGCTCGAGGCGACAGGGGGATACGAGACCGTGGTTGCGAGCGCGCTCGCCGCGGCGCACTTGCCCCTGGCGGTGATCAATCCGCGTCAGATCCGCGATTTCGCCCGTTCGACCGGCAAGCTCGCCAAAACCGATCGTCTCGACGCCGCTGCAATCGCCCACTTCGCCGACGCCATTCGTCCGCCCGCCCGGCCCGTCGCGGACGCCGAAGCCCAGGCGCTGGGAGAGCTGGTGGCGCCGGCGGCAGGTCATCGAGATGATGTGGCGGAGAAAAACCGCCGTCGTCTCGCCGGTCAGCCGCGCGTGCTGAAAGCCATCGACCGGCATGTCGACGTCCTGCAGGCCGAGCTTTCGGAACTCGATCGCGACATCGACGGGGCGATCCGAAAGAGCCCAGCCTGGCAGGCCGACGCCGACCTTCTCGCCAGCGTGCCCGGCGTGGGCAAAGCCACTCTGCGCACCCTCATCGCCGAACTGCCGGAGCTTGGGCGCCTCGATCGGCGCAAGATCGCAAGCCTCGTTGGCGTTGCTCCCATCAATCGCGACAGCGGCGCCTTGCGAGACCGAAAGACAATCGCCGGCGGCCGCGCGCCAGTGAGGGCCGCCCTCTACATGGCCGCACTGGTCACCAGCCGCTCGAACCCCGTCATCGCCGCGCACTATCAAAAACTCCGAGCATGCGGCAAAGCCCCCAAACAGGCGCTTACCGCATGCATCCGCAAGCTCCTCGTCATCCTCAACGCTATCTTGCGACATCGAAAGACTTCACCCTGGCGAGCAAAGATTCATCGTACCGCGCGAGCAGGTCAGCTGGCCCGTCATAAATCGCGAAGCCTTGCTTCCTCGAACCCGCAGCAGCGGAAACTGACCGTTGGATCTCGACATAATACGGTGCCGATTTTGAGCCCATCGAGCTTAAGGTCTGATTTGAACCATTGGAGACAAACAGGCCCGACCTCAGGTTAAACGGCCATGGAACCGATGCGCGTTCGTTTCCTCGGTCCCGGCCTACCTTGCTAAATATCCGGCCGCACCTCGACAGGGCGCCGACGGCCCTCGCCGTTCAGAAGAACTCCGCCCGGTACGGCCCTGACCGAACCAGCTTCGCGCCCAGCCAACATCTGGAATCAAATCATGCCCCGCTCGCGGAGGCGGCTTTAGTCTGCTCACTAATCGCTCAGCGCAATCTTTAAGCCTGCGTCGATGAATTCTCGGTCCTCGGGATTCCACAGCGTCATGTGGCCCCAGATCGAGGGGATGGTGCGGCAGACGGCGTTCGGGATCTGGCTCGCCTCGTATTCGCTGTCGACCGGCGGGAAGTAGCTGTCGTACTGGCCGGGCATGATGACGGTGCGGGCCTTGATCGAGCGCAACGCTGCCGCGAAATCGCCGCGGAAGGTCGGGTTGTCGGAGATGTCACCGTCGCGCCAAGTCTGCAGCAAGGTGAGCAGATCGTTCGCATCCTGGTGGATGAACGCATGTTCCCAGAAGTTGGCGACGAACTCTTCGCCGCTCGCGGCGCTGAACGCGCGATAGCCCTCGGTGCGATAGAACGGTTCGGAGAATCCCCATCCAGCATAGATGGCGGCGAAGGCTTTCAGGCCAGCCAACGGCGTCTGCGTATAGGCGCCGCCCGCAAACATGGGATCGAGCGTAAGCGCGCGCCGCAGCGACAACAGGAATACCTTGTTGAAGGTTGCGGTGCGCGCCGAACAGCAGAGCGGCGCGATCGCTTGCATCATGTCCGGATATTGCACGCCCCACTGGAAGGATTGGCATCCGCCCATCGACCATCCAGTGACCAGCTTGATCCGCTCGATCCCGAGGTGCTCGGTCAGCAGCATGTGCTGCAGCCGGACGTTGTCGTACAGCGTGACGCGCGGGAAACGCGCGGCGTCGAAAGGGGCGGCCGTATTGCTCGGCGAGGAGGATAAGCCGCCCGACATCAGATTGGTCAGCACGATGAAATATTTTTCCGGCGTGATCGGCCGGCCTGGTCCGACCATGCAGAATTCGGATTCGCGATGCGTTCCCGAGTACCACGAAGGAATCAGAATGACGTTGTCGCGCGCCGGCGATAGCGTACCGAGCGTCTTGTAGGCCAGCCGGGCAACCGGCAGCGCGCTGCCCTTTTGCAGCGTGAAGCTGGGCG
This sequence comes from uncultured Alphaproteobacteria bacterium, assembly GCA_963762335.1. Classification (GTDB taxonomy): domain Bacteria; phylum Pseudomonadota; class Alphaproteobacteria; order Rhizobiales; family Beijerinckiaceae; genus Roseiarcus. Next base: position 47,797 of record CAVXKU010000016.1, on the reverse strand, counting down.
CCTCGAAGATATCGTAATCCTTCATGGTCGAATGGTCCGTTGGTTGTTAAGGCTCATGCCTAGCCCAAATGCTGCCGAAGTCGCGTCGCTGGCGCGTTTCTGTTCAGGCGGGCTTCCGGCCCGCCCCGGTGGCCGATGCAGCCGAGGCGACCGCAGCCGCCGGCGCACGACCAAGGCGCCTTGCGCCCGATCGCCTGGACAGCCATGCGCTCCCTGCCTCCAGCGCGGTCGCGACCACGAGCGCGAGCCCGTTCGCGATCTGCTGATTCGCGTAAGGAGACGTTCATGATCGCGAGCCCGTTTTGCAGGACGCCGAGGAACAGCACGCCGAGCAGGATGCCGAAGACCGTGCCGCGCCCACCCGCAAAGGAAACGCCGCCGAGCAGCACGGCGGTCAGCGCGCTCAGCTCGAAGCCGACGCCGAGGCTGCTTGACGGCGCGGAATCGATGCGAGCGATGGTGATGATGCCCGCAAGCCCGGCTGCCGCGCCGCTGACAATGAACAGAATCAGCGGTATGCGGCGCACGTCGATGCCGGAGAAATATGCGGCCTCCTGGCTCACGCCGATTGCGTACACATGCCGTCCGCCCGCAGTATATTTCAGAAATACGGCGGCGGCGATGCAGACCGCGGCGGCGATCCAGACGGGGATTGGTACTCTCAGGAAGTAGCCCGACCCGAACTCCGAAAAGCCGGCCCCGAAGTCGTAGAAAGTCTGCGGGGTGATCGCGAACGTGGCGCCGCGCAGGATGGTCAGCGCGCCGAGTGTAACGATCAGGGCCGAGAACCCCAGATAGGCAATCAGAACGCCGTTGACGAGCCCGCACGCAGCGCCAAGCGCGACGCCGGCGACCGACGCCCAGAACGGGGCCCAGTGCGACTGCGTCATCAGATAGCCCGCGGCAACACCGCTGAAACCCATGACGGAACCGACCGATAGGTCGATGTAGCCGGCGATCATCACCAACCCGATGGCAACCCCAACGATGCAGAGCGCGGCGCTCTGCAGCGCGACGTTTCCCAAGTTATCGGCGTTAAAAAAACCTTCGCCGCGCACGGCGAAGAACACGAACATCACCGTGAACGCGGCAGTTAGCGGCGCCGCGAAAATGAAATCGGCCGCGCGAGCCTGCAGGTTCTTAAGCATGAATTCTCTCCAGGCTGCCTGGTCGCGGTCACGTCCGGCCCGATCAGTTCTGTCAAGATGCGCCGCGTGGAGCAGAGCATCCTCGGTCAGCTGGCTGCGCGGAAACTCGGTGACCACCCGGCCCTCTTTCATCACCACTGCACGATCGGCGAGCGCGACGACTTCCTCATGATCCGAGGAGGCGAACAGCACGGCGCGGCCATCCCGGCGCGCAGAATCGAGGATAACTCTGTAGAGCTCCGATCGAGTGCCGACATCGACGCCCTGCGTGGGCTCGTCCATCATCAGCACGTGGATCGGCCTCGCACTTTTCAGCCAACGTCCGACGACGAGCTTCTGCTGCGTGCCGCCGGACAACTGGCGGCCGCGCCGGTGCGCCAGCGCTGTAGGAAAGGATGTCTCGGCGGCGGCGCCTGCGAACAGGCGGCGCTCCGCCGCCCAGCGGCGGAACCCGAACAGGGAGAGCTGCGGATAGCTTGGCAGCAGCACGTTGTCGACGGCGTCCAGTTCGCTGAACAACGCCTGCCGCAGCCGGTCGGCCGGCACAAGAGCGATGCCTTCCGCAATGGCTGCCGCCGGCTTGTTCGGATCGATCGGGCGCCCGTTGACCAGAATGCGGCCTGCATCCGGTCGGCGCGAACCGAAGATCGTTTCGAGCAATTCGGTGCGGCCTGACCCCAGCGGCGCCGAACAAGCCGACGACCTCGCCGGCCCCCACCGCAAGATCGATCGGGCCGAAGCGCGTGCCCGAAAGCCCTTGCAGCGTCAGGACGGGCTCGCCGGCGCTGACATCGTCGCGGACGGGATGGGCGATCGGTGTGCCCGCGATCGCGGTGACGACATCCGCCGCATTGAGATTGGCGACGTGCTGGCCTGCGAGCGCGACCTTGCCGTCGCGCAGTACGGTGACGCGATCGGCGATCTCGAACACTTCCTGCAGGCGATGCGTGATGTAGATGATATGCAGCCCCTGGCTGCGAAGTTTGCGCAGACGGTCGAAGATGACCTGCGCCTCGGTCTCGGTTAGCGCCGCGGTCGGTTCATCGAGGATCAGCAGCTTCACGTGCGCTCGGCTCAGCGCCTTCGCCACCTCGACGAGTTGGCGCATCGCCAGCGGCAGCGATCCCACCTGCGCATCCGGGTCGATCTCCGCCGAGCCGAGCAGCGTGTGCAGCAACGTCGCCACGCGCCCACGCTGCGCGCTGCGCCGCACAAGACCCCAGTGCGTGAGTTCCTCACCAAGGAACACGTTCTCAGTCACCGTCAGCGACGGTATCAGGCTCAGATTCTGGTAGATGACGGCGATGCCGGCGTCGATCGCCTGCTTGGGCGTGAACTCCGTATGGACATGCTCGTCGATAGCGATCTCGCCCGAGTCCGGCTTTACCGCTCCGGACAGGCAGCGGATCAGCGTGGATTTTCCGGCGCCGTTCGGCCCAAGCAGGGCATGCACCTCGCCGGCGTCGACCTCGAAGTCGACACCTGAAAGTGCCGCGGCGCCACCGAAGGCCTTCGACAGGCCCTTGATTGCGACGGCCATCGGTTGGATTCCGACGCGCCCGACCGGCGTCCGTTCAGCCCGGGCTCAACTGCGCCAGATATTCGTCGAGCAGCGCGGTGTCGTCGTGCATCAGCAGCTTCACCGGCACCACCGCATCTTCCTTCGAGCCGCCGTTAGCGACGTCGATCGGATGCTGAACAACGGCAGCGGCAAGGTCGCGAACGGCCAGCGCCGAACAGGCGCGGTACATCGAACCTTTCTTGATCAGCGCGAGGGCCTGCTGCGCGCCATCCTGGCCGGCGATGAAGATCTCCGGATCATTAGGGTCATGGCCGCGATCCAGGAAGGCGCGATAGACGCCGAGCGCGCCGTCGTCGTTGATGCCGACCACAACCTTGACGTTGGGATGCGCCGAGAGCACGGACTGGCCGATCTGAAGGCCCGAGGCCGCATCGATCGAACGCTGCGTCGCGACCACTGTGGAATTCGGCACGAGCTTGGCCAGCGTCTCGTCGACCGCCTTGTCGCGCTCGCGCGCCAGTTCGCCGCCCTCGGGGAAATTTAAGCGCAGGATTTCGCACTTGCCGCCATGCACCTTGTTTATAAATTCGGCGGCCGCAGTCGCGACCAGTGTGCCGCTCTCCGTGTTGCCGAACACCACTGAGCTGTCCTGGTTCTTCAGGTGCGCCGCGTAGCTCACCCAGGTGATGCCCTTCGCGCGGGCCTTGGCCGCGATCTTCTCGATCGCGCTCGGCTCCATCGGGAAGCAGCAGATCGCCTTCACGCCCTGCGAGATCCACGTTTCCAGGTTGGCGATCTGTGCGTCGAGCTTGCCGTTGTCTGACGTGTAGAGCGCGGTCAGGCCGTGGGCATTGGCATAGGTCGTGCCCCACCGTTGAATGTCGCTGACATAGGTCACGAAGCTGAATGGATGGTCGAAACCCATCTTGGTGACTTTGTCGGCGGCCAGCGACGGCTTGTCGAACACACCAAACGCCCCGGCAGCCGCCGCGACACCGAGCGACGCCTTGCCAGCCGAAGCCAGGAATGTGCGACGGCCAATACCGTTACCAGCGACGCTGTCGTCGGCACGACGATCATTCTTGTCCCGAAACAACACGCTCATTAATCGCTCTCCCTATTGTCGCCGTGGGTTGAGTCCTCACGTGCCGGCAACGCAAGCATTGTGCCACAGCTCACTGGGATTTAGACTAAGTTATCCTGTCCCACACTGCAAGGCGACCGACAGTCTCTGAGTGGCGTAATCAGTGACGCGCCACGCGCACACACCACTGCCGCTTCGGAGGTCGAGTGGTACATAGGCGGTCGCTCGAGCGCGAAGCCGAAAATCGTGGCGCCCAAGCAACCGGCCAAGTCTTGATGCCCATGTCGTTACCTCCCGTGTCTACCTTGCCTATCGCCAGGTACGGAAGAGCACGTCAGGCTTGCGACTTGCCAGCGAGCGCCTACGCCTTCCTTTGACCAGCGCCCGCCGATGGTTGGAACTCGACTTCCGTCCTGGCCGCGTCGGTTCCTGCGACGAATTCCGCGAGCACGTTGTCGAGAAGCCTCGCCGTGCTATTTTGAAAGCCGTTCCAGGCCATGGCGCCGACGAAGCCAATGGAGCCAACGGAGAAGATCTCGCCACCTCCGACGATCGGTATGTAAACCATATCGGCTCGCACCATGTCTGGGCGGTTGGGGCCGTCGGAGTTCGGCATCGGAATGTTCAAATCTTCGGGGACCATCAGATATTCCGGTCCGAAACCCGTCGCTGAAGCGAGGATAGTCGCGTGCGCCGGAGAGCCGAGGGCGAGGTCGTAACGATCGCACTCGTCGCCGGCAGCGCCGCCGAGAATGTAGCCCTCCTCCCCGATCATATCATCGCTCACACCCTCGAAGAACGCCTTAAATCGCGGCTCATGGCTCGCCGGGGCGCGCTTGTACCCTTTCGCCTTCGAGAACCCTTCAGTCGCGAAGCCAACGCCGACGAGCGTGTTCGGACCGCGGCCGCGATAGCGCCACAAGCCTCCAGGCTCGCCCGTGTGGACGTGTGTGCGCTCGCCGGCCGGCGCGTCCCAAGCACGCACACCGGAAATGTCGCGACGAATCTCGACAATCCAGGGACGATCGGGATCAATCGAGGTGACCCAGTAGAAGCCGTTGCCGCCGAGGTAAAGGATCCGGCCGCCGCCAAGCGCGTAGTCCTCGAGGGCAGTGAGCGCCTTACTGGTCCAGTATTCTGGATGAGATCCAGTTACGACGACCTTGTACTTCGAAAGCAATTCGGTTCCGCGAGCATGCACCTCCTCGTCTGTGACGACGTGGTATGAATGAGGTAGACGCTCAAGCCACTCGATAAAAAACAAATCCACGGCGAAGTGCCGGTAACTGCCAGTGATCCAGCTCGGATAATGGGGGCGCACGTTGAGGAGCGGACGTCTACGACTGCTGTAACGAACCGGGCTCCCATCCTTGTGTCGGTCGTAGCAGGACGACCCAAATTCGGGGTGCGCGTTTATGAAGAGCTCATCTTCCAAGATCACGCGCTCATGCCCCATGATCGCGCTCATGTCGGACGCTGCGAAATGGTCGTTGGCGTAGGCGAGATAGGTGTTTGTCGGCGCGACGAACAGGACGTCGGCGCTCTCGTTTCTGGCGCGGATGAACAGCGGATAAAGGTCTGCGCGTCCCTCCGCCTCGAGGCGCACCGCATAGACGCCGCTCTTGAGATCCTTCGGCAACTCGAAGGAAAGGTTGTATTTCCACCCGGACTCGATCATCTCGTCCGAGTGGAAATAGATCGCTCCGTACTGCTCCGGGGCGGCGATGAATGAGTCCTCAACCCCCGTCCAGTTGCGGCCGGTCACCGCGCGCTCGGCTCCGTTGCGGATGAAGCCGTTCGGCGCGCGCCCCGCGACCTCACGAATCTCGCGGGACCGGAAGTCTTCGGCGAAATTCCAAGCGAACGAAGAGTCCTCACTGGCTTTGACATGCAACGCGTCGCATTCCTCATCCGCGAGCGCGCGGTTGAAGAAGGCCGGGCTGTCGATCTTGCCGTTGAAGCCGTCGACCGCAGAACCGATTGGACTGATCGTGCGGGTCGCGAGCAGGAGCTTGTCGAAGCGGAGAACCCCATTTTCGAACGTAGAGCGGGCACTCCCGACAGCCGTTGGTCCCGGAAGGCCTTTCGCCTGCTTGATGTGGACAAGAACTTCGCTCCTGCCCTGGTGAGTGTCGACACTGACGGCGACCGAGTACCAAAGGAGGGGCTCAACGCTCAAGCCGAGCGAGTGGGACTGACCCCTGACATTGACAACGAGTTCGGACTTTCGGATGGCGAGCGCGAAAGACTCATCTCCTTCTGAGGTTGCCGCCACGAGCGTCTGGATCTCATTCCAGCCGGGAACGCTCGAATAAAACCAGAAGTGCAGGGCGAACGAGGGTCCGTAGGCGTCTCCCAGCGGCAATTCCGCGTAGGAGCCGATCGCCGTTGGCTGCTCGACGCCCGGCACGGTCAGCTCGACGCCGGGAATGGGAATCCCGAATGAACGAGACGCGTTGCCCGAATCCTCGTTGACTCGGCCCACGAGTAATCCGCTCAAGCGTCGCGCGGACGCTCTTGTGCTTGGTGCTGATCGCCATGCGGACAGTCTCGCCCGGCAAGCGCGACCATTCCTCGAAATAGGCTTGTACCTCCATGAACCCTCCCTGCCGGTCTTGCAGACAGACGGCTGCAGTTTCTGTGGAACTTTGTCAGAGCACAAATAAGCGGTCAAGAAAAAGGCCCTGTCGGCCGCGCATCTGCGCAAGTGCTCTCAAAAATACGCCATTTTCCCCAAAGCGAATGATCGCAACCGATCTCAGATCATCGGCGCCGCGGCCCGCGACTTGGGTATCGAAGGTCGCCATAAGCGGGGGCCATGGAGAAACAATCGGTCGGAGAATTCGCATCAACCGACGCGACGGCGGGAGCGCAAGTTGCAGCGCTTCAAGAGTTCTGGCTCAGCGCAGAAATCCCTCTCGAGCCATGCAGCCGTCTTCAACACCTTCAACGTGCAACGCCATCTCACCTCGGCTCAAACACACCCGACGCTACGCGCCGTGGCCGCCGTTCCGATGTGAGAACTCCCCTGTCGCAAATGGATCGAGTACGCTCGCATCACCGCAACGTGATAACACGGACACAACCCTTCACCGATTTGGCAGGTTACCGGCGGATGTGGAATGATGGTCCGCGCAAGGCGAAGCGCCGCCGGCCGACGGGAAGATCGATCCATGCTGAAGAGAGACGATAGCGGCTTTCTCGAGGAGCTCCGCAGGCAGCTCTACACGGCGGTACTGTCCGACGTGCTCGACGAGGCGGGCTTTCGGGACCAGGCGATGGCAGCGCGCGTGAGACCTCTCGATGACGAGCTGGTGATGGCCGGCTTCGCGCGCACCGGCCTGTTCCGCGAGGTCTTTCACGTCGCCGAGGGCGAGAACCCCTACGAGCTCGAGATCAGGATCATCGACGACCTCAAATCTGGGGAGATCGTCGTCTTCGGCTGCGGCGGTTCCGAGCGGATTGCGCCCTGGGGCGAATTGCTGACAACGGCGGCGCGCGCCCGGGGCGCGGTCGGCGCCGTGACCGACGGCTTCGTACGCGACGTGCGCGCCATCCGCAAAGCCGGTTTCTCGGTCTTCCATGGCGGCATCGCGCCGCTCGAACTCGAAGGGACGCGGCAAGGTCGCCGACATCGACGTGCCAATCGTCTGCGCCGGCGTCCGCGTGGAGCCCGGCGACCTCGTCTTCGGCGATGTCGACGGGGTCGTCGTGGTGCCGCGAAAGGTCGAAGAGGTGGTCCTAGCGCGGGCTTTCGAGAAGGTCAGCGGCGAGAACGCCACACGCGACGAGCTCCTGCGCGGCGCCAAACTGAAAGACGTTTTCGATCGTTTCGGCGTTCTGTGAGGCCGCGCCGGTCGCTGTCACAGGGCATGAATTTGGCCAGACGATGAGATGCATGGAGACGAGGCCGAGAGAAACCGTAGTCTCTATCGACGCGTCCAACAGGACTAGTTCTTCAAACTCAATCTTCGCGCATCGAGATCCCGCTGTCTTCGGCTAGGATTCGTTTCGCTGGGCGCGGTCGGCATGCGGCGGCGGGGGAAAGCCGAAGCCCTCCGGAGGGCCTGACGCAACGGGCGCCTGCTCGGCGAGCGTCAGGTCGACGCCGCCCGCGCTCAATGTCCGGCCCGCCGCCATCGCTTCTTCGGCGCGGTCGAGCCTCAAGAGCGCAAGCGCTTCGCGTCCCGAAGAGGAGCCGAGGGAGCCGACCGCGAGTTCGCCGTCCATGACGGGCGTCCCGGGCGCCGGCGCCGGGCCGGACAGTTTCACCCGCGCGACGCGCTTGCGGGCGGTTCCGCGATGCTTCATGCGGGAGACGACCTCCTGGCCGACGTAGCAACCCTTGTCGAAATCGACCCCGTGGAGAAGATCGAAATTGGCGTCGTGCGGGAAGGCGTCCGCATAGGCGAAATCGAGGCCGCCCTTGGGCGCACCGACCGCGATGCGAAGGCCCTCGTATTCGCCCACGTGCTCTAAGCCAATCCGCAGCGGCGATCGGGCGCGGCAGGATCGCGCGCCAGCCCAGTCGCGGATCGCGCGGGTCGGCGTAGACAAGGCCATCGGCGGCAGTGCAGGCTCGTTCGCCCCAGAAGGCCACGACGGCGCGCTCCGCGCTTTGGTTGGCGATCGCGACCTTGGCGCGCAGCTTGTAGAAGCCAAGCCGCTTGGCGAGATCGGCCGCCTGCGCCGCCGTGCAGTCGATGAGATAGGAAGGCTCCTCGCCGCCGGCCACGCGCACCACGACCATGTCGAACAGGATCTTGCCTTGCGGCGTGAGCAGCGCCGCGTAGCGCGCCTCGCCTGGCGCGAGCCGCTCGACGTCGTTGGTCAGCAGGCCCTGCAGAAAGCTGGTCGCATCCTCGCCGCTCACGGAAATAACGCCGCGATCCTCGAGTATGGCGGCTTTCTTGTGCATGAGAGGGCTCCGGTCGCGCTTGCAAGGGCGGACACTGTCAAATAGGCCCGTTTTGCGCCACTGCAAGAAAGAACCGAGATGCCGCCGAGTTTCGACTGCGTGCTGATCAACGGGACATTGGTCAATCACGACGGGATCGGTCCGCGCGACATTGGCGTCCGCGACGGGCGGATCGCCGAGATCGGCGCTTTGAGCGGCGCCGCGGCGGGCGAACGGATCGACTGCAGCGGCCTTCACATTCTTCCGGGCGTCATCGATTCCCAAGTGCATTTTCGCGAGCCGGGGCTCGTTCACAAGGAGGACCTCGAGACCGGATCGCGCGCGGCCGTGCTCGGCGGCGTGACCGCGGTGTTCGAAATGCCCAACACCGATCCGCTGACCACAAGCGCAGACGCGCTCGCCGACAAGCTCGCGCGGGCGAAGGGCCGCATGCATTGCGACTTCGCCTTCTGGGTCGGCGGCACGCACGACAATGTCGCCGACATTCCCGAACTCGAGCGGCTGCCCGGGGCGGCGGGGATCAAGGTCTTCATGGGCTCCTCGACCGGGCGCCTCCTGGTCGCCGACGACGAGGGGGTGCTGGCGATCCTCAAGCAGACCCGCCGCCGCGCGGCGTTCCACAGCGAGGACGAGGCGCGCCTGAATGAGCGCAAGCCCCTGCGCGTCGCAGGCGATCCCTCCTCGCATCCGGTCTGGCGCGACGAGATCGCCGCTTTGCGCTCGACCGAGCGGCTCATCCGCCTGGCGCGCGAGGCGCGCGCGCAAGTGCATGTCCTGCACATCACGACGCGCGAGGAGATGGCGTTTCTGGCCGGCGCCAAGGATGTCGCGAGCTGCGAGGCGACGCCGCATCATCTGACGCTGAGCGCCGAGGACTATGCGCGCCTGGGCGCGAAAATCCAGATGAACCCGCCGGTCCGCGGCCCCGATCACCGCGACGCGATCTGGCGCGGTCTCGAGCAGGGCGTGGTCGACGTGCTGGGCTCCGACCACGCGCCCCACACGCTCGAGGAGAAGGCCAGGCCCTATCCCGAGAGCCCGTCGGGCATGACCGGCGTGCAGACGCTCGTTCCGATCATGCTCGACCATGTCAACGCCGGGCGGCTCAGTCTTCAGCGCTTTGTCGACCTCACCAGCGCCGGGCCGCAGCGTCTGTTCGGCATCGTCGGCAAGGGCCGCATCGCGGCTGGCTACGACGCCGACTTCACCATCGTCGACATGAAGCGCCGCGTGACGATCCGGGATTCGTGGATCGCCTCGCGCTCGCAATGGACGCCCTATGATGGAAAGACCGTGACAGGCTGGCCGGTCGGAACCTTCGTGCGCGGCCGCCGGGTGATGTGGGAGGGCGAACTCGCGGCGCCCTCGACGGGCGAAGCGGTAAGGTTCGGGTGAGAAGTCATCGCCCCATCGCGAGCTTGGCGATATGAGACCTCGAGCGCGTCGTCAGCCGGCGGCGCAGCGCCTCGCCTCGCGATCGAGAGCCGCCGCAGCCTCGCGGCGCCTCAGCGTGATCGTGCACGCGCGACCGTCTCGTCCAAGCGCCGCAGCGAGCGAGCGAATGATCGTCAGCGAGCGACAGGATCCAGCCGGCAAACTCCGGTTTCGCGCGGAGGGATTCGAGAGCGCGACGGACTCAGGAATGGCTTCTCCTGCGTCGAGCGCAGCGTCGATCCACGCAAGTCCCGCCTCCTCCGCGCCCGCAATCGCTTCGTCAAGCGTCTCTCCCGCCGAGAAGGCGCCCGGCAAGTCGGGAATGACCACGCCATGCTCGGAGCGTTCGTGTTCGGGGTTCAATCGCGATCGGGTTAGCGCATGATCAAAGGCCAGCCTGTTTGCGGATCGCAGCGACAAGGCTCAGATCGCCCAGTTCGCGCTCGGGATCGTGGCACGACGACGATGCCGCCTCGCCGAGGATGAACAGAACACGTGGTGCGAACCCCGGACCCGTTTCAAGACCCAGCCGGCCTTCGCCAACTCGCGGATCAAGGTCGAAGCGTCTTCGCATCGTGTGTATTATACACACGACCTCTGCCAGGACAAGACCTGTGCCTGTCATAGCATGACATAGCTCCTTGATCGGCGTCGCCTATCCCATCACCTGCATCGTGAGCCAGGTCGCCGCCAGCGCCGGCTTCTGCGCCCCCTCGATCTCGACGCTGACGTCATAAGTCAATTGCCAATCGCGCGCCGCGCGCGGCGTGACGGCGCGCAGCGTGAAATGCCCGCGCACCCGGCTTCCCGAAGGGACGGGCCGGACGAAGCGCACGCGGTCGAAGCCGTAATTCACGCCGTGGGCCGCGCCCTCGATTTTCGGCAGGGCGCTATAGGCCATGGTCGACAGCAACGACAGGGTGAGGAAGCCGTGGGCGATCGTGCCGCCGAACGCGGTCTCGGCCGCCCGCTCGGGATCGACGTGGATGAACTGCTCGTCCTCAGTGACCTTGGCGAAGGCGTCGATCCGCTCCTGATCGACGGTGAGCCAGCGCGAGACGAAGCTCGTGTCCGACCATGGCGGCGAGCTCGGCGGCCGAAACCCGCTTGACGTCCGCCCCATCGTTCATTCGTGATCTCCGAACATTGCAGGCGCCGCCGTGACGCTCACCCCGCCGTCCACCGGCAGAATCGCCCCGGTGGTGTAGGCGCCGCCACGCCCGGCGAGGAACAGGAGCGGTCCGGCGATGTCCTCGGGGCGCCCGACGCGGCCCATCGGCACGGCCCTCGCGCCGCGCGCCTGCCCTGCCTCGTCGCCGATGGCGAACTTCGTCATGTTGGTCGGAAACGGTCCGGGCGCGAACGCGTTCACAGTCACCTGCTTCTCCGCAAGCTCCGCGGCGAGGATGCGGGTCAGGTGATGCACCGCGGCCTTCGAGGCGGAATAGGCCCATGCGGTTTCCGACTGCGTCACGGTGCCCATGACCGAACCCATGTTGACGACGGTCGAAGGCCAGTCGCGCGTCGCCGAAGCGATCAGCATCGGAGCGAGATCGCGCGTCAGCGTGAAAAGCCCGGTCACGTTGACGCTGAGCACGCGGTCCCACGCCTTCCAGGGATAAGTTTCGAACGGGCCGCCCCAGTTCGCTCCGGCATTGTTGACCAGGATATGCAGCGTGTCGGTGCGCTTGCGGGTCTCCGCGACAAGCGCGGCGACGCCGGCCTCGTTGGCGACCGTGCCGCCAAAGCCCTCGCAGGGCCCGAGCGCCGAAAGCTCCCGCGCCGCTTCCTCGCAAGCCTCCGCCTTGCGCGAGGCGATCAGCACGCGCGCGCCGGCGCTGAGCAGCGCCTCGGCGCAGATCCGGCCAAGGCCGGTCGCTCCGCCGGTCACCAGCGCCGTGCGGCCACGGACGGAAAAAAGTTCGGATGGTGTGATCATGGCTCCCCGCGCCGGTCGCGATCTGCTATGCACCATAGCAATTCCGCGAGGCGGGGCCAAAGCCGGGCTCTGAACACCGCCCGCGTCACAGACCGGCGCGCCGGAAATCACCTTGGCTTATGGATGAGATCGATGGCCCAAGAGGCGCCGCTTCACTTTGTCGTCATGGTGGGGAGCTTGCGGAAGGGCTCCTTCAACGCAATGATCGCGCGCGCCTTGCCAACGCTCGCGCCGGAAGGCGTGACGATCGAGCCTCTTCCCTCGGTCGGCGAGTTTCCGCTCTATAACCATGACGTGCAGCTCGACGGCTTGCCGCCGATCGTGACTCGCGTGGCGGAGCTGATCCGGAAAGCGGACGGGGTCATCATCGTCACGCCCGAGTACAACCATTCATTTCCGGGCGTTTTAAAAAACGCGATCGACTGGATCTCCCGTGTGCCCAATCAGCCGTTTGGCGGCAAACCGGTCGCGCTGATCAGCAGTTCGCCGAGTCTGTTCGGAGGCCTCAGGGCGCAGCTGCATCTGCGTCATGTCTTCGTCTACCTGGATGGGCGTGTCCTCAACAAGCCAGAGATCATCATCCCTCAGGTCAACACGAAGATCGACGCCGCCACAGGCGAAATAACGGATCCTGCGACTCGCGGGTTCATCGCCGATCAGCTGAAGGCTCTCGCCGCGTTCGTGCGCAGTTGACGGGTGGTAGCGCGGGGCTCAGATTGGACGCTTCCAACGCAGTCCCTCATCCTGAGGCCTTTTGCGGTTACGCAAAAGGCCTCGAAGGATGCTCCAGAAGGCGGTAGCATGTGTCGTCTGGAACGTCCTTCGAGACGCCCGCGTTGCGGGCTCCTCAGGACGAGGTTTAGGTTTTGACGCCCCCGGAGCGCTCGCATGAAAGTCTCGCTCATCCAGATGAATTCGATCAACGACAAGGCCGCCAACATCGCCGCGGCCGAGGCTCTGATCGAGCGGGCCGTCGCCGAAGAGGCGCCGGACTGGGTGCTGCTGCCGGAACAGTTCGACTGGGCGGGCGGCGCGCGCGCCGAGAAGCTCGCCGCCGCCGAGCGCCTGCCGGGCGGCCCGGCCTATGAAATGGCGCGCGGCCAGGCGATCAAGCACCGCATCTTCGTCCACGCCGGCTCGATCATGGAGGCGATCGACGGCGAGGACCGCTATCACAACACGACAGTCGTCTTTAATCGCGAGGGCGAGGAGATCGCCCGCTACCGCAAGATCCACCTGTTCGACGTGATGACGCCCGACGGAACCGCCTACAAGGAGAGCGCGACGGTCAAGGCGGGCGACGAGGTGGTCACCTACGATTGCGAAGGCGTCACCGTCGGCTGCTCGATCTGCTACGATCTGCGGTTTCCCGACCTGTTCCAGGCGCTGGCGGAAAAGGGCGCGGAGATGATCGCGATGCCTGCCGCCTTCACCATGCAGACCGGCAAGGACCATTGGGAGGTGCTGTTGCGCGCCCGCGCGATCGAGACCGAGACCTATGTCTGCGCCAGCGCCCAGACCGGCTCGTTCACGGTCGGCAACGAGCAGCGGCACACGTACGGCCATTCGCTGGTCGCCGACCCGTGGGGCCACGTGGTCGCCAAGGCCTCGGACGGGGTCGGCATCGTCTCGGCCCGGATCGACCCGGCCAGGGTCAGACGCGTGCGCGGCATGATCCCGGTGGCGGAGCATAAGGTCAGGATTCCGCGTTCCGCGGCAATTCCGGCGGCAAACGCAAAATGATGGGCGCGCGATTGTTTATTGTGCTTTGCGCCTCTCGGTTCTTCGTTGTACGTATTGGCGCTTCCAACCGCAAAACCGAACGATCGGACTGAAGCGTTCATGGCCGACGACGAACTCGACCTCAAAACCCTCGCCGACGACGAACTCGTCGGGCAGATGCACGACGACCTCTACGACGGCCTCAAAGAGGAGATCGAGGAGGGTGTGCGAATTCTGCTCGACCGCGGCTGGACGCCGTACAAGGTCCTGACCGAAGCGCTTGTCGAGGGCATGCGGATCGTCGGCATCGATTTCCGCGACGGCATTTTGTTCGTGCCGGAAGTGCTGATGTCGGCCAACGCGATGAAGGCCGGCATGGCGATCCTGCGCCCGCTTCTCGCGGCGACCGGCGCGCCGAAGATGGGCAAGATGGTGATCGGCACCGTCAAGGGCGACATCCACGACATCGGCAAGAATCTCGTCTGCATGATGATGGAGGGCGCGGGCTTCGAAGTGTTCGACCTTGGCGTCAACAACGGCGTCGAGAAATATCTCGAGGCGATCGAAAAGCATCAGCCGGAAATTGTCGGCATGTCGGCGCTGCTGACGACGACCATGCCCTACATGAAAGTCATCATCGACACGCTGAAGGAAAAGGGCATCCGCAACGACCACATCGTGCTGGTCGGCGGCGCGCCGCTCAACGAAGGTTTCGCCGAGGCGATCGGCGCCGACGCCTATTGCCGCGACGCGGCGGTCGCGGTCGAAACCGCCAGGGCGCTGCTCGCGCGCCGGCAAGGGACCGTGCAGGCGCACGAGAAAGTCTGAGCGCCGTGATGACCCTGGGGCCCGCAATCCGGAGGGTGTCACCCCCGCGCAAGCGGGGGTCCAGAAAGGCGCCGCGGGCGCCCGATGCGGCGTCATTGCGACAAACGGTCGCGCCTCATGATCTGGATCCCCGCGTTTGCGGGATGACAGTCGCGAGGAGCGCGCGTCCACCGAAGTCTTCGCCGAAGCGAGCTATCCCCGCCGCAAGGATGGGCCGCGCAAAATCCTGGTCATCGCCTGCGGCGCCCTGGCGCGTGAAGTGCTGGCGCTCAAGCTCGATCACATCGATGTCGCCTGCCTGCCGGCCCAACTGCACAACCATCCCAAGCAGATCCCAGACGCGATGCGGGCGAAAATCCGCGCCAATCGCGAAGCCTACGACGAGATCCTCTGCCTCTACGGCGATTGCGGAACCGGCGGCGAACTCGATCGCGTGCTCGCGGAAGAGCGCGTGAGCCGGATCGAAGGCGCGCATTGCTACGAGTTCTATGCCGGGGGAGAGGCGTTCTCGGCGCTCGCCGAAGACGAGCCGGGCACGTTCTACCTCACCGATTTTCTCGTCCGCCATTTCGACGCGCTCGTCATTCGAGGCCTCGGCCTCGACCGGTTTCCCGAGCTGCGCGACGATTATTTCGGCAACTATCGCCGCGTCGTTCATCTGGCGCAATTCGACGATCCCGATATGGAGACGAAGGCCAGGGCGGCCGCCGAAAGGCTCGGCCTCGCCTATGAGCGCCGCTTCACCGGCCTCGACGGGATCCGCGCGTTCCTAGCGCCGCGGCAGATTGTAGCCGCGCTCGGTAGCCCGTCGAAGGACGGGCGTTCTTCCGAACGCCCTTTGGAGCGCGGCGACGCGGTCGGCGACCGCGCCTACACGCAGGACCCCGCGACGCAAGAGAAGGACGCGTCGTGGCGAGCCTGACCATTCTTTACTGGCGCGACATCCCGAGCCAGGTCATCGTGAAGAGCGGACGCTCGGCGGCCAAGCGTCAATTGTCGGAGCGTTTCATCCGCGCGATCGACGCGGCGGCGATGCACGCCGGCGCCAAGAGCGACGATGCTTATCTTGCCGAATGGCGGCGCGGCGAGCCCATCCCTTGCGGCGACGACCTGGAAAGCGAAGCCGCCGCCGCGGCGGAGCGGCTGGAAAGCGAATACGATACGCATCGCCTGGCGATTCTGGCCAAGCACGATGGGCGCGAAGGCCCGCCTTGACCGTCCTTACCGCCGACCTCGCCGCTAGGTCCGAATCCTGGGTACAACGCCCGCAGCCACGCCCCTTCTCCCTCAGGGAGAAGGTGGCGGGCGACAGGCCGCCGGATGAGGGGTCGCGCCATATGGCGCGCCTTCGCTTCGCTCGAACGCGGCTCCCTCATCCGTCGCGCTATAGCGCGACACCTTCTCCCGGAAGGAGAAGGGGCGCGCGGTCGCGATCGTCCCTCATTCAGTCCCGCTCGAAGGCGCTCGCGGCCGGGAGCCGTAGGCGGGGACGCGCGTGAACGCCCATCGCATCGTCTTCACACCCTCCGGCAAGCGGGGCGAGTTCGCCGAAGGCGTGAGCCTGCTCGAAGCCGCGCGCGCTCTCGGCGTCGATCTCGATTCGGTCTGCGGCGGGCGCGGCATTTGCGGGCGCTGCCAGGTTGACGTCGCGGAGGGCGATTTCGCCAAGCACGCGATTCATTCCAGCGCCGATCATGTGACGCCGTCGGGCGCCGTCGAGGCGCGCTATGCCTCGAGGCGCGGCGCCTTTCCGCCCGGCCGGCGGCTCGGCTGCCAGGCCAGGATTTGCGGCGATCTGGTCATCGACGTGCCGCCCGAAAGTCAGGTTCATCGGCAGGTCGTTCGCAAGCGCGCGGAGACGCATCCGATCGAGATCGACCCGGTCGTCCGCCTCTATTACGTCGAGGTCGCCGAGCCGGACATGCACGAGCCCTCGAGTGATCTGCGGCGTCTGCAACAGGCTTTGCGCGAGCAATGGGGCATCGGCGAAACGTACGCCGATCTCGCGACGCTCGTCGGCTTGCAGAAGGCGTTGCGCGCGGGGCAATGGAAGGTCACCGTCGCGCTGCGCAAAGGCCGCGACATCGTGTCCGTCATGCCGGGCTTCGCCGAGCGCGCCTTCGGCGTCGCGATCGATGTCGGCTCGACCACCATCGCCGCCCACCTCACCGATCTCATGAGCGGAGAGGTCGTCGCGTCAGTCGGGGCGATGAACCCGCAGATCCGCTTCGGCGAAGACCTGATGAGCCGCGTCTCCTACGTGATGATGAATCCGGGCGGCGATAAGGAGCTGACGCGCGTGGTGCGCGAGGCGATGGACGCGCTGATCGGCGAAGCCGCGCGGGAGGCCGGCGTCGCGCGCGGCGAGATCCTGGAAGTGACGCTGGTCGGCAATCCGATCATGCATCACCTGGTTCTCGGCCTCGACCCGACCGAGCTCGGAGGGGCCCCATTCGCGCTGACGGTGGACGCGGCGTACGAAGCACGCGCGCGCGAACTCGGGCTCGATGTCGCGCCCGGCGCCTTTGTCTACGCCCTGCCCTGCATCGCAGGCCACGTCGGCGCCGACACGGCAGGCGTCGTGCTCGCCGAGGGCCCGCACCTCAAGGACGAACTGACTCTTCTGGTCGACGTCGGCACCAACGCCGAGATCGTGTTCGGCAATCGCGAGCGGCTGCTCGCCTGCTCGTCGCCGACCGGTCCGGCGTTCGAGGGCGCGCAGATCTCCTGCGGCCAGCGCGCGGCGCCCGGCGCAATCGAGCGCGTGCGGATCGACCGCGTGACGCTCGAGCCCAAGTTCAAGGTGATCGGCTGCGACCTCTGGTCGGACGAGCCGGGCTTCGCCGCGGCGACGTCGAAGATTCCCGTCACCGGCGTTTGCGGCTCGGGGATTATCGAGGTGATCGCCGAGATGTTCCTGGCCGGGATCGTGTCGGAAGACGGCGTGATCGACGGCGAACTCGCGGGCCGAACCAGCCGAATCGAACAGGTCGGCCGCACCTTCGCTTATGTGCTGCACGAAGGCGGCCCAAGGCTTCTCATCTATCAGACCGACGTGCGCGCCATCCAGCTCGCCAAGGCCGCGCTCTATGCCGGCGCGAAGCTGCTTATGGAGCGCGCCGGCGCCAAGCCCCAGCGCGTCACGCTCGCCGGCGCGTTCGGCAGCCACATCGATCCGGTCTATGCAATGACGCTCGGCCTCATTCCCGATTGCGATCTTGTCAAAGTCGCGAGCGCCGGCAACGCGGCCGGAACAGGCGCGCGGATCGCGCTGCTCAACCTCGCGGCGCGGGCGGAGATCGAGAGAGTCGTCAGGCGCATCGACAAGATCGAGACCGCGATCGAGCCTGACTTCCAGCGCCATTTCGTCGCAGCGATGGCGTTTCCCAACAAGGAGGACGCCTTCCCAAATCTGGCCAATCGGATCGCGCTTCCCCCGCGCAAGGAGCCGAGCGGAGAAGGTGGGCGAAGACGAAGGCGCGCGGCGTCGCACGGCGATCCTTGACTTTAAGCTAGCTTAATCTAGCTTAAAGTCCCATGAAAGTCGTTGGCGCCTTCGAGGCAAAAAACAAGCTCGGCCACTTGCTCGACCTTGTCGAGCAGGGCGAGGAAGTCACGATCACGCGGCATGGCAAAGACGTCGCCCGCATTGTTCCAGCACGCACAAGACCCGGGCGCGACGCGGCGCACGCCGCGATTCAGCGCATCCGTGAGCGCGCTCAGGCGGCGAAGCTCGGCCGTTTCGACTGGGCGGAATGGAAGGCTTATCGCGACGAAGGCCGGCCGTGAGCCTTGTTCTCGACAGTTCTGCCGCACTGGCGTGGATATACGACGACGAAGCGACAGACCCGATCCGCCACGTCTTCAACGCGGTTGCAGAACAAGGCGCGTTTGTTCCTTCGCTGTGGCGTCTCGAAATCGCGAATAGTCTAACCGTGGCTGTCCGCCGCGGCAGGATCGACCATGAGTTCCGTCGTGCGGCGCTGGCCGATCTTGGCGACCTCGACATTATCGTCGACGCTCAAACGGACTCACGCGCCTGGAATGCGACGCTCGAACTTGCCGATCGCTTCCTCTTGACGGTCTACGACGCCGCTTATGTCGAGCTCGCGCAGAGGCGGGCGCTGCCGCTGGCGACTCTCGATCGTGACATGCAAAGGGCCGGCGCTCAGCTCGGCTTGAGGCTCCTTGGCGTCGATTGATTCCTTTCACTGCCGAAGGCATAGGTCCCGGGCGAAAAGCCCCTTCGTCGCTACGATGGCGTTTCCCAACAAGGAGGACGCCTTCCCAAATCTGGCCAATCGGATCGCGCTTCCCCCGCGCCAGGAGCCGAGCGGAGAAGGCGGGCGAAGACGAAGGCGCGCGGCGCCGCTCTAGCGTCGCTCCATCGGGTCGCCGTGGCCGATTGTAGCCGCGGTCGTTGACCGCGGCTGACGCGATCGGCGATCGCGTCTACAAAGCCCGACCCGACGGAGCCGCGCCTACTGGCCGGCGATGATCTTGATCGGCGCGCCGAGCAGCGTGAGCGGCAACGCAACGACCGAGCCGACGCCGCTCACGGCCCTTTCGCTCGCGTCGGTTGCTCGATGATTTGCGTTTATGCCCTGGGCGAGAATACCGCGCAGCTCGGGCCCGACGGAGGCGAGCTGGACGAATTTATCGTGATTTGTGGCGTCGGTCGCCTTCACGTCGGTCAGATCGATGACGGTCGCCCCCAACGCCGTGAGCTCCGCGGTATCGCTGCTGTCGCCCACTCGGGTGACGCCGCCCGCGATCGTTCTGGAGAGAAAGAGCGCTCGATCGTCCTGAGAGAGCACGACATAGAAAGGCTTTTGCGGCTTGCCGAAGCGGCGCAGCTGCGACTTGAACACATCGATGTCGATATCGGGCGCCGCGAGTAAGATCGTGCCGATCTTGCTGGCGGGGGGTAGGTCGCCCGAAATCCTGATCTGGCGGAACGCCTCGACGGTGACCCAATTGCCCATGGAATGGGCCAGCACATTGACCTTCTCGGCGTTGCTGCGAAGCAGGAGACGCAGCGTGTGCTCGAGGCCGTCGCGGGCGGCGGTCGCGCTGTTGAGGTCGTAGACGTAAGCCGTCGCTTGTCCGCGCGACGCCCAGGTGAACAGCACCGGGACGCCGGGCGCCTTCGAATCATGAGCGAGCTGCGCCCCGCGGTAGACCGCCTCGGCGAACATCGTATTGAACCCGTGAACGAACAGAAAAACATTGCGGCTGCCGGGCGGCCGCAGCGCGAGTTGAGCGTTGAGCGCCTGAACGAACGCCTTGTCGCCGTCGAGATATTTTTCGTCGCGCACGACGAAATTGACATTCGGATCGCCGGGCGGCGTGGTCGCCCATTCGATTTCGTTTTGCTTGTGGTTCGGCGGGATCGAGACCGTGATCTCGGCGTAGTTGGTGGCGCTCGCCCTGTCGCCGTTGAAAAGCGTGCCCGGCCGGTCGTCGCGTTCCCGGGTCGTTGCGACAAGCAGGGTATGGTCGACGGCGCCGGGAGGGCTGTAGGCCACCGCGCTGAGAAAACCGGTCTCCGGCCGCGAGGCGCAGGCGACGAGGGAGAAGGCGACAAACACAATCGCCAAAACGGAAAACGGCCGTTTCAACGACCTGCCGTGCCCTGAAGGCGTGGCGCCTGCCCGCGCCGTGAAGTTTTCCACCGCTTGCCCCAGCCCGCGCCCGTCGCCAATGTCTGACGATTCCGAGCTTTGCCCCGACGGACCCTTAAGGCAAGGCCACTGCGAGGGAAACTGAAAATACGGCTTTGCCTTGTTTTCCTCTGGCCCCGGACTCGCCGGGCGCGCGCTGACAGGAGGCCTGTTTCGTGAGCCGAAATGAGGCGGAGAGCCACAGCCCCGCTTTCGGGGAGGCGCAGGATTCGGGTATCAGGGCGCGATGGCCGAGAATCATGACCTCGCTCGCGCGATGGCGCGCCTCGACGCGCTGACCGACTGGGAGCGTCGTCCGCGGAACACGATGCGCGTCGGTCTCGAGCCGATGCGGGATCTCGCCACGCGCCTTGGCGATCCGCAAAAGTCGTTCCGCTCGATCCATGTGGCGGGCACCAAGGGTAAGGGGTCGGTCTCGGCCTTGATCGAGGCGGCGCTGGCGCACGCCGGCCTTCGTGTCGGCCGTTACGCCTCGCCTCACGTTGAGCGCATCACCGAGCGGGTCAGCGTTCAGGGACACGATGTCGACGAGCCCACGCTTGCGCGAGCGCTCGATCAAGCGCTCGACGCCTACGAGGCGGCGCGCAAGGCCGGCACGGCCGCGGCCAACGCAACCTGGTTCGACCTTCTCACCGCTGCCGCCTTTCTCATCTTCCGCGAAGCGGCCGTCGAGTGGGCGGTGATCGAAGTCGGCTTGGGCGGGCGGCTCGATTCGACCAACATCGTCGACGGCGAAATCGCCGTCGTCACCAACATCGCGCTCGAGCACACGGAGATTCTGGGCAAGACGCGCGCGGCGATCGCAGGGCGAAAAGGTCGGAATCCTGAAGCCCGGGGCCGTGCTCGTCACGACGCTTGACGCGGACGACGAAGCCGGGCGCGTCCTGCAGACCCGAGCCGACGAGCTCGGCTCGCGGGTGAAACGCACGCGCCTCGACGCCTCGGCCCCGATCGAACAGATCAATTTCGCGCTCGCCGCCGCCGTCCTCGGCGAGCTTCGCCGCAAGGGGGTGAGCGGGCGCTCCGGCGAGCCGGTCGGCGCGGCGCTCCTCGACGACGACACGCGCCTGGCCGCGCGTCTCCCCGGGCGCATGGAGCGCTTCGATGTCGAAATCGGGCCGAGACGCCTGCCCGTCGTCATGGACGGCGCGCATGTGCCGTTCAACATCGGCGCCGTCTTGCGCGATCTCGCCCTTGACGCCGATCTTTCCGGTCCGTGCGTGGCGATCGTGGCGCTCGCCGCCGACAAGGACGCTGAGGGTTTCGTGGCCGAACTCGCCGGGCGCGCCTCGACCGTTCTTTTCACCGATTTGCCGGGATCGAGCCGGGGCCGCGCGCCAGTCGAGCTGCAGGCGCTTGCGGAGTTCGCTTGGGCTCACGAGCGAGGTCGAGCCGGACGCAAAACGAGCCCTGAAGCGCGGCCTCGAACTGGCTCGCCAAGCCAACGCCTGGCTGCTTGTCACCGGCTCGCTTTATCTCGTCGGGGCGCTGCGCCCGCGCGATCGGCGAGGCGGCCCCAATGCCGGATGGAGCCGGCGCGGCGCCCGCCCTCGAGCCCGGCGTCTGTCCGCGGCCACGGCGGGTCCGGCTGATGGCGCCCAATTCCCCGCTCATGACGAAGGCGCGGTCGGCGCTGTCGACCGTCTTCGGCTTCTCGGACTTTCGTCCCGGACAGGAGGACGTCCTCGCCGCCACGCTCGCGGGCGAGGACGTGCTCGCGGTCATGCCGACGGGCAGCGGCAAGTCGCTTCTCTTCCAGCTCCCTGCGATCGTCCGCGGCGGCCTCACTTTGGTGGTTTCGCCGCTGATCGCGCTGATGCGCGACCAGGTCGCCCAATTGCGCGAGGCAGGCGTCGAGGCGGCAAGCCTCAATTCCTCCTCCGATCCCGACGAACGCCGGAGGGTCGCGCGCGGCCTCGACGAGCGTTCGCTCCGACTTCTCTATATCGCGCCCGAACGGCTGTTGCGCGACGACACGATCGCCGCCTTGAGGAAGGCGAAGGTCGATCTTCTCGCCATCGACGAGGCGCATTGCGTCTCGCAATGGGGTCACGATTTCCGCCCTGAATATCTGCGCCTGCGCGAGGTCGCGGAAGCGTTCCCTGGCGTCCAGATGATCGCGGTGACCGCGACCGCGGACGAGCCGACGCGGGCGCGAAATCGCCGAGAAGCTGTTCGTCCGCCGGCCCACGGGTTTTCGTGCGCTCGTTCGATCGCCCGAACCTGTTTCTGGCCATGCGGCCGAAAGCGGACGCCACCCGCCAGCTCATCGACAGGCTCGACGCTCACCGGGGCGAAACGGGCATCGTCTATTGCTCGTCACGGCGCCGGACGGAGGAGCTCGCGGCCGAATTCGCGCGCGCCGGCCGGCGCGCGCTCCCCTATCACGCCGGGCTCGATCATGAGCTTCGCGCCCGCAATCAGGACGCCTTTCAGCGCGAGGACGATTGCATCGTCTGCGCGACCGTCGCCTTCGGCATGGGGATCGACAAGCCTGACGTCCGCTTCGTCTTTCACGCCGACATGCCCTCGTCGATCGAAGCCTATTATCAGGAGATCGGCCGCGCCGGCCGCGACGGCCTGCCCGCCGACACGTTCACGCTCTATAGCGCGGGCGACATCGAGCTCAGGCGGCGCCAGATTCTCGACAACGGGGCGCCCGAGGAGCGCAAGCGCGTCGAGACGGCCAAGCTCGACGACCTCGTGGCGCTTTGCGAAACCGCCCGCTGCCGCCGCCAGACGCTTCTCGCCATGTTCGGCGAGGAGTTCGGCCCCGTGCGGGCATTGCGACGTCTGCCAGGGCGCGGTTCGGCTGATCGACGGGCGGGTCGAGGCGCAAAAGGCGATGTCGGCCATTTTGCGCACCTCGGGCCGATTCTTTTTCGGCCATCTGGCGAATATTCTGTCCGGCAAGGCGACCGAGACGGTTCTGCGGCACGGCCACGAGGCGCTCAAGACCTTCGGCGTCGGCAAGGATCGCGCGCCCGCCGAGTGGCGCGGCGTGCTCAGGCAATTGCAATCGGGCGGCCTGATCGGGCGCGACGGGACGACCGCGACCGGCTGATCCTCACGGAAGAGGGCCGGCGGGTGCTGCGCGGCGAAGCCCCGTTCGCCTTGCGCGAGGATGTGGTGAGCCGGAAAGCGCGCCGGCGCCGCGCCCGCCGAGGCCGCCGCGCCGGGCGATGCGGACGCGGAGCTCCTCGCGGCGCTCAAGGCCCTGCGAGGCGCGATCGCGGCGGCGCAGAAGCAGCCGGCCTATGTCATTTTCCCCGATCGGACGCTCATCGAAATCGCGAAGAGGCGGCCCCGCAGCCTCGACGAACTGGCCAGCATTCATGGCGTCGGCGCGGTCAAGCTGCAAAAATACGGGCCTGGCCTTTATCGCCGTGATCCGGGAGCCTCGCGATGCCTGAGCTGCCCGAAGTCGAGACTGTGCGGCGCGGTCTCACGCCCGCAATGCGCGGCGCCCGGATCGACAAGGTCGAGTTGCGGCGGGCGGACATTCGCTTTCCCTTTCCCCGCCTCTTTCGCGAAGCGACTGACCGGCCGGCGAATCATCGACGTGAATCGTCGCGCCAAATATCTTCTGTTCGAACTGGACAGCGGCGAGACCCTGATTGCGCACTTGGGAATGTCCGGTTCGTTCCGCATGGAAAAGACCGAAGCTTCAACTCCGGGCACGTTCCATCACGAGCGCTCAAAGGATCCGAAGCACGATCACGTCGTTCTCGTCCTCGATAACGGCTGGGTCGTCACCTACAACGATCCCCGACGGTTCGGATTCATGGATCTGGGCTTGACCGAAACGCTGGAGCAACATCCACGGATGCGCGGACTCGGCGCGGAGCCGCTGGCTCCCGAATTTGGCGCCCGTTCCCTGGCGAACCTGTTCGCCGGCTCGCGCGCGCCCTTGAAATCGGCTCTGCTCGACCAAAAGCGCATCGCGGGTTTGGGTAATATTTATGTGTGCGAGGTTCTTTTTCGCGCCCGTTTGGCTCCATCCAGGCCAGCCAGCCTTCTCGCGAATGCGCGCGGCGCTCCCACCCGGGCCGCGACCGCCGTGGCCGAAGCTATTCGCGCCGTGCTCGAGGAAGCGGTCGAGGCCGGAGGCTCGACTTTGCGCGATCACCGGCAGGCCAACGGTGAGTTGGGATATTTTCAGCACGTCTTCAACGTCTACGATCGAGAAGGATTGCCCTGCGCGCGGGAACGCTGTGGCGGAACGATTGCGAGGATCACCCAGGCTGGGCGCTCGACATTCTATTGTTCAAAATGCCAGCGCTAGGCGCGTCTCGCGGAGGCGACCGGATCATTGACAAGGTGGACCCCGCCTCCTATCTGACCAAGAATTCCGTTTAGCTGCGCGAAAGTGGGCGATTTTAGCCTTTTTCGCGCTTTTTATTGTTGCCGCCATCGTCCGCGCCTCCCGGGCTCTGTTGGCCGGGCAGAGAAGCGGGAAACCCGCTTCGGGCGGCGGGGTTAGGAAAGGTCGAAAATGCTCGGCGCGCTTAAGTTCGACACTGTGATGAAGCGGGTCTTCGGCTCGTCCAACGATCGCCGGATCAAGGGCTATCGGCCCCAGGTCGCCGCCATCAATGCGCTGGAACCCGAATTCGAGCCCCTGACCGACGATCAACTGCGGGCCAAAACGGAAGAGCTCCGGGGCGAACTGAAAGCCGGCAAGGCGCTCGACGACCTCATTCCGCCAGCCTTCGCCGCCGTGCGTGAAGCCGCCAAACGGACACTCAAGCAGCGTCATTTCGATGTTCAGCTCATGGGCGGCCTCGTGCTTCACGAGGGCGCGATCGCCGAAATGCGCACCGGCGAGGGCAAGACGCTGGTCGCCACGACCGCCGTTTACCTGAACGCGCTTGCCGGAGAGGGCGTTCACGTCGTCACGGTGAATGACTACCTCGCCCGCCGCGACTCTGAGTGGATGGGTCAGATCTACCAGTTCCTCGGCATGACTGTCGGCGTCATCGTGCACGGCCTGGACGACGATCAGCGCCGTGAGGCCTATGCAGCCGACGTGACCTACGGCACCAACAACGAGTTCGGCTTCGACTATCTGCGCGACAACATGAAGTACGACATGTCGCAGATGGTCCAGCGAGGCCACGCCTTCGCGATCGTCGACGAAGTCAATTCGATCCTCGTTGACGAGGCCCGCACGCCGCTCATCATTTCAGGCCCGTCCGAGGATCGCTCCGGTCTCTACGTTTCGGTCAATGAGATCATACCGCATCTCCTCCGGGAGGAATACGAGCTCGACGAGAAGCAGCGCACGGTCAACCTGACAGACGCGGGGAACGAGCACGCTGAAGCTTTGCTGCG
The DNA here is from genome assembly GCA_963762335.1 of uncultured Alphaproteobacteria bacterium. Classification (GTDB taxonomy): domain Bacteria; phylum Pseudomonadota; class Alphaproteobacteria; order Rhizobiales; family Beijerinckiaceae; genus Roseiarcus. Next base: position 22,184 of record CAVXKU010000016.1, on the reverse strand, counting down.
CTCGGCTGACGTGATGAAGGAAGGATCGCTCTACGAGGCGTCCAACGCGACGCTTGTCCATCACCTCAATCAAGCCTTGCGGGCTCACAAGCTTTTCCAACGCGACAAGGATTACATCGTCCGCAATGACGAGGTCGTGATCGTCGACGAGTTTACGGGACGCATGATGCCCGGGCGACGCTATTCTGAAGGACTGCATCAGGCGCTCGAGGCGAAGGAAGACGTGACAGTCCAGCCCGAGAACGTCACGCTGGCCTCGATCACCTTTCAGAACTATTTCCGTCTTTACAAGAAGCTTGCTGGGATGACCGGCACCGCCGCGACGGAGGCGGACGAATTCGCGGAAATCTACAAGCTCGTCGTCGTCGAGATTCCTACCCATCGGCCGATCTCGCGTCTCGATGAGGATGATGAAGTCTATCGCACAGTCGCGGAAAAGATGCGCGCCGTCGTTCGCGAGATCGAGGGAGCCAACGCGAAGTTGCAGCCGATGCTGGTCGGCACAACATCGATCGAAAAATCCGAGCAGCTTGGCGATGAGCTTGAACGGCAAGGGTACAAGAAGATTGATTTCACCAAGCCGGACGCATTGAAGGCGCTTTACGCCGCGGCGCGCGCTGGCAAGCCTTCAAAGAATTTCGCGATCCTGAACGCTCGTCACCACGAGCAGGAAGCTTTCATCGTTGCGGAAGCGGGAGTTCCCGGCGCGATCACGATCGCAACCAACATGGCGGGACGCGGTACGGACATTCAGCTTGGCGGCAATGTCGAGATGCGGGTCAGGCAGGAGATTGATCCCGCCACGCCTGAAGACCAGCGCGAAACCCATGAGGCTTCGATCCGGGCGGAAGTTGCAGCTTTCAAGCAGAAGGCGATCGACGCCGGCGGGCTTTACATCATCGGCACGGAGCGGCACGAAAGCCGCCGCATCGACAACCAGTTGCGCGGCCGATCTGGCCGCCAGGGAGACCCGGGGCGATCGAAGTTCTTCCTGTCGCTGCAGGACGATCTGATGCGCATTTTCGGAGCCGAGCGCATGGACGCGATGCTCAAGCGCCTCGGCCTCAAAGAAGACGAAGCGATCGTGCACCCGTGGATCAACAAAGCGCTCGAGAAGGCGCAGCAGAAGGTCGAGGCTCGCAACTTCGATATGCGCAAGAACGTTCTCAAATTTGACAATGTGATGAACGATCAGCGCAAGGTCATATTTGAAGATCGCCGCAGGATGATGGGAACCGAATCCCTCGAATTGACGATCGAGGAAATGCGAACGGGCGTCATTGACGACCTCGTCGCCAAGCACATCCCCCATGACGCTTATCCCGAGGCCTGGGACATTGCAGGACTGAAGAGCGATGTTGAGACCAAGCTAAGCCTCGATCTCCCGGTCGATGATTGGGCCAAGGAAGAGGGCATCGCCGACGAAGAGGTGGCGGCGAGGCTCCACAAGGCTGCTGAAGACGCCTATGCGCAACGCGTTGAACGCAACACGCCTGACGCCATGCGCTACATCGAAAAGCAGGTTATCCTGCAGTCGCTCGACCATTTGTGGCGCGAGCATCTGGTCACGCTCGATCACCTGCGCCAGGTCATCGGCTGGCGGGGCATGGCGCAGCGAGACCCGCTGAACGAGTACAAGTCCGAAGCTTTTGAGCTGTTCCGCGAATTGATCAACCAGTGGCACGAGGCCGTAATCGCGCAGATGTCGCGAATAGAGGTTCGGTTCCAGCCGCCTGAGCCGGCTCCGCCTCCGATGCAATTTCAACACCTCGATCCCGCAACTGGCGAGAATGAATATGCGTTCGCTCCCCTTTCCGCGTCGGCGGAAGCGGGCCTTTCGGCGGCGACAGCCGGAGTAGCGGAAGTCGATCGCGACCCCAAGAATCCCGCGACATGGGGCCGGGTCGGCCGAAACGAAGCCTGCCCGTGCGGATCAGGCAAGAAATACAAGCACTGCCACGGTCAGGTTGCTTGACGGGCGGCGTTACGCTTGAGCCCTTCACGTCCCGCGCCGAAGCGTTAGCCAGTCTTACCGAAGCGTTTCACCGGCGCGGAATCGACGACCCGAGGCGAGAGGCGCGGATCGGTCTCTGCGCGGCGCTCGGAGTTTCGCAAGTCGCGCTGATCGTCGCCCCGCAGGAGCTGCTTGGATCTGCTTCTGAGAAGGTTCGGGAGTTCGCCGAGCGCCGAGAGGCCGGCGAGCCGCTATCGAGAATCCTCGGCAAACGCGAATTTTGGGGATTGTCCCTTTCAATTTCGCCCCACGTGCTGGATCCGCGGCCTGAAACAGAAACGATCGTGGAGGCTGCGACCCAGCTCTTCGGTGATCGGCGCGACGCCCCCTTGCGGGTCCTCGACCTTGGCGTCGGCTCCGGAGCGCTGTTGTGCGCGCTGCTCACGGAATTTTTGAACGCGCGCGGCATCGGTGTCGATATCTCAACTGACGCGGCGAATGTGGCGCTCGGCAATCTTCGAGCGTGTGGTCTGCATGAGAGAGCCGAGATTCGCATTGGCGACTGGACGACGGGTCTTGAAGGCTCGTTTGACCTCATCGTCTCCAATCCGCCTTACATTCCGACATCCGATCTTGCACAGCTCGTGCGGGAAGTCCGGGACTTCGACCCCTGGCTCGCGCTCGACGGCGGGTTTGACGGACTGGCCGCCTTTCGCCGACTTATGCCGGAATCGAGGTCTCTGCTCGCGCCGGCAGGCTGCCTGTTAGCCGAGTTCGGAGCGGGACAAGCGAAGGAAGTGCTCGCAATCGCTGAGCAATCCGGGTTTACCGACTCGACGATCTACAAGGACCTCGCGGGTCTTGACCGTGTTGTGGCGGCTCGATCTCCAGGCTGAGTGTCGCCGTTTCGAAGCAGGCTGAAGCGGCGCCAGATCGGAGATCGCCTAAAAAGTCGAGGACGCGGCCGAGGGGTCCGGCCGCGTCCTCTTCGCCAAGGCTAATGGCCTCGGCACTACTCGGCGCCGTCGCGATCGCGTTCGCCCATGTGACGATGCATCATGTCCATGGCGAACCGGGGCCGCTCCGGCATCAGCATGCGTCCAAGCATGCCGAACTTGTGCTTCTGAGACTCGTCGAGGCTGTCGTAGAGGGGCTTGGCGGCCTCGGCGATCTTCTTGATGTTGGTTGCAGCCTGCGACAGGCGGTCGGCCATGGCGTCGAGATGGTCGACGGGCGACATCCGCTCGCCTTGCGAGCGCGTCTGCATCATCTGCCGCATCGCGTCCATGCGAGATTTGTCGGCGTCTTTGACTGTGGACTCGAACGGGCTCCAAAGCTTCTCCTGGTCTGCGGTCAGCCGAAGGCCGGCCTTCATGCCGGCGAGCTTGGCGTCCAGGATCGTCTCGCGATCGGCCGCCCATTGCCGCGCGCGCTCCGCATGTGAGGGTTTCTGGTCGCCATCGGCGGCCAGCGCCGAGATGGGAGCGGAGAGACTTACCAGGGCCAGCGCCGCAAGAAATGTGGTTTTCATGACGATACTCATCGCCGATTCGGCTCGTTCAATTTGGTCGCATGCGACATGGATTTCAAATTAACTCCTCGTGAGGTGACCTTATTGCGGCTGGAGGTGGATTTCGTGGTTAGCGCGGGGTAAAGGCGCGATGACGCGCCTGGGCTCTTTCGGGGCGAGAGCTAACGGATAGGAATCGGAATGAACGGATCTGTGCTGGGCAAACTCGCCGGCCAGCTGGCGGGAAACGGCCAAGCGTTGTGCGCCTGGGTCACATCGAACGATCCGGCCGTCGCAGAATGGCTGGCTCGCGAAGCGTTCGACGCGGTCGTGCTCGACCTGCAGCACGGGGCGGTCGATTTCGCCGGAGCCATGGACACCATTCTGCGCGTTGCTCTTGTTGGCAAACCGACCATCGCCCGGATGCCGATTGGCGACTTTTCTCTCGCCAGCCAATTGCTGGACGCGGGGGCCTGCGGGATTTTGGCGCCGATGATCAATAGCGGCGCCGACGCGCGGCGATTGGTCGAGTTCGTCAAATTTCCACCGCTCGGAGAACGCTCCTGGGGGCCGCGGACAGCGCTCCCGCTCAGCGGCCTCGACGCTCCCGCTTACCTCAAAGCAGCCAATGGAATGGCGCAGGCAATTGCAATGGTGGAGACCCGCGCGGCGCTCGACGCTCTTGACGATATCCTGAGCGTCGAGGGACTGGACGGCGTGTTCGTCGGCCCCTCCGATCTCTCGATCGCCTTGAGCAACGGGGCGAGTGTCGAGCCGCGCGGCGAGGCGCTCCTGACCGAAGCCCGACGCGTCGCGGAACGCGCCAAAGCGCATGGGAAGTATGCCGCGATGTACTGCTTCGACGGCGCCGACGCGCGCACGATGATGGCCCTCGGCTACCAGCTGTGCACCATCGCCACGGACCAGACGCTCGCGCGCGCCGGTGCGCGGAGCGAGCTCGTCGCCGCGCGGCTCCGCTAGCGTCCGAGAAGCACCGCAACCGGTGGAAAAACCGGCCTGAATCCCTATATATGCGGTGCGGTTACGCCTCGTCGAGGCGAGCGCCGAATTGGCGGGGCGAAAAACCCGGTAAAACGTGCATTTCCCGGTGCGACGCGCTAGATTGCCAAAGGTGCGAATCGCGCTTCGGAGTGGCGTGCGCCGGTCGCAGAAAAAGGCTTGGATTTTGGAAGAGGACGGTAAGGACCTGGTCGACAAGGCCGAGGCCAGCGAGGCCTATGGCGCAGATTCGATCAAGGTGCTGCGCGGCCTGGACGCCGTGCGTAAGCGGCCGGGCATGTACATCGGCGACACCGACGATGGCTCCGGCCTGCACCACATGATCTATGAGGTGGTCGACAACGCCATCGACGAGGCGCTGGCGGGCCACGCGAAGCTCGTGACCGTGACCCTCAACGCCGACGGCTCATGCACGGTCACCGACGACGGGCGCGGCATTCCAACCGGCATCCACGACGAAGAAGGCGTTTCAGCCGCCGAAGTCATCATGACCCAGCTGCATGCCGGCGGTAAATTCGACCAGAATTCCTACAAGGTCTCGGGCGGTCTGCACGGGGTCGGCGTTTCAGTGGTCAATGCGCTGTCGACGAGCCTTGTGCTGCGCATCTGGCGGGACGGGTCTGAGCACCTGATCACATTCGCGGGCGGCGACGCGGTCGCCCCGCTCAAGGTGGTTGGACCTGCGCCGGTCGTCGACGGCGAGCCGAAGCGCGGCACCGAGGTCACGTTCACCCCCTCGCCCGAAACGTTCACCATGGTCGAGTTCGACTACGCGACCATCGAGCACCGTCTGCGGGAGCTGGCGTTCCTCAACTCAGGCGTCCGGATCGTATTGACCGATCTTCGCCATGCCGAGCCAAAGCGCGAGGAGCTCTTCTATGAGGGCGGCCTCGAGGCTTTCGTGCGCTATCTCGACCGAGCCAAAACCGCGCTGATCGACAAGCCGATCCTGATCAAGGGCGAGCGTGACAGCATCGGCGTCGAAGTGGCTTTATGGTGGAACGACACCTATCACGAGAACGTGCTGCCGTTCACCAACAACATCCCTCAGCGCGACGGCGGCACGCATCTCATCGGCTTGCGCAGCGGGCTCACGCGCCAGTTGGTTGGCTACGCCGAAGGCTCGGGACTGCTCAAGAAGGAGAAGGTCGATCTTTCGGGCGAGGACACCCGCGAGGGCCTGACTTGCGTGCTCAGCATCAAGTGCCCGGATCCGAAATTCTCCTCCCAGACGAAGGACAAGCTGGTCTCCTCCGAGGTCCGTCCGGTCGTCGAGGGGCTGGTCAACGAACTCCTGTCGCAATGGTTCGAGGAGCATCCGCAGGAAGCGCGGGTGGTCGTGGGCAAGGTGATCGAGGCCGCGCAGGCGCGCGAAGCGGCGCGCAAGGCGCGCGAACTCACCCGCCGCAAGGGCGCGCTCGACATCGCGAGCCTGCCCGGCAAACTCGCCGACTGTCAGGAGCGCGATCCGGCCAAGTCCGAGATCTTCATCGTCGAGGGCGATTCGGCCGGCGGAACCGCCAAACAGGGCCGCAACCGCGAGTTCCAGGCGGTGCTGCCGTTGCGCGGCAAGATCCTCAACGTCGAGCGCGCGCGCTTCGACAAGATGCTGGGAAGCGAACAGATCGGCACCCTGATCACCGCGCTCGGCGCCGGCATCGGGCGAGACGATTTCAACATCGAGAAGCTGCGCTACCACAAGATCATCATCATGACCGACGCGGACGTCGACGGTTCGCACATCCGCACCCTGTTGCTGACCTTCTTCTTCCGGCAGATGCGCGCGATCATCGAGGCGGGGCATCTGTTCATTGCGCAACCGCCGCTGTTCAAGGTCAAGCGCGGCCAGTCGGAGCAATATCTAAAAGATGAACGCGCCATGGAGGACTACCTGGTCGAGGCGGGGCTCGACAGCGCCACGCTGACGCTCGCCAACGGCGAAGCACGCGCAAGCGCCGATTTACGCGCGCTGGTCGAGGAGGCGCGGGCCCTGCGACGGCAGCTCGACGGCCTGCACTCGCGCTATAATCGCGCCCTCGTCGAACAGGCGGCGCTCGCCGGCGCGCTCAGGCCTTTGAGCAGCGCCGAGGATCCAGAGGGCGAAACGCGCGCGCAGCTGCTGGCTGAACGCATGAACGCCATCGCCGAGGAGACTGAGCGTGGCTGGAGCGGCCGGCTCGAGGCGAGCGGCTATGTGTTGACACGCGAAGTGCGCGGCGTCCGGCAGGCGGCCGCGCTCGACGCGGGGCTGCTCGCTTCAGCCGATGCGCGCCATCTCGACGAGCATGCACGACCGCTGAGCGAAGCCTTCGCCGAGCCGGCGACGTTCGCACGTCGCGGCGATACGACAACCATCTCCGGTCCATCGGAGCTGCTCGAGGCCGTCAACGCCGCCGGCCGCAAGGGCGTGACCTTTCAGCGCTACAAGGGGCTGGGAGAGATGAACAAGGACCAGCTCTGGGAGACAACGCTCGACCGCGAGGCCCGAACGCTGTTGCAGGTCAAGATTCGCGAAGTCGACGAGGCCGACGACATCTTCGTCAAGCTGATGGGCGACATCGTCGAGCCCCGCCGCGAGTTCATCCAGGACAATGCGCTGAGCGTCGCGAACCTGGACGTGTGAGCGCTGGCTGGTCGCCGCGAAGGCTCCGTGGGACATCAGCGCGGTTCACGGCGCGAGGTCGAGCACGAGCTGCGAAGTCCTTCGGATAGGTCAGCGCGCCGTCTGATTCGATGCGCGCAGCAGGCGTCATGAGGGCCGGCTCGATGTGGCCAGGCCCGAGAATGTGCAAGACCTCCTCCCCTGCGGCGATGAGATAGTCGGCAATGATGCGGCGGTGGCATCGCCACCACAGGCTTTCGGCGCACATCACGGTCGAGCGCGCCGCGCGACCAAGCTCGCGCAGCTTCTCAACGCCCGAGCGGAATTGCTCGCTCATGGCGTAGTCGGCGTAATTGTGGAAGCTCGCGTTCTCCCAGAAGGCGTTGACGTCTGGGTTCACCCCTGGCTGCTTTCCGCGCAAGCCGCCGAGCGCCGCGAAATGCTGATAGGCGATTCCATGAGGAGCGAGCGAAGTGGGGAGCACGTCGCGGTTGAACTGCGGGTTGGTCCGCGAGCGTGGAACGGTCCGCACGTCGACGACGAGCTTGATTTCCGCAGCCGTCACGAGCGCCGCAAACTCTTGGATCGAACGGGTGGAATGTCCTATGGTGAAGAACGGGTTGGCCATGGGCGGGAATATACATCGCCTCTCTCGCCTGAGCGCGCGATCTCAGCCCCTTGGCGGCGGGCGCCTCCAAGCTTGATCCGTGGTGGGAGATCAAATAGTATACAAAATTAGTATAATTTCACGGAGAGCTCATGCGCCAGTTCATCCTCGCCACGTTTCTCGCTTTCACCGCCCTGCCTGCCGTCGCGGCGGAACGGTGGGAGACCTTGCCGCCGACGCCGGCGCCCATCGCGACCGACCGCAGCTGGCGAACTCGCGGTCAACGGGATCAAGATTCACTATGCCATCTATGGCCAGGGCTCGCCGGTGATCTTCCTGCATGGCGGCCTCGCCAACACCGACTATTGGGGCAACCAGGTTCCCGCCGTTGCGGCGCATCACACCGTTATCCTGATCGACAGCCGTGGCCATGGCCGCTCGACCCGCGACGAGCGCGCTTACGGCTACGACTTGATGGCCGATGATGTCGTCGGGGTGCTCGACGCGCTTAAGATTCCGAAGGCCGACGTCGTCGGCTGGAGCGACGGCGGTATCCTCGGCATCGATCTCGCGCTTCGCCACAAGGATCGGGTCGGCAAGGTTTTCGCCTTCGCCGCCAACACCGTCACCTCCGGCGTGGTCGAGGGCGTCGAGAAAAATCCGACCTTCGCTGCCTATATCGACCGCGCCGGCCACGAATATACCGAGCATTCCGCAACGCCCAAGGAATACGACGCATTCGTTGATCAGATCAGCAAGATGTGGGCGGGTCAGCCGAACTGGACCGACGATCAGCTCAAGGCGATCGACACCCCGGTCCTCGTCGTCGACGGCGACCACGACGAGGCGATCAAGCGGCCGCACACCGAATATATCGCCGCGACCATCCCGCACGCGGGGCTCTTGATCCTGCCGAATGCGAGCCACTTCGCCTTTCTGCAGGACCCGGATCAGTTCAACTTCGCCATCCTCCATTTCCTCGGCGATGAATAGAGAAACCCAGCTTCCAAAGGGGGCTGAAGGGCGGGCTTTCGTGGAGCATTCGAGGCGTTGACAATCAGGGCGTCGTTACTAGATAAAGTCGATAGACTTCTAACCTAGAACAGTGAGTGCGAGCCAGCTATGGTTGAGATCGCAACTGAGTCGCTTCCCCACATTCGCGCCGCCTTGAATTACCTGGCGGCCACAAGCGAAAAGCCGGTCACTTACGCATACCAGCCTCCGCCCGGCGTTCCATGGTCGAGCGCAGAGGCTGACGAGCATGCGACGATCATCCACAATCTTCGTCCCGCGGCGGCCGAATTCGCGCTCGACGAGGCAGGCTTCCAGCTTCTCACGCACCCAAGCGGGGTGAAGAATTTTTGGGACGAGGACGAAATCAAACGCGTCTACTACTCCGAATCCATTGAGTTTCTGAAGCGCGTCACTGGAGCCGGTGAGGTGCGCGTCTTCGACCACACGCTCAGGCGGCGCGTGTCCGGAGAGAACGATCGCTCGACGAAGCCCAACATTCCACGCCAGCCCGCCAATCGCGTTCACGTCGATCAGACGGCAAAGTCCGGCGTTGAGCGTCTTCGGCTGGAGTATCCCGACGAAGCCGACGCCTTGCTTCGCCGCCGAGTGGCCATCGTCAATCTGTGGCGGCCGATCAAATCGCCGGTGCTCGATGCGCCGCTAGCGGTCTGCGATGCGCGTAGCGTCGCCCCGCAAGATCTCGTCGCCTCCGATCTTGTCTTTCCTGACCGGCGCGGCGAAACCTACAACCTCGTGTACAATCCTGGCCAACGCTGGTTTTACGCTCCGGAAATGCGCGGCGACGAAGTCCTCCTGCTTAAGTGTTTCGATTCGCGCGATGACGGCGCCGTGGCGCGCTTCGCCCCGCATACCGCGTTTATCGACCCGACCGCGCCTTCGGACGCGCCGCCCCGCGAGAGCATCGAGCTCCGCACTTTCGCTATTTTTGATGAGGATGCTAAGACCCGGCATTGACGGCCAAGCCGCGTGTCCCTCTTCCCATAACATCAACTGCAACCAGATCTGTGTGATGGGCCTTGGCTGCGCCATGTCAGCCAAGACCGCTGGCGCCGATGCGCGTTCATTCAACTTGGAGATTGAGACTCGATGCCCACCCTGTTCGACCCCCTGACGATCGGCGACCTCGAGCTTCCCAACCGCATTGTCATGGCGCCGTTGACTCGCAACCGCTCGACCGGCCCAGGCCGCGTTCCGAACGCGCTGATGCGCGAGTACTACACACAGCGCGCGTCCGCCGGCCTCATCCTTTCCGAGGCGACTTCGGTCGCCCCGGCCGGCGTCGGCTATCCGCATACGCCAGGCGTATGGTCCGATGAGCAGGTCGAAGGCTGGCGCTCGGTCGTCAAGGGCGTGCATGGCGCCGGCGGCCGCATCTTCCTCCAGATCTGGCACGTCGGGCGCATCTCCGATCCGAGCTATCATGACGGGGCGCTGCCTGTCGGGCCAAGCGCGATCGCGGCCAAGGGCCATGTGAGCCTCTTGCGCCCGCAGCGCCCCTACGTCGCGCCGCGCGCGCTCGAACCGAGGAGCTTGCGGACGTCGTCGAGGCCTATCGACGAGGCGCCGAGAACGCCAAGGCGGCTGGCTTCGACGGCGTCGAGGTGCATGGCGCCAACGGCTATCTGCTCGACCAGTTCCTGCAGGACTCGACCAACAAGCGCGACGACGGCTACGGCGGCTCGATCGAGAACCGCGCGCGCCTCCTGCTCGAAGTGACGGACGCCGTCATCTCCGTCTGGGGAGCGGGCCGGGTCGGCGTGCATCTCGCGCCTCGCGGAGACCTGCACGATATGGGCGACAGCGACCTGCCGGCGACCTTCGGCTATGTCGCGCGCGAGCTCGGCAAGCGCAAAATCGCCTTCATCTGCGCGCGCGAATCGACCAAAGCCCCGCGGCTCGGGCCGCAGCTCAAAGCGGCGTTTGGCGGAATCTATATCGCCAACGAGGGTTTTGGCCGCGTGGATGGGGAGACCGCAATCGAAGCTGGCGAAGCCGACGCGGTCGCGTTCGGCAAGCTCTTCATCGCCAACCCCGACCTGCCGCGCCGCTTCGGCCTCGGCGCGGAACTCAACGCCTGGAACGCCGACACCTTCTACAGCGAAGGGCCCGCCGGCTACACCGACTATCCGGCGCTCAAGGAGCAGGCCGCCGCCGAGTAGAGCGGCGAGCGCGGGCGCTTCACGCCTTCAGGTGCTCGATCTCCATGAAGGCGTAATCGTATGCGTTGGCGTTGACCACGTTGTGCTCGACGCCCTCCCGCCTCTGATAGGGAACATGGCGCTTGAGCTGAGCGGTGCGTGAGCCGCCGCCCGGCTCCTCGAGCAAGCAGGTCGCCGTCGGCGAGCGGAACGACGACATAGTCGGCCTCGTGGCGGTGCCATCCCGTCTCGGCGCCGGGCGCGAACCGCCACTCGGTGACGCGCACATGCGGCTCCGAGATGTGGACGTGAGGGCACGGCTTGGGGTCTTGAGGACATGGGCGGCTCCGGCAGCGGCTGGACGGGTCGGCATTAAGCGCCCGCTCCGATGTCGCGGCAAGAGCCGACGGGAGTCTCGTGCGAAGCCCCTGCATTCAATCTAGGCGCGAATTATCTGCAAATAAAAGCAAGTAAACGAAAATAAAAGAAAAGCAAATTTTCTTCTTTTTCCTATCGTTTATTTTATAGAATCGTGACTTTTCAAAGAGTTGCGGTCGATTCAAACAAGAACAACTCCCTCCTCTGTCTCAAATTGTGCGCGACGGTCTGAAGTCAGTATCGGCGATGTTTGCTTTCTCCGCGTCGGGACCCTGTCAACGGCCGAGCTCGATCCGACGACCGCAAATACTATAGCACATATTTCCATTTTGTCCAAGCATGGACGCTTGATTTCTGGACGCCATGATTCCGCCCGAGACCGGGGTAGCGGCAGCTGCCGGCTTGAGAAGAGGTGCTAGACGCACGGCCCAAGGACGGAACGCGATCGTGATGGCGGGCCAATTGTGCTGAGGCCTGAGGATCTGACATTTTTGGGCATCGACTCGCGATTAGCCGTCGTGCTGGGATCTGACAGAGCTAGGGAGGACTATATATGGCGCGACGAGATGCGAGCGGCATCACCGTAAAAGCCGCGGATATTCCCGCGGACGTAAATCCAAGAGCGCCCGTCCGGTCTTGCACAATGACGGGCGTTCGCACCGTAACTAACTGACTTAGCGATATTTTCTGCGGAAGCGCGAAATCACAGCGCAAATGAGATTTGGACACGCTTTACGTTCGGTGAGGTCGTGCAAGGCGCGTCGATGGGAGAGGAACGAGGCGTCGGATCGGCCGATGGCTGAAAGCGTGATCTTCCGTGCGAAGACGCATCTTCGCGCAGGAGGCCTCGGTCGATGGCTTTCGACGGCGAATGCGATATGGAAGGAGCCTCGCCCTCCGAAATCGAGCTTCCCATGCTGCTTGCCGAGACCATCCGCACGATCCCGGATTACCCGAAGAAGGGCATCCTGTTTCGCGACATCACGACGCTCTTGGGCGACGCGAGAGCGTTCCGTCGCGCGGTCGACGAACTGGTGCAGCCGTGGGCGGGGACGAAGATCGACAAGGTGGCGGGCATCGAGGCGCGTGGGTTCATTCTGGGCGGCGCGGTCGCCCATCAATTGTCGGCGGGCTTCATCCCGATCCGCAAGAAAGGCAAGTTGCCGCACGCCACCGTCTCGATCCCCTATTCGCTCGAATACGGGCTCGACCATATGGAGATGCACGAGGACGCGGTCACGAAAGGCGAACGCGTGATCCTGGTCGACGACTTGATCGCGACCGGGGGAACGGCGGAAGGCGCCGTCAAGCTCCTGCGTCAGATGGGCGCCGAGGTGATCGCCGCCTGTTTTGTTATCGACCTTCCGGACCTTGGCGGCGCGGCCAAGCTCGAAGCGTTAAAGGTGCCGGTGCGCAGCCTCGTGACGTTCGCCGGGCACTAGCAGGCCGTTGAAAAAGTCGCTGGCCAGCGGAATCGTGATGTGATTCTGTCGTCTTGCGCTTTGGCGGAGGCGGACGGATGCGGGGCGGGGATGAGCGGTCGGGGTCGCTGTTCAGCTATGTCGATCTCGAAGCGCGGGTTGGCAAGGATCATCCGCTGCGGATCAATCCGCGGCGTCGTGAACGAGGCGCTGGCGGCGCTGTCGGGCGAGTTCTCGGCGCTGTATTCGCGGATGCGGCCGGCCCTCGATCCCGCCGGAGAAGCTGCTGCGGGCGATGCTGTTGCAGGCGTTCTATTCGATCCGCTCGGAGCGGCAGTTGATGGAGCGGCTGGAGTTCGACCTCCTGTTTCGCTGGTTCGTCGGCATCGGCGTTGACGACGCGGCCTGGGATCACTCGACGTTTTCGAAGAACCGCGACCGGCTTCTGGAGGGCGACATCGCCGCCAAGTTCTTGAGCGCGGTGCTGGCGCAGCCGCGGGTGAAGCGCCTGCTCAGCACGGATCATTTCTCGGTCGACGGCACGCTGATCGAGGCCTGGGCGTCGATGAAGAGCTTTCGGCCGAAGGACGGCTCGGGCGAGCCGCCGGCGGCAGGCGGCGGGCGCAACCGCGAAGCGGATTTCCATGGCCAGAAGCGCTCGAACGAGACGCACGCTTCGACGACCGATCCGGAAGCGCGGCTCTATCGCAAGGGACCGGGCAAGGAAGCCAAGCTCTGCTTCATGGGGCATGCGCTGATGGAGAACCGCAACGGCCTCGTTGTCGACGCCTGCCTGACCGAGGCCAACGGCCATGCCGAGCGGATCGCGGCGCTGCACATGATCGAGCCGCGCGCCGATCGGCCGAGGCCGATCACGCTCGGCGCCGACAAGGCCTACGACGCCGAGGACTTCGTCAATGAACTGCGCTCGATGAACGTGACGCCGCACGTGGCGCAGAACGTCAATGGGCGCTCGTCGGCGATCGACGGCCGCACGACGCGACACGCCGGCTACGCCGTGAGCCAACGCATCCGCAAACGGATCGAAGAGGCCTTCGGCTGGATCAAGACCATCGCCGGCCAGGAGCGAACCAAGTTCCGCGGCCGCGAACGCGTCGGATGGGCCTTCACCTTCGCAGCCGCCGCCTACAATCTGGTGCGGCTGCCGAAGCTCATGGCGGCGCCGCATGAGCGCCCCGGCGAACTGCGAGCTGATCGGCCGCTGGCGGATCGTCGAGGCCGACATCTGGGATCGCGATTATCTCGACCTCTGCGGGCCGGCGATGATCACAATCACCGATCACGGCCGCGGCGAAATCGCCTTCGGCGCCCTCCAGGCCGGCCTCGACATCGAATACAGCCGCTGCTCGATCGGCTTCACCTGGGAAGGTTTCGACGAAATGGACGAAGTTCATGGCGACGGCTCGGCCGAACTTCTCGACGACGGCTCCATCGAGATCGAGTTCGCCTACCACAATGGCGACGACGCCGTCCTCAAAGCCAAGCGGGATACTTCTTCAACAGCCTGCTCGGCGCCGGGACGTCCTGCCTGCGGCGCAGCTCGTGCCGCAACCTCAGCCCCTACGGCGTTCGACCAAGCTTTGCGGCTTCTTTGCCGGCGTCCAGGTTAGGCAGACAGTCCAACCCGGCCACTTCAGTCCGAAATTTCCGCGCGCATACGAGAAGTTTAGCGGGCTCCACCAGCGAGTTCCCTTCGTTGGCGGCGAGGTTGAACACTGTCCATTCATGGCCACTGGACCAGAACGGATCGCCGCCGTCCGGATCGCTGCCGACCTAGGCCGTGAACTCACAAAAGGCGGGTGGTCGCGGTATCGACAAGCAATGGTCCTTTTGCTGGAGCCCCAAATTCCGGCTCAGAATGACCTGGTGCGCAGCCGACCCTCGTAGTCGCGTTTACCGAGCGGCACGCCTCGCGAGCGCAGGATGTTGTATGCGGTGACGGGGTGGAAATGGAACTTTGGCGTAGAGTGATGTCCGCCTTCCTCTCTCGAGCAATTTGAAATCATAGTGAGCATGCGGCGTGATGGCCGCAACGGCAAGGCAAGCGCGGTCACAGGCCGGTGGTCTTGCCCATTGGGTGGAACCCTGCTTCGGCATCGGCATGAGCCGATGCGATCTGACCGACTTCGAATGGCGCGTGATGGAGCCGCTGCTGCCCAACGAGCCGCGAGGCGCTCCGCGCGTCGATGACCGCCGCTCGCTGAACGGCATCTTCTGGGTATGCGGTCGGGCGCCCCCGGCGATGGTTAGAGTGGCCGGCGACGCCCGGGGTCACTGTCAAGGGACGTTTCGGTGAGCGAAGGATAGCGGGGAAAAACGCGCCCGAGCGCAAACGCCTCTTCCTGTCGAGGCTGTGTTGGCCTAGGGAGAGGACCCTTCCGCGACGCGCCTCATGATGGTGCGGCGAGGAGCTCGCCGAAGGCCTTGTGTTCCGATCGTCGTTCGACCGATTTTCGTGCTCGTGTCGCGTTCGCTTCGCCCTGAGAAAACCCGAAAGGATGCGCCGCAGTCATGGCGACCATCGAACAATTCGCCGCAGCGCCAGACGCAACCTCAGGAACGCGCCTATCGCACGCCGCCGCACAACCTCGAGGCGGAGCAGGCGTTGCTCGGCGCGATCCTCATCAACAATGACGCGTTCGACCGCGTTTCCGATTTCCTGAGGAGCGAGCATTTCGTCGAGGAGATTCATCGCCGCATCTTCGAGATCGCAGGATCGCTGATCCGGGCGGGCAAACTGGCGACGCCGGTCACGCTCAAAACGTTCCTCGGCGACCATGACATCGGCGGCGTGACCGTGCCGCAATATCTCGCGCGCCTCGCCAGTGAAGCGACGACCATCATCAACGCCTACGACTATGGCCGCGGCGTCTACGATCTCGCGATGCGACGCGAGCTCATTTCGATCGGCGAGGACGTCGTCAACGTCGCCTACGACGCGCCGGTCGATTTCGAGCCCGCGCGAGCAGATCGAGGAGGCGGAGCGGCGCCTCTACCAGATCGCCGAGGCCGGGCGTTACGACGGCGGCTTCCAGCGCTTCTCCGAGGCGCTTGAAGATCGCCGTCGACATGGCCGCGCGCGCCTATGAGCGCGAAGGCTCGCTGAGCGGCGTCGCCACTGGGCTCACGGATCTCGACCGCTATATGGGCGGCCTGCAGGCGTCCGACCTCGTCATCCTCGCCGGCCGTCCCGGCATGGGCAAAACGGCGCTCGCCACCAACATCGCCTTCAACATCGCCAAGAGCTATCAGGCGCGAACCCGCGCCGACGGGGTGGTCGAGGCCGCCAATGGCGGCATTGTCGGCTTCTTCTCGCTCGAAATGTCGTCCGAGCAGCTGGCGACCCGCATCATCGCCGAACAATCCGGGGTCGCCTCCTACAAGATCCGCCGCGGCGACATCACCGAAGCCGATTTTCACCACGTCGCCGATGCGGTGCGCGAGATGCAGCAGATCCCGTTCTACATCGACCAGACCGGCGGCGTTTCGATCGCCCAGCTCACGGCCCGGGCGCGGCGCCTCAAGCGGCAGCGGGGGCTCGATCTCCTGGTCGTCGACTATCTCCAGCTTCTCGCTGGCTCGAGATCGCGGTCTGAGAACCGCGTGCAGGAACTGACCGAGATCACGACCGGCCTCAAGGCGCTGGCGAAGGAGCTCAACATCCCGATCCTCGCCTGCTCCCAGCTTTCACGCCAGGTTGAACAGCGCGACGACAAGCGGCCGCAGCTCTCGGACCTGCGCGAATTCGGGCTCGATCGAACAGGACGCCGACGTCGTCATGTTCGTCTATCGCGAGGAATATTACCTTAAAAACCGCGAGCCGCGGCCCGGCACGGAGGAACACATCGCCTGGATGGCGCAGATGGAGAGCGCGCACGGCCGAGCGGAGGTCATCATCGGCAAGCAGCGCCATGGGCCGACCGGCACGATCGAACTTCAGTTCGACGCCGAGGTGACCCGGTTCAGCACCATCGCGCGGGAAGACACGATCCCGGAAATCCGCTAGGATCGCGTTCCATAGGACATAAGAAAGTTGCAATCGTCGCCTTGAAAGCGCGCTTACAGAATGGGCGGGCAGCCGCAGGCTGACAACCGCCCTGGTTTGGAGAGTTGCATGAAACTCATCACCGCATTTGGCCTTGTGGCCGCGTTTGTGGGAACTGCTTGCCTGGCCGCGCCAGCGGGCGCCGATGAGTTCACGCCGGCGCAGAAGCAGGAAATGGGCGCGTTCATCAAGGATTATCTGGTCAATAATCCAGAAGTGTTGCGCGAGGCGATCCAGGCGCTCGACAAGCACGACAAGGAAACGGCGGACGTCGAGCGGCAGAAAGTCGTCGCCAGTCAGTCCAGCGCTCTCTTCAGCTCGAAATACCAGGCGACCCTCGGCAACCCCAAGGGGAGCGCGACGCTGGTCGAATTCTTCGACTACAATTGCCACTATTGCAAAGGCGCGTTGCCGGACGTGACCAAGCTCATGAAGGACGATCCGAACCTTAAGCTGGTTCTCAAGGACTATCCGGTTCTGGGGCCCGGTTCGGTCGAGGCTGCGAAGGTCGCGAGCGCCGTGCGCAACCAATTGGCGGGCGACAAGTTCTGGGCTTTCCACGCGAAGTTGCTTGCGGCCCACGGACCGGTCGGCAAGACGGAGGCGCTGGCGGTCGCCCGTGAACTCGGCCTCGACATGGACAAGCTCACGAAGGACATGGAGAGCGCCGACACCAAGGCGGGCTTGAGCGAAGTCATGCAGCTTGCTGATGCGCTCCAGATCAACGGCACGCCGACCTTCGTCGTCGGGCAGGACGTCGTCGTCGGGGCGGTCGGTTATGACCAACTCAAGGACAAAGTCGATTCCGTGCATAAGTGCGGACACGCGACCTGCTGAGGACGCGGGCTGTTTTCGACGAAACCGAGTGAACGCGCGGCTGCCGGGCGTTAATCCAATTGACCGGCGGGGGCCGCTTTGACTGCACTGCAAGCAATTATCATGGCCTTGCTGCAGGGGGTGACGGAGCTTTTTCCGGTCTCGAGCCTCGGCCACGCGGTGATTCTGCCCCGACTCCTGAACTGGGGCGTGGACCTGAAGGCGCCCGACTGGCTTGCCTATCTCGTCGTCATGCATCTGGGCACGTCGATCGCGCTATTTGTCTATTTCTGGCGCGATTGGCTCAACTTCGCCCGCTCTCTCGTCGGCGCGTCCGGAAGTCGCACGGCGACGGACAGAAGGACCTTGTTCTTCGTCATCCTGGCGACCATTCCAGCCGTCATAGTCGGCGCCCTGCTTCGCAAGTTCCTTGGCGAGATTTTCGCCGCGCCGGCGATCGCCGCCGTCTTTCTGATCGTCAACGGCTTTATGCTCTATTTCGGCGACCGGATCGGCGAGGAAGCGGCAGGAACGCTCGAGCAGCTCAACTGGAAGGGCGCGCTGGCGATCGGCGTCGCTCAATGCTTCGCGCTGATTCCGGGGATCTCGCGCTCCGGCTCGACCATCGTCGCCGGCGTGGTGGCGGGACTGAAGCACGCGGAGGCCGCGCGCTTTTCGTTCCTGATGGGCGCGCCGATCATTCTCGCCGCCAACGTCCATGAGGCGCCGAAACTCCTCAAGGAGGGGGCGACGCTCGGGGGGATGGCGCTTTTATCGGGGGTGGTCGCCGGCATTGTCGCCTATCTGAGCCTGACCGTCCTCATGCGCTATCTCCGTCAGCATGAATTCGAGGCGATGAGCCCGTTCGCCTATTATTGCTGGGCGGCCGGCGTCATCAGCTTGGCGGTTATCGCCCTCGCCTGAAGGGCGCGGGGTCTTGGCCCTCTGCCTGGGACGCCCCATATCTCATGGCTGGCGCGCGGAAAGGCCCCGCGCGCTTGAGGGCGGTTATGGCGACCATCGAGTATATGCCGGCGCGTCTGACGCCGAAGGAGACGGAGGATCTCAGGCGCGCTGTGGCGTGCCTTGAGGGGACCAGTTTCGCCCAACGCCTGACCGACGCGGTTGGACGTCCGGTCGGAATGCTGAGCCGCAGCATGCCTCAGTCGGCGCGGCGGGTGATCACGCATGTGAGCGAGACCGCTTTGCGGGGCGCGTTCAGGCTCGCCTTGCGGACGCTCGATCTGAACGATGCATCGGCAAAGCCGGCCAACCGCGCCCATAAGCTCGCCGCTGCCGCCTCCGGCGCGCTCGGAGGCGCCCTTGGGCTTGGCGGCGCTGCCGATCGAACTGCCGATCTCGACCACCATCCTTCTGCGCTCGATCGCCGAGATCGCGCGTGAGGAAGGCGAGGATCTGAGCGCCCCTGACGCGGCTCTGGCTTGCATCGAGGTTTTCGCCCTTGGCGGCCAAGGGGTTGGCGAGGCGGCGTTCGAGAGCGGTTACTTTGCGATCCGGGCGGCGCTCGCCAAGTCGGTCAGCGACAGCGCGCGCTTTGTCGCCGCGCAGGGGGTCGCCGCCCTCCCCGCGCCGGTCGTCGCTCGGCTGATTTCGCAGATCGCCGCCCGTTTCGGCGTGGTGGTGAGCGAGAAGCTCGCGGCCCAGGCGGCGCCAATCCTGGGCGCGATCGGCGGCGCCGCGGTCAACGCCGCCTTCGCCGACCATTTCCAGACGTTGGCCCGCGGACATTTCATCGTGCGGCGCCTGGAGCGTCAGCATGGGCCAAGCGTGGTCGCGTTCGAGTACCAGCGCTTGCGGGGCGAGCAGTCCCGCGATCATACGGAAAGCCAAAGGGCGGCGTCGTAGCCGGGATGGCCGAGAGCCAACCGCCTCGACGCAAGCAACGGTCCAGGCGGGCCGCCTTGGGATTGGCGCTTGCTCTCGTGGGCCTGCTCACCGCCGCACCCGGTTCAGCAGACCTGAGGCGGCCGGCCCGACCACGTCCCACGCCCCCGATGCGGTTCGTTCACGTAACCAGCGCCGACCCGGCCTGCGCGCCCAACTGCCCTGAGTGGTTGTCCGCGGAGGGCCAGATCCAGCCCGGCTCGGGGGCGCAGTTCGCCGAAGCGGTCAAGCGGCTGAACGGCCGCCGACTGCCGATCCTCATTCATTCTCCAGGCGGCTCGGTCCCCGACGCGGCGGGCATGGGCGAACTCATCCGAAACAAGGGGCTCGCGGTCGCGGTCGCCAGGACGTTGATCACCGACTGTCCGGAAACCGCGCCGAAATGCCCGGATGGACCCGGCAAGGCGATCACCGGCGGCGCGAGTTGCGCCTCGGCCTGCGTGCTCGTGTTCGCAGCCGGGGTCGAGCGGTTCGTGGGCCCCGTTCCGCTGGTCGGAGTGCACCAGATCACAACGACCGTGAAAGAGATCGAGGGCGTCGCCCACCTCACCTCGACCCGAAAGCTTTACGAGCAGCCGGGGATCGACACCGCGGTCGAAAGCTATCTCGCCGCCATGGGGGTTGGCGATCCGGTGATGACGCTCATGCGCAAGACGCCTGCGGCCAGCATTCGTTGGCTGAGCCTCGCCGATCTCAAGGCCTCACATCTCGCGACCCTGGCGCTCGATCCCGCTGACCCGATCCTCGCCAGCGGCTTGAACGGCCTCAACGGCCACGCGTTCGACGGCGATCCGCCGCCCGCCGATCTCGTGCACGCGAGCATCGCCGTGTCAGCCGCGGGGCGCGGCCCGGCGCTCGAAATCGCCTTCCGCTCTCGGCGCGGCGGCGGGACGGTGGAAGCCGAAGCGACGGAGCGCGCCACGACGGGGGCGGCCGATGCGCCCTCGCCGCACTGGAGCGTCACTTTGAGCGCCGCCGGCGTCGAGCCGTTGCAGTTGAAGACGGCCGGCGCGACCCCTGCCCGCGTCCTCGTCCCGCGCGAGCGCTTCTGCGCGCTCATCCGCGGCGGCTCGATCGTCGCGAGCCTCCGACGGCTCGCAGGACTTCAAACCCCTCGCTCGAGCCTTCCGCCCTGGATAGCGCGAAGAGGTTCGTCGCCCAGGTCTGCCCCTAGCTAAGCCCCGCGAGACGCCGCTTCGATATTGTTGCCGTCGGGGTCGATGACGAAGGCGGCGTAATAATTCGGGGCGAAGTCGCGCGGTCCCGGAGCGCCATTGTCTTTCGCTCCGGCCGCAAGCGCCGCGGCGTGAAACGCCCGGACGGCCGACTGGTCCGGACTCGACAGCGCCAAATGCACACTGGACCGCGGTTCGCTCGATTTGCTGATCCATAGACCGGGCTTATCGCGACCAAATCCCGCCCCGCTTTCAAAGCCCATGAGCTTCTTGATTCCGAGTGGAGCGAGGGCCTTCTCATAGAAGGCTGTCATGACGTCGAATTGCTGGGTGCGCAGCATGATGTGGTCGAACATGGGATGGGTCCTTCGGCGAATGGGGACGAGAGAAGGCGGTCACGACTTGGCGCCGGGAAACCACTCGACGTGTTCGTCCCCGGTTCGGCCATAGTACACGGCGCGGCGGCCGGCGAGGCTGACAAAATAGCCAACGCAGCCGGCGTCGGCGATCAGACGGCAGAATTCGCGATAAGCGATCTCCTGCCGCTGGATGGCGCGGACCGCCTTCTCGACGCCTTCGGCCGAGAATGTCGTTGCCGCGCCGCCGAATTTGTAGCCTTCCACGTCCTCGAAATCGCCGTCAGGCAGATAATAAGTCTTCCGACCGGCGACGAGATCGGCGTGATAGCGCTCGATTCCAGCTTCCGCCAGCGCTTTCACCACCGCGGGAAACGTGATGCGCTCTTCGTCCGATGCTCTGCTCATCTCGCGCACGACGTTTTTCACATTGGCGTCCATATCTTTGCTCCTTTCGTATGTCCTTGCCGCATCCCGCGTCTGGTCAGTCGAGCGGCGCGCTCCGCAGTCCCTTGCGGCGCACGATGGCCTTCATCGCCGCTGTGATCATCGCGCGCGTCTCGATGTCGAGATCGGCGAAAAACTCCGCATCGTTCTCATCCGCCAAAGCCGCGAGCTTCGGCGTGATTGCGCGCCCCTGCCGGGTGAGCGCCAGCGACTGGAATTGGCGGTCGCCGGCGCTCGCGCGCCTTACAATGAGCGCCTTGTCGATCAGCCGGTCGGCGAGCTTCGAGATCGCCCCGCGCGTCATGCCGAGCCGTTCAGCAAGCACGCTCGGCGCGCTCTCCCCATCGTAGAGTTCGCGCAGGACGACCCATTCGGCAGCCGTCACCCCCGCCGCGCCAAGCTTGAGTGCGAAGGCGTGGGACACGTGGTTCGACACGTAGCGAATCCAGTAGCCCAGATGCGATTCGAGCGAACTCGGTTCGGTCTCGCGCGCCATGCATTCTTCCATCAGTTTCCTTGGAAACTATTGAAGAACAGTTTCCTCGTCAACTGTAAGTGACGACGAGAGGTTTTCGCGCGGATGCGGGCGACTAGGAGCCGGCTTCGCCGTCCGGACTGGCGAGCACCACCACATAGCCATCGGCGTCGCGGAGCCAAATCTCCCGATGCTGGGGCGCAGGATTGAAGTGAGCGTCTTCGACAATCTCGGCCTTGAGCCGGCGCGCGCGCTCGACGGCCGCGTCGAAATCGTCGA
>CAVXKU010000015.1:0-39734 GCA_963762335.1 uncultured Alphaproteobacteria bacterium | reverse complement strand
CTTTCACAGGCGACAAGGTCATTGCCGCTATCCTGTTCGAGCGCACGATGGATGGTCAGGCGAAGGGTAAGCCGGTGCCGACTTACCTGTGGGAGGATCGTGGCGTTGTTCCGATCGTCAAAGTCGATAAGGGGTTGGAAGCGGAAAAGGACGGCGTGAGCCTGATGAAGCCGATCCCTGATCTCGATAGGTTGCTTGCGCGCGCAAGCAAGCTCGGCGTCTTCGGAACTAAGATGCGCTCGGTCATCAATCTGGCGTCGAAAACCGGCGTAGCCGAAATCGTCAAAGACCGTGAGTTCGGCGAACAGATCGCCGACCACGGGCTCATCCCCATCCTCGAGCCGGAAGTGTCGATCAAGAGCCCGGATAAAGCAGGCGCTGAGCGGACCCTGCTCGACGAATTGACCAAGGGTCTCGACGCTCTGCCCGGCGGCCGCAAGGTGATGTTCAAGGTGACGATACCGGAGACGCCCGACTTCTACACGCCGTTGATGAAGGACAAGCGGGTCGTGCGGGTCGTCGCCCTCTCCGGCGGCTATACACGGGACGACGCCTGCAAGCGTCTCGCCAAAAATCACGGCATGATCGCGAGCTTCTCGCGGGCGCTCGCCGAGGGGCTTAAAGCTCGATGACCGAGGCCGAGTTCGACGAAGAGCTGACCCACTCAGTCGACGAGATTTACCAGGCGTCGACGGCCAAGGCGTGACGTGGCGGTAAGGTCCACTACTCCTCAGGCTAGGCCCACGCCATTCATGTCGTCTTGTTGCGATCACCAACCGCAAGGAAGGTTCGTCAGACCAACGTTAACGACCCGTTTGGGAGCCCGGATCGATTGCATGCAGAGGCTTCCCGTGGTTCAGCGCGCGTGGCTGCCCCAACTGGAAATGCCTCATTCGGGAACGATCCGCTTAGGGTGAACCGTTGACGAGACGATCTGGATGTATTCCGAGCCCTGTCATTCCGGAATGGGTCACTTTGAGATGAATGCAGCGGCCGGGAATGTCTTTCTATTCGACGTTGACAATACGCTCCTTGATAACGACCAGATCCAGAAAGATCTTCGAGCGCGACTCCAGGTCGCCCATGGCGATCGAACCTACGCGCGATATTGGGAGATATTTCAGGAGCAATGGGCAGCTGTCGGCTATGCCGACTATTTCGGGGCTCTCGCGCGCCTGAGACTCGAAGATCGTTACGATCCGGAGCTTCCCGTCACCGCGAACTGGCTCTTGGACTATCCCTTTGCGGACCGCCTGTATCCCAACACGCTAGACGCCGTCGACCATGTTAGGAAGTGGGGATCGGTCGTCATTCTGTCCGACGGCGACGCCGTCCTTCAGCCGCGGAAGATCGCTCGCTCAGGTCTGTGGAAGGCGTTCGCAGGTGATGTGCTAATCTACGTCCACAAGGAAAAAGAGCTCAAGGACGTGGAGCATCGCTTTCCGGCTGCCCACTATACGCTCATCGACGACAAGGCTCGCATCCTCGCCGCGGTCAAAGCGGCTTGGGGCGATCGGGTCACGACCATCTTTCCAAAGCAAGGCCACTTCGCTGTCGAGGACCCGCCGAAGGACAACGCGTCCATCGATCGAACAATCGACAAGATTGGCGACTTGCTCGATATTGATCTGTCGAAGTTATGAATGGCAGGCAGAGCGAACGGCAGGACAGCCGCCCGTCGGCGGCTTTATCCGAGCCGATGCGAATCAAAGCCATTCTTCCGACGCGAGGGAGCGCGAAGGCGGCGGGAGGTGAACCGCTCTCGCGCCCGCCCCGAACGGGCGAAGGCCAAGCACTTCCTTGGCGGATGGGTGCGTATTCACGATGGGACGCGAGACGCGCACCCAAAGGAAGCAGTCAGGCTTCTTCGGCGCCGTCCTCTTCGGCCTGGCCATCCTGTTCTAGGATTCGCTCGGCAATCAGCCCCGCATTCTCTCGAATCGCACGCTCGATCCTGTCGGCCATTTCCGGGTTCGTCTTCAAGAACGCTTTGGAATTTTCCCGACCTTGACCTAACCTCACGCTATCGAAGGAAAACCAAGCGCCCGATTTATCGACCACGCCGGCTTTCACGCCAAGATCAATCAGTTCGCCGGCCTTCGACACGCCTTCGCCGTACATGATGTCGAACTCAACCTGTTTAAACGGCGGCGCGACCTTGTTTTTGACCACCTTGACCCGCGTTTGGTTGCCGATCACTTGTTCGCGCTCCTTGATCGCACCGATCCGGCGAATGTCGAGGCGGACGGAAGCGTAGAACTTAAGCGCGTTGCCGCCCGTCGTCGTCTCAGGCGAGCCGTACATAACCCCAATCTTCATGCGGATCTGATTGATGAAGATCACCATAGTGTTGGAGCGTGAAATGGAAGCGGTGAGCTTGCGCAGCGCCTGGCTCATCAGCCGCGCCTGCAATCCCGGCTGCGAATCGCCCATCTCGCCCTCGATCTCGGCCCTCGGCGTCAGCGCCGCGACCGAGTCAATGACGAGCACGTCGATCGCGCCAGAACGCACCAGAGTGTCCGTGATTTCGAGCGCCTGCTCGCCAGTGTCGGGCTGAGAAATCAGAAGGTCGTTGAGATTGACGCCCAGCTTGCGGGCATAGACGGGATCGAGCGCGTGCTCCGCGTCGACAAAGGCGCAAACGCCTCCCTTCTTTTGCGCTTCCGCAATCACATGTAACGTCAGCGTGGTCTTGCCCGAGGACTCGGGTCCATAAATCTCAATCACCCGCCCACGCGGCAAGCCGCCAACGCCAAGTGCAATGTCGAGGCCGAGGGATCCGGTTGGCACCGTCTCGATTTCGACAGCCTTCTGGTTCTTGCCCAGCCGCATGATCGAGCCTTTGCCGAACGACCGTTCTATCTGCGACAGAGCGGCGTCGAGCGCCTTGGTCTTATCCACGCTGGTCCCTTCCACGAGGCGAAGATTCGGTTGGGTCATAACCATCGTCCTTCTCTCACGGGCAACGTCCGATCCGCAATCGCGGTTTTTGCGCGCCCCCCAATGACGGCACTATGTGCATGGTTTGTTCTTATACGCAAGTTCTTTTTTTGTTCTCTCCGGCTCAGCGCAAACATGGGCATTTAGAGCAATTGCGGAGAACCGCTCGCTCGCTACGGAGACGCCCCCGGCAAATAGGTCAACTCAGAAAAGCTCGGTTTAGATTTTTACAATCCGTGCGGCCCAATGCCAGCAATCGGCCCGCTAGATCG
The DNA here is from genome assembly GCA_963762335.1 of uncultured Alphaproteobacteria bacterium. Classification (GTDB taxonomy): domain Bacteria; phylum Pseudomonadota; class Alphaproteobacteria; order Rhizobiales; family Beijerinckiaceae; genus Roseiarcus. The sequence continues at coordinate 36,522 of CAVXKU010000015.1, read as the reverse complement.
ACCGGGCCTGCGATTCGCTCCGAAAGGGATGGGCTGGGTACACGCCGAGGATGCGAACCTCGCGCGAGAAGAACTTGAGTTCCTCGAGTGCACGAGCGAGCGGCGGGTCCTTGGGATGTCCGTCGACGTCTGAAAGAAACTGGGTGGCTGTGAACTCGCCGCCTTCCATGTAGCTTTCGAGTTTGGTCATGTTGACGCTGTTGGTCGCGAAGCCGCCCAGCACCTTGTAAAGCGCGGCGGGCACGTTTCGCACGCGAAAGACGAAAGTCGTCACCACCGGACCTTCGCCTGCAGGCGTCCATCGTTCATCCCTGGACAGCACGACAAAGCGGGTCGTGTTGTAGCTTTCGTCTTCAACATCTGACGCCAGCGCATTGAGGCCATAAATCTCGCCCGCAAGACGCGGCGCCAGCGCTGCGCGGCTCTTGTCCGCCCACTCCGCGACCTCACGCGCCGCGCCGGCAGTATCGCCCGCGACGACCGGGTGGAGCTTATGGCGACGGATGATGTTACGGCACTGACCAAGCGCATGAGTATGGCTATAGACGGCCTTGAGGTCCTCGATGCGGGCGCCGGGAACCGCCAACAGCTGAAAGTGGATCGGCAGAAACGTCTCGCCCACGATATGTAGTCCCGACGCGGGCAATAGCGCGTGGATGTCGGCGACCCGTCCGGCGATCGAATTCTCGATCGGTATCATGGCGAGTTCGGCCGCACCATCTTGCACCGCCGCGAAAGCGTCCTCAAAGGTCGCGCAGGGCAGCGGATTCAGCTCAGGGAAATTGTCGGCGCAGGCAATATGCGAATTGGCCCCAGGTTCACCCTGATAGGCGATCGAGTGCGTAGTCTTCATGTGTGCTTCCCAGGCGCGAGCATTTCGCGCGCGCGTTCCAAATCCTCGGGCGAGTCAACCCCGAGCGGCGCCGTGTCGACGAGCGCGACATCGATCCTCATGCCTGCCTCCAGCGCACGCAATTGCTCGAGTTTCTCGCGCCGCTCCAGAGGCGAGGGGGGCAACGCGACGAAGCGCCGAAGCGAGTTGCGGCGATAGGCGTAGAGACCAATGTGATGCAAGAGGCGCCCCTCGCCCCACGGAGCGCGGGCGCGCGTGAAATAGAACGCTCTTAACCGGCGCGGTATCGAGTTCGGTCCCGATCACTTTGACGACGTTGGGATCGTCCCTCTCGTGCTCGCGCGTGATCGGCGTCGCGAGCGTCACGATGTCGACGGTCGCGCTCGGCAAGCGGCGGAAGACAGGCCCGCACGCTCGAAGGTTCGATGGTCGGCAGATCGCCCTGAATGTTCACGACGATATCGTGGGCGCCGTCGGCGTCGACAGCGCCCAACGCCTCGAAGATTCGGTCGGAGCCGGAATGGTGATCGGAGCGGGTCATTATCGCCTTGCCGCCGACCGAGGCGATCGCCTCAATGACGCGCGCATCGTCGGCCGCCACCCAGACCGGCCCAACGTCCGCCTCCATCGCGCGGCGCCAAACATGGACAATCATCGGCGCGCCGTGGATGTCGGCGAGCGGCTTTCCCGGAAGGCGCGATGCGTTCATGCGCGCAGGGATGAGGACGATGGGACTTGCCATCCGTTTCGATTAAGCCAAATTCGGGGCGTCCGGGGCTTATACGTGTTGCCAAGGCAAGCGCAAAGCGGCTAATCAAATCGACGAAACGAACCCTCAACTTGACCTCACTCCAGCCGACGAAAGTCCCCCTGCCTATGGACCACGTTAATGTGAATCGGGTTGCTCTTTCGGCGCTAGGGGCCGTCTTGTTCGTCATGCTGCTCACCGCTTCCAGCAATCTCCTGCTGTCGTCGCGAACCCCGAAGGTTCCGGGCTTCGCTCTGCCGACCGCCGAGCCTGCCGCCGCAACCTCCGCTGGGCCGGCGGCGCCGGCCGAACCGCCGCTTCCTGCCCTGCTCGCCAAAGCTGACGCCGCGAAAGGCGCGCAATTGGCCAAGGTCTGCCAAACCTGTCACAATTTCGAGAAGGGCGCCGGCGCGAAGATCGGGCCGCCGCTTTACGGGGTGGTGGGGCGCCCGATCGCGTCGGTGGCCGGCTTCGCCTATTCCGATTCGCTAAAAGCGGTCGGCGGAAACTGGACTTACGAAGCACTGAACACGATGGTCGGCAACCCGAAGATGGAAGCCTCGGGCACCAAGATGACCTATCCAGGCGAGAAAGACCCACAGAAGCGCGCCGATATTCTTGCCTATCTTCAGAGCTTGTCGGAGTCGCCGGTGCCGTTCCCCAAGTAGGCAGTCGGGCACGGTCGCCCTGTGGGGAGTCCGGCTTCCCGGACTGTCATCACGCCCGCGTCTTTACCTCCGGCGGTCAAACGGTCTCGGTCACTTTTCTGAGATGCGGCGGTTGGTCGGGATCACGGCCGCGCCTACGCGCGGTCTCTTCGGCTACCCGATAGAATGCGTGAAGCGCAACGATCGGCGTCAACAGGGGGTGGCCGCCGTCCAGCGTGAGCACGGTCGGCCAGCGTTCATGCGGCTCGCTGTCAAAGACCAGCGGCTCCGCGCCGAAAGCTGCGAGTTGGTCGAGCGTTTGGAAAAACGACGGACGAGCGGTATCCGCAGGTGCGAAAGCGACAACCGGAAATCCCGGCCCGATGATCCCGGCCGGTCCGTGCAGCACTTCGGCGGACGAAAAAGCTTCTGCATGAATAGCTGAGGTTTCTTTGAGCTTGAGCGCCGCCTCGGCGGCCACCGCGTGAGTGGGGCCCCGTCCGACGACAAACAGAGACGAGGCTTGGGCCAGGGTTTCGATCGCAAACGTCGCGGGGGGCGCTACAGACGACAAATCGAGGACTGAAGGCAGCTTGTCGAGCGCAACCAAAAGTTCGTTATCGTCGCTCCAATGAGCGACAAGAGAGGCGCCCGCGACCAGCGAGGCGATCATCGACTTGGTCGCCGCTACCGAACGCTCCGCGCCCGCGTGCAAGCCCAACAGCGCGTCGGCGCCGCGCGCGAGCGGAGAAACCTCGTCGTTGACGAAGGCGATCGTCATCGCGCGCTCATCTTTCGCCATGCGCAGCATAGCGACAATGTCCGGACTTCGGCCTGACTGGGAGATGGCGACCGCCACCGCGCCGGCTACCTGCAACGGCGCGCGATAGAGCGAGGCGATCGAGGGAGCGAGCGAAGCGCAAGCAAGCGCAATCTTAAGCTCGACAAGGTGCTTGAGGTAAAGCGCGGCATGATCGGAACTGCCGCGAGCGATGGTAGCGACGAACAGTGGCTTATGCGCCCGCAGATCCGCCGCCACTTTCGCGATCGGGACGGCGTTGGCGGCCAATTGGCGGCGGACGACCGCGCCGGCCTCCGTTATCTCCGCGGCCATGAATGTCTGGGTCACCGTGGCGCTCCTGCCGTTCATTGCTGCGAACTCGGAGGCAGCTTCAATTCGAGCATAGGATTGAATAAGTCAGAGCGGGAGATGGAGCGAGTGAACTCCCGACACCACCCTCCGGTCAGAGAGGCGATCTGTTGGCCGTTACGCACGGCGGAGCCCCCGCGAACCGTTACAACGCCGCCTAGACGCGACCGCTGATCGCGCCGCGACTTCAGTCTGGTCGCGATGCTTCAGGCATCTCCGGAAAGCTCACGCGCATCCCGCAGGGCGTCAGTCGCCAAATAGTGGCCCGGCTTCGGCAGCTGTTTCGACGAACTCTCTGCGCGTGTGGAGTTCCTGGAGGGTTCCATGGTGATGCCGAGCGCGCCGCGCAGATTGTCCATACTGACTGCGAAATGAACCTCCGAGCCTCCAGCACGAATCGCAACCAGTTTCTCAGCTGGGTCAACGTTAGCCGTCTCATGTGAGATTCGCGCAGCGCTGACGTTTCGTCTCTACGACACGGCATATTCAACCGAACTAATTCGGAACTTGACACCGACGTATGTTGCGTTAATGAACTCGAATACGGCCCACTACGTATCTGTTAAATTAACTGTCTTTGAATGTCGGCCTCGTCGCGAGATCGCGCTGGAAATGGGAATCGTGGCCAAAGCATCGAACCAAATCGATATATCGCTCGGCGCTCGCCTACGTGATAAACGGACCTCAACCGGCTGGTCCGAAGAACAACTCGCCGAAAAGCTGCAGGTCGATTCAAAAGATATCTACGCGTACGAAAAAGGATCTAAGCGGATTACCGCCGAACGACTACTTCGTCTTTCCAAGCTTCTAGACGTAAAGCCAACCTATTTCTTTGGCTTTGACGACCGCGAGCGACCCGCCGATCGAGATGGATCAGTTTTGACCCTTCCCGATCAGGGATTGCGTCTGCATCGCGCCTTCATCGGCGTGAAAAGTCCAGCGCTGCGCGAAGCGATCGTCTCACTTGTAGCGGAATTGGCGAGAAACGAAGCGTCTTTGTAGCAGCCGCAGATTGCGGCTGCGCTTGTCTGGACGACAGACCGCCGACGCTGTTAGCGACGGCGGTCGAGCGCGGTTAGGCAGCGAAGGCGAACTGTTTCGCCGGTTCCTTCTGAAGTTCTTTCGTCTCTGGCTCCTCGATTCCAAGCTCCTCGCGGAAGGCGTTCAACGCCGCCAGCAGACCTTCGCCAGTATCGAACAGTCCCGCATAACTCATTGTCTCGCCAATGCGGCGAGGTTTGCCAATGAGCTGCGGATTGCAGCCGACAGCCTTCAGAACTCGATAGATCCTTGCATCGAACACCGAGACGATCTGGGTTAGTCCCGCAGTTACGGCGACCTGTCCGATGCCCGCGATCAACTCGCTGAGCACAAAGTTGACCCCATGACGGCTACGTTGAGGCTGGCCCTCCACGGCCACAGCGCAAATTCGGGAACTCTCCCAGATTGTCGCGCTTTCAATGTATTCATCTTCTTTAAGCAGATAGGGAAAAACGTCGCGCAACATATTTGGTCCGGTGGTTGGCAGTAACCGTAGAGATCCCCAATATTCATTGGTATTTGGATCTACCGACACCAGATACAAAGGATTGGCATCATCAAACTCGTCCCGTTCATACCCATCTTTCACAACAACGTCCCACCCGAGGCGTTGTGAGAAAGTGAGCGCCCTATTACGAAACATTGCGTCCATTTCCGTCGGAAACAATGACGCCCGTGAACCTTCAATTAACTTCAACATCGTGGCATCTCCCTTGCAACGAGATGACGATTGTTAACCATAAATTTTAACGCTAGCAATTCCACATAGAAGTTGAGTTGACATTCCGAGAATCACTTAAAAGACGAGCCTTGAAGAGCCTTCGCCGGGATAACGCCAGTAGCGATGGCTACGCCAACCGCGTGGGTCAAGTTCGCGCAATTCAGTTTATGACGAGCCGTATCAAGATAACTCTTCACGCTGCCAAAGGATATATTCAATATGTCAGAAATATCCTGATACGTCTTACCTCTTGCCGCCCATATCAGGCACTGTTCTTCTCGTTTTGATAGTTTTACTGGTGGACTACTCAATTTCAAATTGACACTTGCAGCAGAATCGATAAGAACAGAAATCAATTGCAATTTTATCATGTTGCTTTTCTTGAATTCTTGCCATTCTTGCTTTGAATGGTCGCTGGTGTAGGACACCAAAGAGTAGACGCCCCTCCGATTGCGAACTGGAATTGATAATCCGCTGACGCCGACACCGTGGCTCGCGGCGTCGGCAAAAAACGCCTGAATGGCCGGATCTTCGCGCGGCAACTCTTCCCAATCGAATGGAAGAACTGCTTTGCTCCCGTATGAAAAGACGGGATCGATTAAGACGTATTGCTTCAGGAAATAACGGGTCTGCCACTGAAACGAGTAAGTGACGGTTCCCGTCAGCAGGCTGGCGTCGGAACTCTTATCGGGAGCGAAACGCATATAGGCGATGTGGCTGACCCCCACATCGGCCGCGATAGCTTTAAGCGTTTCCGCCAGATCCTGCTCGTTGTACCCAAGTATCGTATCTGTGAGCCTTATCGCAGCGGACTCGATCGTGATAGTTCCCATATTCATTAGCCATAGACGTCAAGAACCAATTTCTAGAGCCCCAGACAGAGCTTCGTCGCGGGCATAGCCAACGATCGTCGCGACCGCGGGATCGATCTTCCCGGTCACTTTCGCACACAGGTCAATCAGATCAATGCAAATCGCGATGAGCCGGCTGGCGTCGGAAGGCGTCAGCCCGATCTCCTCGCGGTTCGCTATGGAAGGGCTTGACCGCTCGTACAGCATTGTCGACTCTAGGGACATTAAGGCCTCCCGGCCAAATTGCAGTTTCGCCCCGTCACTAATCTACCATAACAATGCCATGACAATCAACAAATGTGTGGAGGCGGAATCGAGAACAATCATCTGCGCGCCATGTAAAAGCGCATATTCGCCCCCGAACGATGGCAATATTCGGGCAATCGGGGGTGGCGCGCATGGCGAAGACATGGCGATCGGCGGGGTTTAGCGACCTGAAGACATATCGATGGATCGAGGGTGTTCGCGGTGAAGTCGTCGCCGACGGCAAGCGCCTGGAGGCGGTTGCCTATGGTCCGCCGCCGGACCAATCGCCAACGATCGTCATGCTGCATGAGGGACTGGGCTGCATCGCGCTCTGGCGCGACTTTCCGGCGAGGCTCGCGGCCGCGACGGGCTGTGGCGTGTTCGCCTATTCGCGTGCAGGGTATGGCGGGTCCGAGCGAATCGATCTGCCGCGTCCACTCGATTACATGAGCCGCGAGGCGCACCTCAGCCTGCCTGTCGTGCTTGAGGCGATCGGCTTCGAGCGCGGCGTCCTGCTTGGACACAGCGACGGCGCCTCGATCGCTGCGATCTATGCCGGCGAACGTGTGGACGAGCGGATCAAGGGCCTCGTCCTGATGGCGCCCCATGTGTTCACCGAAGAGATGGGACTCGCCTCGATCGCGGAGGCGCGACGGGCATACGAAGCGAGCGACCTGCGGGCGAAGTTGGCCAAATATCACGCCCATGTCGACGGCGCCTTCCTCGGCTGGAACGGCGCCTGGCTCGACCCCGGCTTCAAGGCCTGGAACATCGAGCAAGCGGTCGGCCGCTGGCGCGTCCCCTGCGCTCGTCGTCCAGGGCGTCGACGACCAATACGGGACGCTCGAACAAGTCCGCGCCATCGAGGCCCGCTCGCCCGCCCCCGTCACGAGCCGCATCCTCGACGCCTGCCGTCACTCGCCGCAGTTCGATCGGCCCGAGGCGACGATCGAGGCGATTGTCCGGTTCTGCGCGGGCGGCGCGCCACGAGCGCCCGAAGGCGAAGCGACAATAAGCGTCAATAAACGCGCTTAAACGCCAGTAAGCGCTAATAAACGCTAGTAAATTTGCTAACGTTTACTAGCGTTTATTTTTTGGAATCGGGACTTTTCAATGGGTTACCGCCGATTCAAATAAAAAATTCTTCCCTCCGATTCCGCCCTCCCGGTTCGCCTCGCCTCCGATACTCGTGAAGACGACCTCAGCCCGTGGTTCATTCTGAATATCATAAAACTGGAACTGCGGCAAGGAAATGTCGATCGTGTTCCCGCCTGGAGGATCGACCCGCGTAACGGCGACGGACGCCACTCTTTGCTGAACCCGCGCCGCCATGCCACATTCGCCGCTTGGCCATGACGCGGGCGGCGGGCAATGGCGGACGTCAAGCTCTTTCTTTCCTGCGTGTCGGACGAGTTCGGCGACTACCGCGACGCGTTGCGCCGCGCGCTGACGCGGCCGAATGTCGCGATCAAGATCCAGGAGGATTTCCAGGCGATGGGCGGCGACACGCTCGCCCTGCTGGAAACCTATGTCGAAAGCTGCGACGTCGTTGTCCATTTCATCGGCGACATGGCGGGCTCGACCCCCAAGCCGAGCAGCGTCGACGATCTTCTGAAACGGCGGCCCGAGCTTGCGGCGCGGCTGGCGGAAAAGGGCATGGACGCGCGTGGCGCTCGGGCGCCTCAGCTACACGCAGTGGGAGGCATGGCTCGCGATCGGCTTCAACAAAAACGGCGCGAAGAGGAAACCTCGTCATCGTCGCGCCGGCGATTGGCCTGAAACGCAGCCTCGCGTTCGCGCCAACGGACGCTACACGCGCCTCGCAGGCCGATCATCTCACGTGGCTCAGGGCGATCAATTTCTATCCCGCCAAGCCGTTCACCAGCGCTGACAATCTTGTCGCGCGCGTCTTCGGGTCTGCAGTTCTGGACGCCCTTAAGAAAGCGGACGCGGGATCGATCACGAAGCCTCGCAATCTTCCGTTTGCGACGCTCGGCGGCCTGTTCGCCGGCCGCGACGAGGACCTTGCCGACCTGCATAATGCGCTGTTGGGCGCCAAGGGCGCTCCGGTCGCGCTTTGCGGCCTCGGGGGAATCGGCAAGACGCGGCTCGCGATCGAGTATGCGTGGTCTCGCGAGGCGGTCTATTCGGCGCTCCTGTTCGTCGGTGCGAGCGACGGCGCGGCGCTCAACGCGGGTTTGGCGGCGCTGACGGCCTTCGAGACTCTCGACCTGCCAGAGAAAGAGGCGCGCGACGACGCGACCAAGATCACCGCCGTTCTGCGCTGGCTTGAGTCCAACCCGACATGGCTGATGATCCTCGACAATGTCGACGACCGCGCCGCCGTCGCCGACGTGGCGAAACTCATGCCGCGTCTCAAAGGTGGCCACGTCGTCATCACCGCGCGGGCGTCGAATTTTCCCGCCGGTGTGCGAAAGCTCGAAGTTTCCACGCTCGACGAGAACGCAGCCGCGCAATTCCTGCTCGACCGGACGGATGCCGACCGCAGCAAGAGCAGAAGCCGACGCAGCGCTGGCGCGGACGCTGGCGCGTGAGCTAGGCGGCCTCGCGCTGGGGTTGGAGCAAGCAGGCGCGCATATCGCGACCGATCACATCGGCTTTGCTCGCTATCTGAAGCTTTGGAGCGAGAGCCGGGAGAAAGCGCTCGCCTGGGCGGACGCGACGGTGACGGGTTCCGATCGGACGCTGGCGACGACCTGGGCGACATCGGTCGCGCGGCTCTCGCCGGAGAGCCGGCGGCTGCTCGACCGGCTCGCGTTCCTTGCCCCTGACCCGGTTCCGGATTCGCTCCTCGACGTCGCCGTTCCCGGCGAGGCGCCGGACCTTGACGCCTATGACGCACGCGGCGGCCTCTACGCCTATTCACTCATTTCGGGCGTGACCGCGGAGGACGGCGGCGCGCCGGGCTTCATCGTGCATCGCCTCGTGCAGGATTTCGCCCGCCGCGCGATGAGCGAGGAGCGCCGCGTGCAGGCCTTGCGTGAGGCGCTGGAATGGGTCGAATGCGGCGTTTCGTCGCGACTCCCGACGACGTACGGAGCTGGCCCGTCCTCGATCCGCTCGCGCCGCACGCGCTCGCGGTCGCGCGCAGCGCAGACGCGGCGGAGATCGCCGAGCCGACGGCTCGGCTGTTCAATCAGCTTGGCCTTCTGTTCCGAGCGAAGGCGCATTACGCCGAGGCCGAGCCGCTGATGCGGCGTGCGCTGGCGATCGACGAGCAGGGCTACGGCCCGGATCATCCCGAGGTTGCGATCCGCCTCAACAATCTCGCGCTTCTGCTTAAGGCCACGAACCGCCTCGCCGAAGCCGAGCCGCTCATCGCCGCGCGCTCGCGATTCGAGAGACAGGCCTATGGCGCGGATCATCCCGCAAGTAGCGATCCTGCGCTCAACAATCTCGCGCAGCTGCTTCAAGGCCACGAACCGCCTCGCCGACGCCGAGCCGCTGATGCGCCGCGCGCTGGCGATCGACGAAAAGAGCTACGGCCCGGATCATCCCACGTGTGGCGATCCGCCTCAACAATCTCGCGCAGCTGCTTAAAGCCACGAACCGGCTGGCCGAGGCCGAGCCGCTGATGCGCCGTGCGCTGGCGATCGTCGAAAAGAGCCTCGGCGCGGATCATCCGCAACGTAGCGATCTGGGCTCAACAATCTCGCCAGCTGCTGCAGGCTCACGAACCGCCTCGCACGGAGGCCGAGCCGCTGATGCGCCGCGCGCTGCGCGATCGACGAGAGCAAGCTACGGGCCGGATCATCCCAATGTGGCGATCCGCCTCAACAATCTCGCGCGGCTGCTTCAGGACACGGACCGCCTCGCCGAGGCCGAGCCGCTCTGTCGCCGTGCGCTGGCGATTTTCGAGAACGAGCCTCGGGCCGAACCATCCCAGTACGGTGACCGCCCGCAACAACCTCGCCGAGCTGGAGGCCGCTCTTCAGGCAGCGGGTGAGCGCGGACGGGCTCGCCCGGACGTCGCCTGTGCCTGTCATGCCCGCGAAAGCGCATCCAGTCGTTGGAGCGGTTCTGGATTCCCGCTTGACAAGCGGGACCTCATCCAGCGCCTGTAGCGGCCTCCATCTCCCCGGGGAGAGGGTCGACGCGCGACTGCAGCCGGACCCTCATCCGGCCGCTTCGCCGGCCACCTTCTCCCGGAAGGAGAAGGCTAAGAGCGGGAAGCGCTGACCAGCACCGGCTCGGGGGCGTAAAGCGCGGGGAACAGGCGCTTCAGATTGGCGACCTTCGGCAGGTCGTTATAGACGATGTACGGATAGGCTGGGTTCTTCGCCAGGAAATCCTGGTGGTAGTCCTCGGCGCGGTAGAACGTCTCGCCCGGCTCGATCGTGGTGACGATCGGCGCCGGAAACACATGCGCCCCATCAAGCTGGGCGATGTAGGCCTTCGCCACCCGCGCTTGCTCCTCGTTCGTCGGGAAGATCGTCGAGCGATATTGCGTGCCCGTGTCCGGGCCCTGGCGGTTGAGTTCGGTTGGATCATGCGCGACCGAGAAATAGACCTGCAGGATCCGCCCATAAGTGACCTTGCGCGGATCGTAGGTGATCTGAACCGATTCCGCGTGTCCGGTCGTGCCGCTCGAAGTCATGTCGTAATGCGCGGTCGCCTTGTCGCCGCCGGCATAGCCGGAAACCGCGCTCGTCACGCCATTCGACATGCTGAAAGACGCCCTGCACGCCCCAGAAACACCCGCCCGCAATCACCGCGGTTTCGGACGTCTTGCCGCTCGCCTGCTCATCGACGATCGGCGTCGGGACCGTGACGTCGCCTCTTCGGCCGTCGATCGCGTGGTGACGAAACCGGCTGCGGCCAGAAGCCCAATGACAAGGAGAGCCGGCAAAGAGGAGCCTCTTTTGAAGGACGAGATCATGGGCTCAACTCCACTGTTGGAATAGCGAATAATCAAAACGGGGCTCGCATAAGCGGCCACTATGGCGTTGACGCGACAGCGGGACTTGCTCACGCGATCGTGTCGTTCACACTTGCGAGAGGCGCGCTCTTCACGAACTTCGTTCGGGCGGGCGCGCTGTTACAGGGCGAAATCATTAACCGAAGGTAAACGCGTAAGCCTGCACGTCGGGATCAAGAAACTGGATGGTGAACGTGCGGTCCGTGATCGGCCCGCTCTGACGCACAAGCTGGTAGAGCCGGTGGTCGGTCACCAGGCCCTCACCCTCAGCGTTGACGTCGGCGCCGTGGCTTTCGCCGGGCGCAGCGCCGTCGACCGTCACGCGGAAGCGCACCGGCTTGCCATCGGCGCTCGGGCCAAGCACCAGGTGAAGGTCGCGGGCGTGGAAGCGGAACGCAATCGCGCCGTCAGTCTTGTTGAGGGTCGCGGACTGGCCGCCAATCGTCCAGTCGCCCGACAGACCCCAGTCGTTGAGCTGTTTGAGATCGCCGGTCGCATAGACATGGGGGCTGTCGCCGACCGCGCCGCCCGGCGAAGCGAAATTCTCCGATCGCGCAAAGCCGATATAGGTCTCGGGCGACTTGACGTCGGCCGCGTCCGAGGCCGCTTCCGCGCCCGTCGCGCTGACGGAAACCATGTCGGCGGGCAGGTTGCCCCGGCCCGCCTCCGCCAGGAGCTGCTGGATCACCTTCTCCGACTTCGGCGTAGTCGCCCTCGCCGAAGAAGTGGTGGCGAATCTGGCCCTTGGCGTCGATGAAATAGTCCGCCGGCCAATATTCGTTGTTGAAGGCGCGCCAGATCGCATAATCGTTGTCGATTGCGACCGGATAGTCGATTTCGAGCTTGGCGACGGCCTGCTTGACGTTGTCGATATTTTTCTCGAAGGCGAATTCCGGCGCGTGGACGCCGATCACCACGAGGCCCTGATCCTTGTACTTGTCGGCCCAGGCGCGGACATAAGGGATCGAGCGCAGGCAATTGATGCAGGAATAGGTCCAGAAGTCGACCAGCACCACCTTGCCCTTCGAGGCTGCTCCGGGGTGAGCGGCGGCGAATTCAGCCACTCGACCGCGCCGGATAGCGACGGCAGAGAGCCTTCGACCGGCAGAGCTTTGGACGCCGGGCGCTTCCGCCGCCTTCATCATGGCCCCCGCCGGATTGGCGTTCATCGCCATCGTGGGAGCTTTGTCGCTCATCATCATCGACGGATTGGCGCTCATCATCGCAGCCCCGCCCTCGGGCATCACGACCGAGGATGGGCGACCTTACCTGCGGCCGGATGGAAGCGATCGACGAGGCCTTGCTCGAGCGAGCCGTGTTGGCGAGCGAGATCTGGGTCAGGAACCCGGTGTCGAGCCCGAAGAAGATCGCCACGACCGCCGCTAAAACCGCGGCGCCGAGGCCACGCCGCACCCATTCGCCTGCGCCGAGCGACCGCTTCATCGCGGTGAAGACCCGGCCGCCAATGAGCAGCGCCAACGCGAGCGACGTCGCGGCGCCGGCGGCATAGGCGAGCAGGAGAAAGGTCGTCTGGACGTTCGCGCCCTGAAGCGCCGCGCCGGTCAGGATGAGGCCGAGCACCGGTCCGGCGCACGGCGCCCAAAGCAGGCCGGTCGCGATGCCGAGCAGCAAGGACGGCCAGACGCTTCCGCTCTCGTTGCGGTCGGCGGATTCAGACAGGCGTCCGCCAAGCGCGACCAGCGGCCGCGTCAGGCGGTCGGACAGTTCCGGAAAGAGCAGCGTGACGCCAAACAAAGCCAGAAGCGCAATCGCGACATAGCGGCCGTATTCGTTGGCCTGCACCGCCCAGCCGCCGCCGACCGCCGCCAGCGTCGCGACCACGGCGAACGTCAGGCCCATGCCCAGCAGCATCGGCAAGCCGCGCCGCAGGAACGGCTGGTCGGCGCGGGCGAACACGAACGGCAGCACCGGCAGGATACAGGGGCTGGCGATGGTCAGCACCCCGCCGATATAGGCAAGGGCAAAGAGCAGCATGGCGGGGATCGTCGGCGGCCTCACGCGGTCGCCGGCTTGAACGTCAGCGCGAGACCGTTCATGCAATAGCGCAGGCCGGTCGGCTTCGGCCCGTCATTGAAAACGTGGCCAAGATGGCCGTCGCATCGATGGCACGATACGGCGTCGCGGGTCATGCCCCACGATTTGTCCTGGTGGCTGTCCACGGCATTGTCCAAGCGGCGCCCAGAAGCTCGGCCAGCCGGTGCCGCTATCGAACTTGGTCGAGGATGAGAACAGGTCGGAACTGCAGCCGGCGCAGGCGAAAACGCCCTTTCGCTCCTCGTGCAGAAGCGCACTGGTGAACGGCCGCTCGGTCCCTTCCTTGCGCAGAATCGCGTATTGATCGGGCGTCAGAGTCGAGCGCCAGTCGGCGTCGGTGCGAACGACATGGGCTTCCTGGGCGGCCCGTGCGGCTCGGGTCTCGAGGAAACTTGCGCTCGCGATTGCGGCCAAGCCGCTCAGAGCCGTTCGACGCGTCAACATGCCTCGACCTCCGTCATCTTGCGGATTTAGGAATTTTTTCCCACGCCCGCAACGCCTATACGTTCGGGACGGACCCGGGTTACAGCGGCGGGCGAAATTCTTTGACCCACGACCGAGGGGCGTTACGTGGCCGCACTTCCTCAGGGAGTTGACCGGAGGCGGCCGGCTGCTCAAACATATCGCTCACGTCGCAAAACAACAAACTGTCACGCCTCGCGCTCCACCGCCACGGGCGCGTCGCCCGCCCAAGAGGAAACACCCCATGGCCGCCATTAATTCGGTCGCCGACCTTTCGATCGAAGGCGAGGTCGCGGTGATCACGATCAATTCACCGCCGGTCAACGCGCTGTCTCAGCCCGTCCGGGATGGCCTCAATCAGGCCGTCAAGCAGGCAGACGCGAACAGCGCCGCCAAGGCGATCGTCATCATCTGCGACGGGCGAACGTTCATCGCGGGCGCTGACATTGCCGAATTCGGCAAGCCGCCCGCCGCGCCCCCTCTCTCTGAAGTCCTCGACCAGATGGAAAACGCGTCAAAGCCGGTCATCGCGGCGATCCACGGCACGGCGCTCGGGGGCGGATTCGAAGTCGCGCTGACGGCGCATTACCGCATCGCCGTCCCGTCGGCGAAATGCGGGCTGCCGGAGATCAAGCTCGGCATCATCCCCGGCGCCGGGGGCACCCAGCGCCTGCCGCGCCTCATCGGCCCCGAGAAGGCGCTCGACGTCATTCTCTCCGGGACGCCGTTCGGCGCGCGCGAGGCCAGGGAATGGGGCGTTGTCGACGAACTCGCCGAAGAGGGGAAGCTGCGCGAGTCCGCGCTTCGCCTACGCCCGACGCCTTATCGCCGAAAAGGCGCCTTTGAAGAAAGTGCGCGATCGATCAGACAAAATCGAGCCGGCGCGTGGTCATCCGGAGATCTTCGAGGCCAGCCGCAAAGCGAACGCGCGAAAGTTCCGCGGCTTCGAGGCTTGGGAGAAGGCGATCGAGTTCGGTCAAGAACGCGGTCGACCTGCCGTTCGACGAGGGCATGGCCAAGGAGCGCGCGATTTTCAGCGGGCTGGTCGTCACAAATCAGTCCAAGGCGCAGCGCTACGTCTTTTTCGCCGAGCGGCAGGCGGCGAAGGTCGCCGACATTCCCCCCGACACGCCAACGCGAAAGATCGTCAAGGTCGGCGTGATCGGCGCCGGCACGATGGGCGGCGGCATTTCGATGAATTTCCTCTCGGCCGGCATTCCCGTCACCATCGTCGAGACCTCGAAGGCAAGCGCTCGACCGGGGCGTTTCGATCATGCGCCGAAACTACGAGAACACCGCCAAGAAGGGCCGCCTGACGATGACGCAAGTCGAGGAGCGGATGGGCCGGCTTACCCCCACGCTCGACTTCAATGCGCTGGCCGACGCCGACCTGGTGATCGAAGCCGTGTTCGAGGACATGGACCTCAAGAAGTCGATCTTCGAACGGCTCGACAAGATCGCCAAGCCCGGCGCGATCCTGGCCTCCAACACCTCCTACCTCGACGTCGACGCAATCGGGGCGATGACCAAGCGGCCCGAGGATGTGCTCGGCACGCATTTCTTCTCGCCCGCCAATGTCATGCGCCTGCTCGAGATCGTGCGCGGCGAGAAGACCTCGAAATCCGTGCTCGCGACGATCACGCAGCTCGCGCCGAAGATCGGCAAGGTCCCTGTCGTCGTCGGCGTCGCTCATGGCTTCGTCGGAAACCGCATGCTGGCCCAGCGCCAGCGCGAGGCGCAGAAGCTCATTCTCGAAGGCGCGACGCCTTCGGACGTGGACCGCGTGCTCGTCGACTTCGGCCTGCCGATGGGGCCGTTCGCGATGAGCGATCTCGCCGGCCTCGACATCGGCTGGTCGGCCGCGACGTCGAAGCGCGCGTCGATCCGCGACATCCTGTGCGAAGAGGGCCGGCGCGGCCAGAAGACCGGCGCGGGCTTCTACGATTACGACGAAGCGCGCAACGCCAAACCCTCGGCGAAGGTCGAGGGGATCATCCGGGAGTTCGCCAAGTCGAAGGGCGTCGAGCAGCGCAAGATCAGCGACGCCGAAATCCTCGAGCGCTGCATCTATCCGATGATCAACGAGGGCGCGAAAATCCTCGAAGAGGGCAAGGCGCAGCGCGCCTCCGACATCGACATCGTCTGGATCAACGGCTACGGCTGGCCGGTCTATCGCGGCGGCCCGATGTTCTACGCCGACACGATCGGATTGAAGACGGTGCTCGCCAAGCTCAAGGAGTTTCAGGCCAAGTTCGGCGACGACTTCAAGCCGGCGGCGCTGTTGGAGAAGCTGGCGGCGGAGGGCGGGACGTTTACGAAGTCGTGACCCAAGCGCCCTCATCCGGCGCTGCGCGCCACCTTCTCCCCGAGGGAGAAGGGATGCGAACGGCACGCCACCTTCTCGATGGGAGCAGGGCCGCGCCGAACTCCGGTGCCGCACCCCTTCTCCCTCGGGGAGAAGGTGGCGCGCCGAAGGCGCGACGGATGAGGGCCGCGCCGCTGATGGATGACCGATGAAGACCGACGCAGGCGTCTCGTCGAACCAACGCTCTCGCGCTCGAACGATGCGCGGCGCGCCGACCGACGCCGAGCTTCGCCTGTGGCGTCTCCTGCGCGATCGTCGCCTCAGCGGATTCAAGTTTCGCCGGCAGGTCCCGGTCGGACCGTACATCGTCGACTTTCTTTGCGTTGGGCGCTAAGCTGATCGTCGAGGCCGACGGGTCGCAGCACGCGGAAAGCCCGCGCGACACTGTTCGTGACGCCTATCTGGACGAGCCAAGGCTGGAAGGTGCTTCGGTTCTGGAACAACGAGGTGTCGCAGAATCGCGAAGGCGTGCTTGAGACGATTTTGCGCGCATGCAGGCAGACCCTCATCCGGCCCTTCGGGCCACCTTCTCCCCGAGGGAGAAGGGGTGCTGAACGCCGCCTTCCCTCGGGGAGAAGGGCTGGCCGAACGTCAGCGCAGGAGCCCCTTCTCCCTCGGGGAGAAGGTGGCGCGCCGAAGGCGGACGGATGAGGGCAGGCCAATGAACCAACAACTGTCAGGAGACCCATCATGCGTGAAGCCGTCATCGTCTCCACCGCGCGCACGCCGATCGGCAAGGCCTATCGCGGCGCGTTCAACGACACGCAGGCCCAGACGCTGGGCGGCCATGCGATCGCGAACGCGCTTCAGCGCGCGTCCGTCGATCCGGGCGAGGTCGACGACGTGGTGATGGGCGCGGCGATGCAGCAGGGATCGCAGGGCGGCAATGTCGCGCGCCAGGCGCTCCTGCGCGCCGGCCTTCCGACCAGCGTCGCCGGCATGTCGCTCGACCGGCAATGCGCCTCTGGCCTGATGGCGATCGCGACCGCCGCGAAGGAAATCATCGACGACGGCATGAGCGTCACCATCGGCGGCGGCGCTGGAATCCATTTCGCTCGTCCAGAACGACAAGATGAACCGCTATCGCGCTTTGGACCCCTGGCTCGTCGAGCATCGCGACGACGTCTACATGACGATGATCGAGACGGCCGAGACCGTGGCCGAGCGCTACCAGGTCACGCGTCGAGCGCGCAGGACGAATATGCGCTGCAGTCGCAGCAAAGAACCGCCGCGGCGCAAGCCGCCGGCCGCTTCGACGCCGAGATCGCGCCCCTGGCCACCGTGATGAAGGTCACCGACAAGGCGACCGGCGCCGTCTCCGACAAGCCGGTCACGCTTGAAGCAGGACGAGGGCCGCGCGCCGACACGACCTTGGCTGGTCTCTCGGCGCTGAAGCCGGTGTTCGCCGACGGGCAGCGCATCAAGGCAGGCTCGTTCATCACCGCCGGCAACGCCTCGCAACTGTCCGACGGCGCGAGCGCCTGCGTGCTGATGGACGGCGAAGCTCGCGAGCCAGCGCAACCTCGCAGCCGCTCGGGATCTATCGCGGCATCGCCGTCGCCGGCTGCGATCCGGACGAGATGGGCATCGGTCCGGTCTTCGCCGTGCCGAAGCTGCTCAAGGCGCACGGCCTCAAGGTCGACGACATCGGCCTCTGGGAGCTGAACGAGGCGTTCGCCGTCCAGGTCATCTACTGCCGCGACCGGCTCGGCATCGACAACGACAAGCTCAACGTCGACGGCGGCGCGATCTCGGTCGGCCACCCCTATGGCATGAGCGGCGCGCGCCTGACCGGCCACGCGCTGATCGAGGGCAAGCGGCGCGGCGCGCGCTATGTCGTGGTGACGATGTGCGTCGGCGGCGGCATGGGCGCGGCGGGACTGTTCGAAGTCGCCTGAAGCCGCAAGAGCGTTCGCGTGGCCGAATCGAACCCCATGGCGCCGCTCGCGGCCTTTCGCGGGCAGAAACCTCCGGCGCCGGCGTGGTTCGAGCGCGTGGTCGCGATCGAGCCCGAGCGATCGTTCGTCACGGTCGAGGGCGCTGCAGGTCGAGACCCTCGCCTGGGGCGAGCGCGGCAAGCCCGGCCTCATCTTGCTGCACGGCGGCGCCGCGCACGCCGACTGGTGGAGTTTCATCGCTCCGTTCTTCGCCCGCGAGCGGCGCGTCGTCGCGCCGATCGTTCACCGGCATGGGGCGCTCGGACTGGCGACCCGCTTACGATTTCCGCCAGTTCGTCCGCGAGGCGCGGGAAGCGGCGCGCGCGGCCGGCGCGTACGAGGCCGGACCGCCGGCGGTGGTCGGCCACTCGTTCGGCGGGCGCATCGCGATCGGGCTCGCCCATGATTTCGGCGACGAGCTTGCCGCAGCTTTGATGGTCGATCCGCCGTATCTTCGCGCCGCAGAACCAGCGCACTCCTGTCGGACCTCGCGCGACGACGCGCGAGCACAGCGTGCGGCCGTCGCTCGAAGCCATCATCGCCCGCTTCCGCCTCGCGCCGCCGCAAGCCTGCGACAATCTGTTCATTCTCGACTTTATCGCGCGCCGCTCGGCGCGGAAGGCGGTCGACGCCGAGGGCAAGAACGGCTGGTCGTTGAGCTTCGACCCGTTCTTCTGGGAGAGGTTCGGGCGCCTCGATCCCGATCGCGCTCGTCAAGGGCGCGCGCGCGCCGCTCGCGCTCATCCGCGGCGGAAAGTCGCAGCTCTTCCTCCCGATGACGCCGCTTATCTCCTGAGCCTCATCGCTCCCGGCTCGCCTTATGTCGAGATTCCGGAGGCCGAGCATCACGTGATGATCGACCAGCCGCTCGCCTTCGTCGCGGCGCTGCGCGCGCTGCTGGCGGCGTGGCCGGCGGCGAAGGCTGGGTAGCGCGCGTCACTCCAGCCGCACCCTCACCGCGTCCGATGCGCCCTTGGCGTCGGTCACCGACACGCGCGCGAAGCCGGCGCCGTCCGGCTTCCAGGCCGATTGGCGCCTGATCTCGGCTTCGCCGACCGGCGCGCCATTGACGAACCAGGTGAACGGCGGCGCGCCGCCGAGCGCCTTCAAAGCCAGCGGATGATCGCGCTGCGCCCTCCTTGAGGCCGAGGTCGATGCGCGCGCCGTCGGGCGGAAAGGCGATCTTGAGCGACGCGGCCTCAGGCGTGGCGAATGCCTTGGGCGAGTCCTGGCGCAGGCGGCGCAGCGGCGGCGGGAGATCGGCGGTGACGGTCGCTCTCGAGCACGCCCTTCGGCGCGGGGATCGACTCGATGCTCCGGCCCAGCCGCTCGAAGGCGTCGAACAGGATCGGCGCCGCCGCCTCGCGACCGATCAGGCCGGCCGTCGGGCCATTGTCCGGGCGCCCGACCCAGACCGCGATCGTCGTCCGCCGGTCGAAGCCGATCGCCAGCGCGTCGCGAAAGCCGTAGGACGTGCCGGTCTTGAAGGCGATCCGGCCTTTGAGCGCGTTCGCCGGCGGCGGCGCGCCGCGCAAGATGTCCGTCGACGTAATAGGCAGCGACCGGATCGGTCACGCGGCGTTCGCCGATGACCGGCGGCTGGCCGTCGAGCCGCTCGATGAGCGGCGGCGCCTCGCCGCCGCGCGCAAAGCCGGCGTAAAGGCGCGCGAGATCGGTGAGCGAAATGCCGAGGCCGCCAAGGCCGATGGCGAGGCCGATCGGCGTGTCCTTCGGCAGCGCGATTTCAGCTCCCGCGCTGTGCAGTCGGGCGAGAAACGTCGCCGGGCCGACGTCGGAAAGAAGCTCGACCGCCGGAAGATTGAGCGACATCTGCAGCGCCTTGCGCGCCGTCACCGCGCCCTCGTAGCCGAGATTGAAATTCTCCGGCGCGTAAGCGCCGTAGCGCATCGGCCGGTCGAACAGCCGCGTCTCCGGATGGGCGAGCCCCTGCTCGAAAGCCAGCGCATAGATGAAGGGCTTCAGCGCCGAGCCCGGCGAGCGGGGCGAGCGCGACATGTCGATCGCGCCGTCGCGCGAGGCATCGTTGGCGTCCGCCGCGCCGACGCGGGCGCGAATTTCGCCGGTCGCATTGTCGATGACGACAATCGCCCCGGACAGCTTCGGCCCGAGACGCGCGACGCTCTCTTTGGCCAGTGTTTCGAGCTTCGCCTGAAGCCGCGCGTCGATGGAAAGCTTGATGACTTTGGCTTGCTTGTCGGCGGCGACCGCTTCCTCGGCGGCGTGCGCGGCCAGCGCGGGAAAGGCCAAGCGCGCCTGAGGGACTGGCTCGCGCTTCGCCGCCGTGGCGTCGGCGGCGCTGATGAGGCCGCGCGCGGCGACGCGGTCGAGCACGCGGTCGCGCGCCTCGCGCGCCGCGCCGGCGAACGATCCGGCCTGCGCGCTTCGGGCGACTGCGGCAGCGCGACCAGAAGCGCCGCCTCCGCGACAGTGAGCCGCAGCGGCTCCTTGCCGAAATAGGCGAGCGAGGCCGCGCGCACGCCCTCGAGATTGCCGCCAAAGGGAGCGAGCGTGAGGTAACGGTCGAGCGTTCCCGCCTTGCCGACGTCGCGCTCGATCTCGAGCGCGCGCGCGATCTGCCGGAGCTTGGCGGAGACCGTGCGCTCGGGCCGCGGCTCGATCAGCCGCGCGACCTGCATCGGCAAGGTCGAGCCGCCGGACACCACATGGCCGCGCGTCAGCCATTGCGCCCCGGCGCGAATGAGCGCGCGAAGGTCGACGCCGTCGTGCTCGTAAAACCGGCCGTCCTCATAGGCGACGAGCATCGCGACGTAGCGCGGATCGACGTCATGCGTCGTCGCCGGCAGCCGCCAGCGCCCGTTGGGCAGAGTGAACGGCCTGAGCAGCCGGCCGTCGCGATCGACGACGATCGTCGAGCCTTCGCGCGACGCGGCAAGATCGAGCGGGCCAAGGCTCGCGACGTAGTGGGTCCAGGCGGTGGACGCGCCAAAGCCTGCCGCTGCTATGAGGGCTAGCGCGGCGGCGGCAAAGGCGAGGCGAGGAAAGCGCGTCACACAGCAACCTCGCCCTCATCCGCCGGCGAGACCCTCATCCGTCGCCCTTCGGCGCCACCTTCTCCCCGAGGGAGAAGGGAGAGGCGCCCCTTCCCCTCCGGGAGAAGGTGGACGCGCCGAAGGTGCGGCCGGATGAGGGCTCTCCGCGCCTCACTTCGCCCTCACCTCCAAATCGCCAAAGGCGGTGCGGCCGTAGCGTTCGGGATCGTACATATCCTCGGCCGTCGCTGGCGGGTAGACGTAGCGGCCAGGCGCCACGGCGCGCACGACATAGGCCATGGTGATGAACGCTGACTGGCCCTCCGCCCGATCGAACGCCGCCACGAAACGGTCGTCGCGGTATTCGGTGTGGACGGGCTCGGCGTCCTTGCTGAGCCACGAGAAGGCTTCGACCGAGCCGCCGTCGACCAAAGCCGGATTGTCGATCTCGAGCCCAGCCGGCAGCCGATCGACGACGAGCAGCCGAGCGTAACGCGCCTGCGCCTCGGTCACTTTCAGCGACACCACGACGCGCTCGTTCTGCGCCATGCTCTGCAGCGCATCGAGTTTCGTGCCGTCGAGCTTGTAGAACGACCGCTCGACCGTATAGCCGTGAGCGGCGGCGGGATCGGGCTCGATCGGCGCGCCGGAAACCGAGACGACGAGCTGGGCCGGATTCTGTCCGGCGTTGGCGACGACGATCGACTGTCCGGACAGCGTGGGGCCGCTCCATCGCCGATAGAGCGCGCCCTTGACCGGCTCGCCGTCGACTCGGAACTGCGCGAGGCTCGCGTGCTCCGCGAGCCCTTCGGCGGCGAGCGTCATCCAGTTCATTTCCTGCGTGCTGAGGAACGAGCGCTCGGCCCTCGCCTGTTCGAGAACCGCGCCGGCGCGCGCGATAGCGTCGCTCTCGATATTGCCGAGCTTGGCCTCGGCGACGAGCGCCAGCACGGCCGCGGCGTCGCGCAGCCGCGAGCCATAATCGGGCCGCGAACCCCCGTCGCGCTCCGCGTCGAGCGCCCTGAGCGCGGCGCCGAATGCGCCGGCCGCGCGGGCCTGATCGCCGAGCATCGCAAGCGCCGCCGCAAGCTGGGCCTTGGCGAGCGGAGTCGTGAAAGCATCGAGCTTGGCGTCGGTGAGATAGCGCAGGTCGCCAATCACGGGGCGCCCATTGCGGGCGAGAACATAGAGCGCGTAGGCGATCGCGGCGGCATTGTCCTTGTTCGGTTCGGGCGTATTGACGACCTCGTTGCGCAGCCGGTCGAGCGCCTGATCGAAGGCTTGGCTCGGCACGGCAAAATTGCGTTCACGCGCCCGGGTCAGAAAGTCGGTGACGAAGGCGTCGAGCCAAGTGTCCTCATCATTGCTGTCGGCGCTCCACATGCCGAACGCGCCGCTCGCACTCTGGCGGCTAAGCTCGCGCTCGATCGCCTGGTTGATGCGCGCGTCGAGATCGGGATCGACGCCGAGATGTTCGATCGAGGCCAGGCGGTTGACGTAAAGCAGCGGCATGGCGACGCTGACCGTCTGCTCCGAACAGCCATAGGGGTAGCGTTGCAGCGCCGCGAGCAGGGCCGGCGCGTCGAGAGCGCCGAACGGCGAAGCGGAGATCGCGATCGAGCCGGTGCCGGGAATGAAATCGGCAAGGAGGTCGCCCGAGATGGTCTGGCTTCCGCCAGCCGGCAGAGGCGTCACGGTGCGGCGATAAGAGTCCGGCGCGCCGGATGCGACGCCGAGGCGGAAATGCTGGGTGAGATCCGTCTTCGGTCCGGTGAGTCTCAAGTCGAGTTCGGCGACGCCGATGCCCGCGGCCGCAATCGGCATCGCCAAAGATTTGCGCTGATGCAGGTCGAGGCGCACGGCCTTTGTCATCGCGTCCGCGTCAGCGGTCAGCGGCCCGTGGATGTCGAGGTCGAGCTTGTACTCGCCAGCGTCGCCTTCGACATTGTCGATCTCGACATGCATTTCGGAGCGGTCGCCGACGTTGAGGAAGCGCGGCAAGGTCGCCGCGACGACGACCGAATCGCGCACAGTCACATCGGCCTGCGCGGAGCCAACCTTGTCTTTCGACCAGGCGACCGCGGTCAGCCGCGCCGCGCCGTTGAACGCCGGCAGATCGAACGAGACGGACGCGTTCCCTTCGCCGTCGACCTTCACGACGCCTGAGAACAAAGCCAGCGGCTCCTGCGTCGGCAGATTGCCTTCAACGCCGCCGCTCGAGTCGCCGCCGGTGTGGATCGCGCCGGCCTCGCCCTGCATGCCGTCGATCAGCATGCCCCAGAGATCGCGGAACTCGACCGGCAGTTTGCGCTGCCCGAAGAAATAGGCGCCGGGGTCCGGCGTCTTGAAGCCGGTCAGATTGAGGATGCCGATATCGACCGCGGATACCGTCACCCGCGCCTCTTCACCCGAGGCGAGGCCTGCGAGATGAATGGGAAGCGTCATCGATTGACGCGGCCGCGCGAGCTGTGGCGCGTCGAGCTTGACGTCGAGCGTGTGCGACCCGCGGATCGATCGGCGAACCAGGCGAGCCCAAGCGCGCGGCCGGGCATCCGCTTCGCGCCAACGTCGAGCGGACGATGAGTTAGCGCGACGGCGTAGGCGCCCGGACCCCAATCGGCGCCGACCGCGAACGGCACGATGTTGTCGCCCGCGACGAGATCGACATCGATGAAGCGCTCGATCTTGTCGCCGACCAGCGCGACCGTCGCCTTGCCGGCGAAGGCCGAGGCGATGCGGAGCTTAGCTTCTTCGCCGGACGTGTAGTTCGTCTTGTCGAGGGTCACGACCACATTGTCGGGCGTGTCGGCGCCGGCCGTCCCCGACCAGCCGACGTCGAAGGCGACGCTCGTCTGCTCGCCGTCGAGCGTCTTGATGTCCAGCCGATGCGCGCCCCAGCCGACGCGGCCGGAAAATTTCGCAGGCGCCTCGGCGCCGATGTCGATCGTCCCGCTCGCGACGCGCTTCGACGACTTGACCGGCTCGTAGCTCCAATGCCCGTCGGCGTTGAACCACTGATAATCGTTGGTCACCTGATAGAGCGACCAGGCTGCGCCTTTGCGCGCGATCCGCGCGCCGTCCGGCGCAACCGCGATCGCCTCGAACGTCGCGACATCGCCAGCGCTCAAGGAGGCGTCGAAGTCCTTTTTGACTCCGACCGTCACGCCCTTCGCCCGCACAGGCAGCACGAGCGTGCGTTCGACGGTGCGCCCGCCCGGCTCGCCGACATCGACAATCAGCTTGGCCTGAAGCGGGCGCGTGCTCGAGCCTTCCGGCAGTTCGACCGAAAGGTCGGCGTGGCCTTTGGCGTCGGTCTGAACCTTGTCGGAGAACTGGTTCTCAATTGTTGTGAAATCATCGTCGGCGAGGCCGGCGACATAGCCCGGAAAGCCGGCGAGCGCCGCGCCTTCGACGACCTGCAGCCGAATGGCGCCGGTGACGTCGAGCCCGCTCGCCGGCGCGCCATAGAGAAACCGCGCGTCGAGCGAGAACGCGACCGGCTCGCCGGGGTCGACGACAGGCTTCGGCGGATGCAGGGTGAAATCGAGCCGCTCGGGAATGTAATCCTGGAGCATGAACTCGACCCGGCCGATGCTGTCGCCCTTCGGATCGGCGTAAGCCTCGATCGACCATTTGCCCGCCGCCGATCCCGGCAACAGCGGTATCGGCGTATGCGCGGCCGCCGAGGCCCTCGTCGGGCAAGGTCGCGCGTTTGTACTCGACGCCGTCCGGCCGTTTGACGACGAGCGTCAGCGGCAGGCCGGATTTCGCGACGCCTTTGGAGTCGCGCAAAAGCGCCGTGGCGAACACGGTTTCGCCCGAGCGGTAGACGCCGCGCTCCGTGTAGAGGAACGCGTCGAGTCCAGCGGGCGGATCACGACCGGCGACGCCGCGGTCGGTCAGGTCAAAGGCGTTCTGAGCGAGGCTGAGAAAGCCGTAGTCGCCGGCGAGCGTGGCGACCAGAAGGCCCGGCGCCGAGCCGCCTTTGCCGCGTGAGAGGCCGGGATCGAAATCGACCCGCCCGTCGGCGCCGGTCGTCTTTGTCGCCAGCACTTCGTTGTTGCGCGCGACGAGTTTGAACTCGACGCCGGCCAGCGGCGCCGCGGAGCCCAAGGATTGCGCGAGCGCGTGCACGCCGTCGTCGCCAGAGATCGCGGTCAGGCCGAGATCGGAAACCACCATCCATTGCGCCGCGAGTTGCACGCTCTCGTCGGCGCTCGAATCGGCGGGGTTCGCCGCGCCCTTCCACGGCCGCGCGGTGATGATGTAAACGCCGGGTTCGAGCTTGCCGACCGCTTCGAGCATCGGAAAGTCGGTCACCACGTCCTGGTTAAGCTGGGAGGCGACGTCCATCGTCCCATTCCAGACTTTCGCTCCGTCCTGGGAAGCGATCTCGTCCGCGCGCGAGGAGTTCGATCGGCTTCAGGAAAGTCGTCGCGATTGACGGTCGCCAGCAAATTGCGGTCGCCGACGCGATAGACGTCGATCGAAACCTTCGCCGTGTTGACGGTGACGAGCGGCGCGCCCTTCTGGCCCTGACGCGGCAGCACGTAAGCCCGGCCAGCGAAATGCGCCTGCGGCGAGCGGTCGCGCACGTAGATCTCGTAGTCGGCGGAGGTGAGCAGCGATTCCCCGACCGCCGAGGGCAGGCCCTGACGCAGCACGATCGCGTAGCGCTCGCCGTGCTTGAGGCCCTCGACGCAGATCTGCTGGTCCTCATTCGAGATCGCGGTCTCCGACGATCCAGACACCGCGACATAGGGCGAGAAATCGGTCTTGTGCGCGAGAGCTTCAGAGAAGTTGAAGCAGACGCGCGGAAGAGCGGATTCGTTGTCGACCTTGTAGTCGAGAATGCGGAAGCCGTGCTCGGCGCGCATCGCCTCATAGGTCTTGCGCACATCGATCGAGTCGCGACGGTCGAGCGAGGCCTTAAGAGCGTCGAGCGCCGGGCGCCATTGTTCGTGACGCGCGAGCAGGTCGGCGAGCGTGGCAAGCGCCGCGGCCTGCGCGTCGGGCGTCGTCGAATGCTGATAGGCGGCATAGGCCGCTGTCGCGCCCTGGCGTGACCATTTGGTAGCGGTCGTTCGCCTTCGCATCGTCCGCCGCGGCGGCGATCCCGGCGTAGCTAAGCCAGTTGGCTGGGTCCTTGGGGGCGGCCGTGATCGCTGCGCCGGCGAGCTTCTCGGCGGCGCCGAAGTTGGCGGCGGCGACGGCCTTGGCGGCCTCGCTCAGCAATTGTTGCGGCGTCTTGCCTTTGACCTGGGCGCCGATCGCCGCCGTCGCGACGCGCAGGGTCTCCGTCAGCCGCACGGCGTCGCTCGCCATGTCCTCGCGGGCAAACGGTTTTGTTTCCGCAGCGCTCGCTGCGCCCGCAAGCAGGATCAGAAGGACGGCGAACGAGCGCAGAACGTAGAGCATGTCCAACCTTCAAATTGACTTGCAGGCGTCTCAACCGTGAATCTAGCACGGTTGAAGCGTCCTTTACCAAGACAGACTTGAGGATGGCCGGATGGGAGTAGCGGAGCCCCGGAGGCAATGCAGGCGCTCAATCCGCAAGCCCATCACAAAGGCCAATGCGGCGTTAAGCCGGCTGAGATCGCCTTCATTGAGGCGGCCGATGGATCTGCCCTATCCGCGCTCTTCGAACCGTCACCGGCTTGTCGGCCATGATCTGGGAGCGGCGCCCGCAAACCATTGTTGTCGCTTGGATCGATCGTGATGCGAAAATCCGGCGCCTCGACCAATTCCGAGGTCAGCTGGCAGATCACGACAGAGGCGCTGGTCTCGGGAAAGGCGTCCGTCTGGATGATGACCGCCGGTCGAGGTTTTCCGTAGTCGCCCCGCCGCAGCCACGATGACGAGGTCACCGCGCCTCATCGTCCGCTTGTCGATTGGGCGCGTCGAACTCGGAAACCGCCTCGATCCAGCTCAGCGCCTCACGCTCAGCGCCTGGGATGAGTCGCGCGACCTCGGCGGCCACACGCCGACGGACAGAGGTCAAGCGAGGATCGGGGATGACGATTCGGAGTTCGCGCAGGCCCCGCTTGCGCCTTCGCTCCCGCATCTGTTTCATGCGTTCGGCCGGGGCGGGCATCGAGGCTCCTTCAGGTCATTGAACCGAACCGTAACGCGTTACGCACCCGAAGGCAAGAGAACACACCCATGGCGCGAAACGGAGAGCCTATGAAACGAGCGCCCGTCTATTTCGCTCTTGCGCTGGTCCTGGGCTTCGTTTCGCCCCCGGCCTCGGCGCAAACCCGGCCGGCCGCGCCCTCCGCCGACGACGCTGCGATGGCGGCGCAGAAGGCGGCGTTCCTCGCTCTGCCGGAGGCGACCCGCAAGGCTGTGCAGGAGGCGCTGGTCTGGCTTGGGTTGTACAATGGCGTCAACGACGGCGACTTCGGCAAGCGAACCCGCGACGCCATCCTCGCCTTCCAGACCAGCATCAAAGCGCCCGCCGACGGGGCGTTGCCGGCCCCTGCCCTGCAGGCCCTGCTCGCCGCCGCTCAAAAGGCGCGCGACGCGGCCGGGTTTCAAGTCGTGAGCGACCCCAAGACCGGAGTCAAGATCGGCGCGCCGCTGAAGCTCCTGAGCGCGCGAGGAGGCGCGAGGCTCGACTTCGCCTCGGACGCTGACACGGATTTAGCCGCCCTTTACGCGCGCCTGTCCGCAGCGACGCCGACCCGCAAGATCACCTATAAGGCGATCAAGCCCGACGCCTTCTTGGTCGTCTCTGGGCAGGACGGAGCGTTCAAGTTCTACACCCGCTTCGACAAGAACCCGACTGCGAACCCGCCCATCCGTGGCTTTACCTTCACCTATCCGGCCTCGCAGACGGCTTATCTCGACCGCATTGCGATCGCGGTCGCCAATTCATTCGAACCGTTCCCGGGCGCCGCAGCGGCGCCGGCTGCAAGCGCAGGGCGCCAACGCCGCCGCGCCTTCCGCATCCGCGCATCAGCCTCACCCCCGAGCCGTTCCCTCGCCGGCCGCAACTGCCTTCGTCATCGCGCCAGGCAAGGCGCTGACCGCGCTCAAGACGAGCGACTGCCCAAATCCGACCGTCGCCGGGAAGCCGGTGCGGATCGAGCGCGCCGACGCGGCGACAGGTCTGGCGATTCTTGCAGGAGACTTCGCCGCGAACGGCGAACCGCCGCGCTTTGGCGCGCCGGGGCAGGATCTCGTCGTCCTGGCGTTTGCCGGGCCGCGCCTTGCGGCAAGCTCGGCCTCGTTCACGGGCGGCGAAACGCGGCCGGTCGTGACCGCCGCCGTGGACAAGAGCGCCGGCGGCGGACCGGTGTTCGATCGAAGCGGGGCGCTGGTCGGGCTCGTGGCGCCGATGGCGGATGAGCCGAAGCGGGTCGCCGGCCTCGCCCTCACCGCTCCGCACGCGCTGATCGCGTCCGACGCGGTGCGCGCCTTTCTTGGCGGCGGCAAACCCGCGTCCGAAGACGCCGCCTCACTCAGCGCCGGCGACATCGCCGGCCGCGAGAAGAAGGCGCTCCTCGCTGTCTTCTGCCAGAAATAGCCGCGGGCGACCGGCCGCTCAGTGCGGGATCGTTGGGATCATCCACGGGGAAGACATACTGCTGCAGCACGACCAGCACGCCGAGGATCAGCGTCAGGATGATGCTGTGCCAGAAGGTGC
Source organism: uncultured Alphaproteobacteria bacterium (assembly GCA_963762335.1). Taxonomy (GTDB): domain Bacteria; phylum Pseudomonadota; class Alphaproteobacteria; order Rhizobiales; family Beijerinckiaceae; genus Roseiarcus. Next base: position 7,848 of record CAVXKU010000015.1, on the reverse strand, counting down.
GCGCGAACACGACGCCTTCCTGGCCCCGCAGATCCGTGACCGAGACGCCCGTCGCAATATTCTGCGGCGAGATCATCTTGCCCATGACGCCGCCGGACGAGTTGGTCGCGGCGAACAGCACCGGATCGAGGTTGAGCTGCTTCGCCGCCACCACCTGGAGATTGCCGAACAGCGCATTGCCCGACGTGTCGCTCCCCGACAGAGCGACCGCAACCCACCCGAGGAAGGGCGAGAGGATGACGAACAAATGCCCGACGGAGGACGCGCCGAGACCGAGCGTGTAGGCCATGCCGGAATAGTTCATCAGGAACGCGAGACCGATGATGAGGCAAACGGTCAGGATCGCGATCCACGCCTGTTTGAAGGTCTTCGCAACGCACTGGAAAAAATCGGCGACGCTCAACTTGACGACGAGCGCCGTAACGATGGCCGCAAGCAGGATCGCCGTTCCCGTCGCGAGAGGCTGGAAGGCCCACACCGCGGCATAAGGCTTATCGTCGTAGAGTGTGATCGAGATCGCCTTGTCTAGGCCGGGCCAGTGAATCGCTTGCGCGCCGATCTTGAAGATCTCCAGCGTTGTCCAAAGGATGACGATCGCAGTGACGATCAGCCAGGGCAGCCACCCTTGCCACGGGCTCACGTCCGAATGTGTATGGAGCACGTTCGTCTGTCCCTTCACTGCGAATTCCGGATCCGGCGCCGGCTTCCACACCTGCAGAAAAGGCCAGGGTCACAATCAGCGAGCCCAGCGACGCCAGCACGTCAGTCAACGCATAGTTGATATAATTCGACGAAATGAACTGAGCGAGCGCGAATGAACCGCCAGCGACCAGCAGGACGGGCCACATCGCCTTCAGCGAACGCATGCCGCCATAGAGCGTCATCACGTAGAAAGGCAACAGAAGCGCGATGAACGGCAATTGTCGGCCGATCATGGCGCCAAGGGTCCCCGCGGGCAGTCCTGTGACTGCGCCCAGCGTCGTCACCGGGACGCCGAGCGCGCCGAAGGCGACCGGCGCGGTATTGAAAATCAACGTAAACACCAACGCGTCGAGCGCCGGGAAGCCCACCAGGATGAGAAGCGACGACGTGATCGCGACCGGCGTTCCAAAACCGGCAATGCCTTCCAACAGAGCGCCGAAGCAGAAGCCGATCACGACCAGCACGACGCGGCGATCGTTGGGAAGATGGTTGAGGACCCAGGCCCGGAAGGCGTCGAACCGCTTTGATTCCACCGCAATATTATAGAGCAGGAGCGCGTTGACCACGATCCACATGACCGGCCAGAGGGCGAACACCACGCCGTTGGCGACGGAATTAAAGGCGAGGGAGGCTGGGAGACTCCAAATCCCGATCGCGATGATCAGGCCGACCACGAGACCCGCGAGCGAGGCTTGCCAGGCCGGCCGGCGCAAAACTCCCAGCAGCACGAGAACGACGGCGACGGGGAGGGCTGCGACGATAAACGAAAGCGGCAGGCTTCCGGCTACCGGCGTGAGCAATTGTTTGAACATGTCCTAAGCCTCCCCAACCCGCCGGCAGGCGAGCCCCAATCGTTCCCCGAGCACGACTCGGCCCCGGCTTTTTCTCATAACGCGCCCTAGCGGCAAATCAAGCTCTAGTCATGCCCCGGACGTTCGTTGAACGCCAGCAAGGCCTCACAGCGCCTCACACCGCAACAGACTTCCGTTAGCCGTCGATGTCCCATTTCTCGGCGCTGGCGCCGGCGAGTTCGCGCACCCGCTGCTCGTCGGCCCCGAACGCACGCGCATCCCCTTCGTAGACGATCTTGCCGTCGTCCAGCACATAAGCGCGATCGGCGATCTCGACCGCCGCGCGCACGTTCTGCTCGACCAGCAGAACCGAAACGCCCTCGCGTCGCGCGGCGACGACGATCTTGAACACGTCCTCGACAATCAGCGGCGCCAATCCCTGCGAGGGCTCGTCGAGCATGAGCACCTTGGGGTTCAGAAGGAGGGCGCGCGCGATCGACAGCATCTCCTGCTCGCCGCCGGAGAGCTGAGCGCCCTTGTTCCCCCGGCGCTCGGCGAGGCGCGGAAACGCTTCATACACGCGGCTCACCGTCCAAGGCCCAGGCCGCTCAACCGGGACCAGCAGGTTCTCGTCCACGGTCAGGTTGGCGAAGATGCGCCGACCCTCCGGCACGTAACCGACGCCCGCCTCCACGACCCGGTAAGGAGGAAAGCCGGTCACGTCCGCGCCGAACACGGAGACCTTGCCGGTGCGCGGGCGCGTAAGGCCGATCAGGCTGCGCAGCGTCGTCGTCTTTCCTGCGCCGTTGCGGCCAAGCAGCGCGACGATCTCGCCCTCGCGCACCTCGAGGCTCACGCCGTGCAAGATGTGACTCTTGCCGTAAAAAGTGTGCAGGTCCTCGGCTTTGAGCGCGATCATGCCGCGGCCTTGCCAAGATAAGCCGCCTGGACCCGTTCGCTGTCGGCGATTTCCTGCGGCAAGCCTTCCGCCAGCACCCGACCCTCGGCCAGCACCATGATGCGATCCGCGAGGTTGAACACGACACGCATGTCGTGCTCGATCAGCATGATCGTCAGTTTCTCCTGCCGATGCAGGCGTCGAATGAGCCGCGCGATGTCATAGGTCTCCTGATCGCCCATGCCTGCGGTCGGCTCGTCCAACATGAGCAGGCGGGGCCTCAGCGCCAGCGACATCATGATCTCCGCCGCCCGCTGGTCGCCATGGGATAGCGCTCCGGCCCGGACCTCGGTCTTGTCGGCCAGTCCGCCCAGCTTCAGGAGTTCGGCGACGCGCGCCGACACTGCCCGGCGCATGTCACCGGCGAGCCAGGGCCGAAGGCGGTAGCCAGCCGCGATCTCGACAGCGACGCGGATGTTATCGGCGACCGAGAGCTCGGGAAAAATCTCGGTAATCTGGAAGGTCCGGGCCATTCCGCGCCGCACCCGCTCATCGGGAGCAAGCTCCGTGATGTCTTGTCCGTCGAACCGGATCGAGCCGGTGCTTGGCGCGAACAGTCCGCTGATCAGATTGAAGAACGTCGTCTTGCCTGCGCCGTTCGGACCGATAATCGCACGCAATTCGCCGGGCTCGATGGTCAGCGACACGCCATTGATCGCCACCAGACTGCCAAAGCGCTTCGATGCGCCGTCGACGTGAAGCAGGGTCACGCCTTTGCTCCGCCGCGCAGCATGCCAAGGACTCCGCGCGGAAAGAAGCGCACCACCAACACAAACACGAGGCCGATCACCGACATCCAGTTTTCAGTATGGCTCGAGACGTAATCCTGCAGCGCAACGAAAATCGCCGCGCCGATCAGCGGGCCCCAGAACGAGCGCATGCCGCCGAGCACGGCCATAATGACGAGATTGCCCGAGAGGTCGACGCGCAAGGCTCGCGGATCGATGAAGTTGTTGAGCAAAGCGTAGAGGGCGCCCGCCGCGCTCACGAACAGGCACGAGATCACGAACGACAGCCAGACATGGAACTCGATCGGCACGCCAAGGAATCGCGCGCGCCGTTCGTTCTCGCGGATGGCGATGAGGGAGCGCCCGAAGGGCGAGTTCAGGAGCACCGCCATCGCGCCGACGCAGACGGCGAAAATCGCGAGAGCAAAATAATAGAACGCCTTGTCGTTATGATAGATGTCGAGTTGAGCGAGGCCGAAGTCGATCGGCAAACGGTGCCAGCCGGTGAGCCCGTCGTCGCCGCCAGTGACAGCGTTCCAGCGGAAAGCGATGAAATAGAAGACCTGTCCAAAGGCGATCGTCACCATCGCGAAATAGACGCCACGCAGCTTGATGATGAGCGCGCCGATGATCATCGCCGCGATGGTCGCAACGACAATGCCGAGCACAATGGCCGGAATCGATCCGACGCCCCAATATTTGATCGCCATTGCCGTTCCGTAGGCGCCGAGCCCGAAATAGGCGGCGTGCCCGAAGGAAAGCACTCCGGTGAAGCCGAGCAGGAAATTGAGCGACATCGCCGCCAGTCCCATGACCAGGATGCGGGTGGCGAGTTCGGTGTAGCCGCCGATCGCGCCCATCAAAAACGGCGCGACGAGCAGCAGCAGGCAAACCACCACATCGATGGCGCGGGCGGGGAGGCGGTTCAATGGAGTCTTCCCTCTTCGCCGAGCAGGCCGCGCGGCCGGACAAGCAGGACCAGCCCCATCATCACGTAAATCACGGCTTCAGTCGCGGAGGGAAAATAGACCGCCGCCAAGCCTGAGACGACGCCGATCATCAAGCCGCCAAGAAGCGTTCCAAGCAGACTGCCGAGACCCCCGACGATGATCGCGACGAAGCTTGGCATGATGAGATTGGCGCCGATGGTCGGCGAGAGACCGAGCAACCCGGCCGCCAGCACGCCCGCGAGGCCAGCCATGTAGATGCCGATGCCAAAGTTGAGGCTGCGCAGCACCCTGACATTGACGCCGAGCGTCGAGACCGTGTCGAGATCACGCGTGCCGGCGCGAATGCGCATGCCAAGCCGCGTATATTTGAGTACGGCGAACAGGGCGCCGACCGCCGCCGCAACGATGATCATCATGAAAACGCGATAGCCGGTGAGAAAAAAGTACTGGCTCGATAACGAAGTCATCAGCCAGGCTGGGACTTGAAACGGCACGCTCTGCGCGCCCCAGATGAGACGCGTCACGTCCTCGAAAATATAAGCGAGGCCGAAGGTCAAGAGCAGGCTATAGAGCGGGTCTTTGCCATAGAGCGGGCGGATCAGCAGCCACTCGACGACGAGGCCGAGCACAGCGGTCAGTGGCGGCGCAACGATCAAGGCGCCCCAAAACCCGATATAGGGGATCAGCGTGTAGGCCAGATAGGCGCCGAGCGCCAAGAATCCGCCATGAGCGAAATTGATCACCCCGCTCAAATTGAGGATCAGCGACAGGCCGAGCGCCATCAGGGCGTAGAACGCCCCGACGATCAGGCCGTTGAAGACGTTGAATAGGACAACCTGACTCATGCGCCGGGATTCACTGTTCGCAGAAATGAGGCCGGCGCAAGCCGATCCGCTGCTCGAAGGGCGCTCAAGCCGGCCACTTCATCTGGCAGCCGCTATCCTCAAGAGGCCCGGCGACTTTCGCGCCGTTGACGACCTTGGTGACCTTGAACAAGTCGTCCGGCGCCGAGCCCGAGGCTTGCGCCTCGCCGACGAACAGCGATGCAAGGAGCTGGTTCTGGTTGGCCCGGTAGAAAGCCGGGTTCGGCCCTAGCGCGACTTCAGGCGGCAGATGAAAGTCCTGCAGGGCCTTCGCCATGTCGAGCGTCTTGAGCGAGTTGGCTTTGGCGGCCGCGAGAGCGCAGGTCCAGACGGAGACGTAGCCGAACCAGGTGCGCGCGGTCGGCACGCGGCCAGTTCGTTTCTTGGTCGCCTCGACGAATTCAGCGACATGAGGTACGCCGGGCTGGTTCCAATACCACTCCATCACCCAGACGCCGATCCGCGCCTCGGGCGCCAAGCCTTGCAGCGGCTCCATCTCCTGCTGCGCGCCTGCGAGATGCACCTTGTTTTGCAGCCCGAACTGAACCGCCTGCTTGAGGGCGTTCAGCATGTCGTCGCCTCCGAGCAGGAAAACGACGACGTCGGGGTTCGCCGCCTGCGCCTTGATGAGATAGGAGGAAAAGTCCACCGTGCCGACCGGCGTAAGGTCGCCGCCCGTTTTCTCGCCGCCAAGCGGAGTCGACGCTCTCAGCATTCCCGCCTCGAGCGTATGGCCGAAGGCGTAGTCCGCCGTGATGTAATAAAATTTCTTCCCGTATTGCTCGATCAGCGCCGCGACGACAGCGTTGGCCTCCATCTGTGTGGTGTTGCAAACGCGGAACACGTTCCAATGACAGCTCGAGCCGGTGACCGCGTCGGTATGGCCGCCGGGGACGATATGAAGAATGTTCTTTTCGTTCGCAACTTGCGCCATGGCGAGTGCAAGCGCCGAGTTGACGTTGCCGATCAGGAAATCGACTTTCTTGCCTTCAATCAGCTTGCGCGCCTTGAGCACGGCAACCCCGGCGTCGCCGCTGGTCGAATCTTCGACAACGAGTTCTGCCGGACGTCCGAGGATGCCGCCCTTAGCGTTGATCTCGTCAATCGCCATCTGGCAGCCGATGAGTTCGTTCTTGCCGAGGCCGGCGTAGGTGCCGGTCAAAGGATTGTCGAGTCCGATCTTGACGGCCTCTGCGGCCTGCGCGGAGACGACAAACGGTGCGGCAATTTGGGCGCCCGCGAGCGCTAGCCCCGACTTGACAACCGTGCGACGGGTTGTCCCCCGCGAATTGGCCTTAGCCATTCTTCCCTCCCGCTTCCAGCCGCGGCCTCCCGATTTGTCGGTCCCGCGCCTGCAACCGATGTTTATCTTGCGGCCGTGTTGCGGACGCTCAGGTCGGCCAGGTCATCTTGCAGCCGCTCTCCTCGACCGAGCTCGCGACAGCAGCTCCGTTAACCACTTCGGTCACGTGGAAGAGATCCTCCGGCCCCGATCCGCTGGCCTGGGCGCTGCCCACGAATAGGGACGCGAGCAGCTGGTTCTGCCCGGCGCGATAGAAGGCCGGATTTGGCCCCAGAGCCACTTCCGGCGGCAGATGAAAGTCCTGCAAGGCCTTCGCCATGTCGACTGCCTTCAGTGAGTTCGCCTTTGCCGCTGCGAGCGCGCAAGTCCACACCGAAACGTAACCGAACCAGGTGCGGGCCGTCGGCACGTGGCCGCCGGTGCGTTTCCTGGTCGTCTCGACAAACTCGGCGACATGCGGCACGCCGGGCTGATTCCAGTACCATTCCATCACCCAGTGCCGATCCGCGCCTCTGGCGGCAGGCCCATCAGCGGCTCCATCTCCTGCTGGGCGCCGGCGAGATGCACCTTGTTTTGGAACCCGAACTGGACCGCCTGCTTCATGGCGTTCAGCATGTCGTCGCCCTGAACGAGAAAGACGATGACGTCCGGATTGATCGCCTGCGCCTTGATGAGATAGGAGGAAAAGTCGACCTACCGAGCGGAATCAGATCGCCACCGACCTTCTCGCCGCCGAGCGCGGGCGATGCCTTGATCATCCCCGACTCCAGCGTGTGACCGAATGCGTAGTCTGGGCGTGATGTAATAGAACTTCTTGCCGAAATCCTTGACCAGCGCCGGGCGACGGCCGCGGCCTCCATCTGAGTGGTGTTGCAGACGCGGAACACGTTCCAATGGCAGTTCGCGCCCGTGATTGCGTCGGTATGACCGCCGGGCACGATCTGCAACACGCCCTTTTCGTTCGACACTTGCGCCATCGCGAGCGAGAGCGCGGAGTTCACATTGCCGAGCAGAAAATCGACTTTGTCGCCATCGATCAGCTTACGCGCCTTCTGGACTGCCGTGCCGGCGTCGCCAGTGGACGAGTCCTCAACGCGGAGCTCGACCGGGCGGCCGAGGATGCCGCCCTTGGCGTTGATCTCGTCGAGCGCGATCTGGCAGCCGACCAGTTCGTTCTTGCCCGGCGCCGCGTAGGTGCCAGTCAGCGGATTGTCCACCCCGATCTTGACTGCGTCAGCGGCGCGGGCGCGCAAGACGAATGGACTCGCGAATTGCGCCGCGGCGAGCACCGCTCCCGTCTTGACGAGACTACGGCGGTTGATACCGGCGCGCCAATGGGACTTGGGCAAGCTTTTCTCCCTTGTTCGGCTACTTGGGACTCGAAGCTCGCGCATGTCGCGCCGACCCAGCGAGTTCGCTGTTTGTTGATCGTTCGCCACCTTGTACGTCTGCGGCTTAGGCCGTCAAGTCGCGCGGCGCAAATAGGCGGAACTACTAACTCGAGCCCATTTCCTCCCTGCTCAATAATACGGCGCGTCACCGCCCATCCGCTC
>CAVXKU010000014.1:0-250811 GCA_963762335.1 uncultured Alphaproteobacteria bacterium | reverse complement strand
GCTCCTGATCATCGACATGCAGCGCGATTTTCTCGAGCCGGGCGGCTTCGGCGAAATGCTCGGCAACGACGTGTCGCAGCTTCGCCGCACGATCGAACCCAACCAAAGACTTCTCGCGGCGTGGCGCGCTGCTGGCTTGTCGGTGCTGCATACGCGCGAAGGCCATCGGCCCGACCTCGCCGATTTGCCCCCCGTGAAGAAAATTCGCGGCCGCAGCGCCACGTCGATCGGCGACGCCGGCCCGATGGGCCGCATTCTGGTGCGCGGCGAAGCCGGTCACGACATCATTCCCGAGCTCTATCCCGAGCCCGGCGAACCGGTCATCGACAAGCCCGGCAAGGGCGCATTCCACGCCACCGATCTGCACTCGATCCTGCAGCACCAGAACGTCAAGCAGCTCGTCGTCACCGGGGTGACGACGGAGGTCTGCGTCAACACCACGGTGCGCGAGGCGAACGACCGCGGCTACGACTGCCTCGTGCTCGACGACTGTTGCGGATCCTATTTCCCAGAGTTCCACGCCATGGGCCTCAAGATGATCAAGGCGCAGGGCGGCATCTTCGGTTGGGTGTCGAGTTCCGGAAGCGTGATCAAGGCTTTGGAGGCTTGGAAGAGCCCCGACTAGGCGAGGGGCAAAGGAAAAGGAGGGGCACAATGGCGAATGCAATGACCGCCAAGGCGGGACCTGAGAAATGGTGGGTTCCCGGCGACTGGAACGCCTTCTTCGGGTTCGGCACCAACATTCTGGTCAACGTTCTCGTCTTGACCGGACTCCTTCGCTACGTGCTCAAGATGCCGGATTCGCTGGTGTTCGGCAGAATTCCTCCCCGCCCTCGGACTGATGCTGTTCCTCAGCACGGTATACTACGCCTGGCTTGCCTATCGACTGGCCCAGAAGACCGGCCGAACGGACGTCTGCGCTCTGCCGTCAGGCACGAGCGTGCCGCACATGTTCGTCGTCACCTTCGTCGTCATGTTGCCGATCCTTCTCAAGACCAACGATCCAGTCCAGGCCTGGGAGGCAGGGCTCACCTGGGTGTTCGTCCAGAGTTTCGTCTTGATGGCGGGCGGCTTCATCGCGCCGATCATCCGCAAGATCACACCGCGCGCGGCGCTGCTCGGCTCGCTCGCCGGCATTTCCATCACCTTCATTTCGATGCGGCCCGGCCTTCTGGTGTTCGAGACGCCCCTCATCGGCATGGTCTGCTTCGCCATCATCCTGGCGAACTGGTTCGGCGGCGTGCGTTATTTCAGAGACGTCCCGGGCGGCCTGATCGCCATAGCGGCGGGCACGCTCATCGCCTGGGGATCGAACCTGTTCGGCCTTGGCTACGGCGGCTTGAGCGTCGGCAGCGTTGGCGACGCCTTCTCACACTTCGGCTTCTCGTTTCCCGTGCCGGCCATCGGTCACGTCTTTTCGGGCTTCAAGTTCATCGGAATCATCCTGGTCACCGCGATTCCATTCGGCATCTATGACCTCGTCGAGGCGATGGACAACGTCGAGAGCGCATCGGCCGCGGGCGATTCGTTTCCGACGACCCAGGTGCTGACGGCCGACGGAATCATCAGCCTGATCGGCTGCCTGCTCGGCAATCCCTTCATCAACGCTGTCTACATCGGCCATCCGGGGTGGAAGGCGATGGGCGGGCGGATCGGCTATTCCGCCGCCACCGGCGTGATGGTGCTGGTGCTGACCTGGCTCGGGATCGTGGCCCTGGTTTCGAGCCTGATCCCGGTGGTCGCGATCCTGCCGATCCTGCTCTACATCGGCATGCTGATCGGTTCGCAGGCGTTCCAGGAATTGCCGCGGAGCCACGCGCCGGCGATCATTCTTGCGATGATTCCGCAGATCGCCGCCTGGGGCAAAACCATGATCGACGGCGCGCTCGGCGCCGCCGGCACGAACGCGGCCACGGTCGGCTTCGACAAGCTGGGCCAAACGGGCATCTTGTACAGGGGTCTCGAGACGCTCGGCGGCGGCGCGACGCTCGCCGGCATCATTCTCGGCGCCGTCGCCGTGTTCATCATCGAACGTCAGCTCGAGAAGGCCGCAGCGTTCGCGCTCGCGGGTTCAATTCTGACGTTCTTCGGCCTGATCCACGCCGAGGATCTCGGCGTCGGGCAGTCGCCTGTGGTGGCGGCGAGCTATCTCGGCATTGCCGTGATGCTCTACAGCTTCGCCAAGTTCGCCCATGTCAGTCCGGCTGTGCCAAGCGAGATCGAGCATGGCCACCTGGGCGTTTCCGCGGCCCCTGCGGAATAGAGCGCGTCCGTCGGCGGGTTCGCGCAGCAGTCCTGCCGGCGGACAACCGCGGCGTTGCGTGGAGCTTTGCGAATCTCGCATGGCGTCAATCGAGCAAAAGCAAATAAGCGCCAGCCAAATGAGCATAAACGCTAGTAAACGTTAGTAAATCTGCTGACGTTTACTAGCGTTTATTTTTTCGAATCGAGACTTTTCAAGGCGTTACGAGCGATTCAAGCAAGAAAATTTCCCTCCCTGCGACGCGCCGCCGTCAACATGTGTGAAACGCATATCTTCGGTCTTCCCAAGCCGCAGGCTCCCCGTGGCATCGCCGGTTGAGTAGGAAATATATCTCAAGGTTCGACTTTTTGCAAATGAATGGTTCAGAGTTTCTCTCAACGCGACTCGCGGCCTGGAACGCCCGCTGGGCTCGTTCTGTTGACGACACAGCTGAGACCGCGCCGATGATGCGATCAGGCTGGCCGGACTTGTAGCCGCGCTCGGTAGCCCGTCATCTGACGGGCGTTCTTCCGAACGCCCTTTGGAGCGTGGCCGGCGCGGTCAGCGACCGCGCCCTACAATGCCCGTCTTTGACGGCCACCGAGCGCGGCTACAAACGCAGCGCCGACCAAAACGCAACCCGCGTCAGGCCGTCTTGTGCGTTGTGAGGTTCGGCAGAAAGACCGCGAGAACGCCGATCACGGGCAGGAACGAGCACAGCAGGAACACGAACCGGATGCCTTCCCAGTCCGCGAGCGCGCCAAGCGCCGCCGCTCCGATACCGCCAATGCCGAACGCAAAGCCGAAGAACAGCCCCGACACCATGCCGACGCGGCCGGGCATCAATTCCTGCCCGTAAACGACCATTGCAGGGAAGGCCGAGGCGATCACGAAGCCGATCACGACGCTGAGCGCGGCGGTCGCCATGAGACCGACATGCGGCAAGAGAAGCGTGAACGGGACCACGCCCAGGATTGAAACCCAGATCACCAGCTTGCGGCCCAGTCTGTCGCCGATCGGCCCGCCGGCGATTGTTCCGGCCGCAACCGCCGCGAAGAACACGAACTGATAGATTTGCGCGTCCTTCGTCGAAACCCCGAACTTATCGATCAGGTAAAAGGTGTAGTAGCTCGTGAAGCTGGCCAAATAGATGAACTTCGAGAACATGAGCGCGATCAGGATCGACATCGCCATCGACACGTGCCCGGTCGACAGCGTGGGATGGCGCGCTGGCGCCGCGTTCGACTGACGTTTGGCATGCCCATTTTGCTGATACCAATGGCCGAGCCCAGTCAGAATGATGATCCCGGCGAGAGTCGCGAGCGCGAACCACGCAAGCCCGGTTTGTCCGCGCGGCAGCACGATGAACGCGGCGGCCAGAGGGCCGAGCGCCGAGCCGAAGTTGCCGCCGACCTGAAACAGGGACTGCGCGAGCCCATGCGAGCCGCCGGAAGCGAGCCGAGCGATGCGCGAGGAATTCAGGATGGAAGATCGAGGATCCGAGCCCCAGCAGCATCGAGCCGACAAGCAGCATGCCGTAGCTCGGCGCGAAAGCGATCGTGATGAGCCCGGCCATTGACGAAGCCATGCCGAACGGCAGCGAATACGGCATCGGACGGCGATCGGTATAAAGACCGATGAACGGCTGAAGCAGCGACGCGGTCACCTGATAGACGAAAGTCAGAAACCCGACTTGCGCGAAGCTCAGATTCAGATTGCCGCGGAGGATCGGGTAGACGGCGGGTAAAAGCGCCTGTGTCATGTCGTTGAGCAGGTGACAGAGGCTCACGGCCCAGAGAACCGGAAAGACCGTCTTGCTCGCGGCTTGACGGAGCGGAATGGCCTGTGTTGCCTGGCTCGACATATCGTCCTCTGACCGAAATCCTTGTGGTTGACAGGGCGCGACGATAAAGCACCGCTAAGGGCGCCCGCCACCGATGGAGGGCCGACTTCTTATCTGACTGGGCCAATGGCGCGGGATATACACATCGACAGCGTGGACGGCGTTCCGCGTCCCATCCTTGTGATCGGCAACGACTATCCGGACGGTCACTCGATCAAGCCGCATCATCACCGGCGCGGGCAGTTGATATCGAGCGCCTCGGGCGTGATTGCGCTCACCACGGCGGGCGGGTCCTGGGTGATGCCGCCGCAACGGGGCATGTGGATTCCGCCCGCGACGGAGCATCGCGTGCAGATGGTCGGCGCGGTCAGCGTGCAGAGCCTCTTCATCGAACCGGGCGCGATCCCCGGCCTGCCGAGTCATTGCCAGGTCGTCGGCATCTCGCCCTTCATGCGTGGTCTCTTTACGGAGGCCTTGAGCCTGCCTCTCGAATACGAGCTTGAAGGGCGGGCGGGAGCGCTGATGCAGCTCATACAATATGAGTTGCAGCAATTGCCCGTGTTGCCGCTCTCGCTCCGCTACCCCGCGCACGGAGCCTTGGCGGCGCTTTGCCGCCAGTTCGTTCAAGAACCGAACATTCACGAGACGATCGACTCGTGGGCCGACGCGCTCAGCATGAGCCGCCGCTCGTTCACGCGCCTCTTCCGGCGCGAGACGGGCCTGAGTTTCGTCGCCTGGCGCCAACAGGCTTGCCTGCTTTGCGCGATGCCCCGGCTCGCGGCAGGCGAAGCCGTCACCACCATTGCGATCGACCTCGGCTATGAGAATCCGGCCGCCTTCACGCTCATGTTCCGCCGGGCCTTCGGAAGCCCGCCGCTCGTCTATCTTGGCCTGCGGGGGCGCTGACCAATCCGCATGCCCGGACAGGACGCGGCGGAGCGCCCATCGACGTCGACCGATCGACACGCGCTTGTGTCCGTCAGGGATGCCGGCAGCGGGAACTCTGCTCCATGTTCGAGCGTTGACGGTTCCAAACTTTGTCGAGGATCGGATCATGATCAGATCAACGTCAGTCGCACTATTCCTTATCGCCATGAGCGCAGGCCTTGCGGCCCAAGGCCAGGAGACGAAGCGGAATGCAGGCGCAGTCCCGACGCCGCCTGGCGCTGCGCCAGGTCAGCTTGCGATTACGGGTCACCTGGCCCCGACCGGCAAGACTTTGCCGAACCCCGGCGTTCCCCAGGCTTCGGGCACGACCGACTTCGACCGCTCGGTTCAGAAGCGGGACCAACGCCTACAGGACAGCATTTGCAAGGGCTGTTGAGCGCGCGAAGCTCAGACGACCGGGCGGCGACCCGTCCGCGCCTATAGCCCGTGTAGGCAAGGCCCGCAAAGCCGATGAACATCATCGCCCAGGTCGCGGGCTCAGGAGCCGCCGCCGCGGGGGGAGGGGCCGCAAGCGCGCCTTCGATCGTGTAGCGCGGAATAGCTCGGCTCGTCGATTGCGAAGGTCGGGTCCGCCGACGCTCCGCCCTCCGCGGTTTGTGGATAGCCCGCGACCGAGCCCATGAATTGAGCTCCCGCTTCGGCGTCGACGTTGACTGTAACGTCGAAATTCGCCTCGGCCATCACCTCCTCGTCGAGCGACTGGGTATTGCCGAGAAGAACCGGCGCAGCATACCCGGAGCCGCCGTCCACGAAGTAGCGATAGTCGTAGTTCGTATAGGCCTGAACAAATGCGAGGTCCTCGGGCGCCCCGATGGGCACGTCGCCCTCCGCGTAGGAGACGCTCGCTTGCGCTTCCGCGCCTGCGACGACGGGGGCGTTATAGCCGTCAGGGCCGCCGACCGGCCCCGGCACGTCGAGCGAAGTCGCACTCACGGTCGCACTGATATGGACAGAAACAAGAGCCCCCGTCGTCTGTCCGTTATCAAACGAAGTACGAAATGTCGACAATCTAAAGCTTCAATTGAATCAGCAACTCCGATAAGCTTTGCGACAGCGGTTTTGCTCGCTTTCCCGTCTGAGCCGTATACGATTTTCTATTCCGTCGATCTTAAGCACCCAAAAGGTGGCCCGGTAACGGCCGCTCAAGCTCGCGAACGACCTACCGCTCCACCCGCGCCCAGCCGTGCAGGCCGAGGCGCTCCTGCGGGCAGGTAGCCGGCCTTGTAGCCCATTTTCTTCGACCCCTCGACCCAATAGCCGAGATAGACATGGGGCAGGCCGAGGCGGCGCGCCTTCTCGATATGATCGAGGATGACGTAGCTGCCGAGCGATCGGTGCGCCCGTCAGGAGCGTAGAAGGAGTAGACAAGCGACAAACCGTCGGCGAGGCGGTCGGTCAGGCAGACCGCAAGCAGCGGACCCGTCCCCGTCGTCTCCAGTTCGGCTTCGCGATGCGGTATTCGGTCAGCACCGTGTCGATATGCGTGTCCTCGACCATCATGGCGAAGTCGAGCGACGACATGTCGGCCATGCCGCCCTCGGGATGCCGGGCGTCGAGATAGGAGCGAAAGAGGACGTAATGTTCGTTGGTCGGCTTCGGCGGCCGCGAAGGCGCCGAGCAGGTCGGCGTTCGCCCGGATCGCGCGGCGCTGGCTCGTCGACGGGACGGAAATCGTCCACCAGCACCCGCACTGACACGCAGGCGCGGCAACTCTCGCACGCCGGGCCGGTAGGCGATCGTCTGCGAGCGGCGGAACCCGGTCTGAGTCAGCAGATCGTTAAGGCCGGCGGCCCGTTTGCCGACCAGATGGGTGAATATCTTCCGCTCTTGCTGTCCAGACAGATAAGGGCACGCCGAGGGAGCGGTGAGGTAGAATTGCGGGGCGTCGCGCGCTTCCCTGCGTCACACCGTCTCCAACTCTCCATCAACATCGGCTGGCGCTAGCTGGTCACGTACTTCGCGCCTGACCCAGCAAATTACAGCTTCCGCACCATCACGACCCCGGCGATGATGTCATGCAGGCATCGTTTTTCACCATCGACCAGCGACACCAGCAAGATCGGCGGGAAAAACCAGCTGACATAAAACAACACCGCCTGAACGGCCGCGTTGACGAACGGGACGCGCGCGCCGGTATCGTGCATGCGCATCTCGAGATCCATCGCGCGCATGCCGGGCGTCGCCATTTTGGCGCCGGAAACCGTGAGGCCGTTGTAGAAAAAGGCGACGAACGGATAGAGCGGCGGCAGGAAGAAGAGCGCAAAACCGAATGTCAGCACGATGGAAAGGATCCAAAGCGCCGCCACCAGCAGGCTCACCAGAAACAGGTCGATGCAGACGGCCAGGATTCGCCGGGTGCGGACGCCGGCCAGCGCATCGGCCCGCATCGCATTCGTCGGCGCTGCGGCATAGACATTAGACATTGGAGCCTCCTCGCGCGGGCTCACCCACGCGCTGAGGATGTGGGAGACGCCGGGGCCAAGTCAAGACCGGCGGGGGAAGAGGTTGTGGGTGACGGCTTCGCGCTGACCGAGCAGACCCGAAGGGCGTAAGGCGATAAACACGGTCAAGAGCGCATAGACGGCGATGTCGCGATAGTCGATCGGAAACAAAGCCGACCAGCTGGTTTCGACCGCGCCCACGATCAGGCCGCCGAGGAAAGCGCCGGGCAGCGAGCCGATGCCGCCGATGATCGCGGCTGTCAGCGCCTTCAAGGTCAGCGTCGCCGAGAGGCTGTAGCCGACCGCCCCAAAGGCCGCCGTCATGGTTGCGCCGGCAAGGCCCGCGAGGGCTCCAGATAGCGCGAACGCCCGCGCGGTGATCGCGACCGGACTGATCCCCATCAGTTCGGCTGCAAGGGAATCGTCGGCGTAGGCGCGCCACTCGCGTCCAACGCGGCTATAGCGAAAAATGACAACCAGGCCGAGGCCGGTGGCCAGGGTGACCGCGCTGACGACAAACGCCATCGGCGTGGCCACCGCCACAAAGTCACCTGAGCGCGCGAGCGCGAACGGCTGGTTGAGCTGCGGGCTCATCCAGCTCGACCGGTCGCCCTGCGCCAGACGCAAAAGCTCCCGGAGAAAGAGCGCAAGGCCCACGGTCGCCACCAGCGCCTGCTGACCTCGAGCCTGGCGTAGCGGGATGAACACAGCATGCGCCGACGCGAACCCCCAGCCCGATGCGACGGCCGCCGCCAGCACGAAGGCTACGGCCAACAAAGGGGCAGGGGGCCAGCCGACCATGGCGAGCGCCGCTATCGCCGCAGCGTACCCGCCCGCCGCGGCGATCTCGCCGAAGGCGAAATTGATGCGTCCGATCAGGGCATAGATGAGCGAATAGGCTGCGGCCAGCAGCGCGTAGATCGACGCGAGCGGCAGCCCATCCGCGCCATTTGCAGTCCGTAGGCGATGGCGTGCGGCGTTCTGGGGAGGGCGCTGAGGTCGCCAATCGGGCGCTGGGTCGGCGGCTCGGCCTTCGGGGGTCGCCAGCCAATAGCGGATAAGAACAAAGAGCCGCGTTTCCGATAACGCCTGGCCGTCGAGGGTGAGCGACGTCAGATCGCGGGATTCGCGCGGCCGCCCCGGCTCGCGAAAGCGACAAGCGGCGAGATGAGTTTGAGGCTTCTCGCCGAGTATCTGTGCGGTGAAGGCGACGCTGAGGCCGCGACCGTCCGAGTCAGGTTGCTGCGCCAGAACTGGCGATTCGCGCCTCCTGCGGGGTGAGCGCCGGCAGGGCCATGCGGCAAAGCCGCGCCTGATCGGTCTCCAGGGTCGGGGCGCAGCCCGTGAGCATCGCGGCGGCCATGAGAACGATCAGGCGAACGGCCAGCCGGCCGCTCAAGCCTCGCGCCTCCGCGCCGCGAGTCGCCGCTGCTTGGCGCGATTGCCGCACACTTCCATTTCGCACCACCGCCGCCGGTTGTTCTTGCTGCGATCATAGAACAGCCAGCCGCAGGCGTGACCGCCGCATTCCCTGATCCGGTGAAAATCGCCTTCGGTGAACAGGCGGACCGCCGCGAGCGCGATCGGACCCAGCGCGGCCTCGACCGGCGAAGCGCGCACGCTCCAGCGCCAGCGGCACGACAAGACGCCTGGCGCGAGCTCGGCCTTGGCGACAAACCGCGCATGAAGCGCCGACAGACTGGCGAGCGCGGCCTCGGGCGGCTTGGCGCGGCGCCCGAGCGCCGCGCCGACACCGTGGATCGCCGCGCGAAGCTCGATCGCCTGCGCCAGCAGATCCGCGCCAAGATCCGCGCGCTCGGTCACCTGCGTCCGCAGCCAGTCGGCCTCTTCGACGGGCAACGCCTTCGCGTGCCTCAGCCATTCCACGACATTCGCGGCCTCGCGCAAGTGGTTCTGATGCGAGGGAAAGCCGCGACCGGATTCGGTGTTGGCGAAGTTGAGCGCGAGATCGTCGGCGATCAGGTCCAGCGAGCCAGCGCGAGAGGGAAGGTCGGGAGAGATAACCGTCATTTGCGTCTTTACAAGTTATGGCACGCTGGCTAGTCTCGCGCAAGCTAACCTGTCAAACTCATCTTAAGAGGTTAATATGCGAACAGCCCTTCTGAAGTCCCTTCCGTCGTCGTGTCTTTGCTGGCCGCTGGCGCGGCGCATGCGCAGGTCAAGACTCGCCGTCGCCGGACCGGTCACCGGGGCCAACGCAGCGTTTGGCGCGCAACTGACCCAGGGCGTCCAGCAGGCCGCCGAAGACATCAACAAGGCCGGCGGCATTCTAGGGCAGAAGATCGAAGTCGAGGTGGGCGACGACGTTTCCGATCCAAAACAGGGCGTGTCGGTGGCGAACAAATTCGTCGGCGACGGCGTCAAGTTCGTGGTCGGCCACTTCAACTCCGGCGTGACGATGCCTGCTTCCGACGTCTATGCGGAAAACGGCGTCCTGTTCATCACCCCGTCGGCGACCAATCCCAAGATCACCGACCGCAAGCTGTGGGACGCGTTCCGCACCTGCGGCCGTGACGACCAGCAGGGCATGGTCTGGGCCGAGCTCGCGCGCGACAAGCTCAAGGGCAAGAAGATCGCGGTCATCCACGACAAGACGACCTACGGCAAGGGCCTCGCCGACGCCGCGCTCGACAACATGCACAAGTTCGGCGTCAAGGAGGTCCTCTACGAGGGCGTCAACACCGGAGAGAAGGACTATTCGGCGATCGTCTCCAAGATCAAGGATTCCGGCGCCGACTATCTGATGTGGGGCGGCCTGCACACCGAAGGCGGCCTCATCCTCCGTCAGATGCGCGACCAGGGCATGAACACAATCATGATCTCGGGCGACGGCATCACCGACAGCGAATTCGCGGCGATCGGCGGTCCCGGCGTGGAAGGAACGCTCATGACCTTCGGTCCCGAACCGCGCAACAATCCGAATGCGAAAGCGGCGGTCGACTCGTTCAAGGCCAAGGGGTTCGACCCGCAGGGCTACACCCTCTATTCCTACGCCGCCGTGCAGATCATGAAGCAGGCGGCTGAGAAGGCGAACTCGCTCGATCCGAAGAAGGTCGCGGAAGTCATGCATTCAGGCATGCCCTTCCACACCGTCATCGGCGACATCTCCTATGACAAGAAAGGCGACCGCACGACCGTCGACTATGTCTGGTATGTCTGGAAGAAGGGCGCCGACGGCAAGATCGGCTTCGTGCAGCTCTGAATGTGCGATTCGCCAGCACGTTCCAGCGATCGCAAGCGCGGTGGGGAAGCCCAGCGACGAATCACCCCTCCAACGGCCAAACTGTTGCGATCCAAGGAATGATCACAGTGGCCGGATGCTGTCGTAGTCTCGCGGCCCACCTCTGGAACGGGGGATCTGCGCCTCAGTAAGCCGACATCCGAGGGGATTTAGGTCTCGGCGGAGCGCGCTGCCGAAGTGCGGCCGAGTCCTATCTTTTTCGCCATAGCCGAGCGCTGCGCCGCATAGTTGGGCGCCACCATGGGATAGTCAGACGGCAGTTTCCATTTCTCGCGGTATTGGTGTGGGGTCAGGCCAAGCGCCGCTAGGTGGCGTCGCAAGGACTTGAAACGTTTGCCGTCCTCGAGACAGATCAAGAAATCCGGCTGTGATCGACTTTCGAATCGGCACCGCTGGCGCTTTTGCCTCGATTGGAGGCGCCGCGCTCTCCGGCTCTGTCGAGAGCGACGCAACGGCCGTATGCATCGCGTGAATCAGAGCGGGCAGATCGCTCTTTGGCAAAGGATTATTCGAAACGAACGCAGCGACTATTTCTGCGGCCAGTTCGATCGCCCCTGATGTGCCCATGCTTGGAATCCCCTCGGCAGTCGATTTGCTGCGCGTACTCTTACGCCCGGCCTCCTGATTCGTCGATCCGCGGTTTTCAAATAACCGCTTATGCGTCTCTCACTCCCCTACGATGTGCATAGCCTAGATCCCCTGGTAAGGGGCCCAATTGGTCGGGCTAGCGCTCTGCAAGGGAGTTTTGCATGATCGGCTGGCTCAAGACGCGCGGGGACACGCCACATGTAACGGCGTGAACTCTTTGCAGACGCTTCCGATTCGTCAGGCGACAGCGACGCGGAGTTCGCCGTAAGGAATCATGACGTGTTCGCGGTACGCGGGCCGCGCCACAAGCCTGTCGTAATAAGCGCGAAGACCGGCGCGCTCCGGCCGTTCAATGTCGAGATCGAAATAGCGGTAGAGCAGGTGGCCGAATTGA
Organism: uncultured Alphaproteobacteria bacterium; assembly: GCA_963762335.1. Taxonomy (GTDB): domain Bacteria; phylum Pseudomonadota; class Alphaproteobacteria; order Rhizobiales; family Beijerinckiaceae; genus Roseiarcus. Next base: position 239,093 of record CAVXKU010000014.1, on the reverse strand, counting down.
ACGTCGGCCACAGTGAGGTGATCGCCGCAGAGGAACGGAGCATTCGCCAGCTGTTTCTCGGCAATGCCGAGATAGCGGTCCAGAACACCGACTGCGGCGTTGAGGGCGGCGGTGTCTCTGCCTTCGGCAGGCGCGCGGATGACTCGCCAGAAAATCGGTCCGGAGAAGTTGAGCGCGATGTTGATCTTGGACCATTCGGCCCATTTATCGACGTGCGTCCGGGCTGAGAGGTCGTCTGGCCAGTAGGGCGCACGGCCGTATCGATTGGCGAGATAGCGCAGAATCGCGGCCGATTCCCACAATGGCTCACCGTCACCGTCGCGCACGACCGGGATCGTTCCGTTCGGATTCATCGCCAGAAATTCGGGCGTGTCCAGGCCGCCGTATCGGTGGCCACAGTCGTAGCGCTCACACGGAAGCCCCAGTTCCGCGATGCTCCACATCAGGACTTGAACGTTGGAAGAGGTCTTTCGCCCCCACACTTTGATCATTGGCCGAATGTCTCCCGCTCCTGGCTCCAAGCGGCCCCCAATACCTTGCTTGCCCCTGAACCGCGAGGGCCCCGAGCGATCGCGTTTGATGCGCCTGCCTCTCCGACCTAAAAGGCGGAGCAGATTTTGGACCAGGGTTGGCGCAACAATGACCGTGCTCGTGACCGGCAGTTCGGGGCATCTGGGCGAAGCGCTGATGCGCACGCTGCGCGCCAAGGGCCGGGCGGCGATCGGCCTCGACGTCATTCCCGGACCGTTCACCGACGAGATCGGCTCGATCGCCGACCGGCGTCCTGGTCGCGCGCAGCATGCAGGGCGTCGACGCGGTGCTGCATGTCGCGACGCTGCACAAGCCGCATGTCGCGACCCATGCGCGCGAGGCCTTCGTCGAGACCAATATTCTGCGGCACGCTGATCCTGCTCGAGGAGGCGGCGCGCGCTCGCGTCCGCGCCTTCGTCATGACCTCGACGACAAGCACGTTTGGCGATGCGCTGAAACCGCCGCCGGATCAGCCGGCGGCCTGGATCGACGAGCGCGTCGCGCCGGTCCCGAAGAACATCTACGGCGTGACCAAGACCGCGGCCGAGGACCTCTGCCAATTGTTTCACCGCAACGAGGGCCTGGCGGCGATCGTGCTCAGGACCTCGCGCTTCTTTCCCGAAGAGGACGACGATCCGGCGGCGCGTGAGGCCTATCGCCGACGACAACGCGAAGGCGAACGAATATCTGTTCCGCCGCGTCGCGATCGAGGACGTCGTCGACGCGCATCTCCTTGCGATCGAGCGGGCGCCGGCGATCGGCTTCGGCAAATACATCATCAGCGCGACGACGCCGTTCCTGCCGGAGGATTGCGCCCGCCTGCGCGTCGATGCGCCGGCGGTGGTCAGCCTGCGCGCGCCGGGGTGGGAAGATGAATATGCGAGGCGCGGCTGGCGCATGTTCCCGAGCATCGACCGCGTCTACGACAATGCGCTGGCGCGCCGCGACCTCGGGTGGCGGCCGAAGTGGGATTTCGCGGCGATCGTCGAACGCCTGCGCGCGACCGGCGACATCCGGGGCCCGCTCGCCAGGCAGATCGGCGTGAAAGGCTACCATGCCGAGCGGTTCGAGGGCGCGCCCTATCCGGTGACGGGAGCGCGAGGTTGAGCGAATTCGCGGCATGGATGCGGCTCGACCGACCGGGCCGCGACGCCGCGGTGCTGCAGCCCGGACGGCGACGGTTGGCTGCTTCGAGGCGCGGCCGCATTCGATCACGATGACGGATCGGCGGTCGGTCGCCTATCAGGTGGAGGTCGACGCGCGCTGGCGAGACCAAGCGGGGACTCATCAGCGGCTTTCTTGGCGACCAGAACGATCCAACACGAGATCGAGCCGCGACGATCCAGGCTGGAGACTGGACGGCGCCGCCGTCCGAGGCCTCGAGCATCTGGTCGACCTCGACTTTGGCTTCACGCCGGCGACCAACGTGCTGCAGCTTTCGCGCATCGCGCTGAAGCTCGGTCAAGAGCGCGAGGTTCCGGTCGCGTGGTTCGATCTCGACAGCGCCTCGTTGGTCGAACTGCCGCAGAGCTACGAACGGCGCAGCGAAGCGTCCTACTGGTACGAGGCGCCGACGGTTCCCTATCGGGCCTTGCTCGAGATCGCGCCCAACGGCTTCGTTCAGTCCTATCCGGGTCTCTGGCGGCTTGTTGCGTGATCGCTCGACTACGCCAGCGCCGCCAGTCGCTCGATGAGAAAGGCGCGCGCGGCTGGATCGGTCTGGAGGCCGATCGCCAGGCCATAGGCGTTGCGCGCTGCGTCGACGTCGCCCAGTTTCGCGCAAAGGTCGGCGCGCGCGACCCAATAGGGCTCGAATCCGGCGAGACCGCCCTGCGCCCCCACCTCGTCCAGCAATTTCAATCCCGCCGCCGGCCCACGCGCATGGGCGACCGCCGCGGCGCGATTGACGGCGACGACGGGAGACGCGGTCAGGGCGAAGAGCGCGTCGTAGAGGACGGCGATCGCCTCCCAGTCCGTCGTCCCGGTCAGCCGGCGAGCGGCGTGGGCCGACTGAACCGCGGCCTCGAGCTGGAAGCGTCCCGGCGCGCCGAGCGCGCTCGCCGCGTGCAACAAACCCTCCGCCTCCTCGATTGCGGCCTGGTCCCAGCGCTCGATCGCCTGGTCGCTCAGCGGAACATAGCGTCCCGAGGCGTCGCGCCGCGCCTCGCGGCGCGAATGGGCGTAGAGCATCAGCGCCAACAGCCCCATCGCCTCGGGCTCGTTCGGGATGAGGGAGACGACGACGCGGCCGAGCCAGATCGCCTCCTCGGCGAGATTGCGCCCGCGCGGATCGTCGGAGAACGCTTCCGCCCAGCCATGCGAAAAGGCGGCGTAGATCGCCTCCAGCGCCACGCCGAGCCGCTCGGGCAAATCCTCTCGCTCGGGAATCTTGAACGGCACGCCGGCGAGGCGGATCTTCGCCTTCGCGCGCGAGAGGCGCTGGCCCATCGCCGCCGGCGAAACCAGAAAGGCCGAAGCGATCGCCGCCGCGTCCAGGCCGAGGATCGTCTGCAACATCAACGGCGCGCGAATGGACTCCTCGATTGCCGGATGGGCGCAGGCGAACATGAGCGCGAGGCGCCGGTCGGGGATCCCGTCCGTGTGCGTCGGCGGCCTCCTTCAATTCGGCGTCGATCAGCTCGAGCGCTTCCGACGCTCGATCGGCGGTGCGCCGCCTGCGCGCGGCGTCGATGAGGCGCCGCCGCGCCGCCTTCGCGAGCCATCCTTCCGGGTTCGAAGGGCACGCCCTGGCTCGGCCAGACGGCAAGCGCGGAAGCGAAGGCGTCGGCGAGCGCGTCCTCGGCGCCCGGCACGTCGCGCGACGCCGCGGCGAGATAGGCGACGAGCTTGCCGTAGCTCTCGCGCGCCACGCGGGCCGCGACGGCGCGAGCGTCAGCGTCGCGCGCGCGCCGTTCGGGGGAGGGGCCCGGCGTCGGCCCGCGCCGCAGGGCGTGCAGTTTTGTCTTCGGCTGCGGTCATTTCAATCGCGTGGCGAGATCGACGCTCTGGACTCGCTGCGCCTCCCAAGGTAAGTCGCTATGGTCGGGCGGCGAGGGGACCTTTGTGCTGCGAACCCGCCGTTGGCTCACAGCGGGCCGATGCAGCCAATCAGATAGACGAGAAACCAGAGAGCGACAATCGCGCCATCCGACCGTGAGCGGCGCAAGGCTCCGATCGTCGATCAGGTATCCGCGGTAGAACGCCGCATGCTTTCGATCCGCACTTCACGGTCTCGCCTCGCCGCGCCGCGCTTACATCTCCCAGATCGGGCGCACTTCGATCGCGCCGTACTGCGCGGCGGGGCAGCGCGCCGCCCACGAGATCGCGGCGTCGAGATCGGGCGCGTCGATGAGGAAATAGCCGCCCAACTGCTCCTTGACCTCGGCATAGGGGCCGTTCAGCACCTGGGTCTTGCCGTCCTTGACCCGGACCGTGGTCGCGGTCGAGGTCGGGCGCAGGCGCTGGCCGCCCTTGCTGACCCCGGCGTCCGTCATCGCCTTCATGTAGGCGCCGTAGGCCGCGAGGACCGTCGCCCGTCTGCTCAGGCGTCGCCGCCTGCATCGCCTTTTCGTCGGTGTGAAGCAGCAACAGGTACTGCATCGGCTTTTCTCCTCGAAATGGCGCGGCTCATTGCTCGCGCTCAAGTGCAAAGACGCTCGATCCTGCCGCGTTTCGACAGACGCCGCCAAAAAAACGCGTCCGCGTCAATCCAGAAGGCCACGGTGTTTTGCCGGAGGTTACGCTGGCCTTCTTGACTGCCGCCTGACCCCGCAACAGGAGCGATTAGGTCGCCTCCGTTCGAAAGTCTGCGCGCCAGCCCAGTTCGGCAGTCGCCTTGTCGGTCGACACCTCGTCATTGGGATCGGCGATGTTGAAAACGCCCGGCTCGCCCAAATCGATTGCAAGCAGTGCCGCGTAGGCGGCGGCATCGACATGCACGGAGGGCGGACTGCGGAGGCGTGTCCGTGCCGCTGCCCGGACCGTAAAGCCTGCCGTAACGCAGGACGACGCCTTCCATGGGCGACGCGGTGAGGATTTGCCGCTCGAGCGAAGCGACGCCACGCACACTCACGCCTCGATCGCCCTCTGCATTCGTGTCCAGCGGGTGGTCTTCGCGGTAGGGTCGAGGCCGGGCGCATAGGCCCAAGCGATGCTCTGCGCGATCAGTCGACGCGCGCCAGCGTTTCGCGCCGCTGCGACGAGGTTGCGAGTTCCTTCGTCGCGGATGCGCGCGTTGCGGGCGAGCGCCTCGGACCGCTTCGCCGGGTCTTGAATCTCGGAGCAGATCGGTCAGCTGGTGAATGACGATCTCGGGCTTTGCGTCGAGGATGGCTGCCGCAAGCGTCACGGCGTCGAATACATCGACCAGGACCGGATGAGCGCCGAGCGCCCGAATCAATTCGGTTTTGTCCGGCGAACGTGTCGAGCCCCAGACCGAATGGCCATTGGCGATCAGGAGCGGCGTGAGCCGTCGGCCAATCACGCCCGCCGCGCCCGCCAAGAAGATCCGGCTCATGAAGCTCTGTTAGCTCAAGCTAAGGCGCGCGCTCAAGCCCTGCAGATACTTGTTGAGCCAGTCGAGCGTCCTTTGCCACGCCTCCTTCGCCGCCGCTTCGTCATAACGGGGCGTCGTGTCGTTGTGGAAGCCATGGTTGGCGCCCTTATAGATGTGCCCCTCGTGAGTGACGCCAGCCGCGCTGAGCGCGGCGTCGAACGCCGGCCAGCCGCTGGTGATGCGGGTGTCGAGTTCGGCGTACTGTGCGTTGATCGGCGTCTTGATTTTCGCCGCGTCGGCGGCGTTCGGCTGAAGACCGTAGAATGGAACCGCGGCCTCAAGTCCAGACCCCATGCTCACGGCGAGCTTGTTGACGACGCCGCCGCCGAAACAGAAGCCGATCGCGCCGAGCTTGCCGGTCGAATCGGGCAGGGACTTCAGCCACTCAGCGGCGGCGGCGAAATCCGCCTGCATCTTGGCTCCGTCGACCTGCTTGAACAGGTCGGCGCCCTTCTCGTCGTCGCCGGGATAGCCGCCGACCGAAGTGAGGCCGTCGGGCGCGAAAGCGATGAAATTGGCGATCGCCAGGCGCCGCGCCACGTCTTCGATGTATGGGTTCAACCCCCGGTTCTCGTGCACGACCAGGACGACGGGCAGTTTCTCCGCGCCGGCCGGACGGACGAGATAGCCCTTGATCGAGCCGTTTCCTTGCGGCGAGGGCACGTCGACCCGCTTCGCCGACGATGCGGCTGTCGTCGGGCGGGACCTGGATCGCCCAGGCGTAATTGGGCTTGAGCATTTCCAAGAGAGCGCCTGCGCTGACGCCCCCGACGGCGAACTTCTGCGCTCCGTCGAGGAAAGTCCGGCGGCTCATGTCGCCATGCACATAGAGGTCGAAAAGGTTCAGAAGCTCCTGGGGAAAGTCCGATGCCTTCTTGCGTTCCATGAGCTGCCTCCTCGGATAATTTTCCTTGGCGCGGCGCGGCGCCGCTTCTTCTTTACACCCGCCAGGGCCTCAGACAGGCTTCAACAAAGCGCGAGGCGTTGGGCCGCGGTCGCTGGAAGAAGACGGGTTCAATCTTGCCGCGAACGCAAGCGAGGCCACGCCCCTCCGTCTTGAGCATAACGCGGAAGCGAGCGTTGCGGGAACGCGCTTGAGGCAAAGACGCCGACCGCTGAACGACCCGGACCATCAGGCGGCCGACGCGGCCCCGGTCTCGGTGTCGGTGGCGAAATCGACCGCGACCTGCCCGGACAGAACCTCCTTCGCGAGCGTGAGGTCCAGCTCGCGTTCCCACGCCGCGATCACGACAGTCGCAATGCAATTGCCGACTAGATTACCGAGCGCGCGCGCCATGCCGACGAACCAATCGATCGACAAGACGAGCACAAGCCCAATCGCCGGATCGATGCGACCGCGTTCAGCGTTGCGGCGAGAATTACGATCGGCGAGCCCAGCACGCCGTGCGCCCCTTCGAGGTGACAAGCGAAATCCCGATGATCGAAGAAGGTCGCCAAAAGAGAACGGTGTGTGGGTTGCCTGAGCAATGAACACCGTTGCGAGTGCGAGGTCGATCGAGGGCCTCGAGGTTGAACGAGGGGCTTCGCGGGCTCGCCAACGAGCGCCAGACCGACGCTGAAGATCATGGCGAAGAAGAGCACCTGCAGCACGTCGTTGCGCGCGAATGCGTCGAACGCGGTGCTAGGAATGATGTTGAGGGATGAAGCCGCTGAAGCCGCCGCCATGCAACTTGTGCGCGTTGTCGACATAGGCGCTTAGCGCGTGCGCGTCGAGCTTTGTCGCATCGATGTTCATACCTTCGCCCGGCCGAATGAGATAGGCGACGATGAGCCCGACGGCGAGCGCGACCGTCGTCATCGCCTCGAAGTAGACGAGGGCCTTGACGCCGACCCGGCCGACCTTCTTCAGGTCTCCTGCGCCGGCGATGCCGTGCACAACGACGCAGAAGACGATCGGCGCGACAATCATCGAGATAAGCTTGAGGAACGCGTCCGAGAAGAATTTGAGAGAAATGGCGAACTCAGGCGCCGCCATACCGAGGGCGACGCCCAGGATGAGACCAGCGAGAACTTGCGCGAAGAGCGACCTATGGAGGGGGCGGCGAGTCGCGGGGGAAGCGGCTGGCGTCATCCTCTGCCCGCGCAGGCTGACTTTCGAACTCGCGGGCGGACAACGAGCAAGCGCTTTTCCATAGGGACCCTATGCAAGCGGCTTGCCGCAGACGAGAGAACTCGCGGGTGCTACGGGACGAAGTTGCTCTGCCGCGGGCCGGTCAAATGGTACAGGTTGCCTCTGTCGTCGACCAGAGAGCCCGCAAAACCGGTCTTGGGTTCCAGAATCAGGTCTTTCGTGAGCACAGCGGTGCGGAACTTCCAACCTTGCGGCGCCTTGAGAACCTCGCCGAGGCCAGCGAGTTTGTCGATCGTCAAGTCGGGCCTGTCCTTGTAAGAGACCATCACCCAGGACTGGCCCTTGAGGTCGTCGAGCAGGTAGATTTCAGATCCCTTTCTTGAAGCCCGCGACGGCGGTTCTGCCCGTCGAGGAAGGGTGATAGGCGACGCGGGGAACAGGTTTCGGTGAGATCGCCGTGCTGGGCGCCAGGGCGTTTCCCCTCCAGGCGGCGTTGAGGCCGTCGAACTTTCTGACCGTGCCAACGCGATCGGCAAGCCAGTCAATCGTCCAGCGGTAGGGAGGATCAACCCGCGCCGAGAGCGCCTGGTATTGTTTGGCGATCTTCTTCGGATCCAGATTTTGTGAGAGCGACGCCGGCGCGGAGTCGCGCGTCTCATCGCTGCCGTTGAGCCCTGTCGTGTCATAAACAGAGACGTAAAGGACCTTCTTGAGCGGATCCTTGGCGAAGAGATTGATCTCCTGATAACGCTGGTCGCGTAACCCGTCGAATTTTCGAAGGCCCGCTCTGGCGCAATCGTCCGGCAGAGCGCTGAAATATTTGCAGTCTTCCGCATAAGACGGCGTGGCGCCCTGGGCGATCGACCATAGCAGCCCCAACGCCAGACCGCACAGCATCCGTTCGCCGCGGCGCTTCCTGACCGTCGGCATGGCGACCTCCAGCTCCGTCCGGCGCTCTCCCACCGCCTCCCAATTCGAAATGGTAGTGCTGAGTGGCGTTGCCTCGCGCAACCTCGGCCAATCGGGCGAGCGTCTGCCGTCGCGCAAGCCCACCGTGGCGTGAGCTGCAAGCGCGGTAGCTGCCGCGTCAGCGCGCTCGGCCCCGCGAAGACCTCGCGCCTTGGCAGCTCAGGTAATCGAGCCGATCACGCCTTCGATCGGGTAATTGGCGCCCCGCAGGCTTCCGTCATAAAGGCCGAGCGTCTTGGCGGATATCACGTTTCTTTTGTTGTCGTTGACGCCGCCGACGAAGATCGTTGGGCGCTTGAGCTTCTCAGCCGCGGACGGCTAAGAAGCTTAGCATCGCATCATCGCCCTTCGTTTGCCCCCGGGCGGCTCTCGCTCAGCCGCCGACCAGCGCCTTGAGGCCGGCGTCGTAGGCGCCGTCGACGGTCTTCTTGGCGTCGGCGTCGGAGACGCCCTTGGCGTCATATTTGCCGACCCATGTCACTGCCGAACCTTTGGCGTCCGGCGCAACACTGATGGTCGAGCGGTAGTTCGCGATAGGCAGCGGGCCAGAGAGGATCACATAGGTGTAGGCGCGATTGGCGTCGTCCCATTTCTCGAGCCCCTCGACGATGGTGCCGCCGTCGTTGGCGATTGTTAGGGTCCGCTGCTTGCCGTCGGCGCTCAGCACGCACTTCGGAAACGCCGGATGCCACGAGGAGATGCCGCAGAAATCGCCGATTTTCTTCCATAGAGCGTCTGGAGACAGCGACGACGTCATGGTCACGCTGGTATCGAGCGCGAAGGCCGCGCCAGTGGAGATCAGCAATGTCGTGACGGCGGCGGAAATCGTGGCTATGCGCATATGCGGGCCCCTCCCATGAAGCTATTTTTAACGCGATCGTTTCATCGCGAAGTGCGAACCATACCGGGTTTTCGACAGCCGGCAAACCTGCTCAAGCGCCGCGCCGCCGCGCCGACGACCGATCCTTTCTTCACCTTCTTCGCCGCGTCACAAGATTGCGAGGTTCGGAACCATCTATTTATAGTACCCGACGCCACAGCCGAGATCATTGTTTGCTCTGGCTACAAAGGTTACTTTCGGAAGGCAGCGTATCATCGACGCCTGGCGTCGGGCTCAAATAACTGACCTCGGTGATCTGACCTTCCGGCTTTTGGATCGCCGCGTAGATTTCTGCGCCGAACGCGGCGCCGGTAGAGCTATGAGCGGCGCGCACGTCCATGCCAAGCGCCGGCTTGAGGTTGGGGTTGCCCATCGCAACGATTGTTCCGTCGTGAGCGTCTGCACAAAATACGTAGAGGTCCCGATCCCGGAACCCCCCTTCTCCCTTGTTGAACATGTCCAACGCTTTGCCTTCATCCGCTCTCACAGCGGCGATTGCGCTCATCAGCATGGCCTTGGCTTCATCGGCTGTCCCGCCGGTCTTCTGAGCGACCGCGGGGAGCGCAAGTCCGATGGCTGCGGCCGACGCTGCGGCGATCACGAATTTGCGGACCATAGTTTCCTCCTGCCGCGGGTCCGACGAAGGAGACCGTCGTCACCATTATTAGCGTAACTGCCTGTACGCTTTGAAGCTGACGGTCCTTTCAATTTTGATGTCAGGCGCGCGGTTGACGCTCGCCGGGGGCGGTTCGAGCGAAACTCGATCCGGACCTGCGCAGATAGGTCCCGGGCAGAACTTCATCGAACGCGAAGCTTCTCCGCGGCGCGAGGCGCGAAATAGGTGAGCACGCCGTCGGCGCCGGCGCGCTTGAACGCGATCAGGCTCTCCATCATCGCCTTGTCGCCGTCGATCCAGCCGTTGTTCGCCGCGGCCATGATCATCGAATATTCGCCGCTCACCTGATAGGCGAAGGTCGGCACGCCGAATTCGTCCTTCACCCGGCGGATGATGTCGAGATAGGGCATGCCGGGCTTCACCATCACCATGTCGGCGCCTTCCTCGAGATCGAGCGCGACCTCGCGCAGCGCCTCGTCGCTGTTCGCCGGATCCATCTGGTAGGTGCGCTTGTCGCCCTTGAGCGCGCCGGCTGAGCCGAGCGCGTCGCGAAACGGTCCGTAAAAGGCCGAGGCGTATTTGGCCGCATAGGCCATGATCTGCACGTCGTGAAAGCCTTCGGCGTCCAGCGCCTCGCGGATCGCGCCGACCCGTCCGTCCATCATGTCCGAGGGCGCGATGACGTCGGCGCCGGCTCGCGCCTGGTTCAAGGCCTGGCGCGCGAGCACCTCGACCGTCTCGTCGTTGAGGATGGTGAACTCGCCCGAACCGCTCTCGCGGACGAGCCCGTCGTGGCCGTGGCTCGTATAGGGATCGAGCGCGACGTCGGTGACGAGGCCAAGCTGCGGAAATTCGCGCTTGATGGCGCGGCAGGCGCGACAGACGAGATTGCCCTCGTTGAAGGCTTCGCTGCCGTGCTCGTCCTTGAGCTCAGGCTCGGTATAGGGAAAGAACGCGATCGCCGGGATGTCGAGCCTGACCGCCCGCTCGGCCTCGCGCACCGCCTCGTCGACGCTGAGCCGGTCGACGCCCGGCATCGCGGCGACCGGAACGCGGCGCTTCTCGCCGTCGATGAGAAAGAGCGGCCAGATAAGGTCGCTCGTCGTCAGCACGTGTTCCGCCACCAGCCGACGCGCCCAGTCGGCCTTGCGGTTGCGGCGCGGGCGATTGCGAAGGTCCAGGCGGTGGGTTTCGACGATGCGGGACGGCTTGTTCATTGGGCTCCTCTTTGGGGCCGCTTATACACCCGTTAAGGCTTAGGCGCCGAGAGGATTCGGTCCGTCGGTGTGGTGTCCGCGAGAACGTCGAAGGGTCGGCGCCGCCTAGGGTTGCGGCCCCGACAGGCGCAGGTGCTCGTGCTCGGCGCGAAAGACGTTGCTGTAAAGGCCGTTGATCCACTGGCGCCCGCTTGCGGTCACGTTGAGGTAGCGGATGGCCTCCGAAATGTACGGAGACACTTTTCCCCAGTAGAATTGCGGATATTTGTCGACCAGATCCGCGGGCGATCCGTAGCCGAGCTGTCCGTTCAAGCCGATTTCCTCGAACTCGTGATAGAGCGCGTTGGCCTTCCTCAGATAATGCGGATCGCCGAGCTGGCCGATCAGATCGGCCGCCCGGAGCAGCGCCGCATCCTCGTGGACGTGCGTGGTCGTCGGGCGCCGGTCGAATAGGGGAAGCGCGTGTGCAGGATCGCGCCCGCGACCCGCGCGCCGTCGAGTTCGTCGATCGACGCCAGGCGATCCAGCACGAACAGCCTCGACCGCTCGACGTGATAGGGCGCGAGCGCGGCGTCGGAGCAGCCGCGCGGCAATCTGACCTTGTGGCCGGCCGCGTCGACGACGTAGCCGTCGGGGCCGTCCCCTTTGAGAATGCCGCGCACGTAGCCGATATCGTGGGTGAGGCAGGCGACAATGAAATGCGAGTAGTCGTCCGGGGTCGAGTCGGTCAGCAACGCCCGCCCCTTGAAGATGTCGTGGCCCGCGAGCGTGACGAGCATCGTATGCTCGACGTTATGGTAAAGGGCGTCGCTGTTGCCGATGCATTCGAGCGCGAGCCGCGCCGCGAACGGGATGATCTCGGCAAGGCGCGCATGCGAGACTCCGAACCGATCTCTGATGTCGTCGGCCAGAAACGAGCCAAGCGCATCGGCCGCCAAGCCGGGCAGGGTGATCATGGATCGGGCCGATGGTTGTCGCGACCAGGGCAAGCGATCGAGCCGTCGACGGTCTGCGCGCGCGCTTCGGGTCCAGCATGCCCGGCAGTCCCTGAATTTTTCACAAGAGACAATCTCTTTCATGCGCCCGCCAACCGGCAGTGCGCAAGGCCTGACCTCGGGCCGCGCGCGCTGGATTTCGGCCAACGCCTCACGGCGAGAGCTCGCCGAAGATCGTCGGCACGAGTTCGGAGACCGTGGGGTGGATCGCCACGACGCGCGTATAGGCGGAAGCCGTCACGCCGGCGGCCATCGCCTCGATCACGCCATGGATGGCCTCGTCGCCTCCGACGCCAAGAATGGCGGCGCCGAGGATCGCGTCGGTGTCGCGGTCGACCACGACTTTCATGAAGCCCTGCGTTTCGCCCTTCTCGACCGCGCGGCCGACGCGCGTCATCGGCCGGCGGCCGATCCGGACCGCGTGGCCCTTGGCCCGGGCTTCGGCCTCGGTCAGGCCGACCCGGCCGAGCGGCGGGTCGACATAGAGCGCGTAAACGGGAATGCGGTCGCTCACCTTGCGCGCGGCGCCGTCGAGCAAGTTCGCCGCGGCGATCTCGAAATCGTTGTACGAGGTGTGGGTGAAAGCGCCGCGGCCGTTGCAATCGCCGAGCGCCCAGATGTGGGGGACGTTGGTCTTCAGGGACTCGTCGACGACGATATAGCCGTGCGCGTCGACCTTGACGCCTGCCGCCTCGAGCCCGAGGTCGTCGGTGTTCGGGCGGCGTCCGACCGCGAGCAGCACATGAGAGCCTAAGACCTCAGGTTCGCCGGCGGTGCAATTGACGCCGACCGCGATCTCCGCGCCGCGCGGCTCGAACCGGATGCATTCGGATTCGAGCCGGATCTCGATGCCCTCCGCCTCGAGGATTTCGCGGATCGCATCCGAGACCTCTTCGTCCTCGCGCACAACCAGCCGCGGCGCCTTTTCCACCACCGTGACCGCCGCTCCCAAGCGCCGAAAGACTTGCGCGAACTCGAGCCCGACGTAGCTTCCGCCAACGACGACGAGGCGCCGGGGCAGGGCGTCGAGTTCGAGCAGCGTCGTGTTGGTGAGAGTCCTGACCTGATCGATCCCCGGAAAATCGGGAATGACCGCCCGGCCGCCGACATTGATGAAGAAGCGCTCGGCCTCGAGCACGTCGTCGCCAACCGCGATTGTCGTCGGCGAAAGGAAGCGCGCATGACCTCGGATGACCGTGCAATTCGCCATGCCTCGCAGCCAGGCCTGTAAGGTTCGAGCGGGAATTGCCGACAACCTTGTTCTTGCGCGCCATGACGGCGGCGAAATCGACGCTGACCGGTCCGACGTTCACGCCGAAATCTGCGGCGCGCCTCGCGAGGTGAGCCGCATAGGCGCTGGCGACGAGCGTCTTGGTCGGCGTGCAGCCGGTGTTGACGCAGGTTCCGCCGATCAGCTTGCGCTCGATGAGCGCGACCTTCTGCCCGGCCGCCGCAAGCCGGCCGACCATCGGCGGACCGGCCTGGCCGGCGCCGATGACGATGGAGTCGAAACGGCGGTTCATCGAAGCGCCGGAAGGTTTGCCAAGAGTGCGAGCGCGTAGGCCATTGATCGTCCTGCCGTCAGGCTGCGCTCACAGCTCGTTCCACAATTGGACCGTCGGCTCGTTCTTGTCATGCTCGTAGCCAAGGATGCTTATGCTCGTGGTGCCGAGCATGAACAGACGGCCTTCCGACGGCGGAAGGCCGAGCCAGCGCGCCGCCAGCACTCTCAGAATATGGCCGCTCGAAAACACGATCGCGCGGTCATCCGCCGCGCGAAGGCGCGCGATGACGCGATCGGCGCGGGCGCCGACGTCGGCCGGCTGCTCGCCATTCGGGCACCCGTCCCGGAACAGGAGCCAGCCGGGGCGGTCCGCGAGAATCTCGCTGCTCTTGCGCCCTTCGTAATCGCCATAGTTCCATTCGAGGAGGTCGGGATCGAGCTTGGCTCTGTCGCCGAACCCGGCGAGCTCGCAGGTGCGCGCCGCGCGCTGGAGCGGGACTGGTGAAGACCCTATCAAACGCGACGCCCTTAAGACGGCCTTGAAGCGCCCGCGCTTTGCGTTCGCCTTCCTCGGTGAGCGGAATGTCGGTGCGGCCGGTGTGCTGGCCGCTTGCGCTCCATTCGGTTTCGCCGTGGCGGACGAGAGTGACGGAAGGCAGCATGGCGACTCCAATGGGGACTTCGCTTGCGCGCTACTTGAGCGCGTATCGCTCCGCGGGCGCGACCTCGTCATGCGTCAAGGCTGGCCCCATCGAATCGAATACGCCATCCCGTCGGATCAGCGCGTGAAAGAGCGCCGCCGCGAGATGCATCAGGATCAGCGCGAAAAACAGGAACGCCAGATAGAAATGCGCGTTCCACAGCAGCGTATGCAGGCTCGCGCTTTGCGGCGCGATCTGCGGGAGCCAGACGCTTGGCCACAACACCACCGGATAGTCGGCCGCCGACAGCATCGCCCAGCCGATCAGCGGCATCGCGATCATGAGCGCATAGAGCGCGTAATGCGAAAGATACGCGGCGAGCTTCATCGGTTCCGGGAGATCGGCGGGCAGGGGCGGCGCGCCGTAGCGTATACGCACGGCCAGGCGGATCAGCGCGAGGACGAGGATCGCAATCCCGAGCGGCTTGTGAATGGCGACGAGCGTCAGATATTTCTGTGCGACCGTGGACACCATGCCGACGCCGATGAACAGCATCGCCAGGATGCAGACGGCCATGAGCCAGTGCAGCGTTCGCTGGAGCGGGTTGAAGCGTTGAATGATCGTCGCTGGGCGCATCCGCTGAATGTTCGTCATTGGGCGGCTCCCGTGGCGGTTCGGGGATAGTCCTTTTCCTCGGCCGTGCGGCGGTCGTAGGAGACCCTGTAGGCGGCCGAGCGGGCTGCGGGGAACGGGTCGTCCGAAGGCCGTATGCCGTTCGGCAGGACGGTCGGATCGAAATTGATGTCGCGGCACGGACCGTCCGCTCTCGGCCTCGATCTGCTGGACGATGAGCGAGCCAACCTCGACGCTGCGACGGTCTTCCGGCCACGCCTTGCTTGGGTCCGCGGTTTGATCGCCGGGATTGGCCACGGTGACAAGCATGGTCCAACGCAGCGGCCCGTTCTTGACGCGATCGGCAATCTCAGTTTCGAGGAAGTTTGGGCCGCGCTTGGCGAGTTCTTCAGGCGGGACCGGGACCGGTTGCGCGCGCCGGCGCAAGCGACCAGCGCACCGTATGGTCGTTTCCGGAACCGTCGGTGAAAATGAAGCTGTTGAGGCTGTTGTAACGCTCCTCGGCGTAACTGCCGGTCCAGGGCGCGCTTTTGGCCCAGCCGCCGAAAGCCGCGATCTCGGGATGGGCGCCGGCGAATTTCGCCATCGCGTCGGCCTCCTTGCTTGCGGAGGCGATCTGGAGCGCGCGGAAAGCCTCCGGCGTCGCCACGGGGAAGAACGGCGGGTCGATCATCGCCATCCGCCATTCCTGACCGTCCGGCGTCGAGATCATGAGGCCCAAGCCCCGCACGCGCTCCTTGGAATCATCGGCGTTCGGGTTCGGCGTGCCGAGATTGAAGCGTCCGACGACCGGATACTTGCCTTGGGCGAACACCTTTGCTCGCGACAGCTCAAATCCGGCGCCGGTCGAACTCGAACACGCCGGTGAAGCAAATGCCCTTGGCGTGATTGCGCCGATGGCCGAGCGGCGGCCCGGATGGCCCGGTAAAGCCGTCAACGAGCTTCTGCGGCGTCAAGCGCTCCGGCGAGAACCATCCGGCCGTGTACGAGAACGATGCGGCGACGAAGGCGACCACGCCGGCGATCAGCGCGAGCGATGCGATGGGGTTGCGCGGAGCCGGCCGGGACGCTTCGGGCAATATCCGTTCTCCGTCTTGGCAATTCGAGCAGCCTAGCACAAAAAGTCTAGGTCGGACATCGCAGGATACGATCCTCGACCGCTTCGATTCACCCAACGGCAAACCGGCGACCTCATCGGAGGGCGAAGACGACGATGAGTCCAAGAACGATCGCGCCGGCGTCCTCGATGAAGGCTGCCGGGGCGTCGCGCCCGAACGCCTTCGCCATGCGGGACCGTATCTCCGCGCCGCCCAAGGTTCCGACCACCGCGCCGACAACGCCGGCGACAAGGCCCGCGATCCACGATCCGGCGGCTCGAGCCGATCGTCGCGCCCGACAGGGCGCCGCTCACGATTCGCGCGCCGAACTGCATGCGGAACCTTTCGGCTTGGCGTCGAAGGGAGCTGATCGCCGACCATTTCGAGAATGGCTAGAGCCGTGAAGATCCAGGGCGTCCAGGAATAGCCCATGAACGCCAGCCATGAGCCCTCGAGATTGAGGGCGCCCAACCGCGCCGCCCAGCTCACGGCGGCCGGCGCCGTGAAAGTTCGCGAACCGGCCACGACGCCGGCCAAGAGCGCGAGTGCGTAAAGCATATGTCTCCATCCCGTGCTGGCGGACAGCAAACGGTTAAGCGGTCTCCGCTGTCGAGTCGACTGGCCCCTTACGCAGAGCGGTTATGCCTTCACCCGCACATAATCCCCCGGCGCGTCGCCCAGCAGCGTGAGCTTGCCGCCGCCCGGCTCGCGAGCCGGAACCTTTGCGGGCGCCTGCGCGGCCATCCACTTCATCCAGTCGGGCCACCAGGAGCCGGGCGTTTCCTTCGGCTTTCGCGACCCAATCCTCGAACTCGCCTTGCGCGGGGCCGCCGGTCCAGAACTGGTACTTCGGCTTGCCGGCCGGATTGACGACGCCCGCGATATGACCTGAGCCCGACAGGACAAAGCGCACCGGTCCGCCGAAGGATTTGGCGCTCGTGAACACGCCGCGGGCCGGCGCGATGTGGTCCTCTTTCGCCGCCAGCTCATAGACCGGGATCGTCACCGTCTTAAGGTCAAGCGTCTTGCCGCCTAACGCCATGCGCCCGTTCGAGAGGTCGTTCTGCAGATAGCAGTGCCGAAGATAGAAATTATGGTTTGCGGCCGGCATGCGGGTCGAGTCCGAGTTCCAGACCAGGAGGTCGAAGGCCATCGGCTCTTTGCCCTTGAGGTAATTGTTGACGTAATACGACCAGATGAGCTCGTTCGGCCTGAGCATGTTGAAGGCGTTGGCCATCTCGGAGCCTTCGAGATAGCCCTGTTCGGCCATCCGTTCCTCGACCGCCTTCAATTGTTGGGCGTCGACGAACACTTTGAGATCGCCCGCGTCGGTGAAGTCCGCCAATGAAGCGAAGAAGGTCGCGCTGACGATCCGCTTGTCGCCGATCGCGGCCATGTAGGCGAGCGTCGCGGCGAGGAGCGTGCCGCCCACGCAATAGCCGATCGCGGCGGCCTCGCGTTCGCCCGTCGCCTGTTCCACGACATCGAGAGCGGCGAGGATGCCCTCGTGCATGTAGCTGTCGAAGTCCTTGTCGGCGTGGCGCTCGTCCGGATTGACCCAGGAGATGACGAACACGGTGAGCCCTTGCGACACGGCCCAGCGGATGAACGATTTTTCCGGATTGAGGTCGAGGACGTAAAACTTGTTGATCCACGGCGGCACGATGAGCAGCGGCCGCTTGTAGACCTGGGGCGTGGTCGGCTCGTACTGGATGAGCTCGATCAGCGCGTTGCGGAAGACCACCTTGCCAGGCGTCGCCGCGAGATTGACGCCGAGCTTGAAAGCGCGCGCGTCGGATTGGCGAATGCGCAGGCGGCCGTGTCCGGCCTGGATGTCCTCGGCCAGCATTTTCAGGCCACGCACCAGGTTATCGCCGCTCTCGGCGAGCGTCGCGCGCAGAACCTCCGGATTGGTGGCGATGAAGTTCGAGGGCGACAAAGCCGCCGTGACCTGGCGCAGGTAGAATTGCGCCTTCTGACGTTCGTGCGGCTCGAGGTCGTCGGCGCGCTTGACCAGATCGTCCGCCCAGCCCGCCGTCAGCACATAGGCCTGGCTGATGAAATCGAAATACGGATTGTCGCGCCAGGCGGGATCAGCGAAACGCTTGTCGGCGGCGTCTGGGGCGGCGATGGGCGGCGCCGGTTCACCCTGCAATCGGTGTAAAGTCGAGGCCCAGAGGCTGACGAACTGCCTTGTGAGCGCGGCTTGCGCCGCGAAGGCTCGCTGCGGCTCGGCCATGTAATATTCGACCACCCGGCCGATGGAGCGGACCATCTCACCGATTTCGCTCCCGGCTGTTGGTTTGATCTCGCCGGTCTCCCGCGGAAGCAGGTAAGCGGCCAGAGCCTTGGACCCTTGCTCGATCGCCTTCGTGATGTTCTGGGCCAGCGCGTCGACGTCCGGGGCGGCGTGTGGAGCGCTCACGGCCGGCGACGGAGCGGGAGACGTGACTGGTGAGGCGGCCGCCCTGGCGGCGGGTGCGGCCGGCGCCGCCAAGGGCGAAGTCGCGACTTCGCCCGGCGTTTGAGGCTGAGCTTTCGATTCGTCCGCGCCGACCTCTTGGCTTTTGTCTGACGTGTCGCGGCTAGCGGCTTCGGGCGGACGTCATTGCGGTCTTGCGACGGTGCCGGTCCCTTTCCGCGCCCCGCGGATTTCGCGGAAGCCGCTTTGAGCAGAACGCGAGATCCCGATTGCGGCCGCGACTTGGCGCGGCTCGCAGTTGGGCCTCCGCGCGCGGACGTGGTCGGCTTGGACTTGCCGCCCGCCCTCGGCTTGCTTGGGGTCTTGGCCATGACTAGCGTTTCCTGTCGGTTCTGGGCGTAAGGCCTGGTCCCGTTTTGGTCATAATAGGTAACTACTTGTCCGCGAAGCCAACAACACTTTTCGGACAGAAAAATGTTTTGCACCAATCGCCGGGCAACCGCGGCACGCGGGCCGAGGACGATCGCAGCAATGGCGGGGGTTCTCGCCTTTGCCGCGTTCTTCGCTTCCAGCGTCGACGTCTATGCGCAGCAGCAGGACAGCATCTTGAAACAGGGATTCAAGATCTTTGGATTCGCCACCGACGTCGCTCCGCCGGTCGATTTCGTTAACAAAACGCGACCGGCTAGCGATCCTGGCTATATTCCGGTGTTTCAGCCGCCGCCCGAGCCGGCGCGGCCAACCTTGAAGACCGACGAACTTAAGGCGGTCAAGAACGACCTTGACGGGGTCGGGAAGCAACACGACGCCATTCGACAGGCCTTTCCGCCGGCCGCCAAGGCGATGGCCGAACAGCAGGCGGCGAAAAAAAAGCCGGATTCGAAGGTCCCAGCCCCTCAGCAATAGGCGCCGTCCCGTTGCCGCTTTCGGCTTTCCGATGCTAAACGGCCGCAGGTCGGCGCGTCGGCCGACGAAGCGCGACATGACCCAAGGCCAATAGCTGCCATGAGCGATTTTCACCGGGTGCGGCGCCTGCCGCCTTACGTCTTCGAGCAAGTCAACAAGCTCAAGGCCAAGGCTCGCGCCGGTGGCGCCGACATCGTCGATCTTGGCATGGGCAACCCCGATCTGCCCGCGCCCAAGCATGTGATCGACAAGCTCGTCGAGACGGTCGGCAAGCCGCGCACCGATCGCTATTCCGCCTCGAAGGGGATTGCAGGGCTCCGCCGCGCCCAGGCCGGCTATTACGCCCGGCGATTCGGGGTGAAGCTCGATCCCGAGACGCAGGTCGTCGCCACGCTCGGTTCGAAGGAAGGCTTCGCCAACATGGCCCAGGCGATCACCGCGCCGGGTGACGTCGTATTGGTGCCCAACCCCTCCTATCCGATCCACGCTTTCGGTTTCCTGATGGCGGGGGGCGTGATTCGTTCCGCGCCGGCCGAGCCGGGGCCCGAGTTTTTCGTCGCGCTCGAGCGCGCGATCATGCATTCGATTCCAAAGCCGATTGCGGTCGTCGTCTGCTATCCCTCCAACCCGACGGCGATGGTCGCCTCGCTCGACTTTTACAGGGACCTTGTGCTGTTCGCGAAGAAGCACGAGATTTTCGTCCTCTCGGACGTGGCCTACGCGGAAGTCTATTTTGAGGACGAGCCGCCGCCGTCGGTTCTGCAGGCGCCCGGCGCCTTCGACGTTGCGGTCGAGTTCAGTTCGATGTCGAAGACCTTCTCGATGGCGGGCTGGCGGATGGGGTTCGCGGTCGGCAACGAGCGGCTGCTTGCGGCGCTGGCGCGCGTGAAGTCCTATCTCGATTACGGCGCCTATACGCCGATCCAGGTCGCCGCCGCCGCGGCGCTCAACGGCCCGGACGATTGCGTGCGCGAGATGCGCGCGACTTACAAGCGTCGGCGAGACGTGATGATCGAGAGCTTCGCCGCGGCGGGCTGGGCGATCGACAAGCCGAGCGCGTCGATGTTCGCCTGGACTCCCGTGCCGGAGCGTTTCCGCCACCTCGGCAGCCTCGAATTCTCGAAGCTTCTGATCGAGAAGGCCGATGTCGCGGTCGCGCCGGGCGTCGGCTTTGGCGAGCATGGCGACGATTACGTGCGCCTTGCGCTGGTCGAGAACGAGCAGCGCATCCGGCAGGCCGCGCGCGGCGTGAAGCGCTTTTTCGAGACCGCCGACGCCACCCTGCACAACGTGGTTCAGCTGAAGAAGCAGGCGTGAAACGGAAGGGACCTGCTCAGTTCAGGTCCAGTTCGTCGAGCTTCACCGCGAACGCTTCCGGCGCGAGCAGGGGCATGAGCCGATCGGCGGGGCCAAAGTCCAGCGCGTCACGGTAGCCGTCCGCCGTGGGCTCACGGAAGACCCGCGTCGTCAGTCGAACGGCGTCGATAACCCAGAGCTCGCGGATGCCGAAACTGGCGTAGAGCGCCGCCTTGCGGCCGGTATCGTAGCGCAGCGAGGAGTCGGCAATCTCGACCACGAGCAGAACGCTTGCACCCGTCAGCCCTTGGAGGCCGCTCGCACGCGGATAGATGACAACGTCGGGCTCGAGATAGGTGTCCTCACTGAGGCGAAAAGTCGTCTCCTGAGCCACGCGGCAAGTCGATCGGGCGCGCACGTATACCAGCAATCGACCAGCGCAATCTTGACGAGTTCGTGGCGGCTTCCCTTTGGCGACATTGGAACGAACTCCCCCCCGATCAGTTCGACGCGCTCGTCCTCCTCCATCACCCCTGCCGCGACCATCGCCTCCACTTCGGCGACCGTGAAGCGCCGACGCGGCAGCCCCTCCGCGGCGGATGTCACTCGAGCGACGGATCCCATGGCTCAAAATCTCCTCGCGTTCGCCGGTCGCCCGTTCAGCCTACCATAAACAAGCCGCGCGGTCCTGCCCCTCGCCTTTGCCGCGCCCGCCCCTGGACCAGCGGTTGCGCCGCGGGAGCTTGCGAGGTCGCCGAAACACCATTACGACTCTCAGCCGGCTCGACCACTGAAGCCGGACAAAAAATTGGGGAGGACAGCAATGAGGGCCTTGGCGCTCGGACTCGGCGTGCTTGGATTTGCAGCGGCAGTCGCCGCTCCGGCGGCGGCCGATCCGATCAAAATCGTCATGGTCATTCACGGTTCGACGGCGAACCCATTCTGGCAGCCGGTCAAGAAGGGCTTTGACGACGCTTGCGGCAAGATCCAGGCCGACTGTCAAATGGTCTTCACCAATACGAACATGTCGGTTCAAGAAGAGCTGACCAATGTCGACGCGGCGCTCGCCACCAACCCCGACGCCTTGATCCTGACTCTCCCGGACAACAACGCCTTCACCAAGGTTGTCGCCGACGCGCGAGCCAAGGGTACGATCGTCATCGCGATCAACAACGACGACGTCACTCCGGGCCACAATGCGCGGCAGTCTTATATCGGGCCGGCGTTTTTAGCCTCGGGGATCGCCTTGACGAACCAACTGGCGACCTTGTTCCCCAAGGAGGGGCCGATCAACGTCCTGGTCGGCGTGAACGTTCCGGGCGCCAACTGGTCCGAACAGCGCGCCGCGGGGGTTGTGAAGGCGCTCGAGGACTTCAAGGCGGCGAACCCGGGACGCCAGCTTACGATCACTAAGCTGGACGTTGGCGCGGATCCCGCGACCACATCGGATCGCGTCGGCGCCTACCTCAACGCCCATCCTGACACGACGGCCTATATCGAGACGGGCTCGCTCGACGTCGCGGTGGCGCAGTGGCTCAAGGACCGCGGGATTCCGCCCGGAAAGATCATCGTCGGCGGATTCGATGTCGAGTCCGACGTGCTGCAGGAAATGAAATCCGGCTACATCCAAGCTCACGCCGACCAGCAGCCCTACATGCAGGGCTTCATGCCGGTCATGGAAGTTTATCTGGCGAAGACCGTGGGTCTTGCACCCTCGGATATCGACACCGGAAATGGTCTCGTGCTGCCAAGCCAGGCCAATTCGATCGCTGCGATGGCCGCGAAGGGCCTCCGCTGAGATCTTGTGGCGGCGGCCGAAGCCGCCGCCACAGGCTCCCTCGGATCCAACCGCCGCGCGGTCCAAAGCACCGATGAAAAGAGCGCTCAAGATTTACCTGGAGAAGCCCGAACTCGCCGGGATTCTTCTCCTTATCGTGCTGATGGGGTTCTTCGAATTCCGGTCGCATGGGGTCTTCCTCTCGTTTCAAAACATAAGAGGAGTGCTGGGGCTGCTGCCCGAGGTCGGCGCGGTGACGATCGGTTTCGCGATGCTGATGATTTGCGGCGAGTTCGATCTCTCGGTCGGTTCAGTCTTCGCAATCATGCCGATGAGCATCGCGCTGATGCTCAACGCGGGCGCGCCGTTCTGGCCGGCGTTCGCCGTTGGCGTCTTGATGTGCGCGTGTATCGGTTTTCTCAACGCGTTCATCACGCTGAAATTCGATATCCCGAGCTTCATAACGACGCTCGGCATGCTCTTCATGGTACGGTCGCTGACCATTGTGATGTCCGGCGGATTTCCCCCTTTGCTGGCGGTGGACAAGGTGCCGATGGCGCTGTTCACGGACTTCATCGGCGGCGGTCTCTTTCGGGCCTCGTTCGTCTGGTTCGTGGCGCTTGTCCTGCTCGCCTCCGCGATCATGTCGCTGACCAATTTCGGCAACTGGGTCCGTGCGACGGGAGGGTTCATCGAGGCGGCGCGATCGATGGGCATACCGGTGACGAGGGTCAAGTTCACCTGCTTCATGATGTGCTCGATCCTCGCTGGCCTCGCGGGAACGGTTCAGGTCTTTCGCCTGAAGTCGCCCTTTCCCAATTTGGGCGAGACCCTCGAATTGCAGGCCATAGCGGGTTCGGTGATTGGCGGGGTGGCGCTCACGGGAGGCGTGGGCACCGTCTTTGGCGCCGTCGTCGGCGCGCTCCTGATCCGCGTGATCGACAATGGCCTCGTCCTGTCGCGCATCGACGCCAATTGGTTCAAATTTGCCATCGGCGCGCTCACCGTATTCGCGGTCGTCGGCAATTCATGGCTGCGGCGGACGGCGCGCCGAATCAAGCTGGAGGTTTGAGCGTGCCCGCGCCGATCATATCGATCAGGGGGCTCCACAAGTGGTATTCGGGCGTTCACGCTCTGAACGGCATCGATCTCGATATCGAACCTGGCCAAGCCATCGGACTCGTCGGCGACAATGGAGCCGGCAAGTCGACCCTCATCAAGGTGCTGTCCGGAGTTGAGGCTTCCCGACAGCGGCGAGATCCGCGTCGAGGGTCAGCGCGTTGCGATTCGGTCGCCGAAGTCGGCGATGCAGCTCGGGATCGAGACCGTCTATCAGTACAATTCCCTCGTCCCGAATATGTCGGTCGCTCGCAATCTCTTCATCGGGCGCGAACCGCTGACGTTCTCGGTGGGTGGCGTCGGAATCATGGATCAGCGCAAGATGCGCGAGGACTCGACCCGGGCGATCGCGGACGTCGACCTTCATCTGCGATCGCCGGACACTTTGGTCGGGGAGCTGTCGGGGGGCCAGCGCCAGGGCGTCGCAATCGCCCGCGCGATGTATTTCAAGTCGAAGGTCCTGATTCTCGACGAGCCGACCAATCATCTCTCCGTCAGGGAAACCTCAAAGGTGCTCGGCTTCGTCAAAGGCCTCGCGGCGCAGAACGTGACGGCCATTCTCATCAGCCACAATCTTCACCACGTCTTCGTTTCCTGCGAACGGGTCGTCGCGATGGCGAGAGGCAAAATCGTGCTGGACAAGAAGATCGCGGACACATCGATCGATGAGATCGTGGATGTGATCTAGGCGCGGCGGTCGTGGCGATGCAATGACGGCTCCGCCACCTCTCGACATTCGGCCCGCAGCGCCTGCGGATGCCGAAGCGATCCGCGGCTTGACCCGCGCCGCTTACGCCAAGTGGGTCGCCGCGATCGGACGGGAACCGCTGCCGATGCAGGCGGATTATGAACGCGCTATCCGGGAGCACGTGATTGATGTGCTCGACTCCGGCGGCTCGCTCATTGGCGTTGTCGAGATGATTCTTCTGGCCGATCACCTCTGGATCGAGAATGTCGCGGTCGCGCCGGAATGGCAGGGCAGGGGTTACGGCCGGCTGCTGCTCCACCACGCCGAGCGGCGCGCGATCGAAAGTGGGCGCTTCGAAATCCGCCTGCAGACGAATCAGGCGTTCGCGGCCAATCTCGAACTCTATGCGAAGCTCCGTTACGCGATTGACCGAACCGAACCGTTCCGAGGTGGGACGCTGGTCTTCATGAGCAAGCGGCTCGCCGTTCCGCCGGCGCGGACCTCCGCGGACTGACCGCCCTGACGCGACGGCTTGACGGCTCGCGCGGACAGTTCCACGATCCCATCCGATGAAAATCGCGCCGCGAAAATTCGAGCTGACGGCGGACATCCTGCTCCGCGCCTATTCGATCGGCGTTTTTCCGATGGCCGAGAGCCGTGACGCCAAGGAATTGTTCTGGGTCGAGCCGCAGGAGCGCGGCATTTTCCCGCTCGATGGGCTGATCGTCTCGCGCAGTCTCGCCAAGACGGTGCGGTCGGATCGATTTCGTGTCGTAGCCGACCGCGCCTTCGAGACGGTCGTGCGCGCCTGCGCCGAGCGCGAAAAGACCTGGATCAACGACGAAATCGTCCGGCTCTATGGCGAATTGTCTGCGGCGGGGCACGCGCATTCACTCGAGGTCTACGAGGGCGACGCGCTGGTCGGCGGCCTCTACGGGGTGAGCCTGCGCGGCGCCTTCTTCGGCGAGAGCATGTTTCATCGCGTCCGCGACGCCTCGAAGGTCGCCCTCGTGCATCTGTTCGCGCGGCTTCGGACCGGCGGATTCCGGTTGCTCGACGCGCAATTCCTGACCGAGCATTTGGCGAGCCTGGGCGCCGTGGAGGTTCCGCGCGACGGGTTCCGCCATATGCTCGCCGAAGCCTTGGCGAGCGAGGCGCATTTTGGCGCCTGGCCCGCCGGGGTCGAGATGAACGGCGCCGAGGCGCTTCAGCGCGCTTGCGGCACGGAAGTTGCGACGAACGATCCACCAAGACGGAGCGTCGTTCAGGCCTGACGGCGCCAGGCGAAAAGGTTTAGGCAGGCGACATGGCGGCGTTTGACGAGATGGGCATTGCCTCCGGCGAGACGAGGCCGCTCTATCGCCAAGTCGCGCAATGGCTCGATGAAACGCCGCCCGAGTTGCTGGCCTCTCGCCGCGCCCAGGCCGAGTACATGTTCCGGCGGATCGGGATCACTTTCGGCGTCTACGGCGACAAGGACGCGGCCGAGCGCCTGATCCCGTTCGACATCGTTCCGCGTCTCATATCGCGCGCGGAATGGCGCCGTCTTGAGGCTGGCCTCGCGCAACGCGCCCACGCGCTCAATCTGTTTCTCAAGGATGTTTACGGCGCTCGGGCCATTCTCAAGGAATCGATCATTCCGCCCGAGCTGATTGTGCGCAATCCCTTCTATCGGCCGGAGATGATCGGCCAGCGCGCGCCCCATGACATCTGGGTGCATATCGCGGGCATCGACATCGTGCGGGTCGACGCCGACGAATTTTATGTTCTTGAAGACAACGCCCGCACTCCGTCGGGCGTATCCTACATGCTGGAGAACCGCGAAGTGACGATGCGGCTCCTCCCCGATTTGTTCGCACGCCATAGCGTCGCGCCGGTCGACGACTATCCCGACCAGCTGCTCGCCTGCTTGCGCTCGGTCGCGCCCCGGCAGAACGGCGGCGACGCGACGATTGTGATCCTGACCCCGGGCGCGTTCAATTCCGCCTATTACGAGCATTCGTTCCTCGCGGACAAGCTCGGCGTCGAACTGGTCGAAGGCCGCGACCTGTTCGTCGAGGATGATCAGGTGTTCATGCGCACAACGCTCGGGCCGCGCCGGGTCGATGTCATCTATCGGCGGGTCGATGATGATTTTCTGGACCCGCTTGTCTTCAATCCCGCCTCGGTGCTGGGCGTGCCTGGATTGGTTGGCGCCTATTTGGCCGGCAATGTGACGATTGCCAATGCAATCGGCACCGGCATCGCCGACGACAAGGCGATTTACTGTTATATTCCAGACCTGATCCGCTTCTATCTGTCCGAGGAGCCGCTGCTCAAGAACGTGCCGACTTATCGTTGCCGGGAGCCGAGCTCGCTGAAATATGTGATGGAGCGGCTCGATCGACTGGTGGTCAAGGAAGTCAACGGCTCGGGCGGCTACGGCATGCTGGTCGGCCCGCATGCAACCGCCGCGCAGCGGGAGCAATTCGGCGCCAAGATCATGGCCGATCCCAGTAATTACATCGCCCAGCCGACGTTGGCGCTGTCGACCTGTCCGGCCTCGTTCGAGAGCGGCGTGGCGCCGCGCCATGTGGACTTGCGGCCGTTCGTGCTTGTCGGGAGCGGACGGCGTACGCATCGTGCCCGGCGGCCTCACTCGCGTCGCGCTGAAGGAGGGATCTTTGGTGGTCAATTCGAGCCAAGGCGGGGGCACCAAGGACACCTGGATCGTTGACGACCCGGAAGGGTCGGCTTGACCGCCATGCTCGCCCGCACTGCCGACAATCTGTTCTGGCTCGCTCGCTCGATGGAGCGCGCTGACTATATCGCCCGCACCATCGAGGCGACATTGAGACTCGAATACCTGCCGAAGACCGACAGCGAGCAGGTCGGTGAGTGGGAGGGCGCGCTCAACGCCGCGGGCGCCCACGCCAGCTTTATCGAAAAGCACGGCGAGCTCAACGAAGAGGCCGCCATCGAGTTCCTGACCTTCGGTCTCGCCAACCCATCCTCGATCCGAAACTGCCTCGAAAACGCGCGCGCCGCGGGACGCGCGGTCCGCACCGCGCTCACCGCCGAGACCTGGACGGCGATCAATGACGCCTGGCTTCAGCTCAAGCGCTTCGAGACAAGCCGGCGCGTCAACCGGACGCTCGATCGAGAAGAGCTGATGCGCTTTCTCGACTACGTGAAGAAAGCATCGCTCGATTTCGACGGCTCTTGCTATCGCACGATGCTGCGCGACGAGGCCTATTGGTTCAACCGGCTCGGCGTGTTCGTCGAACGGGCGGACAACACGGCGCGTCTGCTCGACGTCAAATATCATTTGCTCTTGCCTTCGACGGAAACGGTCGGCGGCCCCCTCGACTATTTCCAGTGGGTTGCGATCTTGCGCGCGGTCTCGGCCGCGACCGCCTATCACTGGATTTATCGGGATCGGGTGAAACCGTGGCTGATCGCCGACCTTCTGATCTTGAAGCAGGCGATGCCGCGCTCGCTTATCTCCTGCTACGAGAGCATAGACCGCGCGCTCGACGCGCTCGCCCGTGACGACGGACGCAGCGGGCTCGCCCAGCGTCAGGCGCGGGCGATGTACGCCAAGCTCGAGCGTTCGAGCATGACCGAGATCTTCCAGGGCGGGTTGCACGAGTTCATCACAGAATTCATCGAGGACAACGCGCGCCTCTCGACCACGATCTCCGATCAATATCTCTTCAACTGAGTAGGGCGGCGCGAATCCAATCATGCGGATCAGGGTTTCGCACCAGATCGTTCATCGCTTCGTCCCGCCAGCCCGCACGGTCAATCAGATCCTGAGGCTGACGCCGCTTTCCTTCGACGCCCAGTACGTGCTGCGTTGGCGCCTCGTTGTGGACGCGGACGGCGCGTTGCGCGGAACCGAAGACGCGCACGGCAACGCCGTGACCGCATATTCCTACCACGGTCTCATCGATCGCCTGACCATATCAGCGACCGGCGAGATCGAGACCAGCGACGCGGCGGGCGTGGTCCGGGGCGCGGCGGAAAGGCTGCCGGCGGAGATGTACTTGCGCGACAGCCCGTACGCTCAGGCCAATGGGGCGTTGCGCGGCTTCGCCGCCGAGGCGACCCAAGGCGCCGCCGACCCGCTCGATTCGATGCACCGCCTGATGGGCGCGCTCCACGAGACGATTGCGCTCCAGCCGGAAGAGAAAGACGCCGCTGGATCGGCGATCGAGGCTTTCGCGCTGAGGCGGGGACGGGCGCGCGACTTCGCCCATATCTTCATCGCTTGCGCGCGATGGCGCGGGATCCCGGCGCGTTTCGTCGCCGGCTATCGGGTTGGCGACGATTCAGGTGGGGCTGGGCCGCATGAATGGGCGGAAGCTCATATTCAAGGCTTCGGGTGGGTCGCCTTCGATGCGACCGCTCCCGTATGTCCGGACGAACGCTATGTCCGGGTTGCTGTCGGCTTCGACAGTCAAGACGGCGCGATGACCAGGACCGCTCACAGCGGCGGCGAGGAAGAGATCGAAGCCGCGTTCCTTGTCGAGCAAGCGGGCGCGCAGAGCCAGGCGTAAGCCAGGGTTTGCTGCGACCGAAGGCGTGTTCGGCGGCTCCCCCGACGTTCGGCCCCATCATGAGGTAGCAGGGCGCGGGCCGAACAGTAATCACTTCGCACTCGCGCAAAATATTGCCCGCGGATACACGTTTCGATGTGCCTAGGTAGAAGTACTCAAACAAGCATCCGGAGACGCTGCGCAACCGTACTCATACAAACATTTCAAGGAGCTGTCCGCTTCCGTTGATGAGCCGTCTTTATGACCAAACTCCCTTGACCTTACAACTTGGCGGCGGTATTCTTGCACTGCACATACAGATCTCGCTGCTTGTATAGAATTTGTTTTTTCTACAATAAACTTTGGGGGTTTGGCATGAATGAGGTTTATCGGTCTCTCCTTGCGGCCGGAGCGCTCGCGGGGCTCTCGCTTCCAGCGCATGCGACCTTGCAGGTCATCGCCGACGTGAGCGGCAGCGTTTCATCTTGCATCGATAACGCGGCTTGCGACTCAAATCCGCTTATCGGCATCATTCAGGTCGCCAACGGGATCCTCAATGGTGTTCAGATCAACGGTTCGATTCAAACGTCGACGGAACGGTGCTCACCCCAGGCGCGGCCATCCTCAACACCTCGTCGTTGTCGATCATCAACCTGACGGCTTTGACGAAGACGGTGACCGTTGCCGTGAGCGACACCGACTTTATCGGCCCTGTTCGCGCTTTCGACACTGCTGGCGCCGGCACTTGGCAGGGGGCTATCGGCTCGACGATCACGATGAACTGGTATGACGATCCGGAGAACCGTCAGGGGGCCGATGACGCGACCGACACTCCTGGAAATCTGATCGACACCTTCACCCACGCGGCGACGTCCATCGTTGACAGCTTCAGTCACAACGGCGCGGGAGTGGTCGATGATGCGGGGCCGTTCTCGATGACTGAACAGGCGATCTTCACGCTGACGCCGTTTGGGCAATTGGTCAATCGCGGTCAGACCGAGATCAAGCTGGCGGTTCCGGAGCCCTCGACCTGGGCGATGGCGATCATCGGCTTCGGGTTCCTCGGCTTCGCGGCCTATCGCCGCAGCCGGTCGACGCCGGTCCTCCAGGCTTAAAGGACGTTAGAGAGGCGTCTCATCGCAGCTCGAACGATCCGACTCATTCCAATTTTGCGCGCTGGCTGAGTACCTCTCGGCCAGCGCGTTTTCTTTTGTTTCAAGATTTTACGACGACTGAGGCGGCGCCTGAGTGGGATCGCTAGCGACCTCAGGTTTGCAGACGTGCGGCATGGCTACCGGCAGACATTTCCGAATTCCAAGGGGGGCGCGCGCCCGCGGCGTTGCCCGGAAAGCCTCGATCTGCGCGTCGCCTCCAGAGTCAGCGGCTAGTTGGGAAACAGCACGCGATCAGTTGAATAATCCTTTCCAAGACAGTATAAATGCGATGAACCCTACCCAGCGGGTCTCAATGGCTGGAGAGGCCGACGCATTGTTTTATCGAGGCATGATTTCGGTTTTCGGTTCCGCGAACGAACGAGCGAATCCCTTCGCCACCACCTTGATCGTAGCGTTGACGACTTTCGGGAGCGGGCTTCTCGGCTTCTTCTTCCAACAGGTGTTGCCGGTTCAGGATGTGATCGAAGCGAGGGGCATGATCGGCTCGATCGTTGGTCTTGTCACATTGCTGCTGGCCTTGGTTCTCGGCCTGCTCGTGTGGACGAGTTACGGTGTCTACACCAACCAGAACGCGGAATCGCAGTCCTTGGGGCCACTCATTCTGAAGCTTGACTTCACTCTCGAACAATACGGGCCGGAAGCGAAGCGAGGGCGCGACTTGTTGCGAGCAGCAGTCGTGCGGGCGCGCGATCGTTTCTGGGGCGGCCGCGCGGTCGGGGTGACCCCTTACGCGCAACTGCGCGCTGATCTGCATGAAATCATGAGTTTTTTCGCCAATCTCGATCCCAGCACGGAGCACCAGAAGCAGCTTATTGTGACCGCCATGCCCAATTTCATGCAGGTGGTGGAAACGACCTTGCTGATGACCCGCCAATTGGCCAATCCGGTGCCAAAGCTTCTTCTCTTCGTGGTGATCGGATGGGCGGCTCTGTTGTTCTTGAGCTTCGGATTGCTTGGCCCCTTTAACGTGCTCAGTGTCGCGATGGTGGCGCTTGGCTCGGTCGCGATCGCCAGCGCGGTTTTCATTATCCTCGAGTTCAGCCAACCTTATTCGGGGCTGTTCCGCATCTCGCCGGTCGGGGTCGACAACTTGATCTCCGTGCTTGGCGGTTGAAGGCGCGGCCTCAATCGCCTAGGACGCTATTCTAGGCCGGCGAAGACTGGCCACGCGTGGGAGGTTCCCGCATGTATCCGGGCCCGCATGCCGAAGCGCGCGCCGACCAGCCGGCCGTCATCATGGCGGACTCAGGCGAGACCATCACCTATCGTGAACTGGAAGCGCGCAGCAATCGGCTCGCGCGTCTCTTGCGCGCCGTCGGGCTTTGCCGACTCGATCACTATGCCATCTTCATGGAGAACCACCCGCGCTACATCGAATGCTGCGCGGCGGGCGAGCGGTCCGGCCTCTACTACACCGCCATCAATTCGTTTCTGACGGCAGGCGAACTCGCCTACATCGTCAACAACAGCCTCTCCCGGGTGCTTATCACCTCCGAAGCCAAGCGCGATGTCGCGCTGGCGGCGCTCGCCGATTGTCCAGCGATCGAACTCTGTCTCCTCGTCGATGGGCCGAGCGAGGGCGAGCGGGTGCGCAATCTCGACGATGCGACCGCAGAGTTTCCCGCTACCCCGATCGCCGACGAAACCCTCGGCGCGGCGATGCTCTATTCCTCGGGCACGACCGGTCGCCCGAAGGGGGTGCTCCGTCCGCTGCCCGATCAGCCGCCAGCGCAATGTTGCACCTCCGCGATCGCGCCCTCGGGAATGTTGGCGATTTCGCGAGGGCCAGATCTACCTCTCGCCTGCGCCTCTCTACCACGCGGCGCCCTTGGTCGGCGTCTCTGCGACGATCCGCTTCGGCGGGACGGTCGTGGTCATGGAGCGATTCGACCCGGAACGATTCCTGGAGCTTGTCGAGAAATACAGCATCACCCACACCCAGCTCGTGCCGACGATGTTCTCGCGGATGCTGAAGCTGCCCGGAGACACGCGCCGGGCTTATGATCTTTCTTCGCTCGAGGTCGCCATCCACGCCGCCGCGCCTTGTCCGGTCGCCAGTCAAACAGGCGATGATCGACTGGTGGGGACCGATCATCCTCGAATATTACGGGGCGACGGAAGGGCTCGGCTTTACCTTGTGCGACAGCGCAGAATCGCTCGCGCATCCGGGCACGATCGGAAAGGCGGTTTTCGGCGAGCTTCACGTCCTCGACGAGGCGATGCATGAAGTTCCGACGGGCAAAACCGGTAAGCTCTGGTTCAAGACCGCCTCACCTTTCGAATATTTCAACGATCCGGCGAAGACCGCGGAAGCAAACTCGCCTGACCGCACGATGAGCACGGTGGGCGACATCGGCCATGTCGACGACGAGGGCTACGTCTACCTTACCGACCGCGCAGCCTTCATGATCATCTCCGGCGGCGTCAACATCTATCCGCAAGAGTGCGAGAACCTGCTCGTCACCCACCCGAAGGTCGCCGACGCCGCAGTGTTCGGCGTTCCGAACGAGGAGATGGGCGAGGAGGTGAAGGCGGTCGTGCAGCTCATGCCGGCCTTCGCGCCTGGGCACGATATGGAGGCCGAGTTGATCGCATTCTGCCGCGAACATCTCGCTCACCAGAAATGTCCGCGCTCGATCGATTTCGATGCTGAGCTCCCACGCCTGCCGACCGGCAAGCTGTACAAGGCGCCTTTGCGCGAACGCTATTGGAAGGGCCGCCAGAGCCGCATCGCGTGAACACGAGCGCGCCACGACGTGTGAGACGGCTCAAGCGCCGCTAGGCCGGCGGCGAAACCTTGCGCGCCGATCGCGATTCCGATCAGGGCGCGCCGGCGACGCTCGGGGCAAACGCTGCTTTCACTTGGCCGAGCGCCTCGTCGATGACCTTCTCGGCCTTCTTCGATAGAACGTTCGCCAGGAAAGGCCCGCCAAGCCAGTCGGCGCCGAACATCGCCGTTCTGGCGAGAAGGCCCGTGTCGAGGCCGAGGTCGTGCGTCACCCGGCGGAGATCGACGTCGATCAGCGTGGCGATCACCTTCTTGGCTCGCGTCTCGATCTTCGCTCCGCCAGTGCAGCGCGGTCGACATCGTCGGGCTTTGGCATGTCCGCCGCCGGGATTTCGATTGGCGTCAGCAGCCGATCGACCAACGGGATGATAGGAAATCCGAACTTCGTCTTTTGACCGCCCCACGTCTCGGCGAATTTTTTCTTGCCGAGGTTCTTGTCGGCGGCCGCGGTCAGCGTCGCCGTCTCGTTGTCGGCGTCGCGCACATGCCAGCGATCGCCATTGATGGCGACGCCCTTGAACAGGCGATCGTTGGTCTCCGGCAGGCCGAAGTTCCAGCGCAGGAAGGCCTGGGCGTTGCGCCGGCCAAGCAGATAGTCGTGCCGCCGGAACGACTCATGCAGAAAGCCTCCGAAGCCGCCGAGGACGCCGCTTGCGATCGGAAACTGTTTGGCAGCCTCCGAGCCGTTGCCCTGCCGCGTGGGCGAGATCATGAAGCGCGAGAAACAGCGTGTCGCTCGCCGCGAGCTGCAATTCCTCAGGCTTGAATCGCGCCTGGTCGATAAGCGCGGACAGGAGCCGCTGCAGCATGTGCACGAGCAGATCGTTGTCGTCCTTCGGCGGCGCCGCGGCGAAATTCGGGAACGGCGCAATCAAGAGGACCGCTTTGTCGGCGCCGTCGCCGCTCCGCTCGTTCTGAGCGACAGGGCTGCCTGAGAGATATCGCCGCGCCAGTTCAAGCGGCGCATTGTCGATGACGCCTCCATCCACCGAGACGAATGCATAGGGCGACACGTCGTCGAAACATGCGTCGGGCGCGACCGGGCAGTACTTGCCGGTCAGCGGGTCTTCGTAGCCGAAGCTCTGCGCTTCCCCATAAAACGTCGTGTTGGGCCGTTCGATGATTCGAGGGGCGAGGCCGACCGGAAAGGCGCCAGTCGCCAGCGCCGTCTGACGATAAACGTCCCATTCCTTCTGGGCGAGGTTCGTGACGTCGAGCGGCGTCGTTCCCGGCGCTGCGGCTGGCTTCCTGCCAACCGTGAAGTCGAAATAATCGCCGTGGTTGAGCATGCCATAGGTTTCGTCCGTGTCGCTGCCGAACAGCTGGAACGAGTATGGCGCGCCGCGCAGATTGGTGAGCGTCATTCGCACGCGCAGACAATGGTCGTCGCCGCGCCCGATCCACGCACGCTCGCGATCGCCGCTCATCGTGAAAGCCTCATCGACGATCTTGTCGAGCACGTCGCAGCACAGAACCGATTTGAGTCCCCGAATCCCCGGGGCGTCGAGGTCGGACGTCTCCAGAAGCCGGTCGAGGGAAATGTCGGTGACCCAACTCGAATAAAGCCTGTTCTGGTCGGGAGGTGGAACGGGCTTATCTGGCCAGACATGCGCAAGATCGTGGAACGCTTGCAGGGCGCAGATCGCCGAAGTCATGCCGCCTGCCGACGCGCCGGACATGATCGGAATGCGCACGTCGTGGGTCGGGCCGTCCCAGCCGGGCTTCTGCTTCTCTTCGTTATAGGCGTCGAGCGCTTCGAACAGAAAATCGAGGACGCCCGCCGTATAAGCGCCTGCGGATATGGCGCCGGCCATGACGAGGCCAAGCTCGAATGTGCGATCTGAGGTCATGAAAATCCTCCCGCTGCTTAAAAGTCTTTAAGTCAAAATCAGCCGCGAACGGCGCGCCGACCCTAATGCTGTCTCGCGTGAAAGTGAACGGGCGCTGTGTCGTCAGGGGCGCGTCGGCCCGCGCCAGTTAGCGCGTAGCGCAATCTCAAGTCGCAGCGAGGGTCATGGCCTCAGCTTGTCTCAAGACTCGAAGGAAGTCGAGACGTGAAACGATCACGCCGCGTCGCGGGGAAACTGCGTCTGCGCGATGTGGCTGTAGGTGCGCCCTTGCGCCAGGAGCTCGCCGTGGCGCCCGCGCTCGACGATGCGGCCGCGGTCGATGACGCAAATTTCGTCGGCCTGCGCCACCGTCGACAGCCGGTGGGCGATGACGATCGTCGTGCGCCCTTCGCAGAGCGTGCGCAGCGCCTTCTGGATCGCCTGTTCGGATTCGGAATCGAGCGCCGAGGTTGCTTCGTCCAGGAGGATGATCGGCGCGTCCTTGAGGAAGGCGCGGGCGATGGCGATGCGCTGGCGCTGCCCGCCGGACAGTTGCATGCCGTGCTCGCCGCAGGGCGAATCGTAGCCGCGCTCGAAGCCCATGATGAAGTCGTGCGCATAGGCCGCCTTGGCGGCGGCGATGATCTCGTCGTCGCTCGCGCCCGGCCGGCCCATCGCGATGTTGTCGCGCACCGAGCCTTTGAACAGGAAGTTCTCCTGCGCGACATAGGCGATCTGTCGCCGCAGCGACGCGAGACTGACAGTCGCGATGTCGGCGCCGTCGCACAGGATCTGGCCCGATCCGATTTCGTAGAGGCGCAGGGTGAGGTTCATCACCGTCGACTTGCCTCCGCCCGAGCGCCCGACCAGCGCCGTCGTCTTGCCGGCTTCGGCGACAAAGCTGATCGCCGTGCAGAACGGTCTCGTCGGGCCGATAGCCGAACGTGACGTCGCGAAACTCGATCCTGCCATTCGTGACTTCAAGCTCGGGCGCTTGAGGCTCGTCGCGCTCGAACTCGTGCTCGTCGAGGAAATTGTAGAGCATGCCGACGCCGAACAACGATGACGACAGGTCGACATGCAGCCGCGCCACCCGCTTCATCGGCTCGTAGAGCATGATCACCGAAGTCATGAAGGAAAAGAGGCTGCCGGGCGGGTTGCCGCGAACGATGACGGTGTAGCCTGAGTAAAGCACCACGGTCGCGATGGCGAAACCGCCGAGGCTCTCCATGATCGGGCTGGTGCGCGAGCTGACGCGAGCGAGCTTGTTCGCCGCCATTTGGAAGCTGGCGATCGCCTTCTCCTGCCTGTCGCGCATGAAGTTCTCGAGCGTGAAGGCCTTGACGATGCGGATGCCCTGCACGGTCTCCTGCAGCGACTCCATCATCTGCAGCGCGCCCTGGAACTCGCTCGCCATGATCTTGCGCACGCGAACGCCGATCTTGCGCACGCCGACCGCGGCGATCGGCACGAACATGAGCGCGAAGATCGACAGCAGCGGATCTTGCGACACCATGACGATGACGAGCCCGACGATCGTCAGCACGTCGCGGGAGAGTGTGGTGATAAGGAGGTTGAGCACGTTGCTCGCCGATTGGGCGATGAACGCCTGGCGGGCGATGAATTCGGACGAATGCTTGCGGCTGTAATAAGCGACCTTCATCCTGAGCATCTGGTCGAAGATGCGCCGCTGAACGTCGGCGACGATGCTGTTGCCGACCCGCGACAGGACGACCTGCTGGCCGTAGGTCGCAAGGCCCTTGACCGTGTAAATGATCACGATCGCGGCCGTAATCTCCCATACCGCGGCGAGCTCGCGGGCGACGAAGATCTTGTTGACGATCTGGCCGATGATCCACGCCGACAATGCGGTGGTGAGCGCGATCAGGCCCATCATCACGAACCCGAAGGCGTAGCCCTTCCAGTGCTTGAGGCCCTGATCGGTCAGGAGCCGCCGCAGAGTCGCGTTCGCGGGAGACTTGAGGAGAGAGCGCACGCGCTCTCGGGCTTTAACCCAAACCGACAATAGCTTCAGTCCTTCGCGCCGGCCGATGGTCGACCCGCATTCGTCAGTGCCGCCGGCGAACCCCGCCCGAGCGGCGCTTCCATATCATCGGCGGCGAAATTATGGAACTCGTGGCTAATCGCTGGGAAATTAGGCCTTTTTTCCGCCCTTCGCCTGCTCGACCGCGGCATGGTATCGGCGCCTTATGTCCGCGAGGTTAATTGAGGGGGCTGGGAAGGCGAGGTCGAGGTCGGACATGGCGTCCGCGATGATCTGCGACACCGCGAGATTGCGGAACCACTTGTGGTTCGAGGGAATGACGAACCACGGCGCCTGGTCCGTGCTGGTCGCGTGCAATCGCGTCCTCGTACGCGTCGATGTAATCGTCCCACAATTCGCGTTCCGAATAGTCGGATTCGCTGATCTTCCAGTTGCGTCCCGGATCGTCGAGGCGCTGCGCGAAGCGCGCCAGCTGCTCTTCCTTGCTGATATGGAGGAAGAACTTGAGGATCGTGGTTCCGGATTCGACGAGCATGGCCTCGAAGTCACAGATGTGGCGGTAGCGACGGGTCCAGGTGCTCTTGTCGATGAGCTTGTGGACCCGCGTCACCAGCACGTCCTCGTAGTGCGATCGGTTGAAAATGACGATCTCGCCGGCTCTTGGGGTTTGGGCGTGGATGCGCCAGAGAAAGTCGTGCGCGAGTTCGACCGGCGTCGGCTGCTTGAAGCTGGCGACGCCCACGCCCTGCGGATTGACGCTGCTGAACACGTGCTTGATCGTGCCGTCCTTGCCGCCGGCGTCCATTCCCTGCAAGACGATGAGGACGGAATGTTTGCGCTCGGCGTAGAGAAGGGTCTGCTGGCGGGCGAGCGTCTTGAGATAGTGGTCGCTTTCTTCCTTGGCGGCCGCGTCGGAATCGAGCTTGCCCGTGTAGCCTGGATCGAGCTTGCTCAATCTGACCTTTTGGTCCGGCTTGACGCGGAACTGCTTGCGGTAGTCCAAGGCTTCGAGCCTCCCGTTCGCCGCGTGGAAACGGCCCGGGTTCAATGTGATAAGAAAATGAGCGTCGTATCAACTCGCTTGCGTGGGGAATAGGGTCGGATCGAGCGATGAACATCACCATCATCGGGGCGGGCGCGATCGGCGGCCACATCGCAGCCAAGCTCGCCATGGCGGGCGAGAGCGTCAAGGTCGTGGCGCGCGGGCGAGCATCTCAAGGCGATCCGCGAACGCGGGCTTAAGCTGAAGGAGAACGGCGAGGAGATCGTCGCCCGAGTCGGCGCGACCGACCGCATCGCTGAAGCCGGCGGCGCCGATCTCATCGTGCTCGCCGTCAAGGCTCACCAGCTCGCGCCGATCGCAGCCGAGGTGGGCTCGATCGTCACGCCGACGACTATGCTTATGATGACGCAGAATGGATTCCCGTGGTGGTATTTCTACAAGCATGGCGGACCGCATGAAGGCGTTCAGCTGGAAAGCGTCGATCCCGGCGGAATGATCGCGAGCCATCTGCCGATCGACGCCGTCATCGCCGGGATCAGCTATCAGGCGGCGGAGATCGAAAGTCCGGGCGTCATCCGGCACATCGAGGGCCATCGCCTGCCGCTCGCCGAAATCGACGGCCAGAAGACCGAGCGCATCGCGGCTTTGTCCGAGCTCTTCACGAGAGCAGGCTTCAAATCGCCGGTGCTCAGCGACGTGCGCTCCGAAATCTGGATGAAGCTCTGGGGCAATCTGACCTTCAATCCGATAAGCGCGCTCACCCACGCAACTTTGGAAGATCTTTGCCGCTTTCCCCAGACACGCGCGCTCGCGGCGGCGATGATGCGCGAAGCGCAGGCGATCGGCGAAGCGTTCGGCATCCGCTTCCGTCTCAGCATCGACAAGCGCATCGCGGGCGCCGAGAGCATCGGCGCGCACAAGACCTCGATGCTGCAGGACATCGAGCACGGCCGCGCGACCGAGATCGACGCGCTGCTCGGGCTCGGTGATCGAACTCGGCCGCCTGGTCAATGCGCCAACTCCGCATCTTGACGCGATCTATGCGGTGACGAAGCTTCTGGGCGAGACGGTCGCCCGGAGCGGCGAGCAAGCTGTCGCTTGCGTCGTAAGAAGTCCATTCGGAGTTGAGGATCATGAGCGCTGACCGCACCTTGAGAGGCCTTATCGCCGGGGGCCACGACGACGCGGTCGCCATCGCCGCGCATGAGGCGCCGCCGCTGAGCTACGGGGCTTTGCGCGCGCTGATCGACCGCGCCATACGCTCGCTGAACGAACTCGGAATCGGCCGCGGCGATCGGGTCGCGATCGTGTTGCCGAACGGACCCGAAATGGCGACGGCGTTTCTGTCCGTGGCCTCCGCGGCGGCCTCGGCGCCGCTCAATCCCGCCTATCGCCAGGACGAGTTCGAATTCTACCTCGAGGATCTCAAGGCGAAGGCGCTGATCGTCGAAGCCGGCAGCGCAATCGCCCGCGCTTCGCGCCGCCGAGAAGCTTGGCGTCGCGCTCATCACGCTCACGCCTGAGCGGCAAGCCGGCGCCGGCGCGTTCCAGTTGTCCGGCTCGACAATAGGCGCCGCGGCGCGGCCTGGTCCCGCCGAGCCGGACGACGTGGCGCTCATCCTGCACACATCGGGCACCACCTCGCGGCCGAAGATCGTGCCGCTTCGCCATGCCAACATCTGGACTTCGGCGCGCAACATCGCGGCTTCGCTCGAGCTTTCGGCCAATGACCGCGCGCTCAACGTCATGCCCCTGTTCCACATTCACGGACTGATCGCCGGACTCTCCGCGCCGCTGTCGCGCGGCGGCTCGGTGTTCTGCACGCCTGGCTTCAATGCGCTGAAATTCTTCGCCGACATGGAGGAGGCCAAGCCCACCTGGTACACAGCCGTTCCGACCATGCACCAGACGATCCTGACGCGCGCCGGACGGAACAAGGAGTTGATCGCCCGCCATCCGTTGCGCTTCGTGCGCTCGTCGTCGTCGTCGCTGCCGCCGACCGTGATCGGCGAACTCGAGGCGGTTTTCCATTGCCCGGTGATCGAGGCTTACGGGATGACCGAGGCGGCGCATCAGATGGCGTCCAATCCGCTGAAAGGAATCCGCAAGCCCGGCTCCGTCGGCCTTGCCGCGGGGCCGGAGATCGCCATCATGGACGAGGCGGGGCGGCTGCTTGATCGAGGCGAGACGGGCGAGGTCGTCATTCGCGGCGAAAACGTCACCGCCGGATATGAGAGCAATCCGAAGGCGAACGGCGAGGCGTTCGTCGATGGCTGGTTTCGCACCGGCGACCAGGGCGTCATCGACGCCGAGGGTTACCTGACGCTCACCGGACGGCTGAAGGAAATCATCAATCGCGGCGGCGAGAAAATTAGCCCGCGCGAGGTCGACGAAGCGCTGATGGACCACCCGGCCGTGCTGCAGGCGGTGGCGTTCGCCGTTCCGCACCCGATGCTCGGCGAGGATGTCGGCGCGGCGGTCGTCCTGCGCGAGGGTGTGAGCGCCACCGAGCAGGAGCTTGGCGCGTTTCTCGCCGAACGCCTCGCGGCGTACAAGACGCCGCGGAAGATCCTCTTCCTCGCAGAAATCCCCAAAGGCGCGACTGGGAAATTGCAGCGCATCGGCCTCGCGCAGAAGCTCGGACTGGGGTGAGGCTGGGCGGACTCGGGCGGCCCCTCGAAGCTCGACCGGCGCGCAGGGAGGGCGACGCGCCGCCAGCGCCAGTCGGCACGTTACTCGATCAATACAACCTGACAATTGTATAGGTTGTTGTGCGCTGGCGCCGTCAACTTACCAGTCAAGTAATCCGGCTGTTTTTGGACGAATCAAAGCTGAAATGAGCTTGACAATGATGTGATTGCGATTATGCTAATCTTGAGAGCTAATACTTAGATACTAGCCCAAAATTTTAAAACTGTGGGGGTGTCGAACGGGGGAAAGGGCAATCCTATGAGTAAATTGCACATCAACTCATTGTATTTACCTGCGCTTGTTGCTGCGGCGTCAATCGCGGGGCCATCGGTCCCGGCCCATGCGACTTTGCAAGTGATTGCCGACGTGGACGGTAGCGTTTCCGCGTGCGTCGACAACGCGGCTTGTGACTCCAATTTGGCCGTTGGCATTATTCAGATCGGCAGCGGCATTCTGAATGGTGTTCAGGTCAATGGCTCGCTCCAGACGTCAACCGGGACTCCGGCCAACCCTGGACCGGACATTCTCAACACATCGTCATTGTCGATCATCAACCTGACGGGCGTCACCAAAACGGTCACCGTCGTGGTGAGCGACACCGACTTCACAGGTCCGGTTGGCTCGTGGGCCACCGCAGCCTCCGGCACGTGGCAGAATGCAGCCGGATCGCACATCACGATGAACTGGTATGACGATCCTACGAACACGCAAGGCGCCAGCACTTCAACTGACACTCCCGGGACCTTGATCGACACCTTCAGCACCAGTGCGACGCTTCGCGCCGATAGCTTCAACCACAATGGCGAGGGGCCGGTTCTTGATACTGGGCCGTTCTCGATGACTGAACAGGCGATCTTCACCCTGACGCCCCACGCGGAACTGCTGAGCCGTGGTCAGACCGAGATCAAGAATGCGATACCGGAACCGTCGACCTGGGCGATGATGCTGCTCGGTTTCGTCGGCCTCGGATACGCGGCATTCCGCCGCGCCGCAAAATCCAGGCGCGCCGCCGCGGCCGTCTAGCGAAAGCGTCGAGAGGCGGTTTTCAAAAGCCGCATCTCGCTAGGTTCAGCCGATCAGTCACCGCCGCTCAAGGTTCGCCGTCCTTGAACGGCGGCTCGCTGTCGGCAGGCACGCGTTGTTCGGCTATCGCCGGCGGCGCCGCGACGCCGACGTAGGTTCCGGTCTCCCGTTTGATCGACAATCGGTTGTTCGCGCCGTCGGCCTGCTTTGTCATGACAGATGTGGGGCGCTCTCGCAGCGTGCCAAGCGGCGGCTCGCAACGCCGCGATCTCTGCACCGGTATCGGACGAATATGAAAGCAGGAAACGGAGCGTTGAGAGCCGTGAGTTCGTCATAGGGTCTCCGCAACGGCCGATCGGCCCCGTGCGGGATATTCTTCATGAACTCTCAAGCTTTCGCCTACTATCTCGAAACCCATCCGACCGGTAAAAATGAGGGACGTGCGACGCCTTCGCCAGAACGGAAGTCAGGCCAGCAGGGGCAAGCGGACGATCTTATGTCGAGGCATGCCGAGGCTATATGCCTCGCCAACGTCATCTCCGCGGACATCGCGAGACTTGCCAGTCTCCTGATGCAGGACAGCAAGACCACTTAGGCGTTTCGAGGAAGGTCACGGACGGCCAGCTTCCGATCAAACGGACTCTCCAGTCCACTGTTGTAGAGAATGTCGTGCGTGGCAACCTCAGTCCGCGCCTCAGGCTCGTTCACAAAACCAAGCTCCCCAGAAACTCCCGTGCTCGTGCCAAGCGTGTCGCCGACCACACTGCCTCGCCGGCGACTCTGCCATTCGTCACTTGTATGGCGCTGTGCCCTACAAGCGACACCTTGCGTCCCGATCCAGCTTGCAACACACCCATTTGCAATCCGTCGAATTCGGGTCCTGTATGCGTACCTCCGCCTTCCCAACGTACGATGACGGTATCGCCCTCCGAGGTGATGTCACCGACACAAAGACAGAAGTCGGGAAATGCTGCGCGCAGCTGCGCTAGAAACGCAGTGGTCTCGCGAGGTCCGCGGCAGATGTGGTCGGTCGCGGACTGAAACAGTAGGTTGGGAGCGGCGAGCTCCGCAATGACACTGAAGTCGCTGTGCTTACCCCACAGGGCGCCGAACCAACGGGTGGCGACCGCCTCGTTTTGTGCTGAGTTGGCCATAGTCGGATTCCGCAAAATAGACTGACGCCTCGGACGGCGGCAACGCGGGCCTAGCGCTCAACCGGTCCCGGGTTTACGTCAGTCGGCTCAGCCGAGCTCGCGGGTGCTTGCTAATCCAGGCGGCGAAATCCATCATCCCGAAACCGACCTCGATGCCCGCGACATAGAAGCGATCGCACGCCGCATCAAACGCAACGTCGGCCGGTAGCAAGCCGAGAAACTGGGCGAGTCCACGTCGGGCGTGCTCCACCACGCGACCGCAGAGAACGTCGACGATTTCTCTCGTTTCCGCAAAGATAGCGTTCGATTCCAGTGACCGCAGAACCGGGGTAAGCGGCTGCGCATTGCGCCGAACGGCCGGGTGCATACCTGCATAATAAAGCCGAATCCGCCGAAGTGGGACACCCAGTCGGCCCGCGAGGTGGGTCGCGAACAAGGGAGACGCGTAGTCGCGTCCGTAATTCCGCAGGCCAAGTACGAGCATCACTGTACCGTTCGCCTCGAATCGAATGCTGAAAGCCCGACCGTCGGATGTCACTTCGGTTGCGCCAATGCGACCGGCTTCAGCCGGTGCGGCCGCCGAAGGGCTCGTGGCAAGCTCGTGAGTCGCAGCAGGACCGCTCACAGTGGGAGCTCAATGAGAAGACAGGAACTCATACGATAGACCTTTGGCATCGCGACCACTGTGTCGCTTCGAGGCCAAATTGGCGATTTGTTAGAGGTCGATCTCCCCGTTTCTTGCCGCCCTATCGAAACAATTCCCGCCGACGAGCGCGTGGCCCGCCTGTCGATGCCGAATACGAGGCCCAGCACATTCCGAACAGCGCCTGCCGGGTCGTGAAATCGGCATGGGGCCATATGGCGCCGATCAATCCGGGTGACGTCCCAGGCTTCAACTCTGCCCTGGCCGAGTTGCTCAAAGGATGAAGCTATCGGTCAATTTTGTAGACCAGTCGCCGCTCAAGGCTCGCCGTCCTTGAACGGCGGCTCTTTGTCGGCGGGCACGCCTTGCTCGGCCATCGCCATGAGCATCGCGACGCCGACATAGGTTCCGGCCACTCCCGTCAGATCGACGACCTGCTGTTCGCCAAGAAGCTTCTTGGCGCGATCGAACAGCTCGTCGGATATCGCGTGTTTGGTCGTGAGGTCAGTCACGACGTCATAGACGACCTCTTCCTCGGGACTCATGCCGGCGGGTCGCTTGTTGGCTTTGAGGTCGGCGATGATCGAATCTGAAAGGCCAGCCTTCTTTGCGAGCGGCGCATGCGCATACCATTCGACTTGCGAGCGCCATTGCCGA
This sequence comes from uncultured Alphaproteobacteria bacterium, assembly GCA_963762335.1. GTDB lineage: Bacteria > Pseudomonadota > Alphaproteobacteria > Rhizobiales > Beijerinckiaceae > Roseiarcus. The sequence goes on along the minus strand of CAVXKU010000014.1, from coordinate 195,667 downwards.
CCGACGATGAGGATGGCCATCTCGTTGAGCTTGGTTGGCACGGAAGTATGCCAGCGCAGATAGTCGAGCAGGTCGTACATCCGCTGCGCATAGACCGGGCTGCGCAACATCGGATTGTAGGGGCCGCCGAGTCCGACGCTTGAGATCTTCATGATCTTCTCAGCCAGCGGACGCTGCTGGTCGTTGAGCTGCTCCACGGTCAATTGGGGAAACCGCGGCTCCTTGCCTCGGGCCGGCGAACTCGCCGTGTCAGCGGCGATCCAGCCGAGAGGCAGCGCGGCCATCAGGCAGCCCGCAACGATCAGCATCTGGCGCATAGGTTCTTCCTTCGTTTGCAAGTGTCAGTCGGCCGCGACAGATCGCCAGCATCCTCGGAACGTTTCAGTCTGCCGCCCGTCCGGGCTAGTGTCTCGGAGAAGTGTGGCGCGCGGGCGACAACGGCTTTGACGGGCCGCTCAATCGGGTCCCGCTCTCGGAGCGGCTGTCGTGCGGCTCGAGATTTGCAACGTCGAGCGTTGTCGTAGCGCCGGCGCTCAAGCGAGTGGCAAAACCTAGCGCTGGGCGGGCGATCGTTCGGGCGCATGTTGCAACGTTAGGAGGCGACTTTGGAATGGGCCACGCAAACAGGGCGGTACGCTCTGGGGAACCTGTCGTTGCAATCCGGCGCGACCTTGCCTGGGGCGGAGCTGAGCTGGAAGACCTACGGGACCCTCGCTCCGGCGAAGGACAACGTCATCGTCTATCCGACCAGCTATTCGGCGCATCACACCGATCTGGAGGCGCTGATCGGACCGGACGGCGTACTGGACCCGACGCGCTGGTTCATCGTCATTCCGGACATGTTCGCCAACGGACTGTCTTCAAGCCCGTCCAACAACGATCAATACCCTTCACTGGTGACGACGGCCGACAATGTTCGCGCGCAACAGCGTTTTCTGCGGGAGGTTTTTGGAATCGACCGGGTCGCCTGCGTCTATGGCTTCTCGATGGGAGCGCAGCAGGCCTATCATTGGGCGGCTCTCTTTCCGGAGCAGGTCGAGCGCGCTGTCGTCGTCTGTGGAAGCGCTCGCACGTCGGTTCACAACCAGGTCTTCCTGCGGTCGCTCTTGGCGACGCTCGAAGCCGCGCCGGAACATATCGGCGGCGGCCGCTTCTCTTCTGTCCCGACGAAGTCCCTGCGGGCGTTCGCGCGGATCTACGCGGGCTGGGCGATGAGCCAGGACTGGTATCGCGCCGGCCTTCATCTGACGGCCACCGGCGCAGCCAATCTCGACGATTTCCTCGACAATTATTGGGAGCCGGGATTCACGCGTCGGAAGGCGGAGGATCTTTACGCCCAGGCTTCGACCTGGATCGCCTCCGACATCAGCGCCAACGAACTCTACGAGGGCGATTTCGTTCGCGCGTTGCAGGCGATCCGGGCGCGCATGCTTCTGATGCCAGGCAGGACCGACCTGTATTTTCCTGTCGCGGACAACGCCCTCGAGACGCCTCATCTGGCTTCGGCTGAATTGCGGCCGATTCCGTCGATCTGGGGACATCGGGCCGGCTCGCCCGCGCCGGATCATGCAGATTATTCCTTCCTTCGCAGCGCTGTTCGCTCGTGGCTCGAATGAGGAACGGCGCCCGACCCGGCAGCTCACGCAGGCTGAACACGCGAGGCTTCGTCTCGCATGTTGTGGGAAAGCAACCAGGCCGTGAACGAGGCGGTCGCCATTGCGACTGCCGACAGGGGCTTGTGTAAACACCCGCGCTTGAACCTGGTGTCTCATCGTTCTAAGAAGAAACGCCCTGCTGAGGAGGCGTCTTCCATGAAACGCATTCTCCTTGGGACGCTTGCCGCCGTGGCGGCTGCAGCCGCCCTCGTCGCTTTTGGTTTCGTCGCCACCGCCGTGGCGCAGGACGATAAGGCGCAGGACGATAAGGCGCCGACGCACGCCGAACTCCAGCAACGCTGGGCGGACGCGGCTATCAACGGCCAGCTCAAGACCATGAAGACCAGTCTCCGGCTGAACGCTGACCAGGAAGAGCTCTGGGCGCCGTTCGAATCCGCGGTCAAGGACGGGCAAAGCGCGCGCCTTCTCGCCCTGCAAAAGGAGCAGAGCACAGGCTTGTCGCCGATGGACCGGCTCACTGCGAAGGCGGACCGCCTCGCGCAGAGCCGGGCCAATCTCGAGAAGATGGTCGAGGCCGCCAAGCCGCTATACGCGACCCTTGGTGATGAGCAGAAACACAAGTTCATCACGCTCGGGCGCATGCTGGTGCCTGAGCGCGGAAGCTTTGTGAAGGAGATGCGGCGCCTTCGCTAAGGAGAGGGCGATCAGCGCCACACAAAGAGTGGGCGAGGGACACCCTTGCCCATTGACGGCTCAAGACTTGCACCGTCGCAAATGTCCTGACGCCTCGTCGCGCCGGGCGACCCGCTCCTGGCTCGAATGAAACGACGCGAGCAATCGTGCATTCCAGCAATGAGAGGATTTGACCCGCGAGGAGCGTGCGCGGCTAAGCCGGCCTTTCGGGCGGCGCGAGCTTCAGTGGTTTCATGAAAGACAACGACGAGCCGTAGAGATTGCGCTCGCCTGCGGGTCTGATGGAATATGCCGGCGGGTCGAGCTTGAGTCTGGCGTCGGGGGGAAATCACCGTGTCTCATTTCTTGTCGGGGCTTCCGCTTTGGGCGCTCGTTCTTGCGGTGGTCGTCATCCCGACGAGCCTCGCGATGGTCGTCCAGCTTTTCATCCGGCGCACGGTCGGCGTCGATCGGCTCTCCCTCAACAACGAGGTCGCCGGTTTCATTTTCGCGATTATCGGGGTGGTCTACGCGGTGCTGCTCGCCTTTGTCGTCATCGCGGTCTGGGAGAAATTCAGCGAAGGCCAGACCTCGGTTGCAAAAGAATCCGCCGCCGCGGCGGCTTTGTTATACTATTCCGAGGGGCCCGAGCCGGAGGCCGCCAAGCTCCGCGAAGGCCTCGTTCACTATCTCCACCGCGTCATCGAGGGCGACTGGCCCGCAATGGGGCGCAAATCCGAGGATAGCCAGACGACGGACGCCTTGATGGCCCTCTACCGCGCCGCCATGGCGCTCAATCGCACCGGGGCGCGCAGCATTCCCGACATGTCGGAGGTCTTTACGCAAGTCGACAACCTGACCCTGGCCCGGCGTATGCGCCTTCACCTTTCGACCGGGCTTGTGCCCGAGATCATTTGGATCACGCTCTTCGCGGGCGGGGGCTTCACCGTCTGCTTCGCCCTGTTCTTCGGCAGTCCCAACGCATTGGCGCACCTCACGATGACCGCGATGCTGTCGATTGTTCTGGCGTCTGGGCTGGTCGTCATCATCGCGCTCGACCACCCGTTCAGCGGCCCCGTGCGCATCACGCCGGAAGCGCTCGAAAACGTGCTCGCCATCGCGGCGCGAGAATAGCGCGTACACCGGCGTCCGGCTCGATCTGACCAGGCCGCCGAAGTGCTCCACAACCCACGAGTTGCCGCTAGCATTCTGTGATTATCGCGCTTATCTTACGGTAGGGCAGGCCCCGTCCGATTTGCCTTGAGATTTCGCGGGCGGAGCCGCTCTGGCGTGGTCGCAAGTCCGACGCGCCATAGAGTCGAGAATCCGTAACCGCGCTCCTTGCCTTCATCGCCACCAGCTCAATTCAGATCGCAATCGAGCGTCTGTCAGGACCGTTGTTCTGTTAAGTCAGGGCTCAAGCCTTGCCGCTTTGGAGGGATCGATGCTCGGTTTACCTGCGCGATACTTTCTAACCCACCCGCTGCAAGCCATCGCTACGATTGCATCGGATCCGGTCGAGATGTGGACAATAGTCCAGCAAAATTATGTGGCGCAACACGAACGGCCCGTCCCTGCGGATCTTTACCACGCCGAGGAGGGTTGGGATCGCCGAATGCATGAACTGCTTGGTGTTCCTTGGCCGTGTTCGGTTGCTTCGGAATTTGCGATCTTGTGGCCTCAAATCATCGCAGAATTGGAAAATAAGGGAGTTCGGGTGGGTCCGGAAACCGTGCACGGGTGGAATGATGGTGACGCAGGATTAACGCGTGCAATTTGGTGTTTGACTCGTCATCTCCGGCCTCGCAATGTCGTTGAGACCGGAGTCCTTCACGGCGTTACGTCGCGCTTTATTCTGGAGGCGCTTGAGCGAAATGGGTTTGGGCATTTATGGAGCATCGACCTGCCGCCATTAGAACCGGTTTGGCAGGACGAGATTGGCGTCGCAGTCACTGACCGGTTTCGATCGCGATGGACTTACATACGGGGAACAAGCAAACGGCATCTTCCCTGCATAATTTCCGCACTTGGCCAGATCGACATCTTTGTCCACGACAGCCTGCATAGTGAACAAAATGTACGCTACGAAATCGATCGGGCGTTCGCTGCTTTGCGGCCGGGCGGAGCGATCGTCGTCGATGACATCGACGCCAACTGGGGATTTCGAACCTTCACAGAGGCGTTTTCCGCTTACGAGTCGATGATCTGCGAGGCCGAGCCCCTTCGACCGGACTTGAGGCGGTTCAATGAGAAGGGATTGTTTGGAATCATTTTGAAGGGGCCGGCTTGAATATCTAATGAAGCGCGACGACGCGTCCTTCGAGCAAAGGCCCGTGGCTTCGCTCCGTCGCTTCGTCGGCCGGGAAGAGGCTCTCTATTCGGAGCTCCTCAGCGGCCACGGCTCGAGGCGCGCCGACCGTGGCGACGATCGAGAAGTAATTCAGTCTCTCGCTGCCTTTGGCGAAAGCGATCGGGATGACAGGCAGCGAATCGAACGCGCTTGGCGTCCGTTCGGTTTTCACGTCGGGAAACGACATGAGCTCGGTGAGTAGCGCCTTGGTTTTCAAGTCGAGCGAACGTCCGACGGATTCGCGATAGACGCGCGCGAGCAGCCCGCGCGAGGCTTCCTCCCAATTGGCGATGAATGGGCGGAGGCCGCCCGGATCGAACACGAGGCGCAGGAGGTTGCGCGGTTTGGGGTGAGCGTCGAGGTCGATGAAGCTGCCGAAAAAACGCGGCGCGGCTTCGTTCGTCATCAGGACGTTCCAGTATCGGTCCATCACGAAGGCCGGGAAGGGCTCGTGCTGACGCAGCAGGCGCTTAAGCGCGTTGCTCACGCAGCTCATTTCGGGCTCGTCCCAGGCCCCTTCCGAGAAGATCGGCGCATAGCCCGCCGCAAGCAAAAGCGTGTTGCGCTCGCGTAAGGGCACATCCAAGGCGTTGGCGAGGTCGAGCAGCCGGACGCGGCTCGGGACGCTGCGGCCGCTTTCGACGAAACTGATGTGTCTTTGCGAAACGCCGGTGTCGAGCGAAAGATCGAGTTGGCTCTTGCCGCGTCGTGCGCGCCAATCCTTGAGGAGCGCTCCCAGTTCGCTGGGCGCAGGCCTTTCGCTCATGGCTGCTGAAGGCATGGAAAACTCCCTGAGGTTGGCGAGTTCCGCGGCAGAGCGCGAGTGGTCTTCAGAGCCGACAAACGCTTTGGTAAAAACGAATTTGTGCTATACCTACAGAGCGGTCGACTGACGCCTGGGTCAGGTGGGCGGCGGCAAGGGGGAGGAAGTCGGTTTGAGATGTTAGGCCTGCTGCAGTTGAGCAGAATCGCGGGCGTTAGCGACCCGCCCCTTCTTGTGGGGGCGGGCAGGGTGCGGGGTCGCGCCGGCCGAGTGAGGCGCCTGGACCCATCCGAAAACAACTTAGACGGGTAGGCAGATTTTTTCTTATTTGAATCGGCCGTAACTCATTGAAAAGGCTCGATTCGGAAAAATAAGCGCTAGCAAATGCTAGCAATTTTACTAGCGTTTAAGCGCGTTTACTGACGTTTAAGCGTGGATTTATTTGCGAGCGGTTCGCGCATCAGGTTGTAGCCAGCGGCGCCCGGAGGCTCGATCCTCACTCCGGCCCGGTCACGACCGGACAGTCGGCGCGCGAGCCCCATTCGGCCCACGAGCCATCGTAGAGGCCCTCCATTTTGCCGCCGGCCTCCTCCACCGCCAGCGCCAGGATGGCGGCGGTGACCCCGGATCCGCAGGTGGTGATGATCGGCTTCGCAAGATCGATCTGGTGCGCCGCGAACTCGGCCTTGAGCGCGTCGGGCGCCTTCAGCGAGCCGTGCTCGACGATGTCGACGAATGGCAGGTTGAGGCTGCCGGGCATGCGGCCGCTTCGAACGCCGGGCCGCGGTTCCGCAACGAGCCCATGGAAGCGCTCGGCGGGCCGGGCGTCCACCACTTGCGCCGAGCCGCTGGCGAGCGCCGCGCGCACCTCGTCGAGCGAGGCGACGAAGCTTTCGTTGAGGCGAGGCGTGAAAACGCGCGGCTTCGGGATGAGCGTCGCCCGTTTCCACGCGGCCGCCCTTCCTTGATCCATTTCGGCAGGCCGCCCTCGAGGATGCGCACGTCCTCGACGCCAAACGCGCGCAGCGTCCACCAGACCCGCGCCGCCGCATAGAGGCCGAGCGCGTCATAGACGACGAAGCGCATCCCGTCGCCAAGGCCGAGCGCGCCCATCGCCTTCGCCAGCGCCTCAGGTTTCGGCAGCATGTGCGGCAGGTCCTGCTCGTGATCGGCGATGGCGTCGATGTCGAAGAACACCGCGCCCGGAATGTGCTTGGCGCGGAATTCGGCCGCGCCGGTGCGTCCGCTATTCGGCAGGTGCCAGGACGCGTCGATCACGCCCAGATTGGCGTCGCCGAGTTCGGCCGCGAGTTCAGCTGTGGCGAGGAAGTTGCGGGAGGGCATCAGGTCTTGGTCCACTTAAGAGGCGTCGAGCGCGATGCGCACGCGGCGGTTGATCTTGCCCTTCTTTTCGATCCCCGTCACCGACGCGCGGCCGATTTCGCCGGTGCGCGCGACATGCGTTCCCCCGCAGGGTTGAAGATCGAGGCCCTCGATGGCGATGAGACGCACCCGGCCCGTTCCCATCGGCGGCTTGACCGACATGGTCTTGATGAGGCTCGGATTGGCCTCGAGCTCTGCGTCGGCGATCCAGCGCTGGCTCACGGCCGCGTCGAGCGCGATCAGTTCGTTCAGCCGGCGCTCGATGTCCGCCTTGTCGAGCACGGCCTCGCCCGAATTGAAATCGAGCCGGCCCTCCGCGTCGCCGACCGACCCTCCCGTGACGGGATAAGGCGCCACGACCGAGAGCAGATGCAACGCCGTGTGAGCGCGCATGCGTTTGAACCGCAGATCCCAGTCGATGCGGGCGACGATGCGGGCGCCGGGACCGGGCAGGGCGGCCCCTTCGGCTGGCACATGCAGAATGGTCGCGCGGTCGGTGTCGTAGATCGTGCTGACGATCGGAACCGCGGTCCCGTCCTCGAGCAACAGCGCCCCCTTGTCGCCGCTCTGCCCACCGCCCTGCGCGTAGAAAACCGTGCGATCGAGCGCTATTCCACGCGGTTCGGAGGAGAGCACGATCGCTTCCGTCTCCGCCTGATATGCGTCCTCGCGGAACAGCGTCTGTGTCATTGCACGAACACCTGGGGCGCATTTCCTTTGGCTTCCAGCCAATCGGGAACCGGCAGGTTCTTCGAGCGCAGGAAGACTGGATTGTAGAGCTTGGACGCGTAGCGGGAGCCGGAATCGCAGAGCAGCGTCACGATCGTATGGCCCGGACCAAGCTCGCGGGCGAGGTGTATGGCGCCGGCGATGTTGATGCCCGACGAACCGCCGAGCAGCAGCCCTTCCTGAACGACCAGATCGAACACGATCGGCAGCGCCTCCTCGTCGGGGATCTGGTAGGCGAAATCGACCGGCGCGCCTTCCAGGTTGGCGGTGACCCGGCCCTGGCCGATGCCCTCGGTGATCGAGGAGCCCGAGCTCTTCAGTTCGCCCGAGGTGTAAAACGAATAGAGCGCCGCGCCCAGCGGGTCGGCGAGCGCGATCTTGATGTTCGGGTTGCGCTCTTTGAGAGCCATGCCGACGCCGGCCAGGGTTCCGCCGCTGCCGACCGCGCTGACGAAGCCATGAACCTCGCCGTTGAGATCGTCATAGATCTCCGGCCCCGTCGTTTCATAATGGCCGCGCCGGTTGGCGACATTGTCGAACTGGTTCGCCCAGACGGCGCCGTTGGGTTCGGTCTTGGCGAGCGCTTCGGCGAGCCGCCCGGAATAGCGAACGTAATTGTTGGGATTGGAATAGGGGACGGCCGGGAACCTCGATCAGCTCGGCGCCGGCCAGGCGCAGCATGTCCTTCTTTTCCTGCGCCTGGGTGTCGGGGATGACGATCACGGCGCGATAGCCGAGCGCGCTCGCCACCATCGCAATGCCGATGCCCGTGTTGCCGGCCGTGCCTTCGACGACCACCCCGCCAGGGCGCAAGGCGCCGCGCGCGACCGCGTCATTGATCATCGCCAACGCCGCGCGATCCTTGACCGACCCGCCGGGATTCATGAACTCCGCCTTGCCGAGAATTGTGCATCCCGTGGCCTCGGAAGCGGCGCGAAGCTTAATGAGAGGGGTGCGGCCAATCGCGGCCACAACATCGCGTACCGGCTTCATCGAGGTCCTTTGCATTGAAAGCGCGAAGGGTAGGCGAGGGCGAGGCTTGCGACAAGCCTTCGCCCTTGCCATGAAGCGGCGCGATCCTGGGGAGCGCGCGTTCAGTGTTTTTCGTCGTCTCGAAAATATTCTGGATGTTCGCGTCGCCGATCAACCTCCTGTTGTTCGCCGCGCTCCTGGGCGTCCTGCTTTGCTTTGGCCGGCACGTCCGCTTCGGGCGCGGGCTGGCGCTGACCTGCGATGCTGGTTTTGATCGTGGCCGCGACCTTGCCTCTAGGCGTGCTCCTGATTGCGCCGCTCGAGGACCGCTTCCCGCTCCCGCCGGCCGATCTCCCGCCGCCGGAAGGGATTATCGTTCTCGGGGGGGCGATCAACGACGGGGTGAGCCAAGCCCGACAGGAGACGATATTCAACGAGGGAGGCGAACGGCTGACGGAGGCCGTCGTTCTGGCCAAGCGCTATCCGCAGGCGCGCGTCGTCTACACCAGCGGCAGTTCGTCACTCGCGGGGGCGACGTCCACCGAGGCTCTGCAAGCGCGAAAATTCATGTCGCAGATGGGGATTGCTCCCGAGCGAGTGACAATCGAGGACAAATCACGCAACACCGATGAAAATGCCCGCTTCACGGCGGCAATCGTCCATCCAGAACCTTCGCAGCGCTGGATCATAGTCACCTCCGCCTTTCATATGCCGCGCTCGATGGGCATTTTCGAGAAGGCCGGTTTTCACCCGATCGCCTATCCCGTGGCTTTTCGCACGCGTGGTCGCTGGGCTGATGATCTGAGGTTGACGTTCGAGCCGGTTCGAAACCTGCGAATCTTCGAGATCGCCTTGCATGAGTGGATTGGACTTGCGGCCTATTGGGTGAGCGGCCGCAGCGATCATCTCTTTGCCGGCCCAGGCGACAGCGCGTGAAACGCTGATTATTTTGCGGCGCACACCACTTGCCTTCGCAGTGCAACTGACTAGAGTGTAGGCAGAATGAGCTACGCCCAAAATGTAGGCGCCCCTCCGGCAATCAAGATTGGACCGATCCAGCTCGAGGGGCGGGCGCTGCTTGCCCCGATGTCGGGTATCAGCGATCTGGCGATGCGACGGATCGCGCGCCGCTTTGGGGCTGGGCTCGTCTTCTCCGAGATGGTCGCGGCCGAGACCTTCCTCCGGGGCGAAGCGGAAGCTTCCATACGCGCCGAGGGCGAGGGGCTGGCTCCTCATGCGGTCCAGGTCGTCGGCTGTGAAGCGGCGGCTCTGGCCGAGACCGCGCGCAGGGTGGTCGGCGCCGGCGCCGTCCTGGTTGACATCAACATGGGCTGCCCAGCGCGGCGGGTGTCGGGGGCCCTGGCCGGTGCGGCCCTTATGCGCGACCTGGACAATGCCGAACGGCTCATCGCGACTGTGGTCGAGGCCGTGTGCGTTCCCGTAACCGTCAAAATGCGCTTGGGCTGGGACGAATCGTCGTTGAACGCGCCAGAGCTCGCGCAGCGGGCCGAACGCGCTGGCGCGCAGATGGTGACCGTTCACGGGCGCACGCGCTCCCAGTTCTATGACGGTCGCGCCGATTGGGCCGCCGTTCGAGCGGTCGTCAACTCGGTCGCGATCCCGGTTATCGTCAACGGCGATTGCGCCACTGCGGAAGACGCGCGGGCGATGCTCGCCCTTTCCGGCGCCGCGGGCGTGATGATCGGGCGCGCGGCGGTCGGCGCGCCCTGGCTCGTCGGCGCCCTGTCGCGCGCGCTCGACGAGGGCGGCGTCGCGCAGGAGCCTTCCGTTAACGAGCGGCGTGAGGCCGCGCTCGAGCATTTTGATTGGCTGGTAGACAAACTCGGGACCCGTACTGGGCTTCGCCATGCGCGAAAGCACCTGGCGGCCTATGCCGATAAGACCGGAGCTGACGTGACGCTTCGGCGCGAGCTGGTGATCTGCGAAGACGTAGCTGAGGCCCGTCGGCTGCTAGCCCGCGCCTTTGACGGCGATTGCGCAAGGCTGGCGGCATGAACGCGCATCAGCCGCAAAAGCGTCCGGACGCCGCGAAAGTGCTCAACGCGCTCGCCCAGCCGCTGCTTACGGTCGACGTGCACGGCATGGTGATCGAGGTCAACGCGGCGGCCGAGACCTTCTTCGATATGGGGCGAGGAGCACTGCTTCGGTCGCGGCTCACCGACCTCATTCCGTCTGACTCACCCGTTCTAGCCCTCGTTGCCGACGCGCTCAGCAATCGCGCCACCGTTAACGGGTATAAGATCGATATTTCTACCCCGCGGATTGGCAATCGGAACGACGTCGACGTTTTCGTCGCGCCGCTGTCCCAGATCGACGACGCAGTGGCAATAATGCTGCAGGAACGTGCGATTGCCGAAAAAATAGACAGACAATTGACGCATCGCAGCGCAGCCCGCTCAATCAGCGCGCTCGGGCTGATGCTGGCGCACGAGATCAAGAATCCGCTCTCCGGCATTCGCGGCGCTGCCCAATTGCTGGAAACGGGCGCGAGCGATGAGGATCGGGCGCTTACACAACTGATCTGTGAGGAGACCGACCGTATCGTGAAACTCGTCGATCTGATGCAATCCTTCGCTGTTTCGACGCCGTCACAATGGGAAGAGCTCAACATACACGCCGTGTTGGATCACGTTAAACGTTTGGCTCAGGCGGGGTTTGCCCGCCACATCCGTTTCGTCGAGACTTATGATCCCTCGCTCCCGCACGTGCATGGATCTCGAGATCAGCTGATCCAAGTGTTCCTCAATCTGGTCAAGAATGCTGCGGAAGCCATCGGTAACGATAGCGTTGAGGGCGAGATAACTCTGACGACGGCGTTCCGTCCCGGGGTGCGATTGCGCACGGCGCCGAGCGCCGAACCGGTCGCCTTGCCGCTCGAGATCTGCGTTAGAGACAATGGGCCGGGTATCCCCCCGGAAATCCTTGGCAATCTGTTCGATCCCTTCGTGACCACGAAGGCGAGCGGCTCTGGTCTAGGTCTTGCACTGGTCGCCAAGCTGATCGGTGACCACGGAGGCATTATCGAGTGCGAGTCGCACCCACGCAGGACGATGTTTCGCGTATTGATGCCATTGCGCTCGTTGCGCGCCACGGCGAGATGACCGGTCGAGCGTCGGGGCGAAGGAGCTAATGGGAATGCCGTCAGGGCATATTCTTGTCGCCGACGACGATGCAGGTATTCGGACAGTTCTCAATCAAGCGTTGACGCGCGCCGGTTACGATGTCCGGGCAACCGGAACGGTCGCGGGACTGTGGCGCTGGGTCGCCGCAGGCGAGGGCGATCTCGTGATTACCGACGTCGTCATGCCTGACGACAACGCCTTTGATCTCCTGCCCCGCATCAAGCGGATGCGGCCTGATCTGCCGATCATTGTCATGAGCGCGCAGAATACCTTCATCACGGCCATCAAAGCTTCTGAGCGCGGCGCCTACGAGTATCTGCCCAAGCCATTCGATCTTCGCGAACTGGTGGCGATCGTCGGTCGGGCGCTCGCCGAGCCCAAGCGGCGGCGCGAGGAGCCGGAGGCGGGGCCGGTTGAGGTGATGCCGATCGTTGGCCGCTCGCCGGCGATGCAGGACATTTTCCGCGTTCTTGCCCGGCTGATGCAGACCGATCTTACGGTGATGATTTCCGGCGAATCCGGGACAGGCAAGGAGCTGGTCGCGAAAGCCCTGCACGACTACGGCAAGCGCAAGGGTGGGCCGTTCGTCGCCATCAACATGGCCGCCATTCCGCGAGATCTCATCGAAAGTGAGTTGTTCGGGCACGAGAAGGGCGCCTTCACGGGGGCTGCGGCCCGTTCCGTCGGCCGCTTTGAGCAGGCGGAAGGCGGAACCCTGTTTCTAGATGAAATCGGCGATATGCCGATGGAGGCGCAAACCCGCCTTCTTCGCGTGTTGCAGCAGGGCGAGTACACGACGGTTGGCGGCCGTACCCCAATCAAAACCAACGTGAGGATCGTCGCAGCAACAAATAAGGACCTGCGCTTCGCGATTCAGCAAGGAACGTTTCGGGAGGATTTGTTTTTCCGCCTGAACGTCGTGCCGCTCCGCCTTCCCCCCTTACGCGAGCGTCCGGAGGACATCCCTGACCTCGTGCGCGCGTTCTTCCAACGCAATTCGGCGGAAGGGCTGCCGATCAAGACATTCGAGCCCGCGGCCATGGAGCGTCTCCGCCGCTATCCCTGGCCCGGAAACGTGCGCGAACTTGAAAACCTGACCCGTCGTCTGGCGGCGCTCTATCCTCAGGAGGTGATCGGGGAGGGCTTGATCGAATCTGAGCTCAGCGCGGGCGCGTCGCCGCCCTTTCCGCCGCTGGCCGCGGCAGAAGAGGGACGGAAGCGCGTCGGACAGACTGCCGCTCAAGTTTCCGGAGATGGTTTCGACGCCGCGATGGAGCGCGCGGTCGCCGATCTCTTTCACTCGTTTGGCGGCGCGAGTCCTCAGGTCGGGCTCTATCACCGCGTGCTGCACGACCTCGAAGCGCCGCTGATCGCCGCCACACTGACTTGGACACGCGGCAACCAGATCAAGGCGGCTGAGATTCTCGGACTGAACCGCAACACGCTACGCAAGAAGATCCGCGACCTCAATCTTCGCGGGGTTGCAAGCTATCGTTGAACCACGGCCGAAAGCGTCTCAGTTGAGCCACATCGTTGCGACTTTGCAACGGAGGCGCTAAGGATCTCGCCACTGAGCGGAGAACTTTGGCCTTCGGTTCACCGATTTGACTGGAACCACGATTATCAACGCCCGGGGCGCGGGTCTGTTGGATGACACCCGCCCGACCGGTCGCTTTGGAGTGGTCGTCGTTGGCGCGGCTTTCGTCCTTGCGCTGGCGACATTTCTGGTGTTTGCCGGCGTCACGCCCATCATTCCAACGGCAACCGTGGTCCTTACGTTGTTGTTGGGCGACGGTTTAGTCGTTGTCATCCTCATTATTCTTATTTCTATGGAACTCGCGCGGCTGAGAGCCGCGCGTCGAGCGGCGCGAGCAGGCGCTCGATTGCACAGCAGGGTCGTAGCTCTATTTTCGCTGGTCGCCGCCATTCCGGCCATCATTACGGCGGTCGTGGCTACTGTTTCGGTTGAGTGGGCGATCAATCCTCGCTTCATGAGCGACGTCGCGGCGTTTATCAATGAGTCCAATCAAGCGACGCAACTGTACCGCGAATCGCAGTGTCGCGCGCTGTTGCGCGACGTCGAGTTGACCGCCGGCGACATTGCGCGCAGCGCCATGCTGCTTCAGTCGGATCCTACCCAGTTCAAGGAATATTTCAGTTCGCGAAGTAAGACACTGGGATTCAACGCGGCGGCGCTTATGGCGGGCGACGGCGCAGCGCTCGAGATCGCGGAGGGGTCGGATGAGAAACTCATCGCGAAACCCGAGGCGTCCGATTTCCATGACGCGACAAACGGCGAAGCGCTCTGCGGACTTTTGGGCGTGGGGAACATATTCGTCGGAATTCGACCCGTCCCGGGGGTAGAGGGAAAATTCCTTTACGCCGCGAGAGGCATCGATCCGCTGGCGGCGAAGGTCGCAAATGATGCGGCCAACGTCGCGAATATGTTCGGACGATTTGAGGCCCATCGCCACAGCCTGGAACTCGGTTTTGCGACCGTGTTCGTGCTTCTTGCGCTGACTATGCTGTTTTCCGCCATCTGGCTCGGGTTGGCGTTCGCCAATCGGCTGGTTGGACCGATCCGCCGTCTGATCCGCGCGACTGACGAGGTCGCTTCCGGCAACCTGCATGTTCAGGTCCCGACTCGCCGCTCCGACGGAGATCTCGGCCACCTCGGGGACACGTTCAACAAGATGACGTCGGAGCTGCTGCGTCAACAGAGCGGGTTGATCGACGCGAATGCGCTCAATGATGAAAGGCGAGCTTTCATTGAGGCGGTCCTGTCCGGGGTGCCCGCTGGCGTGCTGGGCGTGGACAACGACGGGAACATCACGGTTTCGAACGCCGCCGCCGAGCGGCTGCTCGGCGGTGACCTCGGCCTTATCGGACGCTCTCTTAGTACGGTCCAGCCCAGTATCGGATTGATTTGGGAACAGGCTCGTTCGCTCAGGCTGCGACTGCATCAAGGGCAGGCGACCGTCCTGCGAGAAGGTCGTGAGCGAGTTCTCAACGTTCGCGTCACTGGAAACCCGGCCCGTGACGATCGCGCGAGCGTCATCACGCTTGACGACATCAGCGACCTTGTGACCGCTCAACGCACTGCCGCGTGGGCGGACGTCGCCCGTCGCATTGCGCACGAGATAAGAAATCCGCTGACGCCGATCCAACTCTCAGCGGAGAGGCTGAAACGGCGTTACGGTCGCCATATTGTCGAGGGCAAGGACATATTCGACCAATGCACGGACACCATCATCCGCCAAGTCGACGACATCAAACGGATGGTCGACGAATTTTCTTCCTTTGCGCGCACGCCGAAGGCGCGTCCCGCGCGAGACGATCTCACCGATTGCGTTCGTCAAGCGATCTTCCTTATGCGGGTCGGCCGCGCTGACATCACATTTGAAGAGCAATTGCCGGACGAACCTGTTTTCGCCGAGTTTGATCGTCGACTGGTGTCGCAAGCCCTGACCAATGTGTTGAAGAATGCAACCGAAGGGATCGACGCCCTGGGTGAACACCATCCCCCAGGCGTCGTAGTCACGACGTTGTCATTGGACGGCTCGGACTTTGCCGAGATTGGCGTCAGCGACAACGGCAAGGGCTTTCCGCTGGAGGATCGACACCGTCTCATCGAGCCTTATGTGACAACTCGAGCCGAGGGAACCGGGCTCGGTTTGCCAATTGTCGTCAAGATCTTCGAAGACCACGGCGGTGGCGTCGACCTCCTCGACGGGCCGGCGCGCCTCGATGGCGGCCGAGGCGCGAAGGTGTTGATGAGATTGCCGCTTCGTCGCGCCGGGGAGAGTGCTGCGGTCGCAAAAAATGAGAGGATCGGTTCGTCCTGATGGCTGCTGACATTCTTATCGTTGATGACGAACAGGACATTCGTGGCCTCGTCGCGGGCATCTTGGAGGACGAGGGTCATAGCGCACGCCTGGCGCGTGATTCAGACGAGGCTATCGCGGCCATTGAAGCGCGACGTCCGCAACTGATCCTTCTCGACATCTGGTTGCAGGGCTCGAAGCTGGACGGGCTGCAACTGCTCGAAGCGATCAAGGGCAAGCATCCGAACGTGCCGGTTGTGATGATTTCGGGCCACGGCAATGTCGAGACCGCGGTGACGGCGATCAAGCTCGGCGCTTATGACTTCATCGAAAAACCGTTCAAGGCGGATCGTCTGCTTCTCATCGCCGAGCGGGCCCTAGAGACGTCACGCCTGAAGCGTGAGGTCAGTGATTTACGAGCTCGTGGCGGCTCTGAAGACCGGCTGGTCGGATCTTCCTCAGCGATTCTGAACCTAAAGCGGGTCATCGAAAAACTCGGGCCGGCCAACTCACGCATTCTCATTTCTGGCGCAGCTGGTTCAGGTAAGGAATTGGCTGCTCGACTCATTCACGAAAGTTCCGCGCGGGCCAACGGTCCCTTTGTCGTCATAAACGCGCCGGCAATGTCGCCTGAAGGAATGGAAGTCGGAACTCTTCGGCGTCGAATCCGGCGCGGAGGGGCAGTCGCGGGTCGGCGCGCTTGAAGAGGCGCACGGCGGTACGCTGTATCTGGATGAAATCGCGGACATGCCCCGCGAGACGCAGGCCAAGATCCTGCGCGTTTTGGTCGATCAGAACTTTCAGCGCGTTGGCGGCGCCTCACGTGTTTCCGTAGATGTGCGCATCATTTCGTCCACGAGCCGGGACCTGGCGGAGGCGATCACTGAGGGGCGTTTTCGCGAAGACCTCTTCCACCGGCTTTCGGTGGTGCCAATTCGGGTTCCGTCGCTAGCGGAGCGGCGCGAGGACATCCCCGAACTCGTCCAATATTTTTTGAAGATCACCGCGGCGAATATGGGCGTCGCGCCCCGCCGGGTGGGTGGGGACGCGATGGCCGTGCTTCAATCGCACGACTGGCCAGGAAACATCCGACAACTTAGAAACAATGTTGAACGATTGATGATTTTGGCGTTGGGCGATGTCAACGCGGAGATTTCAGCCTCTATGCTGCCCGCTGAGGTTGGCGCGCTTGTTCCGGCGGTCCCGAGCGGCATCGGAGGTGAAAAATTGCTGAGTCTTCCCCTCCGTGAAGCCCGAGAAGCGTTCGAGCGCGACTATCTCGTCGCTCAGATCAGTCGCTTTGGCGGCAATATATCGCGAACCGCCGAGTTCATTGGTATGGAACGCTCAGCTCTGCATCGAAAGCTGAAGTCTCTGGGCGTCGAATAGGTCAAGCGGGATTATTCCCAAACGGCATGCCGGACAGCAATCTCTCGCCCTTTGCCGGGCGCCAAAGCCTCTTTAACATCGTACTTTAGGCTTGCGAGTTCGCGGGCCTTATTTTCTATGCTATGAGACCCGTGAACCGCGCATTACCCGAAGGCGCGGATGACTTCCGAACAACGCTGGCCGCAAAGGCCCAACAAACGGAAACACGAATGGCAACCGAGAAGGCGCAAAACCTCCAGGACACGTTCCTCAACCACGTGCGAAAGTCCAAGACGTCCGTCACAATTTTTCTGGTTAACGGTGTGAAATTGCAGGGTTTCGTGACTTGGTTTGATAATTTCTGTGTCCTGCTTCGGCGCGACGGGCACTCCCAGCTGGTCTACAAGCACGCGATCTCGACGATCATGCCGGCAAGCCCGATCACCATGTTCGAGGCCGTCGACGAAGACGCCCGCTAACCCTATTCCGGCTCGCGAACCGATGGACGATCGAGACCGGCGCGTTAAACCCACCCGCGCGTTGGTCGTCTGCCCGAATGTTACGCGTGAATCGATCGACATGTTGCGCAGCCCCGAGGCGCGGCGCGACGAGGCGGTCGGGCTCGCGCGCGCCATAGATCTCGTGGTGTTGGGCTCCGAAACGGTTTCATTGAACGCGATCCGGCCGGCGACCTTCATCGGCAAGGGCAGGGTCGAAACGATTGCCGCGCAGGTCAAGGCCGACGACATCGACCTCGTCGTCATGGATTGCGCGCTCTCTCCGGCGCAGCAGCGCAACCTCGAGAAGGCCTTCGGCTGCAAGGTCATCGACCGCACCGGGCTCATCCTCGAGATCTTCGGCCAGAGAGCCCGCACCGCCGAGGGCGCGCTGCAGGTCGAACTCGCCCATTTGAAATATCAGCGCTCCCGCCTGGTTCGCTCGTGGACCCACCTTGAGCGGCAGCGCGGCGGGTTCGGCTTTCTCGGCGGGCCGGGCGAGACCCAAATCGAGACCGATCGTCGCCTTATCGGCGAGCGGATCGTTCGGATCGAGCGGGAACTCGAGACTGTCAAACAACGGCGCGCCCTGCAACGCGCGAGCCGGACCGCCGTGCCCTATCCGATTGTCGCGCTGGTCGGCTACACCAATGCCGGCAAATCGACTCTGTTCAATCGGCTCACCCGCGCCGAAGTGGTGGCTGCCGACATGCTGTTCGCCACGCTCGATCCGACCATGCGGCTCATCAAGTTGCCGCATGGCGGCTCGGCGATCCTTTCCGACACCGTCGGCTTCATCTCGGATTTGCCGACCACGCTCATTTCCGCTTTTCGCGCCACGCTGGAGGAGGTGCGCGCGGCCGATGTCATCGTCCACGTGCGGGACATCTCGCACGCCGACAGTGACGCCCAAGCCCATGACGTCGAGACGGTTCTGGACGAGATCGGCGTCGCCGACCATGCAGATCGCGTGATCGAGGCATGGAACAAGGTTGACCTGCTGGACGCCGACGCGCGCGCCGCGCTCGCTCAGGAGCAGGAGACGAGGGAGACAGCGCCGCTTGCGATCTCCGCGGCGACGGGGGAGGGGATCGATCATCTCCTGGCCGCGATCGAGGACCGTCTCGCTCGCGGCCGCTCGCACCTCGAGCTGACCCTTGACGCCAGCGACGGGCAGGGGCTGCATTGGCTCTACGAGCACGCCGAGGTCATGAGCCGAAGTGACGAAGAGGATGGGCTCCGCCTCACCATCCGCGTTCCGCCTGACCAGATCGAGCGGGTCAAGAGACGCTTTGCGACGGCGGTGAAGCGCCCGTTCGTTCAAACCACGGGCGGGACGCCGAGCGCTGACCGGCGGCTAAGTCCGGCGATTTCGGCGAGCGGCGCGGCCAAAGCGCCTCGCTGACGCCTGCATGGGACAGTGAGCCCTGCGGGGGTGGTGGCGCGCCAGGACGAGGACGGGGATGTCTCGATTTCATCTCGGGCGTCGACGAGGCTGAAAAGTAGAGAAACGAAACGAGCGTTTCGCATGCCGAGCCGCAAGTCATTGAAATCATTACGAGCTCTGAATCGGTCATTTCGCGGAATCGTTGGTTTTCAATGGCTTAACGGCCTTTTCGTTTCGCGCTTTTTCGCCATTAGGCTGTCATGCCCGCGACAGCGGGCATTCAGAGGCTGTTGCCGAGAGTTGGATTCCCGCTTGCAAGCGGGAATGACAATACGGCCGGCTGCCATTCGATGTGAAAGCGCGGTGCTCTTAGCATCAAAATAATGTAGCACAGATTCCTGATTTTAGCAAAATATTGCCAACATAAAATGCCGACATAAAATGTCGAACGATTTGTGATCCCTGGCCGGGTAACGGCTCGAAGCGCCTAAACTCGTTGTCCTGCTAAGGTTTGGGTTCGCGGATATTCGGTGGTCGGTTCCTTCGAGACTTCTCCTTAAATGCGTCATTTTTTGGCAGTAATGCGGTCGAAAGGGAGGCGAAATCGTGGAGCGCGGGGCTTCTGGTCTCTTTCACGGGCGCATCGCAATTGGACGTTACTTGCTTTTCTCAACAGGCCGCGTTTCTCCACGCTTGATCTAACATTTCCGCGCCCTCCCTTAGGAGGTTGCCATGACATTTTGCAGCAAACTGGCTTACTCAATTCTTGGATTTTCGCTTATCGGTTGCGCGGCATGCTCGCTCGACGCCAGAGCGGAGGAGCCCGCCGCTGGCTTAACAAGCGGCGCCTGTCCGAACAATGAAGCCGTCGCCTTCGCCGATCCCCTGAGCAAGCCGCACTGGAATGGATGGGGCGTCGACCCCGCGCAGCACCGCTTCCAACCAGCGGAAATGGCGCGGCTCTCTGCATCCGACATTGCTCGTCTGAAATTGAAATGGGCGTTTGGCTTCCCCGGCGCCACCCTTGCGGCGGCCCAACCGACAGTGTTCGGCGGCCGCGTGTTTGTCGGGAGCCAAAACGGAAAGGTCTATTCGCTCGACGCCAAGAGCGGATGTTCCTATTGGGAGTTCGCCCCAGGCACGGGTGTACGAGCAGGCGTCATTGTCGGTCAAGTCGGGGATCGTTGGACCGCCTATTTTGGCGACCTTGGCGCAAACGCCCATGCGGTCGATGCGCTAACCGGAAAGGAGCTGTGGAAGGCCAAACTCGATGACCACTCGGCGGCGGTGATCACCGGCTCGCCGACGCTAGTCGCGACGATCTTGTTCGTTCCGGTCACGTCCTATGAGGAGGCGACGGGCGCCAACAAATCAATCTCTTGTTGCACGTTCCGCGGGAGCCTCGTCGCATTGGACGCATCGACCGGCAAGGTCCTGTGGAAAAGGTTCACCATCGCCGACCCAGCCAAGCCGGGCGCAACGAACGCCGTCGGCGTTCAGCAGATGGGACCGTCGGGCGCAGGGATTTGGTCGGCGCCGACCTTCGACGCCGTAAGCCAAAGGGTCTATGCAACAACCGGCGACAATTATTCTGATCCTCCGACCAAGACCTCGGACGCCTTTCTCGCTCTTGACGCGCGTTCAGGCGAACTGACGTGGTCGCGTCAAATAACTTCAGGAGACGCGTTCAACGTCGCCTGCCCCGAGGGAGAGAACTGCCCCAAGGCCAAGGGACCGGATTTTGATTTCGGATCGTCCGCCGTCCTCGCCGGTCTTCCCAACGGCAAACGCATTTTGGTCGCTGGGCAGAAATCGGGCGTCGTGACCGCGATCGATCCGGATCAGGGTGGCGCAATTGTCTGGCAGAAGAGAGTTGGCGAGGGCGGCGTTCTTGGCGGCGTGGAATGGGGCGTCGCGGCCGATCAAAGCAATGTCTATGTCGCGGTGTCCGACGTTCGACTGCGCCCCGTGCCGCTTGGAACTGCTGGCGCCCAGCCATACATCTTCGATCCAAAAATCGCGCTTCTCTACGACAACAAAGCGGGCGGTGGATTATCGGCTCTCAAGCTGGCTACGGGAGACGAGATTTGGCGGACCCCTCATCCCGGCTGCGGAGATGTTCCGGGATGCAGCCCCGCCCAATCGGCTGCGGTGAGCGCGATTCCGGGGGTGGTTTTCTCGGGCGGACTCGACGGACATCTTCGTGCCTATTTTGCGGACAACGGCAAGATCGCTTGGGACATGGACACGAAGGGCGACTATCAGACCGTCAATGGCGTCGCGGCCAAGGGCGGCTCGATTAATGGTGGTGGAGCGGTCGTCGTCGACGGCATGGTCTATGTCGGTTCTGGGTCCGGTATTTTTGGCGGCGCGCCAGGAAACGTGCTGCTTGCATATTCGGTTGATGGATTGTGACGGTTCGGCTTGTGGTCGGGTCTGTCTGATGTTCAGGATCCGGCCGCCTTTGTGGCCTGCAGTCCGAAAGGCGGTCCGATTGGAGCGACTCGGTTCGTCCGCCTTGCGACGTTTGAGGCGGCCCACCGTCAGGGAGCGGGAGCGCTGACGCCCCTCAACCCGAGGGCATGCCGGTTCAGTTGAAATCTTTCACCCCGCCAAGCGCTCCCCGGCCTTCGCCTCGGTCCATAGAAGCTCCATTTCATCGAGACTGGCGCCTTCAGGCGTTCGGCCGGCTTCGGCAAGCCGGTCCTCGATATGGGCGAAGCGGCGTTCGAACTTGGCGTTGGCGCTGCGCAAGGCGGCCTCGGGATCGACCTTGAGATGTCGGGCGAGATTCACGGCGGCAAACAAAAGGTCGCCCACTTCGCTCGACTGCGCTTGCGCCGAGCCATGCGCGATCTCGGCCTCGACCTCGACGATTTCTTCCCTGATCTTGTCCAGGACGGCGCGAACGTCGTTCCAGTCGAAACCGACCTTGCTCGCTTTCTCTTGCAGTTTCATGGCCCGAGTCAGCGCCGGCAACGCGAGCGGCGCCCCGTCGAGCGCGCCGGATTTCGTCTCTGCAATCCGTCCGCTCCTCGCTTCGGAAGCGAGCTTCGCGCGCTTTTCCTCGGCTTTGATGCGCCCCCACAACGCCTTGACTTCATCGGAACTCATCTTCCCGGCGTCGCCGAAGACATGGGGATGCCGGCGCACCAGTTTGGAGGTGATGGCTTCGACCACGCCGCCGAAGTCAAACAGCCCGGCTTCCTCCGCCATGCGGGCATGAAAGACGACCTGCAGCAAGAGGTCGCCGAGTTCGTCGCGCAGGTCTTCGGTCGCGCCGCGCTCGATCGCATCGGCGACTTCATAGGCCTCTTCGATCGTGAACGGGACGATCGAGGCGAAGGTCTGCTGGACGTCCCACGGGCAGCCGCCAATCGGATCGCGCAGCGCAGCCATGATGTCGATAAGGCGACGAATATCGCGGGAGGGCTGCATCGGCAGGGCCAACAGTCTATGAAATACGAGAGGGACTATTGGAGAGCCGGCGGGAGCGCTGAATTGCGCTCCCCATTCATCAAGACGAACGCCTTAAAGCGACAGCGAAATCGCCTCGCGCCCCTTGGGCGTGTCCACCACTCTCATCGTGACCTGCTGGCCTTCGGCCAAATGCGAAATACCAGCCGGACCGAGCACCGAGATATGGACGAACACATCCTTGCCGCCATCCTCGCTCGCAACGAAGCCAAATCCCTTTGCGTCGTCGAACCACTTCACCTTTCCGGTGACCGACACGGCGGTCGACGGATCAGGCGCAACCCGGCGAGGCGGCCGAACCCCGTCGCTCGATGGCCGCTGCGGCCGCTCAACGACACCGGCAGCGTCCACTTCAAGCACGCGGGTCACCTGTGCGCCCTTTGCTCCCGCGCCGACCTGAACGCGCAATTTGGCGCCAGCGGGAACGGTGTCGTGGCCTGCGGAGTGCAAAGCGTTAGCGTGCAGAAATGCGTCGCCGGCGCCTCCCGCCAACTCGACGAATCCGTAGCCCTTGTCCGCCTTGAACCATTTGACCACCGCATCGACCGGCGGCGCGCCGGAATCAACCGGCGCGGCGCCTCCGCCCATGGGCGCGCCGCCAAACCCCCCTGCATCCGGACCGCCGCCGAAGCTTCGACCCGGACGAGGCCTCAACTCGTAAGGCATCGGCCCATCGTCGTCGAACCCGCGCTTCCGAGGCGCCCTAAAGTCCTTACCCTTGCTCATGTTAGTCCCAGATCTCCACCCAAAAGCCTAATCGATGGGAGCGCAGCCCCGTCCCCTCGCGATCTGCTGATCTCAGCAAACACGTCGCGACATTTTCCGTCTGACCAATAGTTGTCGGTTACACGCGCAGTTCCAATGTCCGTCCACCCGCTCAAAGGCAGGACCCCCCGGTCGGCGAACGGAACTTGGAATGTCGTCTGGCGCAATCACGCGCCACGGCCGGCGAATAACCCCTCGCGACCGGCATACGGATAAAATATAGCGCGCGCATCATCGAATACCCGCCAGGCCGGTCGCAAAACGTACTCGGACCTTGCAAGCTTAGACTAGCGCATTTTTTACCCGGTTGCCAGATGGTCCAAGTGAGTGCGATAAACTATTTGTTCATTTAAACTGCGGTGTTGAGTTGTTTAATTTGCCTATGATTGTTGCAAAGTGCGCCTCGAGACCAACCTGCAGTAGAGAGGCCTCCATGGCTCACTTACTGCGGGTGTGATCGTTCCTGCCGCCACGCTGCGCCGAGGAGAGAAGTCCGGACGCCTGACTTTAAGGCCATCAGGAGTAGATTGAGCGACAGCGGCGTCGATTGTCCGTTACAGATCCACGAGTTCGAGCGATCTTGGCGCCCGCTCCTGAATGAAAGCGAAGCGCGCCTCCGGCTTCGAGCCCATCAGACGCTCGACCGCATCGGCCGTTGCGTTGGTGTCCGGCGAAGCAAGCGCGACGCGCAGAAGAGCGCGCTTGGCCGGGTCCATCGTCGTATCGCGCAAGTCGCGCGACGGCATTTCGCCCAGGCCTTTGAAGCGGCTTACTTCGATCGCGCCTCGACCCGTGAATCCGGACTTCATCAATTCCTCTTTATGCGCGTCATCGCGTGCATAGAGGGATCGGGCTCCCTGGGTCAGGCGGTAGAGCGGAGGAACCGCGAGATAAAGGTGCCCCTCTTCGATCAGTTTCGGGGTCTGCCGGTAAAAGAAGGTGATCAGGAGCGAGGCGATATGGGCGCCGTCGACGTCCGCATCGGTCATGATGATGATTTTGTCGTAGCGAAGGTCGGACGAACGATAATGAGCGCCGACTCCAGCGCCGAGCGCCTGCATGAGATCGGAAAGCTGCTGATTTTGCGCGAGCTTATCGCGCGTGGCTGAAGCGACGTTGAGGATTTTTCCCCGCAGCGGGAGCACCGCTTGCGACGCTCGATCCCGCGCCTGCTTGGCTGAACCGCCCGCCGAATCGCCCTCGACGATAAACAATTCAGAACCTTGCGCCGATGAATTCGTGCAATCAGTCAGCTTGCCGGGCAGCCGAAGCTTGCGCACCGCGGTCTTGCGGGCGACCTCCTTCTCCATCCGGCGGCGAGCGCGTTCCTCGGCCCGTTCGATCGACCAGTCGAGCAGTTTGGCGGCCTGGCTCGGCGCGGCCGCCAGCCAGTGGTCGAAGGCGTCGCGAACCACGCTGTCCACCAGTCGCGCGGCTTCGGCGGTTTGCAGGCGCCCTTTGTTCTGTCCCTGGAATTCAGGCTCGCGGATGAAGACCGAGATCAGCGCGGCGCAACTCACCATCACGTCGTCGCTCGTCAATTGAGCCGCGCGCTTGCTTTGGCCGATGCGGTCCGCATGATCCTTGAGCCCACGCAGCAAGGCCGTGCGCAGACCGGATTCATGCGTGCCCCCGTCGGGCGTCGGGATGGTGTTGCAATAGGAATGAACGAAGCCGTCGGCGCCTGCGAGCCACGCGATCGCCCATTCGACGGAGCCATGCTTGCCAGCTTTCTCGACCCGGCCGGTGAAGACCTGGTCGGCGACGAGCGCCTCACCCTCGATGTCGGCGGCGAGGTAGTCTCGGAACCCGCCCGGGAAATGAAACGTGGCTTCCGTCGGGACTTTCGAGCCATCGCCGATGAGGGCGGCCGCGCAGCGCCAGCGGATCTCGACGCCGCCGAACAGATAGGCCTTCGAGCGGGACATCTTGAACACGCGCGCGGGATCGAAGCGCGCCTGAGCACCGAAAATCTGCGGATCAGGCAAAAAACGCACCTTGGTGCCGCGCCGGTTCAATGTCTTGCCGACGACCGTAAGTTTGCTCGTTGGCTTGCCGCGCTCGAACGTCTGCCGATAGAGCGTCTGCCCGCGGGCCACCTCGACTTCGAGCTTTTCCGACAGTGCGTTCACCACCGAAACGCCGACGCCATGAAGTCCGCCGGAGGTCTCATAGGCGCCGCTGTCGAACTTTCCACCGGCGTGCAGCATCGTCATAATGACTTCGAGGGCCGATTTTTTTGGAAATTTCGGGTGCGGATCGACCGGCATGCCGCGGCCATTGTCGATGACGCTCAAATAACCGCTGTCTTCCGAGTGAAACCTCGATGAAAGTCGCGTGGCCGGCGACCGCTTCGTCCATCGAATTGTCGATCACCTCGGCAAACAGATGATGCAGCGCGTTCGAATCCGTGCCGCCCACATACATGCCAGGCCGTCGACGAACAGGCTCCAGCCCCTCGAGCACTTCAATCGAGGCGGCGGTGTAGTTCGCTTCGTCCGGCGTTCCGTTTCGGACGCCAGACTTGGAATTGGCCGGCGCGGGTTTGCCGCGTCGAGGCGCTGCCGCGCCGAAGAGATCGTTCATGTTGCTGTCACATTCTGGCGAATTCGCCCAGGTCTCAAGCTACCACGGGCGGGAGAACAAAAAGAGAACCGTATGGCGCGACCCGTCGCGGCTCGCGCGGTTACAACAGCGTCCCGGAGCGCTCTGCAGGCGAAGGACGCTGGTGAAACGCCGCGCGCTCCGGCGCAGTTGTCCGAAGTTTGACAAGGTTGAGAGATTCGCTGACGCCGATCGCTCGCAGGAGACCCCTAACTCATGCTATGCCAAGCGGCAAGCGTGAGCAGCCGGTTATGGCCAGATCGGCAGCGAGAGCGATACCGCAGCCCGCAAGCGGCGACAGCCGTGGATTCCTTGGGCGGGTAGCCCGCGCGACGGACACGCCTTCATTGTTCCATCAGCCCAACGCGCCTTCTGGTAGCGCCGTCTGTGGCGCACATTGAAATCGGCGCCTTCCTGAGGGAAGGGAGAGGACCCGAGCAGCAGGCTCTCTTGCGGCTGGTCGGAACCTTGGTCGATGTTCCCGCCCTACGCCGACCGGCCCTGAAGGCGGAAAGCGCCTGGACGCGAACCGCGGCGACACGGGGGCCCCCCGTTACATCCCGGTCAGCAAGGTGCGGGTCGCGGCGGTCACGTCCTTGTGGCGCATCAGCGCCTCACCGACCAGAAAGGTTTCCACCCCGGCCTTAGCGAGCCGCTTGCAGTCGGCGTGGTCGGAAATGCCGCTTTCGGCGACCACGATCTTCCCGGCCGGGATTGAGGGGACGAGGCGCTCGCACACTTCGAGGGAAGTCTCGAAAGTGCGAAGGTTCCGGTTGTTGATTCCAATCAGGCGGCCCTCGAGGGCGAGCGCGCGTTTGAGCTCGGTCTCGTCGTGGGTCTCGATCAGCACGTCGAGGCCAAGATCATGCGCGGTCTTGTTGAGGGTCTTGGCGAGGTCGTCGTCGACGGCGGCCATGATGATGAGGATGCAGTCGGCGCCCCAGGCGCGCGCTTCCAGGACCTGATAGGGGTCGAAAAGAAAATCCTTGCGCAGAATGGGAAGCGTCGTCGCCTTGCGCGCCTTCACCAGGTGGTCGGGCGCGCCCTGGAACGACGGCGCGTCGGTCAGCACGGAAAGGCAAGACGCGCCGCCAGCCTGATAGGCCTTGGCGAGAGCGGCCGGCTCGAAATCCTCGCGAATGAGTCCTTTCGACGGGCTTGCCTTCTTGATCTCCGCGATCAGGCCGAACCGGCCCTCTTCGATCGCCCTTTGCAACGCCTTGACGAAGCCGCGCGGCGGAGACTGGCTGTCGATCTCCCGCTCCAGGGTCGCGCGCGGCACCCGGACTTTGGACTCGGCAATTTCGCGGCGTTTGTAACTTTCAATCTTCTTCAGGATGTCGGTCATCAGCGCTCCCGACCGTCACGCGTTCGACGCTGCGACCAATCGGTCGAGCGTGCGGCGCGCCGCGCCGGAGCGGATCGCCGCGTCGCCCATGGCCACGCCCTCTTTAATAGAGCCGGCCTTGCCGGCAATTACAAGCGCCGCCCCGGCGTTGATGAGCGCGATGTCGCGATAGGCGCCTTCAGCGCCGCCGAGCACATCGGTAAGCGCCTTGGCGTTGTGCGCCGGTTCGCCTCCCTTCAGCGCCGCCGGCGTCGCGCGAGGAAGGCCCGCCGCTTCCGGCGTCAGTTCAAAGGCGTGCAGCGAACCCCCTTTGAGTTCGACCACCTTGGTCGTTCCCGTGGTGGTGATCTCGTCCAGCCCGTCGAGCCCATGCGTCACCCAGACGCGCTCCGAACCGAAATTGCGCAGAACTTCCGCCATTGGCTCGAGCCAGGCGGCGGAGAAGACGCCGACCAGTTGCCGCTTGACGCCCGCCGGATTGGAGAGGGGCCCGAGAATATTGAACATCGTGCGCGTGCCGAGTTCGGTCCGCGTCGGGCCGACATTGCGCATCGAGGCGTGGTGCGTGGGCGCCATCATGAAAGCGATCCCCGCTTCGTCGAGGCAACGCTCGACGCCTTCGGGCGCAAGACCGATCTTCACGCCGAGCGCAGCGAGCGTATCCGCGGCGCCGGAACGGGACGACATGGCGCGATTGCCATGCTTGGCGACCGTCGCGCCAGAAGCCGCGGCGATGATCGCAGCCAGGGTCGAGACGTTGTAGGAGCCCGAGCCGTCGCCGCCGGTGCCGACAATGTCGATCGCATCCGGCGGCGCTTTGACGCTGAGCATCTTGGCGCGCATGGCGGCGACCGCGCCGGTGATCTCGTCGACCGTCTCCCCGCGCACCCTCAGCGCCATGAGGAACCCGCCCATCTGCGACGGCGTCACCTCGCCCGAAAGCATCGAGTCGAACGCGCTTTCCGCTTCGCTGCGAGTGAGCGTCGCGCCTGCGGCGACTTTGGCGATCAGAGGCTTGAAGGATTCCATATCCTCGTTTCGCGTTCTCGTCAGAATGCTTGGTGGCGCTGATGAAAAGCGCCGGCGAAGTCGAGGAAATTGCGCAGGATCTGCCGGCCGTGTTCGCTGGCGATGCTTTCCGGGTGGAACTGCACCCCGCATGTCGGGCGGTCGCGATGCTGAACGCCCATGACGAGCCCTTCGTCGCTCTCGGCGCTGACCTCGAGTTCGGCGGGCGCGCTCGATCGCTCAATGACGAGCGAGTGATAGCGCGTGGCGGAAAAAGGTCCGTTCAGACCGCGAAAGAGCCCGCGCGCATTGTGCGAAATGCGCGACACCTTGCCGTGCATCGGCGCTGGCGCCCGGACAACGTCGCCGCCAAACGCCTGTCCAATGGCTTGGTGACCCAGGCAGACTCCAAGCAGCGGCGTCGTTTCGCTGGCCGCGCGGACGAGGTCGAGACAGACGCCCGCCTCGTTCGGCGTGCAAGGGCCGGGTGACAACACGATCGCGTCCGGCTTGTCGGCGAGCGCGTCGGCGACCGTGATCTCGTCGTTGCGCCACACAGACACGTCCGCGCCCAACTCGCCAAGGTAATGGACGAGGTTGAACGTGAAGCTGTCATAATTGTCGATCAGCGTGACGCGCTGCATTCCGTCGTCCTGGCGACACCAGAAGAGGGCCGTCTTTTCCGACGCTGCGCTGCCTCCGTCAAGCTGAGCGCGCGAGCGCCGGACGATTTGCAGCCGCGTGAACGGATGGTTGGTCATCGAGTGGGAAGTCGTCGCGTAACCAGACAATATCGGCGCTTGCGCTCATAGGGCGTCCTCGCCGTTGCGACTGGCCCTGGTTCAGACCGCCGAATGCGGCGCTTCCGCGTCTTTCCATTCGATGGTGACGACCTTGCCGTTCTCGACCGTCAGCGCGAGGCGTCCGTGCTTGAGTTCAATCGCCCTGTCGCCGAACAGCTTCCGCCGCCAGCCATTGAGCGCGGGCACGTCGGCCTTGTCGCTCTGGGCGATCGCCTCAAGATCGTCGACAGTCGCGATCAGCTTGCCGGCCACCCCGCTGTCCTCGCTAACTTGCCTGAGCAGCACTTTGAGCAACTCGACCGTTGGGCCGACATTGGCGCCGTTGCGCCGCTCGCGCTCGATCTTTGGCAGTGTCTTGGGGTCGCGCTCGAGCCCGCGTTCGATCGCCGCCAGGATCTCCCCGCCGGCGCGCGAGCGCTCCATCCCGCGTGGGAAAGCGCGTAGATTGGCGAGCGCGTCAGAGGTGCGAGGGGCGGCAAGCGCGAGCTCGATCAGCACTTCGTCCTTAAGCACGCGCGCGCGTGGCACGTCGCGAGCCTGCGCCTCGCTTTCGCGCCACGCTGCAAGCTCCATCAGGACGCCAAGATCGCGGGGCTTGCGGGCCTTGCCTTTGTAGCGCTCCCACGCCCGCTCGGGATGCTGTTCGTATGTCGACGCGGAGGTGAGCGTCTTCATCTCGTCGTCGAGCCAGGATTGGCGCCCAGCGCTCGCGACGCGTTTCGAGAGCGACCGATAAATGTCGCGCAGGTGCGTTACATCCCCGATCGCATACGTGATCTGCGCCTCGGCCAATGGCCGGCGCGCCCAGTCCGTGAAGCGCGACGACTTGTCGATTGTCACATGGCAGACCGAATGCACGAGCTCGCTGTAGGAGACCTGCTCGCCATAGCCGCACACCATGGCCGCGACCTGGGTGTCGAAGAGCGGCGTTGGCAGGACGCCAGACAGCTTCCAAAAGATCTCCAGATCTTGTCTGGCGGCGTGGAACACCTTGACCACGTCCTCGTCGGCCATCAGCTGCAGCAACGGCAGGAGGTCGAGCCCGGGGGCGAGGGCGTCGATCGCCAGGGCCTCGTCGTCGGAGGCGACCTGGACCACGCAGAGAATTGGCCAGAAGGTCGACTCGCGCAGGAATTCCGTATCGACGGTCACGAACGACGAACGCGCCAGGCGCTGACAGGCTTGAGCGAGTTCGTCCGTCGTTGTGATCAAAGACACTGGATTTGTCGACCTCTATCGGTCTTCGGTCGGCGGAGCGACGGGCTTTGCGCGGTCCTTGCGCACGGGTAGGGGCGCATGACGTGGCATCCCGAGACGCTTGTCCAGATAGGCCCCGACCACCGTTTGCAGTTCGTCGATGCAATCCTCGAAGAAGTGATTGGCCTCGGGAATGACGGCGTGCTCGATGAGAATGCCCTTTTGAGTCTTCAGTTTCTCGATCAGCGCCTGGACCTCTTTCAGCGGCGCGACGCGGTCCTTGTCGCCATGCACGAACAGGCCGGACGAGGGACAGGGCGCGAGAAAGCTGAAATCGAAACGATTGGCGGGCGGGGCGATCGAGATGAAGCCTTCAATCTCAGGCCGGCGCATCAGGAGCTGCATGCCGATCCACGAGCCGAACGAGACGCCGGCGATCCAGCAGGCGCGCGCCTCCGGGCTGATCGACTGCGCCCAGTCGAGGGCGGAGGCTGCGTCCGACAATTCGCCCTGACCGTGATCGAAGGCGCCCTGCGACCGCCCGACGCCGCGGAAATTGAAGCGGAGCACCGAAAACCCGCGCTCGGCGAAATTGTAGTATGTGTTGTATACAATCTGATTGTTCATCGTGCCGCCGAACTGCGGATGAGCGTGAAGCACCACCGCAATTGGCGCCCCGCGCTGCTTGGCGGGATGAAAACGCCCCTCCAGCCGACCGGCGGGACCGGTAAAGAAAACCTCGGGCATGAATACTCCACAATGCCTTGAGACGCCTCCTGCTGGGGGTCGAGTGCGCGCTTTCACGTCTTGCGACGCGGAACTAAGCGCGAATATGTCTCGATCAGTCGGCGGGGGGGCGCCTCGGAGGCCGCCTCATAGCACGCAGGCCGACGGCAATTGCAAGGAAAAACCGCAACTTCCGCTGCAGTTCTCGCGCCAAACGCAGGAATTGGAGCCGCGATGGCCGGCACAACCCCATTGAATCGGGCCTATCTCGATTATAACGCGACGGCGCCGCTGCGTCCCGCTGCGCGCGAAGCGGCGCTTGTGGCCATGGAGACGACAGGAAATCCCTCGTCAATCCACGCCGAGGGGCGGGCGGCGCGGACGCTTGTGGAGGACGCGAGGAGCGAGGTGGCGCGGCTGGCAGGCGTCAGCTCTCGGTGTGTCACTTTCGTATCCGGCGGCACAGAGGCGGCCAATGCCGTGCTCAATCCTCTGTTCGGAGGCGGTCGAGGCGCGCCGCCGCTCGATCGGCTTATTGTCTCCGCTGGCGAGCACGCCTGCGTTTTATCCGGACACCGGTTCCCGACCGCGGAAGTCGCGCCCTTGGCTCCGGACGGGCGCGTCGATCTCGACTGGCTGGAGGCGGCGTGCCGCCGTCCGGGGCGCGTCCTGATGGCGCTCCAGGGCGCAAACAACGAGACTGGCGTGATTCAACCGGTCGCCGAGGCCGCGGAGCTGGTTCACGCGGCGAACGGCTTCCTGGTCTGCGACGCAATCCAGATGGCTGGGCGCATGCCTTGCGACGTCGCCGCGCTCGGCGCCGATGCGCTCATCCTCTCGGCGCACAAGATTGGAGGTCTCAAGGGCGCAGGCGCCTTGGTCGTCGCGCACGCAGGAATCAGCTTGGGCGCGCAATTCGTGCGCGGGGGCGGTCAGGAGCGCGGCGCCCGGGCAGGCACCGAGTCCGTAGCCACAATTGCCGCTTTCGGCGCCGCGGCGCGGGAATGCCTCGCCGAGTTGGACACGGAGCCGGCGCGGCTGACCGGGTTGCGGGATCGCCTGATCGTCGCCGTGCGTGCGGTCGCCGCCGATGCGGTGATCTTTGGTGAAACCACGCAGCGGCTATCGAACACCGTCTGCTTCGCCGTTCCCGGCGTTGAAGCCGCGACGCTCATGATCGCACTCGACCTCGCGGGCATCGCGGTGAGCTCAGGCTCAGCCTGCTCGTCGGGCAAGGTGGCGCCATCGCATGTGCTGGCGGCGATGGGAGTGTCCGCCCGAGCTCGCGCGTGGCGCCATCCGTTTGAGCCTCGGTTGGGCGTCGACGGACGCCGATGTCGATCGCTTTGCTCAGGCGTTCGCAAGCGTCATTGCGCGGATGCGGGCGTCGCGTCGACGCGCGTCGGCGCGACATGCCGAAGCTGCGCCTGTCAGGGATTGACTTGCATCCTTCGCGCGCGCGGTGTACGAGGCGCGCTTCCTTTTTCCTGCTCTTTTCAACAACCGAGGAGTTCTGCATGGCTCGCGTCACCGTCGAGGATTGCATCGACAAGGTCGATAACCGATTTGATCTGGTCTTGATGGCGAGCCACCGCGCGCGGGCGATTTCGTCGGGCGCGCCAATCTCCATCCAGCGCGACAATGACAAGAATCCGGTGGTTGCGCTGCGCGAGATCGGTGATGGCAAGCTAACGCCCGGCGACCTGCGCGAGGACGTCATCCACGCGCTGCAGAAGCATGTTGAGATCGACGAGCCGGAAGCGGAAGCGGCGCCCCCGATGGTCAATCCGGACGTGCAGACGCAGATCGAGGCGGGAGCTGACGTTCAGTTCGACCGGATGACTGAAGAGGATTTGTTGCGCGGGCTCGAAGGCCTGACGCCGCCGCCGGAGCCGGAGGACGATGGCGAGTAAGCCCAAACACGCAGTCGCCATTGCGCAGCATCGCCGCTGCGACGAGTTTCATGATCCCGTCCGTCACCTTGGCGCGGCGGGATTTTTTTTGCCCCTATCCACAGCCACGCTCAAGTTTCGTATGTTTCCTATATTCAGCGCCGAACGATTTGCTATCTTAGGGTCGAATCACTTGCGTTGCGGATCTCCGCCGTTTGTGGCGGGGCCGAGCGGATGGTCCCAATCGCGAGGCGCAAGGGGTTCAATGGCGGCGTGATTGTGCAGCCGATGCGTTGAGTGGGGGCCGAATTGAGCGATGAATTCGTAAAGCCGTCGGAAGCGATGGCGCGTACAGCGGAAAGCGACGAGCGCCCGGTGGGGCTGGTCGAAGTGGCCGGACGGGTCAAATGGTTTGACGCCGCCAAGGGCTATGGCTTCATCGTGCCGGACAGCGGCGAGGCCGATGTGCTCATCCATGTGACCGTCCTCAGACGCGACGGCTTCACCATGCTCCGCGAAGGCGCGCGCGTCGTCGCCGAGGCGCAGGAGCGCGAACGCGGCCTTCAAGTGTTCAGGGTGCTTGCCGTTTCCGATCCCGACCCGGCTTCGGCTGCGGAGCTTCCGCCCGCCCGCACCCGTGCTCAGGCAAGCTCGGTTGGCGGGTTCGAGATCGTCATCGTCAAATGGTTCAACCGGGCTCGGGGGTTTGGCTTTCTGACGCGCGGCGAAAGCACCGAGGACATTTTCGTCCACATGGAGACGCTGCGCCGATACGGTTTCGTCGATCCGAAACCGGGCGACAGCATGCTCGCGCGCTTCGGTCCGGGGCCGAAGGGGTTGATGGCTGCCGAGGTGCGGCCGCTCGATGGCTCAAAGATCTTTGCGCCGCATTAGGCGCGCTAACCGCGTCGTTTGAGGCCGACTTCTCCCGATCGGCGCCTCTCAAGCGCTTGACGCGCTCTTCGCCTTGCTCTTGAAACCGGCTCGAGCGCGTCGTGCAGCGGCCGCGCAAGGATCGAGGAGCGGCGCCGATGAGGGCAATTGGAGTTCGGCTCTGGGCGGCGCTTGCCTTCGTCGTCTTCCTCGCCCTCTCCGCGAGCTTTCCCGTGCGAGGCGGCCCGGCTGATTCGCTGACGATCGAGACGTCGACCGGGGCTCACGCGTTTCAGATCGAGGTCGCCGACAATGACGCGACTCGCGAGCATGGCCTCATGGACCGGCGCTACATGCCCTCCGATCATGGGATGCTCTTTGAGTTCGAGCACAACGCGCCGGTGGCGTTCTGGATGAAGAACACATACATCCCGCTCGACATGATTTTCATTTCGCCCTCGGGGGTTGTGACGCATATAGCGACCAACGCGGAGCCTTTGTCCGAACGCGTGATCCCCTCCGGCGGCCCCAGCATCGCGGTGCTTGAATTGAACGGCGGGGCGGCGGCGTCGATAGCGCTCAAAATCGGCGACAAAGTTCGCCATCCATTCTTCAAGCCGTGACGCGTTGCATCCGACGACAGGATTGCTACACTCCCTTGACAGGGGCGTGGCCGGTCAGGCTATGTCCTAGTTGGGTGGGAGTGGTTTGAATCAAGCTTCGACGACGTGGGGTCCAGAGCCTGGGTTCCGCGCGCCGTTTTCTTCTGACAGCCCGGCCGGGATGCGGAACGGCTCGGCCAGGACCTATGCGGCGCTGGATCTAGGGACCAACAACTGCCGGCTGCTGGTCGCGCGGCCGACCGCGCAAGGATTCCGTGTCATCGATGCGTTTTCGCGCATCGTTCGCTTGGGCGAGGGGCTGTCGCTGACAGGGCGGCTAAGCGACGGGGCGATCGCCCGGACCCTCGAAGCCTTGAAGATATGCCGCGACAAGATGGCGGCGCGCGGAGTGACCAGAGCCCGCACCATCGCCACCGAAGCCTGTCGCGCCGCCGTCAACGGGCCGGACTTCGTCGACATGGTTCGCGAGCGGCTCGGCATCGAGCTCGAAATTGTCGACCGCGAGACCGAGGCGCACCTTGCGGCGGCCGGCGTCGGCGATCTGGCGGACAAGGACGCCCGCTCGACGGTGATGTTCGATATCGGCGGCGGGTCCTCCGAGATTATCTGGCTCGGCTACGATCCTCGCGCGCATGGAGGGAATCGGGTCAGGGCCTGGGAATCGCTGCGGCTCGGCGTGGTCTCCCTCGCGGAGACCTTTGGCGGCGTTGATGTGAACGACGAAGCCTTCGCAGCCATGACTGCACATGTGTCGGAGGCGCTTGCGCCTTTTGCCGCCCGGGTGGCGGACGAAGCGCGCTGTGACCGCTTCCATCTCCTTGGCACCTCCGGCACGGTGACGACGATCGCCGGCGTGCATCTCAACCTGCCGCGCTATGACCGGCGCGCGGTCGACGGACTATGGCTCGGACGCGCGGAAGTCGATGAGGCCATCACACGATTGCGGGCGATGAGCTACGCCGAGCGCGCCGCCAACGCCTGCATCGGTCATGAGCGCGCCGATCTGGTGCTCGCTGGCTGCGCCATTCTGGAGGCGATCCGCGAGCATTTCCCTGCCGAGCGGCTGCGCATCGCCGACCGGGGCTTGCGCGAGGGAATCCTCAGCCACATGATGCGCGCCGACGGAGTCGGTCCGCACCGCCGTCCGCGCGAGCGCTGGTGACGACGGGCGGCTCGGGCCGCGAGGGCGGCCGGGCGCTCAAGACCCGGGTCAAGATGACCCGCAAGCGCACGCCCGCCTCGGCCCGCTGGCTCGAGCGCCAGCTCAACGACCCTTATGTCGCCCAGGCGCGCCGCGAAGGCTACCGGTCGCGCGCGGCTTACAAGCTCATCGAGATCGACGACAAGTACAAGATGTTGAAGCGAGGCGAGCGCATCGTCGACCTTGGCGCCGCGCCCGGCGGCTGGAGCCAGGTTGCGGCGGCCCGCGTGGGTTCGCACGAGGGCAGGGGACGGGTCCTCGCCATCGATCTCCTGGCGCTGGACCCCATCGAGGGGGTGGAGTTCCGGCAGATGGACTTCCACGATCGCAAGGCCCCGGATCAGCTTCGCGAGTGGCTGGGCGGCCTCGCGGACGGCGTGCTGTCCGACATGGCGGCCAACGCCACCGGCCATCGCAAGACCGACCAGTTGCGCATCATCGGTCTGGTCGAACTCGCCGCCGATTTCGCCAGCGAAGTCCTGGCGCCGGGCGGATTCTTTTTGGCCAAAGTGCTGCAGGGCGGCGCCGAGGGCGAATTGCTCGCCCGATTGAAGCGCGAGTTCGCGACCGTGCGCCATGTGAAGCCCAAGGCCAGCCGCGCGGACAGCGCCGAACTTTATCTGCTGGCCACGGGGTTCAGGGGCAGGGCGCTGTAGACGCGATCCATGGCGGGCGTCCTTCCGGGCGCCCGTTGGATCGCGTCAGCCGGGTCGTGGCCCGTGGTTTGAAAAGCGCGCGCTGAGTTGATCGCGGCCTGCAGTTCGAGTTCCCGGCGCGGACTCCACCCGGCAGTTCAAATTTCCGTCCGAATGCGGTAGACAAGACCCATGACCGAGCTTCTCGAACGAGCCGTCGAGACCTTGCGCGGCCTGCCGCCCGAAGCGCAGGACGCGCTTGCCCGCATTCTCCTACAATTGGCTGGCGACGACCCATCGATCGTGCGGCTGAGCGCGGACGAGGAAGAGTCTTTCAAAACCTCTTTGCTGGAGGCTGAGCGCGGCGAATTCGCGACCGACGATGAGATAAGAGCCATCTGGGCGAAGCGCGGCCTGTGAGGCTGCGGTATACGCGTGAGGCCGCCAAGGAGCTCGATCAGGTCCTGTCCTATATCGAGGGGCGCTCTTTAGGCGGCGCCCGTCATGTCGAGGCGCGTATTCAGGCTGCGATCAACCTCATTGTATCTTATCCCCGATCCGGCCAGCTCACGAGCACGCCCGGCCTTCGCCGCGTCGTCGTCCATCCGTATCCCTACTTGATCTTCTACGCAGCGAGGGACGAAGAAGTCGTCATCCACGGCGTACGGCATGCGGCCCGCCGCCCGCTGTCGATCCCGGACTGACGAAATGGCCAGCCGCCGGTTTGCGGTCGCTCCGCAGGAGAATTGATCAAGCAAACTCCGGATCACGCTGACGGCCGCCGCGTCCGGGTCTATGATCAGAGGAGACCAAGCTCACCCGGGAGGAAAGCGATGAACGTTCAAGCCAAGGAGATCAAAGCGGCGGCTGATCCCGCGACATCGATGGGGAAGTTGCCGACGCCGCCGAAGTTCGACAACCTTGCGGACGAGCGGCTGCACCGCAAGCAGAGGCTCGCGGCGGGCTTCCGGCTGTTTTCCAAATTCGGCTTCGACGAGGGAGTCGCCGGACACATCACGGCGCGCGATCCGGAGTTTCTGGACACGTTCTGGGTCAATCCGTTCGGCGTCCATTTCAGCCAGGTCAAGGTCTCGAACCTGATCCGCTGCGACCATAAGGGCAATGTCGTCGAGGGCGACTACCCGGTCAACACCGCGGCTTTCGTCATTCATTCGCGCGTCCACGCCGCGCGGCCGGACGCGATCGCCGCCGCCCATTCCCATTCGACCTACGGGCGCGCCTTCTCGACGCTCGGGCGCCCGCTCGCGCCGATCACCCAGGACGTCTGCGCCTTCTATGAGGACCATGCGATCTACGACGACTTCGGCGGCGTGGCGGTCGAGCTCGATGAGGGCCAGCGGATCGCCGACGCGATTGGCAAGCGCAAGGCGGCGATCCTGCAGAGCCACGGTCTGCTCACGGTCGGGGAGACGGTCGACGAGGCTGTCTGGTGGTTCATCACGATGGAGCGGTCGTGTCAGGTGCAGCTTTTGGCCGAGGCGGCGCTCAGGAACGGCGAGACCTTGAAGCTGATTTCGCCGGAAGTTGCAGCGCAGGCTTTCAAAATCGTTGGGAGCCCGTTCTCCGGCTGGTTCCAGTTCCAGCCCCTTTATGCGCGGATCCTCAAGGAACAGCCGGACTTTTTGGAGTGAGGCGCGCTCAAGCCTGACTTGGGCGCGGGGCGCGCGCACCGAACCTGGTCGGCGCCGCGCTGTCAATGCTGGTCTTCGCGTTCGCCGCAGGAGGCGCCCAGCTGGTCCTTGCGAGAGGCGGCGGCGGACCGCCGGGCTGGACGATGACATTGAACTATTGCCGCGAGACCGTGACCAATAAAGGCGTTACCGACGTCACGAAATTTGAGCAGGAAGTCAAGAAGTGCTTCGCCAACCCGATGACCTATCCACCCGCCTACCCCAAGCCGACGTGGTAGCGGCGATCGCCGCCGACCGCGCTTCTTAAGGGCGGGGGCCGGCATGCGCCCATTTGAACACCACCAGCGCAAGCGCCAGCACGTTCACCATTTCCGCCCACAAGAACACCCACATGTCCGCCGCGACGCCAAGCGGCGGCGAGCCGGGGAGGAGGCCGCGCAGCACCGGCAGGGCGAAGGCGAAGGCGGCGAGAGAGCCGATCAGCCCGGTCTCCGGCGGGCGCACGTTGATGAACGTCAGGACGCCCATCACCACGGCGCAAAAGCCGAGCACCAGCATGACGGCGTAGCCACAGAGCGCCAACAGGACAATGGCGCCGCCGCGGCTTATCGCGATCGCCAGCTGAACGTCATTCGGATCGGCGCCGGGGCGGCTCGTCGTATGCAGATTGTAGCCGAGCACCCCCTCCCACACGGTGATTCTGGCCGGAAGGCTGAGCGAGGCCTTTCCATCCAAGAGCTGGACGTCGAGCCGCGCCACAAAGGAGTTCGAACGGATAGCGGGTGACGCTGCCGTCGTTCAGGTCGACCTCGAAGGTCGAGCTGGCCATATGGGCGCCGGCCGCCAGCTTGATTTCCTCCACCGTTTTGTCGTGTGTGACCAGCAGGGTCAAATCGCGATCAGCGCCGGCGCGAGCGTATCTGCCGTCCGACAGGTTTGGCGACAGCCAGGCGCGCAGCTGCATGCCATCGTTGGCGGCGTCGATGCTGAGCGGCTCGAGATAAACCTCGGCCGCGGCAACCGAGTTGGCTGCGCCGAACATCCGCTCGCCGGGCTGTTCCGAGACGTGCAAGTTGTGCAGGATCATCAGGTAGCCGGCCGTGAGCGCGATCAAGAGCGCTCCGATCATCAGCAACCGTATCTTCCGGCGGCGCCGCTGCTCCCGATCCATCCCCTAACTTACCGCGACGCGTCTGTCCGGCAACCCCATGCGTCGGGGTGGTGCGCTGCCTACTCCGCGGCCGCTGGGGCGGGTTCTTCGCTGGTCGAGACCATCCGGCCTGACACGGCGGCGCCCGCGTCCGGCTTAAGTCCGGCGAAGATGAACACGGACAGGCTGGAGACGATCGCCACCAGGACGAAGGCGAGCGAGAGATCGCGCGCCAAAAGCTCGGAATCGCCGAAGCTGACCTGGATCAGTTCAACGCAGATCGCGGCGACCGCCACCCCGACGGCCCCTGACATCTGCTGCGAGACGCTGGCGAAGCTGGTGGCGCGGCTCATCAGCGGCTGGTCGATGTCAGAGTAGCTGATCGCGTTCAAGGCGGTGAACTCGAGCGAGCGGAAGAACCCGCCAGCGAGCAGCACAACCAGAAGCAGCCAATGCGGCGTCGACGGCGTGAACAAGGCGCAGGCGCCGACAAACGCTCCCGAGATCAATCCGTTGACCATCAGCGTCTGGCGGAAGCCGAACCGGCGCAGCGCCGTGGACGCGGTGAATTTCATCAGGAGCGCGCCGGCGGCGGTGGCGAAAGTGAGCGAGCCGGATGCAAAGGGCGAGAGGCCGAACCCGACCTGCAAAAGCAGCGGCAGCAGAAAAGGCATGGCCCCGATGCCAATGCGGAAGATGAAGCCGCCGACGACGCCGGCATAAAAGGTCGGGATTTTGAGCAGCTTGAGATCGAGGATGGCGCCTGCGTTGGCGTTCGCATGCCGGGCGTAGGCGGCAAGCGAAAGCACGCCAACCGCAATCATCGCCGCGACCAACCAATATGGCGCGATGCCGCGCCCGATCATGCTCAAGCCCGATATGAGGCTCAAGAGGCCGATTCCCGACAGGACGAATCCCTTGAAGTCGAAGCGCGGCACGGCCTGCTCGCGCAGGTTCTCGATGAACCTGAGCGACAGCAGCACGCCGAGAATCGCCGATCGGCACGTTGATCCAGAAGATCCAGCGCCAATGAAAATAGGTGGTGATGAAGCCGCCGAGCGGCGGGCCTGCGACCGGGCCGATCAGCGCCGGCACGGTCAGATAGGCCATCGCGCTGACGAGACCGCTCTTCGGGATGGAGCGCAAGAGCACCAGCCGGCCGACTGGCACCATCATCGCCCCGCCCAGGCCCTGGAACACGCGGGCGGCGATGAGGGTGGCAAGCGAGGACGAGGCGCCGCACAGGATCGAGCCGAGCGTGAAGATGACGATCGCGCTGCAGAACACCGTGCGGGCGCCGAAGCGATCGGCGACCCAGCCGGACGCCGGAATGAACACCGCAAGCGTCAACATGTACGAGGTGAGCGCGAGCTTAAGCACGATCGGGTCTTGATGCAGATCAAGAGCGATCGCCGGCAACGAGGTCGAGATCACGGTTCCGTCCATGTTCTCCATGAACAGCGCGGTCGCGATGATGAGGGCGGTGAAAGCGGTGGAGCGCATTGCGGGTCTTTCGGGCGCGCCCTTCTGGCGCCGCAACGCGGCCGCCGCAAGGCGCGGTCCGAGAACCTCAGTCACAAACCGGTGAAATCGATTAAGCTCAAGCCTTTAGATCCGGGCCGCGATCACGGGGAAAGCCCTCACGCGCACCGAGGAAGTGCGCTCGTCGGGCGGCTCCTAACGCTTCAGCATGCGATCGACGTCGGCCAAGGCCTTCTCACAACCATCCCGGTCATTCACGTCGTCGGCGTGGCGCGCCACGTCCATCGCCTCTGTGATCGCCTCGACCTCGTCAGAGCTGAGATCGCCAACTTGTTGCTCGGCGCTCGCGACGGAGCCCGGCGTCGGCTGGCGATGCATGGTCGCGAACGCTGTTTGCGGCGCCGCCCGCCCCTCGGCGGCGGCGGAATCGAGGATCTTGGCGACTTCGAGATCGGTCTGGTAGATCCGATCCGTGCATGGCCCCGCATGCGCGGCCGCTGCGCCGAGAATGAACGCTATTCCAGCGGCTGCTGTCGCGTATCGAACGATCATTTCATCCTCCCTCGAACCTGCCGGGCGCGCGGCTCCAAAACTTTACAACGCGGCCGCCGGCTAGCAGGCGATCGAAAAGAGCAACAATTGTCCGTGAGGCCGAAATATTGACGGCGCCCGCCCCGACGAACCTCTACCATGGCCAAAAGCGCAGGAAAATATTGCTGGCTCGCTCCGACCGAGTTGGGCGGCGGGAGCAGCGTCAGGCGATCGGCCCGAGGAGCCGGCTTGAAACTGAAGGTCGCCGGGTGCAAAATATTTCCCACTTCCAAGATCCGCATTGGCAAGAGAGCACGATGAGCAAGATCGCCACCAAACGGCAGCTCAAGACCGAACCGCGCGTCGAGCGTCCGAAGATGCATAAGGTCATCTTGTTCAATGACGATTATACGCCGCGCGAGTTCGTGATCGAGGTATTGAAGGGTGTATTCCGCCTCAATGAAACCCAGGCGTTGAGCGTGATGATGACCGCGCATCGCAAGGGCGTTTGTGTCGTCGCGGTGTTCGCGCAGGACATCGCCGAGACGAAGGCGGCGCGCGGCACTGAAGCCGGCGCGGCGAAGGGCTACCCGCTCCGTTTTGACACGGAGCCGGAGGAATAACGCCCTCTTGGTAAGCTCTCAGGGAAAGTTTCAGTCATGAGCGGCGCAAGCCTCCCGCCCCTGAAGACGCGTCAGCTTGGCCGGACGAACGTCCGCGTGACCGAGCTTGGGCTTGGCACCGCGCCGCTGGGCGAGCTCTTCGACAAGGTTGAGGATGCCGAGGCGGCGTGCGATCATCGGCGCGGCCTGGGACGGCGGCGTGCGCTATTTCGACACCTCGCCCTGGTATGGACGGGGACTGGCCGAGCATTCGCTCGGCCGCGCGCTCTATCGCAAGCCGCGTGATCAATACGCGATCTCAACCAAAATCGGCCGCGTTTTGCGGCGCCCGCTCGGCCCCAACGCCATCAAGGATCAATGGCTCGGCGGCCTCGAGTTTCAGACCGTCTTCGACTACGGCTACGACGGCGTGATGCGCTCGTTTGAGGACAGCCTCCAGCGGCTCGGAATCAATCGGGTCGATGTCCTTCTGATTCACGACCTCGACCCCTGGGACCACAATCCCGCGACCCTCAACGCCTATTTCACGCAGCTCAAGACGAGCGGATGGAAGGCGCTTGCGGAATTGCGCGAGGCGGGCGTCATTGGCGGAATCGGCGCGGGCTTCAATTCGATGGGCTGCATCCCGCGCTTTCTCGACCTCTTCGACATGGATTTCTTCCTTTTGGCGATGCGCTACACGCTGCTCGAGCAGGACGTGCTCGAGAGCGAATTTCCGCTCTGCCAGGAGCGGGGCGTCGGGATCGTCATCGGCGGCGGCTACAATTCCGGGATTCTCGCAACCGGAGCCGTACCGGGCGCGATGTACAATTACGAGCCGGCCGGCCCCGAGATCCTGGAGCGGGTGAAGAAAATCGAGGCGGTATGCGCGCGCCACAAGGTTCCGCTGCCCGCGGCGGCGTTGCAGTTCCCGCTCGGCCATCCGATCGTCGCTTCGATCATCCCAGGCGCGATCGCTCGCGCCCAGGTGGAGAAGAACGTGGCCGCCTTCCGCCATCCCATCCCGCCGGACTTTTGGGCCGAGCTGAAACACGAGAAGCTCATCCGCGCCGACGCGCCGACGCCGGCCTAGACTGTTTGCGCGCAAGCTCGCCTGCCCTTCCCCGATTGCGGCTGGCCGCGAATTCGACATAGCTTCCCTCGCAGCGCTGAAGGCGGTTCAACGCTCAACCGTAAGGGGACGCGAATGTTTGTCTGCGCGCCGGATGACGGGGAAGCGTCGCGTCGGGCGGGATGCCTCTGTCACACGCCCGCGTTTGCGCGACTGAACGCGCATCTGGCGCAAAAATTCTCCCGCCATTCGTCCATCGCCGCTCCAGGCGCTGTCGCTCGGCGTATTCGCCGCGGGATCGGGGAGCACGTCCGCCCGCGCTTCGGCGGCGCCGATGCGCGCGCATCGCGTTCACCAACGTGCGGCTGTTCGACGGCAAGTCGGACGCGCTCCTGGAGGGCCTACGAGTCGTCGATCGAAGGCAAGACGATCAAGGCCGTCGAGCCGGCCGACGCCCCACTCGACGCCGACGTTCGGGTCATCGATTGCGGCGGCCGGGTCTCTGATGCCGGGCCTCATCGACGCGCACTGGCACGCGATGTTGGCGTCCCTGCCGCTGGCCGTCCTGCTGACGGCGGATGTCGGCTACATCAATCTGGTCGCGGCCGACGAAGCGAAAAAGACGCTCATGCGCGGCTTCACCAGCGTTCGCGACATGGCTGGACCGACCTTCAGCCTGAAGCGCGCGATCGACCAAGGACTGGTGCAGGGGCCGCGCATCTGGCCGTCGGGCGCGATGATCTCGCAAACCGGCGGCCACGGCGACTTTCGCTTTCCCTATGAAGTTCCAGCTTCCCCCAATGCGCCGCTGAGCCGTGCCGACGCGATGGGCGCGCGGCGCCATCGCCGACGGCGTCGATCGTGTCCTCCAGCGCGCTCGCGAGCAACTGATGCTCGGCGCGAGCCAGCTCAAGCTGGCCGCCGGCGGCGGGGTGTCCTCGCACTACGATCCGATCGACGTCAGCCAGTACACCGAGGCCGAGTTCCGCGCCGCGGTCGACGCGGCTGAGAACTGGGGCACCTATGTCGCCGTGCACGCCTATACGCCGCGCGCGATCAAGACCGCGATCCGCGGCGGCGTCCGATGCATCGAGCACGGGCACCTGATGGACGAGGCGACCGCCGAACTGATCGCGCGCAACGGCGTCTGGCTCAGCGCACAGCCCTTTCTCAACAATGAATACTCCAATCCGCATGCCGACGCCCGACGGG
The DNA here is from genome assembly GCA_963762335.1 of uncultured Alphaproteobacteria bacterium. Classification (GTDB taxonomy): domain Bacteria; phylum Pseudomonadota; class Alphaproteobacteria; order Rhizobiales; family Beijerinckiaceae; genus Roseiarcus. The sequence continues at coordinate 152,110 of CAVXKU010000014.1, read as the reverse complement.
GAGGCGAAAGCGAGCCAAGTCTATGCCGGAACGGATGCGGCTTATAAATTCGCCAAGGCGTTCAACCTCAAGACGGCGTGGGGCACGGACATCCTGTTCGATGCGAAGATGACGGCGCATCAGGGCGCGATCCTGACGACGCTCGAGCGCTGGTATCGCCCGGTCGAAATCCTCAAGATGGCGACCGCGGTCAACGGCGAACTTTTGGCCATGTCCGGCCCGCGCAACCCCTATCCGGGCAAGCTCGGCGTGATCGAGGCCGGCGCGCTCGCCGATCTCATCGTCGTCGATGGCGATCCAACCGCCAATCTCAAGCTCATCGCCGATCCGGAGAAGAATTTCCTGGTCATCATGAAAGACGGGCGGGTGGTCAAGGACACGCTGTAATTGGCGCCACGACCGGGAGCGCGGGCTACCGATAGGCAAGCGCCAGGCCAGCCACGAACACGACAATGAGAATCAGCCAGGCCATCGCGGCGCTCGGCGTAGGCCGCACGGCCGCGCGTTCCCTCGCTCATCCAGGCGAAAATGTGATCAAACCGAGGAAGAATAGGGCTTGCGCAGCGTTCACGTCTGGTTAATAATTGGTAAAGAGGTTCAGCGGGCGCGAGTACAGAGGGCGCTGCGATGAAACGCCTTGGTTTGACGATCGCATGTCTCAGCGCCGTAGCCTGCACCCAGGCGTCGGCCCAGGATTTGTCTGCGGATCCGTTGAAACCCGCCCGGTCGCACACGGCCAAGGCGAAGACGGTCGCCGCAATGAAGTCGGCGAGCCTCGACGTGGTTCATTTCTCGAATCCGTACGCGCCCCCCGAAGGCACGACGGTCGTGGCGAGAAGCGGTCTTCCCGGTTATTCGTATCCGATTCCAAAAGAGCCAAAGGGCGGCCTGTCGATCAGTATGGGGCAGGACCAGGGCGGCCACACCACCGGCGGACTGAAGTGGGGCTTTTAGACCGGGTGGTCTTGGGCATTTAATCAACCGGAACCTGCGCGTTGCGCTGACGCGCCAGCCCGTCGGGTCTCCGCTCAACGGCCTTCTCATCACCCAGGGACGCCCTGAGAAGGGCCACGCCAACCTCCGTCAATCCATAATATGGTATTGAGTCTTGCATCAGAGGCTGGTGCAAGATGCGCGTTTGTTTGGCGTTGGCTGCTGTCTTCCTTCTCGCGTCAGGCGCGTCGGCCGAGGACTATGGACGGCCGACCGCGATCCTGGTCAGTCCACTTCATGAGGCTCAGGTTGTTCGCGGCGACGACGGCATGGATCACGTCGAATACGACCTTCTCGTCGTCAACGTGTTTTCCGAGCCGGTCACTCTGTCGAGCGTGACTGTCCTTGATCCGGCCGGCAAGGAACTCATGCGGATCGACGGGGATGTCCTTGCCGCCGCGACCCAGACCCTGTTCGCGAAGACCCCGTCCCCCGTCGTTCCGGCGTCGGCGGCCGTCTCGGTCGACGTCGATCTGATCCTTCCGCCGGGCGCGGCGCCGGAGCGGGTGACGCAGCGCATCGCTTACACGCTCGCGCCGGACTCCAAGGACAAGGCGATGATCGATCGCCCCGAGGTCGATGGCCCTGAGGTCACGATCGACCGCAACGGCAGCCATTGTCATTCGCCCGCCAGTTGCGGGAGATGGCTGGTTCGTCACCAGCGGCTGCTGTAAGCCGAACGTGCACAGAGACGAACGCGTCGCGATCAACGGCGCCCGCATCGAGACAGCTGAAACCTTTGCGGTCGACTGGGGCAAGGTCAAAGGCGACAGGCTCTTCGATGGCGACGGCAAGACGGCCGAGCAGTTCTATGGCTTCGGCGAGGACGTGCTCGCGGTCGCCGACGGAACCGTGGTCTCTGTCCACGATGGCATGTCCGATCAGACGCCGTTCGTCTTGATGACGCCGAAGTCGACGTCGGACTATGGCGGCAACAACCTGATGCTGGAAATCGCCCCGAACGTCTTCGCCTGGTACGCGCATTTGCGCCAGGACAGCATCAAGGTGAAAGTCGGCGACGCGATAAAAGCTGGCGCGTCGATCGCCAGGTTAGGCAACACCGGACCGTCTATGGGGCCCCACCTTCACTTCGGTCTCCTCGACAAGCCGGATCCGATTGCCGGGCGGAGCCTGCCTTTCGTGTTCGACAGCTTCATCTTGGTCGGCGCCGTCGATCTCGACAAATCGGAGGGGGATCGACTCGTCATCATGGCCCAGTCGCGGCAGGTCTGGTCCGAGTATCCGCTTTACGGCGGCATCCAGAATTTTCCGGGCTTCGTGCGGTGAGCGGGGCAGGGCAGGGGCGTGGCGTCTGCCTCGTGATCGGGGCGGGCGACGGGCTCGGCGCTTCGATCGCGCGCGCTTTTGCGCGCGAAGGCCTCGGTGTCTGCGTCACGCGGCGGCCGCGGCATACGGAGGCGATCGACACGCTGGCGGAGACGATCCGCGCGGAAGGCGGCGAGGCTCACGCGTTCGGGCTCGACGCACGCGTTGAAGCCGATGTCGTAGCGCTCATCGAACGGATCGAGCGCGAGATCGGACCGATCGAAGCGCTCGTGTTCAACATCGGCGCCAACGTGCGCTTCCCGATCGTCGAGACGACGACGCAGGTCTATTCCAAGGTTTGGGAGATGGCGGCGCTTGCAGGATTCCTGACCAGCCGCGAGGCGGCGCGGCGAATGAGCGAGCGCGGTCGCGGCACAATCCTGTTCACGGGCGCGACCGCCAGCGTCCGTGGCGGCGCGGGCTTCTCCGCCTTCGCGGGAGCCAAGCATGCCCTTCGGGCGCTGGCTCAGAGCCTGGCGCGTGAACTGGGGCCGAAGGGGGTCCATGTGGCGCATGTCGTGATCGACGGCGCAATCGACGGCGCGTTCATCCGAGGGCTGATGCCGGATGCGGCCGAGAAATTGGCGCGGGAGGAGATTCTCGTTCCCGATGAGATTGCTAGAAATTACGTCTGGCTCCACCGCCAGAAGCGGAGCGCGTGGACGTTCGAGATGGACCTGCGGCCGTGGTCGGAGACGTGGTGATGAGCGCGACCGTCGAATTCATTTTCGATTTTGCCAGCCCCAACGCCTATCTAGCCTATCGGGCGCTGCCCCCAATCCTCGAACGGACGGGCGCGCAGCTCGTGATCAATCCTTGCCTACTCGGAGGGATATTCAAGTCGACTGGCAATGTGGCGCCGGGGGTCGCCTTTGCGGGGGTCAAGGGCAAGCTCGATTACGAGATGCTCGAGATCCGCCGATTTATCGCCAGGCATGGGATCGCCAAGTTTCGTTTCAATCCGAATTTTCCGGTCAACACGCTGATGCTGATGCGCGGACTGGTTGCCGCGCGCGAGTCCGGCGTCGAGGCCAGCTATCTCGAAATGGGCGTCGAAGGGCTATGGGAAGACGGGCTTAAGCTCGACGATCGGGAGGTCCTGGCGCGCCGAATGGACGCTGCCGGCCTCGATTCAGCAAGCTTGCTTGCCGCCGCTCAGACCGATCGCGTCAAGCTGAAGCTCGCAGACAACACCGCCGCTGCGGTGGCGCGCGGAGTGTTCGGGGTTCCGACTTTTTTCGTCGGCGCCGACATGTTCTTCGGTAAGGACAGGCTGGGGCAGGTTGAAGAGGCGGTCGATTTCCTTCGGCACGCCGTAATTCCACTTAATTAAGGATCAGCGGCTAATCACGCTATCAGAGCGGTAATAGATAAAACTTTAGGCGTGCGATCGAGGCGTTGGCAATCGCCGGGTGGGATTTTGCGGCTGGTCGGGATCCTGCACCCAACAGCCGCAACTTGCGAACGCAGGGACCCATTGAGCGTCAGGAGAATCCCATGCTTCGAGTTCGTAACTTTCTGAGCGATAAATCTGGTGTGACGGCGATCGAATATGCGCTGATCGCGAGTCTGATTGCAGTGGCTATCATCGGCGTCGTGACCACTGTCGGCACCAATGTCAGCACGGTGTTCACCGAGATCGGCGGCGCGCTCAAGTAACAAGGGGCCAGGGCGCCGGCCTTTAGGTTTGGGCTGGCGCACGATCAATTCGGACGGACGGTTTATATCGCGCGGTCGCGCACGGAGAATGGCAGGGCGCCCACGCCAAGGGAGCCTTTGTCAGGATCCGCGTCGCGACCGCGCTGTCGTTTTTGGCTCGTGCCGGTTTGGCGCCTCCGTCTCACCGCGGAGCGCCTCCGCAGCTGTCCGGTCGATCCGGCGCAAGTCTCGGTTTCCGGCCTTTCGCGGGGCGCCTGCATGGCTCACCAGGCGCCAGGCGAAGAGCATACGGTTGGGGGCGATCCGGAGGAGCCGCGAGGCGCCGAGAGCTCGCTTATCTAATGGGCCGTAACTCGTTGAAAAGTCCTCGAGTTCGGGAAAATGATTGTTAGCCAATGCGAGCGCTTTAGCCGTTTCTCATTTGCATGAATTTGGCGCTTGTATGCGCGCGCCTGGCGCGATTTGGCGCCGCAGCCCCCGTGCCTATCCGGATAGCCTCGGACCCCCGCTTGTCGAGGGCGGTTCGCGACCGTCCTGACAAACCAAAGCCATCCGCCTAGGTATTACTACTGAGCCGCTGATCCGGGCCGAGGAGCTTGGAAATGTGCCGCGGCGCCATAGATTGGGCCGCCGCCAAGCGTTAAGGCGAGGGTTAAAGACTGCACGGAGCCGCGACGCTTGGAAGAAATCCTTCGCCTGGCCGAAGACCCGGACGCCTGGGCGGCGCTCGCGGCCCTGATCGCCATGGAGGTCGTTCTCGGCCTCGACAATCTCGTGTTTATCGCGCTGCTGACGAACCGCATCGACGAACCCCGGCGGGGCTTGGCGCGCAAACTTGGCCTGTCGCTGGCCCTCGTGTTCCGCCTGGCGCTGCTCGCTTCGGCGTCGTGGCTGGTGCGGTTGACAATGCCGCTGGCCACGGTGTTCGGACACGCCTTTTCCGTCCGCGATCTGCTGTTGCTGGCGGGTGGACTGTTTCTGGTCTGGAAGGCGACGAGCGAGATCCACCACCGCGTCGACCCGAACGAGGAGATCGAACACCAGAAGCCGGCCTCGCCGCTCGGCCTCGTCTCCGGCCTCATCCAGATCATCATGATCGACATCGTGTTTTCGGTCGACAGCATCATTACAGCCGTCGGCATGACCGAACATTTTCCGATCATGGTCGTGGCCGTCCTTGTCGCGGTCGGAGTGATGATGGTCGCCGTGGGGCCGCTGGCGGCGTTCATCAACCGCAATCCGACGGTGTTGATGCTGGCGCTGAGCTTCCTTCTGATGATCGGCATGACGCTGATCGCCGATGGTTTCGGCTTTCATATCGAAAGAGGTTATATTTACGCCGCGATGTTTTTTTCCTCTGTGGTCGAGACGCTCAACGTCTTGTCCAGACGCAAGCCCAAGAAACCTGCATGAAGCGGCCGAAATGACGCTCAGCTCTCTCATCGTCTTTGCCGTGGTCTATTTCGCCGCCGTGGCGACGCCGGGGCCGGGCGTCGCGGCGCTGATCGCGCGTGTGCTGGGGCAGGGGCTTAAGGGCGTCGCGCCGTTCATCGCCGGCTATTTCGTCGGCGACATGATCTGGCTGACTTTTGCCGCGACAGGCCTCGCCGTCATCGCCAAGACTTTCGCCGGCGTGTTTGTCGCCATCAAATTCGCCGGCGTCGCCTATCTTCTCTATCTCGCGTGGCGCATGGCGACCGCGCCGGCCGTCGTCGATGCGGCGCCGACGGCGCCAACGCGCGGCTGGCGGGCCTTCCTGGGCTCGCTGTCGCTGACGCTCGGCAATCCGAAGGTGATGGTGTTCTTCCTCTCGATCATGCCGCTTGTCGTCGACTTGCGGACATTGACGGCGCTCGCGCTCTTCGAGCTTGCCGTCGTCTGCGGGATCGTGATTGTCTCAACCTTGACGCTCTACGCATTCGCCGCCAATCGGGCGAGGCGTGTTCTCCGCTCGACCCGGGCGATGCGGTTTGTCAATCGCGCCGCTGGCGGCCTGATGGCCGGGGTCGCGGTTGCTATCGCCACGAGGTAAGGTTTTGTCGGATCTCATGGCGATCGGCGAACCGCTGGTCGAACTCAATCAACCCGAGGACGGCGCGCCCTTCGTGCAGGGGTTCGGCGGCGACACGTCGAACGCGATGATCGCAGCGGCGCGGCTCGGCGCGGACGCGGCTTATTTCACCGCTGTCGGCGCCGACCGATTCGGCCAGGCGCTGACGGAACTCTGGCTTCGCGAAGGCGTCGACGCGAGCCGGATCGTCGTCAATGGCGGCGCGCACACCGGGCTTTATTTCGTCGCCCATAGCGCGCAAGGTCACGAGTTCTCGTACATGCGCGCGGGCTCCGCGGCGAGCCGGATCAGCGAAGCCGATCTCCCGGTCGACCGCATTCGCGAGACCAAGATCCTTCACATTTCCGGCATCAGCCAGGCGATTTCCTCTTCCGCGGCCGACGCGGCGTTCGCAGCGATCGACATTGCCCATGACGCCAAGCGGCTGGTCTCCTATGACCCGAACCTTAGGCTGAAGCTCTGGCCATTGCGCAGGGCGCGGGCGATCATTCACGAGGCGATGCGCGCCTGCGACATCGCCCTCCCGGGGCTCGACGATGCGGAGCACCTGACGGGCTTGCGCGATCCTGACGCGATCGCAAGCTTCTACCTCGATCTCGGCGCGCGCGTTGTCGTGGTGAAAATGGGTCGGGGCGGGGCGCTGGCGGCGACGCCTAAGGACCGAGAGCGCATCTATGCGCACGCCGTCAAGGCGGTCGACGCGACCGGGGCCGGCGACTGCTTCGATGGCGCATTTCTCACGGAATTCGCCCGGGGCGGCGATGCGTTCGCCGCGGCGCGCTTCGCCAATGTCGCGGCGGCGCTCTCGACCCTGGGTTACGGCGCGGTCGCGCCTTTGCCGAGACGCGCCGACGTTGAGGCAATGATGGCGGCCCGAACGCCGTGACGCCCATCCATCCCGGACGCTCGCTGGCATGTGCTGTTTGAGCTATGGACTAGCACCGGTCACGCGGCCCGACCCAAGGATGTCACCATGGACGCGCATTTTGAAGAAGTGGTCTTGACGCGCGACCGGCTGCGGGAGCTCATCGACCCGGCCACCGGTATGGCGCGCGACAAGGCGATTGGGCACATCGACGATATCTGCCGGCGCTTCATCGCCGCCTCTCCGTTCGTGATGATTGCGACCCGTGGGTCAGACGGGCGGCTGGACGTCTCACCAAAAGGCGACCCGGCGGGGTTCGTGGCCGTGCTGGACGAGCGCACGCTCGCCATTCCCGACCGGCTTGGCAACAACCGGCTGGACACGTTCGAGAACGTGCTGGTTCATCCGGAGGTCGGGCTGATCTTCGTCATTCCGGGGCACAACGACACGCTGCGGGTCAGCGGTAAGGGACGGATCGTGCGGGACGCCGCGCTGCAGCGTCGGCTGGCTGTCAACGGCAAGACGCCCAATCTCGTTCTCGTCGTGACGGTCGAGGAGGCTTTCATGCATTGTTCGAAATGCATGATCAGGTCGCGGCTTTGGCGGCCGGATGATTGGCCGGACCGCTCTTCCGTGGCGACGCTGGCCGAGGCCATGATCGCTCACGCCGCGCCCAGAGAGAGCGTCGGCGAAGTGCAGGCCACTATCGACGACGCCTACGAAAACCGCCTCTACTGATCGAGGGATGGCCCGAACCCAGTGACGCCCTTCTTTCCCAGTCCCTCGTTGGCGGCTGCCTATGTCGTTGCGTGCCTGATTCTTGCAGCGACGCCCGGCGCGGACATGGCGCTTTTCCTGTCGCGGACGCTGACCGGCGGCAGAGCGCAAGGCTTCGCCGCGCAAGCCGGCGCGAGCCTCGGGCTCATCTTCCATACCTTTGCCGCAGCGCTGGGCTTGTCTGCTTTGCTCGCGGCCTCGGCAGAAGCCTACGAGGCGGTGAAGATCGCTGGCGCGCTCTATTTGCTGTGGCTTGCCTGGCGCGCGATACGCCACGGCTCTGTGCTCACGCTGACGGCCGGCGCCTTGGCGCGAGGAGACTTGCGGGGCGCTTTCGCGAATGGACTGCTCATCAACCTCACCAATCCGAAGATCGTTCTCTTCTTCGTGACCTTCCTGCCGCAGTTCATCAGCGCCAGCGACAGCCATGCGAGCGCAAAACTTTTCGTCTTGGGCCTCGGCTTCATCGCGATCACGACGGCGGTGAACGGGCTCATCATTCTTGTTGCCGGACGCTTCGTCGCGTCGGCGAAGCGCAACCCGCGAGCGCTTGCGGGTCTTCGACTACGGCTTCGCCGCGCTCATGGGCGCCTTCGCAGGGCGTCTTCTCTGGAGCGAGACGAGATAGGAGCGCCATCATGGACCTTTCGGCCTTCCGCGCTTCGTTGGGCTCCGCCGAGCCGCCACCGGCCTTGAGCCAGGCTTTGCGCGCGCTCTGGCTCGACGCGCGAGGGAATTGGGACGGAGCGCATGATTCCGCGCAGGCCGACGAGGGCGGAGCTGGCGACTGGGTCCACGCCTACCTGCATCGCAAGGAGGGCGACGCAGGCAATGCCGCCTATTGGTATCGCCGCGCGCGCAAGCCGGTCTGCCGCGCCTCGCTCGACGAGGAATGGGCCGAGATCGCCGACGCGCTTTTGAAGGATCAAGGTTAGGCTCGCGCCTTTCCCATTCTTTGCACGAGGGAGCTTGAGCCTATGCCCGTGATCGTCGCTTTCGGCAATTCCAACACCTGGGGCTACGATCCCGCAACCGGGGGCCGATTTCCGCGCGCCCAGCGCTGGCCCAGTGTCTTGCAACGCGAGCTTGGAGCGGATTTTGAGGTGATCGCGGAGGGGCTCAACGGCCGCACCACGGTCCACGAAGATCCGATCGACCCTTATCGTTGCGGCGCGGACGCCCTCCCGCCTTGTCTCATGAGCCATGCGCCGGTCGATCTCGTCATCCTCTCGCTTGGTTGCAACGACTTGAAGAAGCGGTTTTCCTTTTCCGCTTTCGACATCGCCGAAGGCGTGGGCCGCCTCATCTTTCTCGCCCGCGCCTATGGGGAGGGTCCGAACGCCCGACCGCCGAAAATCCTCCTGGTCGCGCCGCCTCCGATCGCCAAGCTCACGGGTTTTGCGGAAATGTTCGAGGGCGGCCAGGAAAAGTCCGTTCTCCTGGGCCAGCGTTATCGCGACGTCGCGGAGCGCGAGGGCGTCGCATTCCTGGACGCCGGCCAGGTCATTCGATGCTCGGATCTCGACGGTATCCATTATGAGGCCGACCAACACGAATTGCTCGGCCGCGCGGCGGCGAAGGCCGTTCGCGGGGCGCTTGTTTCGCCGGCGTGAGCGGCGCTGCCGCCTTTGCGATTGCGCGGTCGGGCTCGTGCGGCTAATGCAGGCCGCAAAGCTTCCTCCTCACTGGACATTGCCGCTTTGAGCGTCGACGCGGATATTGACGCGCGTGCCGCGCGCGATCTTTTGGTCTCGGCCGCGCGCGAAGCCGGAGCGCTGGCGCTCGAATCTTTTCGTGTCGGGAGCCGAACTTCGGCCCGGGTCGTGACCAAACCCGGCGGATCGCCGGTGACGGACGCCGATCTCGCCGCGGACGCGCTTCTGAAGCGCCGCTTGCGGGAAGCGTTGCCCGACGCCGGCTGGCTTTCCGAGGAGACAGCCGACGATCTCGAGCGCCTCAAGCGCCGCAGTCTCATCATCGTCGATCCGATCGACGGCACCCGCGCGTTTGTGATTGGCGACCCGCGCTGGTGCGTCTCGGTGGCGCTCATCGTCGATGGCCGCCCAATCGCGGGCGTCGTCCACGCGCCGGCCCTCGACGAAACCTATGCGGCGGCGCGCGGCAGAGGCGCGACGTTCAACGGCGCCCCCCTCAACGCCGCTGCCGGCTGGCCGCCGCCGGTGCCGCCGGCGGCCCCAAGCTCGTTATCGAATCGATGGCGGCGGAGCTCGGCGTCTCGGTCGAGATCATTCCGCGCGTGCCGGCGCTGGCCTACCGGCTGTGCCTGGCGGCGCGCGGGGTGGTCGATTTCGCGGTCGCCGCCGCCAATTCGCATGACTGGGACATTGCAGCCGCCGATATTCTGCTCGAAGAATCGGGCGCGCGCCTGATCGACGCCTCGGGCGAGCGATTGCGCTACAATTCCCAGCAAGTCAGCCGCGGGGCGCTTCTTGCGGCGTCGGATGCGGCCGCGCCTCGGCTCATCAATGGGTTTCGCGCAGCGGTCGGGTCGGCGCCAACCTGACCGGCGGGCTCGTTCCGGCGCTTGCGTTTTCGCCGCCGCGAGGGCAAAGGCCAGCTTTGCCGAGTCGCGTTGCCCCCATCCGCGCTCAAGGAAACGTGATCCATGACCCCTCCCGATGCGAAGGCTGAAGACGAGGCGAAGCCGCAACGCCTGCACCTGGTGTTCGGCGGCGAGCTGAAATCGCTCGAGAGCCACGAGTTTCGTGATCCCGCGAAGCTCGATATTGTCGGCCTCTTCCCCGATTACGCCAGCGCCGAGCGAGCCTGGCGCGCCAAGGCCCAGCAGACCGTCGACAACGCGCAAACGCGCTACTTCATCGTCCATCTGCATCGTCTGCTCGAGCCGGACCTGGTCCCGCCGACCCGGACGGCCTGAGCGCCGCATGGCGAGACGGGTCGGCAGATCGCAATGGGCGCAGGAGGCGATCGGCTTTGGGCTTGCAACCTACTTGTCGTTTGTTCGTGCGACGAGCCGGTTCACCACGGTGCCTACGGACGTGGACGCCTATATCAAGGACGATTTGCCGCTCATCTCGGCGATGTGGCACGGCCAGCATTTGATGATGCCTTTCGCCCGGCCCGTGACCATGGAGCGCCTCGCGGTGCTCATCTCGCGCCATGAAGACGCGGGCGCCCAGGCTCTCGCCGCCCAGCGTCTCGGGATAATTCCGGTGCGCGGCTCGGGCGGGCCCGCCGACCGCAACTATTACAAGGGCGGCGCGCCGGCGATGCGCGAACTCCTGCGCCAGCTCGAGTCGGGCTCTTCCGTCGCAATGACCGCCGATGTGCCCAAGCGCGCGCGCGTGGCGGGAATGGGCATCGTGACGCTGGCGAAGCTCTCCGGACGGCCGATCGTTCCGACCGCCGCGGTCATGAGCAGGCGTCTTCAGTTCAAAACCTGGGATCGCGCCTCGCTCGGACTGCCGTTCGGGCGCGCGATCATCGTCGTCGGCGACATCATCCGCGTTTCGAGGAACGCCGATGAGGAGGAGATGGAGGCCGCGCGGCTCGCGGTTGAGCGTGGGCTCGACGAGGTGCACGGACAGGGCTACGCCATGGTCGGCGCAAGCGACCCGGGCGCAGATCTCAGATCGCGATGACGGCGCCGCTCTCGCTCATTGGCTATCGGGTCGCCTCATTCCTGGCGACGCCGTTGGCCGGGCCGATGCTGGCGATGCGTCTCCGGCGCGGCAAGGAAGACCCGCGAAGGGTAGGCGAACGGCGAGGTCTTTCGGGCGCCGCTCGTCCGCCGGGTCCGCTCGTCTGGTTGCACGGCGCGAGCGTCGGCGAAGCCGCCGTTTTGCTGCCCTTCGTTGAGCGCATCACGCGCATGGGCGCGACCGCGCTCGTGACGACGACAACGGTGACTTCGGCGGCGATGCTTGCGCAGCGTTTGCCGGCGGGCGCGCTGCATCAATACGCTCCGCTCGACAGCCCGCTATTCATGCGGCGTTTCGTCGAACATTGGCGCCCCGATGCGGCGCTCGTGGCGGAGAGCGAGCTTTGGCCCAATATGATCCTCGAACTGAAGCGTTCGAAATCGCGGCTGGCTATGGTCAATGGGCGGATCAGCGAGCGGTCGTTCCGCAGATGGGGAAATGCGCCGCGCTTCATTGCCGCGCTGCTTACGCAGTTCGACGTGTGTCTCGCGCGCAGCGAAGCGGACGGCGACCGGCTCTCGACGCTCGGCGCGCCGAATGTCCTCGTCGCCGGCGATATCAAGTTCGACGCGCCGACGCTGCCGGCCGACCGGCGCGAACTCGCCGAGCTTGCAGGCCTCACCTCTGGACGCCAGATGTGGATCGCCGCCTCGACCCACGAGGGCGAAGAAATGATCGCGGCGACCGCGCACAAGCGTCTCGTCCAGGTGTTTCCCGATGCGCTGACGCTCATCGCGCCTCGCCATCCCGAGCGGGGCGAAGCGATCTTGCGGCAATTGGAAGGGGAGGGCCTCGTCTGCGCTTTGCGCTCGCGCCGTGAGGCGATCGGTCCCGGCACTGCTGTCTACATCTGCGACACGATCGGCGAACTGGGGCTCTTCTATCGTCTCGCTGGCGTCGTGTTCGTGGGCAAGTCTTTTGTCGCCGGCGGCGGACAAAACCCGATCGAACCCGCCCGGCTTGCTTCAGCCATTCTGCATGGGCCGATGGTCGCGAATTTCACTGACGCTTACGCGGCGCTTGACGAAGCGGGCGGCGCCTTGACCGTCGCGCGCCCGGAAGACCTGGGCGAGGCGTTGGTCGCGCTCTTCGCCAATGCGGGGCGGCTGCGCGCCATGGCGCGCGCCGCGGGCGACACGGTCGAGCGTCGCGCGGGAGCGGTCGAGCGCTCGATGGGCGCGCTTCGGGGCCTGTTGCCGGCCGGGGCGAGACGTTGAAGGCGCCGCGCTTCTGGACCAAGCCGAAACCAACCCTGCTCGCCCGCTTGCTCCAGCCGACCGGCTGGGTCTACGGACGAGCGACCGCCGGGCGTATGCGAGCGCAGGGCGAGCGGGCCGGCGCGCCAACGATTTGCGTGGGCAATTTCGTCGCAGGCGGCGCGGGCAAGACCCCGACCGCGCTGGCGCTGGCGCGGATGCTGATCGGCGATGGCCGACACGTCGCCTTCCTGTCGCGAGGCTATGGCGGCGCCGAACGCTCCGAACCGCTGCTCGTCGATGCGAGCGCACACACGGCCGCAATGGTCGGCGACGAGCCCCTCTTGCTGGCCAGGATCGCGCCTTGCTGGGTCGGATCAGACCGGGTGGGAAGCGCAAGAAGCGCGGTTCAAGCCGGCGCAGATACGCTCATTCTCGACGACGGCCTCCAGAATCCGGGGCTCGTCAAGGATCTCTCGTTCGCGGTCGTGGACGGCGAAAGCGGCTTCGGCAACGGCCTCTGCGTTCCGGCTGGCCCGCTGCGCGCGCCCGTTTCGGCTCAGCTGCCGTTCGTGCAGGCGCTGATCGTGCTGGGCGGCGACGATGCAGCGGCGTCACGCATCGCCGCTTTGGCGCGCGGCAAGCCGATCATCCGCGCAAGCCTCGAGCCCGACGCGCTCGCCGCCGCGCCGTTGATCGGACGCGAAGTCGTCGCGTTCGCCGGCATTGCTCGGCCGGAGAAATTCTACGCCACCCTGCGCAGGGTCGGGGCGCAGATCGTCGCGACGCACGACTTTGCCGACCATCATGCCTACACACAACGCGAGATCGAGGCGCTTGTCGAAGAAGCGGGTCGGCGAGGCGCGATTCTCGCGACGACCGAGAAGGACGTGGCTCGGCTTAGCGCCCGTCAGGCCCGCGCAATCGTGGCCCTGCCCGTCACCTTGCGCTTCGAAGAGCCCGCGTCGGTCAGGCGCATCCTCCGTCAGGCCCTGGCAGGGTAGGGCGCTTTTTTCGGCCTTTAGCCCGCGATGTCGGCCCCTTCGCTGAAGGGGCGAGGCAGCCACGATCCATCGGACGGGACATTTGCGCGGCGGAAAAGCGCGTCGCGCGCGGCGTCGACGCGCGCCCGCACCTGCTGCAAGTCGACGCCGACCAAGCGTTTGTCGCGCTTGACGACCCGGCCGCCGACGATGACCGTGTCGACATTCCCAACGTGAGCGCACTCGACAACGACGCCTCGCGGATTGTTCATCGGAATGAGATTGAGGCTGTCGGTGTCGATCAGAACGATGTCGGCCTCCTTGCCGGGCGTCAGCGAACCGGTCTTGGCCTCGAGGCCGCAGGCGCGTGCGCCCTGAATGGTGGCGAATTCGAGCACGTCGCGGCTCATCAGCGGCAAGGGATCGACGATGCGACGCTCGCGCAACGCCGCGTCGTTGACCACCGCCCGCGTGCCGGCAAGCAGCATGCGCATCGCGCCGAACATGTCGCCGGCGATCGAGGTGACGATGTCGATCGAGAGGCTCGGCCGCACGCCGACGCCGATGAGCTTCAGCGTGGCGAGGAACCCGTGTCCCATCTGAAGCTCGACCTCGGGCGAGATCGAAGCCGTCGCGCCGCTGTCGCCGATCAGCCGGAAATCTTCGTCGGTCAGCGTGTTGCAATGGACGTAGGTGATGTCGTCGCCGAGAAGCCCACGGCTTGCGAGCTGCACGATCGGACGCGTCGTCCCCCAGATCCCGTCGCCGACATGGACGCTGATCCGAAGGCCGAGATCGCGCGCGCGGCGGAATTCGTCGGCGGTGATGTCGAGCGTCGTGAATTGCGGACCGCGCGCCGCGAAAGCCATCGTCACGAGTTGGTCGTCGCTCGAGAAATGCGATCGGCGCACCCGTTCGATATCGGAGAAGTTCGTTGGCAGCGTGCTCGGCGGGATCCATTCGTCGCTGGCGTTGCCGTAGCCGAAGACGGCTCTGAGGCCCGCGTCTTTCAGCCCGCGGACGGCCTCGTCGGCATGGTCCGGCGTGTTGTTGTTGTGCGACCAGTCGTAGAGAGTCGTGATGCCGGCGTCGAGCGCCTCGAGCGCGCCTAGGTGGTTTGCGACATACATGTCGTCCGGAGTGTAGAGGCGGCCCATACGCCGCGAATTCCTGCGAAATATTGCGCAAGCGTCCAGTCGACCGCGGCGCCGCGCAACAGCGACTGCCAGGTGTGGCGATGGGAATCGACGAAGCCCGGCAGCGCGATCATGCGCTCGGCGGGAATGACTTCGGCGTCGTCGGCGGGAATTGAGGGCGCGACCGCGACGATGCGCGAGCCTTCGATCAGGATGTCGCCGCGGAGATCGCCGATCCTCGGATCGAGGGTCAGGATGGTCGCGCCGTGGATGAGGATCCGCTTCATGGCCCTGCGCCCTCCCTGATGCGCCGCCAGCATAGACGGCCTGCGGCGCGATCCAAACTTAGGGCGCCGGCTTGCCTCCAGGCGATCAAGCGACGGCATGGTCGCTCTCGAACGTCTCTCCTTCCATGACCAGGAAACGACCATGCGGCGCGCGATCGTCATCGGCGGTTCCCTTGGCGGCCTGTTTGCGGGCAACACCCTCCTGCGTTCTGGCTGGGAGGTGACGATCGCCGAGCGGAGCGGGGGGCGGCTTGAGGGTCGGGGCGCCGGTCTCGGCGTGCATCCGCCAATGCTGCAAGGGTTGCTGGCGGCGGGCGCTGAGGTCGATGGCGGCGTCGGCATAGCCGTCAGCGGCCGGACCGCCTATGCCCCTGATGGCAAGCATCGTCGGCGAACTGCCGATGCCGCAGTTTTGCACCTCTTGGGGTCGGCTCTACGCGATGCTGTTGGCCGCCTTCCCCGAGGAACGCATCCGCTACGGCGCCGCCCTTGCCGGCTTCGTCGAGGATCATGACGGCGTGACCGCCCGCTTTGTCGACGGTTCGGAGGCTCGCGCCGATGTGCTCATCGGCGCGGACGGCGTTCGCTCGACGGTGCGGCGGCAGATGTTCCCCGACGTCGATCTCATCGACGCCGGCTACATCGCCTGGCGCGGCATGGTCGAGGAAGCGGCGCTCACGCCCTCCACCCATGCGCCATCTTCCACCGCTTCGGGTGGGGCCTCCTCGATCGCGAGCACATCCTCGGCTATCCGGTGCCCGGCGCCCTTGACGACGTCACGCCCGGACGCCGGCGGTTCAGCTTCGTCTGGTACCGCCCAGTCGACGCCGGAACGACGCTGGCGGAGATGCAGACCGACGCTACGGGCCGCGTCCATTCCGAGGGAATCCCGCCCCACTTGATCCGCCCCGAAGTGATCGCGGCGCTCAGGCGCGACGCCGAGGCCAAGCTGCCGCCGGTCTTTGCGGAGATTGTGCGAACATGCGCGCAGCCGCTTTTCCAGCCGATCGGCGATCTCGAATCCCCGATGATGCGGCGCGGACGGGTCGCGCTGCTTGGCGACGCCGCCTTCGTCGCGCGGCCGCATGTCGCGAAGGGCGCGATCAAGGCCGGCCACGACGCGATCGAACTCGCCGCAGCGCTCGCCGACGCGAGTATCGAGGATGGGCTTGAACGCTACGACGCGGTGCGCCGCCCGGCGAGCGCCGCGGTTGTCGCCGAGTCGCGTCGGCTCGGGGCCTATATCGAAGGCAAAGGAAGACGCGCCGATCCCATTGCGTTCATGCGCGAGAATGGCGGGGTCGAGAGCTCGAACAGGGACGATGGTGGGCTTTTCTTCGACCTCCTGGCGAAAGCTGGCTTTGGCTGACATGGCGCGCGTGAGCCTGGGCGAATCGGTCCGGACCTCACCGGCCGCGAGATGCTGGCGGCCCGCTCTGACCTTCGACAATTTTTGACAAATCCAGAACGTTGGCGTATCTCTTCCTGCAGAAGGGAACTGCGATCGGCGCGGGCCGATCGAAGGAAGGGATGGGCGTGCCCCGGAAACTGGCGTTTTGCACAACTTTGACGCGAGTTGAGCCGACGAGGCGATTTTTTTATATTTGAATCGGCTGTAACCCATTGAAAAGTCCCAGATTCGAAAAAATAAACGCTAGTAAACGTCAGCACTTTTACTAGCGTTTATGCGCGTTTATGACGTTTAGCGACGTTTACTCGACGACTAACGACACGCTCTGATTGTATTTCTGGCCTCGCTGAAGGCCGACACCGCGGCGTGTGCGCTCGCAGGGTCAAGGGCGGACGACGATTTCGTCTTCATGGACGCTTGGATCGTTCCGGCTTGCCAGCGTCTCGAAACGCGCGCAAGTTTCCCGGTCAGCAGAACCCCGCGGCAAGCGCCGGGGTAAATCCAATCGGGAGGACATGATGCTCGACACGGCGCCCAATGCCCGGATGGCGGCCTTTCTCGGCAAGTTCGACGCCGCGTTGGCGGCCGGCGATGTCGACGCGGCGGTCGCCATGTTCGGCGCGGAGAGCTACTGGCGCGATCTCGTCGCCTTCACCTGGAACATCAAGACGATGGAAGGGCGCGATCAGGTCCGCGACATGCTGACCGATTGCCTCAAGCGAGTGAAGCCGCGCGACTGGCGAGTCGCGGAGGGCGAGATCGCGACCGAGGCCGATGGCGTGCTCGAATCCTGGATTTCGTTCGAGACCGAGATCGCGCGAGGCTACGGCCTGATCCGCGTCAAGGACGGCCTCATCTGGACCCTGCTGACCACCATGGTCGAACTCAAGGGTCACGAAGAGAAGGCGGGCTTCACCCGCGCGCTCGGCGCGAGGCACGGCGTCAACCCCGGCGCCAAGACCTGGAAGGAATTGCGCGACGAGGAGGCCGAGAAGCTCGGCTACGAAACGCAGCCCTATGTGTTGATCATCGGCGGCGGGCAGGGCGCGATCGGGCTTGGCGCGCGCTTGAGGCAACTCGGCGTGCCGACGATCATCGTTGAAAAGAACGAGCGCGCAGGCGATTCCTGGCGCAAGCGCTACAAGTCGCTCTGCCTGCACGATCCGGTCTGGTACGACCATCTGCCCTACCTCGATTTCCCGAAGAATTGGCCGGTGTTCTCGCCCAAGGACAAGATCGGCGATTGGCTGGAAATGTACGCCAAGGTGATGGAGCTGAACTACTGGACCAAGACGACGGCCAAGAGCGCGAAGTTCGATCCGAAGAAGAAGGAATGGACGGTCGTCGTCGATCGCGACGGCAAGAAAGTCACCCTGCAGCCCAAGCAACTGGTGTTTGCGACCGGCATGTCCTCCAAGCCAGTTATGCCGAGCTTCAAGGGCATGGAGACCTTCAAGGGCGACCAGCATCATTCGTCGAGCCATCCCGGTCCGGACGGCTACAAGGGCAAAAAGGTCGTCGTCATCGGCTCGAACAATTCAGCCCACGACATCTGCGCGGCGCTGTACGAAGCGGGCGTCGACGTGACCATGGTGCAGCGGTCGAGCACGCATATCTCACGCTCGGATACGTTGATGGAGATCACGCTCGGCGATCTTTATTCCGAGCGCGCGGTCCGCAGCGGCATGACGACGGCGAAGGCCGACCTGGTCTTCGCCTCCCTGCCATACGGCATGCTCGGTTCGTTGCAGAAGCCGGTCTACGACAAGATCCGCGAGGTCGACGCGAAGTTCTACGCGGCTCTCGAAAAGGCGGGTTTCAAGCTCGATTTCGGTGAGGACGAGTCCGGGCTTGTTCCTCAAATATCTGCGCCGCGGATCAGGCTATTATATCGATATCGGCGCGTCGCAGCTCATCATCGACGGCAAGATCAAGCTCGTGTCCGGGCAGGTCGAGGAAATCACGCCGAAAGGCGTCAAGCTCGACAATGGCAAGGAAGTTCCGGCCGACGTCATCGTCTATGCGACGGGCTACGGCTCGATGAACGGCTGGGTCGCCGATATCTGCGGCCAGGAAATGGCCGACAAGGTCGGCAAGGTCTGGGGCCTTGGCTCAAACACCAACAAGGATCCCGGCCCGTGGGAGGGCGAGCTGCGCAACATGTGGAAGCCGACGCAGCAGGAGGCGCTGTGGTTCCACGGCGGCAACCTGCACCAGTCGCGCCACTATTCGCAGTTCCTGGCGCTGCAGTTGAAGGCGCGCCTCGAGGGTATCCCAACGCCGGTCTACGGGCTGCAGAAGGTCCACCACAAGGCGTGAAATCGTCGCTCGGCGCTGGAGCGCGTTGCTTTCGGATGGAAGCGCAGAAGGGGACGGGTCGCGACAATTCTTGCAGAAAATCAGAAACTTGATAGGCTGCCGCGTGAACATCCCTTTCGCCTAAATCGGGGCCCCGCCTCGTGGTCTGTCGCGACCCAAAAAGCGCCAAGAAAACTTTTGGCGGTTCGTGTAACCCATTGAAAGTCTCGTTTCGGACGAGAATCCAAGGAAATCCAAGGAAAAACAACCCCTAAATCTTGGGTTTTCGCAGTGAAAGGCGCGCCAGAAAACCCAAACCGGGTCGGGGTGGATCAGCGCGGTCTAGGGCAGCCGCACGGTCGCGGTCGCGAGGCACGCGATGCCTTCGCCGCGGCCGGTAAAGCCTAGCCGTTCGGCGTCGTCGCCTTGACGGCGACGCGGCCGATATCGAGGCCCGCGATCTCGGCGACGCGGGGCGCATCGCTTCCGGTGCGGGCCGATCTTCGGCGCTTCGCAGATGAGCGTGCGTCGAGGTGACGATCGCGCCGCCGCGCGCGCGCACGCGTTCCGCCGCATGGGCGAGGAAGACCTTCGACGCCGTTCCTTTCCACTGCGGATCGGAGGGTGGGAAATGTTGGCCGATGTCGCCCTCGGCGAGCGCGCCGTAGAGCGCGTCGGCGAGCGCGTGCAAGCCGACGTCAGCGTCGGAATGGCCGCTGAGCGCCGCGGAATGGGCGATGCGAACGCCGCACAGCCACACGTGGTCGCCGGGCGCAAAGGCGTGAACATCGAAGCCCTGGCCGACCCGCGTCTCGCCCGGGCTCGCCGTGAGCCGCGCCTCGGCCGCGTCGAGATCCTGCATCGTGGTCACCTTGATGTTGGCCGGGATCGCCTTCGAACACATAAGCCGGCGCGCCCGCCCATTCGGCGACCGCGACGTCGTCAGTGAGATCGCCGACGCCGGCCGCGGCGGCGCGCCGATGCGCCGCGAGGATGAGAGGGAAGCGAAAGGCCTGCGGCGTTTGCACGGCTCTCAGCGCCGAGCGCGGCGGGGTCGCGAGCACTCGACCGTCGATGTCGACCTGCTTGACGGTGTCGCTCATCGCCGTTCCGGGCGCCGCCGCCCCATGACGCTCGGCGGCCTCGATCGCGCGCGCCACGAGGGCTGCCGACGGGAAGGGTCGCGCTGCGTCGTGAATGAGCACGATATCCGGCTCAGCTTCGGCGAGCGCCTCGAGCCCGGCGAGAACGCTTTGCTGACGGGTCGCGCCCCCGATTGCCGGCGGCCGGAGCGCCGCGGCCGCGCTCGCCGTCAGACGCGCCACGGCTTGCGTCATAGAGCGCCCGGTCGTCGGGCCCGATGACCACCGTTATAGCAGAGAACGGAAAGCTCGCGGCAAGCGCCTCAAGGGTATGGACGATAAGCGGGCGCCCGGCGCAGCTGAGATATTGCTTCGGCCGGTCTCCGCCGAGCCTCTCGCCCCGACCGCCGGCGACGACCACAAGCCCGACCTTATTCACTGACAATTGAGGGCTCCGTCGATCGCGCGAGAGGCCTTTTCCTGCGCACAGGCGGCGCCGTCAATGCGGGCTTGCCCGGCGGCGTCTTGACTTGGCTTTGGCGCGCGCCGATCAATCGCCGCGAAACCCCTCCGGAAATTCACCGTGCCGCTGAAGCTGATCCTCGCCAACAAGGCCTATTCATCGTGGTCGCTGAGGCCCTGGATCTTGCTTGCGCAGCTCAAGATCCCGTTCGAGGAAGTGGTCATCTCGATGGATCAGCCGGACACGCGCGAGAACATGCTCAAATACGCGCCGACGGGAAAGTGTCCGTCGCTTGCAAGACGGCAAGATCGCGGTCTGGGAATCGCTCGCGATCATCGAGTACATTGCTGAGGCCTATCCCGGAAAGTCGGTGTGGCCGAAAGGCAAAGCGGCTCGCGCCCACGCGCGATCGCTCGCCAGCGAAATGCATGCGGGATTCGGCGCGCTGAGGCAGGCGTGTCCCACGAATTTCCGCCGGCCGGTCAGGGCGATCCCGCTCAGCGATGAGGTAAAGGCCGACGTTGCTCGCATCGAAGCCGCCTGGGCGCATGCACGTGCGACCTTCGGCCGGGGCGGACCCTTTCTGTTCGGACGCTTCTCGGCCGCCGACGCAATGTTCGCGCCGGTGGTCAATCGCTTCCATGTCTACGACATACCGGTCTCGAAGCCGACGCGCGCCTACATGGAGACGATGATGGCTCTGCCAACATGGAAGGCCTGGATCGCCGACGCGCACGCCGAGCCGTGGCGGATCGAACACTACGAGGCGATCTGACCAGACACCGGCCGCGGACCGCTCCGCATGAGGTCCCTTCCGTAAAGTTGCGCGAGAGCATGACTGCGCCAATATGTTGCAAATAAACAACATCTTGCATGCTCTTAGCGGAAGCCAAGCATTCGCTAGATCAAATTATAGAATCGGCAATGGATTACCCCGCAATGTCGTCGGTGAACAACGACAACAATGGGTAGACTTACGCAAAGTCCACGGCTGGGATTAAGGAAATCAAACACGATGGCGCGAATAAAGACCGCGTTTGCTGCGAGGGGCGGCGAGGGCGAGGCGAACGCTGCCGAATGGCGTCGGCTTGTCGACGAACTCAACCTGCGCCGGCGCGCAGCGGCCGGGGGCGGCTCGAGCAAGGCGCGTGAACGTCATGTCTCCCGGGGCAAGCTCCTGGCGCGCGAGCGTGTCGCCGGCCTGATCGATCCTGGTTCGCCATTTCTGGAGATCGGCGGCCTCGCCGCTTTCGGCATGTATGAGGGCGACGTCCACGGCGCGGGGCTAGTCGCGGGCATCGGCCTTGTCGACGGCCGCGAGGTCATGATCATCGCCAACGATCCGACCATCAAGGGCGGCGCATATTATCCAATGACGGTGAAGAAGCATCTGCGCGCGCAGGAGATTGCGGCGGAGAACCGCCTGCCCTGTGTCTATTTGGTCGACTCGGGAGGGGCCAACCTTCCTTACCAGGCCGAAGTCTTTCCAGACCGCGACCATTTCGGACGGATCTTCTTCAACCAAGCGCGCATGTCGTCGGCGGGCGTCCCTCAAATCGCGGTGGTGATGGGATCTTGCACCGCGGGCGGGGCCTACGTGCCGGCGATGTCGGACGAGACGATCATCGTCGACAAGCAAGGCACGATCTTTCTCGCAGGACCCCCGCTGGTGAAGGCGGCGACGGGAGAGACGGTGAGCGCGGAAGACCTTGGCGGCGGAGAAATGCATACCCGCGTCTCGGGCGTCGCGGACGCGCTGGCGCGCGACGACGTACATGCGCTCGCGCTTGCGCGGCGCGCGGTCGCGAACCTCAATCGGACGCCGAAGCGCTCAATCGATTGGGCGAGGCCGGTCGAACCTCTTTATCCGGCCGACGAGCTTGAGCTTGTCGCGCCGGTCGACCTTCGCCAGCAGGTCGACGCGCACGAGATCATCGCCCGCATCGTCGACGGTTCGGACTTCGACGAGTTCAAGCCTCGCTATGGCGCGACGCTGGTCACTGGATTCGCCCGCCTTTCAGGTATGCTTATTGGCGTGATCGCTAGCAACGGCGTTTTGTTTTCGGACAGCGCGCTGAAGGGGGCGCACTTTGTCGAACTCTGCGTGCAACGCGGGGTGCCGATGCTGTTTCTGCAGAATATTTCCGGTTTCATGGTCGGACAGCGCTATGAGGCGGGCGGCATTGCAAAGGACGGCGCGAAGCTCGTCACCGCCGTTGCCTGCGCCAACGTTCCCAAGATCACCTTGATCGTTGGCGGCTCCTTTGGGGCAGGCAACTACGGCATGTGCGGCCGCGCTTATTCGCCGCGCTTCCTCTTCATGTGGCCGAACGCCCGCATCAGCGTGATGGGCGGCGAACAGGCAGCAAGCGTCCTGGCGCACGCTCAGGCGCGACGCGCTCGAAGGCGAAGGGCGCGACTGGCCGCAGGCCGAAGAGGAGGCGTTCAAGGCGCCAATTCGAGCCAAATATGAGTCTGAGGGATCGCCGTACTACGCGACGGCTCGCCTTTGGGATGACGGCATTGTCACGCCTCAGGAAACCCGGCGGGTTCTGTCGCTGGCGTTTTCGGCCACGCTTAACGCTGAAGTTGAACCGACTAGGTTCGGCGTCTTTCGCATGTAGTTGACGCGTGTCGGGGAGAAAAGAATTGGGTCGTGTTGGGGGAGTATAAGAAACAGATGGGCGTGCCCAGCTTTCAGCAACTCATGTTGCCAGCGCTGCAAACGATTGGACGGCGTTATGACGAGATTAGCATCTCGGGGCTGGAGGACGAAGTCAGCAAGGCCCTCAGGATTTCCTCCGAAGAAAGGCAACTCAGGCTGCCGAGCGGCAATCAGACGCTGTTCGCCAACAGGCTCAATTGGGCCCGGTCCTACTTGTCAAAGGCAGGGCTCATCGAACTACCGCGGCGCGGCTACTGCCGCGCGACTGATCGAGGCCGCGAACTGCTCGCCGAGGGGGTGAGCGAGATCGATCTTGGAATGTTGGAGCGGTATCCGGAATTCGTCACTTGGCGATCCCAGGGCAAAAGCGGTGAGGCGGCCGAGGAAGTCGGGTCGCGAGACGACGCGGAGGAGTCGATCGCATCGAATTTTGAACTCCTCAACGCCGAACTTGCGCGCGATATTGTCGGGCGGGTGCATTCGTTCAGTCCGGGCTTCTTCGAACGCCTAATCATCGACCTTTTGGTGCGCATGGGCTACGGCGGTGGTCGGGTCGAGATGGGCAGGGCGCTTGGCCGAGTGGGGGACGGCGGCGTCGACGGCGTCATCAAGGAGGACGAACTCGGCCTCGACGTCGTCTATGTGCAAGCCAAACGACTCGATCCCAATAAGGCCGTTCCCCTATCGGAAGTGCGCGATTTCGTTGGCGGCCTCGAAGGTCATCGAGCGAGCAAAGGCGTGCTTGTTACAACCTCGTACTTTCCGAGCACCGCCTACGACTTCATCACACGCGTTTCCAAGCGAGTCGTTTTAATCGACGGACAGGCGCTTGCTAATCTGATGATCCGTCATCGTGTTGGCGTTCGGGTGAAGGACGTCTACGAGGTGCGAAAGATTGATGAAGCTTATTTCATTGAGTAGATCGGCCCACCGCCGCAGCGGTGGCCCGACGTCCGCGTCAGCACGCCGCTTGAGACCCAGCAAACTCGGGCTCAAGTCACCTTCTGATCATGCCTATTCGGACTTCTCGCACTCAGGCGGTCTTCGCGTCCGGAATAATCTTGCCATCTGCGCCGACACGCTGGATCTCGACCTGCTGACGGCGGATCTTGTCCTTGATTGTTTCGACGTGATCCGAGCCGATCTTCTTTAGCGAGACTTCTTCGATGATGCGCGCCGTCTTGTTAACCAGCGCGTGCTCGGCCGTCTCGACCACTTCGATCTCCTCGTCGGCCCAGTCGATATCGCCGATAAAGGCGGTATCCGAGATTGCTTTGCGGATCACTTCGGCGTGCTCCTCGTGAAGGGTAACGTCCTGAGCGACGTCCCGCTCGGTCACGAAGCGACGAACACGTGTTCGTCCCGTTTCAGCCATTTCCTTGCCGACCTCCAGATGCTCTTCCGCAAGGCGGAGGACATCCGGTTGTGCGGCGGCAAGCTTAGGCGAGACGGCGACCTGCTGGATTGCAGCAAGGGGAATAGCGCTGAGCTTCTTCTCCACCGCTTCGATATGGGCCGCTGGAGCCGCACCACTCGTGACTGCGCGATCGTGGACATCGACGGGGCGATGGATATCAAGCACGGCTCGCGCGTGCGCGACTTCGTTTGAAGGGACGCGAACGGAAATGACGACGCCGCCATCCTCTATCGTCTCTCCGTAGATGTTGGCCTCGTGCTGGTATACGTCGGCGCCAAACAACCGATGCCACAACCCCGGCTCCTTAACCCCCGTACCGGACTTGCCAGCTTTCAGACGGGCGGAGTCAAAGACGCTGATGTCAGCTTCAGCGAAGCCCGCAGCCTTCAGAGCCTTAACAGCCAAGTCAGCATGCATCTGTGTGTCATAAACAGCAACCAAAGTCTCGTAAGCCATTTGCTACTCCATGAAGTCAGACGATTTAGCTTCCTTGGTCGACGCATCGTCGACCGGCTCAGTCGCACCCTGAATGCGCGTGATGACCGCTTCTTGATATCGAAGCGTGACACGATCGTGAAATTGCTCGGTGGTCTTTCGTCGAGTTATTCTTATTTCTTCTTTCAGAATAAGTCGGCGTTCGGTGTGAAGGACTTCTTCTACGATCGGCACGATCGTCGTATCGCCCTCATGGCGGATCGGCGGGATTTCGAAAATCTGACGGCCTATCGGAATTGTCTCAATCTCTGCATTTTCTTTAGAAAGGCTTTCGTCGATATCGACGTCGCGCATACGCGTTTGCTTACTGACGCGGACGCGGCCTGTTTCGACGGCTTCTTTGCCAACGGCAAGCGCCTCTGCAAACAGCGTGAGCTTGGAATTGTCAGTCAACTCGGCTGACAGCGCTAATTCCGAGGACAATGGAAGCGTGTGCCTCCCGTCGTTCAGCTTGTTCACGACGGCAGCTCCGAAAGCTATAAACGACAGGTACGATTGAGCTAGGCTACTAGCTTGGCCGCGATTGTCCGTGAGGGACGGCCACGAGACCCATACGCCTATCCTTTTGCACTTCTATGACAGAGTGCATTTGCGATCATAAATCCGGGTGAAAATGGATCAGTCGTCATCTCTAGATGACGTCCTAGGACGTGTCGCGCTGCCTGCTTGGGCGCGCGGGCGTTCGAGACTTGCTTCGGCTAGCGAGTACTCTTATTCGCCGACGAACCTCGCGCCGTCATCCCGAGCGCAACGGCGAGGAGGACGGCTGTGAGTAGGGGTCGCTTCAACGCGAGCGCTGGCGCGGTCTGCGCCAATATCGACGCGAACTGGGGCGGATTCGGCGCGGGAGGAGGCGGCGCCGGCTGTCGCTTGACCACAATCGGCAGCAGAGTGATGAGCCCCAGCACCAAAGCGGTGGCAGCGACGACCAGGGCGGCGGTTATCGGCCCGTAGAGCGAAGTCAGCCAATAGAACAGCGCAGCGAACAACGAAAATATCACAATAACGAAAAACACCGCGGCGACGATGCCAAACGCCGCGGGGATCGCAACCTGCTTCACCGCATTTTGCGCCTTTTGCTGCGCATATTGCTGAGCAAAAGCAACAATGTTGTTGGGCATCCTGCCTAACCGCGAACGAGGAGGGCGAGGACAAGCCCGGCCGAAAACGCTATTCCAACCGCCGCGAGCGGATTTTTCCGGACCGCGGCGCCGAGATTGTCAGCCGCTTTGGCGAGATCGTCATTGCCGGCGATCAGTTCGCGCCCTCCGCGGTAGAGGTTTGACGCGGTTTCAGCCGCCCGCGCACCGACTTCGTCCAGGTTTGCTCCGGCAACGAGCCCCTTAGCGCCTTCGAGCGCCTGCTGTGCGTGCTTCGCCACCGCTGACACCGCCGCCGACCCTTGCTGCGCGGCCTTGTTTTGCGCTGCGCTCAGCTCGTCGTAGCTTTCCGATTCATTGGTCATGAGGCTCGCTCCTTGTCCGCGTTCCAGCCTGGCCTGTGGTCAACGCATTTGGCGCTGTCTCGTTCCGCCGCGCCAATCTTCGCCCTGCGGGGCCTCTTCCACTGCCGCAAAGTCTCCTAATGGCTCCAAAAGTCTTCTAATGGCTCAATGTATCGACGTAAGGGTCAGGGTGGTCACTCCAGCGGCAAAATTCAACCCAGCCTGACCTTGGAGGGACAGGGGCTGCAGAGAAAATGAGCGGCCAGTTCCGCCGACCAGGAGGTTGGCGCCCAGACCAGCCCCGGCGGTCGCCTCTGCGCCGACGCCCCCGTAGGATCCCGCGAGCGCGCCGTGCGGGAATCCTGAGGCGGGAGCGAGGACGCCCCAAACCATCGTTCCCTGCTGGACCGCGCCAAGGGCGAGGCCGAATTTGTCAATGCGGCCGGTGTACTTGTCGGGGGGCCCGCCACTCGCCGGATCGAAAGCGCAGATCATCGTCTGTTGTTGCGAGATCAGCATGCCGATCCCGGCTGACACGTCGCAAGTGAGGGTTCCGACTTTCACCGACGATTGAGCGAGCGCAGGAGAGGCGAGGAACGCAGTCAGAGCAACCGCCGCGCCGAAGGATGCAAGATTGCCAATGGTCATTCGCGAAACCCCTCCCAGAAAGTCGCATCAAACGCACCTATCCGACGGCGCGCAAGAGACTTCCCAAGCGTAGCAGCGAAACCTCATCTCGTCCACGGCGAGAGCCTTGCGAGGTTGTTTGAAAGACCGAGACGCACGGCAGCGATCCGGGACGCACGTCGCTCGCCATCCGAAGGCCTGTTCGGTACAGAAGGGTAGGTCGGAGCCTTACATGTTCGCCAACGTCCTCATCGCCAACCGGGGCGAGATCGCCTGCCGAATCACTCGCACCGCGCAGCGGTTGGGAATGCGGTCGATCGTCCTTCACACCCCGGCGGACCGCGGGGCGCTTTTCACCCGCCTGGCCGACGAAGCGCACGAGATCGGCGAAGGCGCGAACGGCTATCTCGACCAGGACGCCATTATTGCGCTCGCTCAGAAAGTCGGCGCCGAATGTTTGCATCCGGGCTACGGGTTCCTGTCCGAGAACGCCGACTTCGCCGAACGTTGCGCCAAGGCCGGCGTGGTCTTCGTTGGCCCGCCGCCCGAGGCGATGCGGATGATGGGCCTGAAAAGCTCGGCCAAGGCTCTGATGCAGCGAGCCAGCGTGCCGGTTGTTCCCGGCTATCATGGCGACAATCAGAACCCGAAATTCCTGCGCGAGAAAGCTTATGAGATCGGCTATCCGGTGCTCGTCAAGGCGATCGCCGGCGGGGGAGGGCGCGGCATGCGCCGCGTCGACGCGCATGTCGAGTTCGACGCTGAACTCGAGAGCGCCATCCGCGAGGCGAAGGCTGCGTTCGGCGACGGACGCGTGCTGATCGAGAAATATATCTCCTCGCCTCGTCATATCGAATTGCAGGTGTTCGCCGACTCGCATGGGGCATGCGTCCACCTCTATGAGCGCGATTGCTCGGCGCAGCGCCGGCATCAGAAGGTGGTCGAGGAATGCCCGGCGCCTGGACTGCCCGAGGCGACGCGCGCCGCCATGGCGAAAGCCGCGACCGACGCGGCGCTGGCCGCGGGCTATCGCGGGGCGGGCACCGTCGAATTTATCGTCGATCCCTCGCGCGGCCTCAAGCCCAGCGACTTCTACTTCCTCGAGATGAACACCCGCCTTCAAGTCGAGCATCCGGTGACCGAAGCGGTGACCGGCCTCGATCTGGTCGAATGGCAATTCCGCGTGGCGGCTGGAGAGCCGTTGCCGCTCGTGCAGAGCGAGATCCGCTGCGCCGGCGCGGCGATCGAAGCGCGCGTCTACGCCGAGGATCCGGAGCGCAATTTTTTGCCCTCGCCGGGGCTCATCCACGTCATGAACTTCGAAGGCGAAGAGAGCCAGCAAGGCGCGCGGATCGACACCGGCTTCGCCGCCGGCGACAGCGTCACCCCGTACTATGATCCCATGATCGCGAAGGTGATCGTTCATGGAGCTGACCGCGCCGAAGCGCTGGCCACGCTGGTGCGCGAACTCGACGCCGCCGTCGTCATTGGCCCGAAGACAAATCTCGCTTTCCTGCGCCGGCTCATGCGGAGTCCGGAGTTCGCGGCCGGAACGATCGACACCGGATTCATCGACGCCAATCTCGGACGCCTGGGAGCCGAGCCGCATCCGCCGGACAAAGCGGCCGTCCACGCAGCGGCGCGGCTTCTGCTCGACAGGCGCGACAAGGGCAGGGAATCGCCGCTCAATCCGTTCGACCCGTGGCGGATCGCCAATTCGTTCGAACTCATCGGTTCGCGCCGTATCGGGCTCGACGTCGACGTCGATGGCGTTCCCGATGCGGGTGCATCTCATTGATGGGGCCAATGTGGATCCCGTGACCGAAGGGGACGAGCGCGAAAAGGTCTCGCTCCATGAGGCGAAGGGCGGCGTCTACGCTTTCGCTGGCGGGCGGCAGGCGTTCGTTGAGCTGATCGATCCGTTCGCGAAAGCCGAGGCTGGCGCGGAAGAGGGCGACGGGGCAATCCGCGCGCCGATGAACGGGCGAGTGGTCAAGGTCGCCGTGGAGGAGGGCGAGACGGTCGAGGCAGGCCAGCGCCTCGCGGTGGTCGAAGCGATGAAGATGGAGCACGCGCTGGTCGCTCCGCACGCAGGGGCGGTGCGCGATCTGACGGTCACGCTCGGCGACCAGGTCGAGATGGGCCAGCGCCTCATGCGGGTCGAGGCGCAGCGCGACGGGGAGGGCGGAGAACAGGCCGAGAGCGAGTAAGGCGCTCGCGACCTCGCGAACCTTCAACCGCTGCCGTGAGCGCGAATAAGCGACAATAAACGCCAGTAAACGCTAATAAACGCCAGTAAAACAGCTAGCGTTTACTAGCGTTTATTTTTTCGAATCTGAGCCTTTTCAATGGGTTACAGCCGATTGGAGTAAAAAATTTCCCTGCCTCCGCTGTCTCCGCCCGGATGAGCGCCAAGCGGCTCTCCGCGCTCCGTTAACGACCGTTCGAGTCCGTCGAGCAACATTCCGTATAGCCAGAACAGCCGATTTTGCAAGGAATTTCCGATGATGCAGGATGCGCTCTCATAGCGGTCGCTGCTGGAGATCGCCCAGGTCGTCCGACTTCCGATTTTTCGTCGTCCGACTTCCGGTTTTCGTCACGGCCGGGCTTGCCGGCCATCCACGAGAACGCGACAGCTCAATTGATCACTGTTGCATAACTTGAGTTCGAATTTGCAAATCGCGTCGACGTTGTGTCGGATGGCCTCGGGTCAGTCCCTTGGATTGGCTGCGACCAACGGCTAACGGTATAAGAGCCTGGGCCCGAGTTCGCGCGGTCACGTTTTCCGTTGCATGAATATTCATTGACACGAATGTTCGTGCATGATGATATATGGCGATGAACCCTGAAATGCTTGCCGCGTTGGGCGAACCCATCGACTTCGGATCATCGAGCTGCTTCGGCCGGACCGCGACCGGTGAACGACATCCACAGCCGGCTCGAGCTCAGGCAATCGCAGGCCTCCCAGCACCTTAAAGTTCTCAGGATGTCGGCTGGGTGGAGGTGGAGCCGCGCGCCCAGCAGCGAGTCTACAGATTGCGCGCTGAACCTCGAAACAGCTTCACGAGTGGCTCGAGCTTATCGGCACATCTGGGAACAGCGTTTTGGGGAGCTGGACACAATCGTCGAGGAACTCAAGCCGAAAGAGCAGTCGGATGCGGCAGGCAACGACCTTTAAGAGCGCCACGAAAAACGAAACGATCGTAGAGCGCACGAGCGACCGGGAACTCACGGTCACCCGCATGTTCAATGCGCCGGCGCATATCGTCTTTGATGCATCGACAAAACCGGAGCTCCTGAAACGGTGGTGGGCGCCGAAGCCGTTGGGCGTGTCGCTTTTCGAGTGCGAGCAGGACGCGCGCGTGGGCGGAGCCTATCGCTTCGTGTTCGGACGGCGACCCGAAGAATCCGGAGGTGTGTTTCGGCGCGATACCTCGAGGTGGATCCGCCCTCGCGGCTGGCCTTACCGAGCCTCCATGACGGATGTCCGACGTCGGCGATGTCGTTGTAACGGTCCGGCTTTGAGGAGACTCCAGGCAGGACTTCGTCTTACTTTTCGCCGGCTCTTCCCAAGCAACGAAGCGTTCGAGGCGCCCTTGACGTGCGGGCATGGAGCGCGGTTGCGCCTGACCCTCGACAAGCTCGACGCACTGGTCGCCTCAATGTCGTTAACGACGATGGCCGGCGTGGTCTTTCGCAATCGCCGCCCGGCTATCCGGTGTTAGGCTGGCGGAGACTACATGGCTTAACCGGGCGCGCTGTCGAAGGGCGAATCCGGATTGTCGGCATGACGCTAGGTAATCCTCGCCTCCCCATTGAGCACTGAGGATACCTCCTCGCGGTAGTATAATTGCCGGCCTCGATCGCGAAGAAAGCTGGTTCAACCGGCCGACGCGTCGCTTTAGCAGGGAGGGATCGTCATGACTTCGAGCGTGGGGCAGACCGCCATGTCGGAACAGTCTTCCGATTTTGGACACCTCGACATGGGACCCTGCGTTGGACGCTGTCGTCGGCTGCGCCCGCCAACCACAAGGTTCTGTTCGAGAACGACAACCTCCGCGTGCTCGAGGTCAATCTGGCCCCGGACGAGGAGGAGCCCGTCCATCATCATCGATGGCGCTCAATCTTCGTCTTGGACCAGGTGCAAGGCCCGATCCACGATATGGCGCCCGACGGAACACAGTTGCCGCCCAATCGGGATGTCATCAAGGCTCTACAAGCCTGGGACGGTCAGGGCTGCCTGGTCGTCGATATGGCGCCGCAGCCGGCTGGTCGTGTCCTCAACGCCTCAGGCAAACACCTTCATGGCGTCCGCGATCGAGATGAAAACCGCGAAATAGGTCGGACGCGCACGGCAGTCGTGTCAGCAGGCGCCGAGAGCAGTGGCTAAGGCGCCAATGGCGCCGCGACGCCTGTTGAAATCCAAGGTTTCTGGGGGCAAGTTCGAAGGACGCGCTCCATCCGCGCCGTCGCCTCTGCTAAAATTGGCGCCATGCCTCTTCACCTCATCAAGCTTGCCGTCGGCGCGACATCGCTGTCGGACCTTCGCGAATGGATGGCGGAGCGCATGGCGGAAGCCAAGCGCCGCCGAGCGCCGCTCCGCCATGCTCATGTCACCCGCATGGCGCCGAAACGAACCGAACAGATTCTCGACGGCGGCTCGATGTATTGGGTCGTCAAGGGCCATGATATCGGCCAGGCAAGAGATTGTCGGCCTCGAGCCGTTCGTCGATGCGGACGGGATCGGCCGCTGCAAGATCTGGCTCGGTGAGACCGTGGTCGCAGTCGCGCCGCGGCCGATGCGCGCCTTTCAGGGCTGGCGCTACTATCAGGCGAAGGACGCGCCGCCGGACATCGACGAGGCCCAGCCCGGCTTCGCCGAGATGCCGGAAGTCATGCGCCGCGAACTGGCGTCGCTCGGGCTGCTTTAGTCGACAACGGAACGTGCGGACTGGGGAGCGCGACGTCGGCAGTCTTTCCGGGCTTACCCGGCCCCCGTGCCGGAGGTAAGGGCGGAGGACCACTCCGGGCTGCGCACTGACGCTCGGACGCACTCTCCGCGCCTCGCGGATGGCCGTCGAGCCCGGCCATGACGAAGACGGTGCATTAGGACAAGACTTGGCGCAAAACATCTACGACACGCCGGAATTCTTTGAGGGCTACAGCCAGCTGGACCGTTCGGTGCGCGGATTGGACGGCGGTCCGGAATGGCCGGCCTTGCGTGCGCTTCTGCCCGATGTGCGCGGGAAACGGCTGCTTGATCTTGGCTGCGGCTTTGGCTGGATCGCCCGATGGGCGATGACACAGGGCGCGGCGAGCGTGCTCGGCGTCGATCTGTCCGAAAACATGCTCGCCCGCGCGAGAGCGCAGACCGCCGATCCGGCCGTGCGCTATCTCCGGGCCGATCTGGAAAGCCTCGAACTGCCGCACGAAAGCTTCGACGTCGCCTACAGCTCGCTCGCGCTCCACTATGTGGAGGACTTTGGCCGGCTCGTCGGCACGGTGTCTCGGCGCGCTCGTTACGCACGGGCATTTCGTGTTCAGCATCGAGCATCCGATCTACATGGCGTCGATGAAGGCTGGATGGATGGCGACCGAAGATGGCGGCAGGACTTGGCCGGTCGACCATTACGCGGTCGAAGGCTCACGGGTCACGGATTGGCTTGCGAAAGGCGTGGTGAAGCAGCACCGAACCATGGCCACGACGCTGAACACGTTGATCGACGCCGGCTTCGCCATCCAGCGCATTGAGGAATGGAGCCCCACGCGCGAGCAAGTCGCGGCCAAGCCTTCCCTCGCCGACGAGCTCGACAGGCCGATGATGCTGCTCGTGGCGGCGCAGAAGTGAGAAACCGCCGGAGCCATTGATCTTTCTTTGCGTTCCGGCAGCCGTTTTCAGTCGAGGCGGCTTGCCAACCGCCGTCGCGCATCCAATTTAATCTGCGAGCAGACTCTGGTGTCTCTTTGGACAAGGACAAAGACGGCGCGCTGACGAGACGCGGCGGCGAGAACGTCGCCGCTTTCGTCGAGGCCGCGAAAAAAGTTCCCGCGCCGGCTGCGTCCGGCCGCGGACGGCTGATCTTTGCCCTCGACGCCACCATGAGCCGCCAGCCGACCTGGGACCTTGCCCAGTCGCTGCAGGCGAAAATGTTTCAGGCGGCCTCCGGGCTCGGCGGCCTCGACGTGCAGCTCGTTTATTTCCGGGGCTTAAACGAATGCCGGGCGTCGAATTTCGTCTCGGGCGGGCAGGGCCTCGCGCAGCTGATGAGCCATATCGACGTGCGCGGCGGATCGACGCAGATCCGAAGAGTGCTTGTCCACGCGCGCGACGAAGCCAAGCGGGCGAAAGTCCGCGCGCTCGTCTTTATCGGCGACGCCATGGAGGAAAACCCCGACACGCTCGCTTCGCTTGCCGGCGAACTCGCGCTGCTTGGCGTGAAGGCGTTCATGTTCCAGGAGGGGCAGGATCCCGGCAGCGAAACGCACCTTCAGCGAAATCGCCCGCCTGACCGGCGGGGCGTATGGCGCTTTTGACGCCGGCATCATCCGCTCGCCTCGCGGCGCTCCTGCGCGCCGCCGCGGCCTATGCGGCAGGCGGCCACGCGGCTCTGGTCCGGGAGGCGGCGGGCGACGCGGAAGCGCGGCTCTTGCTGTCGCAGATGCGCGAAAGATGAAGTTGGCGTAGGCTCATTCCCCGGAGGGAGAATAGTCCCGAGCCGCCGCAATCCGCGCGACGCCTTGTCCAATCGAAAGCCTTACAAGAATGAACCTCGTTATAGGCTTGATCTTGCTGTTTCTTCTGATTCAGGCGATCAAGCAATTCGGCCGCATGGACGCCGGAACCGCCGCGCGCATCGTGCGCCATGGCGGCGGCGTGCTCGGCATGATCGGCGCGCTGCTCATGCTTTTGCGCGGCCGTGTGGGGCTCGCGGCCGCAATCGCCGGCATGGTGGCGAATTTCGCCGGCTGGAAGACCATGAGCGGCGCGTCTACCGCCTTTCGCAACGCGGGAGTGGGCGCGCGCCCAGGTCGGGCCTCGAGCGCCCGGTCCGCGATGGTCGAAATGCGGCTTGACCACGACAGCGGCGCGATGACCGGCATGGTCCTATCCGGCGCTTACGCGGGCCGCGCCGTTGAAACTCTATCGCGTCCGGAACTCGTTTCCCTGCGTCAGGAGCTCATGCTCGACGATCCCGACGGCGCGAGCCTGTTAGAGGCATATCTCGACCGCCGGTTCGCCGGCTGGCGTGAGGCAGACCAGGGTCAGCGACAGAGGCGGGGCGGCGACGGGGCGATGTCGCGTCTGCAAGCGTTCGAAGTCCTGGGGCTCCCCGAAAGCGCGAGTGCGGCGGACATAATCCGGGCCCATCGAACTTTGATGAAGAAGTTTCATCCAGATCATGGCGGCTCGACCGCGCTTGCCGCGAGGGTCAATCAGGCCAAGGATGTTCTGATGCAGCGACAAGGTTAGCTCTCCAGGCGTCGGCGTCAGTCGTGAGCGGTGAAGCAGGAAAATCCGGTACGTTTAAGCGAGCGGCACGCGGCCTCGGCGGAAGCTGAATCCAGCACGGCGAAACGGGCGCGGTAGAGGGTGGCGTCGCCTTTGCGCACCTTCTCGGTGAGCGGCTTGGCTGAGGCGAGTGTCGAACGGTTCCGTTCGCGGGCGCGGTTCAGAAGCGCATTGGCTTTGTCGGGATTATCCGGGGCGCCGATCTGGATCATCCAGTTTCCGCCGTCGCCGTCGCTGTCATCGTCCCGTTGGGAAGTCTGCCCTGGCGCGCGCGCCGGGCGGCGCTCGTCATCGGCAGAGGCCTGCGGCCTTCCGGGCGGCATGACGAGCGCGCTCGCCGCCGCCAGCCGGGCCTGAATTTTCGCCGAAGGCTTGGCCCGGTCGGGGCTTTTGAGCAAACGAAGCTCCGCGGCCGTCGGCTGCGCCGCACGCGTGGCCGGGGTCTTAAGCATCGGCTGCGGCGGCTCGATTTGCTCGTCGCCCGTCCCGTCGTCGCCTTCCCCGGTGGCGTTCGCCGCCGCGGAGACGCGTTGAAGCTTGGCTTGAGCGACCTGGACAGGACGCGGCTGCGGCGCGATGGCCAGCTCGGCGCGGGCCGGAGCGGCCTCGGCGGGGGAAGCGTCGGCGACGGCGGTTGCGGTACGCGAGGTCGAAGCCTCGGCGATGTGGTCGGCGATCAGATTTTCCATGATCCGGTCGCGACCCGCCGCGGAGCGTCCGCCCATGACGACGGCGATCAGCGAACGCCCGTCGCGATGGACGGAGGTCAGGAGATTGAATCCCGACGCCCGGGTGTAGCCTGTCTTGATGCCGTCGACGCCCTCGATGCGGCCCAGCAGGTGATTGTGATTGCCGATGACCTCGCCGTCGAAGTCGAATTGGGCGGTCGAGAAATAGCGGAAATAGCGCGGGAACCGCTCCTCGAGCGAACGTCCCGAGGATCGTCAGATCATGCGCCGTGGTAATTTGCTGGTCATTGGGAAGTCCCGACGCGTTGACGTAGACCGTGTTCGCCATGCCGAGCGCATGCGCCTTGCGGGTCATCATGTCGGCGAAATTGCTCTCCGATTGCCCAACGGCTTCAGCGATCGCGACCGCGATGTCGTTCGCCGAGCGGGTCACGACGGCCTTGATCGCGTCATCGACGCTGATCGAGTCGCCGGGAGCGAGGCCGAGTTTGGAAGGCTCTTGCGCGGCGGCGTGCTGGGAAATTGGAATTGGCGTCTGCAGCGTCATGGCGCCGCTGTCGAGCTTTTCGAACAGGAGATAGAGCGTCATCACCTTGGTGATCGACGCGGGATGGCGCAGTCCGTCTTCAGCGACCGAATAGATCGTCTTTCCGCTGTTGGCGTCGACGACAATTGCTGAAAAAGCCGGCGAACCGGGAATTCCGCCGGCGGTCGCCGACGGCGGAGCGCCGATGCGAGCGATAGGCGTAACGGGCTGAGCGCGAGGAATGCGCGAAGCGGACATGGCGCGCAGAATGTGTTGCGTGGGTCGTATGCGCCGTATGCGCGTAGTGCCGGGAATGTCGGACGTGATGCGCCTCGGCAGGGACGCTGACGAGACACAGGGCCGAAGCCGAAATCATGGCCGCTGTCGCGAGACGAGCAAGCCGGCCAATTCTGAGGCAATTGTAACGCAACGCCATGACGCCCACCCGACTTCACGCAACGATGAGACTGAGCCCGCCGTTCACAGTTGCGTTACGCACACGGTCGTGGACGATATGTCGGCGCGGTTACGCAGCGGTTAACGGGATTTCGAAGAAGCGCGAATTTTTTGGGCAAGTCTTTGGAATCGCTATCGAGCCCCACTGGCCGCAGCGGCTTGGCGATGAAGTGAGAGCTAAGAAAGCGCGCTTAGTCTAATGACAAAATTCATGATTTCTTGATTCTCCGAGGGGCGCTCACTTGCGCCTTCGGAGCTATGCTGCATTGCAGCAAAATTTGCTTGACTTTTATTGTGCACTGCACATATTAGCGTCATCGCAAGTTCGCCGCCTTCCTGTGGCGAACCGAGTCATTGAAAAGGGAGATGCGGAATGGCCGCTACGCCGACATTTGAAGAGTTGCAGAAATTTTCCAAGGACCAGCTTGAGGCGTTCACCGCCGCCTCGACGACGTTGTCGAAGGGTCTGCAGGAGATTGCCTCCGAGTCGACCGACTATTCGAAGAAGGCTTTCGCCGCTGGAAGCGCGATGTACGAGAAACTGCTCGGTGCGCGCAGCGTCGAATCGGCGATTCAGATCCAGAGCGAATTCGCCAAGCAGGCTTACGAAGGCTTTGTCGCCCAGGCGACGAAGGTTTCCGAGCTTTACACTCGCGTTGCGACCGACGCGTTCAAGCCGGTCACCTCGGCTTACACAAGCTTGAAGAAGTAACGGGCGACCGTTCTCGTCGCCAAACGCGGCAAAAAAAGATTTTCCTAGAGCTGACGCCGGCGCCTTCGTAGCGCCGGCTTTTTATTTGCATCATCGCCGCCAGTCGTGTCGCGTCTACGAAGGGAACAGCCAAGGAAGATTTCGAGTTGCGTGCGCAAGGCCGCCGCCTATTTCTCAGATGTGATGAGGGCTCTTGCGCGTGACCACCAAATTGGCAATGCTGCCATTCGGCGACGACATCTGGCGGCGCCGGTGCGCAGCGCCTAAGTTAGCTAGCTCGGTTCTGCGTCCGCCTGAGGAATTGAAATCAAGCCTAACCGGCATCAATCGGGGTCTATCCGTGGCTGCCGCCTCAAATCAGTTGGTTGTTCGCCTGCGAGCGGGGATGGCTCGCCTGGCGAGGTGGCTCTATCCAGGCTTCGGCACGGCTTCGCCGCAAACGGCGACGCGGTTGATGGCTCCGCGCGACACGAAGAAGGGTGGAGAGACGCCAGGGGCGGGCGCGGCGGTTATCACCCGCACTCGGACCCAGACAAAGCGTCCGAATATGTATCGCGTGCTTTTGCTCAATGACGACTATACGCCCATGGAGTTCGTGGTCTCAATTTTGCAAGCGTTCTTCAACAAGGACTCACAAGAGGCGATGCAGATCATGCTTCAGGTGCACAACAACGGCGTAGGCGAATGTGGCGTTTACACCTACGAGATCGCGGAGACCAAAGTATCGCAAGTGATGGATCACGCACGCAAGAACCAGCATCCCCTGCAGTGCATCATGGAAAAGAAGTGAAAGGCGCCCGATGCCGATTTTTTCCCGCGCGCTAGAAAAGACGCTCCGTCGAGCGCTTTCGCTCGCGAACGAACGCCGTCATGAATACGCGACCCTCGAGCATCTGCTGCTCGCCCTGATCGACGACGTCGACGCGGCGGCAGTGCTGCGCGCCTGCGGAGTCGACGTCGACTCGCTTCGCAAGACCGTCGTTCAGTACCTTGATACTGAACTCGAAAATCTCATTGTCGACAGTCAGGAAGAGGCGAAAGCGACAAACGGCTTCCAGCGGGTCGTTCAGCGCGCCGCGTTCCACGTTCAGTCGTCAGGACGTGAGGAGGTGACGGGCGCGAACGTTCTGGTTGCGATTTTTGCCGAACGCGAGACCCATGCGGCGTATTTCCTGCAGGAGCAGGACATGACCCGTTACGACGCCGTGAATTACATCAGCCATGGGATCGCCAAGCGCCCGGGCTCGTCGGACGCCTCGCGCCTGCCGCGTGGGACCGATGAAGAGCACGAGGCGCGCGATTCGAAGGACTCCAAG
This sequence comes from uncultured Alphaproteobacteria bacterium, assembly GCA_963762335.1. Taxonomy (GTDB): domain Bacteria; phylum Pseudomonadota; class Alphaproteobacteria; order Rhizobiales; family Beijerinckiaceae; genus Roseiarcus. Next base: position 114,023 of record CAVXKU010000014.1, on the reverse strand, counting down.
GACGGCTCGGATTCAAAGAAAAAGGAAGGCGCTTTGGAAGCTTATTGCGTCAACCTCAATCGGAAGGCGCGAGACGGGCGGATCGATCCGCTCATTGGCCGCGAGGCCGAGGTCCAGCGCACCATTCAGGTGCTGTGCCGCCGACAGAAGAACAATCCGCTGCTGGTTGGCGACCCGGGCGTCGGCAAAACGGCGATCGCCGAAGGTCTGGCGCGAAAGATCGTCAATTCGGAGGTGCCGGAAGTTTTGGCCGAGTCGACCGTGTTCGCGCTGGACATGGGCGCGCTTCTCGCCGGCACCCGCTATCGGGGCGATTTCGAAGAGCGCCTGAAGCAGGTGATGAAGGAAATCGAGCAGCACAAGGACGCGATTCTTTTCATTGACGAAATCCACACCGTCATTGGCGCCGGCGCCACGTCAGGCGGCGCGATGGACGCCTCGAACCTGCTCAAGCCGGCATTGGCGCAGGGGACGCTTCGTTGCATTGGATCAACGACTTACAAGGAATATCGGCAGTATTTCGAGAAGGACCGCGCTTTGGTGCGGCGGTTCCAGAAAATCGACGTCAAGGAGCCCACCGTCGCCGACGCGATTGAGATCCTCAAGGGCCTGAAGCCTTATTTCGAGGAGTTCCACAAGCTGCGCTACACCGCGGAGGCGGTGAAGGCTGCGGTGGAGCTGTCATCGCGCTACATCCACGACCGCAAGCTGCCAGACAAGGCGATCGACGTTATCGACGAAACGGGCGCCTCGCAAATGTTGGTGCCGGAGCCGAAGCGCAAGAAAACGATTGGAATCAAGGAGATCGAGGCGACTGTCGCTTCGATGGCGCGCATTCCGGCGAAATCGGTGTCGAAGGACGACACCGAGGTGCTTCAGCACCTCGAGGAGACCTTGAAGCGGGCTGTCTATGGCCAGGACGAGGCGGTGGCCGCGCTGGCCTCGGCCATCAAGCTCGCCCGGGCCGGTCTGCGCGATCCGGAGAAGCCGATCGGCTGCTACTTGTTCTCCGGCCCCACCGGCGTCGGCAAGACGGAAGCGGCGCGCCAGCTCTCGGTTAGCTTGGGGTTGGAGCTGACCCGCTTCGACATGTCGGAATATATGGAGCGGCATACGGTCTCGCGGCTCATCGGCGCGCCTCCCGGCTACGTCGGGTTCGATCAGGGCGGCCTGTTGACGGACGCCATCGATCAGCACCCGCACTCGGTTCTGTTGCTGGACGAGATCGAGAAGGCGCATCCGGACCTGTTCAACATCCTGTTGCAGATCATGGACCATGGAAAGCTGACCGACCATTCCGGCAAGCAGATCGACTTCCGCAACGTGATCCTCATCATGACGACCAATGCGGGGGCGCGGGATCTTGCTGGGGCAGCGTTCGGTTTTCACAAGTCGAAGCGTGAGGGCGACGATACCGAGGCGATCGACCGGTTGTTTGCGCCGGAGTTCCGCAATCGGCTCGACGCGATCGTGCCGTTCGCGCGATTGCCGGAAGGCGTTATCGCCCGCGTCGTCGACAAGTTCATCCTTCAGCTCGAGGCTCAGCTTGCCGACCGCAACGTGACGATCGAGCTGACGGACGAAGCACGCGAGTGGCTGGTCAAGAATGGCTATGATGAGGCCATGGGCGCGCGGCCGATGGCGCGCGTCATTCAGGCGCAGATCAAAACGCCCCTTGCCGATGAGGTGTTGTTCGGGCGGCTTAAAGGCGGAGGCGTGGTCAAGGTTGTCGTCACCGCCGACGAGAGCGGCGCGAAGAAGCTTGGCTTCGTCTATCCGGAGGGTCCCGCCCAACCGCGGCTGGAGCGCGATCTGATCGTCGCGGCAGGCGCACGGCGATCGCGCAAGCGCGTCGAACCCGCCAATTCGGACGCGGACGACAAGGAGCCTGCTCCCGAAGAGCCGTAAGCGATAATAAGCTTTTTCCGGATGAGGATCTGCGCGCTGCCGCCGAGAAGAGGCCGCCGGCCTCCGTCAGACGTGCGGCCTGGCGGCTAAGGGTTACGCGCTCTGGAGAATCCCGAACTCGACCGTCGGCGCCAAGAGCGCCCCATCCCTGCGAGCGAAGCTCCTCGTACTCTTTCTTGATGTCAGCCCAAGAATCGGCAACGTCGTCAAGAATGAGAACACCCGACGGCTTAAGGAGTCGTTTGACCACCGCGATCTCTTTTTGCAGGTAACTCCGTTCGTGATTTCCGTCTAGAACGGCAAAATCAAATCGACCTTCAGAAATAAGACAATAGCTCGCTAGAATAAATTCGCAGGATTGCTCTTTTACATATCCCGCGAATGGATCGTATTCCTCACCTTTATTGTCAATGAACGCATACCCATCGTTGCTAATGGACTTTTCGCCCGAATATCCGACCGTGATCATTACATTCTTTTGTAATCCGAAGTAGTTTAAAAGCGCAATGACATGCTTCTGTGGGTCAAGGATACCCATACAGATAAGATTTGGATCAATGGAAACGATCATGGACTGTTCACTTTTCCGCCGCGCGTAGTCGACGAAATGAGATAGAGAGATCCCCACGAAATTCCCAATATGCAAACCAATCAAAGGAACGCCCGAAGGTAGAAGTTCGTCGAGGATCTTTGTGCAAAATTCGAGAGAAGCTTCCGGGATGCTTCCGGCGATCACGCTGTCCCTTGGGAGATCGTTCGCGCTCAGGAAGTCCACCGCGGCGGAGTAACTGTATTTGGTCTTGACAACCGGCAGATTAGCTGAGGTTTGGGTCTTAATTCGCCAACGTCTTACGGCCTGCGACCGTACGATCGACATCACCAAGCCATGGGGCATTACGTTCTTGATAACGCGAACGACTGGCGAACTGACCATAATCGTATCCCTCGGTAGAGTGGCAATTACGATTTAACGTTGCCTTGTGAGCGTCGGCGTCGCTCGGAATCAAAAACTTTCCGAGTAATATGCTATAGATATATTTTTCGGTATTAACTTGACATCTTCCGTTTCATAGCGCCAATCCCAAGGAAGTGTCCCTTAACGGAAGTATATTGGTTCACGAACTCAGCAAACTCGAATTCCTTCGCTTCCAGTTCTTTCAAGGAACTCCAAAGAAAGGTCGTGTCCGGGCACGCCTGAGAGTAGATATCATGGTGGACGATGATATTTGCGTACCGACGAACCAACATGTGGTCAAACAACGCTCCCATTAAACGATGATCTCCGTCGATGAAGACGAAATCGGGTCGAATGCGTTCAATTGCGCCTTGGACGGCTGGCGACGTTGAGAACTCTTGTATGTAAGTTGCCTCTATGGCCGGCAGTCCCGAGGTTGCTTGTTCGCGCAGCAAATCGAAATACGTGCTTATAAAGGGCGTGAGCTCGATGGGGTCCACCGCGGTGACCGAGCGTAATTCACCGCCATTCTTGCGCGCCCACTCGGATATGAGAATGAACATTCCGCCCCACCGGCAACCGATTTCCATATACGAGGTGACGCCGGTACTGTTTCTGGCCAACCAGGCAAGATAACCGGCTAGCTGATTTGGATATTGCCAAATGTGAAGGCCCCTGCCGAATTTGGTCTTTAATTCAGAGGGCTGTTGCTCCAGAGACTCATCGTTCAGTCCCAACGAAGGGATAAATTCGTGCTCCAGGAAATCGAGATCAACAGATTGGTCGTCCGTGAGAGAACGGACCGCGGCAATGGTATCGCCGACAGAATGCCTTAATTTAAGAAATCGACGACGGCGGTCTTCTTCTTGTTGTTTGATGGATTTAAGGTATCTCCGAGCATTTAATTCAATCAAAGCAACTGGCGTAATTGGCCTGACAATCTTCTTCAATCCGGACAATTGCATGATCGTTTTAGTCCACCGTCTTGAGGTGTTAGTTCATTGAATCAAATCTTTCGTGCATAATTATCAGCGATGTTAAACGTGAATGCGGCGTTGAATCCGAACGTCTATACTCTCGATGCTTTAAACGAACGACTGCCGTGATCTGCACATTTTGCAATTTATTCCCACGTGATCTTCATCACAAGATCAAGATTCAGTATATTCTCACGCCGTTCGGACGGGTCGTAGGTATATCATCGCCCTGGTAGTCTCCTATTTGCTGTATGTGACTGAAGTCTCAGGATACGTCAACTCCGCGCCGCACGTCGTTTGGCCACGATCTGACACCAACTCGTCATGACAAGATGGGAATCGAACTGAGGAATCGCTCGACCGCCTTCGACGGTTCGCGGTGTAGTGACCGAGCCCGCGGCCCGCGACGCAACGCCCCGCAGTGGTTTGGGCGCTGAAATCCTGGCGGGCGGCTAGACGGCACGCGGGTCCGCTTAGTAACACGGAAATCTCGCGCCGCTTGGCGTGGGCCGTTTGCGTGAAGTGGCGCGCCGGCGGAAACGTGAACCTCAACGCCGGGCCGAGTTGGCGGGCCGTCGGGCTGACCTGAAGCTCGAGAAAAGCGACCGACCCACAGGATTGAAGTCGGACGGCCTTTTGGCTAAAGGTGTCTCGCAATAGCCCTCGGCTCAGCCGCCGCTCGCGAGGATGGGCCAGGAGGACGTAAAGCGCGCGCCGCTGTTGTCGCTGGCCTCAACCCGAAGCGTTCGATTCGGGCCAGCGGCGAAGGCGAAGCGGAAATTCGGGTCTTCGGAAATCGAAATGCCGCCGTCAACCGAAAAAACAAGATCGTCATCCTGATAGACGGCGAAATGATCGACGTAGCGCGCCGGCGTATAATCGTGCGTGCCCTCATCCATTTGCATGCCGGTGAAATTCGGATGGCGGATCATCACCACCGCAGTATGTCGGCCGCGCACCAGGTCCGTCAGCAGGCGGAATTTCAGCTGACCGAGCGACGAGCCCAGCGCGTCGAGCGTCTTGGTCGACGGCGCCGAACAGCCCCCGGCGGCATGCACGTATCGCTTGGATTCGATCAGGCTGCCGTCGCTCAGTTCGGCTACGAGATGGACATAGGTGTCGGCGTTGACGCGCACCCGCGTCTCGATCTGAACGACGCCGCCTTTGTCGCCGACCGTGAAAATTCCCGCCAGCGGAACCGGATTCTCGTCGATGACGAGGCTCATCTTGACCACGCGCCGGGAATCGCCCTGCGGCTGTCGCACCGACATCGTCATCGGCACCAACGCGGCGTCCTCGGCCTTCATGGGTGTGTCGAGCGCCACCACGTCGGAGTGATCGGAAATCTCACGGTTCTGGAACAGGTCGCGCTTGAGCGCGGGCCAGGAATCGTCCGCGGGCTCGGACGGCGCCGCCACGCCAGCGGTCATCGCAAGCGAGAAGCCCACTGCGGCGAGGAACGCACGAAAAGCAGGACGCGAAACCGCCATCGGCCTCATCCTCTCAAAAGATCATTCCCACCCGATTCCGCGAAGGCGGCGGTCGCGTTTCGCACATTGTAGTCGAGAAACGACGCGAATGCGACCGCTCCGTGACGGCGACGAACGCGCAGCCCCGTCGATGCTTCCGCCGACAATCCTCCTAACGAACGATGACCAAGCGAGGGAAGGCGGAGTCGGGTGTCGCGGCGACTCATGCGGCGCTGGTCTTGGATCGTGCTCGAGATGATCGCAATACGATCCTCGATTCCCGAGATCCCCTCCGGTTCATCATCCTGTAGCAATCATTGGACGACAAGATCACGCTGACCCGCGGGTGGCCGATCAGCGCTCTTGACGAATACGGCTTTTGGAGCGCTTCGATGCAGGCCTCGAATCGTTCGTTAGAAGCCAAGAAGCCCCATGAAGACGATCGCTCCGCTCCTCGCCGTTGGTTTGTTGTTAGCCGCCTGCAACACGCCGGCGCCGCAAGCCTCAGCCCCGCCTGCGCCGGGTTCGGTTGCGGTGACGCCTCCGGGCTTCCAGCTGCCTGAAGGCACAGATTGTTCGGCAAAGATCGCCCGCTACCGCGCGCGTTCAGGACAACGATCTGTCCATGGGACATGTCGTCCAGTCGGTCTATAATCAGATCAAGAAGGAAATCGCTTCGGCGGAGAATGTCTGCGCCGCCGGGCGCGACGCCGAGGCCAAATCGATGGTCGTGGCCTCACAGAGGCGACACGGTTATCCGGCTGACCTCTGAGCGAACGTATTGCGCAGATAGTCGGCGACGAAGACCGGCACCCGCGTTGCGTCGATATCACCTGGCTCCTGGACAATGTGCATACGCGAAAACTCGGCATGAGGGTCCTGCGCCAGAAAGGCCTCGACCCGCTCCTTTGCGCTCTGCGGCGGACAGCGGAAGCGTCATCAGCTTCATGCAGGCGATACGCTGGGGCGTGAGCGCCAGGGTCCAGCCGGACGCCATGATCGTCTCACTGGCTTCCACCCCGGTCTCTTCGAACAATTCGCGGCGTACGCTGGCCTCGAGATCGACCCTGTTGTCGAAGACGTCGTTCGGATCCGGCGTTCCGGCGGGAAAGTAGATCTGGCCGGCGTTGAAAGTATGCGGCGCCATCTCGCCGAGCAGGAACGCCCCGTCGGCGCAACGCAGCGCAGCCATTGCGAAACAATTGTCGACTCGTTCGCCCGGATGGTCGAATTCGCCCCAGGCGACGAAGTCGGCGTAATCCGTCTCGAAAAAGACGCCCCTTAGTCTCAGCACGCCGTCGTGACCCGTCTCCAGTTCGCGGCGCCCCAGAAGCAGCACCCGCCCGTTGAACAGCGACGGCTTGGCTTTCGTCAGTCTCGCCCAATGGGTCGCGATGCTGACCGCCTGACGTTCGGCGAACGCCCAGCGCGAGGCCTCGAAGGTGAGGTCGAGCTCGCCGACCCTGAGAAGGCGAACGTGTTCGCTCAAAGATCGAGCGAGCCGGCGCCAACGATGACAACGGACCCGCCAATCGTCGCAGAAGCGAGAGCCCCATTTTCGATGACGAGACCAAGCGTGATCATGCTCGGCCTGCCCATCTCGAAGCCTTGCTCGATGACCAGCATGTGCTCGCCGTCGGCAGGACGGTCGCAGGCCTGGACGACCCCGGCGAACGCGGCGGCCGCGCTGCCGGTTGCCGGATCCTCGATCACCCCCCATCCGCTGGCGAACATGCGCGCGTGGTAAGCGGACCCTTCGCGAGCCGTCTCGCGGGTATAGAGATAGGCCGCCGGGCCCTCCTTGGTCCCCCAGGGCATCACGCGGGGCGAGGCGCGTCCGATTGCCTCGAGCGAGCGGATTGGAACGAACAGAAAGGGCGCCCCTGCGCTATAGAGGCTCGGCCTATGCCCCTCGAAGCCGATGTCTTTTGGCTGAAGCCCCAAGCCTGCGGCGATTTCCACGGTGGACGGCGGCGCCACGTCAAGCCGTTCGGGCAGCTTCGGCAGTTCGAAATACGAGGCAAGCGCTTGGCCCTTGCGCCGACGCGCGACGCACACGACGTCGCCGATCGGCTCCTCGAGCACGATCCTGAGATCCTGAGCGGGAAGCAGGTCGCCGCCGCGTCGGAGCGCGATGAGCGCGGCCGCCCCAACGGTTGGGTGGCCGGCGAAGGGCAATTCACGCCGCGGCGTGAAAATTCTCACGCGCGCGCTGTTAATGGCGTTCCTCGGTTCGAAGACGAACACGGTTTCGGACAGGTTGAACTCGGCGGCGATCGCCTGCATGCGCTGATCGCCGAGTCCCTCGGCGTCAAGCACCACCGCAAGGGGATTGCCCGCCAGCGCCGTCTCGGTGAACACATCGAGCGTTTCAAACCGGCGCGTCATCAAAGTCCCGTGCCCCGCAGCACTCCTATAGCGTGCGGGCGGGTCTCGCTAATACAGGTCCAACAATGGCCCACTCAAGCCAGGCGACGAGACAATGAGCAATGGTCTATTCGCCTGGGGCAGGGAGATGTCGTTCGGCAGCCGGTCGAGGCCGCGCGCGCCACTGAATGTCCCTTCGATGGACGTCCGCTGAGGCGGCCTCAGCGTGTCAAGAACGTAGCCGTTGCGCGAGCCGACGGGAGCCCAAGTGCCGAGGGTCAGCCATGGCTCGACGCCCTTCCGAACGGTAATCTGACGACCATCGGCCGCCGGATGGTGGGCGCTGTGACGGACCGTCTGCGCCTCGGCGCAAGACGTTGCGAGGACAATTCCGAGCGCGGCGGCCCCTAAGAGACTGACTGGATGTGTCATAAACGCTCCCCTTTCACCCGCACCTGTATACCCCGAACGCTGTTCACTCATGCGCCGATGTGCAAAAAAAGTAAACGTACGGTTCTGCGGATCAAACTGTTTCTGCGGTGAAAAGTTGCGATGGACGAGTCAACTCATCTTGAGCAGCGATCAGGCTGAGCTCTCGCGACCCCGAGTCCAGAGTGGCCTTCACGACCGCGTAAACGGCCGAAGTCGCGCGCGATAGCGCCTGGGACGAGCTGCGCGTCTCGAGCCAATGATGAAAGAACAGCGCCGCGAACACATCGCCCGATCCGTTGACGGAAATCGGCAGCAGCGGTGTGCGCACTCGCCAGAATCCGGCTCCGTCCCCCGCCAGAATGTCGAGAGCGCCGGCAGGCGTATCGTCGAGCTGGAGGGAGGTCGCCGCTACGACCCGCGGTCCACGCGCTCGTAAAGCTGCGATCGCCCGCCGCGCGCCCTGCAGATTATTCACCCGTTCGCCGGTCAGCCATTCGAGTTCGAAGGCGTTTGGCGTGGCGATGGTCGCGAGCGGCAAGGCGCGGTCGCGAAAGAACTCACCGACGTCCGCGGCAACGTAAACCCCCGGACCCGACATCGCCGATCACCGGATCGCACGCATAGACCGCCTCGCCATTGGCGGTGCGAATGCGCTCAAGCGCCCGCAGACCGCCTCGCCGATCTCCGCCTTGCCGAGATAGCCGGTTAACAGACCGGCGCAACGCGGAAGCACGCCGATCGCTTCCAATCCGCTCAGGCAATCGTCGATCATGGCCGCGTCGAAGGCCCGGCCGCGCCAGCCGGCATAGCCCACATGGCTTGAATACTGCACCGTCATCAGCGGCCAGACCTCGCGCCCGAGCCGCTGCAGTGGGAAGACAGCCGCCGAATTGCCGACATGGCCATAGACGACATGCGACTGGATCGAGAGGATGGGCGCAAGCATAGCCTCAGACCAGAGGGCGATTCGCGGGTAGGGTCAAAGCGGAATCGTTTCTCGCGCCCCGACATGTATCGAGCGTCGCGTGGACGGATCGCTTGAGCGTTCCCAGCAAGCCTGAAACAATGCCTGACGATTTAGCGCTGAATTTGCAAAGAGACACCGCATGAGCGACGCCATCGCCTTTCTTCGTCGCGCCATCGAGCAGGGGCAGGGGCTCGCCGAGGCGGACGTGGTGCTGAAGGGCGGGCGGATTTTCGATCTTGTCAGCGGCGAACTCGTTCAAAGCGACGTTGCGATCTGCAGCGACCGCATCGTCGGCACGATGGGCGAATATCGGGGCGCACGCGAGATCGACGTCCGCGGCAAGGTGATCGTCCCGGGGTTCATCGACACCCATTGTCATGTCGAATCCTCGCTCATCACGCCGCTCGAATTCGACCGCTGCGTGCTTCGTCACGGGGTCACGACGTCGATCTGCGATCCGCACGAGATCGCCAATGTGCTCGGCCTCGTGGGTCTGCGCTATTTTCTCGATGCGTCGATGCTGACCGCGATGGACCTGCGCGTGCAGCTTTCGAGTTGCGTTCCGGCGACGGCGCTCGAGACCTCGGGCGCCCGACTCGAGGCCGACGATCTTCTGCCTCTTGCTGACCATCCCAAGGTCCTGGGCCTGGCTGAATTCATGAACTTTCCAGGCGTTCTTGCGCGCGACCCGTCATGCCTCGCCAAGCTTGCGGCGTTCCAGACCCGGCCGATCGACGGCCACAGTCCTTTGCTGAGCGGCGCTGCCCTCAATGGCTACTTGAGCGCCGGGGTTCGCACCGACCACGAGGTCACCAATCTTCCCGAAGCCCGAGAGAAGCTCGCCAAAGGCATGCAATTGCTGATCCGCGAAGGATCGGTGTGCAAGGATTTGCACGCGCTGGCTCCCATCATCACCGAGCGGAACTCGCCGTTCATCGCCTTCTGCACCGATGACCGCAATCCGCTCGACATCGCGGAGGAGGGTCATCTCGATTTTCTCATCCGCACCGCGATCAAGCTTGGCGCGCCGCCGCTCGCCGCCTACCGCGCCGCGACCATTTCGGCCGCGCGCATCTTCGGCCTTCGGGACCGCGGGCTGGTCGCGCCCGGCTGGCGCGCCGATCTCGTCGTTGTCGATGACCTCGAGCATTGCGCCGTGTCGATGACGATGGCGCGGGGGCGCGTGGTGGACGACGCTCTGTTCGCGGCGCGCTCTTCGCTCGCGCCGGTCGGTCGCGAGAGCGTCAAGGCACGGCGGGTCGAGGCGGCCGATTTTATCGCGCGGGGGCAGGGGCCCTCGACCCAGGCGATCGGCGTCATTCCAGGCAAGATCATCACCGACCGCATTCCGGTGACGTTGCCGTTTAAAAATGGCGAGCGCGGCGTCGATCTTGCCCAGGACGTCGTCAAGGTGTCGGTCGTCGCGCGCCATGGAATCAACGACAACCACGCGACCGCCTTCGTCAAAGGCTTCGGCATGAAGCGCGGGGCGATCGCGTCATCCGTCGGCCATGACAGTCATAATCTGTGCGTCGTCGGCGCTGACGAGGTCGACATGGCCGTGGCGGTCAATCGTTTGCGCGAGATCGAGGGCGGATTTGCTGTAGCGCGCGACGGCAAGATTGTCGCGGAACTCGCGCTGCCGGTGGCGGGCCTCATGAGCCTCAAGAGCTTTGAGGAGGTGCGCGAGGCGCTGATCCCGCTACGCGCGGCTGCGAAAGGTCTGGGAGTGACGCTCGCCGAGCCGTTCCTTCAGGTCGCCTTCCTGCCGCTGCCGGTGATCCCGCATCTCAAGATCACCGACATGGGCCTTGTCGACGTGGACAAGTTCGAGTTCGTGCGGGACTAACGGCGTCAGGCGTGATGCGGCGACTTAACTCCACGCAAATGCGCGCTCGCGTTTGTGGTCTTGGTCGCAGCCGTTCTTGTGTTGTGGGTCGCCGTACGCGCGGCATGGGCGCCCGTCTCCATCACCCGGCCCGAGGTGGCGACCGGCAGGCCGCGCAGCGCCGTGGCGCTGGTTCCGCTTGGGCACCCGAGGGTTCCGCCACCGCCGCCTGCCCCGCTGGTCGTTGCGGTCCTGCTTGTCGCGACATGAACGCCGCTCGCGCCAGTCGCTGCGGCGTGAACGCCCGCGGGATGGCTCACGCCGCAAGCCGCGAGGGCCGGGGCGCAGAACGCCACTGTAGCGATGAGCGGAACACTAGCCAAAATCGCGATGGAGCGGCCAACGCGACGCGTGCCCGGCGCAGCATTGTTCAACTTGAGGTTAGCTTGCATGACATTCTCCTGCGATTGCCTGGACGCCAATCTGGAGCGCGGGCGGGAGGTTGAGCTTATTGAACACCGGCGTCAACCCGGGCAAAGCTCACGAATTCGCGATCAATCGCGCGTGACGAGAGGCCTCAAGAGCGCCCGTGAACGAGCCTCGTCTGCTCGGTCGCGCGAAAGGTCAAGCCGCGCGCCGGCTGGCGGTCGCAAAGACGACAGCCAAGGCGACCCAGGACAGGATCATGGTCGTGCCGCCAAGCGGAGCGGCGAAAGGAAAGATGCGCTCGCCTGTAAAGACATGCATTGCGAGCTCGCCGGAGAACAGGGTCGCGCCCGCCTCCATCACGAAGCCGACAATGACAAGGGCGCGCGCCGAGGCGGTCGCAACGCGGGCGTGGGCGGCGATTGCAAGCGCCGCGCAGGCGTGCAGCAGGAGAAAGAGCGCGCCCCTCTGTGCGAGTTCGCCGCCGTTCTCGTGCACGCCCGCCGCCGCCAGGGCGACCCCGGCCGCGCCCATAAGCGCAGCGACGCCGGCGAGAACGAAAGGCGAGCGGTTCATCTCTGGGTCCATCGCTGGCGAGGTTGATCGGCGCAGATCAAAGCAGTCCTTTGGACGCGCCCTTGTCAAGACGGCCGCAACCATCGATCCTGTGGGTTTGGCGTGTTTGCCACATCTGGAGAGAGGCTGAAACTTTGTCAGACTTCAAAGTGCGGGCGATAGAGCGGACGGATCGCGCGCGTTGGGAGCCGCTGTGGCGCGCCTACCTCGTTTTTTACCGCGCTCAATGGAGCGACGAGGTCGCCGATGCGACTTTCGCGCGCATTTTTGACCCCCTCGAACCAGTCCATGCCCTGGTCGCCGAGCGCGGCGATGAGCTGATCGGCCTCACTCATTATCTGTTTCAACGCAGCACGTGGCTCATTAACTCGCAGTGCTATCTTCAGGACCTGTATGTTAACGAGGCGGTGAGAGGCGGGGGCGTCGGCCGGGCGCTCATCGCAGGGGTTGTTGACGCGGCAAGGGAAGCGGGCGCAGTGCGCGTTTACTGGAATACGCACGAAACCAACGCCGTCGCTCGCAAGCTTTACGACGCGGTCGCGGTGCGCACGGGCTTCATCCAGTACCGGATCGAGCCGCTGAAGTGACGCAGCGCGGCTTACCCTTGCCGCAGCGCAAAACTTCCCCCATGGTGTGCGGCCCGGAACGGTTCCTGGTTCCTCATTCCTGAACCGGGCGCCGACTGGAGAACTGAATGGTTTCGCGAAATGTCGCCAGGCGATCTTTCGCCATCGCCAAGGCCAACGCGCAAGCCGGCGCAGACGCTGCCCTCACCATCGCTGCTCGCACCCAAAATATGTTCAGCCCCAGCGGCCGGCAGTCGGACAAGGCGCGCGAAGCGCGACTCATGGTGCAGGAGAAGATCGACGCGACCATCGAAGGCGCCTTTGCGGCGCAGATGGCGTGGGGTTCGTTTTTCATCAAGGCCGCGTTCGGCGGCGTGCGGACGCCCAAACGACGTGTCTGCCGGTTTTGTCGCCATCGCCGAGGCCGCTTCGGCGCCTGCACGGCGCAAGGTGCGCGCCAACGCGCGGCGCTTGACGGGCGTCAAGGCGTCGCCGTGACATGGAGCTTGTCCCACATCTCCAGCACGTCGTTGCGACTTACGGCTATTTCGCTGTCTTCCTGATCGTCGCGTTGGAGAGCGCCGGCATCCCCATGCCGGGCGAGACTGTCCTGGTCACCGCGGCGATCTTCGCCGCCTCGGGCACGCTGAAGATTTACTGGGTGATCGGCGCGGCGGCCGCAGGCGCGATCATTGGAGACAATTGCGGCTATTGGATCGGCCGAGAGTTCGGCTTTCCGCTCGTCTATCGCTTCGGCCACTATATCCGGCTCGACGAGAAGCGCCTCAAAGTCGGGCAATATCTATTTCTTAAACACGGCGGAAAGATCGTCTTTTTCGGCCGCTTCGTCGCGGTGCTGCGCGCCTTCGCGGCGTTCCTGGCTGGCGTCAATCGCTACAATTGGGAAGAGTTCTTTCTCTTCAATGCGGCGGGCGGGATCGTCTGGGCGACGATCTTTGGCGCGGGCGGCTATCTGCTCGGACGCGCCTTCGAGCATTATGCGCGGCCGGTCGGGGTCGCCGCGCTTGTCATCGCTGTGATCGGCGCGGTCTTTGCCGCGCGCTTCATCCGCTACCACGAGAGAGCGCTAGAGGACGAAGCCGAGAAGGCCTTTCCCGGGCCGCTCAAGCCTCCGAAGATGCGTGTGTAGAGCTTAAGCACGTTTGCTCCACTCGCGGGTGACACCGATCGCCCCGATCAAACATTGACCCGGTAAATTGTGGAGGCTTATGGGACGGCTTGCCGTCTGGGCCCACAAGTCAACGAATGGAGCGGAGATGCCGGCCAGCTTGACCGCGACGATTCCGGCATTGCCCGCCCTGCTCGTGGGCTTCTGGCTTATGCAGACGGGCAATACGTTTCAAGGGACGGTTCTCAGCATCCGCGGCGAGATCGAGGGCTTCAGCCTGGCTCAAATCGGCGCGGTTGGCGCGGGCTTTTGGGCCGGCATCATTATTGGATCGTTGCTCGCTGCGAGAGTGATACGGCGGGTTGGCCACATTCGAACCTTCGCGGCCTTCGGAGCCATCGCCGCGACCGCGCCGCTCGTGCACCTTCTTGTGGTGGATCCATTCGTATGGATCGCGGCGCGGGCGCTGACCGGCTTCTGTTTCGCGGCCATGTTCATTGTCGTCGAGAGCTGGCTCAACGCCGGCGCGAGCTCCGAAAACAGGGGACGGATTCTCAGCATTTACGGCATGACAGGATTGCTGGCCGGCGTAGGCGGCCAGCTTCTTCTGCCCACGACCGATCCAGCCGGCTTCAGGGCGTTCTGCATCATCGCTTGCATTATTTCTGTTGCGCTTGTGCCGATTGCCTTGACGCAAGGCGTAGCGCCGGCGCCTCCGGGCGAAGGCAGCCATGTCCCACTCAGCCGGCTCTACCGCGACTCGCCCTTAGGGGTCGCGGCCGGATTCCTAAGCGGCGTGACCACCGGCGCCTTCTTCACGCTCGGCCCGATTTTCGCGGAGCGGCGAGGCCTGGGCACGGGTGAGATTGCAATCTTCATGGCGTGCGGCACGCTCGGCGGATTCGTCGCGGCCTGGCCATTGGGTTTGCTCTCGGATCGATACGACCGGCGCCTTGTGATCATCGGCGCGGCGGCTGCGGCGGCTGCGAGTTCATCGGCATGATGGCGGTCGTGCCGACCGACGCCTATCCGTGGCTGCTCTATCTCTGTGTCGCTCTGTTCGGCGGAATGATCATCCCGACCTATAGTTTGGCGCTCGCTCATTTGAGTGACGCGGTTGATCAAAACGAGATGGTGGCGGCCTCGGGCGGTCTTCTGCTGGCGCACGGTTCCGGCGCCGCGGCGGGGCCGCTGATCGCGGGCTTCGCAATGTCGGCCACGCCGCGAGGCTTATCTTACACGCTGGTTGCGGCGCAGATCCTCATCGTTCTTTTCGGAGTAAGCCGGCTCTTCTCGCGAGCGCCAGCGCCTCAAGCGCAGAAGAGCGCCTTTGCGGTCGAGCCTCCGGTCCCCGTCGGCACCGCGTTCGCGGGCGCCCATTCGACGCACGTTTAGGCCCAACCGCCATTTTACCGGCGCGCCCCAATGTTTTCAGTGCGTTAGGACCCCGTTTAGTTCCGCGCTATAATCGCCCAGCCGGCGCCCAACGTCGTGGGAGCGTCCTTCCGCCGGCCTCATCCTTCGAGACGTGAAGCTTCGCTTCCCTCAAGGATGAGGGCCGTGGGGTTGGGCGCCAAAACCTGTCAGAAACTTCGCCCGAAGCGTCGCGCGCCTTGGCCTTGCCGCGATTGGGCAGAAAGGCCAAGAATAACACAATAAGTACGTATTAAATT
The DNA here is from genome assembly GCA_963762335.1 of uncultured Alphaproteobacteria bacterium. Taxonomy (GTDB): domain Bacteria; phylum Pseudomonadota; class Alphaproteobacteria; order Rhizobiales; family Beijerinckiaceae; genus Roseiarcus. The sequence continues at coordinate 98,750 of CAVXKU010000014.1, read as the reverse complement.
CAAAGCAACGCCGCCTCGGCCGCCGCAAATCTAGGCGGCCAGTAGGCGCTCCACCGGTCCGATCCACACCCTGAGCTGCTCCGATCGGCGCAGAAAATCGACGCTGACGGTGCGGTCGATCTTGTCGGCGTCGAGCGCGCGCACGAGGTCGCTGACGCTCGTCACCGCTTTGCCGTCGAGGGCGATGACGAGATCTCCCGACAGCAGACCCGCGTGAGCGGCCGGTCCCGCCTGATCGACGGTGAGAAGGCGCGCGCCGGTGGCCTGCTCGAGACCGAGCCTGAGAGCGATGCGGCGTGGGATCGCGATCGTCGCGGCGCCGACCCCGATATAGGCGCGCCGCACGCGCCCATGTCGGGCGATCTCGCCGGCCACGAAACTCGCAGTGTTGGAGGCCACGGCAAAGCAGATGCCCTGCGCGCCCATGATGACTGCGGTGTTGATGCCGATCACCTCGCCCATCGACGACACGAGCGGGCCGCCCGAATTGCCCGGATTCAGCGGGGCGTCGGTCTGGACTACGTCCTCGATCATCCGGCCGGTGCGCGATTGCAGCGACCGCCCGAGCGCCGAGACGACGCCTGCCGTCACCGTCGCATCGAAGCCGAGCGGATTGCCGATCGCGATCGCGATCTGGCCGCGCTTGAGCTTGGCGCTGTCGCCGAGTTTTGCTGCGGGTAGCGAGACGTCGGCCTCGACCCTGAGCAGCGCAAGATCGGTGTCGGGATCGTCGCCGAGCACGCGCGCCTGAAGCTCTCGGCCTTCGAGGGTCGTGAGATTGACCGTCCGCGAGCCCTGCACGACATGGCTGTTCGTCAGGGCGAGACCGTCGGAGGAAATAATCACGCCGGAGCCGGAGCCGGCGCTGCGGCCGTTCTTGCGCACATCGATGCGCACCACGCTCGGGCCGACCCGATCCACAACGTCGCTGACCACGCGTGAGTAATCGTCCAGAAGCACGGGGTCGTTGGCGGCAGGCGGAGCGCCCGGACCTTGACTCACGCTGTCGGAATCGAGCGCCAAAACCGGAGCGGGGAATGAGGAGAGATTTGTCATTGCGGCGATATGGTGATGGGGGCTTGAGCGCGCAAGAATGAAGGGCGGCCGCCCGGATCTCCTCCCGAACTTGCCAGCCTTGAGCAAATCGCCCAGATATCGGCGCATGGACGCCAGCCGCCCCTCGGACCTCGTCCTGAGGCGCCGCGAAGCGGCCTCGAAGGACGGTTGAGACGCGCTCAAGCGGCGTCGCCTTCTGGACCATCCTTCGAGACGCCGCGCTTCGCACGGCCCTCAGGATGAGGCAGGGAGATGGGTCTGGCCTCGGCGCGCCAAAACAGAAGGCGAAATGGCTCCAACCGATCCTGCGACTCTGTCTCCCGTCCGTCCTTCCGAGCCGCCGACCAGCGGCGTGCTCGGCTTGAGCGCGGCGGTGATCTGCCTCAATGAGGCGGCCTGCATCGGCAAATGCCTGGAGAGCCTCCGAGACTGCGCCGAGATCGTCGTCGTCGATTCCGGGCTCGACGGACGGGACTGCCGCGATCGTCGACGATTTTGTTCGCCGAGGCTTTCCAGTTCGATTCATTCACCAGCCCTGGCTTGGCTATGCGCTGCAGAAGCAATTTGCGCTCGATCAAGCGAAGGAGCCCTGGATCCTGAGCGTCGACGCGGACGAGTGGCTCGACGACGACTTGAGGGCTTCGCTGCCGCGCTTGATGAGCGCCGATGAATCGGTCTCGGGCTGGAAGGTGCGCCGTTCGCTGACACTCTACGGGCAGGCGAAGCCCGTCAGTCGCTGGACACGGCCCGAGCATATCCTGCGGCTCGTGCGGCGGGGCAGGGCGCGCTTCGATCCCGCGCTGATCGTGCATGAGGGTCTGGTCGCCGATCACGGCGAGACGCCAGTCGCGCGCGACGGCCTGCTCAGGCACGAGCGGAGCCTGCCCTTGAACGAGCAGATGAAAAAGGAAATCACCTACGCGCGGCTCAAGGCCGAGCAGCGGCTGAAGCAGGGTCGGAAGCCGTCGACGCTCAAGCTCGTGTTCAGTCCGCCGATTTATTTCCTTCGCATCTTCTTCTGGAACCGATTTTTCCTATCCGGCTGGGCGGGCTTCATCCACGCTGCGACCGGCGCTATGTACTCCCTCATGACCGAATTGATCCATCGACAATTGTATTACGCGCGAACGGAGCGTTGAGCCGGTTGCCGTTTAACATCCAAGGCGGGACATCGGAATGATGCGCGTGTCCACGCCCCTCATGCTGAGGAGCGAGGCGAAGCCTCGCGTCTCGAAGCAAGATCCAGAAGGCGCGGCTCCGTTCGCGCACTCTGGACCGCCCTTCGAGATGCGCCTGCGGCGCTCCTCAGGACGAGGTCCGAGAGAGGCTTGCATGTTGTGCGAGCCGCGCTCGACGGCGAGGCGGGATGAGCCGGCAATTCGATGACGAGGCTCTCGACGCGCTCGAGGTCATCATCCCCAATCTGAACTGGCGCTATTCGGGCGGCACGGCGGTCAACCGCACCATCGCGCCTCTGATCGCTGAGCGATGGCGCGCGGCGTGGTGCGGGCCCGATCAGCCGGAGGGTATCGCGGCCTTGAGCCTTGGCGATCTGCTACGCCTGCGCTTCCGTCCGCCGACGCATGGAAAGGTCCGCATCTGGCACGCGCGCCGCAATGTCGAGATGCTTGCCGGACTGTTCCTGAACCTGTTCGGCTATGGCTTTGCGCTGATCTTCAATTCGGCCTCCCAGCGCAAGAAAACCTGGCTGACCGACTTCCTCATCGGCCGAATGGATGCAGTGATCGCGACGAGCGAGATGGCGGCGCAATTTCTCCGGCGCCCGGCGACGGTGATCCTTCACGGCATCGACGTCGATCTCTATCGGCCGCCTGACGACCGCCTCGCGGCCTTCGCGAAAACAGGCCTGCCCGGCAAGTACGGAATCGGAACGTTCGGGCGCGTGCGAAAGCAGAAAGGCAGCGATCTGTTCGTCGAGGCCATGTGCCGGCTGCTGCCGCAATACCCGGACTTCTCCGCGGTCGTGATCGGTCTCACGACCGTCGACAATCTGCCCTTTGTCGAGGGGCTCAAGCAGCAGATCGCCGCCGCCGGCCTTTCCGAACGTATCCGCTTCTTGGGCGAATTGCCGATCGAGGAGGTGCCGCTCTGGTATCAGCGGATTTCGATCTATGTCTTCGCCTCGCGGGTCGAGGGGTTCGGGCTGACCATGCTCGAGGCGATGGCGGCGGGCGACGCGGTGGTCGCGACGCGCGCTGGCGCGGCGGAAATGATCATCACGGACGGGGACGACGGCGTTCTCGCGCCGGTTGACGACGTCGAGGCGCTCGTGGCCGCGCTCGAGCCGCTCATGCGCGATCCCGAGCGCATCGAGGCGATGGGAGAGCGTGCGCGAGCCCGGGTTGTCAGCGCGTTCAGCCGCGACCGCGAGGCCGACGAGATCAGCGACGTATACCGGCAGGTCTGGGCGGCTCGGAAACCTTAGAACGAACGGTCGTCACCAGTTCATCGCGAGGCGGAGAGCGCCGGACCTGTAGAGGATGAGGAGGCCCAGTCCGATCAGAATGAACGGCAGGACAACGTGTCCGTAACGCCGCAGCGGCTTGCCCAACACCGTATGCCTGACCAGCCACCACGCCGCGAAGCACCAAAGAATTGTGAGCGCGGCGAAGATCGCGACCGTCGCGATGATTTCCTGAGGCGTTTGGTTCGCGAAGATCGGCGTATAGGCGGCTATGTTGTCGCCTCCGTTCACGATCGTGATGGCTGCGACCTGGAGAACTCCAACGGCCGTTGGCTGTCCTTCATCCTCGATCTTCCCGAGGCGCAGCAGCTTTCCTATTCCGATGACGATGGGCGCGACGCCGAGCAAGCCTACATGCGCGGGCGAGATCGCCAGCGCAGCAAAGGCGGCCGCCAGGCTTATCGCGACGAGGCTTGCAATCCCCAGGATCTGGCCCGTGAAGATGCTGAGGCGCGAGAAGCTTCGGTCGGAGAAGAACCCGACGAGAAGGAACAGGTCGTCGATATTCGTGGATACGAACGCGCCGGTCGACAACAGGGCGAGCGAAAGAAAGTTCACGCTGCCGCCGGCTTCTTGTGAGGGCCGCGCGGTCCCGGCTCTCTCGGACGATCCGTTCAGGCCGTGCTCGGCCGCATCGCGGCGAACAGGCGCTTCAGCGGCGCCGAGACATGGTGGCGCAGCATCGCCATCCGGCGATCGCCTTCCGATGTGACCCAGTTGAACTGGATGACCCGGCGCTCGCCAGCGAACGGCTTGTGGCCGTGCCAGGAATTGTCGGACCGCTTGAACGCCAGCAGCGTTCCCTCGGTCGGCGGCACTTCCATGATCATATCGTCGAGGTTGTCGGCCGACTTCAGGAGGCGCAATCGGCCGCCGGAATTCTCCCAAGCGGGGTTCATGTAGATGAGGACCGTGATGATCTTGCTTTTCGTATCGGTATGGATGCGTCCATCCTTCGGGCTGCACTGACCCCGAACCGTCGTCGTCGTCGGCCGCCCGGCGAGATCGAGGCCGAACTTCTCCTCGAACGCCTCGCGGAACTCGTCGCTCTCCAAGTCGTTGACGAATTGCGTGAACGCGGGTCCATAGGAAAGCTGCGCGACGGGAAAGCTCCCGCCCTCGGAGATCTTTGGATAGTCGGCGTTGATTTTGGCGCGCGCCTCGGGTCGAACAAAGCCGGGTACGACGAAATATTCGAACGGCTCCCGGATCACCGGCGTCGCTTTCAGGGCTTCCAGGTCGAGAGAGCGCAGAATCATCTGACGGGTTCCGACAAAATGCGAATTTGCCGCCTTTTAGATCGCGAGGCCTGACCCGTCAAAAGCGGCCCGGATCATCCGAGCCGCGCTTTTTGTGAACGCGGCTCGGGAAGAGGGTGGTTAGCGCGGCTCTGTCAGAGGCCGTTCTTCTTCAGAATTTCGCCGGCGTTGCTCTTGTCGACGACCATGGTCGGCAGCACGATGACTGGCGGTATCTTCTCGCCGTTCAGGAGCTTGACCGCCTGGCGCAGGCCTTCGGCGCCTGGCGTGGCGTAGAGGAAGGTCGCCGTCAGTTCTCCCTTATTCACCCAGGTCACGCCCTCGTTGGGGAGTGCGTCGATGCCGAGGATGAACTTGATGTCCTTGTCGCGCCCGGCGTCCTTGGCCGCGAGATAGGCGCCGTAGGCCATCGGATCGTTGTGACCGTAGACCAGGTCGATCTTCTCATTGTTGCGCAGCGCGGTCGTCATGATGTCGTAGGCCTTGTCCTGCTTCCAGTCGCCCGACTGGTTGTTGAGCAGGTACTTGATGCCGGGCTCCTTGTCGGTGAAGGCATGGAAGCCGTCATGACGATCGTGAGCGGGCTGCGTGCCCATGCCGCCCCAGATTTCGACCACATTGCCCGTCGCCTTTGCCCGGGCCGCCGAGCAGCTTCACCGCATATTCGCCGGCCGCCTTGCCGATCAGCGCATTGTCGCCGCCGATGAATTGGCTGATGCGCTTGGTGTCGACGTTGCGGTCGAGCACGATCACCGGAATCTTGGCGTCGATCGCCTTTTCGACGACGCCGGTGAGACCCGCCGATTCCTTGGGCGAGATCAAGAGCACATCGACTTGCTGAGCGATCAGGTTCTCGACGTCGGCGACCTGCTTTTCCGTCTTGTCCTGCCCGTCGGTGATGATGAGTTCGACCTCGGGGTGGTTCTTCGCTTCCGCCTCGATGTCCTTGTTGAACTGCACCCGCCACGGCTCGAGCGTGGTCGCCTGGCTGAAGCCGACCTTCCATTTCTTGTCCGCGGCCTTGGCCGGCGTCCAGCCGGCGGGCAGATAAACGGCCATCGCGGCGCCCGTGACGGTCGCGGATAGTTTCAGAAATTCACGACGCTTCATGGATGTCCTCCCTTGCGTTTGACTTTATTGCGACGCTTGGCGGCCGATGGACTTCGACCGATCCGGTCCGCGCTGGCGGGGGCGAAGGCGCTTGGCCTCGCCACCGCGTCAGAAGCTGACCCAGATTCTGTTCTTGCACGAGCACCGTGCCGACGATGATCAGCCCCTTCATCAGGAGCTGGACATTGGAATCGATGTTCTGGAGTTGAAGGATATCGGAGAGCAGGCCGAAGATGAGGACGCCGACGAACGTTCCGGCGAGTCCGCCGCGCCCGCCCATGAGACTGGTGCCGCCGATCACCACGGCCGCGATGGCGTCGAGCTCGAGGCCCGATCCTGCGTCCGGCTTTCCCTGCCGGTATTGGGCCACGAACAAAACGCCGGCGAGCCCGGCCAGAAGGGCCGAGATGAGATAGGCGGCCAACTGGACCTGCGCCACCTTGATGCCTGAGAGCTTCGCCGCCTCCGGATTGCCGCCGATCGCGTAGATATAGCGGCCGAAGGTCGTGAAGCGCAGAACCGCCCCGAATAGCAGGATCGCGGCGAGGAAAAAGACGCTCGGCATGGGCAGGATGCCCCAGACCATCGAGCGCAAGACATCGAAGGCCTGGGTGGCGTTCGTGCCCGTGTAGACGGCGATGACCGCGTTGTCCTGGCCCGCCGTCAGGCGGCCGAGGCCAAGCGCGCTCACCATCATCGCGAGCGTCGCGATGAAGGGTTGGAGCCGACCTGCGACGATCAGCGCGCCGTTGATCGCTCCGAGCGCAAGCGCGACGCACGGGGTCACGAGCAGCACAGCCAACACGCCGAACTTCGTCGAAACCTGCGACGCGGTGGCCACAGCGGCGAGCGCGCCGCAGACGAGGCCGAGCAGCGCTGGAATGCGGACGCCGCGCCACGGCCCCAACACGATCTTCGTTTCGTCGGCCAGCGTCCACGTCGCGTCCGCGCGCAAGCCCGTGGAACACAAACCGGGCCAGGAACCCAACCCCGAGTCCGGCGGCGATCGCAGCGGCCGGCACGGCCATGATGGCGGCCGGCGTCCATCCGGGCTGAGTGAGCAGCATGGCGCAAATGATCGTCGAGAAGCCCATCATCGAGCCGACCGACAAATCGATGCCGCCAAGCAGGATGACGAGGGTCATGCCGGTGGCGACGAGACCGGTGATCGACACCTGACGCAGGACGTCCGTCAGATTGTTGAAGGACAGAAAGATGTTCCTGCCCGAGGAGGTGTGCGGGGAGGCCAAGGCGCCGATCAGGCAAATGATCGCGAGCCCCCAATAGAGCTTGGTGCGCGAGAGCAGGCGCAAGATGCTCATGACGCGAGAGGCTCGCTTATGCCGGGCGCCGCCAAACGCATGATCGCCTCCTGCGTCGCCTCCGCGCCCGCGAGAATGCCGGTTTGCCGGCCCTCACACATCACCAGCACCCGGTCCGACAACAGAAGCAGCTCCGGCATCTCCGAAGTCACAACCACAATGGCCAAGCCCTTCGGCGGCCAAGCCGAATATGAGTTGATAGATCTCTTGTTTCGCTCCGACGTCAATGCCGCGCGTCGGCTCGTCGAGAAGCAGGACACGAGGAGCGGTCGCCAGCCACTTGCCGATCGCGACCTTCTGCTGATTGCCGCCCGACAAGGCGTCGCGACGATTTGATCGATCCCAGAACAACGCACGCCAAGTCGCTCGACCACATCCGTGGCGAGCGCGGATTCGCGAGCGAAGCCGCGAATGCCGAAGCGCGACGCGGCGCCGACCGAGGGCAGCGCGACATTGTCCCGAATGGTTGAAGCAATGTGCAAGCCGAGCGCCTTGCGATCCTCGGTCACCATCGCCACGCCGAGGCGACAGGCGTCCGCCGCCGAATTGATCGACACAGGCTCGCCGTCGATGGCGATATCGCCGCCCCGCCAACCGCGCGCGACGCCGAAGATCGATTCGAGAATTTCGGTGCGTCCCGATCCCAGCAGTCCGCCGATGCCGAGGATCTCGCCCGGTCGGACATCGAAGCTGACGCCTTCGAGCACGCGCCGCCAGCCGCGGCTGCTCACCTTGTCGAGGGTGAGATTGCGCACCGAAAGAACGGGCGCGCCGCGCGTTGGCCACGGAATCCCGGCGGGTGAGCGCGACCTCTCGTCCGACCATGGCGGAAATGATCGCGCCTTCAGCGAAAGGCCCTCGATCGGCGCGGTCAACACGCGCTCGCCGTCGCGCAGCACGGTCACGCGATTGGCGAGCGCGACGACTTCGTCCAGGCGGTGCGACGTGTAGATGATCGCAACGCCCGCTTGCGCGAGCTGCCGCACGACCTTGAACAGGGTCTCGCATTCCGCGCTCGAGAGCGCGGACGTCGGCTCGTCCATGATCAAAATCCGCGCGTCCAGCGACAGCGCCTTGGCGATTTCGACCAGCTGCTGTTCGCCTATCCTGAGCTCGGCGATGCGACGCTGCGCGTCGATCTCGATGCCGAGCCGCTTCAAGAGCGCGCTCGCGGCCTTGACGATACGCCTGTGGTCGACGAAGGCGCCGAGGATCAGCGGCTCGCGGCCAAGGAAGATATTCTCGGCCGCGGTCAATTCGGGAACCAGGTTCAATTCCTGGTGAATGATCGCGACGCCAGCGCGCTCGGCGTCCTGAACGCCAGAGAAGCGAACCGGCGCGCCCTCGATCCGGATCTCGCCGTCATAGTCGACGTGCACACCGGCGAGGATCTTCATCAAGGTCGATTTGCCCGCGCCGTTCTCACCCATGAGGGCGTGAACCTCGCCGCTCCTCAGGTCGAAGTCGACGTCGCGCAGAACTGTGACGCCGGCGAAGGCTTTGGAGACGCCTTTGGCTTCAAGGACGACATCGTGATTGTCGGACGTTTGACCGCCGTCGCGGTCCGACCTGCGGCCCGATCGGACGCTCGAAGCCATCTCATCTTGAATGGAAACGCCGTGCGTCGTCATGCCCATCACGCTTCCGCCCGCACATTCCCAATGGCCGCGCTTTCAAGGACGCGCGGACGGCTATTGCGGCGAACTTCTAGAACCTAGAATCCGGTCCGTCAAAACCCGGGGCGACGTCCTGCGAACCGCGTTACGACCCGCCCCTTGGCCAGCGCCTCGAGGATCGTCTGCGCCCGATGGCTGGCGAAGGCGGCGGCGACATCCGGGCCCGACTTGAGACGCCAGTTGGGGCGCTCGCGATCCGTCCCAGGCAAATTGGTCGCGACCGTTTCGCCAACGAGGTCGTCGAACTGGGCGTGAGCGAACATCGACGCTCGAACCGCCGATCAGCGCGTGGACGGCCGCCGCCGTGTCGTCGGGAAGCGGGCCGTCCTCCCTCTGCGGAACTGTGAGGCCCGCGGCGGCAAGCGCGCGCAGAAGCGCGCGCTTCTCCTCGCGTCGCTCGGCGATCGCCTCGCCCGCTTGAGCGAGTGTGAAAAGGCCGAGCGCAAGCCGCTCGGCGATGTCGGCGCCCTGCCACCAGCCGGCCAGCGTCGCCAGATCGTGCGTTGCGACGCAGGCGACCGAAGTCGGCGGATAGGACGCAGGAGGCACGAACTCCACGCCTTTGCGCTCGAACCACAGCACGCGCATGCCCGTGATATTGGCGCGCGTCAGCCGATCGCGGAAACCGTCGGCGACAGTGCCGAGGTCTTCGCCAACCACCATGCACTGCGCGCGTTCGCTTTCGAGCGCGATATGGCCGATGAGATCGTCAAGCGGATAGGAGAGGTACGCGCCTTCCGCCGGACGCGCGCCGTCGGGAATGAGAAAGAGGCGCTGCAGGCCCATCGCGTGATCGATGCGCAGCATGCCGGCGTGGCGCATGTTGGCGCGGTAGACAGCGCTGACCGAAGCCCAGCCCTCGCGCGCGCCGGCCAGCGGATTGGGCGCCGGCAGGCCCCAGTTCTGCCCTTGGACGGAAAAGGGATCGGGCGGCGCGCCGACCGTGACGCCATGCGCGAGCGCGCCTGCATGCGCCCAGGCTTCCGTGCCGTCCGGCGCGGCGCCAACCGCAAGATCGCGGTAGAGGCCGATCTCCAGGCCGCGGTCCCGCGCGCGCCCGGCGGCCCGCCCAAGCTGGCGGTCGGCGAGCCATTGGCAGAAGAGGGCGAATTCGAAGCCTGCGCGGTTGCGCTCGATCGCATGATCGATCGCCTTGGGATCGCCGTCGCGCAGATCCTGCGGCCAGAGCCGCCAATTCCCGCCGGCTTCTCCCTCGGCGGCGGCCTGGAAAGCGGCGAAGCGCCGCAAGGTCTCGCCGCCGCTCTTGCGAAGGCATGGTAGTCGGCGATGAGCGGATCGCCTGGGCCGCGCGGTGCGGAGGCGCAGGAAGGCGGCGCTCCTCGCTTCGAAGCGCCGCGTGCTTGGCGAGCCATACCTCGTCGTACTCGACAGATTTTGTCGTCGACGCGGCGGCGAACCGCGGCGCCAGCGACGCGAGCGCGGCGTTGAGCGCCTCGTCGCGCGGGAGGCCTGAATCGTCGAGCACATCGATGAAGATCGGATCGAGGAAGCGGCGATCCGACGGGTAATAGGGGCTCGCCCGGCCTCGGTCGCGCGGGAACAGCATATGCAGCGGGCTGACGCCGAGATAAGCCGCGCCGGCCTGGCCTGCCTGTTCGCCGGCGATCGCGAGCGCGGAAAAGTCGCCGATCCCCTGGTCGCGACCGCTCTGGTCCGCGCGGCGCAGGGCGTAGAGCTGGGCCGCCGCGCCGAAGCGCTTACGCGAGGCCGATGTCGGGGCTGTAGGCCTGCGGCGGCGCGACGGTCAGCGCGCATTCGACGCCGTCGACGATGAGACGATGGCGGCCGATCGGCAGCGTTGGCAGCGCGATTGTGCGCTCGGAGACGGAGCGTCCGTCCGCCAGGTCGCGCGGGGCGCCGTCGGCAGCCTCGATCGACCATTCGGCGACGGCGCCGTCTTCGCGCTCGATCCGCGCATCGCTTGCGCGCGGCATGTCGCGCAGCGGGGCGACGAGCGGCTGGTCGGCGCGCAGCACGAGCGAAAAGGGCAGGCGGCGGCGCTGCGTCTCATCGATGAGCCGCGTCAGGCTGTCGCGCGCCTGGGCTTCGCTCGCAACCTCAAGCCCAAGCCCGGACAGAAGCGCGATCTTGGTTTCCGGCGAGACGATCGTGCGCTTGCCGCTAATGTCTGTCCATTCCGCGGCGACCCCGGCCGCGCTCGGCGAGCTTGTCGATCGTCTCGACGCCTGGGCGCTCCGGAATTAAGGCCGCCGCCCGCCGTTCTCGCTTCCGCGAGAATGAGCGACGAGCGCGCTCGAAGCCGGACGAGGTCGGCAAGCGCAAGCCAGCGCTCGGGCGCGTCGGGATCATGCGTGTCGATGAGGATACGCCAAGCCATGCCAGCGCGCGGCGAGGGCAGGTGAACCTCCGCGTCGGCGTTCGAGCGGTTCATCGCCACGGCGACGCGATCGACGCTCGTCGCCCTGCGGCGTGGCGAAGACCGCAACGAAAACGGCGCCCTCGGCGTCGTTCCACTCGGCTCTGGGTCATCGGCCCGTTGGCGTCGCGCCATTCGACGTCGGGGAGCTGGCTCGCGTCGAACGGCGACCCGGTCAGGAAAGCGTCGCGCGACAGCGCGGCATTGGCGCGGCGAGCCGCAATGAGCCGCGTCGTGAAGGCGATCAGCGAAGCGTCGGCGGCGCGCCAGTCGATGGCGCTCGTCGCGTTGTCCTGGGCGTAGGCGTTGTTGTTGCCGCCCTGGCTGAAGCCGAGCTCCGAGCCCATGCTGAGCATCGGCGTCCCGCGCGAGGCGAGCAAAAGCGTGAGCAGATTGCGCTCGTCGCGCGAGCGCGCTTCGACGATCGCCGGATCGTCGCTCGGCCCCTCGACGCCGTGGTTCCAGCTGTTGTTGTTGTCCGTGCCGTCGCGATTGTTCTCGCCATTGGCCTCGTTGTGCTTGTGCTCGTAGGAGACGAGATCGCGAAGCGTGAAGCCGTCGTGGACGACGACGAAATTGACGCCCGTGGACGGCGCGGCGGCGCGCGGGAACACGTCGCGCGAACCCGCCATCCGGGTTGCGATCTCGCCGCGCATCCCGGGGTCGCCGCGCCAGAAGCGGCGCGCGGCGTCGCGAAAGCGGTCGTTCCAGTCGGCGAACGCGGGCGGGAACTGGCCGAGGCGGTAGCCGCCTGGGCCGATGTCCCAGGGTTCGGCGATGAGGCGCGCCTTGGCGAGAACGGGATCGGCGGCGAGCGCCTGAAAGAACGGCGCCTCGGGATCGAAGCCGGTGTCGCGCCGGCCGAGCGTGGTGGCGAGATCGAAGCGAAACCCGTCGAAGCCGCCGTAGACCATCCAGCGCTTGAGCGCGCCGATCGCCATCTCGACGACCAGCGGACGGTCAAGCGCGAGGCAATTGCCGGTGCCGGTATCGTTGACGTAGAGTTCTGGATTGCTTGGGTTCAGACGGAACCAGGACGCGTTGTCGAGGCCGCGGAACGACAGCGTCGGCCCGAGCTGGTCGCTCTCGCCATTGTGGTTGAAGACGACGTCGAGAATGGCCTCCATGCCCGCCGCGTGCAGCGCGTCGGTCGCCGCGCGGACGTCCGCCCAACCGCCCGGAGCAAGACGCGGATCGGGCGAGCCGAACACGACCGAATTATAGCCCCAAGCGTCCGACAGGCCGAGCGGGGGCATATGCCGATCGTCGATGAACGTGTCGGCCGGCATGATCTCGACCGCGGTGACGCCGAGCTTTGCGAGATGCTCGATCGACGCCGGATGCGCGAGGCCCGCGAAGGTCCCGCGCGCGGCTTCGGGGATCGCCGGGTTGAGCCGCGAGAAGCCGCGCAGGTTGAGCTCGTAGATGACCAGCGCATCCGGCGCGATGCGCTTGTGGCCCGGCTCGCCCGCGGGCGGCGCTCCCGCGATCGCCTTCGGCGTGTGCGGGCCGGTGTCCTCGCCGAACTTGAACATCGAAGGATGAAGGCGTGAACGGACGGTCGAAACGCCAGGCGTAAGGGTCGGCCAGCAATTTCGACGGGTCGAAGCGGAGTCCCCGCTTCGGATCATAAGGCCCCTTGACGCGGAAGCCGTAACGCGCGCCTGCGCCGAAGCCCGGCGCGACGCCGCGCAGAACGCCGTCGGCGTCGCGCGCCATCGGCGCGCGGACAATCTCCTGATCGCCGTCATAGACGCAGAGCGACGCGCTCTCGGCGTTGGGCAGCACGAGCGCCGCTTCGAGCCCGCGCGCAGAGACGAAGACGCCGCGAGCGGCCTTCGGGTCGCTCATGCAGCGGGCCTGATGATATCGCGATAAAGCGCGGCGTATCGCTTCGCCGGACCGCGCCAGGAGACGTCCGAGCGCATGCCGTTGAGTCTGAGCCGCCGCAACACCGCCGGATCGCGAGCAATATCCAGTGCGCGATTGAGCGCATAGGTCAGCGATTCAACAGAGGGCGGGTAGAACTGGACACCGGTCGCAACGCCGGCCGCGGTCGCCGCCTCGTTGGCGTCGATGACTGTGTCGGCAAGGCCGCCCACACGCGCGACGATCGGCGGCGCGCCATATCGGAGCGCGCAAAGCTGCGTGAGGCCGCAAGGCTCGAAACGCGACGGCACCACGATGAAATCGGAGCCGGCCTGGATCAGATGGGCGAGCTTCTCATCGTAGCCGAGAACGCAACCGACGGAGTCCGGCCTCGATGCGGCGGCGGCGGTAAAGCCCGCCTCCAACAACGGGTCGCCGGAGCCGAGCAAGGCGAGTTGGCCGCCTTTGTCGATGACGCCCGGCAGCGCCTGCAACAGCAGGTCGAGGCCCTTCTGATCCGAAAGGCGGGAGACGACGCCGAGCAGCGGCCGGTCGACGCCCGGCGCCAGCCCCATCTGCGTCTGCAGCGCGGTCTTGTTGCGCACCCGCATGTCGATGCGCAGGGCGCTATAGTTTTGCGGCAGCGCGGCGTCGGTGGCCGGATTCCAGACATTGTCGTCGATGCCGTTGACGATGCCCTGCACGACCGCGGCGCGGGTGCGTAGGAGACCGTCCAGCGCCATGCCGAACTCGGGCGTCATGATCTCGCGCGCATAGGTCGGCGAAACGGTGGTGATGCGATCGGACAGCCTTAGACCTGCCTTGAGGTAGCCGACGCCGCCGAAATATTCGACCCCGTCGATGGTGTGCGCTTGCGGGGGCAAGCCGAGCTGCGCCGAAGATCGACATCGGAAAGTGGCCCTGGAAGGCCATGTTGTGGATCGTGGTGACGACGCCAGGGCGCGGCCTGTCGGCATAGTTCAGATAGGCGGCCGCGAGCGCCGCCTGCCAGTCATGCGCGTGAACGACCTGGGGCCGGAACGCGTCGATCGCGCCGAGGCCGATGTCCGCGCCGACCCGCGCAAGCGCCGCGAACCGTTGCGCATTGTCGGGCCAGTCGAATCCGTTCGGCCCGAGATACGGATTGCCGGGCCGGTCGTAGAGATGCGGCGCGTCGATCGCGAACAGGTCGAGACCGGCAGCGTTGCCGGCCAGGACCCGCGCCGGGCCGCCGAACAGATCGTCGTAGACATGCGCCGGCTGCGCGTTGGCCAGCTTGGCCAATACCGCAGGGTAGGCCGGGATGAGAGTGCGAATCTCGACGCCTTCGCGGGCGAGAGCGGCGGGCAAGGCGCCGACGACATCGGCAAGCCCCCCGGTTTTGACGAGCGGGAAGATCTCCGAGGCGACGGAGAGAACCTTCAGCTCGCTCATTGCGCGAGTTTGTCGATCATCGGCTTGGTGATCAACGTGACGCCGCTTTCGGTGCGGCGGAACCGCTTCGGCGTCAAGCTCAGGGTCCTCGCCGACCACGAGGCCGTCGGGAATACGCACTTCGCTGTCGATGACGGCTTTGGAAAGCCGCACGTTGCGCCCGATGTGGACGTACGGCAGCACCACCGTCTCGTGGACGGTGGTGTACGAATGAACGCGCACGCCGGTGAAGATGAGCGAACGGCTGAGCGAGGCGCCCGAGATGATGCAGCCTCCCGACAAGCAGCGATGACACGGCGGTGCCGCGTCGGCCGTCGACGTCGTGGACGAATTTCGCCGGCGGCGTGATTTCGCCGTAAGTCCAGATCGGCCAGTCGCGATCGTAAAGGTCGAGATCGGGAACGACGTCGGTCAAGTCGATGTTGGCGGCCCAATAGGCGTCGACGGTTCCGACGTCGCGCCAATAGGCCTTGGCCTCCTCGCTCGACGTCACGCAAGACTTGCGAGAAATGGTGCGCAACCGCCTTTGCCGTTCTTGACCAGGTACGGAATGATGTCCTTGCCGAAATCATGGGCGTGAATTCGGATCGGCGGCGTCGTGCCTTCAGAAGCTCGATCAGGAATGAAGTCTCGAACACGTAGATGCCCATGCTGCACAAGCGCGACATCCGGCTTGCCCGGCATGGGCGGCGGATTCTTGGGCTTCTCCGAGAAACGCGATGATATTGTCCTTGTCGTCGATATGCATCACTCCGAAGGCAGTCGCTTCGTCCAGCGTCGCCTCGAGACAGCCGACCGTCACGTCGGCCCCCGAATCGACGTGCTGCTGGAGCATCTTCTCGTAGTCCATCTTGTAGATGTGATCGCCGGCAAGCAGCACGATGAACTGGGGGCCGTAGCCCTCGATGATGTCGATGTTCTGATAGACCGCGTCGGCGGTGCCCAGGTACCACATTGTTTCGGATACGCGCTGGGAAGCTGGCAGGACGTCGAAGCTCTCGTTTCGCTCCGGCCGGAAGAAGTTCCAGCCGCGCTGCAGATGACGGATCAGGCTATGGGCCTTGTATTGCGTGGCGACCGCGATGCGGCGAATGCCGGAATTGAGCGCGTTCGAGAGCGCGAAGTCGATGATGCGCGACTTGCCGCCGAAATAGACGGCGGGCTTGGCGCGCCGGTCGGTGAGCTCGAGCAGACGGCTGCCTCGTCCGCCGGCGAGCACGTAGGCCATGGCGTGGCGGGCATAGGGCGCCGAAACGCCCAGCTCCTTTGCCGTTTTCGTTTTGACCATGGAAGAACTCCGTCGTCAGGACGCTGCCTTCAGCGGGTGGGCTGAAAACGAGGAACATGGTCGCGAGCGGCGGCAACGCTAAAGTCGCCGATGCGGGAAAGCCGTGCGAGGGACGCGCCTCCGCCGTGACGCCGCCGAGATTGCCGATGTTGGAGCCGCCATAGGGAGCAGCGTCGCTATTGAGCGCTTCGCGCCAGAAACCCTGGTAGGGCAGGCCGAGACGGTAGCCCAAGCGCGGCTCCGGGGTGAAATTGCAGACGACCGCAACCGGCGGATCGCTCGGCGCGCCGAGCCTGAGAAAGGCCAGCACCGACTGGCTCTCGTCGCTGACCACGATCCAGCGAAAGCCGTCAGGTTCGCAATCGCGCGCGTAAAGGGCGGGCGTCTCGCGATAGAGCTTGTTGAGATCGCGAATCCAAGCCTGAACGCCCTGGTGCGGCCAATAGTCGAGAAGCCACCAGGGAAGAGATTCCGGTCGCGTTCCACTCGTTTGTCTGTCCGAACTCCTGACCCATGAACAGGAGCTTCTTGCCGGGATGGCCCCACATGAAGCCATAGAAGGCGCGCGCGTTGGCGAATCGCTGCCATTCGTCGCCGGGCATCTTGCCGACGACCGAGCGTTTGCCGTGCACGACTTCGTCATGCGAGATCGGCAGCACGAAGTTCTCGCTGAAAGCGTAGAGGAGGCCGAAGGTCATCTTGTTGTGATGCCAGCGGCGATAGATCGGGTCCTCCGACACGTAGTCGAGCGTGTCGTGCATCCAGCCCATGTTCCATTTGAAGCCGAAGCCGAGCCCGCCCTGGTCGGTCGGTCGCGAAACGCCCGGAAAGGCGGTCGATTCCTCGGCGATGGTGACTGTCCCGGGAAAGCCGCCATAGACGAGCTCATTGGCGCGGCGCAGGAAGGCGATGGCCTCTCGGTTTTCCTTGCTGCCGTCGGCGTTCGGCAGCCATTCGCCCGCGCGGCGGGAGTAGTCGAGGTAAAGCATCGAGGCGACAGCATCGACGCGCAGCCCGTCGATATGGAAGCGGTCGACCCAGTAGAGCGCGTTGCAATAGAGGAAGTTGGCGACCTCGACGCGGCCGAAATTGTAGATCGCGGTGTTCCAGTCCGGCTGGAAGCCCTTGCGCGGGTCGGCGTGTTCGTAGAGCGCGGTGCCGTCGAATCGCGCCAGCCCCTGTTCATCGGTCGGGAAATGCGCCGGGACCCAGTCGAGAATGACGCCGAGGCCCGCGGCGTGCGCTCGATCGACGAAGCGCGCGAATGCCGCCGGATCGCCGAAGCGGCGCGTCGGGGCGAACAGGCCGATCGGCTGGTAGCCCCAGGATTCGTCGAGCGGATGTTCGCTGATCGGTAGAAGCTCGAGATGGGTGTAGCCCATCTCGACGACGTAAGGGATGAGCTGATCTGCGAGTTCGTCGTAGGTGAGAAACCGTCCACCCTCGCCACGCCGCCACGAGCCGAGATGCGCCTCGTAGATCGACATCGGCTTGCGCCGCGGTTCGCCCTCGCCGCGCTTGGCCATGTATTCGGCGTCGGTCCAGGAGAAGTCGGCGCTGTCGGCGACGACGGAAGCCGTTGAGGGCCTGAGCTCCGCCTCGAAGCCGAACGGGTCGGCCTTGAGCGGCAACAGCGCGCCGTTGGGGTCCAAGAGCTCGAACTTGTAGACCGCTCCGACCGTCAATTGAGGGACGAAGATCTCCCACAGGCCGCTGTCGAAGCGCCGCCGCATCTGACGAGCGGCGACCGTCCCACTGGTTGAAGTCGCCGACGACGGAAACGCGTGTCGCGTTGGGCGCCCAGACGGCAAACAGCACGCCGTCGACGCCTTCGTGATGGATGAGCTGGGCGCCTAGCCGCCGGTAGAGCTGGCGATGCGTGCCTTCTCGCGCCAGATAGTCGTCGAGCGGACCAAGCGCCGGCCCGAACGCATAGGGGTCAACGTACGAATAGCGTCCCATGAGCGGTTGTGACTTCGACCTGATAGGCCGGGCGCTCCTTGGCCGAGGGGATCAGCGCCTCGAAAACGTCGTCCTTGCGGCGGGGCAGTTCCGCGATGAGCGCGCCATCGCGAGTGAGCGCGCGCACCGAGATCGCCTGAGGCGCAAACACGCGGATGACCCAACCCGCCGGCGGTCTGATGAGGCCCGAGCACGGCGAACGGATCGGAGTTGCGCGCCGCCGCGATCGCGTCGAGGTCCTGCGTCCCGCGCTCTCCATTCCTCCCCCATGACGATTTCCATGGCGACGCCTCAGCTTATCGGCGCGAACGGCGCGTCCCAGATTTCTGTTGCGTATTCGGCGATCGTCCGGTCGGAGGAGAACCAGCCGACATTGGCGGTATTGAGGATGCTCGAGCGCATCCAGCGCTTGCGGTCACGCCAGGCTTCGTCGATCTTCATCTGCGCCGCCCAATAGGCGTCGAAGTCGGCGCAGATCATGAAATAATCGTGGTGGGTGAGCGTGTCGACGAGGCCGCGATAACGTCCGGCGTCGTCGGTCGAGAACACGCCGGAAGCGATTTCGTCGAGCGCCTCGCGCAGGATCGGGGAGGCGGCGATATGTGCGCTGGAATCGATGCCCTTGGCGCGCGACGCCTCGACCTCCGCCGCGGTCAGGCCGAAGATGAAGATGTTGTCGTCGCCGACCAGATCGCGCATCTCGACATTGGCGCCGTCGAGCGTGCCGACGGTCAGCGCGCCGTTCAGCGCCATCTTCATGTTGCCGGTGCCGGAGGCTTCCATGCCGGCGGTCGAGATCTGCTCCGAGAGGTCGGCGGCGGGCATGATGATCTCGGCCAGCGACACGTTGTAGTTGGGCAGGAACACAACCTTCAGCAGGCCGCGCACAGTCGGATCTGAATTGACGACCTTGGCGATGTCGATGGCGAGCTTGATGATCAGCTTGGCCTGGGTGTAGCTCGCGGCCGCCTTGCCGGAGAAGATCTTGACGCGCGGCGCGAAGTCGAGGGTTGGGTTCGCGCGGATGGCGTTGTAGCGCGCAACCGTCTCGAGAAGGTTGAGCAGCTGACGCTTGTATTCGTGGATCCGCTTGACCTGCACGTCGAACATCGCTTCCGGGTCGACGCGCAAGTTGAGCTGATCGGCGATGACGCGCGCGAGCGCGGCCTTGCGAATGCGCCGCGCCGCAGCCACGCGCTCGTGCAGCGACGAATCGTCCGCGTGCGCCGCAAGGCCCTTCAGCGCATGATAGTCGTCGAGCGCGCGCTCGCCGAGAGACGAGCGAATGATCTCCGCCAGGTCCGGATTGCACTTGATGAGCCAGCGGCGAAAGGTGATGCCGTTGGTCTTGTTGACGATGCGGTCGGGGTAGACCGAATTGAGCGCCTGGAACACGGTCTTGCGCATCAAATCGGTGTGCAGGCCGAGACGCCGTTGATCTTGTGCGAGCCGACAAAGGCGAGGTTTCCCATCCTCACGCGGCGGCCGGAATGTTCGTCGATGAGCGAAATGGCGGCGAGCATGCCCGCGTCGACGAACCCGCGCCGTCGCGCGCCATCGAGATGCGCTGCATTGATCAGGTAAATGATTTGCATGTGGCGGGGCAGCACACGCTCCATCAACGGCACCGGCCATGTTTCGAGCGCTTCCGGCAGCAGGGTGTGGTTGGTGTAGGAGAACGTCGCCTGAGTGATTGACCAGGCCTCGTCCCATTCGACCTTGTTCAGGTCGACCAGGATGCGCATCAGTTCGGCGATGCCGATCGACGGATGGGTGTCGTTGAGCTGGACGGCGGCGTGCTGGCCGAGCGTGCGGACGTCGCCCCACTGCTTGACGTGGCGGCGAATGAGATCGAGCAACGAAGCTGAAGTGAAGAAATATTCCTGCCTGAGGCGCAGTTCCTGGCCGGCGGGTGTCGCGTCGCTCGGATAGAGCACTTTGGAGATCGCCTCGGCCCGCACTCTTTCGGAAAACGCGCCGACATAGTCGCCCGCATTGAAGGCTTCGAGCTTCATCGGGTCCGTCGCCCGCGCCGACCACAGGCGCAACGTGTTCACATGCCGGCCGCGCCAGCCGACGATTGGCGTGTCGTAGGCGACCGCCTCCACCGTCTCCGCCGGATGCCAGACGTGGTACGCGCGGGCGTCGTCGCTCTCGACCATTTCGACCCAACCGCCGAACCCGATCGCGTAATTGTATTCGGGTCGCACGAATTCCCACGGATTGCCGTTGACCAGCCAGTCCTCCGGCGTTTCCTGCTGCCAGCCGCCACGGATGATCTGGCGAAACAGGCCGTTGTCGTAGCGGATGCCGTAGCCATGCGCGGCGATGGACAGTGTCGCCATGCTGTCCATGAAACAGGCGGCGAGGCGCCCGAGGCCGCCATTGCCGAGCGCCGCATCGGGCTCGATCCGTCGCAGGTCGGTCAAATTGACGCCGAGCTCGTCGAGCGCTTCCGCCATCGGCTCCGCGACGCCGAGATTGGTCATGGCGTCGAACAGAAGACGGCCGATCAGGAATTCGAGCGAGAGATAATAGACGCGCTTGCGCCCATCGACGTAAACCCCGTTCAAGGATTCGAGCCACCGGCCGACGATGATGTCGCGTGTGGCGAAGGTAACCGCCAGAAACCAGTCGCGCGGGGTGGCGACTTCGGGCGTCTTGCCGACGGCGTAAGTCAGTTTCGCCAGCACTGCCGCCTTGAGTTCCTCGGCGGAATACGAACGGATCTCGGCCGCCTGCGGCGCGAGTTTTCCTTGGGTGACGGGTCCGTCCATGAAGCTTCTCGCGCTGCGGGAGTCCCCGGCGCGCCCCTGAACCCGCCGACCCGTTCGTTGTTTAAACACGCCGCGCTGCGCTGCACAATGTCCCGATCGGTCAGCCCGCTTAGGGTTGAGATGTCCTGTCACGGGTTCCGGCTCGGCTCTGGGGGTGAACCGGACGCCGACCCGGCCGCGCGAACCTGCGCTTGAAGGGCATTCAGCTCGGCGGTGGCCGAGTTGATCTGGCTTTGGAGAGATTCGAATTCCCTCTGCGCGGACGCCGTTTGTGTCTGCGCATCGGCGAGCGCCTTACGGGCGGCGTCGACATCGCCCTGCAGCCGGGTAACCTCGCCCGATAAGGCCTGGTTCTGGCTCTGCAGCGCAGCCGCGTGGTCATTCTCGTCCTTGAACCGCGCGTCGACGGCCTGAAGATCGCGCGTCCTGGCGCTCGCCTCTTCCTGGGCGCCGGAAATGGCGAGTTTGGCGTCGCCGAGCTGTTTGGTGAGGTCGGCGAGCTCGTTTTGCGCCGAGGCCCGCGCAGACGAGGCTTCCGACAGCGCTTTCTCAGCAGTCGGCCGCCCGCTTTTTCAGATCGGCCGCGGAGCCGGCCGTTTTCTGAAGGTTCTGTAAGTCAGAGGCCACGGCTTCGCGGGCCTTTTCGGCGGCGGTCAGCTGCTCGGTCATATGCGACTGGGTCTGCCCGCCTTGCCACCAAAAGAAGGCGGCGGTCACCCACCCGACGGCCGCTAACGCCACCAGCGCCACTGAAATTGATCGACGCGGATGTTCTTCGCCCTCATCCCCCACGACGTGTCTCCCTACGACTTCGCGATCAAACGCAACGGGGTCAACCCAGGAGGTGTCCCGCCATATTGGGAGCGATACTTGAGCCCGCCAAGCACAAAATTGTTGCTCACGCCAAACGAGTGGGCTGTCGCCGGGCTCGAGAAGTTTATCGAAAAACCCTGCATCCTTGCGGTCAACTTTGCTCCGAAACGATCGAGGAGAATTTTTCATTTGTCATCGCGCCGCCGCGCCGTCTATTGTTGCGCTGCGTCGGAATCGAGGGGTCCGACGCCTTGCGCTCGATTGCGCTGACGCCATGCACGAGAGTGACGGAGACTGATTTTAATGAGCGGACGCTCAAACGCGATCAAGGCGGGCCTCTTTGCGCTGCTGGCTGCGCTCGCCGCGCCGACGGCGGAAGCGCAAGTTTTTGGTGGTCCGAAGCCGGGTGCGATCGGATTTCTGCCCGCAAACTCAGAAACCGCCGATGGCATGTTTTGGTTCCACAACTGGATCCTGCTTCCGGCAATAACCGGCATCTCGCTGCTCGTGTTGGCCCTCATTGTATATATCGTGTGGCGTTTCAACGAGACTGCAAACCCCGTGCCCTCCCGCCGGATTCACAACGGCCTGCTTGAATTCGCCTGGACGGTCGCGCCGGCGCTCATTCTTGTCGTGATCGCGGTGCCCTCGTTCCGGCTGCTCGCTCAGCAGCTCATCATTCCCGCGCCTGACCTGACACTGAAGGTCACGGCCTCGCAATGGCACTGGAACTATGGCTATCCCAAATCCGAGGGCGGCTTTTCATTCGATTCGCTCCACGTCGAGGACAAAGACCTCAAGCCCGGGCAGCCCAACATCATCACCGCCGATCACGAGATGGTCGTACCGGTCGGAAAAGTGATCGAAGTCGACGTGACCTCGCAAGACGTCATTCATTCCTTTTCTGTGCCGTCATTTGGCGTGAAGATCGACGCCATCCCCGGCCGTCTGAATAAATCCTGGTTCAAGGCGGAGCGCGAGGGCATATTCTACGGACAATGCTCGAATATTTGCGGCATCGATCACGCGTTCATGCCGATCAACGTCCGTGTCCTCAGCCAGCCGGACTACGAGGCTTGGCTCGCCCAGGCCAAGAAGCAATTCGCGTCCTCGGACCAAATCGACGTAGCGGCGGCGCCGCGGATCAATCCCTAATCGGCGCGGTCAACGAGCCTGCCGATCACGCATCACCGGAGTCGTTAAATCCATGGCGTCCGTCACCGACTTCTCTCATCACGACGTCGATGCTCATCACGAGCACGAGCACCACATCCCGACCGGATGGCGGCGGTACCTCTATTCCACCAACCATAAGGACATTGGGACGCTCTATCTGATCTTCGCGATCATTCGCCGGCATGATCGGAACGACGCTTTCGATCCTGATCCGCGCCGAACTCATGTCGCCAGGAGTCCAGCTTTTCCCTTTGATTTCCGCGATCATGACCGGTGACGGCTCGGCCGACGCCGCCAAAAACATGTACAACGTGTTCTTCAGCAGCCATGCCATCATCATGATCTTTTTCATGGTGATGCCGGCGATGATGGGCGGCTTCGGCAATTGGATGGTGCCGCTCATGATCGGCGCGCCGGATATGGCGTTTCCCAGACTGAACAACATGTCGTTCTGGCTTCTGGTGTCGTCGTTCTTGCTTCTCATGTGCTCGCTATTCGCCGAAGGCTCGCCGGGCATGAGGGGCTTCGGCGGCGGCTGGGTGCTCTATCCGCCGATGTCCAGTCAGGTGGGAACGCCGGGCCCGGCTGCCGACTTTGTCATCTTGTCGATGCATCTCGCCGGCGCGTCCTCGATCCTTGGCTCGATCAATTTCATCGCCACGATCTTCAACATGCGCGCGCCGGGCATGACCATGTTCCGCATGCCGCTGTTCCCGTGGTCGGTGCTGGTGACCGCGTTCCTGCTCCTTCTGTCGCTGCCGGTGCTGGCGGGGGCGCTCACCATGCTGCTGACGGACCGCAACTTCCACACCACCTTCTTCGATCCGGCCGGCGGCGGCGACCCGATCCTGTTCCAGCACCTGTTCTGGTTCTTCGCCCATCCCGAAGTCTACATCCTGATCATCCCGGGCTTCGGCATGATCAGCCAGGTCGTGGCGACGTTTTCGAAAAAGCCAATCTTCGGTTATGTCGGCATGGTCTACGCGATGCTGGCCATCGCCTTCCTCGGCTTCGCTGTCTGGGCGCATCACATGTTCACAACCGGCATGTCGCTCAACGCCCAGCGCTATTTCGTCTTCGCCACGATGGTGATCGCGGTGCCGACGGGGGTGAAGGTGTTCTCCTGGCTGGCGACGATGTGGGGCGGTTCGATTTCGCTCAGGCCGCCGATGCTGTGGGCTATCGGCTTCGTCTTCGTCTTCACCGTCGGCGGCGTCACCGGCGTCGTGCTCGCCAACGCGGCGATCGACCGTTATCTGCACGACACCTACTACGTCGTTGCGCATTTTCATTACGTGATGTCGCTCGGCGCGGTGTTTTCGATCTTCGCCGGCTTCTACTACTGGTTCCCGAAGATGACCGGCTATCTCTATGACGAGAAGCTGGCGAAATGGCACTTCTGGGTGTCGTTCGTCGGCATCAATCTCGCCTTTTTTCCCCAGCATTTCCTTGGCTTCCAGGGAATGCCGCGGCGGGTCGTCGACTACACGGACGCCTATGCGTTCTGGAACATGGTGTCGTCGATCGGCGCATTTATTGGCGGCGTGGGCACCCTCGTATTCGTCTACGTCCTTTATGATGCGTTCAAGGCCAAGCGCCTCGCCGGCGACAACCCGTGGGGCCCCGGCGCAACGACGCTCGAGTGGACGCTGCCGTCTCCGCCGCCGTTCCACACGTTCGAGACCCCGCCGCACATTTTCGGCGACGAGGACCACCATGCGCCGGCTATTGCGGGGCACGGGAGCGCTGGCGTGACCGCTTCGGGCGATCACGACGGTCGGACGGTCTCGGTCGGCGGCCGTACGGGACGCAACAATCGCCTGATTGGCGTGGGCGGCGTGGCGTTCGCGGTGGCCATGATCGGCCTCACCTACGCCGCGGCGCCGTTCTACTCCGCGTTCTGCCGTGCGACTGGCTACGAAGGCACGCCGCAGCGGGTGAAAGCCAACACGGACGCCGAGGGTCACCGGATCCTGAGCGTTGGGTTCGACGCCAATGTCGCGCCGGGCCTTGCGTGGCGCCTCGAACCGGAGGACGAGTCGATCCGGGTCCGCACGGGCAAAACCGTTACGGTCTATTTTCGCGTGCGCAATCTGAGCGACAGTCCGACGGAAGGTCACGCCACATTCAACGTGACGCCGGAAGTTTCCGGGGAATATTTCGACAAGATCTCCTGCTTCTGCTTCACGACGCAGCATCTCGGCCCGCACGAAAGCGCGGAATGGCCGGTGGTGTTCTTCCTCGATCCGGCTCTCGAGAAGGACCCGTCAATGGCCAATGTTGATTCGATTACGCTGTCCTACACGCTGTTCGCGCCGCCGGCCGAGAAGCCGGCGGCCGGCCGTTCGGCCGATCGCGCCGGGCCGGCGGGATGATCATAACGGGAGACAGACAATGACCGACGCGGCGCTTCCCGACCGGCCGGGATTTCATCTCGTCGACCCGAGCCCTTGGCCGCTCGTCGGCGCGGCATTCGCGTTTCTCTCGGCGTTTGGACTCATCTTGTTCATGCATGGGTCGAGCTTGGGCCCAGCGCTTCTGACCATTGGCGTCGCGGGCATCCTGTTCACCATGGCGGGGTGGTGGCGCGACGTCGTTGTCGAGGCTCAGGGCGGCTACCACAACGTGCTTGTGCGGCACGGCCTGACCTTCGGCATGCTCCTGTTCATCGCCTCCGAGGTGATGTTCTTCGTCGCCTGGTTCTGGGCGTTCTTCTGGAACGCGCTCAATCCAGCCGATCCGCAGACCTACGGTCTCCTCGACTTCAGCGGCGGCATCTGGCCGCCGAAGGGCACGGAGGTGATCGATCCGCTCGAAGTTGCCGCTGATGAATACGTTCGTGCTGCTGACCTCGAGCGCCGCGGTCAATGTCGCCCACGACGAATTGCGCGAGAGCAACCGATCAAAGTTCAAGACTTTTCTCGCGCTCGGGATCGCGCTTGGCGTGTTGTTCGTCTTCACCCAGGCCTATGAATATATCCACGCGCCGTTCAGCTTTAAGAATTCGATCTATGGCGCGACGTTCTTCATGGCGACCGGCTTTCACGGCGCGCACGTCATCATCGGCGTGATTTTCCTCTTTGTCTGTCTCCTGCGCGCCTATCGGGGCCAATTCACCCCAAAGCATCACGTAGGGTTCCAGTTCGCCGCCTGGTACTGGCATTTCGTCGACGTGGTCTGGCTTTTCCTGTTCGCCGCCATCTACATCTGGGGATCCTGGGGCGCGCATTTCGAAGGCGCGCTGGGGTAGTCTCTTAGTTGAGACCACCCGCCCGGCGCTGGCCTCTCGGACCCGGCGCTGGCGCGTCGTAACGATCGTCCGCTCGTCTTTGCTCGTCAGGGCGGACGCCTGTCTGCTATGACCGGCATTGCAGCGAAACGCTGATCGCCGCCAAGGTGAGGAAAGTGAGCGCCCATGTTGGAGCGGGTGCAGGACGGGCCCGCGCAGACGCTGGCCTTGCGCGCCAGCGGGACGGTCACGGCTTTGGATGTCGAGAGCGGCTATTAAGGCTGCCTTGAGAGACGCCGCGACCGGCCTGGTGGTCATCATTGATCGGGACTTTGAGGGCGATTTCGCCGAGCTGGCGCGCGGTCTGGCGAGCTCCGCGCTTGCTCATAAGTCTTTGGTCAAGCTCGCGGTCGTCGATCGATCCTGAACAGATGGACGGAGCCAGGCTCAACAGCTTCGAGGCTTCCCCCGTCCACATTCGCCAGTTCGCGCCCGCCGACGAGAACGCCGCGCTTGAATGGGCTGCGGCGGCGAGGCGGGGGGAGTAGCCGCGGCCTCCTCCCGGGGTCAGGGCCTCAACGTCCCCCGGACGCTGTCACCACGCTGCCGGTGACGAAGGAGGCCGCCGGCGAAATGAGCCAGGCCACGGCCTCGGCTATCTCCTCGGGAGCGCCGACGCGGCGTAACGGGGTCATCGCCTCGATGCGCTCGCGGAAGCCCGGTTGAGCGATCTGGTCGCGGGTCATGTCGGTCGCGGTGAAGCCTGGCGCGACGACATTGCGCGGATGCCTTCCGGGCCCGACCTCGGTCGCAAGGCCCTTGGTGAAGCTCTCGACCGCACCCTTTGTCGCCGCATAGGACGCGAGTCCGGGCAGCCCGCCAAGCCTGGCGGCGATCGACGAGATGTTGACGATCGAGCCGCCGCTCCCGCCGTGCTTGGTCGAGAGCCGGAGCACCGCCTCTTTGCAGGCGAGGATGGTTCCGATCACATTGATCTGAAAGAGCCGGGTCAGCGCCTCGGCCTCTTGGTTGTCGGTCGTGGCGAAGCGCCCCGTGGCGCCGGCATTGTTGACGAGGCCGGCGAGCGGTCCGAGCGCCTTCGTCGCCTGATCGAACAGACGAGGAAGCTGGGCCGGGTCGGCGACATCGGCCTGGAAGGCCTGCGCCAGTCCGCCCGCATCTTTGATCGCGTTGGCGGTCGCCTCCGCCGCCTTGGCGTCGACGGAATAGTTGACGGCGACCGCGTGGCCGTCCGCTGCGAGGCGGCGGCAGATGGCCGCGCCGATTCCGCGCGAGCCGCCGGTGACGATGACGAGACCTGAAGGCATGGCGAGGACCTAGCTCCGAAGAGGATGCTCAAGAATACTGAAGGCGCGCCTCGCCTCGGTCAACTCGCCTGAGTGTGACGCGTCACGGCTTCAAGCGCCATCCCGTGCGGAAGATCCATGTCAGAATCGCAAGGCATATGGCGATGAACAGCGCCGTGAACCCGAGGCTCGCCGCGACGCTGACATCGCCCTGGCCGTAGAAGCTCCAGCGGAAGCCGCTGATCAGATAGACAACCGGGTTGAACAGGCTGACGCCGCGCCAGAATGGCGGCAACATGTCGATCGAGTAAAAGGCGCCGCCGAGAAAAGTGAGCGGCGTGACGACGAGCGACGGGATGACCGCCAGCTGCTCGAAGTTTTTCGCCCAGACGCCGATGATGAAGCCGAACAGGCTGAAGGCGATCGAAGTCAGCGCGAGGAAGGCGATCATCCAGAATGGGTGCTCGATGCGCAGCGGCACCAACAGCGCCGCGGTCAAGAGAATGATGAGACCGATGGCGATCGACTTGGTCGCCGCCGCGCCGACATAGGCGAAAACCGCCTCCATCGCGGACAGCGGCGCCGACAGGAGCTCGTAGATCTGGCCAGTGAATTTAGGAAAGTAGATCCCGATCGAGGCGTTGGAGATGCTCTGCGTCAGAAGCGACAGCATCATGAGGCCGGGCACGATGAATGCGCCGTAACTGACCCCGCTCACTTCGCGGATGCGTCCGCCAATCGCCGCGCCGAACACGATGAAATAGAGCGCGGTGGTGATCACCGGAGTCGCGACGCTCTGCAGAATCGTCCGCTGCGTCCGCTGCATTTCAGAGCGGTAAATCGACCAGACGCCGCTCAGGTTGACTGCCGAAACCATCACGCCGCGCGTCCCACGAGATCGACAAAAATGTCTTCGAGCGAGGTTGTGCTGGTGTCGAGATCCTTGAAATCGACGCCAATCTCGTTGAGGCGACGCAGAAGCGTCGGCACTCCGGTGTCCTCCGCCCCCGCCGAAAAGCGATAGGAGAGACGTCGGCCGTCGTCCTCGAGTTCGAGCGGCCAGCCCTCCAGTTCCTTTGGCAAGCTCGGCAGCGGCTTCTGCAGCGCGAGCGTCAGGCGACGCTTGCCGAGCTTGCGCATGAGCGCCGCCTTCTCCTCGACCAACACGATCCGGCCGCGATTGATGACGCCGACCCGGTCCGCCATCTCCTCGGCCTCTTCGATGTAATGGGTGGTCAGAATGACGGTGACGCCCTCGCTGCGCAGCCGCCGAACCAGCGACCACATGTCCCGGCGGAGGTTGACGTCGACGCCCGCGGTCGGTTCGTCAAGGAACAGAACGTCAGGCTGGTGGCTGAGCGCCTTGGCGATCATCACCCTTCGTTTCATGCCGCCCGACAATTCAACGATCCGGGTGTCGCGCTTGTCCCATAGCGAAAGTTCGTTCAGCAATTGCTCGATATAAGCAGGATCAGGGCCCCGCCCGAACAGACCGCGGCTGAAGGTCGCCGCTTTGTGGACGGTGCTGAAAATGTCGAGCGCGATCTCTTGGGGCACCAGTCCGACTATGGACCGAGCGGCGCGGTAGTCGCGAACCACGTCATGTCCGTCGATGAGAACTTTGCCGGACGTCATCGACACCGAACCGCAGACAGCTCCGATCAGCGTCGTCTTGCCGGCCCCGTTCGGACCGAGCAGGGCGAAAATCTCGCCTCTGGCGATCTCCAGATCGACCGCGTCCAGGGCGACAAGGCCCGACTTGTACCGCTTCGTGAGAGCGGCGATCGAAATCATCGGCGGCATCGCCGGCTCTCCTAGGCGCGCTTCATGGACGCGGCTAGTGGGCGGCGGCGACCCCGCGGACGGCGGGCCGGGCCGCGAACCTCGACCGGCCGCGAGCCCGCTATGTAGGCGCATGGAGCCGGCCCGTCACCCCCCGGCGCCGCGGGCGCGCAGAAAGACGCCTACGGCGAGAGCGGCGAGGGACGCTCGATCACAGGTCCGCCAAAATGAGTCCGGGCGTCGAACGGCCTCCGCCGCCCGGACCTAGCAAAAACCGTTGACGAAAATCAGAAGGCCATCGGCACGAAGAAACAGTAGACCCCGGATTGTCCCTCGACGTCATCCCGGTAGAAGATCCAGTAGTCTCCGTCCTGACTCGGCAACGCCTGACCGACGGGAATATGACGGGCGTAACCGTCGACCGAGTAATAATTGTCCGAGATACGGTGAACTTGCTCCGGTCGAAGATGATGAGCGTCCGCCGGGCCGCAGCACGAAGCTTTCACCCAATCGGGAATCGATTTCCCGTCCGACCAGTAGTCATGCGCGTCCGCGCCACTAGCGGACAAAGCAACCAATAGTGCAGCGATTCGAGCGATCATCTCAGTCCCCTTTGCGGGTTTCCAAGTTAAAATGATGCCGAATCCCTGGGAGGCTTCCTCCTCTCAACTCAAGTCCACACTCGACTACTCGGCCGCAGCAAGTCTCGTGCCGCTGGCTCGAACTCAGTGATGTAAGGCTGCTGCCAGAGGCGTCCAATAGGCAAGCGTGACTTCACGACAAATTTGAGGAGTTCGCCCAGCGGTTCGGCATTTGGCTCTCGCTTTTTGTGGCGCAGGCCGCCCGCACCCGCCCCATCCGCCGTGCGCAGTCGGGGTTCGAAGACCCCGGAACCGGCCGCGGACTTGCCGCGACTCAGGCTCGGCGCTAACCCCCAACGATGGCCAAACCTGTTCCGCCGCCTCCGGCCCCGCCTTCCGTCCCGATCGACGTCAATCTGCGCGAGGCCCTCGAGGAGCGCTATCTCGCCTATGCGCTCTCCACCATCATGGGCCGGGCTCTTCCCGACGCGCGCGACGGTCTGAAGCCGGTGCACCGCCGCATCCTCTACGGCATGCATATCCTGAAGCTCGACCCGGGTTCGGCCTTCAAGAAATGCGCGAAAATCGTCGGCGACGTGATGGGGTCGTTCCATCCGCACGGCGACCAGGCGATCTACGAGGCGCTGGTGCGCCTCGCTCAGGATTTCGCCTCGCGCTATCCGCTGATCGAGGGCCAAGGCAACTTCGGCAACATCGACGGCGATAACGCCGCCGCCTACCGGTACACCGAAGCGCGCATGACTGACGTCGCGCGCCTCATCATGGAGGGCGTCGAGGAAGATTCGGTCGACTGGCGCGACAATTACTCCGGCGATACGAAAGAGCCGATCGTCATGCCCTCGGCCGTGCCGAATCTGCTCGCCAATGGCGCGCAGGGCATTGCGGTCGGCATGGCCACGTCGATTCCACCGCACAACATCGCCGAGCTCTGCGACGCTGCGCTCTATCTCATCGCCCATCCGGGCGCCGACACCGAAGCGCTCGCCACCTTTGTGCCGGGTCCGGATTTCCCGACGGGCGGCATCGTCATCGACGACAAGTCCGCGATCATCGAGACCTACCGGACCGGACGCGGCGCCTTTCGGGTCAGAGCGCGCTGGACCAAGGAGGATACGGGCCGCGGCGGCTGGGTCGCGGTCGTCACGCAGATTCCCTATGGGGTGCAGAAGTCCCGCCTCATCGAGCAGATCGCCAACCTCCTCAACGAGCGCAAAATTCCGCTGCTTGCTGACGTGCGCGACGAATCGACCGAGGACGTGCGCATCGTGCTCGAGCCGCGCACCCGCCTGGTCGAGCCCGAAACGCTGATGGAATCCTTGTTCAGGATGACCGAACTCGAGGCGCGCGTCTCGGTCAACATGAACGTGCTGGTCGATGGCGTCACGCCAAGGGTCGTTTCACTCGGCGAAGCGCTCAAGCAATGGCTCGACCATCGCCGCAATGTTCTCGTGCGTCGCTCGAGCCATCGGTTGGCGGCGATCGACAAGCGGCTCGAACTGCTTGCTGGCATGATCATCGTCTTCCTCAATCTGGACGAGGTGATCCGCATCGTTCGTGAGGAAGACGATCCGAAAGAGGCTCTCAAGGCGCGCTTCAGCCTGACCGAGTTGCAGGCCGTCTATATTCTCGACACGCGCTTGCGAAGCCTGCGCCGCCTCGAGGAAATGGCGCTGCGCAAAGAGCAGGACGAGCTGACCAAGGAGAAAGCCACGATCGAGGCGCTCCTCGCCAGCGAAAAGAAGCAATGGCAGATGATCGCGGTCGAGATCCGCGACGTCAAAAAGAAATTCGGGCCCGACACCAAGCTCGGCCGGCGGCGCACCAGTTTCGAAGCGGCGCCCGACGTCATCGTCTCCGATCTTGCCGAGGCGATGATCGAGCGCGAGCCCTTGACCATCGTCGTGTCGCAGAAGGGCTGGATCCGGGCGATGAAAGGCCAGGTCGCGGATCTCACCGCCGCCACGTTCAAGGGCGACGACGGCTTGAAGACCGTCGTTCTTCGCCGAAACGACCTCGAAGATTTTGGTGCTGGCGAGCGACGGCAAGGTGTTCACGCTTGAGGCTTCCAAATTGCCCGGCGGACGAGGGCAGGGCGAGCCGATCCGCCTCATGGCCGACATCGACGAGAGCGCTTCGATCGTCGCCGTCTGGGCTTATGCGGCGGGCGTGAAACGCCTCATCGCGTCAAGCGACGGCAACGGCTTCGTCGTCGGCGAGGACGAGCTTCTGTCCTCGACCCGCAAGGGCAGGGCGGTGCTCAATGTGACCGCGCCGGCGACCGCCGCGCTGATCGTTCCCGCCGCCGGCGACCACGTCGCGATCATCGGGCAGAACCGCAAGCTTCTGGTGTTCCCGTTCGCGCAGCTCAATGAAATGGCGCGCGGCAAGGGCACGCGGCTTCAGCGCTACAAGGACGGCGGCCTATCCGACGCCAAGGTCTTCGCCATCGCGGACGGCCTCACGTGGCGCGACTCGGCGGGGCGCACGTTCACTGTCGCAAGCCCGAGCTCAAGGAATGGATCGGCAACCGCGCCGAAGCCGGGCGCCTGCCGCCGAAGGGCTTTCCGAAGACCAACCGGTTCGAGGGCTAGCTCGGCGGATCTCCGAGCCGCTGGCGCCTTTGGTCGGGATCGATCGTTTTCAATCGCTTAGGCGCCGAAAACTGTCACCGCTTCCGAATCCGGCAGAGCCTCGCTGGGAGGCGAAAGGGCATGGGACAGCTGAAGAGGCGGAGGTGCCGCGGTAGCGTCCAGTTCGAGCCTGCCAGCCGAACTGGGGCTGCCGCGGTCCGCGGTTGGGCCGCTCAGCCCATGATAGCGGTCCATCGCTGTGACAACCGTTACGAGCGCCCGCACGGCCTTCAAGTCGCCGCGCTCGAGCGCAGCGTCCGCGAGGCGCAGCGCCTTGGTGAGCCGCGCGATCTGCAGGTGGACATACCGCTCGGGCGCGTCGAGCCGGAATTGGATCTCGCGCCGGATCGATGTGACCTTGACGGCCTTCCGCAATCTGCTCGGGGCTGAAACCGGAGTGCGGAGAAGATCGAACAGCTCGGCTCCACGAGCGCCGTCCGAGCCGCGCTCGTTCGCGATTGCGTCTCGTCTTCGGTCGATGACGGCTCATCATGGCTCAACGTAGAGAATTTTTCTGATTTTATAGCAGGCGGCTAACAATACGACCCAAATAACCCCGCCGACATGCAAGTCAGCAAGGGAAATCCCACCCACTGATGGATCGTCTTGTCTGCTCACAGCCGGCGAATTGTATCCATTTCATGAATGCGCGGACTCGGCGCGACAGATTGCTCCGATGGGCTACGACGAGGGACACGGCGAGCGCCCGGCGACGAAAATCGGGTATGATCTCCACAAGCGCTCCACTCTCCAGGTATCGGCCAATCCCCAGGAGCGGCGCCTGAATCAGGCCAAGGCCGGCGAGGGCGGCCGCTTCGTAGGTCTGCGCGCTGTTGACGTGCAGCGCGCCTGGCAACTGAAGCGTCGCGTAGCTGTCGCCGTCCGGATATTCCCATCCATAGGGTCTTGCGCCCAGCATCGTCGAAAAATGAATTGTCCGATGGTCCTGACGCTGGAGATCTTCCAGCGATCGAGGGACGCCATAGCGCGCCAGATAGGCGGGACTGGCGGCGTTGACCATGCGCAACAGGCCCAGTGGGCGGGCGATCAGCGTCTCGTCCCGTATGGGTCCAAGCCGCAAGACACAGTCGAACCCCTCTTGAACCAGATCGACCTGCCGATCCGTACTCGACACCTCCAGCTCCAACTCGGGGTGAGCCGCCATGAAATCCGGCAAGGCCGGCACGATCGTTGTGCGCGCGACCTCGGTCGGAAGATCGACCCGTAAACGCCCGCGAAGCGCCACGCGATCGCCTGCGAACATCGAGTGCAGGTCATCGACTTCATGAAGCAGATCGCGGGCGCGGGCGTGAAATGCGCGTCCGTCCTCCGTCAACTGCACGCTGCGCGTCGTCCGGTGCAGGAGCCTGACACCGACATCGTCTTCCAGCTTCCGGACCGCCGTTGAGGCCCTTCCCTTTCTGGATGCCCAGGCTATCGGCTGCGCGGGTGAAGCTCCCCATTTCCGCGACCGTTATGAAAATGAGGATGGGTTCGAGATTTTGCATTTTCGCGCCCGGCATTGTTCACCGCAGAGAGAACAGTGAGTTCGGTTTA
Source organism: uncultured Alphaproteobacteria bacterium (assembly GCA_963762335.1). Taxonomy (GTDB): domain Bacteria; phylum Pseudomonadota; class Alphaproteobacteria; order Rhizobiales; family Beijerinckiaceae; genus Roseiarcus. The sequence goes on along the minus strand of CAVXKU010000014.1, from coordinate 65,018 downwards.
TCGGTGTTTATCATAGCTAAGAGACACAGTAAGCTCTCGAAATTGGGATGCCCCATCGGAGAATGACAAGTGTCCGAAACCATGAACCTGCATCCGGCGCCTGAAACGATGACCTTGCATCCCGCTCTGTGGGTCGGCCGGATCATGAGCGCGTTTGTCGTTATCGCTCTGGTGGCGGACGGCGCTATTCAGCTTTTCGCGCCGGCGCAGATCGCGAGCATGTTGCAGGAAACCGGGTTCGCGATGGACCTGACCCGTGTCGTGGGTCCGATCCTACTCGCCTCAGCCATCCTTTACGCCATTCCGGCCAGTTCCGTCCTCGGCGCGATCCTGGTGACGGGCTTTCTGGGAGGCGCGATCTGCGCCCATGTCCGCATCGGTGAACTGGGATCGCCGCCGGAACTTATTTCCCTGGCTCTGGGCGCGATGACATGGGGCGGCCTCTATCTGCGCGATCCCCGTATCCGGGCCCTTCTGCCGCTCATCCGTTGAACCAGCCGGGGCAGTCCTCTGTCCCTCAAGATCAGGAGAAGACGCATGTTTTTAGTCATGGGAATCACGGGAAAAGTGGGCGGCGCAACGGCAGACCATCTGTTGGCGCACGGCAAGAAAGTACGCGCCCTCGTCCGCAATCGCGAGAAGGCGGCGAACTGGGCGAAGAAGGGCGTGGAACTGGCGGACGGCGATTGGAATGACGCCGCAGCCATCGAGCGGGCGCTCAGAGACGTCGAAGGCGCGTTTGTCATGCTGCCGGCTGTCTGGGCGCCCTCGCCCGATTACAAAGAAGCAAAGGGCGTGATCGCGAACTATGTCGAGGCGCTCACCAAGGCGCCGCCGCCGCGCGTGGTTGCGCTTTCGTCGATGGGCGCCAACAGAACCAGCGGGCTCGGGATGATCACGGCCTTGTCGCTTCTGGAGCAGGGTTTTCGCGGCCTGACATCCCCGGTCGCCTTTGTGCGCGCAGGGGGATTCTTCGAAAACTTCCTCTACGGCTTGCACGTCGCCCAGGGCGGAACGCTGCCGGTCACCTACAATCCGACAAACCGGAAATCGACCATGGTCGCGACGAACGACATCGGCGCGGAGGTGGCGAAGCTCTTGACCGGGCCAGCCTGGTCAGGGCGGCGCGTCGTCGAGCTTGGTTCGATGGTCAGCGCGGATGAAGTCGCGGAGCAAATGGGTGAGGTCCTGAATCTCGACGTGAAAGCCTTTGCAATCCCGCGTGCAGGGTGGGCGGAAACGTTCGAGCAATTCGGCGTCCCGAAGGGCCACACCGGACCTGCCGAAGAGATGTTTGAGGCCGTGAATGCGGGATGGATGGCGCTCGGAGTCGAGGGTACGGAGCATGTCGCGGGTACGACATCCGCGCGCGATGTCTTCGAGGCTGCACGGAACGCCGCCCAGGCGTAAGTCCAGGACGGATCAGGCATGAGACGGAGACTGCCCGCCTCCGCCTCGGACGCGTCGCTGACGGCAAAAAGCCCGACTTACACTTAGCGCGATAAGAGCCAAAATCTTGCGAGCGCTGGCCCATTGGTGAAAGCGATGGACTTTCGGGCCAGCCGAGGCGGTCACGCGGGCGCCGGCGCCAACGCTGGCTCTTCCTTCGGCAAAGGCCTGAAGGTCGTGGCGATCAGGAAGGCGCCGATCCCCATCGCCCAGGAGCCGACGTAGAGCCACGTGTAGCTGGCGAGCGCGTCGTAGATGAGCCCTCCGGCCAGGGGTCCCAGCGCCATGCCGAGGCTGCCGGCCATCGCCGTGCCGCCGATGACGGTTCCCATCATCCGGAGCGGAAAGTTTTCGCGCGCCAGAACCGCGTAGAGCGGCATGACGCCCGCGTAGATGAAGCCGAAGATCGCCGCGACGGTATAGAACTCGCCCAAGCCTCGGGCGAAGACATAAGCGAGAGCGCCGAACGCCTGCGCCAGCAGGCCGAGGACCAGAACGCGCTTGGCGCCGAACCGATCGCCGAGCCAGGCCGAAGCCGATCCGGCCGCCCATGCCCGCAAGGCCCTCGACGCTGTAGATCGAAACCGCGGCCACGAGCGGAATCCCGCAGGTTTGCGCGTAGCTCACCGTATGAAAGATCGGGCCGGAATGAGTGGCGCAGCAGAAGAAATTGGTGAGCACGAGCACGACGAATTGCGGAGTGCGCAACGCTTCGCCGACGGACATGCCCGATTGCGTCTCGTCCTTCGGTGCGGCGCTTAAGCCCGCGAGCGCCGGCGGTCGGCGCACCAGAAGCGCCGCCGGGATCATGAGGCAGAGCGGCGACCGCGGCGAGGATCTCGAGCGTGGTTCGCCAGCTCAAGGTTGAAACGAGCCACGCGGCCAGGGGCGCCATGGTCATCGGCGCCATGCCCATGCCCGCCGAGACGAGCGACACGGCGAGGCTGCGATGCGTGTCGAACCAGCCGGTGACGCAGGCCATCATCGGCACGATGATGGCCGCCGCGCTGCCGCCCACGAGAAGCCCGAAGATCAGCTGAAACGCGAACAGCGACGTCGCCTGGGACGCGAGAGCGAGGCTGACCGCCAGAATGATCGCGCCGGTCAGAACGACTGCGCGCGGACCGACGCGATCGGAGAGGCTGCCCCAGGCCATGCTGCCAACCGCCATGGCGAGAAAGCCGATGGTCATGGCGCTCGACACGCCGGTCACCGACCAGCCGGTGTCGCGGGCGATGGGCTGCAACAGGACAGGCAGCGAGAACATGGCTCCGATCGCAACGCAGCCCAAAAGGCCGCCCGCCGCGACGATCACCCATCGGTAGGAAGAGTCGTTCATCCCGCGCAGCATCAAACCGCCCGGTATGCAGGTCAAGAGCCGTTGCGGGCGAAGCAGTGGAGCCGCGCATGGACGCCAACGAGGCGCTAAATTTTCTGCTCGGGCTTTGGTCGGCCAAGCGTGATGACAAACGGCCGCCCGGCGATCGCGCCGCCGAGCGAGGGCGTGATCCGAAAGGGCAGGCATGCCTCGACCGCGCGCTCGGCGTCGTCGACGAAGCGCTTGTCGCGCCTCCTGTCGCCCTCGAGATGCGAGAAGGTGATGCGCGGCTTGCCGAAGATCGAGCCGTCGCGCTTCATCATCAGCATGATCGTCAGCTGCGAGCCGGCGGGGCCGAGCGACTTGCCCTGCCATGCAGGCGCCGAACTGGCGTTGAAGATCGACGAGCGTGTTGGCCGGCGCTGCATCCTGAGCGAGCGCGACAGGAGGCGCGCGCAGGTCGAGGCTGCGACCAACGCGATCATCGCTCGAGCGCCGATCATCCAAACCCACGTCGGGATATGCATTGGCCATCCTCCGCTCAATCCATGTTCGGCCTGAAACCGCCAAAGATCAATGCGCAGGCGTTGAAGCCGACGTATTGTCATTGACGGAGGAGAGCAGGGAGGAACGGCGTGGCGGATCCGGTAGCGAAACGCCTGGCCTATGCCGCCGCCGTCACACGGAACGCCGGGGTCAACAACCCGAAAATCGAAGCGGCCTTCGCCGCCGTTCCGCGCGAGGATTTCGTGGGGCCCCCGCCGTGGCGGATCGCCACTGGCGCCTATGGCTTCGACTCCACCTCTGACCCCGAACGCCTCTACGAGGATGTCCTTGTCGGCATCGACGCTCAGGCGCCGCATCAACAACGGCCAGCCTTCGCTGCATGCGCAGTCGATCGACGCGCTTGGGCTGACACGAGGGCGAGACGGTTCTTCAGATCGGCGCGGGCGCGGGCTACTACACCGCGATCCTCGCCGCGCTCGTAGGGCCCAGGGGCAGCGTGATCGCCTACGAGATCGAGCCGGACATCGCCGAGCGAGCTGCGGCCAACCTTTCCCGCTACCCTCAAGTCGAGGTCCGGCCCGCTCTGGCGTCGGAGACCTTCCCGCCGGCCGACGCCATCTATGTCAACGCCGCGGCTTCGCATCCGCTTCGCGCCTGGCTCGATGCGCTCAAACCCGGCGGAAGGCTCCTTTTTCCTCTCCATGCGGCGCGCTCGACCGGGTCGATGCTTATGGTGACCCGGCCCGAACGCGGCGATGTGTGGCCGGCGCGCGCTTTCTCGGGCGTGGTGTTTATCCCGTGCGAAGGCGCGCAGGATCCCGCAATGGGCCGCAAACTCGACGAGGCGTTCCGCCGCGGCGGCGCGGAAAGGGTGCGCTCGCTGCGCTTTGGCGGCGCGCCGAGCGGGGCCGACTGGCTTCGCGGCGACGGCTGGGCGTTGTCGACCGAGCCGGCCGGGGTAGGACGGTAATCTGACCGAGAGGCCGTGAAATGCAACCTGCGGTCGAATTTCCACGCAAATAAAATTCACGTAAACACCAGTAAACGTCAGTAAACGCCAGTAAAAATGCTGACATTTACTAGCGCTTATTTTTTCAGATCTGGACTTTTCAATGGGTTACGAGCGATTCAAATAAAAAAATCGACCGCTGTCTTCACCTCGCGCGGCGGGTTGTAGGCGAAACTTCTCAAACCGGCGCGCTCCTCTCTTGTCGTCCATTCGGCGGCGGCGAAAGGTCGGCGATCCCGACCTTCTTTCCGTCCCGGGTTCGGGTCACGAAATCGTCCGGCAGCGCCGCCGCAAGATTCGGCGGCGGCGCTCGGCCGCTTCTTTTCAACAGGTTGCAGTAGAGAAAAATCGCTTCGTAGGTCAAAGCCGGAAACGCATCGATTTCCGAGCCGAACGGCGCATTTCGCAACGTCTCGATCGCGTCGGCGAACTTGCCCATCTTGACGAGGGCGGGAAGCCCTGTCAGCGCGACATGCACTGCCGACTTGACGAGATCGCCGCGATGGAACGTCCGCCCGGACATCGCGCGCGTGCGCCACGGACAGCGGCGCCAGAAGGCGGTCGTCCTCGCCGCGGCCGTTCCGCGCGAGCGGCGTCGCGGCGCCGAGAAAGGGTCCGTCCGACGTCCAGGTGACGAACGCGTAGAAGGGCTCGCGGCCTGTCTCACCCGCCCACGACTTTTCGAGACCCGCGATCGTTCGGCGGAAGCGGCCTATCGACGTCGCGTCGCAACCGCAGTCATCCGGTTCTTCGTCCCTCGCAAATCTGCGACTGTCCATTCCCTGGCGCCCCGCAACGCCTGCTTTCCTTGAGCAAGGGTCAGCTGAGATTGTAGCGCGGCTTGGCCGAGTGTCAAGAACAAAGAAAGAACATACGATGAATAAAGATGATAGATCAGTCGCTTATGAGAAATTCGGGGCTGTCCAGGGTCGGTAATGAATCTAGGATCGGAGAATGCGGATAAGTGGCTATCGTGTCGGGGAAAAGACGCAGGATCGATTAGCGGAGTTTCTTGTCGAGGGGTACAGCGCGAGCTTGAGGGGCGAGCGGTTCGAGCGGCTTATAGGTTGCAAGACCGCGCTGGCAGTCCCGAAGCGTCAGCAAACAAGATGCCGAGTAAGGCGCGACCGGCGCCTCTGAATTAAGGCGCCAGCCTGCGCCTCTGAAATATCTTGCGTAAAGTGGAAATAAGCACTACATTTCTTTCTACCAGAAGCGTCGCCTATACCCGTCATTGCGAGGAGGTAACGACGAAGCAATCCAGGGATCATACGGTAACCCGTCGAGAGACGGACGTTTTTCAACGCCCTATGGGAGTGTCCTCGCGATGAACGCGAGCGCGGGCCAACGTGGCGATCCAGTGGTGACGTCCAACACCGCGCCTAAACGGTAAAGCTCACCCCGCAGCCGCAGGAGGCGACCGCATTCGGATTTTTCACCCGAAACGACTGGCCCATCAGGTCGTCGACGAAATCAAGCTCGGCGCCCTTCAGCATTTCGAGCGAGACGGGATCGACCAGGACGGTCGCGCCGTCGCGCGTCACCGCGACGTCGTCCTCGGCGCGGCCTCTTTCGACGTCGAACGAATATTGGAAGCCGGAGCAGCCGCCGCCCTTGACCGAGATGCGCAGCGCCGCGTCCTTCTCGCCTTTGAGAATCTTATGCAGCCGCCGCGCCGCGCTGGCGCTGATCGTGACCCCTTCGAGTTCAGGAGAGACGGCTTCGTTCATGACCCTCGCCTTTAATCGCTTGCGCCGCGGAGCTGGCGCCATCAAGAATCCCTGGACCCCAAGATATGGACGCCGAGCAAAGAGCGCAATGTCAAGCCGGACGCCCGACGACATGAGCCTGACGGCTCGCGCGCCTTATGCAGCCAAGCCGGTCGGGCGCGACGCGCCTCGTCGCCGAGCCGCCGTCGGCGACGCGGACCGAGTTCCAGCGCGACCGCGACCGCATCGTGCATTCGACCGCCTTCCGCCGTCTCGCCCACAAGACCCAGGTGTTCGTCGATCACGAGAGCGACCATTTCCGCACCCGCCTGACCCACACGATCGAGGTGGCGCAGATCGCCCGCGCCCTCGCTCGGGCGCTTAAGCTCGACGACGACCTTGCGGAAGCGGTCGCGCTTGGGCACGATCTTGGCCACACGCCTTTTGGCCATACCGGCGAGGACGCGCTCGACGCCTGCATGGCCGAGCATGGCGGCTTCGACCACAACAGCCACGCTCTGCGCATCGTCACCGAGCTTGAGCGCCACTATGCCGAGTTCGACGGGCTCAACCTGACCCAGCCGACGCTGGCGGGGCTGGTCAAGCATAACGGGCCGCTCATCGACGCTTCCGGCGCCCCAACGGAGCGCTACCGGGCGCGCGGCGTTCCGGCTCCGATCCTCCGCTACGATGAAGCGCAGCGCCTGGACCTGAGCCTGCATGCGAGCCTCGAGGCGCAGGCCGCTGCAATCGCTGACGATATCGCCTACGACGCTCACGACATCGACGACGGCCTGCGCGCCGGTCTGTTCTCGCTCGGAGAGCTTCGCGCCGCCGTTCCCTTTGTCGACGGCGTGATGCGAGAGATCGATGATCTCCATCCCGGCCTCGAGCGAGCCGCGGGCGATCCATGAACTGACCCGTCGCGTCATCACGCGGTTCATCGAGGACGCGATCGGCGAAAGCGGCCGGCGGATCGCCGAATCGAACGTCAACAGTCCGGACGCGGTCGCCGCCGCCGGGCGCGCTCTCGTCGGCCATTCGGTCGCGATCGAAGCGGCGGACCGCGACATCAAGGCCTTTCTGTTCGCCCGCATGTACCGGCATCCGAGACGTCCGCAAGGTGCGCGATCAGGCGGACGCGATCGTGCGGCGCCTGTTCAACGCCTACATGACCGACCCGTCCGCCATGCCGCCCGAGTGGGCGGCCAAAGCGGGCCATGGGCGCGCGCGCGCGGTGGCGGACTATATCGCCGGCATGACCGACCGGTTCGCTATCGCCGAGCACGCCCGGCTTTTTGACGGCGCTTCCGACTTGCGATAGAGGCGCGCGCTGCCCGTGTAGACGCGGTCGCTGACCGCGTCCCCGCGCTCCAAAGGGCGTTCGGAAGACGCCCGTCTCACGACGGGCTATGGAGCGCGGCTACAGCGACGCCGCCCTACAGACGCCGGTCTGGAGACTCATGAACATTTTCGCCGACTTCCAGTCGCGCATCGCGGCTCTGCTCGAGAAGCGGATTGCGGCGGGAGAATTGCCGCGCGACCTTGATCTCGGCCGCTTCGTCGTCGAGCCGCCGCGCGAATCGTCGCACGGCGATCTCTCGACCAATGCGGCGATGGTCTATGCGCGGGAAGCCAAGCAGGCTGGCTCGAACCCGCGGGCTCTGGCGGCCAGCCTCGTCGCTGATCTAGCGCGCGAACCAGGCGTGCTGAGCGCGGAAGCAGCAGGCCCCGGCTTCATCAATATCGTCCTGCGGCCAGAGATTTACGAGCAGGTCCTCAAGACGGTCCTCATCCAGGGCGCGCGCTTTGGGGCCGGGGCGCGGAGCGTCGAAGGACCCGTCAACGTCGAATATGTGAGCGCCAATCCGACCGGGCCGATGCACGTCGGCCATGCGCGCGGCGCGGTGTTCGGCGACGCCCTCGCGAGCTTGCTGATGTTCTCCGGTCGCGAGACGACGCGGGAATATTACATCAACGACGCGGGCGGGCAGGTCGATGTGTTGGCGCGCTCGGCGTTCCTGCGCTACCGCGAGGCCTTGGGCGAAGACATCGGCCCTATCCCGGATGGCCTCTATCCCGGCGACTATCTCAAGCCGGTCGGCGAGCTTTTGGCGCGCGAGTTTGGCGCGGCGCTCAAGGACAAGCCCGAGACGGAATGGCTGCCGGCGACACGCAAGCGGGCCGTCGACGCCATGATGGCGATGATCCGGGACGATCTCGCCGCGCTCAACATCACCCACGACGTGTTCGCCTCGGAACGCGCGCTCACCGGCGTCGACGGCGGCGAGGACCGCGTGCGCGAGACGATCGAATGGTTGCGAGCGAAGGGTCTCGTCTACCAGGGCCGCCTGGAGCGGCCGAAAGGCGCGCCCGCGGAGGATTGGGAGGATCGCGAACAGACCTTGTTCCGCTCGACCGGCTTCGGTGACGACGTCGATCGGCCGCTCATCAAGTCCGACGGCGGATACACCTATTTCGCCAGCGACATCGCCTATCACAAGACCAAGATCGACCGGAATTTCCGCACCCTGGTCGACGTGTGGGGCGCGGATCACGGGGGCTACGTCAAACGCATGCAGGCGGCGGTCGCCGCGTTGTCGGACAGCAAGGCCAAGCTCGAGGTGCGCCTTTGCCAGCTTGTGCGTCTGATGCGGGCTGGCGAACCGGTCAAAATGTCGAAACGTTCCGGCGAGTTCGTGACCTTGCGTGAGGTGGTGGACGAAGTCGGCGTCGACGCTGTCCGCTTCATGATGCTGATGCGCAAGAACGACGCGCCGCTCGATTTCGACCTGGCGAAGGTGATCGAGCAAAGCCAGGACAATCCCGTTTTCTATGTGCAATACGCGCACGCTCGCACCCGCAGCGTTCTCAGGCAGGGCAAGATCGTCTTTGCAGGATTTTGATCTCGATCCAAAGGCGCTGGCTGAAGCCGATTTCTCGCTTCTGACCGACGAGGGCGAGCGCGACCTGATGCGTGTCTTTGGGCAGTACCCGCGGCTCATTCGACAGGCCGCCGACGCCGACGAGCCGCACCGGATCGCCTTTTTCGCCCACGAGTTGGCGACACGTTTTCACGCGCACTGGAATAGGGGCAAGGACGCGCCCCGTTTGCGGTTCCTTAACGAAAATGAACGAAATTTATCCTATGCGAGATTGGCTTTGGTCGCGGGCGTCAGCCTTGTTTTGGCCTCCGCATTGTCAATTTTGGGGGTTAGCGCCCCCGACGAGATGCGTTAGCGGATCATCATTTTGAGCGGCGCGCGTCCGAGACGCGCCTAAGGAATGACCCGCGAGAGTGAGGGCAATATGAGTGCTTCCGGGTCCCGCGTAACCGATGAGATCAACCTCGACGAATTCGAGCGGCGCTTGCGAGCGGCTGGCGCCCAACAGGCGCGGGCGGAAGATCCCCTCGCGGAACTCTCTCGCCTGGTCGAATTCTCGCATATGGGAATCTGCCAACGGCGAGACGACGGCGCGCCGCGCCGCTGAGCCCTCCGTTCAGCGCGCGAAGCCTCTGACCTCGATCGAGACCGAGGCTCTTCGGCCAAGTCTCGACGAAGAGGTGGAGGAACTCGCGCCTGGCGCGTCTGACGAGGACCGCGCAGCACGGCGAGATTACGAATTCGACGCTCACCGTTCCGGCGGCGCTTCTGCAGCCGAGCCGGCCGAGGAGCGCCGACCCATGCGCTGGAAGATTGCCGTTTCCGCCTTGGCGCTTGCCGGCGTGGCGATGATCGGCGCTGTCTTCGCGCTCAGGGGCGGCGTTCCGGGTCTGAAAAAAGATCCCCCATTCATCGCCGCGGCTCAGGGACCGACCAAGGTCGCGCCGCCCAGCGACCAGACGGTGACGACTTCGAATGACGCCGGCGCCACTTTGCTCCATGACAACGGCAAGCCGGCCTCGGTCAAAGTCGTCAATTCCGAAGAGCAGCCCGTCGACTTGAATGCTCAGGCGTCCGCCAGCAATCCGCCTTCGACCAATTCTCCGGCGCCGGCGCCAGCCAGCCCCGCGGCGAGCGGAACGGACGCGACGGCGCTGGCCGCCACCATCAACACCCCGCTCGTAGCCCCGCCCGCCCAGCCGCCGCGAGGCATGTCGTCCGACTTCCCCGACCCGAAACCGGTGCGTACGATCTCGCTCAGGCCCGACGGAACGCCGATCGCCGCCGCCAGCGCTCCCGATCAAGCGGCAAGCCAGTCGACGTCTCCTCCGCCAGCCGAGGCGGCGAGCAAGCCGGCCGAAGCGCCAAGCAAACCTGCGGCGAAGACGACAAGCGAAGCAACCGCCGTTGCGCAGCCGTCGACGCCTAAAATTGAACTGCCCACCAAGCTTTCTCCGAAATCGTCGGCGCGCGTGGCGGTCGGCAAGACCGACACGACGGCGCCCGACACACCCGCCCCCGAGGCGACCGCCCAGACGCCAGCCGAACCGGCAAAACCAGAGAAGGCTGCGAAGAAGCCGAAGCCGGGCCAAGTCGCAGAGGCGACCGAGACGACGGGGGCGACCGCGCCGCCCGTTGACGCCACAGCCGCGACCACCTCTGGCGGCTGGTCCGTTCAGCTCGCCGCGCCCAAATCGGAAGCGGAAGCCAAGAGCGCGCTTACGCGGCTGAACAGCAAATATAGCGCCGAGCTCAACGGTTCGTCCCTTGGCGTGCATAAGGCTGTCGTAAACGGCGAAACGATCTATCGCTTGCGCGTGGTTGGCCTCACGAAGGCGGACGCGGCCGCGCTGTGCGCCCGCCTGAAAGGCGAGGGCGGCGAGTGCTTCATCGCTAAATAAGCGACGCGCCCAACATCGTTCTGGCTGCAACGCGGAGCCGCAATGCCCAAGGCCTTCATCTGCGGCTGCGCCGGTCTCACGCTGAGCGCCGAGGAACGCGCCTTTCTTCGTCAAGAGGACCCTTGGGGCCTGATCCTGTTCAAGCGCAACATCGTGGATCGCGAGCAGGTGCGTGCGCTGACCCAATCATTCCGGGAATGCGTCGGCCGCGCCGACGCGCCCGTGCTGATCGATCAGGAGGGCGGCCGGGTCCAGCGAATGGCGCCGCCGAACTGGCGCGCGTATCCCGCTGCGGCCGCGATAGAGGCCGGCTTGGAGCCATCTCGCGCCGAAGCGGCGGCGCGCCTGGTTGCCCGGCTTATCGCTCATGATCTCATCGAAGTCGGGATCACGATCGACTGCGCGCCTGTGCTCGATGTCGCGGGCGAGGGTATGCATGCGGCCATCGGCGCCCGGGCTTTCTCTTCTCGACCGGAGCGTGTGGCGGCGATGGGCCGAGCGGTTGCGGAGGGGCTTCTTGCCGGCGGGGTCGCGCCCGTTATCAAGCACATGCCGGGGCACGGCCGAGCGCGCGTGGACAGCCATCACGAATTGCCCGTCGTCGACGCCGCGCGCAGCGAGCTTAAGAGTGATTTCGCCCCGTTCGCGGCGCTGAAAGACCTGCCGATGGCGATGAGCGCCCATCTCCTCTACACCGCGATCGATCCTCACCGTCCAGCCACAGCGTCGCCGATCGTGGTCGCGGAAATCATGCGGCGCGAGATCGGGTTCGACGGCCTTATTCTCAGCGACGACCTGTCGATGAAGGCGCTAGGGGGCCCGTTCGATGCGCGCGCCGCCGCGGTGTTTGAGGCCGGGCTTGATATCGTCCTGCATTGCAATGGCGACCTGAGCGAAACGCGCCCTGTCGCTTCCGTCACCCCGGTCCTCGCCGGAGCATCGCTAAGGCGCGCTAAAGCCGCCGAGGCCGCGATAAGGGCGCCGCAACCTTTCGACGTCGAGCGTGGCGAATTGGAGCTTGCCGCCATCAAGGCTGAGCTGGGCGTGGCTTAGGGCCAAGACTTGTCGACGACCGAGGCGGCGCCTTGTCTCCGCGCGGTCCTTGACCGGGCTGCTCGAACGCTGAAGCCTTGATCGCCGAGCGCTGTCCGGGCATGACGAGGCTTGGCCATATTGGGGGAAAAAGACGCATGCTCGATAAGACAATTGAACGCGGGCCGTCACTCTTCGATCCCATTCAACTCGGAGCGATCACAGCCCCGAACCGCATCCTGATGGCGCCGCTCACGCGGGCGCGGGCCTCGATGGCGCATGTGCCCACCGCGATGATGATCGACTATTACCGGCAGCGCGCAGGCGCCGGGCTCATCATCACGGAAGCGACCGGAATCAGCGCGCAGGGGCTTGGCTGGCCCTATGCTCCCGGGATCTGGACCGCGGAGCAGATCGACGGATGGAAATCCGTCACGAGCGCGGTCCACGAGGCGGGTGGGCGCATCTTTTCGCAGCTTTGGCATATGGGACGGCTGGTGCATCCCAGTCTGCCAGGCCGCGGTCAACCGTTGTCGTCATCGGCGACCACCATGCCTGGTCTCGCCCGGACTTACGAAGACAAGCAGCCCTATGTCCAGGCCAAGGCGATGACTCACGACGATATTCGGAGCGCGATTTCCGACTATGCCGCGGCGGCCCGGAACGCCATGAAAGCCGGTTTCGACGGGGTCGAGATCCATGCCGCCAATGGCTATCTGATCGACCAGTTCCTGCGCGACAACGCCAATTTCCGAACCGACGAATACGGCGGCGCGGTCGAGAATCGTATCCGCTTTCTCGTCGAGGTTACGACCGCCGTGGTCGATGCTGTCGGCGCCGCCCGCGTCGCCGTCCGGCTCTCGCCCAACGAGGAGCGGCAGGGCGTGAATGACAGTCATCCCGAGCCCTTGTTCGAAGCCGCCGCGGCTGCGCTTTCCACTTTCGGCCTCGCCTTCCTCGAGGTCCGCGAGCCCGATTTCGACGGCACCAACGGCAAGGCGGTGCGCCCTCCAGTCGCGCCGCTTATGCGAGCCGCCTTCAAGGGCCCTTTCGTTCTGAACTCGGACTATGATTATGCGAAGGGGCAGGCCGCGCTCGACGCCGGAAAAGCGGACGCGGTTTCGTTTGGGCGCCCGTTTATTTCGAACCCGGATCTCCCGAAGCGCTTCGCCAAAGGGGTGGCGCTCTCGCCCGACGATATTGCAACTTGGTACGAGGGCGGGGCGAAAGGTTATGTGACTTATCCCCCGGCAGAAATCGACGCTTCCTCGATCAAAGCCTGAGCCGCGCCTGACGGAGGTCGCATTATCTTCTCGCCGACGTCTGCAGGACTGCCGGAGCGGTCACGGCCGGGCGACGGCCCCCAGAAAGTGGTCGAGCGTCTCAAAGAACTTGGCGACAGAGATTGGCTTGGACAGGTAGGCTTCGCAGCCGCCTTGCAGAATTTTTTCCTCATCGCCTTTCATCGCAAACGCCGTCACGGCGACGACGGGGATCGTCTTGAGTTCCTCGTCATCCTTCAGCCATTGCGTCACTTCCAGGCCGGAAACCTCGGGCAGCTGGATATCCATCAGAATGAGGTCGGGCCGATGCTTGCGCGCCAATTCGACCGCCTCGATGCCGCTGCGCGTCTGCACGATTCGATGCCCTCGGGTTTCCACGAGGTCGTTGAACAGCTTCATGTTGAGCTCGTTGTCCTCAACAATCAGCACGGTCTTGGACATCGGTCGTTCCATGGAGGGTGAATTCTGCCGGCGCGCCGGTTAAGCTAGCGTCGAGACATTTACGAAAGGAGAATCGGACTATGCGCGATTCCCTGAAATCGAAGCAATCCTCAAATCCAGATTCCGCTCGATCTTTAGCGGTCAGCGCACTGGCTTTCATCGCTGCCGACGCTGATCGGCTCAGCCGATTCCTCGGCATAACTGGACTAGGCCCCGAGAACCTCCGAACCGCGGCGGCGGATCCGGCGTTCCTGACCTCAGTGCTCGACTATGTGGTTGCGGACGAGTCCCTGCTTGTCGCGTTCGCAGGCGACGCCGGCCTCAAGCCCGAGGCGGTCGCGAGGGCGCATCATGCTCTTCGCAGGCCGGCCGAGGGCGAAACCTGATGGACCCGCCGCGGCCTCGCCTCTGCCGCGACTGCCTGAGAAAGGGTTCTCTCGATTCGGCTAGGTGCGCGCATTGCGGCTCGCCACGCACAATCAATCTTGAAGACGCGGCCGACCTGAACATCGCCCATGTCGACTGCGACGCCTTTTACGCCGCGGTGGAAAAGCGTGACGACCCGAGCCTTAGAGACAAGCCGTTGATTGTCGGCGGGGCGGGTCCTCGCGGCGTGGTTTCGACTTGCTGTTACATCGCCCGGACGTTCGGGGTGCGCTCGGCGATGCCAATGTCGCGCGCTCGGGCGCTATGTCCGGAAGCCGTGGTGCTCCCGCCCGACATGGCCAAATATGCTGGAGTGGGCCGCGAGATTCGAACACGGATGATGGCGTTGACTCCTCTGGTCGAGCCGCTGTCGATCGACGAGGCGTTTCTCGACTTGACCGGCTGCGAGGGATCCAACGGCGGGGGCGCTGGGGAAACGCTTGCCCGCTTCGCGCGTCAGGTTGAGGCCGAGATTGGCGTCACGGTCTCGGTCGGCCTCAGCTATTGCAAGTTTCTGGCGAAAATCGCTTCCGATCTCAACAAGCCGCGCGGCTTCGCTTTCCTTTCGCGGGTAGAGGCAAAGAACTGGCTCGCGTCGCAAAGCGTCGAGCGCTTGTGGGGAGTTGGCAGGGTGGGGCAGGAGCGGCTGCGGCGCCAAGGCTTTCGCATGATCGGCGATCTGCAACGGATCGACGAGCGGGAAGCGATCCTGCGCCTGGGTGAGGACGGTCTGCGTCTCTGGCGCCTCGCCCACGGCCGCGACGACCGCGCCGTTCAGCCCGAGCGCGAAACGAAGAGCGTCTCGAGCGAGACCACGTTTGATCGCGATATCACAGATAAGGCCGAGCTGACGCGGATATTGCTTGCCCAATGCGATCGAGTGGCGACGCGCCTGCGCAGGGAGGCGCTTGCGACTCGGGGGGTGACATTGAAGCTGCGTCTCGCCGACTTCTCTCTTCGTACGCGTAGCCGCGGCGGGCTGAGAGCGACCCAACTCGCGCCGCAACTCTTCGCGGCGGCGCGGCCGCTCTTGGAGGCTCAACCCGATGGCGTCGCCTATCGCCTGCTCGGCGTTGCTGCAACAGAACTCACCCCGGCGGACGGCGCGGACGAAGACGACATGTTCGCCAGCGAAAGCGGCCGCGAGAAAGTTCGAGAAGCAGCAATCGCGAACCTCCGTGACCGATTCGGCTCCGCGGCCGTGCAACGGGGTCTTACCTTCCGGCCGGATTCCACACGAAAGTGAGCGCGCTGATTTACTTGGCGCAGCCCGTCGCAGGCAAGAATCTCGAGCTTGCGCAAGCGCGCGCGGAGCGCGAACGTGCCGTAGTCGAGCTTGAGGCTGCCTGAGACACCGTTCTCATAAAGGTCGAATGAGAGCGTGTATTCAGGCGGGGCGTCGGTCGCGGCTTCATTGAAATATGAGATCACGACCGGCCACCGGCGAATGCCGTCCAGGGCCGAAGCCGTCTTGGCGTCGTCCGCCGGCTTCGTCGCTTCTTTTCCAATCACAGACATGGTCGCGAAGATTTTGGCGCCAGTGTCGGACCCATCGTAGACGCGCGCTTGCATCGGGCCGCCACCCTCCTTGGCGGCCTCGATCAGTCGTTCGATATGCTGGGTCGGGAATAGAACGTCGTGACCGAAGTTGAGCGTCTGCGCCTTTGGCTTGGTAAGCACCACGCGCATGTCGTCGCCTTCGCGGGTAGCAGTCCCCGCGACCGGGGGCGGGTCCTGAGCGCCTTGGGAATCGACCTGAAAGCGCATCGATTTTCCACTTCCCTCCTCGAACGACGTCGCGTTCACCTGCATCGAAACCGGCTCGCCCTCGCTGCGCTCGAGTTCAGTCATTTGGCGGAAACTGGACGTGTAGCCCTCACAGGCGGAGCCGTGAAACTCATACGCAATGAGGCCAGTGGCCGAGATCGGTGTCTGAGCGGACGACCGCGTTGGACCTGACGAGTCAGCCAACGAGATGTCATATGCCGCCCTATGCGCGGCGAGGGGCAAGAGGGGCGACGTTTGGGCAAGCGCCGCGGAACAAGCGCACAGCACCGTCGCCACAAAGATGGCAAATCGTGAGCCCATTATCTCTCCAGAGGTGGCCGCGATCTTCAGTGTGCGCATTGTCGGCGCTTTCGTGACGCCGTCAATGCCTCGCGATTATGAGCCGCGTGATGGAAGCTTAGCCCTCTTCGGGCGCGACTGGCGCCCAGGCTTGCTCGAGCGGGGAGGGATCTTCGAGCGGATCTTCGTCCGCCCTGAGCGTTGAGCTGTCATCAGGCTGCGGAATACCGTATCCGGCCGGCAGTTTGCCGTCGAACAATCCGGCGCCCTTGAGCTCGTCGAGGCCAGGCAGATCAGCAACCGCGTTAAGCCCAAACTCGACCAGAAACTCGGTCGTCGTGCCGTAGGTAATGGGTCGGCCTGGAGCCTTTCGACGCCCCCGCAGGCGCACCCAGCCTGCTTCCATGAGCACGTCGAGCGCGCCCTTCGACACCGCCACGCCACGGATCTCTTCAATATCAGCGCGGGTGACCGGTTGATGGTACGCGACGATCGCAAGCGTTTCGAGCGCCGCGCGCGAAAGCTTCCGCTTCTCATCGCCGTCGCGCGCCAGCGCCCAGGCGAGATCGTCGGAGGTACGGAACATCCACCGGCGCGCGACGCGCACCAGATTAACTCCGCGCCCCTCATAGAGCCGTCGAAGTTCATCCATCACCGCTTCGATGTCCGCCCCGTTCGAGAGGCGTTGGGCGATGGCCGATTCCTCCACGGGCTCAGCGGCCGCGAAGACGAGCGCCTCCGCGATCCGCACATCTTCAGGCGAGACGCTGGACGCCGCCGGAGGAAACAATTGCGCGACATTATCCGCGCCGGTCATGCGGCTCATGGAGCGCCTTTCTCGAATTGCGATTGGGCTGACTGGATCGCAGCCGTTTGTCGGAGGGAGCGGATCTTGAAGGTCGGGGGTCCGCGGCCCGCGCACTCAGCGCCGCCGCAGTAATCATGGCCACGAGCGGAAGTCACGCCGCGCGCTCTTCGCCGGCGTCAGGGTCGGTTGAGCGGAACCAGATCGGGGTAAACGCCGTCTCCTGGCGCAATTCAATCTTGCCCTCACGAGCGAGTTCTAGCGACGCGGCGAACGTCGAGGCGCGAGCGCTCCGGCGCATTTGCGGATCGACGCAGGCTTCCAGCAAGAAATCGTCGAGAGCCGTCCAGTCGATTTGGGCGCCGACGAGGCGAGCCAGAGCCACGCGCGCGTCAGCGAGCGACCAGACCTCACGCGCCTTGAAGCGCACGCGGGCCAGCGCGTGACGCTGACTCTGCCGCGCGTAGGCGGCCAGAAGGTCGTAAAGGTTGCCCTGGTAGGAGATGCGGCCTGTTGTCTCGACCGCTTCCGGTTCCCCGCGGCCGAAGAAATCACGGCCAAGGCGCGGTCGGCTCATCAGGTGCTCCGCCGCCTTGCGGATCGCTGCAAGGGCGCGAAGCCGTTGCGCGAGACCCTCCGCCAGCGCGGGAGCATCCAGATCTGTTGGCTGCGAGGGCGTGGGAAGAAGGAGACGGGACTTCAAAAACGCCAGCCACGCGGCCATGACCAGGTAATCCGCCGCAAGCTCGAGACGCAATTTTCGCGCGGCCTCGACGAAGAGCAAATACTGCTCCGCCAACGCCAGGATGGAGATGCGCGCCAAATCCACCCGCTGCCGTCGAGCAAGCTCCAGCAACAGGTCCAGCGGACCTTCGAAACCGTCGAGATCAACAGTGAACGCGGGCTCGCCGGTGGCTTGAGCACGGTCAAAATCGACACCAAATGTGTCTGTCTTCAACGAATCACCTCCTCGCCGGCATGGTGGGGCGCCGGCAAGAGCCAGGCAAGGGGCCCAGACCTCGTGTCAACAGGTCGTCTGGATTCGGAGATTAGAATATATCGTTCCCGAGATATTATCGCGTAGCGAGTATAAAAGTGAGCAATCGACGAGCAATACCTTACGCAACGTCAGGATTAACTGGATTTGTTTAGGTAAATATCCTCATCTTGAGTTTAATAAGCTGAATGCGCTTGTATATATGCGATGTCGGAGTATCTTTTGATTGTCCTTCAGCGCAGTGCTGGCAGGGACGGCCCAGCGGCTCTCGGTTCCGCCGCATCCCCGGGAGCCGCTGGGTTGGCCAGCTGGAATGCTCCGGAGCGCGTTTTCTTCACGCGTTCCGGTCGGCCTTCTTCCCACTCGCGCGGCTCAGTATCGGCGCATCAGGCTCACCATTCTTCCCTGTACGCGAACACGATCCGGCCCGAATATCCGGGTCTCGTAGGCCGGATTGGCGGCCTCGAGCGCAATTGACGCGCCGCGCTTTCGCAATCGCTTGAGGGTCGCTTCCTCCTCGTCGATCAGCGCGACGACAATATCGCCTGTTTCAGCTGTGTCTTGCTTGCGGATGATGACGGTGTCGTTCTCAAGAATACCGGCCTCGATCATCGAGTCGCCGCGCACCTCCAAAGCGAAATGCTCGCCGCTTCCCAGGAACTCCGGCGGCATCGCCAAAGTTTGGACGCGGGTCTGAATAGCCGAGATCGGGGTGCCTGCGGCGATACGGCCCATCAGCGGCACCATCACTGGGGGATGATCATCGACGTCGCGGGTTGGCGTGGGACGCACCCGTCCAAGATTGCCTGCGATGACGCTTGGCGAGAACCTCTGCAATCTTGGAGCCGAGACGGTCGCCGATTCCGGCAGCCGCAGCACTTCGATGGCTCGGGCGCGATTGGCCAGCCTGCGGATGAAGCCACGCTCCTCAAGCGCCATGATCAGCCGGTGAATTCCGGATTTCGAGCGCAGATCCAGCGCTTCCTTCATTTCGTCAAATGAGGGTGGCACGCCTGCGTCCTGCAGGCGCTCATGGATGAAGCGCAACAACTCGCTCTGCTTCTTCGTCAGCATTTCCGTCTCCACACAGCCTGTCCGGATTCGCCGCCAAGATTGCGTCGCCGAATCACGATTTTGGCTAAAACAAATCGCGAACAAAGCCTAATCGTTCACGCCTTGTTCGGCAAGTGGAATTTCGCAGGTCTTGCGATGGCGAGGGCAAATTACCGCCGCGTCTAAGGGCGACGGGTAGTCTTAAAGTCTGGTTACTACGGTTCAAAGGCCCGCTTGCCTGTCGATGATTCAGGCTCACCAGTTATCCAGCGCAGCGGACGCGATAGGCGCTGTGATCAGGATCACAACTGCATTGAAGACCTCGGACTATTGGTGTTTATTGAAACGATTGTCGCGTCTTCTTGAGGCAGCTCAGGCGGCTTGCGGCATCGAGGAAATACGAGGGCCTTGTCCTGTTCGCTGGGCAAAAGCCATACCGGACTTGGCGACAGGCTCTGCCGCCGCCGGACGATTCTGGTCAAAATCCGCCTGCGAGCGGGCCGGGCGCCGCACCATCGACCGGCGCCGCGCTCACGCCGCGCCGATCTCTTCTTCTTCCGATCGTTCTCGGAGGCAGTCTTGGCGTCGCCGCTTTGGCGCTTGTCGGATTTCTCGTCACGACCGTGACGCGTCCGGCCCCAGCGCCGAAAACGGCTCATGCAGCCATCCCGATGCTCGAGGCTGGGCCTCCACCTTTGGCGGCCGCCCCGAACGCCCCTGAACAGACGATCGGCCCCGAGGAACGACTCTCACGCCTCGAACCACCGCCAATCCAAATCGGCGTTCGTCCAGAGGACAATCTCGAAGCCGCGCCGCCGCAGGATTCGAGCCCACTTGTCGACCTGCAGGTGTCCCCTCCCGAAGTCGGCTCCGCCCGTCGCTCTCGCGCCGTTGCCGCCGTCGAGGCCCCTCGAATTGGCGCCGCCAGGCAGTCCCGCGATCGTTTATGACCAATCGACGGCCGTCTATGACATCTCCGCTCACACCGTCTATCTGCCGGGCGGAATGCGTCTGGAAGCGCATTCGGGTCTTGGCGACAGGATCGACGACCCCCGTTTTGTGGATGAGCGCGATCACGGCGCGACGCCTCCTGGCGTCTATCAACTGACGCTGCGCGAGTCGCTATTTCATGGCGTTCAGGCGTTGCGCCTCAACCCGATCGGAGCGGGGTTCACCTTCAATCGCGTCGGGCTGCTCGCGCACCCCTACATGCTCGGTCCGAACGGGGATTCCAACGGGTGCGTGTCCTTCAAGACGTACGACGTCTTCCTGCGCGCCTTCCAAAGCGGAGAGGTCAAACGCCTCGCGGTCGTCGCGCGCTGGACGGGGGGTCCTCGTCAGTCTGGAGCTTTCGCGAGCCTGCGCTAGGCGACGCAGAGCGCTTTCGCCGCGGCTACGGCGATCGCGGCGGCAAGTGGCGCCATCTCGAGCGGGCGCGCCTGCGGATCGTGTCGGGAGAACGCGGTTTGGGCGTTACGCTTTGACCGCCGTAGAGGTCATAGGTTTGCCCAAGAAACTCGCTTGACGGCATTCCGCCGTCGCTTTTGGCGGAGCCGGCTCCGGAAGGGGGGAAGGCGGCGATCTGCTGCTGGAGCGTCTTGAGATCGGCGGCGCCTGCATTCGTCGCGGCGGTCGGCCTCCGCCGAGGGCGGGAGTGGAGACCGACAGCTCGCTTGGGGACGTCGCCGATTGCGAAGCGTCCTTTTGCTGTACTGGCAGGGAGCCGGCCGGCGCCGCGGGCAGCGGCTGAGCCGCTTGCGTCGCTGGCTGGCTCGCGGGTTGCGCGGCCGGAGCCGGCGTTGTCGTCGCCGGTTTGGCGGCTCCTGCAGGCGTGGTCCGCGACGCTGCGTCGGCCAGAGTCTGGAATGAAGCGGGCTGCACGTCTGCCTGGCCCACTTTCCCGGACGCCGGTTTCAAGTCCGAGATCGGCGACGCCTTGAAGGGTTCGATCTGCACCGTCGCGGTCATGCCGGCGACAAGCTTGATGTCGTCGGGAACCTCATCGATGTGAATGCGGACCGGCACGCGCTGGGCGAGGCGCACGAAGGTGAAGATCGGATTGACGGAGGCAAGCCCCGAAGCGTCCGGCGTCGCATTGGGGACGTCGACGCCGCGCGAGAGCCCCTGCACTCTGCCGCGCAGCAGGGGGGTGTACCCCATCAGCTTGACCGTCGCCGCATCGCCTTCATGGATGCGGCTCAGCGCCGTCTCCTCGAAATAGGCGTCGACCCAGTACGAATCAGAGTTGACGATCGAGAGCTGGAGGCTTCCCACGTCGGCATAGTTCCCGAGCTGGGCGGAAAGATTGGTGACATAGCCGTTGACCGGCGAGCGGACCTGCGTGCGCTTGAAATTGATGCGCGCCTGCTCGAGGTTCGCGAGCGCAGTCTGATAAGCGGCCTCGGCGGAGGTCGCCTGGCTGATGTAGGTCTGCCGCTCCTCCATGGTGACCGCGATGTCGTTGAGCTTCTCGCGTCTGATCATTTCGGCGCGCGCGTTGTCCGCGACCGCCTGGGCTTGCTCGACCGCCGCCTGCGCCTGACGGACGGCGATGGAATAGTTCCTCGGGTCGATCAGCATCAGGAGATCGCCCTTGTGGACGAACTGGTTGTCGGCGATCGGCAGACTGACGATCTCGCCCGCCACCTGCGGCGCGACCTTCACGACATAGGCGCGCACCGCGCCATCGCGCGTCCAGGGCGTCCCCATGTAATATTGCCAGGCGCCCCAGCCGAGCAGCGCCGCGAGCGCGACAGCGACCAGAGTCGCCAGAACAGGCAGGGCGTGCACGGACGACGAGGACCGACCGGCGCTTGATCGCGGGCGCGGTCCCGATGACGTTGGCTTTCAACTCGACGCGGGACATCAGCGCCCCCAGCGCGCCATGACAAGGACGATCGACGAGACGATCATAACATAGAGCGCAAGTTCAAACAGCGCCGGATGCCAGACCCGCTCGGTCAGGCCGATGCGGTCGCCCGCTCGCCTGAGCAGGAGATAGATCACCCAGGCGACGACGAGGATCACCGCGATCGGCGCGACGTAAAGTCCGAACAGGTTGATTTCGTTGAATCTCATCGCAGCGGCTGGTCAAAACAGGAGGCGAATTCGGAGAGCTGGCCCGAAATCACCAGGATGCTGGACCTGAGGCTCAACAGAATCCGGGATCTCGCGCGGGGCAGGGCGGCGACCCGGCGGTCGATGTCGTCAAGACGCGCGATCGCTTCGCCGCTGCGTCCTTCGGCGAGCGGCGCAAGCGCCGCGTCGACCATCGCGCTCGGGACGAAGCGCGGCGCGATGTGACGAAGGCGCACGATCTCCTTGCCGACCGCGACGATCGCGGCGAGTTCGGCGCGCTCTTGCGCCTCGGCCTTGTCGGGCATCGCCAGCAAGCGAGCGACGCCCCTGTTTTCCCAATCGCCCGACCTTCCTGGCGAAGCGCGTCTCACGAGCCGCCGGAAATCCCTGAGCATCAACGAGAGCAGCCTTTGGGTGCGGATCGCCGGCGACAGCGGAGGGATGACGAGCATCGCGACGACGCCAAAGGCGATGCCGGCGAGAATGGCGATCGCGCCGTTCCAGAATCCCGACGCGTCATAAGTCATGCCGTTGGTGATACCGAGCATCGGCAGGAAGTTGACGGCCGCCGCGAAGGTGAACATCGGCTTCCAGCCCCGAGCATTCAGAAATCCCAAGGGCACGAGCACGAGTCCGAGCGTCAGACAGAGCGTGGGGAAGGTAATCACCTTCGGAAGGATCCCGAACACCAAGATTGCTGGACAGGACCGCGCTCACAACGCTTCCCTGGAGAAACAAGACCGCGTCGGAATAGGCCGCATCTCCCGACGGGGGCAAGAGAATGACGACGACGGCGCAGAAGGTGATCGCCGCCACGCCATTCGGCCAGGCGCTCACGATCCAGAACAGCGAGATCGCCCCGACCGCGAACAGGACGCGCAAAGCGTTGACAAACGCCGGCATCCAGTCGGCGACGTGCAAATGCGCCCGTCCTTTGCACACGGACAACGTCGCGGGGGTCGATCACGCCTGTGAGGCCATTGAGAGCGCGGGCCATGCCGAGCATGCCGGCGGCGGCGTTATCCGCGAGCAGCCTCTGCATCGGCGTCTCAGCGTCGAAGTGCGTCAGTGTCCGCACGGCCGAGCAGCAGGCTCCGCGCAACTCCGCCGGCTCCTCGGTCGAACTCGATCGCATGGGGCGAAAGCCGCGTCCTGCGGGAGCAGGTCGTGAACGGCGTGCGCCTCACGGGGGGTCGACGCGTCGCTGTTCCGCGCCAGCGCAAACGCCACTTTCCGCCAGGCGGAGATCGTCTCCATGAGGCCGGACACCGCCCGCTGCAGCACCGCCGAACGATAGCGCAGGTCGGACGCCTCGCCGATCGCCGCGTCGATCATCGGATCGAGCGCGATGACGCGCCGCAGGAGATCGCGACGAAGCGCGCGAAACTGGTCGAGGCTCGAGCTTGCGCGTCGCAAAAGAATCGGTAAAGCCGTCCAGGATCGCGCTCGACAGAGCCGCGCATTCCGTTGCGAGCTTTCGTCGCGAATGCCCGAGATCGGTCGAGCGCGAGCACGACTCCGGCGGAGACGATGCCGATGCAGATCTCGAGCGCGCGGTCGATGGCGAAGATGAAGACGATGCCGTTCGTGCTTCCAACCGGACCGAGAACGTCGATCGCGATGATCGCCGCTGTGTAGCCGGCGAGCGCAGCGGCGTAAGCCGCGAAATTGCGCAAGAGCGTCGCGACGAAGCCGGAGGCCGCGCACCAGAACGCAAGTCCGACGAGGAAGGCCACCCGATCCTGGCGGACAGAAGGCGGCGAGGACGACGATCGCGATCGCGCCGATCACGGTTCCGATCATTCGGAACATCGATTTGCGCAGCGAGGCGCCCAGCACGGGCTGGCAGACCAGCGCGGCCGTCGTCGCCGCCCAGGAGGGCTCGCTGAGCTCGAGCGCGAAGGCGACATAGAGCGAAAGGCAGACCGAAGCCCACAATCTCAGGCCGAACAGGATCGCGGGCGTCGCGGAGCGCAACCGTTCCGCCAGCGAAACGCCGCCCGAACCGCTGATCGTTGGCTGCGCCGCAGTCATGGCGCTGCAATCAAATCACGGCGAGTAGGCCGCCGTCGACATAAATGATCTGGCCGTTCACGTAATCCGAGGCCTGCGAGGCGAGGAACACCGTTACGCCGATGAGATCATCCGGCTTGCCCCACCGGCCCGAAGGCGTGCGGCCTTTGACCCAGGCGTCGAACTTGGGGTCGTCGAGCAGCGCCCGGTTCATCTCGGTCGCGATATAGCCGGGGCCGATCGCGTTGGCCTGGATATCGTGCTTCGCCCATTCCGCCGCCATGGAGCGCGTGAGCATTCTGACCCCGCCCTTCGCGGCGACGTAGGGGGAAATGGTCGCGCGCGCGACTTCGCTGGCGAGCGAGGCGATGTTGATGATCTTGCCTCCGCGCCCGCGCGCGATCATGCGCTTCGCCGCCTCGCGGCCGACCTGGAATGAGCCAGTGAGATGGATATCGACAACGCGGCGCCATTCCTCGGTCTTGAGATCCACCATTGGCTTGCGGAGCTGAATGCCGGCGTTGTTGACGAGAATGTCGATCTCGACGCCCTCGGCGTCGAAATGCTCGAAGGCGGCGAGGACCGCGCTTTCGTCGGCGACGTCGAAGGCGCGCGCTTCGACCTTATGCCCGTCATCCGCAAAAGACTTGGCCGCATTCGCCAGCTTCTTTTCGTCGCGGCCGTTGAGAACGATTGCGGCGCCCGCCGCCGCGAGGCCGCGCGCCATCGCGAGCCCAAGCCCCTCGGAGGATCCGGTGACGAGCGCCGTCTTGCCGCTCAGATCGAACAGACCAGGCAAATTCATATGACCCCCCTCGCGGCGTCGCCTCACGCGGCCAAGTCGATCCGCACCGGCGTGTGGTCGGAGGCCTTGTCGCGCCCGCGCATCTCCTTGTCGATCGTGACCGATTGCAGCTTGTCGGCGGCCTGCGGAGACAAGAGCAGATGGTCGATGCGGATGCCGTTGTTCTTCTGCCAGGCGCCCGCCTGATAGTCCCAGAAGGTGTAGAGGCCGGCGGCGTCCGTGGTCGCGCGCAGAGCGTCGGTCAGGCCGAGCGAAACGAGCTCGCGGAACTTGAACCGCGTCTGAGGCAGATAAAGAGCGTCGTTGACCCAATCCTCGGGACGCGTCGCGTCGCGGCCGTCGGGAATGACATTGAAATCGCCTGCCAGCACCAGCGGCTCCTCGTATTCGAGGAGCTGGCGGGTGTGGATGATGAGCCGCTCCAGGAAGGCGAGCTTATAAGGGTATTTCTCCGTGCCCACGGGATTGCCGTTCGGCAGATAGACGCACGCCACCCGCACCACGCCGTCTCCGGCCGGAACGACCGCCTCGATGTAGCGCGACTGGGAGTCGTTCTCGTCGCCCGGCAGGCCGCGCGCGACCTCGAACGGCCGCTTGGAGAGAATGGCGACGCCGTTGAACGTCTTCTGCCCATGCGTCTCGATGTTGTAGCCAAGCTCCTCGATCTCCATCCGCGGAAACTGCTCGTCGAGGCACTTGATTTCCTGCAGGCAAAGAACGTCGGGCTGAACCTCCTTCAGATAGGCGAGGAGGTGCGGCAGCCTTTGGCGGACCGAATTGACGTTCCAGGTGGCGATGCGCAAGCGCGAGGCTCCTTGAGTTATCGAATTGTCATTGCGAGCGAAGCGAAGCAATCCATGCGCAGGCGCTCTCGTCCCGCTAAGGGGAGTGCGTCGTCGCGCCGCTCCTCGCAATGACGGATCTGACTGGCCGCCCTAATCCTCGATCGCCTGATAGGCGAGCGCGCGCAGGTCGAACTCCGGCAGGTCGAAGCTCATCATCGACTGAGTCATGAAGAGGCCGACCAGCTCTTCCTTCGGATCGACCCAATAATGGGTCTTCGCCGCTCCGGACCAGCCGAACTCGCCGACCGAGCCCGGCGCGCCGGATTGCGCCACATCCATGAGCACCCGTGAGCCGAGCCCAAAGCCATAGCCGGGCAGGGGCAGGCCGCCGATCTCGAGGGGCAGGAGGGACGCAGGCACGTGATTCGAGTGCATGAGTTCGAGCGTCTTGCGTCCGATGACGCGCTCGCCCGTCGAGTTCTCCGCCATTGGCCAGCATCTGGGCGAAGCGGAAATAGTCGCCGACGGTGCTGAACAGGCCGATGCCTCCGCGCACGAACACGTCCGGCGCGTCGACCGGGTAAGTCTTCGACACGTCGAGGCGGTCGTTGACGCCTCTCATCCACGCGGCGTACTCGCTGCCCATGGTCACGTCAGGCCCTATCAGGTCGGGACGGCCGTACATCGCGGCAACGCGGCTCCGGTTCTCGGCCGGGACGCCGAAGGCCGTGTCGGTCATGCCCAACGGCTCGAACAGGCGCTCGCGCAAGAAAGCGCCGAGCGGCCGGCCGGAGATGACTTCGATGACCCGGGCGGCGACGTCGATGCCGACGCTGTACCGCCATTTCGACCCCGGCTGGAAGGCGAGGGGAAACCTCGCCAGATCGTCAATGGTGGCTTCAAGCGAGTGGTGGGCGGCGAGAAGCTTGGCGTCCCCGTACATTTTGCCGACGCCGGATTCCTCGACGAAATGGTAGGTAAGGCCGCTCATATGGGTCATCAAGTCGCGGATCAGGATCGGGCGAACCGGAGCGACCAGACTTCCGTCGGCCTCCAGAACCTTCACGGCGCCGAAGGCTGGAATGGTATTTCGCCAGCGGTTCGATCAGCCTGAAGCGCCCTTCCTCGAGCAAGGTCATCAGCGCCACGCAGATGATCGGCTTGGTCATCGAGTAGAGGCGGAAGATCGTGTCGGCGGTCATCGCCTGACCCGCTTCTTTGTCGCGCCAGCCAAATTCGCCCGCGTGGACGACTTTGCCGCGGCGCGCGACGAGCGTAGCGATCCCGGCATAGACGCCGCGATCGACATAGGCCTGCATGGCGGGCCGGATGCGCTCCAGACGCCGGGCGTTCATTCCGGCCGCTTCAGACGGTTCGACTGCGGTATTCATTGGCGCTTCCTCAGGGACGAATAGCGACGACGCCACCATGGGGCAGACCGGCGAAGCTCGCCACCCCCCGATTTGCAGTTGCCCAGGCCTCTCCAAGGCGTTAGCTGCTTTAGACGACGAAATGACGGGTCCCGTAAACCTCTGACGAGGACGGAATGGCCAAGCGCAGGTTCACGATCGTTCTGATCAAGCCGTCGCACTATGACGACGACGGCTATGTCATCCAGTGGCGACGCTCGACCATCCCCTCGAACAGCCTGGCGAGCGTCTACGGCCTGCTGCAGGAATGCGCGGAACAGCGTGTTCTCGGACCCGACGTGGAGATCGAGTTCGAGATCTACGACGAGTGCAACACGATCATCGATTTTCCCGCGGTTTCGAAGCGCATCCTCGCCGACGGCGGAATGGTCGCTCTGGTCGGCGTTCAGTCGAATCAGTTTCCGCGCGCGCTCGACATCGGCCGCCAGTTTCGCAAGCAGGGCGTGACGGTCGCCGTCGGCGGTTTCCACGTCTCGGGCTGCATCGCCATGCTGCCCGAACTGCCGCCGGACCTGAAAGAGGCCCAGGCGCTCGGCATGATCCTCTACGCGGGCGAGGGCGAAAACCGGCTCGCGGAATTCCTGAAGGACGTCGATTCGGGGAAGCCTAAGCCTGTCTACAATTACCTGAACGACATGCCGGACATGGCCGCCGCGGCGATTCCGGTGCTGCCGCGCCCCGTCGTGACCAAGGTCGCCGGGCACTACACCAGCTTCGACGCCGGACGCGGCTGCCCGTTCCAGTGCAGCTTCTGCACCATCATCAATGTTCAGGGACGCAAGTCGCGCTATCGCACTCCCGACGACGTCGAGGCGATCGTGCGCGCCAACGCCGCGCAGGGCGTCACGCGCTTCTTCGTCACCGACGACAATTTCGCCCGCAACCGCAACTGGGAGCCGATCCTCGATCGCCTGATCGAACTCAGGGAGAACCAGGGTTTTCGGATCAGGCTTCTGCTTCAGGTCGACACGCTCTGCCACAGGATTCCGGGCTTCATCGAGAAGGCGGCGCGGGCCGGCTGCAACGCGGTGTTCATTGGGCTCGAGAACATCAACCCCGAGTCGCTGATGGGCGCCAAGAAGCGCCAGAACAAGATCTGGGAATATCGCGACATGCTGCAGACGTGGCGGCGCGCCAAGGTCATGACCTGGGCCGGCTACATCCTCGGCTTTCCGACCGACACGCCGGAATCGATCGCCCGCGACATCGACACCATCAAGCGCGAGCTGCCGATCGACATCCTCGAGTTCTTCTTCCTCACGCCTTTGCCGGGATCGGAGGATCACAAGACCCTTCATCTCAAGGGCGCGTGGATGGAAGCCGACATGAACAATTACGATCTCGAACATGTCTGCGCCAACCACGCGATCATGTCGGCGGATGCGTGGCGCGGCGTCTATCGCGACGCCTGGAAGCGCTATTACTCGGACGCGCATGTCGAGACGGTGTTGCGCCGCGCGGTCGCGAGCGGCATCAGTCCGCGCAAGATCACCGACGCGATGACCGTGTTCTCCGGCTCGTCGCGGATCGAGCGCGTGCACCCGCTGCAATTCGGCTACGTGCGCCGCAAGATCAGGACGCAGCGCCGGCATGGGCTGCCGGTCGTGAACCCGCTTGTCTTCTATCCCTGGCGGGCGTGGGACTTTCTGTCGGTTGCGGGAAAATGGGCGGCGCTCGCGTTGCGCTACCGCGTCGATCCTGCGCCGCGTGCTCGCCGACAAGGACGGCGCGGCTTACGTGGACGAGGCGCTCAAGCCCGCGACTGAGGTCGACCACGACCACGATTTCGTCGCCGGCTACGCCGACAAGATCCCCGATACCCACGGCGCGCCGAAGCGGGAGCACGCCACAGCGGCGGAGTGAGCAGCCGCGCTATCCTCCCACGCGAAGCGGGGGAGGGGGACCGTCCGAAGGACGGTGGAGGGGGCAGGAAAAGATGAGAGCGCCGCCGGAGACAATAGCGAACGCGCGGCGCCTGCGTCGCAGTCTCTCGCCGCCGGAAGCGCGGCTATGGAGTCGACTGCGGGCTCGCGCCCCCGAAACGCCGGTCTTTCGTCGTCAGCATCCGGTTGGGCCTTACGTGCTCGACTTCTACTGTGCGAAGGCGCGGCTTGCGGTCGAGATCGATGGGATGAGCCATGACACCGCCGATCGCCCGGAGCGCGACGCTCGAAAGGACGCGTGGCTTCGGGAGCAGGGAATTACGGTGACGCGTATTCCAGCACTCGACGTAGCCCGCCGGATCGATGACGTCGCCGACGCGATCGTTCGGCTGGCGATCGACTTAATCGCCCCCTCCACCACGCTTCGCGTGGTTCCCCTCCCCCGCTTCGCAGGGGAGGATGGCGACGGCGGCCAGTGATCGTCCGGCTAAGCCGTGCGGCTTCCTCCCACGCGAAGCGGGGGAGGGGGACCGTCCGAAGGGCGGTGGAGGGGGCGCTTCAATCCTTCCACCTGCCGCTCAACCTGGACATGACGGCTTGCCCGTCCTTCCACAATCGCCGCGTCACCGCCTCGGCGCCCTCGTCGCGGGCGAGCGCCGCTGACTCGCCCGCCCAGAGCGGCGAGAAGTCGCCGCTGCCGAGTTTTTCGGCCGCAGTCCGCAGCGGCGCTGCGGCTCCCGCCGCCAAGGGGAATTGCGGCGCGTCCGCGCACATCGGCCCGACCTCGGCCACGAACCGATTGACGAGGCCGCGCGCCGGCCGGCCGGTGAACACGTTCGTCAGCCGCGTTGCATCGTCGCTTGCGTTCGCGAGCGCCGCGCGATGCAACGGCGAGGTCGTCGCTTCCGGCGTGCGAAGATAAGCGGTGCCGATCTGGACCGCATCCGCGCCGAGCGCGAAAGCCGCGGCGATTCCGCGCCCGTCGGTGATTCCGCCAGCCGCCACGACCGGCAAACGCACCGCGTCGCGCACTTGCGGCAGGAGCGCAATCAGACCCGGTTGGGCGTCGATGTCGTCGGACAGGAACATGCCGCGATGCCCGCCAGCCTCGCGGCCCTGGGCAATGATGCCGTCCACTCCACGCTCCTCAAGCCAGCGCGCCTCGGCGACGGTCGTTGCAGACGAAAGGATGAGCGCCCCGGTCGCCTTGACGCGCGCGAGCAACTCGGCGGGCGGCAAGCCGAAATGGAAACTCACCACCGCCGGCTTCGTCTCTTCGATGACCGCGCACAGCGCTTCGCCAAAGGGCGCGCGCGCGGGCCCGGCAGGAGCAGCGGAGGGATCGACGCCGGCCTCGGCATAATAGGGCGCGAGGCGCTTGCGCCAGCGCGCCTCGGCCTCCGGATTGGGCGCCGGCTCCGCGTGGCAAAAGAAGTTCACGTTGAACGGCGCGCTCGTCTCTCGTCTGACCGCAGCGATCTGCTCGCGCAGGCGATCGGGCGTGAGCATGGCGGCCGGCAACGAACCCAGTCCGCCCGCCTTGCAGACCGCGATCGCGAGCTTCGCGTCCTGCGCGCTCGCCATCGGCGCCTGAATGAGAGGAATTTCGGAAGGGAGAAACGTCATCGATGACCTCGGCGTTCGTCTACCGCGACGCCAATTGCGAGAATCGACAGGTCGTGAGCGAGAGCGCGCGCCGTTACGAAGCGTGAACAGCCTGCCTTTTTGGGGCGCCGTGCGTATCCGGAATCTTGTCGGCGAAGACTGCGACGAAATCGTCATCGTTCTCGATTCCCTCGGCCAGCACAGGTCGCGTCGCCTCGTCGACATAGTCTTTGTTCGAAGGATCGGCGAGGACGCGCTTCTTGATCCGGTGATAGCGCAGCCCGAGGCTTAGCCATTTCGCCACCACCGTGACGAATTCGACCGCTCGCATAGGATAGAACAGCAACGGATTGACGATCGGCATTCCGTGCCGACGCTCGGTCCTCACTTTGACCCGCAGCACCCCGCATTGCAGCGGATGAACGCCCTCGATGCGCGAGGCTGCCGAGAAAACCGTCATGACGTCAGCGATCTTGCGCGGCTTGATGCCGCTCACGACGGCGCGACGCAGCACCGTCTCGACATGCTCGTCCGTGTAGTAGCGCGCCCAGGCGTCGCGATAGACCTCTCTCCAGGCGTCGTCCGACATCCGCGGATGGGCGGTGCAGACATGCTCGAGATCGTAATTGTTCATGTCCGGGTCCATGGGGACCCCTTTGAGGTAAAGGTTCTTGTGATCTTCGGAGCCGGGGAGCGGCGTCAGGAAAAAGAATTCGAGGATGTCGAGCGGCAATTCTCTCTTGATGATCTCGATGTCGCGGGCGATGGTCTCCGGCGTGTCGGTCGGAAAACCAAGGATATAGCCCGCCCAGGTCATCACCTTCTGCCGGCGCCAGGCCTGCAGCATGACGCGGTATTCCCAGATCTTGTTCTGCCGCTTCTTGGCGCCCTGAAGCGATTCGGGGTTGATGTTCTCGAGCCCGATGAAGACCGCGTTGCAGCCGGCCCGCGCCGCCTTCTCGATGAAGTTCGGAATCCTGTGGCAGAGCGTGTCGACCTGCAGGATCAGCTTGATCCGAAAACCCTGATTCTCCCGCAAATCGATCAGGCGGTCGAGAATCGGCTCCCAATTCCGGTTCCGGGCGAAATTGTCGTCGGTGACGAAATAATGGGAAATGCCGCGACCTGAGTTGGCGCGTATGATCGCTTCGACGTCGTCGGCGGTCCGATAGCGCGACTTGCGGCCCTGCACATTGATGATGGTGCAGAAGCTGCACTGGAAGGGGCAGCCGCGGCCCGCGTCGAAGCTCGCGTAATGGCCGACGATCCGCGTCACCACCTGGCGCGGCAACACAGGGATCGCGGCCGCCTCCATGCCGGGCATGTCGTGGAGGTAGTTGTAAACCGGCTTCGCCCGGTTCGAGTCGATGTCGCTGAAGCAGGTCCGCGATCCGCCCCTCGGCCTCGCCGGCGTAAAGAATGACGCCCAAAGCCTGCGCCTCTTTCAGATCCGGCGGCAGTTCCGGAAGCATCGATATGCAGCCCGAGACATGGAACCCGCCGATCACGACGGGCACGCTTGCCGCGCGGAACTTGCGCGCGAGGTCAAGGGCGCGTGGAAACTGGTTCGACTGAACGCCGACGAGTCCGACAAATCCGCTGCCCGCAGCCTTTATCCGCGCGGCCGCCGCCCGCACGTCGATGACCGTGTTGCACTCGTCATAGGTTTCGATCTCGATGTCGACGTCGGGGCCGAGAGCCTGCTCCTCGGCGCAGTTGGCCAAGAGCCCGTGGACGCTGGCCAGGCTGTTTGAAGGGATGGTGGAGCGGCGCCATTGGATCACATAGCCGTCGTCGTCGTAGTGCGACGGCTTGATGAGAATGATCCGGAACGTCCGCTTTCCCATGGCGCGCCCTGCTCCCGCGCGGAACGGAAGCCGATCCTTCGGCCCCGCATGGCGCGCATTGAAAATGCAATCGATGCTTTCTCCCGGCCTTTGGGAGCTTCCTCCGCCATACTACCTGCTGATGGGATGGTCTAGGAGGGATCCCAAACGGCGCCAGATTTCGCGCGCCGGCGAGCTAGATCTACGGCACTGCGATCGAGCGCAGTTGCGAGCCCAGACCTTATCAGCCGAGCTGTTCTCTAATCCCACTTCCGGTGGGCCCACATCCACTGCTCGGGGGCGTCGCGGATGAAGGCTTCGAATTGCTTGTGGATAGCGGCGGTGCCGACGACGGCGTCAGCCTCACGGTCGTTGGTCTCAGGGATCGGGATGCGTTTCACTCGGATGGTGAAATCGCACATTGGGGCGTCGGAACGCGGCCCCGGCGTAAAGCGGCAGCCCGGTCGTGCGGGCGAGGAGGGCTGGAAAAACGGTCGAACGCGCCCGAGCGCCGAAAAATGGAATGGGGGCGCCGTTGTCGTCGCGGAGATCGGCAAGGAATGCAGGGTAGCCTCCCTGCTTCGCCGTCTTCAGGAGCGCCCGCGCCGTCACCGGGGTTTTCGGCAGAAGGCCGCCATCGTAGAGCGGTTCCCGCAGCTTGCGCGTCGCCGCGTCGACATAAGGATTGCTGAGCCGCTGATAGACGGCGGTGAACGGCGCTCCCATCAGTTTTCCGGTATAGGCGACGAGTTCCCAGTTGCCGAGATGCAGGCCGCAGACAACGCACGGTCCGCCGCGAATCATTTCGTCGAGCTGCGCCTGCGATTCGAACTCGATTCGTCCTTCCTCCATAATCTTCCGAATGCGAAAGCCTTCGGCGAAGGTGCGGCCGAGATTCTCCCACATGTCGGCCGCGATCCGCTCGCGCTGCTCGGGCGGCAGTCTCCGGATAGGCGAGCGCAAGATTGTCCAGAACGCGCTTCTGGCGGTACAAGCGCGGGGCGATCAGGCGCCACGCGGCGCCGGACCAGCGCGAGGCGACCTCGAGCGGCAGCGCGACGATCGCCGCCTGGATCAGCCGGAATCCGGCATATTCCAGCCGATAGCGCAGGTTTTTCGGGAAGGTCATCACTCGGTCAGCTGAAGAAGCGGCGCGGCCGGGGCGGCTGATTGCGACGACGCCCGAGCCTCTGTCAAGCCGGGCTCTCGCGAGCGGGCCGATTTGAGTTCTGGAAAACTTGGGCTTACTCCGTCGTCACGGGTTTATAATGCTGTTGGTCGATCGAGATCGCGATTGAGGCAAGACATGATGGGTGTGGTCGAGGCCAGCGAAAAAGCTGGCTCTTCCTTAACCGACGCAGCAGACGATGAGTTCCGCGAGGTTCTCGAATCCGCGACCAACTCGATCCTCAACGCCGAGGCGTTCCGTAAGCCTTACCCGCTGATTCGTTTTCGCGACTTCTTCCCGACCGACTTTTACGCCCGCCTGGTGCAGCATTTTCCCGACGTCGACCGTTTCGCCGGATTGAACGGAGATGGAACGCGGCGGGAGTACGCGCTTTACGACGAACGAAGCGATCCAGGGTCGGAGGAAAGCCGCGCGCTTTGGGGAATCGTGCGGCGGGTGCTGGCTTCGACGGAGATCGCCTCGGCGCTGCGGGAAAAGCTGGACGAGGGATTCCGCATCCGCTCCAAGAAAAGCGGCGAGGGCTGGCCGATCCCGATGCATCCGCGGCCGGTGCTCTACACCGACCTCAACGGCTACGCGATCAAGCCCCATCCCGACACCCGCCGGAAGGTCCTGACGATGCAGATCTACCTGCCTCAGGACGAACTCGCAGCGCGAGCTCGGCACGACGATCTACAAGATTTCGCCGATGGGCATCTTTGCCTGGAAGTCCTATGGCCTGGTGAAGGACAAGACCGTGCCTTTCCTGCCGAACTCGGGCTACGCGTTCGTCGTCATCCATCCGGCCTATTCGCTCCTGAGGTCAAGCTGGCACGGGCGCGAAGCGATCACGGTCCCGGTCGAGAGGCCGCGCCTGTCGATCCTCAACACCTACTACCGCGACCCGGCGCCGCAGCCGACCGCTGGCATGTGAAGGACGGGCGTAAGCGCGTGTTAGCGACGGCGCGCGCATGGTGCTACAGGGTCAAATGGCGGGATGCATAAAAAGCTCGCCGGGCGTGGAGGGGAAGGCACGAGCGAGCAGTCCAAATATCTTCTGGGCGAAGACCGGATTCCGCAGGCCTGGTACAACATCGCGCCGACCTGCCGTCTCCGCCGCCCCCGGTTCTACACCCAGGAACGAGTCAGCCGGTCGGCCCGGACGATCTCAGCCCCCTCTTTGCGATGGCGCTTATCGGCCAGAAGTGAGCGGCGAACGGCACGTTGAAATCCCAAAGCCTGTCCGCGACATTTACCGCATGTGGCGCCCGACGATAGGGCGTCTGATTGTATGAGACCTTGACCATGTAGACCTTGACCTCGAGGCCAAACAGCGCGCCGGCGAAGGCTAGTGACGCGAGTAAACGCTAGCAAATTTACTAGCGCTTACTATCGTTTACTGGCGTTTATTGGTGCTTGCTCGAACGACTTTTCGGCCAAGCTTGGACGGCTTGAATAGGGGTGAATCGATCGCGCTGTCAGATAGTTATGCGGAGTTTTGACCGACAGTGCATTCGGTGTGCGACTTTGATCGGTCTCGCGCTGTGTGTCGTAGCCGGCTCGCCCGCAATGGCGGTCGAGCCGCCGTTGCCGCCACCTCGACCCCCGGAGCTTGGCGCGCCGGCGAAAGCCCCGGAAGCGACGCCAGCCCCCAAAACGCAGCCGCCAGCTCCTGCGCCAAAGGCAGAGGCGGCTTCAACATGTCTCGCGACTCTCGTCGCGGGCGGCGCGAGCGCGGAAGCCGCCCCGGCGCCCCCGGTCTCGGCCGAGGGATGTGGGATCGAGACGCCGGTGCGGCTGTCGTCGGTCACGGTGGCAGGGGGAGACGTCGTGAACCTGTCCGACCACCCGCTTGTCGCCTGCGCAGTTCGCCACAGTGCTCGCCGACTTCGTTCGCCTCATTGTCGCGCCGCTGGGGCAGGCGACGCTGCACGCCAAGGTCGCGTCAGTCGAAACCGGACCGGGCTACGAGTGCCGGACCCAGGACCGCCTCGCCGGAGCCAAGATCAGCGCCCATGGCCATGGGCTCGCGGTCGACTTCGTTGCGATTGCGCTCGCCGACAAGCGGCGCGTCCTCGTCGAGCGGCAAACCGGGGCGGATGAAGCGTCCTACTTCCGCGCCGTTCGGACCGCGGCCTGCGGTTGGTTCACGACAGTTCTGGGCCCAGGCTCAGACGCCTTCCACGCCAACAACATGCACCTCGATATCGAATCGCACGGCTCAAGCGGAAGCTATCGCATTTGCCAGTGAGTCCAGCCAGTTGCACGCCTGGATTTCAGGCTATGTCGCAGCCGCGGCGACCGTCACGTGGCGTACTGGGCGACGCCGTCGCCGAACGACCAGTTCTCCCGCTTGACCTCGACCAGGCTGATAAAGACGTCCTCGCGGCGGAGGCTCACCTTCGCCGCGAGCCCGTCGGCGATCGCCTTGTAGAGCGCCTTTTTCTGCTCGACGGTCCGGCCCTCGTTCCAGGTGATCTGGATGATCACCAAGTCTTCGCTGCGGCGGATGTCGAGGTAGTTCAGGTCGAAGACGAAGTTCTCGGCGTCGTGCTCCGCGATCAGTTGGAAGCGGTCGTCCCTGGGCACGCCGACGCTGACCAGCGCCTCATGCACGACGCGGGTGATCGCCTCGCGATAGGTCGAAGGCTTGCCTCTGCGGAGATCGATGCGAACGAGCGGCATCGTTACATCGCCTTCTCCATCTGGCCGCGGATTTCGCCCGGCTTGTGCTCGGCGGTATGGACGTTGAAATACATCATGCCGTCCATCAGGTCTTTGGCCTGGGCGTCGGTGAGCGTCGCCGAGCCCTTCATCGGGCTGTCGAGCGGGGCTTTGAGCGGCACTTCAATCGCCGCGGGCTTGCCAGCAGGCGCAGGCCCATGGAAATGCGCGGCGACCGCGGGGCCGGTCAGGCCGGAATAGTCGATCGTCCACTCGAGGGTCTTCGAGGCGGTGTCGAAGGTCGCGGCTACGGTTCCCGTACCCTTTAGAGTTGGTCGGCGGCGTCTCTGCGGCGCCCGTCAGCGTCGCCTTGTAGCGGACCGTTTCAGCCTGAGCAGCGCCAGTGGCCGCCATATGCGCCCCGACAAACAGCGCCGCAGCGAGAACGAATGAGCGCATGACAGTCTTCTCCTTTATTGGATCCGATGTTCAATGCGCCGGGGACCACTCCGGTTCCCAGTCGAGTCGGCTTCACTCGCCTTCCAGTTCGCCGACGTGCTTCTGCGCGTAGAGCTGAACCCCGAGCTGTTCGACCAAGGTGAGCTGGGCCTCGAGGAAGTCGATGTGCTCCTCCTCATCGGAGGTCAATTTCTCAAACAGGATTCTCGACACGCGGTCGTTCGCTTGTTCGCAGTGGCGCGCGGCCTCCAGGTAAAGCTCGCGGGCGTGCATCTCCGCCGCGAGATCGCATTCCAGAATTTCCTTGACGTTTCTGCCGATTCTCAGCTGGTCGAGCGACTGCATGTTGGGTTGGCCGTCGAGGAACAGAATGCGCGCCACCGACGGATCGGCGTGCTGCATCTCTTCGATTGACTCTTTGCGCCAAGTCTTCGCGAAGTCCTTACAGTTCCAGTCATCCAAAATGCGCTAGTGCAGCCAGTATTGGTTGGTCGCGGTCAGATCGCTTTTGAGGACCAGATTGAGTTCGTCGATGACCTTCGCATCCACGCGCATCCCTTTTCCGTTCAGCGCCGAAGTCTCTTCCCTCCGCTTCGCTGATGAGGGCGCAAATCGTGCCCGCACAGCCTCCGCATTTCGCAGCGCAGCCCAGCGACGCATAGACGTCGCAGACGCGTCTGGGACCATTTAGCGTCGCTATAGACTCCCGAATAGCGACGTCCGTCAATACGTTACAAGAACAAACGATCATCCATGACTCCCGGGCGATGAAGGCCCGCATAGAGGATTTCTACACACCCAAGCTTAAACAAGGGTTTGAGGTACAAGGTTCGGCGGCTACTTGGTCGAGCGGGCCCCACTGCGTCAATGGGGGCAGGCTCACTTTAGAATGAATGTAAGGAATTGCCGGCCACTCTCAGCTTCGACTTGCTTCAAGCCCGGCCGCCGTTCGCGCTCCGCCAAACCCCGGGTCGCTGCGTCCGCGACAGCGGCAGCCTAGAGCCGCAGCCGAGGCGTCGATCGGAGCGGGCAAGGACAAGCGGGCCATCACCGCGCGGCGACCGATCCGGTGGGGCGCAAAAGATCGGACGAATTTCTTTTCAAAATTCAGAACATGTGTTATATGTTGTCCCACTCGCCGGAAACACCAAGCTCCGGTCGAAGCGGCCACACAGGAGCAATGGGGCGGGCCTGTCGGAGACATTCCGTAAGGCCGGGAAAGACAGAGCAGAATTTTTTTATTCCAATCGGCCGTAACTCATTGAAAAGTCCCGATTCGAAAAAATAAACGCTAGCGCACTTTTACTGCGTTTATTGACGTTTAGTTCGGCCGCGGCGCTGGCGAGCCCGCGACCGCGCCTTAGCCGGTCCGACAGCTTCAGTCCGCGTCCTCTTGCAGTTTTCCTACATGCTTCTGTGAATAAAGCTGGACGCCGAGTTGTTCGACCAGGTGAGCTGGGCCTCGAGGAAGTCGATGTGGTCCTCCTCGTCGGAGGTCAGCTTTTCAAACAGGATCCGCGTCACGCGATCGTTCACCTGCTCGCAATACTTGGCCGCCTCCAGGTAAAGCGCACGCGCGTGCATCTCCGCCCCGAGGTCGCATTCCAGGATTTCCTTGACGTTTTGCCCGATCTTGAGCTGGTCGAGCGATTGCATGTTCGGCAGGCCATCGAGGAACAGGATGCGCGCGACCAACTGGTCGGCGTGCTGCATCTCTTCGATCGACTCTTTGCGCCAAGTCTTGGCGAAGTCCTTGTAGCCCCAGTTATCCAAAATGCGATAGTGCAGCCAGTATTGGTTGACCGCCGTGAGTTCGTGCTTCAGCGCCCGGTTGAGATAGTCGATAACCTGTACGTCACCCCGCATTGCGTCACTCCACACCTTGCTGCATGCGGCGAGGCCCACCGCGGAACTGTCGCATGCGTCTGCCCCTCGACTCACCCGGCGGATCAGGCGGTCCCTAAGGAAAAAATGCTAGCACAACGCCCGTCGCAGGACGAGGCGCGAACCGCCTTTGCAGGCTGAGTCGTCTTCAACTAGCCTGACGGTCATCGTGACCACACCTCGGATGCAGCCCCCTCCAGACGCCGACCAGCGTCGCGCAGCCAAACCCGTCATCGTCTACGCGCTTGACCGACTGCCGGCTTATGACGCCGCTTTTTATGAGAACGCGCGCACGGGCATTGCGAAGATCGGCGAGACGGTCGTGCCGCCACGCGAAGCGCGGGCGTTCGACGTCCCGGCCGGACATTTTTTCCGCATTCTCAGCGTCGAGGGGCCGCAGGTCGGAGACCTCAACTTGTGGAACGCGGCCAATCTCGCCGAACGCTTCTTCAGCGGTAAGACGCGCGCGCTTAACGCTACGCATGTGACGACCGGCGCCCGGCTCTGGAGCGCGCTGCCCTATTTGCGGCCGATGGCCACCATCACGCATGACACGCTTGGCTGGTACGGCTTCGACGCCGACGGCGCCGGCGTCCACGACGTGATCGGCACGCGCTGCGATCCTTACACCAACCGCCTGCTGACCGGCGGCGACTATCACCATTGCTGCCATTCGAACCTGACGCGCGCATTGGCGGAGCGGATGAAACTTCCGACGGCCGAAGCGGAGGCGCATGTCCACGATGTGCTCAATGTCTTTATGTGCACAGGCTTCGAGCGCGACTCTCACCGCTACTTCATGAAGGCGAGCCCCGTGCGGCCAGGAGATTTCATCGAATTCTTCGCCGAGATCGATCTCGTTGGCGCGCTGTCGGCCTGCCCGGGCGGCGATTGCGGATCGAGCCATTCTAGCGATGCGGCGCGCTGCTATCCGCTAAAGGTCGAGATCTTCCGCCCGCGCGACGAGGCGCTAGAAGGCTGGCGGTCGCCCGAGGTCAGCGCCTATTCCGGCGCATGAAACGAACGCGCCGAGCACGGCGCTATCCGTAGCGCTGCCGCGCTCGCTCCCGCGCCTTCCTCGCCTCGGTTTCCCGGTCGCGCGGCGGGGCGGCGCTGTGGAGGGAAAAAATGAGCTTGCGCGCTGCTTCACGTCACCTCTTCGACAGCGCGGTCGAACGCCTCCGCGTTGGCTTGCGAAGGCTTCGTAAAGCCGCTGACCTTGCGCACGAACTGAAGCGCCGAGGCGTAGATTTCCTCTTCGGTCGCGGGCGGCTCGAAATTGAACAGTGGACGGATGTTGCGGCACATGTCGGCCTCCTCGCCTCTAATCTAATGAGCAAAACCGGTGCGCGCGAGGGCCCAGGGACCCTTCTGCCGGGCCTCCACGGTTGGTGACCGCCCTCGAGATCCGTGCTACGCCCGCGCAAAGCTCGGATGAAAACTCATGGAGCCAATGGATTTATTGGCGGACACGCGGCGATACCTTGCGGATGCGATCAAACAGCTGGAAGCCATCAATGCTGGAGCTCCGATTGCCAAGCCGGTCACGAGAGAGCAGGCGATCAATATAGTCACCGAGCAGATCGGCCTTTTTGAAAGCGTGTTGCGTCGATACGGACCTAGGGAAAACTCCAATCGGAGGTGACGGCGAAAACGCACGCCGCCGTGAACGCCTGCGGCTCCCTAATCGCGAAGATTGTCGTAGGCGGTTGACGATTCCCGGTAGCAGAGGAAAGATCGCCGACGACAAGCTCTCGGCGTCAAGAGCCGCACAAACGAGACACGACCGCTCTCGGCCTTGCGCAGTGCGCCGACATACGTTATGTGTCCGAAATCGAGTTTCGGCCGGACGACTTGGCCTCGCCGCGCGCTACGCGTCGGACTGACGACCTTCTTCCAAAATCTCGATCACTATGAGCCGGCCACGCGATTGCGCGGCCTATCCAATCACGTACCTGAAAGAAGTGTCTCATGACGCAAGGAACCGTTAAGTGGTTCAACGACCAAAAAGGCTTTGGCTTCATCCAGCCGGATGACGGCAGCAAGGACGTTTTCGTCCACATCAGCGCCGTCGAGCGCGCTGGGATGCGCAGCCTCAACGAGGGACAGAAAGTCTCTTACGACATTGTCGCGGATCGAAGAACCGGAAAATCTTCGGCGGATAACCTGCGCGCCGCCTGATCGGCGACGCCCGCAGCCATTTTGCCTTGACCAAGGATGTCCTGGCAAGGTTTGTGTGGTTCGAAACCCCGCGTCCGGTTCGCCGTCCGCGGGGTTTTTGCTGACGGATTTCGTTTGGCGGCAGTCGCATAGTCTACGACGAAATTCGTTCGCAGCGGCTGGTCAGAGACGCAAGTCACGGAGCCTTCGGACGGCGAAGAGGCTTTTCTTACACGCGCTGACCAGAAGGCCAGAGAGGCGGCCAAATGATGACCTTCCCCAAATTCGTGATTGGGCAAACTGTCGACTTCAACAGCAGGCTCTCATCGGTGGCGAGACCCCGGGGTCCCTTTGAGGTCGTGAGCGTGTTGCCGGTCGACGAAGCGAATTCCCCCACCTATCGGGTCAAGAGCAAAGCCGAGCCTTTCGCACGCGCCGCCAAGGAAATCGACCTCGTCGCCGTCGACTTGCCGCCGAGCGAACCAAGCGGAGGCGGCGGTGTGGGCGCGATCCAGTGTCCGGACAATGGCTGCCCCGGCCGTTCCGATCGAGGTGATGACCTCGACGAATTTCTCGTCCGGCTCGCTCAGATCCTCGCCTAGAAGCGCGGCGTTCTGCCTTCGCCTCGCGAAACGATAGGAGACGGCGCGTTTCCTCGTCCCACAGCGTGAGACGGACGCAAACAAGGCTTTGCCACAGTGTGAGTCGGCCGATGTTGCGGAGCTCCGGATAGGTGCGCAAGACCTCGGGAAGCCGATAAAAAGGAACGCCGCTCGACAGGTGGTGCACGTGATGCACGCCGATATTGGCGCTAAACCAGCGCAGCGGCAGCGGCAGGTCGTAATGCGAGCTGCCGTGCAGCGCCGCTTCAGGCTGGCTCCAATCCGTCGCCTCGTCCCATGTCGTCGCCTCGAATTGATGCTGCACGTAGAACAGCCAGACGCCCATCGTCGCGGCCAAGCACGACGATCGGCACATGAACGATCACGAACGTCGTGAAGCCCATGCAGAGGATCAAGAGGCCGGCGGCGAGCGCGATCCCGGCGTTGGTGGTCATCGTGCTGATCCACGGCATCGCGCCCTTGCGCATGAAGCCGAACGGCAGCCGGCTCTCGATCAGGAACGTGTAGGCCGGGCCCGAGCCCGAACATCACCAGCGGATGGCGGTAAAGCCGATAGATAAGGCGGCCGCGCCAATCGCGGGCAAAATATTCGCGCACCGTCAGTGTCTTGATGTCGCCGATCCCGCGCCGGTCGAGATTGCCCGATGATGCGTGATGGATCGCATGGGAGCGTCGCCAAAGATCGTAGGGCGTCACCGTCAAGACGCCGAGCGCTCGGCCGACCCAATCGTTGGCGTGCTTGTTCGGAAAGAACGAGCCGTGGCCGCAATCGTGCTGGATCAGGAACAGGCGAATGAGCAATCCGGCGGCGAGCGGCGCAAGCGCGAAAGACAGCCAAAATAGGCCATGGCTCGACGCGAGCAGCATCGCAGTCCAGACCGCGACAAAGGGCGGGAAGGTGACGACGAGCTCGAAGATTCCGCGCGCCGCGCTGGGTTGGCGGTAGACCACGAGCGCCTTCGCCCAGTCGCGCGCCGACCTTCGCCGCGCTTCTCGTTTCCGTCACCGACATTCTGACCTCCGCCCGATATGCGCTTTGAAGGAAAGCGTCGTCGAGCGGCGGGTCGACTGCGCCGAGGGAAGGATCAAACGTTCATCTTGCGCCGGCTTGCGCTAAGGGCGCAAGCGCCGATCTCGAAATGTCCTCGCCGAGGGCTTGGAGCGAGTCCAAGCTAAACCATCATAGACAGCGGAGCATGAAAAAGCGATGACGACTCGCGCCTTGCGCCGGGTGACGAATTCGGGCAGACAGTCGAGATTCTGAGTTCCGCTGGTCTCGACGCTTCAGCGCTCCAAAGCCTCTCACTGCGTCAGCTCAAATCGCGCGCTGACGGTCACGGTCAGCTTGTCCTCGCCCGCCTCGATCGGTGTCGGGGCGGCGGCGCCAGCGGCGTAGGCGCGGGAAAAGGCGACGGGCGACGGCGGCCGCCCTCCTCCGTGAGCACCATAAGCCGGCCAATCCTGGCGCCGCCCGCGCCGGCGTAGATCTCAGCCTTTCGCCTGGCGTCGGCGACCGCAATCGGCCGCGCCTTGTCGAGCAGGGCGCTCGCGTTGTTGTGGCCAAAGCTGATGCCGTAGATTGAGTTGGCGCCGCCGGCCACGGCCCTGTCGAGCAGCGCGCCAAGGCGCGGAATATCGCGAACCATAACAGTGACGTTGTTGCTCACGCTGTAGCCGGTAATCGTCGGGGCGGTCGCTTGGCCGGGTGAAGATTGCGAGAACATCGGCGAAATCGACACCTCAGAGGTCTGGATATCGGTCACCCCCTCCGCTTTGATCAGCGAAACGAGCACATTGGCCGCTTTGGCATTGGCCTCCATCGCCTCGCCGGCGTTTCTTCCCGTGCTCGTCACGCCGAGGG
Organism: uncultured Alphaproteobacteria bacterium; assembly: GCA_963762335.1. Lineage (GTDB taxonomy): Bacteria > Pseudomonadota > Alphaproteobacteria > Rhizobiales > Beijerinckiaceae > Roseiarcus. The sequence continues at coordinate 21,892 of CAVXKU010000014.1, read as the reverse complement.
TCACCCGGGCGAAGTCGGGCGCGGCGCTGACGCTGCCTTCACCGCTGACTTCGACCCAGCGATCGTTGCCGGCGTCGATCAAACGGTCAAGCGCTTGCGCCGGTGAGACGGCGGCGAGCGCCGCTAAGCATGCAATCAAACACAACCCAAGCCGCATTGCTTCCTCCCGGCCTTCGTCTCTGTCGAGGGTCCCCGTAGCCTAAGCCTGTGCTTTCCCGCTCGATCGATAGCGGAAGTCGCAATGGCTCGCGCCGCTCATGATCGTCTGGGTCCGCGTCAGCTTGATGCGCGGATCGTAACCCTCGCAGAAGGCGCCGTCGCGGTTGCAGGACAGGATTTCGCCGATGTCGCCAAGCCCCATGGCGCGATAGGTCTCCGCGTAGCGGCAGCGCTTGACGTTGAAGTCGAGCACGCCGGGCGCGTCGTCGATGACCTCGATCGTTAGCGCGTCGTCCTTCGTCCACAGCGGCAGGATCGCCTTGAAGCTTTCGAGATCCGCTCCGCCGTCGGCGCGCGCGGCCATTTCGGCGCCTGCGTCGATTGCGGCGCGACGAATGGCGCGGCGCAGGATGTCGCGCGCTTTATCTTCGCCGATCGTCTCGCGCATCTCAGCATAGATCGGCGCGATGATCGCCGCCTCAATTCTGCGGCGTGCGAGAATGCCGAGTTCGCCGTTGGCGTCCTTCTTCACGCGGTCATTCATAAGAGGAGCCTGCCCCCGGCGCTCGGCGGATGTCAAATTCCACGGTTCGCTTGACAGGCGACGGGGAGGTGGCGACTCTGGACGGGGAGAGACAACTCGCGCTTTGCGCGTCCAAGGGAGGCAGAGGCCCATGCCGATCGCTCGGATGGATCATTTCACCATCCTCACGACGAACGCCGAAAAGACGGTCGCCTTCTACAACGACATTCTCGGATTCACGTCCGGGCCGCGTCCGGCATTCTCCTTCCCCGGCGCCTGGCTCTACAATGACGGCAAGGCGGTGCTGCATGTCGTGGAAAGACCGTCGATTCCGGACGGCGGTGGCGTGCTCGACCATATTGCTTTTTGGGGCACGGACGCGTCGGCCTATGTGGCCAAGCTCAAGGCGCGCGGAATCAAGTACGACCTGAGGCGATTGCCGGAGAACGGGCACGCGGCGGGGCTCTGGCAATTGTTTTTCTTCGACCCGAGTGGCGCGCGGGTCGAGATCGACTTTGCGGCAAGCGAGACGGTGGAAGGGCAGGGGCTAAATCGACCGCGACCTTCGGCTTTCTTCTGCTTGCCAGTGAGCCAGCTTCCCGCTAAGAGCCGCGACGAAAGCGGGATAGTTCTTGCGCAACAACGCCAACGTTCAGATCGGCCAGGGGCCGCTTGCCGCCCGCTTCGGCCCTACGCTGCCGTTGGCGCTCATCGCCGGGCCTTGCCAGCTCGAGAGCCGGGACCATGCGCTCGAGATGGCTCAAGCCTTGAAGGAGATCGCAGCGCGGCGCGCGATCGGCCTCGTGTTCAAGTCCTCCTTCGACAAGGCCAATCGAACCTCTGGGTCAGCCAAGCGCGGGATGGGGCTCAAGGCCGCGTTGCCCATCTTCGCCGAAATCCGCGAGACACTCGGCCTTCCGGTCATCACCGACGTGCATGAAAGCAGCCAGTGCGCGCCGGTCGCGCAAGCGGTTGACGCGCTGCAGATTCCGGCCTTCCTGTGCCGCCAGACGGATCTTCTGGTCGCGGCGGCGGAGACTGGCCGGCCGGTCAACGTCAAGAAGGGTCAGTTTCTCGCGCCCTGGGACATGAAGAACGTCGTCGCCAAACTCGACGACGCCGGTCTCGGCCGACATCCTGGTGACGGAGAGGGGCGTGAGCTTCGGCTATAATACGCTCGTCTCCGATATGCGCGCGCTGCCGATTCTCAGACGCGAGACCGGCGCGCCGGTTATCTTCGACGCCACCCACTCGGTGCAGCAGCCGGGCGGGCAGGGGACGTCGTCGGGCGGCGAGCGCGGGTTCGTGCGAGTTCTGGCGCGGGCGGCGGTCGCGGTCGGCGTCGCCGGCGTGTTCATCGAGACCCATCAGGATCCGGACCACGCGCCGTCCGACGGTCCCAACATGGTGCCACTCAAGGATTTCGAGGCGCTCGTCGCCGAACTGCAGGATTTCGACCGGCTCGTTAAGCGTAACGCTGAGCCCGCCTGACGACGGTCTTGTCACATGACGGTCGCGTGAACATTGTATCTTCGTGGACCGATCCGCGACGACGAGTCCGATGGACAAATATCTCTTCAGCTACGCGACCGCGAGCGATCCGCCGATCCAGCGGGCCTTGATCCGGCTGGTCGAGAAGGCGACCGGCCAACCGAAGCTCAAGCGGATGTATGTACAGAACCAACGCTTCCCCCGCGCAGGCGAGACCTTCTGGCAAGCCGCGGTGCGCTCGCTCGAACTCGACGTGCGCTACGACCCGCATGCGCTCGCCGCGGCGCCGAAGACGGGCCCCGTGGTGTTCGTCGCCAATCACCCCTACGGCGTGCTTGACGGCATCGTCATGTCTTGGCTGGTCAGCAAGGCGCGGCCCGACTTTCCTCGTTCTCACACACATCGTGTTGACGCGCGCGCCTGAGGCGGCCTCGTCCATACTGCCGATCGATTTTTCCGGCGCAGAGGGCGCTGAGCAAACGAACCTTGCGTCCCGCGCCGCAGCGCGCGCTCATCTCGCAAAGGGCGGGGCTATCGTCGTGTTCCCGGCGGGCGCCGTTTCGACGGCGCCCGATAAGTTTGGTCTAAAGCCCGCGGTCGATGGACGCTGGCAGCCGTTTGTGTCGCAGCTCATCCAGCGTTCCCAGGCGACGGTCGTGCCGATCTGGTTTGGCGGTCAGAACAGCCGCCTCTTCCAGATCGCGAGCCACGTGAGCCTCACGCTTCGACTGTCGCTGATCTTTCATGAGGTGAAGACGCGCATCGGGACCGCCCTTCCGGTTGCGATCGGCGCGCCGATTCCGTTCGCATCCGCTCGCCGCGATCAAAGACCGGCAGGCGCTCGCCGATGAGTTGCGCGCGCGCGTCTATGCGCTGGCGCGGCTTGCTCCGTCGACCGCCGATAAGCCCCGCGGCCGATCGGAAATGACTGCCATGCGCCGCACAAGCCTCGGCCAATGTCGCGATCGAAATCGTCATCGCGAGAGCGCAACGGCCGATCTAGGGGTCACAGCGCCTCTACGTCCCCCTGTCAGCCGCGCCCGCGATAGGGCGCGACCCCCTGATCGGGGATCCACACCCCCTTCGGCGGCTTGCCGCTCTGCCAGAACACGTCGATCGGCATGCCGCCGCGCGGGAACCAGTAGCCGCCGATTCTGAACCAGCGAGGCTTGAGCAAGCCGACAAGATCCTTGCCGATCCGCACGGTGCAATCCTCGTGGAAGGCGCCGTGATTGCGGAAGCTTTGGAGATAAAGCTTCAGCGACTTCGATTCGACGATCCACGCGCCAGGCGCATAGTCGATGACCAGATGGGCGAAATCCGGCTGCCCGGTCACCGGACACATCGACGTGAATTCCGGCGCGGTAAAGCGGGCGATATAATCCGTATCGGCCTGCGGATTGGGGACGCGGTCGAGCGTCTTGGCGTCGGGCGCGTCGGGAATGCGCGAAGGTTGCCCCAAATGGGCGAGGGCGGGCTGCGGTCTTTTCATTGGGCCCGTTTAGTCCGAAGCCGCTTTCAGCGGCAAGACTGGAGGGCGACGACGCCTACTTCAGTTGGCTCGGCGCTGAACTTGGACGAAACATAGCCGCTGAACCTAACGCAGACGCCGTCAGACGCGAGCACGCCGGTAGAACCGCCGACGTTGCACGGCGTGACATATTCGGCCTTTTTCGACTTGTCGCCGTGGCCCCGCTGAGAGGGCAGTTCCGCCGCCTGCGCAGTGACCGCTGAGACGACCGTGGTCGCCAGGGCGAATGCGACGCATTGTTGAATGATCATAAAATTTCCCACCGCTCGGTGCGCTGCGACACTATGGCCGAAATATAGCCCTGAGTGCGCATAGACGCCATATTGGGCCGCTATGGGGCGACCAGCAAGCGCCGCTGACGGCGGGCTTGCAATTCAGTGTGCAATCCGCAAGGAAGACGCGGGCCTAATCGGGAGCGCGGAAAGCATGGAGACGACGCCCGCTTTTGCACGCCCTTTTGCGCGTCGGCCGGTCGCGCTTTCGTGGGCCTGCGGCCTAGGGCTGCTCGCGCTCGCCCTCTACGCCGCCGATCGCGCTGCTTCAACCGATCCTCGCCGCGGTCGCCGGCGCTGGCGGATTGGCGCTTTTACGTTGGGCGCGAGCCGAGCGGCCCTATTCGCCGGCGCTGATTCTCATCGATGTCGCGGCCTTTGCGCTCTTCGCCTATTGATCGCAATGATTCGCTCGGCTTCTGGCAGCTGCCCGGGCCCCTGGGCGGACGTCTTTCGCTTCGATCCACCCGGCGCGACAATCGCGCTGATCATCTACGTCGGCGGCTCGATCCTGGCGCTCATTGGCGGCTTTCGAGGTCTCCGCCTCATTGAGGCGCTGAGCCTGATCGCGGTCCCGTTCCTGTTCAACCTCATGCTTGCCATTGGCGCCGACTGGCACATGGCCGAACTCGGCGCCGTCGTCACCGCGCACGCCAATCTGCCCTTTCCAGCTCAGGTCGCCATCGGACGCGCGCTGACGCTTTGGTTCATCGGCGAGGCGATCCTCGTTCTGATCAACCTAGTCAGCCTCAACCGGCTGCCACGATCGGCGCGCACGCACGCTGTGTTCGCGCTGAGCGGCGCTGTCGCGGCCGCCACGCCTTTGTTCGCTAACGCCGCGCAATGGGTCGCTCAGCCATTCCTGGCGATCTTTTTCTCCAGCCTTGTGTGCGGCGCTGGCTCAAGCTGGCTTGTGGGCGATCGTCTATCTTCTGACTGGCGTTGCTCTCGATTGGCTCGCCGGGCGCCCGCCGCGCTTTGAGGTGGTCTGGGAACATTGGCGGACCGGCTTCATCAAGGGCGCGGTCTACGGCGCGCTGTTCATGGGCCTTATTCTCGTCGCGGCCCTGATCCTGAGCGCGCCTGGCGCGGCGGCCGTTCTCGACGGCGGCGCGCTGATCATCGGGCCGCTTATTGGCGCCCTCCTTTTTCCGCTCGGGCAGACGATCGTTGGCAGCGCCGACGGGACGGCGCCCTTCTTCGGGCGGTTGAGAGCCGCCTATCGTGATCCGCGAGGGCCTGTGCGCGGGCTTGTTATCGGGCTCGGCCTCGCGTTCGCCTATCGCGCCAATCTGGCGGCCTACGACGGCGGCGCGCGCTTTCTCGCAATGGCCGTCGATCGGCGCGCTCTGCTATGGCGGCGTCGACCTCGCCTTCGACGCAGGAAGCGTGATCCGCGGCGAACGGACGAAGCTGCAAAGCTGGCGACTCTATGCGCTCGGCGTTCTGCTCGGCGGCGTGGTCGCTGGCGCGCTTGGCTGGTATTTCGACACTCCGCAGCTGCATGTGGTGATCGACAAGTTCTGGGCCTATGCCGACGTCAACTACCGGCTCGACGGTCGCAAGCTCGGCGACTTCACCACCTATCCGATCTTCAACAAATATGGCTCGATCAACCTCGGCGAGGTCGCGGGCGGGGTTCAGGCTGTTCTGGACCGAATCGGTGGCGGGCGTGATCAACTGGTCGCTCGCCGCGCCGCTTTTCTCGATCAACTACGTTCTGCTCGACGCCGCGCTGCGAAGAAGCTTGCGTCCGATCAAGACGCTGCTCAGTCCTGCCGGCGTCGAAGGCCTGGTGGAGCAGGGCGTGCGCGTGTTGCGCTGGGGCCTGTGGATGGCGCCGGTCATCAATTCGTTCCTGCGCCAGTCGCCGGACCCGACCTGGTACAATCAGGACGGCGCGATCCGCACGGGCGTCGCCATCGGCGCGAACGTCACGCAGAATCCAACCGACTTCCGCCAATTCAGCCTGGCCATGTTCACGGGCCTGCTCGCCTATGACTGGCTCAGAATCCTCATCTGGTTCGACCATATGGGGCTCAGGGTCGCGACCCTGGTCAATCTGTCGTTTCTCGGTGGCGATCGCGCCGATGAAGCGGCGGCGCGATTCGTCGGCCATCACGGCCGCACGCGCGCCATTCCCGACGGCATCCGCCGCTTCGGCACCTGGGCGCCGCTGCTCATTCCGTTCTACATTCCGCGTGGTCGCCGAGTGGGACAAGGCCTGGACCGGGGCGGAGACGCTTGGCGCGCGGCGGCGCTCCCATGCCCGACGCGGTCAAGACGCTCGGCCTTCGCGTACGCCGCCTCAGGCGCCGCGATCGCCGCGGCCTCTGTCGCGGCCTTTCTCAAAGAGCGCGCCAAGGTCGGGCGAGCGGGACCATGGCTCGCCGGCGCTCCGCTCGAACTCGCGCGGCGTCCCGACCGCTTCGCCTTCAATAACGGCGCCGTGGGACTCGAGATTCAACGTGACGGCCGGGGCGCGGCTTTCGTTATGGGCGCGGAGCGCGGCGGCTTCGCAATCGACCTTTTTCGCCGGCCGCTCGATCCGCTTCAGGCGCGCGGCCATTTCTTCTACGTGAGCGAGGACGACGAGGCGCCCTGGTCGATCGGCTTTGAACCGGCGCGGCGCGCGGGCGACTATCGGATCGAGGAGCCGGGCTTCAATCGTCTTGCGATTGTCAACGCGCTGAACGGGATCGAAGCGCGTATGGAGATTGCGCCCGATTCCGAGGGCGCAGTCTTGAGCTGGCGCATCCGGCTTGAGAACAAATCGGATCGGCATCGGCGACTGCGTCTCACGAGCTTCTGCGAAGTCGCGGGTCATGAGACCGGCGCCTACGCCAAGGATCTCGACTTCGCTGGCATGCATGTCGAGACCGTGTTCGTGCGTTCCCTCAATGCGATCCTCGCGCGCAACCGGCTCTTGCGATCGGCGCGGGCCGATCGCGGCGAAACCTCGTTCTTCGCCGTCAAGCCGGGCGCGGGCGTGGAGCTCGTCGGCTACGAGGATTCGCGCATCCGCTTCATCGGCGAAGGCTCGCTGACAAAGCCAACCGGCTGTGAGCGGTGGCGTTGGCGCAAGCTCGATGACGAAGGCAAGCTCTGGCCCTTCGATCCAGCGGCGAGTTTCACGCTTGAGTCGATGCTGGGTCCCGGCGAGACCGCGGAGGCGGAGTTCATCGTCGGCCGCTCCGACAACGCCGTCTGGGCGAGCGAATTGATTGCAAGGCGCCTCGGCCTGCCGCCGCTCCCAGAGCCGGAGCTGCAAAAGCGCCTGTACGAGACGCGCGCCGTCGAGCCCTCACATGCTCTGCATTCGCGCTGGCCGTTTAGCTTTCTCAGCGGATGGCAAAGCGCTGAGCCTGACCAACCGGACGCCCCGACCGTGGGCGCACGTGATGGCGAACGAAATCGGCATGGCGACGATGGTCTCCAACGACGGCGATATTTTCTCAGCCTTCGGCAACGCCCGTCAGAACGGACTCTCCGCCTTTCGCTTCGACAGTGTGACGGCGGTTCAGCCGGCACAGATCGTTTATCTGCGCGACCTCGAAAGCGGCGATATCGACGCGCCGAGCTTCACCCCGTTTCAGCATAGTGACGCTGCTCACAATGCGGTCTACGAGCCAGGGGTCGCAACCTTCACAATGATGCGCCGCGAGCTGGAAACGGAATATGTCGTCTTCGTTCCCCCGAACTATCCCGGCGATATGCGCCTCCTCACTGTGCGCAATCGCGGGACCAATCCAAGGCGCCTGCGGATCACGCCGTTCTTCGAAATGGCGCTTGAGGATAGCCCTAACGCGAGCATCGATAAGATCCTCGACGAGACAGTTGGGTCGACCCTGCTCTTCAGCAACCCCCAGAACGATTTCGTGCGCGGATTTGCCTTTGCCACGACGAGCCTGGAGACGCCTTCGACCGAGACGCATACGCGCGCGATTCTTCGGCGGTCCGGGACGGAACATCCTCACGCCCGTAATGGTCGAGACCGGCGCCAGCGACGGCGCCGTGCGCGACGACGGGCGGCGCGTAGCCGCCTTCTGCAGCGAGATCGTCCTGCCGCCCGGCGGCGAAATGAAGATCGCGATCGCCGTCGGCCAGACGCCGACCCGAGAGGAATCGCTCGCCGCCGCGGCGCGCGTCGGAGTGGCCGGCCGCCCTGGACGAACTTGCGGCGACGCGCGCCTCCTGGGCCGAGCGGCTGGGCAAAGTCGAGATCCGCACAAATCGGCCGGACTTCGACCGGCTGGTCAACACCTGGCTTCCCTATCAACTTTACGCGTCGCGGCTGTTCGGTCGCGTGGGTCCGAACCAGATCGGCGGAGCGACGGGCTATCGCGACCAGTTGCAGGACGTGCTGGCGCTCACGCTTCTCGAACCCCGCCTCACGCGAGCGCAGATCGTGTTGCACGCGACCCAGCAATTCCGCGAGGGCGACGTGCTCAAGTGGTGGCATCGCGCGCCGGGCGGTGGCACCGGTCTCGGCCAGCGTACCAAGGCGAGCGACCCGCACCTCTGGCTACCCTACGTGCTCGCCCGCTACGTGCGCGAGAGCGGTGATCGAACGGTGCTCGATGAGGTCACGCCCTTCCTCGAAGCCGACGCCGTGCCCGCGCACGAGGACACCTGGATCGTGATCCCGCGCGTCTCGCGCGAGAGCGCGACCGTCTACGAGCACGCGCGCCTGGCCATCGCCTTCACGCTTCAGCACTGGGCGCGAACGGTCTTGCCGTTGCTGCGCGCCGGCGACTGGAACGACGGCATCGACGCGCTGGGCCGGCGCGAAATCGGAACCAGCGTCTGGATGGGCTTCTTCCTCTCCAACGTGCTCGACGGCTTTGTCGATCTGGCGCGGATCAAGGGCGATGAAGCGTTTGCCGCCCGCTGCGAACAGGAACTCGCAGGCCAGCGGAAGGCGCTCGAAGCCGGCTGGATGGGCGACCATTACGCGCTCGACTTCGCCGACGACGGGCAAGAGGTTGGCGCGCGCAACGCCATGGCCAACGGCTGGGCGGCCTATTCCGGCGCCTGCGACGACGAGCGCGCGCTTGCCGCGGTCGAGGGCGGCCTGAAGGGGATCGAGCGCGAGAACCGGGTGCTGCTGCTCGAACAGCCGTTCTACGAACATTCGCAGCCCTATCCCGGGACGGATTGCCGACTATCCGCCCGGGGTGCGTGAGAACGGCGGCCAATATAGTCACGGCGCGACCTGGATCGTCGATGGCTTCGTGCGGCTCTCCGCGTCCGCGCGACGAAAGGGCGATCACGAGCTCGCTGCTCGGCTTAGCGCGCGCGCCTTCGAGATTTACGAAAAAATTTCCCCGCTGAAAAAGACCGATCCCGACAACCTTGCCATTTACGGACTCATTCCCACTCAGCAGCCCGCTGATATTTACGACGGGTGGGGCCACGGCGGGCGAGGGGGCTGGTCCTGGTACACCGGCTCCGCCGCCCGGATGGTGTCTGCGGCCTACGCCTTGCTGGGACTCGGTCAGAAGGACGGCCGCGTCGCGCTGCGCGACGATCTCTTCGAACCTAAGGGGGAACTCAAGGTTCTGTCCTTGCGCATCGGAGAAACGACCTGGACCCCTGAAGGGAAGCGCTGAGCGGCCAAATCCCCCAAAATTCGGGAGGAACGGGCTGTGGCGGGCCAGCTACAGCGCCGCATTTGCCTTAAAACTCGATTCAAAACCGCCACGCCGTTGCGGCGCAGCGAAGTTTCTGGCAAGGAGCGCCACCAACGAAGCCGCGGGAGAGCGCCTGCGGCCTTGAAACGGGGCTTCCGCGCATGCTTTTGGGCCTGATTATCGTCTGTGGACTGCTTTCCATTGTCTACGGCGTCTACACGGTTAACAGCCTGATGGCGGCGGACGCCGGCACAGCAAGGATGCAGGAGATTTCTGGCGCGGTGGCGGAAGGGGCGCAGGCCTATCTTCGGCGCCAGTACATAACCATCGCCGGCGTCGGCGTCGTGGTGTTCATCGCCCTGGGACTTCTGCTTTCGTGGACCGTGGCGATCGGGTTCGCGATCGGCGCCATCCTGTCCGGCGCCGCAGGCTTCATCGGCATGAACGTCTCGGTGCGCGCCAACGTGCGCACCGCGCAGGCGGCGACGAAATCGCTCGCCGGCGGCCTCGACATCGCCTTCCGCTCGGGCGCGGTGACCGGCCTGCTCGTCGCGGGCCTCGCGCTTCTCGGCGTCGCCGGATATTTTGGCATTCTGACTGGCGTTCTTGGCCATGGCGTCGCGGACCGCGAGACGATCGACGCGCTGGTCGCGCTCGGCTTTGGCGCCTCGCTGATCTCGATCTTCGCCCGGCTTGGCGGCGGCATCTTCACCAAGGGCGCGGACGTCGGCGCCGACCTCGTCGGCAAGGTCGAAGCGGGCATTCCCGAGGACGATCCTCGCAACCCTGCGACCATCGCGGACAACGTCGGCGACAACGTTGGCGATTGCGCCGGCATGGCCGCCGACCTGTTCGAAACCTATGCAGTGACGGTCGTGGCGACGATGGTGCTGGCCTCGATCTTCTTCGACGGCACGCCGGCGCTGCTTCCGACCATGATGTATCCGCTCGCGATCTGCGCTGCCTGCATCGTCACCTCGATCATTGGCACGTTCTTCGTCAAGCTGGGCGCCAACGGCTCGATCATGGGCGCGCTCTATAAGGGCCTCATCGCGACCGGCGTTCTGTCGATTCTCGGTCTCGCCCTTGCGACGAGCTATGTTGTCGGCTGGGGCGATATCGGCACGGTCGCCGGCAAAGTCGTCACCGGCTCGAGCCTTTTCGTCTGCGGCCTGGTCGGCCTTGTGGTCACGGGCCTCATCGTCGTCATCACCGAATATTATACCGGCACGGGCAAACGCCCGGTCGTGTCGATTGCGCAGGCCTCGGTCACTGGCCACGGCACGAACGTGATTCAGGGTCTCGCGGTTTCGCTGGAATCGACGGCGCTTCCGGCGCTGGTCATCGTCGCCGGCATCGTTTCGACGTACCAGCTCGCCGGCCTCTTCGGCACCGCGATCGCGGTTACGACCATGCTTGGCCTGGCCGGCATGATCGTCGCTCTCGACGCCTTCGGGCCGGTCACCGACAACGCCGGCGGCATTGCCGAAATGGCGGGCTTGCCCAAGGAAGTGCGTCAGTCGACCGACGCGCTCGACGCAGTCGGCAACACGACCAAGGCCGTGACCAAGGGCTACGCCATTGGCTCGGCGGGCTTGGGCGCGCTGGTGCTGTTCGCGGCCTACACGAACGACATTCGGCACTTCACCGAGACTGGCGCGCCCTATTTCAAGGATATTGGCGCGGTCTCGTTCGACCTTTCCAACCCCTACGTGGTCGCGGGGCTCATATTCGGCGGCATGATCCCCTATCTGTTCGGCGGCATCGCGATGACTGCGGTCGGACGCGCGGCGGGCGCGGTGGTGCTCGAAGTGCGTCGGCAGTTCAAGGACATGCCGGGCATCATGAACGGCACGCAGCGTCCCGACTACGGACGCGCGGTCGATCTCCTGACGCGTGCGGCGATCAGGGAGATGATTATCCCATCGCTGCTGCCGGTGCTGGCGCCATTTGTCGTCTATTTTGGCGCATTGTGGATCTCGGGTTCGAAGGCGTCGGCCTTCGCCGCGCTCGGCGCCTCGCTGCTTGGCGTGATCGTCAACGGTCTCTTCGTCGCCATCTCGATGACCTCGGGCGGCGGCGCGTGGGACAACGCCAAGAAGAGCTTCGAGGACGGGTTCGTCGACAAGGACGGCGTCAAGCACCTGAAGGGCTCGGAAGCCCACAAGGCGTCCGTCACCGGCGATACGGTCGGCGACCCCTACAAGGACACCGCCGGTCCGGCGGTCAATCCGGCGATCAAGATCACGAACATCGTCGCCCTGCTGCTCCTGGCGATTCTGGCGAAGTAAGCGGGCGAGTGGTCTAAGGGCGTCGAGCGCGGGTTCTGCGCTTGTTGCCATCGCATGGCGTCGGCTCGCGGGCAGCCGACCGCGAACGTCGGGCTGCCCGTTTGGGTTTTCTTGGCGCCTAGCGATTACCCTACGAAAACAAACGAAAACCGCTATTGGATTTCCTTGGATTTCCTTGGATTCTCTCGTCCGAATCGAGACTTATCAATGGGTTACGCGGGACAATTCGTTAGGAAAATTTTCCTCGTCGGTTTCTGCGCTTCGGGCGACCGTCTGGCGCTAGCGGTTGAAGCCATGTGTGAAGCGCACGAGTCGATCATGGCGAAAGCTTACTGTTGTTTCTGATTTTATGCAATCAATTGTCCGACGCCGTGTTCGTCAGTCAGCGTTGAAAAAACAGCACCGGTAGGGATCGAATCCTCCAAGCGCGCCGTTGAGATCAACGGAGAAGCTGTTTAGGCGACGAGCGAGTTCCAGATAGCGACCCACCGCGTCGCTTAGCGGTATAACGTTCTGCCTTGTTTTCGGCTTGCCGAGTTCAGAGCTGGAAGCAGGTGTCCATGGCCCAACGCGACACGATCGCACCGGTTGAGCAGCGGCTGAGACCTGGTTGTCCTTGGAAGGTCTGGCCGGCCCTGTAGGCGATCTCAGAAATCAACAGAGGTAGCAATGACATCAGAGTGCCCAGTTTTATCCTCCCGGGCGCGCCGGCGCTGATCGCCGCGACCCTGCCTCAGCTGAACTTGAACAGGCCGCCCATGATGTTCTTGAGGAAGTCGGGCTCGGAACCGCCGGTCGGCGTCGTGCGGCTGACGAAATCGAACACCTTGCCGTCCTTCATGCCATAATTGGCGATGCGATCGACTTTACCGCTCTTGTCGAAATAGACCGCGAGCACGTGCTGATCCGTCATCTTGACGGGCATGAACGACAAGGTGTGCTGCATCTGCTGCCCGATATAATACCAGGCGTCGCCACCGACAGTGGAGGTGGTCGAGGGGGTGCCAAGCGCCGCAAGCGCTTCGGGCTTGGTCGTCACGCCGACTTTGAGCTGTGACACCGTGTCCTCATCGACCTGGTAGCCGCGAGCGAAGTCGCCCTCGTAGCCAAGGCAGCCGCTGAGCGTGAACCCGGCGCCAAGGGCCAATCCCAACGCTGCTCGACGATGGATTTTCGGCGCCATTCGCGTTCCGTCTCTCTCGACCAGTTCTTCGCCTTGCCAGACCGGGCGCGGATGCCTAACTCATCAGCCCTGACTAGAGCAAGACGCAAGCCGCCGCTCGCAGGACATTGGTATGATCTTGGCCCAGTGGCGCGCACGTCGCGCCAGCAAAACACTCATCGAGCAGATACGAGGCGAGATCGTGGCGGCGGCGCGCCGCCCTGAGCTGTACGAGCAGCTGGGCGCGCCCGATCGGATGGACGGTCGATTCGAACTGCTCACGCTGCACGCCGGGCTCGTCCTGCGCCGGTTGGCCGCGCTGGGCGGCGTCGCGGACGCGATCGCTCAGGATCTGGTGGACAGCCTTTTCACCCATTTCGACGACACGCTGCGCGAGATCGGATATTCGGATGTTGGCGTGTCGAAGCGCCTGAAGACGATGGGGAGCGCTTTCTACGGCCGCAACGCCGCTTACGCCGCTGCGCTCGACAACGGTTCGGCTACCGATCTTGCCGGGGTGTTGGCGCGCAACGTGTATGGCGTCGCAGGCCGCGAGGCCGAGCCGAAGGCAGAAGCGCTGGCTGATCATGTCGCAGCAGTCGACGCTGCCTTGGCCGCGATCCCCATTGAAACCTTCACGACTGGCCGGTTTCGTTTTCCGCGCGGCTCGATCGGCGCCGGAGATGGTCGTGACTGAAGAGAGACTTTTCTCCCGCGTCGTGCGCGTCGACGCCATTCCTCGGGACGGCCAAGTCGTGACAATCGAGGCTTCTCCCGCCGAAAGAGAGGCGCTTGCCTCATTCTACAAGCTTCCGGCCATTGCCGCCCTGACAGCGACGCTGCGCCTCGACCCTTGGGGCCGGGGTGGGGCGCGCGTTACCGGCGTTGTCCACGGCGAACTCACTCAAGTCTGCATTGTTTCGCTCGAGCCGTTCGCTGCGACCGTCGACGAGGACGTGGACGTGCGGTTCGCTCCGCCGACAGACAGCCGATCCCAGGTCCATAGGGGTTGAGGAAACGCAGACGTTGTCCCTCGACGAGGAAGACGAGCCAGATCCCGTTATTGACGGAAAGATCGACCTCGGCGCCCTCACGGCGGAATTCTTTGCTCTAGGCCTCGACCCCTATCCCCGCAAGCCCGGTGCAGTCTTTGAGGAAAGCACAGAATCTGAGCCCACAGAGTCACCGTTTTCGGCGCTCGCTCCGCGGGACGAAGCCGGGACGCGAATAGGGCAAGAATGTTGCTTGCTGATGGCAAGATGACGGCATTGCGTAAAATTTAGCCACAAGTTAACGTCCGTACCGTGGGGCTCAGCAAGAGTCCCGAATCAAGCTTTGCGCAACCCAATCGGGTGAGCGCACAGCGACAGGGAGGACGCTATGGATCTCATCACTGCATTGGCGGTCAGCATCGGCGTGCTCGGAGGCATCGCGACGTTTGTCTTCTTGTCGCCGTTTGGCATGGGGCTGCAAATTTGGGCGGCGTTCATCGCCTGGGCGACATTCTATCATTGCGGCGGCAAGGAAGCCGGACTCAGCAAGGCCCTCATCCATCTGATATTCGGCGCGGTCATGGCCTATATCGCGCTGCTTCTCGTCACCCAAGTTCCGCTCGGCGGCGCGCTCGGCGTCCCGCTTTGGGCCGGAATATGCGTCTTGATCACAGTCTTCATTCTTGTGTATGCGGCCAAGTCGCCGACGCTGAGCGACATTCCGGCGTCGGTCTACGGATATGCAGCAACGGCGGGACTCGCGCTTGCAGGCAACAAACTTGGCGCGGTCACGACCGCATCGTTGGAGAACCCTTTCATCAACATCGTGATCTCATTGATCGTCGGCGCGGTGCTCGGATACATTTCCCAGAAGATCGCCTTGGCGCTGGTCAAGGAATAACTCGAGCGAACAGCGAAGGCCTGGGTGGTCCATCGATTCGTGGGCCGCCCAGGCCCACGAATCGGTGATTGCGGCAAATTGTCGACTCTGCCGCCGGCATACGGCAAAGCGCTGTTCGCCATCAAAACAATCTCTGAATAGCGAGCGCCTCGCTCGCTGTTTGCGGGCGCGGTCAACCATTGAATTTGGCTGCGACGGCTTTGAAGCCCGCAGCGCAGAAGCAAGTCCTCTTCGCCAACATTGGAGCAATGGCGCGACCTCCTGCGCCGCAGCAGTTGGGTCTGTCGCTGGCCGCAACCAAGCAAGAGGTTTCTTGCGTTGCCTTGCACGGCAGAGCCGCTATTGTCGCGCCGCGCTGCGCCGCCCGGGCAACGCGCTCGACGCGGTCGGACGAGGGAATGGCAGGCGACGTTCGCATAGCGCTGGACGTGATGGGGGGCGATCACGGGCCAACGATTGTCCTGGCCGCGGCGGCTGTCGCGCTTGAACGCCGTCCGGACATCAAGTTTCTCCTCTACGGCGACAAGAGCGCGATCGCGCCCATCCTTGAGCGTCATCCGAAGCTCGCTGCCGCGTCGCGTATTTTTCACACCGATATCGCCGTCAAGATGAGCGACAAGCCTAGCCAGGCGCTGCGCTCAGGGCGGCGCGTCTCGTCGATGTGGCAGGCGATCGAAGCGGTGAAGTCCGGCGCCGCCGACTGTGCGGTCTCCGCCGGCAACACCGGCGCCTTGATGGCGATGGCGAAGTTTTGCTTGCACACGATGGCGCCGATCGAGCGGCCGGCGATCGCGGCGATGTGGCCGACGCTACGCGGCGAATCAATCGTGCTCGACGTCGGCGCTACGATCGGCGGCGACGCGCAGCATCTCGTCGATCTTGCGGTCATGGGCGCAGCGATGGCGCGCATTGTCTTCCATATCGACGAGCCCACTGTGGGTCTGCTCAATGTCGGGACCGAAGAGATCAAAGGGGTCGAGGAGGTGAAGGCGGCGGGGCGCGTCCTGCGCGAGGCCAATCTTCCCAACATGCGCTACCAGGGCTTTGTCGAAGGCGACGATCTCGGCAAGGGCGCCGTCGACGTTTTCGTCACCGAAGGCTTCACTGGCAACATCGCGCTCAAAACCGCGGAGGGCACCGCCAGGCAACTTGGCCAATACATGCGCGACGCCATGAGCCACAACATCATGTCGCGCATCGGTTTTCTCTTCGCGCGCAAACGCGCTCACAGAGCTGCGCGCGTAAAATGGTCCCGCGGGCAAGCGGCGGCGTGTTTCTGGGGCTTGACGGCGTCGTCATCAAGGCCCATGGCGGCGCCGATGCCGAAAGCTACGCTGGCGCCGTGGAGCTTGGGTACGACATGGTGCGTCAGGAACTGCTCGACAAGATTCGGGAAATGATCGCCCACGCCAACGGTTTCCGCCCCATGCCCGCGCGTTCACGCGCCGTTCAGTCCTGATCACGGAAAAACGCACCTTCATGAGTCTTGCATCCCCTCCGCCGAGCGTTCGTCGTGCGCGCCGCTCCGAACCGGAAGCGCACGGGGATGGCGCGCCCGCCTCAATCCGCTCCTGTGTACGCGGCGTCGGCGCCGCCCTGCCTGCGCGCGCAGTCTCGAACGCGGAATTGGCGACGAGGGTCGACACCTCGGACGAATGGATCGTGCAGCGCACTGGGATCCGCCAGCGCTATGTCGCCGGGCCCGACGAAACCACGTCGTCACTGGCCCTCAAGGCGGCTCGGGCGGCGCTGCGCAACGGCGGTCTCGAGGCAGCCGACATCGATCTTGTCATCGTCGCCACATCCACTCCCGATTACACATTTCCCGCCGTAGCGACTCAGGTTCAAGCTGATCTTGGCATTGTCGAGGGCGCGGCCTTCGATCTGCAGGCGGTCTGCACCGGCTTCGTCTACGCGGTCGTGACGGCGGAGAAATTCCTGCGTTCCGGCTCGCATAAGCGCGCGCTGGTGATCGGCGCGGAAACATTTTCGCGCCTTCTGGATTGGAACGACCGAACGACCTGCGTCCTGTTCGGCGACGGGGCTGGGGCGATTGTGCTCGAGGCGCGCAGCAGCAACGGCCGGCTCGCTTCGCCCGGCGTGATTGCTTCGCGCCTGCGCGCGGATGGTCGGCACCGCCAAAAGCTGTACGTCGACGGCGGCCCGTCGACTTCTCAAACGGTCGGTCATTTGCGTATGGAAGGAAAGGAAGTGTTCCGTCATGCGGTGGGCATGGTGACCGACGTGATCCAAGGATGCTTCGCCGACGCCGGCGTGACGCCGGAGGAGATCGACTGGTTCGTACCGCATCAAGCAAATCGTCGGATCATTGACGCGTCGGCGGACAAGCTCGGCATTGCGCGCGACAAGGTGATCGTCACAGTTGACCAGCACGGGAACACGTCTGCCGCCTCGATCCCGCTCGCGTTGGACGTCGGCGTCAGGGATGGCCGCATCAAGGCGGGCGATTTGGTGATGATCGAAGCGATGGGCGGCGGCTTCACCTGGGGCGCAGCGCTGATTCGCTGGTGAAGAGGCGCGCAAGGAGCGCCAACGCGACTACTCGAACGCGAAAATGCGCTTCCAGTCGTTTTTCATGCTGACGACGATCCAGCCATCCTTGATCGCTAAGTCGTAAAGTCCTTGGGGAAAGGTCCCGATCTTCGAATCGGGCAGACCCGCCGCTGGCCCATAGGCGTATTCACGCACGCCGTCGTCATGGAGAACCAGCATCCCTAGTCTCGCGCCCGAACCTGCCGTTGTATATTCCAGCATTTGCTGGTCACCCGGAGTGTTGCCGAAGGCGAAATGGGGCCTGCGGCCGATCACGAGATGGATTCCCTCGGGCTTGCCGGCCTTGTCGTCGTTGAGGAGAAGCTTTGGCTCCCGTTTGAGGACGGGCTTGCCGTCAGCTCCCTGCTCAAAGCCAAGCCCGAACATGGTTCCGACCACCTGCTCGACCGGAATCCCGTAGACGGGCTCGGCGTAGGCGCGCACGAAATCCTGGCCGCCGCCGGTGACGATGTAGGTGCGGTAGCCGTTGTCGCGCAGATATTTGAGCAGCTCGATCTGCGGTTGATAGACGAGCTCGGTGAACGGCCGATTCCAGCGCGGATCGCGCGCGTTCTTGATCCAATCGGTGACCTCGTCGCGGTAGGTCTCAACGTCCATGCCGGTCAGGGTCGCGCCTACGACAGAAAGAAGCTCTTCCATCGAGAGGCTCGCGATCACCTCGCGGTCGCCTGAGAGAACGGCCTTGAAAGCCGGCTCATCCGCAAGTTCCGGTCTTTCCTTCACAACCTGCGGCACGCGGTCGAACGCGAATACGAGCTGCGTGTAGATCGGGTGCTCGACCCACAGCGTGCCGTCTTGGTCGAAGGTCGCGATGCGGTCGGCGAGCGGCACGAAGTCGGGGCTTGCCGCGTCGGTCGTCGCGTGGACGAATTTGACGATCGCGTCCTTGGCGGGGCCCGCGTTCCAAGAGGGCAGGGGATCGCTCTCAGCGCTCGGCCTGCCCGGCGAGGCTGAGCGCAGCCGCCCCGCCGAGCATAAGCGCCGCAAACTCTCGGCGGCGCAGCTCCATCTCGAGCAGCCAGCTCCCAGACTTAAGCGAGCGAGATGCTCATTCCGCTGAGGTCGATCGAGAAGCTGAAGCCAACCTGGCGCCCATGGAGGCGAAGGACCACGCCGTTGGCGTTGGAGAGCTGCGCGTTGCTTCTGCCCCCCGCAATCGCCATGCCGGCGCCGATGGCCGAGTAGATGCCCGCGATATCGCCTGGAGCGTGAACGTTAAACGCGGTGCCGACGAGATCGGTCGCGGAGACGCCGATCAGGGCGCCCGCGCTGATGCCGCCGACTCTGAGCGGAATTCGCTGTCCCCGGAAGGTGAAAACGCCGCTGCCGCCCGTTACGCCGAAGATGAAGCCGGCGCTGGCGATGTGCAGGGAGACCGCGCCAGTCGCGGCTTCGGCCGGCGCAACGAAGGCTGCGGTCGCAAGACCGGCGCCCGATAGGATAAGGCTGCGACGCGTGATGGTGCTCATGTCAAACTCCCCGAATAGGTCCCGCTTATAAGCGCGCGGTTTCAGCACAAGTCTACCCCAGCTGCGCGGCGCGGAACGGAGTTTACAGGCGTCGCGCCCAATTCGCTAACCCTAAAGGGTTGGCCACGCCTCGGGCGAGCTGGACAGGGCGGCCGAACGCCCTCTTCGCACGAGCGAGACGAGTATGTTTGTAGAGCCTGATCGGACCTCAGGCCTGACCGGCGTCTGATCCGTGCCGAGCCTGCCGGGCGCGGATTGTCATGATTCCGATTAGCGCGAGCGCGATAACGCCGAAGGATACGCCTGTCGTCGCGGTGCCGAGCGCGTAAATCTCTGGCGTGGTCACGGTCGTCGTCAGCGCCTGCAATTCCATCGGCAGCGTATTGTGTTCGCCCATCGCTTGGCTCGAGCGCGCGATTTCATCCCAGGACAGCGTGAAACCGAAAAATCCGACGCCGATCACCGAAGGCAGGATGATCGGCAGGACCACATAGCGCAAAGTCTGCGAAGGCGTGGCCCCTTGGTCGCGCGCCGCCTCCTCATAGCGATTGTCGAAACGATTGAAGATCGCGAACATCACCAGGAGTCCAAACGGCAACGTCCAGGTCAGATGCGCGCCGAGGCCGGAGGTGAACAGGCCCATCGTCGTTTTCAGGTTATCGGCGATCCACCCCGGTCCGTGATTCTTGAGGAAATCGTCGAGCAGCCGGAATTCGAGCGCGATACCGAGCGAGGTCACGATCGAAGGCACGATGAGGCTTGCGACCGCGACGAAAAACAGGAGCCTCGCGCCGGGGAATCGTTTGCGGAAGGCAAGGCCAGCGCTCAGCGAGAGAAGGACCGTGAGGATCATCACGATGAAGCCGAGCTCGAGGGAGCGGGTGAATGCGTCATGGATGTTGACGATCCCGCCGCCACTCCACAGCCGCTCGAACCAGTGCAGCGACACTCCATTCATCGGGAATGTCAGGCCGCCTGTGGGGCCCTGGAACGAGAGAACGAAGATGACGATCATCGGGCCGTAAAGAAACAGTACAAACAACCCGAAAAAGGCGGCGAGCCAATAGAAAGCGGGAGAACGCTCTTCACCCATCTTTCAGAGCTCTTTCTGGACGTCGACGACGCGATTGAGCGCGGTGATGATCAAAAGCGTCACCGCAAGCAGGATGACCGCGTTCGCCGCTGCGGGCGGGAACTGCAGAGCGTTGAGGCGCGTCTCGACGACCTTGCCGGCGGAGGCGATCTGTTCACCGCCCATCACATCGAAGGTGATGAAATCGCCCATCACGATCGTCACAACGAATATCGAGCCGATGACAATGCCTGGTTTCGATAAGGGCACGATCAGACACCACAACGTCTGCCATGCGGAAGCGCCGGAATCATAGGCCGCCTCCACGAGGCGCTTGTCGATTCGCATCATCGAATTGAAGATCGGCACGACCATGAAGAAGGTGAAGAGATGGGTGAACGCGAGCGACACCGAGAAGGGCGAGTAGAGGAGCCATTCGACCGGCTTGTCCACGATATGGGCGCGCATGAGCGCGTCGTTGACCAGCCCGTTGCGTCCGAGCAGCGGGATCCACGAAATCATGCGAATGACGTTCGAGGTCCAGAACGGAATGGTGCAGATGAGAAAGAGCACCATCTGCGTCGTCGTTGAGCGGATGTGGAAGGCAAGGAAATAGGCGATCGTAAAGCCGATGATCAGCGTCGTGAGCCAGACGATGAAGCAGAATTTCGCCGTCGACACATAGGTCTTGAGGATCGTGCAGAGATCCGGCAGCTGAGTGAGGCAGCCTTCAAAGGTCTCGGTGTAGCTGCGCATCGTGAAGGCCGGCAGCATCGAATAGTCGTTGTAGTCCCAGAAACTGACGATGACGACGAGAATGAGGGGGATGATGAAGAAGAACGCGAAGACGAGGCCGAACGGCATCGCCTGAAGCCATCCCGGAATGCCGACGCGGTCCAGTCCCTGCTTGGCGGCGCGATCCGTGGCCCTGCTGACCGTCGGCGTGGAGATAGTGGTGGCGGTCATTCGTCAGCGCCAATGTTTTCCGGAAGTCTCCTCTCCCGCCTGGCGGGAGAGGAGCAAAGGGGCCATCATGGTTCCAGTCGCCGCGAACGCGCGGAACGGACGAAGTCGATCGCTAGGACGCGATGAACTCATTCCATTTGCGGACCATGTAGTCATTCTCGTCCATGACCGCGTTCCAGCAGGCGACGTTGCCCATGCGGTCGTCGTAGGAGCCGCCGTCGCGTGTCGCGCCGGCCTTTTCGAGAAGCGAGCCATCCGGTCCTTTGATGTCTTGTGCGGCCGGCTTGCCCTCCATCCAGTACGCCCATTCGTAGGGCTCCATATGAGCCTTGGCCGTCGACAGGACCGCCGAGTAATAGCCCTGGCGGTTGAGATAGGCGCCCGCCCAACCGGACAGGTACCAGTTCACGAATTCGTAGATCATGTCGGCCTGCTTCGGCGTGACGCCCTTCGACATGCAGAAACCGGACGCCCACGAGCGGTAGCCTTCCTTGAGCGGCTGGAACGTGCAGGGGATACCCTTGGTGCGCACCGCCGTCACGGCCGGCGACCACATCGACTGGATGACGGTCTCGCCCGACGACATCAAGTTGACGCTCTCGTTGAAGTCCTTCCAGAAGGCGCGGAACTGGCCGGCCTTCTTGGCCTCGGTGAGCGTGGCCATCGTCATGTCGATTTCTTTCCGCGTCATGTTTCCCTTGTCGGGATATTTGTATTTGCCGGTCGCCTCGACCACCATTGCGGCGTCCATGATGCCGATCGAGGGGATGTTGAGGATGGCCGCCTTGCCCTTGAACTCGGGATTCAGAAGCTCGGCCCAGGAGTTGATGGGACGCTTGATGAGGTCCGGCCTGAT
>CAVXKU010000013.1:0-89166 GCA_963762335.1 uncultured Alphaproteobacteria bacterium | reverse complement strand
TAGCGGCGCAATCGCGACGATCGGCGTGACCTGCATAGCAACGGCGAACGGGTAAAACGCCCGCTCGACCAACCTCGACTGTGCAAAAAGAATAGCTAGGGCGACGCTCCCGATAATCGCGACTCCAAGCGCCTTGAGCGTAATCGACAGGGTTACCCATAGCGACGCCGACAGCGTTGGCCAGTCTGTGATCAGAGTGGAGATTATTAGGCTCGGCGCGGGCAGCAGATAAGACGGGACGGCGAAGTACCGGACTAGCCCCTCCCATGCGGTCAAGCCCAAGCCCAGTGTGATAGCGGGCACCGCATAGCCAACGAAGTCATCTTTGCTCACGCCATCCCGCCCTTGAGCATGGTGGGCGGACGATCGCCCATCGCCAGATGGAGGGCCTCAGAAGTCTGGACGCAGGTGTCCGCGTAGGCCTTACAGAGCCGAAACCCCTCCTGCCGAGACTGGGTGGGAGACTCCACATTGATTTCCGCAACTGCCCGTCCGGGACGGGCGGCCATGACCACGATGCGGTCCGAAAGATACACGCTCTCAAACACGGAATGGGTCACAAACACCACTGTCGCCCCAAGAGAAGAGCGGAGCGCCGCCAAATCATCGTTAAGCTTTAGCCGTGTGATCTCGTCCAGCGCAGCAAACGGCTCATCCATCAAGAGAACTGTCGGCCGCGTCACCAAGGGCGCGAGCGATCGACACTCGCATCTTCATGCCGCCGGAAAGCTGGCGCGGATAGGCGTTTGCGAAACCAGCGAGGCCAACTTGTTCGAGCGCCTCCTCGACTCTCGGGCGAGCCTTTTCCTTCGAAATGCCGCTAAGCCGAAGCGGCAGCCAGACATTAGTGAATACGTCCGACCAAGGCGTTAATGTCGGTTCCTGAAAAACGAAGCCGAGTTCCGGACATTTGGTGAGCCAAACGATCTCGCCTCGTGTCGGCCCCGCAAGGCCCGCTAGCAGTCGCAAAACCGTCGATTTGCCGCAACCCGAAGGCCCAAGCAGCGAAAGGAACTCGCCGGCCCGAACGTCGAGGTCGAGGCCCTCGAGAGCAGTAACCTGATTGGCGAAGACCTTGTGTACGTCCCGCAGCGTCACGAGGGGTGGCGCGAGTTATGCGGATCGCTGCTTCGTTCATCGTCAGAGTTGCGATCTTATTCATGATGCGAACCTACCGTTCCGCTCGCGCCGATTGGTCCGCGACGTCCCCACCATGATCTGCAAATCATATGCCATGAGCGTTCAACAAACAGATACCGCCTATGTCCGTGTTCGCGCTTATATCGAGAGTCGCTCACGCCCACCTCGGCTCGATCTGCGCGCCCAAACACGAACATCATAGACCGCGCTTTTCGGCTCAAACAACAGGTAATGCGAGAGCAAGATAAGTACAAGTACCCAGAATTTGTTGCATTGCGGCATCGAAGGATGCAGCTGAGCACTGGCTTTCTTGACGCCGAATGGCTGCCCATGCAATTCGCCTTCGTATCGTTGCGTACGCACGCCTGGTACGAAGCAAGTGTTGAACGTCGGCGCGGCCGATTCCGTTCCTTTGCTCCAAGTGCCGTCCATGGCCAAGGACTACATCGCCGCTAATCTTCGAAGCGCCGGTTCTCGATCATCTGTTTCCGAACATGATCGAAGCGGACAAGAGCGCTTCGACCTGGCCATACTTTCGCAAGCAGATCGACCATCCGTTCCGCGTGGATCGACGAAATCCAACGGTCGGCTTCATCAATCGCGACGAAGCGTCGATCCTCTATGGCAATGCTCGCATGTTCAGTGGGCGCAGTGGAATCGAGATCGGCGCGTGGCGGGGCTGGTCGACGGCCTATCTAGTCAGCCTCAGGAATTGCGCCGCTTCACGTCATCGAACCTTTGCTCGCGGACTGCGGATTGGCGACGCGAATTCGAACAAGTGATTCAGCGGCGAGGCGGAGCTTCGACAACACAGCTTGTTCCCGACACGAGCCCTGACGCGGTGATAAGTTTGGGCGACGCAGGCGCGCGATGGTCTTTCGCTTTCATCGACGGTGACCACGATGGCGAAGCTCCGACTCAGGACGCGCTGGCTTGCGAGCCCTATCTCGAAGCAACGGCAATGGTCGTATTTCACGACCTGGTGTCGCCTCACGTGTCGGCGGGCTTGCGAGCGCTGGCGGCGAAAGGTTGGAACGTGATGGCATACCAGACGGCGCAGATGATGGGCGTCGCGTGGCGAGGAGAGATCGACGCCTTTGGCGCACAAACCCGACCCCTCACAGCATTGGGACGTTCCTGCCCATCTAGTCGGGATACCCGATATCGAACGGCGATCCGGCCTAAGACCGCTGAACCCCGGATTCACAAGGAGAGAACCGGTGACGCAGCGCGTTCGCCACGATCCTCGCGGTGCTGCTGCACGTTTCGATCCCTCCCGTTACCTGCGTCCGCTGACGATGCTCAGGTCGCGCGCGGACGCTATCTGGTGACCATCGCCGGCTGCTCGGATTGCCACACGCCCTGGCGCCCTGCTCGGCGCACCCGACACGAAGCGATATCTCGGAGGATCGGACGTCGGCTTCTCCATTCCCGGCGCAGGCGTCTTCGTCGGGCGAGAATTTGACCCCAGACAAGGAAACCGGTCTCGGCAAGTGGACGGAGCGATCAGATCTATCGCGGCATTCCGCACCGGCAAAACGCCAGAGGGACGCGAACTGAGCCCCGTGATGCCCTATCCGGCGCTGTCGCATCTCTCCGACGACGACGCGCAGGCGATCGTCGCGTTTCTCAAGAGTCTTCCAGCAGTCAGCAACAAGGTCAGGAACTTTGGTCCGAACTGACAAGGTGACGATCAACGTCTCCGCGATCCTGCCGCCCGACGTCTACAACGCGTTGCCCGCGTCGCAGAAATAACTGCGAAAGTCGCGGACTTTCACTTCGGACGCAAATCGAGGCCGACGCTCTTATTGACGAACTGGAGGGTGTACGCCTTCTTGTAATCGATGCCGGCCTTGACCACGCCTGCCTTCACCATCTTGTTGTAGAAATCGCTCCAACGGTCGTCGGTCATCGCGCCGATTCCTAATTTCAGCGAATCGCCGGAATCGACGATGCCGTATTCCTTCATCTTGGCGATCGAAAACGCGATCTGGTCGTCCGTAATTTCCGGATTCTCCCGCTTGATCGCCTCATTGGCCTTGGTGTTGTCGCCGTAGAGGTAGTGGTACCAGCCGATGGTGGAGGCGTCGACGAAGCGTTGGACCATGTCGGGGTGCTTCTCGACGATCTCGCGGCGCGTTTCGACCAGGGTTGAATAGCTGGAATAGCCGTAGTCGGCGAGCAGAAACACGTTGGGTTTGAAGCCGCCCTGCTTTTGGACCTCGAGCGGCTCGGAGGTCAGATACCCCTGCTGGATCGAACGCGTCTCGACGATGAAGGGCGCTGAATTGAAGTTGTAAGGCTTGATGTTCTCATCCTTGAAGCCGTAGGCGAGCCGCATCCACGCCCAGAACGTATTGACCGCGCCGCTGCTGACGAAAGCAGGGTTCGCCGCGGGAAGGTTCTCCCATTTGTCCATGCCGACGCCCGGATGCGACATGAAAATCTGCGGGTTCTTCTGGAAGTGGGCGGCGACCGCGATGGTCGGGATGTTGTTCTGCACCGCCAGGAAATCGCCGATCATGTCGCCGCCCATGAAGAACTCGATCTTGCCGGCGATCAGCAACATGCCGCCGTTCGACGTCGGGCCGCCTTGCAGAATCGTGACGTCCAGGCCGTATTTGGCGTAGGTGCCGTCCTCGAGCGCCTGGTAATATCCACCAGCCTCCGGATCGGCGACCCAATTGGTGCCGAATGTCACCTTGTCGTTGGCGAAAGCGGGCCCGGCGAACACAATCGCCCCGGCCAACGCCGCGATCATCGCAACGCGCATAATGTATCCCTCCCGCGTTCCCATTCTATCGACGGTTCGGCGGCCGCGCCGCCTTCCGCCGTAGGCTTAGCCCTACGCCCGGGCCACGCCCGCATGCGTGGCCGTTCTCGTCCGGGCCGGTCTACCATACGGGTCGAAATTTCAAGCGTCGAATACATTTTTCAACGAGCCAGTGCGGGGCGATTCATTCGCCAGCGGCTAAGTGGTCGATGCAAGACACACGCCAAAAGCCTTTACCTTTCGGCGCGCCTCGCCTATGCGCCCCGTCTCTTGCCTTCCTTCGCCGCACACGGAGCCCAGCGCGCCATGCGTTTATGGATCAAGGACCCGCTCGCCGTCCTCGCAGCCAATGCCGAGCGCGGAATCGTGATCGAGGGGACTAAGATCGTCGAGTGCGTTGCGCGCGGCCAATCTCCGGCCACTCCGGCCGAGATGACATTCAACGCCTCGCGCCATGTCGTGCTGCCTGGCCTCGTCAACGCCCATCATCATTTCTACCAGACCTTGACGCGCGCCCACCCCGTGGGCTTCGGCAAGGAGCTCATTCCCTGGCTCGTCTCGATGGAGCGCGTCTGGGACCGCATGACCCCCGAAGCCCTGCGCGTCGCGATCCGGATGGCGCTGGTCGAACTGATGCTCTCCGGCTGCACGACCGCGGCCGATCATCACAACCTCTTTCCCCCGAATCTCACGAACGCGATCGACATCGAGGTTGAAGAAGCGACGAAGCTCGGCATGCGCATGACGGTCACGCGCGGGTCGATGGGCATTTCCGAGAAGGACGGCGGCTTGCAGCCCGACTCGATCGTCCAGGATTCGGAGACGATCCTCGAGGACAGCGAGCGCGTGCTCGGCCTCTATCACGACCCGAAGCCCGGCGCGATGATCCGCGTCGCGCTTGCGCCCTGCTCGCCGCTCGCGGTGCCGAAGCGGGTGATGGATGGATCGGCCGAACTCGCCGAGCGCTACGATTGCCGGCTGCACACCCATCTCTGCCAGTCGCTCGACGAGGACGTCTACGCCGTCGAGACGTTCGGCATGCGTTCGGTCGACCTCCTGGACGAGGCCGGATGGCTGAGCCCCCGCGCATGGGTCGCGCATGGGATCCATTTCAACCTGGACGAGATCGAGCGCCTCGGGAAAGCCGGGGTCAGCGTCTGCCATTGCGCCGCTTCCGACATGGCGTTCGGCATGGGTGTCTGCCCGACCCATGAACTCGAGGCGGCTGGCGTGACCATCGGCCTCGGCGTCGACGGTTCGGCGTCGAACGATTCGTCGAACATGATGGAGGCGGTGCGCCACTCGCTCATGCTGCAGCGCCTGCGCTATGGACCCTCGGCCGTGACCCCGTACGACGCCTTGCGCTGGGCGACGGAAGGTTCGGCCCATTGCCTCGGACGCGACGACATCGGCGCCATCGCGCCGGGCATGCAGGCCGATCTCGCCCTCTTCACGCTCGACGAGCCGCGCTTCTCAGGCGCCCAGGATCCGATCGCCGCGCTCGCGCTCTGCGGCGCCCACCGCGCCGACCGGGTGATGGTCGCGGGCGCATGGCGGGTGATCGACGGCGCAGCCCGAGGGCGTCGACCTCGCGGCCCTCATCGCCAAGCACAAGGCCGTCGCCCGCGCCTTCGCCTGAGGGGTGCGCCTCGAGCCTTGCCAGGGGCAAGCGGACGCCGGCCGCGGCGATCAGCCGGAGCGAAACGCAAGTAAGCGCAAGCAAACGCAAATAAAAAACAGCTAAAGAGCTTGCATTTGCTAACAGCTATTTTTCGGAATCGGGCCTTTTCAATGGGTTACGGTCGATTCAAATAAGAAAAATCCGGATCTCAGGTTGTCGGCCAAATGTCCCGGACGGCTCGCCCCTCTCCTCCATCCGCCCTCCTGTCCCGCCGGCGCTTTGCCGGCATCAGACATTCTGACCATCCGTAACTATATGGATGATTTCGGGTTTAGCCAAGATTTTGTTTTGGCGGTCATTCAGAGTTGCGGACTTCCACTCGGGAACCAGGGTTGTGTCCAGCGAAGGGCTTCGACAGATTGGCCATTTCGCCCCGGTCAGGAGTGGCTTCAAATGGCCGCGGATTTCGAAATTCAGCTGAAGCTGGCGATCCAAGAGCGGTCCCAATTCATTGGGCCCCGCCTTCTTAAGTTTCCGGACGCTCTCGACCGGGTAACCGAGCTCGGGACATTTCACCTCGGCTATCAGCCTGAGGACCACATTCCCGCAGTGCGCAACAGCCAGCTTATCGCGGACGTGCGCTCCTGGATGTCGCAAGTCGACGGGGGCCGAGGAACGGCGGCATTCACCGACGGTACGACACTGTTCAACGTCAATACGGTGCTGAGCTCTCGCTCCCTCGCCCACCCAGAGCTGCTTTACGATCTTGCGACCTTCGTGGAAGGCGCCGTCTTGTTCGACAGGATCTTCCATCTTGGGAATCCACGCATCGAAGACGACGTCGTCTACCGCATAAACGAGGCGCTCGGGGGCGATCCGCTGGTCGTGAGCCTGAAGATCGACTGGAAGAACCACGATCCTTATTGGGCTCAATCCTCCCCGTTACGCGTCTTTTTGACCGGGCTCTGGAGGGAGGTGGCGACCTACTTCACCGAACTGCAGAAGACCACCGCGACCGATGTTTCCGGCGAGGCCGCTAACCAGATCCGTGCATCATGGGAAACGCTTCTGGGCGTGTCTTTGCCGGATAACTCGAGCCTCTTCGCTTATCTGGACAGTCATTTCGACAGTCCGGTGGATGACTTGGCGGTGCAGGCGGTCGACGTTTTGCGACCCGAGCCGCGCACCTTCGGCTACCAGTCGCCACGCCAGGATGCGCGTACCGCCTATTTGCTTGTGAATGAGTTCAACCAACGCAGTCGCTTCAACCTGCGGTTGGCCGACGAGTTGGGGCTTCCATACCTGCAAGCGTGGGCTCGGTTACCGTACAGGCATTTCTACGAGGACCGGGCCTTCCGCGCGCAAAACTTTCTCGCCACGGCCAACTTCCTCGAGCACGAGTACCGCAGGCGCGCAGAGTTGTTCATGCATTCCAGGTTCACGATGCAGCTGCCGTTTTTTCTCTCAGCTGTGCTCTCGCGGATCTCAAGCTTGGATGAGTTTTTCGAGGAGTTGGGTCATGTTCGACACAAGACTGGAAATTTGCGGAGGCGGCGGGCGGAGCTCGACCGTCAGCTGCACGAGGGCAACAAGCACGAGATCGATAAGCTCAAAGCAGCGATCGCCGACGAGGCGCGCCGGGTGACGAGTGTTTATGAGAAGATCGCAATAGCGGGGTTCGCCAGCAGCATTGTCGCAATCGGCGCGGCCCAATTGGGTCTTGGCGGCTTGGAGTCTTTAGCGCTGCCTGCTTTCCTGACCTACAAGTTCGCCGAAGGGGCCGCTCATTTGGGTGTCGACGAGACGATTACAAAGGTGTCCGAGCGCATCTTGAAGCCCGAGTTCTCGGTCGTCACTGACATTGCGGATTCCGCTGACGCGCTCACGAACGCCTTGCCGAAGGTCGGGCGCCTTTGGCGAGTGAACGACGAGACGCTCGCTGGATTTCGGATCCCGCTTCCAGCGACTGGCTAAACTGAGACCGGGCGTCTAGCAAAGGAATGTCGCTGTGCGCAGCGACCGTCCTGCCCGCGAACCTGTTCGCGCCGCTCAACCTGGCCCGCGGAGCCGTAGAAGCCGAGACGGAAGGTATTCAACGTCGATGCTGACGCCGTCCCCGCTGAGCGGGTTCGCCGTGTAGACGACGGAGACGGAGAGCTCGAACTGGCTGACGATCGTGAGGATGGCGATGGTGAGCGCCGCCTCTCCGCTCGGCGTCGCGCCAAGCAGCAGTTCCGAGATGCGACAACAATCGTCCATCGTCGCCCCTAGCGGGGGAAGTTTGATCACCTCAACCGGACGTCCACGAAGAGTTGCGGGGTCCGCGACGTTGGGTTCACGCGCAACGACGGCCCCAGAATTGATCAATGGCAAGACGAACTTCAAAACCGGCGCGGTTACGAGATTGAGATTTTGAATATTGACTTCGGTCGCGTACACGCCCGGCCGTACGCCCGCGACGCAACAGCAGCTGGAGTTGGTCTGTCTGCCGCATACGATCTTCGCGCTATAGGCGAAGAGACCTTCCGCCGCAGCCGATATGGGCCCGAGTTGGTCGAAAAGTGGATGCGTTAGTCGGTCGTCGTTTGAACCTTTCGTGTTGCTTGGCATCTCGACCTCCCTTGCGGACCGATAGCGGCTGCTCCACTCCCTGGATCTGGCGTCAACGCTCTTGGCGCTCTCCGTTGTGGAGCGAACGCAAATCCTCGCAGGCTCGAAACGCGCCAGAGCCGTGCGAGAAACCACTCATGACGCCGCCGATCCTGGTTGGCAATTCGGAGAACTACCTATGTAGATCGGCCGGAACGTCCAGCAGGCAATCGCGCCCCGTTAACGCTGGACCGTGCGCCTCACCTCGACTTTCCCGCTGCGGCTCCGGACGCTATCGAGACCAGGCGGCGAATCTCCATCGCCATGGCAGGCTCTAGGACAGAATAAATGGCTCGATTCGCGAAACTCTTCGTCCTCGCGAGCGCACTCGCCGTCCTTGCGTGCGCCGGCCCTGTCCTTGCGACCGCAGGCGCGTTACACATGCAGCGGCGGCGGTAAGCTCACGGCTCAGTTCTCCCCGCCAGGCACGCGCCAAGGGCGAGGTGAAGCTAACGTTCGGCACAGGGCGCGAGCTTACCCTCCCGCAGGTCATGTCCGCTGATGGCGGGCGCTACGCCAACGGCGACATCGAGTTCTGGATCAAGGGGCGGAGCGCGAGCCTGACCATGAGCGGCGTCAAGGAAACCTGCGCGAGGCAATGACATTGCGGTGAGATTTGAGAATGGCGTTCAGGCGGAAGCTGCTACTGAAATCGAGAGGCCGCGTCGCCGTGCGCAGCGCGTTCGCGATCGACAACCGCCTAAGGCGCGTCAATCACCCAGATCGGCGTCGACACCTTCGTCCGGGCAGCGGATTTGCGACGCCGCCAAAGTCCGCAAACGACCTTTGCGATTTGATAGACCTCATTCCTCTTCGATCGGTATGACAGTCGTCTCGGTCTCCAGTTTGACGAGCCGAAACTGAAACCGCGTGCGCAGGCTCTGCTGCCACCGCATGAGCCGACGGGCGCGCCCTTCATGCGGGGTGATCGTATTCCGGATGGTGTACCAGTGGTCAAAGTTCGGATTTTGGCGTTGTACCGCAAAGTCTATCTTTTTGGTCGTGGGGTTCATGTTGGCCGGTGCGTCTCGATGAGTTGACGACGTACTTAGCTTGAATGTTTACAGAAGATAACCTCCGCATTTTAGTGGATGCGGCAGATCATAAGTCCGTTGCCGAAGCGTGAAACAACTGACCTCTGCAGAGTTTGAAGCCTTACGTTGCGTCGGCAATGCCTAGTCATTTATGTCGAATGGTTATGTTCGTTGTCGCGACTTAAAAGTGAGCCTATTAGCGCGCTCCTGCACCGCACCTGCAAAAGCGCGCCGCGCCCCGCGTCGGACCCCCTCTGACGCGGGGCTACCTCTGAGGCGGCTCCCGGCGGCGCGCCAGTGAGCCGGCAATTGCCCCAAAGCGACCCCTGTGCTGTTCCTCGGCGCGAGCGGTACAATCGCCGCCATGAAGATCGCAACCTTCAACGTCAATGGCGTCAACGGCCGGCTTCCCGTTCTGCTCCGCTGGCTCGAGGAAACGTCGCCCGACGTGGTCTGCCTGCAGGAGCTGAAGTCGGAAACGTTTCCGCAAAGCGCTGTCCGCGCGGCCGGCTACGAAGCGATCTGGAGCGGCCAGAAAAGCTGGAACGGGGTCGCCATTCTGGCCCGCGGCAAGGGGTTGATCGAGACCCGGCGCGCGCTCCCTGGCGACGAGGACGACCTGCACAGCCGGTACATCGAGGCGGCGGTCGACGGGCTGCTGATCGGCTGCCTGTACCTGCCCAACGGCAATCCTTATCGCAGCGAGAAGTTCGACTTCAAGCTGCGCTGGTTTGAGCGGCTGATCGCGCATGGCGCCGAGCTTCTCGCGAGCGGCGCGCCGATCGTGCTCGCCGGCGACTACAACGTGATGCCGACCGAACTTGACGTCTACAAGCCGGAGCGCTGGGTCAATGACGCGCTGTTCCGCATCGAGGTCCGCGAGGCCTTCAGCCGGCTTGCCGCGCAGGGTTGGACCGACGCCTTGCGAACGCTTCACCCGGGCGAGCGCATCTACACGTTCTGGGACTATTTCCGAAACGCCTATGCGCGCGACGCGGGACTGCGCCTCGACCATCTGCTCTTGAGCCCGTCCGTCGCCGCGCGTCTTCAAGCGGCCGGGGTCGATCGCGACGTGCGCGGCTGGGAGAAGGCGAGCGACCATGCGCCGGTCTGGATCGAGCTTGCAGACGGAGCGGCAGAGCGGCCGAAGCGAACCAGGCGGGCTTCCTCGCGGGCGCCCAAATAGAGGCCTTCGCCTATCGGCCGTACCCCGGCCAGCCGAAATGATCGTGGACCTGGTCCTCGCTGACCTCGTCGGTCATGGCCAGCGGGTCCCAGGCCGGCGCTGACTTAACCTGATCGCGCGTCACGTTCATGTTGATGTGCTCGCCGAACCAGTCGATGTCCTTCACCGCATAGGGCGCGAGTTGCACAACCTTGCCCGGCCACCAGTTCCGGGTCGCGATGACGAGATAGCGGATGTCCCAATTGGCGTCGTCGGCGAGGACGTTCTCGACATGGCCG
This sequence comes from uncultured Alphaproteobacteria bacterium, assembly GCA_963762335.1. Classification (GTDB taxonomy): domain Bacteria; phylum Pseudomonadota; class Alphaproteobacteria; order Rhizobiales; family Beijerinckiaceae; genus Roseiarcus. The sequence continues at coordinate 78,485 of CAVXKU010000013.1, read as the reverse complement.
ATGTCGCCGTCGACAGCGTGAACAATATAGCCTTTGAACTCGGCCGCGCTGTGCAGGTGGTCGCCGCCGTCAAGCGGCGGGATCTGCGCTTCAGCGTTGAGCCGCGCCGCGTTATCGACGATCCGCGACTCCGCGTTCGGCAAGATTGCGCCGCCAAAATGCGACGCGCCCCAATAAGGATCCCAGCCATAATAGTCATAGAGAAGCCCCTCCATGTCGCCGGTTATCGGGTCGTTTTCGTGAGCGTGGGGGCCTGCCTCGATCTGAGCTCTGGTCAGACTGACATCGAGTTGCAGCGTCGCCGGTGAGCTCATCATTGGGAGGCTGGACTTTGGCGGCAACGTGAGCGGCGCGATTGCCGAAGGGTGGATGAACACCCGGCGGCGGCCGGGCAACCAATGACCGGCTTCGACCGCCATCCAGCGGATCTTCCATGTCTGATCGTCAAACAGGAAGTCCTTGACGACGCCGACCTCGCCGTCGCTGGCCCGGACCTGCGCGCCTTCAAGACCACTCACGGCGAACAGCATGGTTCCTCCCTCCGCACGCCCGCTCGGTCTGCGGCGCGAGACTAGGCGTCTACGCACAATCTGCGCTGTCGAGAATCCCGCGACAAGCGAAATTCGGCTTCAGTCGACAAGCGCCTCCCCGCACGCTACGGGTGCGGTTCCCCAGCGAGCGTTAACATTGGGGCCGGGAGGACATTTGGAGACCCTCGTTTCGATCGTCGGCGGCGTCGGCCTGTTCCTTCTCGGCATGGCGGTGATGACCGACGGGCTCAAGGCGCTCGCCGGCACCGCTCTGAAGACGGTGATGGAGAAAGCGGCGGCGACGCCGCTGCTCGGCACGTTCTGGGGCGCGGTGATCACGCTCATCGTGCAATCGTCGAGCGCCACCACGATGACCACGATCGGCCTGGTCAGCGCCGGGCTCTTGACGTTCCCGCAAGGCCTGAGCCTGGTCTTCGGCGCCAACATCGGCACCACCGGCACCGGCTGGCTGGTCGCGGCGTTCGGGGTCCGGATCTCGCTCACCGCCGCCGCTCTGCCGATCGTGTTCGTCGGCGCTTTGCTCAAGGTCGTCGGGCGCGGACGATTGGCGGCGGCGGGCAGCGCCATCGCCGGCTTCGCCCTGATCCTGGTGGGCTTATCGACCCTTCAGCAAGGCATGGGCGGGCTTGCCGAATCCTTGCACCCGTCGGACCTGCCCACGATCACCAACGCCGCCGGCGCCATCAATCTCGCCGGCATGGCCAACGTGCTCTTGCTGGTCGTGGTCGGCGCATTGATGACGACCGTCATGCAGTCTTCGACCGCAGCAATCGCAGTGACGCTCTCGGCGCTCTATGCCGGCGCGGTCGGCCTCGATCAGGCGTTGGCGCTCGTGATCGGGCAGAACATCGGCACGGCCACCTCGTCCGCCGTCGCCGCGATCGGCGCGTCGAGCACCGCGAAGCGCCTCGCCGTGGCCTATATCGCGTTCAAGCTGGTGGCGGCGCTGATCGCGATCGTGCTCTTTCCGTTTGTGACGCCGCTGATCGTCCGGGCGTCGCAGACGATCGATTCGACTGGCCTGCTCGCCGCCTATCACACCGCCTATAACGTGATCGGCGTCGCTGTCTTGTTGCCGCTGATGGGTCCATTCACGCGATTGATCGAGCGTTTCGTGCCGGAGCGCGGCTCGCCGTTCACGAAAACCCTCGATCCGGCTTCGCTTCGCTCGCCGATGGTCGCGGTCGAAGCTGTGCGCCGGACGGTCGAGCGCGCGCTCGAAACGCTTTGCATTGCGAGCGCGACCGGACTCGAAGGCGCGGCTGCGGGCCAGACTGTCCGACCTGCGCTTGATGACGCGACATTGGCCCTGGCGTCGGACGGCGTTCGGCAGGCGGGCGATTTTCTGTCCAAATCCGGCGCGCCGCCTTCCGACGAAGGCCACGCGTGGTTCACCAGCACGGTGCATGCGCTCGATCACGCGAACAGGCTTGCCGAAGCGGTCGACGCCATGGCGAAGACGGGCGTCGCGACTGACGGCCCCGAAGAATTGAGCGCCGCCGCCTTGTGTGCGCAATCGATGCGCGACGCGGCGGGCGCAGCGGCAAACCTAGGGATCGCCGCCGGACCGGGCCACGCGGCCGATGACGAACTGGCGCAGACCATCGCCAGGACCTCAGCCACACGCCCCGCGCTCGGCAGTGATGGGACCAACGATCTCGAGCGCGCCGCCAAGGCGCTGGCCGATCTTCGCGCCACGCATCGCGCCGCAACGCTCGACATGGTCGCGTCTGGAAAAGTCACGGCGAGCCAGGCGATCGCGCGCGTCGATGCGGTCGCCCTCATGAGCCGGCTCGCGCATCACGCCTGGCGCGCCGTCGCGCATCTCGAGCGCGCCGCCGCGGCGCGCATGGAGTTCCCGCAATGAGCGAAGCAGAACAGACGGCCTGGCACGCGCTGACCGCGGATGAAGCCGGCCAACGGCTCAAGACGAGTGTGAAGGCGGGCCTCGACGATTCCGAGGCCACGCGCCGCCAGGCGGAATACGGCCTGAACGTGCTGCCGACCTCGCGCAAGCGCGGGCCGTTCATGCGGTTCCTGGAGCAGTTCAACAACGTTCTCGTCTATGTCCTGCTGGCCGCCGGTTTCGTTAAAGCGATGCTGGGTCTATGGCTCGATTCGTCGATCATTCTCGCCGTTGTCATCGTCAATGGATTGCTTGGATTCCTTCAGGAAGGCCGGGCGGAGAAATCGCTCGACTCGATCCGCAACATGCTCTCCTCGGAAGCGAGAACCCTTCGCAACGGCCAAACCGCGATGATCCCGGCGGAGCAGCTCGTGCCGGGCGACATCGTGTTCCTCGAATCCGGCGACAAAATCCCCGCCGACATCCGCCTCACCGAGGTCAAGAATCTGCGCACCGAGGAAGCCGCGCTCACCGGCGAATCCGTTCCCTCGGACAAATCGACCGCGCCCGTCTCGGACAAGGCGACGGTCGGCGATCGGGTCTGCATGGCCTATTCCGGCACGCTGGTTGTCTCCGGCCGGGCGAACGGCATTGTCGTCGCGACGGGAAGCCACACCGAATTGGGCCGCATCAACCAGATGCTCGCCGGCGTCAGTGCACTGGAGACGCCGCTGCTGCTTCAAATCAAGAAGTTCGGCTATGCGATCACGGTGATCATCCTGATTATCGGAGCAATCACCTTCGCCTACGGGCATCTTGTCCGCGACATCCCGTTCGTCCAAATGTTCCAGGCGGTGACGGGCATCGCCGTATCGATGATCCCGGAAGGCCTGCCGGCCCTCATCACCATCACGCTCGCGATCGGCGTGCAGCGGATGGCGGCCCGCAACGCCATCGTGCGGCGCCTGCCCGCGGTCGAGACGCTAGGGTCGGTGGCGCGGATTTGCTCCGACAAGACCGGCACGCTCACGCTCATGGAAATGATGGTTGTTTCGGCGGCGACAGTCGGCGATGTCCTCAAGGTTACGGGCAACGGCTACGCCAACGAAGGGACGGTCTCCAAGGACGGCGCGCCCATCGAGAAAAGCACCGTACTCGAGCTTCTGGGCCGCGTCTCCGCTTTGTGCAACGACGCCGAACTGCGCAGTGAGGACGGTGTGTGGAAAGTCGAGGGCGATCCGACCGAGGGCGCGCTCTATCCGTTCGCCGCCAAACTGGGAATGGATCGACAGAGCGAGCTGGCCGCCTATCCGCGCATCGACGTCATCCCATTTGAATCCGAGCACCGGTTCATGGCGACCCTGAACAAGACGCCCGAGGGCGGAGAGATTCTCCTCGTCAAGGGCGCGCCGGAGGCGATCCTCGACAATTGCGACCGTCAGCAGGATGCTTCTGGCCAAAAGCCGCTCGACCGGGCCTATTTCGAGCAAGCGTCCGAAGTCATGGCGGGGCAAGGGGAGCGGGTGCTGGCGCTCGCGTGGCTACCCGATCCGGGCGTCAAGGCCGGAAGCCTGGGTCCGGCGGATCTGCCGAAGAATCTCGTGCTGATTGGGTTGGTCGGCCTCCTCGATCCACCACGCAAGGAGGCGATCGAGGCCGTGAAGGAATGCCATGCTGGCGGCATAAGGGTGACGATGATCACTGGCGACCACAGGATCACCGCGGCGGCGATCGCCAAGATGCTCGACATCGGCGACGGCAAAACCGCGGTCACCGGGGCCGAAGTCGCCGAAATGGACATGGCGACGCTTCAGGAGACAGTCGCCAAGGTCGACGTCTTCGCGCGCGCGAGCCCCGAGCACAAGCTGCGCCTCGTGAAGGCCATTCAGGCCAATGGACAGGTGGTGGCGATGACCGGCGACGGGGTCAACGACGCGCCGGCTTTGAAGAAGGCCGACATCGGCGTCGCGATGGGAATCAAGGGCACCGAGGTCACCAAGGAAGCGGCCGAGATGGTGCTGGCCGACGACAATTTCGCTTCGATCACCGCGGCGGTGAAGGAGGGGCGCACCGTCTACAACAATATCGAAAAAGCGATCCTCTTCATGCTGCCGACCAACGTCGCGCAGGCGCTGGTCATTCTGACCGCCATCTTCATCGGCTTCACCCCGCCGATCACCGCGCCCCAAATCCTGTGGGTCAATATGGTGACCTCGGTCGCGCTCGGCCTCGTGATCTCGTTCGAGCCACACGAAGCCGATGTCATGTTGCGGCCGCCGCGCATGGTCAATCGCCCGATCCTCGACGCCTTCGGCGTATGGCGCGTGGTGTTCGTCGGCGGGTTGCTGCTCACCCTCACGCTTTGGGCTTTCTTCTGGATGAAGTCGCAAGGCGCCTCCGATCCGCTGGGGCGGACGGTTGCTGTCAACGCGCTGGTCATCGGTCAGGTCTTTTATCTGCTGAACAGCCGGTTCAAGATCGACTCGTCGCTGTCGCCGATGGCCCACCTTGGCAACCGCTATCTGCCAATGGGGATAGGCGCAGTGATCGTCCTGCAACTCATCTACACTTATGCGCCCCCGCTCGAGGACGTGTTCGAGACCGAGGCGGTGCCGCTTGGCGTCTGGCCGTGGTTGTTCCTTGGCGGGTTGATCTTCTTCCTCGTCGTCGAGATCGAGAAGGCGGTCATCCGCGCCATCCGTTCGCGCACGGCGGTGGTCGCGGCGCCGGTGTCGGCTTAGGACAATTTGCATCTGGGCCTAAGACCCTGCCAATCTCCGCCTCGTCTTGAGGAGCGCTTAAGGCGCGTCTCGAAGGACGGCCCGCAGACCGGCGGCGCCCACTGGACCATTCTTCGAGACGCCGCGCATGGCGCGGCCCTCAGAATGAGGGATGAGCGAACCGATGAACGCGCCCGATATGATGAAGCCCCGGATGCAGCCGTTTCTTCCAGCGACGGCGGATTTCGGCAGCGGAAAGGACTCAGCCCGCGACTTTCTCGAGCGCTGCATCGCCACGCTCTACGCCTGGGAGCCGAGGATCGGCGCCTTCGTCTCTCTCAATCTTGAGGCCGCAAGGACGGCGGCGGATTCCTCGACCGGGCGCTGGCGAGCGGGCAAGCCGCTCTCGCCGATCGACGGCATGCCGATCGGCATCAAGGACATCATCGAAACCATCGACATGCCGACGGAAAATGGTTCGCCGCTATTTGCCGGGTTCCGCGGGAACCGCGACGGCGCCAGTGTCGCGGCCTTGCGCGAGGCCGGAGCGGTGATCCTCGGCAAGACGGTGACGACCGAGTTCGCCTGGATGCAGCCGCGCGCCACCCGCAATCCGTGGGATCTGGTCCGGACGCCTGGGGGCTCCAGCAGCGGTTCGGCCGCGGCGGTCGCCATCGGCGCGATCAGCGTCGGGCTTGGCACTCAAGTGTTCGGCTCGATCGTGCGGCCGGCAAGTTTCTGCGGCTGCTTCGGCTTCAAGCCGACGGTCGGCGCGATCAATCGCGGCGGCAGCCACGACGCCCTTTCCCAGAGCACGCACGGGCCGCTCGCCGCGAGCCTGCCGGAGGCTTGGCAAGTCGCCTATGAGATCTCCCAACGCGCGGGCGGAGACCCAGGCTTTCCTGGCCTCTACGGTCCGCCGACCTGCCCCGCTCCCTCGAAGCCGCGCCGGCTTGCGGTTCTCGAGACCGACGGCTGGGCGGTGGCGACAGCGGCGGCTCGGGATGCGTTCGCGGAGGCGTCGGCAAAACTCAAATCGGCGGGCGTGACGCTCGTATCGCGGCATCAAAGTGAAAAGGTGGCCGCGGTCGAAGACGCGATACACGGCTGCCGTGAAGTCTCCGGCGACATCATAGCCTGGGAATCCCGCTGGCCCCTCAACACCTACCGTGCGCGCGACGCGAGCAAGCTCAGCCAGCCGATCCTGGAACTCGCCGCGCGGGCTGACGCGAGGACCCTCGACGACTATCGCCGCGACATCCGGGAACGCGACAGGCGTCGCGCCGTCTATCAAACGCTGGCGGGGGAATTCGACGCCTGCCTGACCTTGTCCGCGCCCGGCGCCGCCCCGGTGGGCTTAAGCTCGACAGGCGACGCGGCCTTCGTGATCCCCGGATCGATGCTTGGCGTTCCCGCGATTTCGCTTCCGGTGCTTCAGGATGGCGGGCTTCCGCTCGGGCTTCAGCTGCTCGGCTTCGCCAACGCCGACGCGGCGCTATTCTCGACCGCCGGCAGCGTTCTGGCTTTGCTGCAGCAGGGCTGAGCGGCGTACGGCGCCGGTTGTAGCCGCGATCGCTGATCGCGGCTGGCGCGCGCCGAGCCTCAGGCCGTATCCTTCACGAACCGCAGACCCTTGAGCGAAGCCACATCGTCGTAAGCGCCTTTGGTCGAACGCTTCGGCAGTTTGATCTTGGCGCGAGGCGCGGCCTTGTAGGGGATTACCTTCAGCAGGTGGCGGATACAGTTCAGGCGCGCCCGCTTCTTGTCGTCGGACGGGACGATGGTCCACGGGGCGAACGGGGTGTCGGTCGCCTTGAACATGATGTCACGCGCTCGCGAATATTCGTACCACTTGCTGCGTGACGTAAGATCCATCGGGCTCAGCTTCCACTGGCGCAGCGGGTCCTTGATGCGCGCCTCGAACCGGCGCTTCTGCTCGTCGTCGCTGACCTCGAGCCAGAACTTCACCAACAGAATGCCGTCGTCGACGATCGCATGTTCGAACTCGGGACAAAGCGTCAGGAAGCGGCGGTGCTGCGCCTGGGTGCAGAACTCCATGACGTACTCGACGCCAGCCCGATTGTACCAGCTGCGGTCGAAGATCGTGATCTCGCCCGCGGCCGGAAGATGGGCCACATAGCGCTGCAGGTAGAGCTGCGACTTCTCGCGGTCGGAAGGCGCGGGCAGCGCCACCACCCGGAACACGCGCGGGCTGACCCGCCCGGTGATCGCCTTGATCGTTCCGCCTTTGCCTGCCGCGTCGCGTCCCTCGAACACGACCACGACGCGCAAGCCCTTGTGCTTGACCCATTCCTGAAGCGCGCTCAGCTCGACCTGCAACTCCCCCAGGGCCTTCTCATAGTCCTTGCGCGACATCGGCTCTTTCGCGCCGTTTATGGGCCCCGCCCTTCCCGCGCTGCGTCGAACCGCGGCTAAATCCTTCTCTATTTTGCTCCTGGCCAATTCTCTTCCTCCTCCCGATGTTTCTTTTACCCGCGCCGCTTTGGCGGTCTCGTCGCCACATGATTTTGCCGCTAGGAACTCAGCGTAAATTTTTTCCTAACTTGCGCCCCTCCTCGGGAACAAACCCATCGGCCCGGTGTTTCGAAAATGTGGCGAATGTCGCCAGTCTTGCCGTCAATGGGTCACGATATGTCCCCCATCCTGCCGATTTCATTTGTGGCTACGCTTCTGTGTGTTCTTGTGGCGATTGATTGGGCGTTGTACCAGCAGATCCTTTTCGTGGGCGCAGCCCTCTCGGCGACGGTGTGGGTCTGTGCGCTCGAAGCCTGGAGCTGCCAGGAAGCGCCGGTCAGAACCGACGACGAGCACCGCCGTTAACATCGCGGCGGCGAACATTCAAAGCGCTCAACTAAAACCCTTCACCACCGTCGACGGTTATGACCTGGCCTACAATATGGCGCGCCCGGTCGCTGGTGAGGAAGAGGACCGCGTCGGCGATGTCGTCGCCGACCGCGATGCGGCCGGCGGGAATGCGGGCCAGCACCGCCTTTTCGTCCAGCCGGCCAGTCCTTAAATCCTCGAGCACCCCCTCCGTCGCGACGTGGCCAGGCGCGACCGCATTGACGCGTACGCCCTTCCCCGCCCACTCGACCGCCATCGTTCGGGTCAAGCTGTCGAGCGCCGCCTTCGTCCCCGAATAGAGCCCGAGGCCCGGCGCCGGGCGCCCGGCGGCGATGCTGCTGACATTGACGATCGCGCCGCCCAGTTTGTGATCGATCGCCCAACGCGCAAACGCCCGCGACGCATTAAGCGGACCTAGGGTGTTAACCGCGAAAAACCGGGCCGCCTCGGCCGCGTCCGCTTCGATCAGCGGACGAACGGCGAACAAAGCCGCGTTGTTGACGAGGATATCGACGGCCCCAAGCTCGCCGACCGTCGTCGCAATCAGCCGCTCGCAATCGGCCGCCTCGGCGACGTCGGCCCGGAGAGCCAAGACCGGCGCCCCGCACTCGGCCTCTATGGCCGAGGCGGCACGCGCCAGCGTCTCACTGGTCCGCCCGGCGATCGCAACCCGCGCCCCTTGGCGAGCGAAGGCGCGGGCGATCGCAAAGCCGATGCCAGCGCCGCCGCCCGTTACGATCGCGACCTTGCCGTCGAACTCCATAGAGGCGGGAATTTACGCCATCGACTGGAAGCGCCGCGCGAGCGCGCTGATATGCTTCGCCGTCTCGATGTCGAGATCGGTGATCTTCATGCCCGCGTCGTGGGTGCAGAATGAGAACGTCAGGATGTTGTACGAATTGTGAAACTCGGGATGATGGTTCATCACCTCGGCCTGAATGGCGATTTCGACGATGAAGGCGATCGCGTCGCGGAAGGTCTTGAGTTCGAATTTGGCCTCGATGTTGGGCGCCTTCAACGACCAGTCCGGCAGTTCGGCCAGCGCCGCTTTGATCTCGGAATCGCTCAGAATCTTGTAATTCGCCATGGGTTCGCTCCTTAACTTATTTAGGGGCGTCGCTTGGACTTGCGACGCTTGGCTGATCAAGCTGAAGGATCGCCTGTTCGAGCGGCGCCGGCGCGACACGGATCCACCCGGTATAGGGCTGGCTGAACTCGAGGATCAGAAAGATTGCAAGCCCGATCGACGCGCTGCCCAGGACGAGCATCGCCACCGACATCAGGCTTAATTTTGACAGAAGCCCCATGCTGGCGAACATGACGGATGACCAGAACGTCACCGCGTAGATCAGAGGCCAGGGGATCGGGGTCGCCGCCTGCAGCGACATGAGGAGCCTCTGCTCGCCAATAAATGCGTAGTTCGCGCGCGCGGCGGAGAGCAGGTTTGTCTGGGCGGGCGTCTTGGGCGTGAGGCCGTCGAGAAACGTGTTCATATTGGCCATGGCCTTGTAGGAGGCCTCATAGGCCGCAGCGCGCGAAGTGTCGTCGCCCCAGAACTGTTCGTGCGCCCAGACGAGATCGGTCCTCAAGATGCTGCGGGCCTCGTCGGCTACCGGCCCGTACTGGCGCATTTCGAGATCGAACTCAAGCGCCCGCGCCGTAATGGTCTGGAGCTCCGTCTGCTGGGTGCTGTAGACGCCGTAGGCCGTCCAGATGAGAAGGCCGTTGACCAGCACGAGCAGGAGGGTCAGCTGCCCGACGACGCCGCCGATCATGTCGCGGGCCTTGTCGGTCGTGTAGCGCTCCGGGAGGACGCGCTGAAGCACCAGGCCGAGAAGGCCGCCCGCGGTGATCAGCCCGGTGACGATGAGCGAGATGGCGAGCGAACTCATTTCCGGCAATCCCCGCCTCCCTCGGACATCTTTTCGTGGCATGTCCGCGTGGCGCGGTCCAGGGACGAGGGAATCGGCCAGCGCGGGCCGGAAGCCTGTCGCATCAGGGATGGAGCGTGTCCTTGTAGATCTTCCCGTCCTTCATGATGATCAGGAAATTCTTCTCCGGGTTTTCGACAAGCGCAATGTTGGCGATTGGATCGCCGTCGACCACGATGAGATCGGCGAAGGCGCCCTCTTCGATAATCGCCCAGCTTTCCCGGATACGGATTGCGCGGCCCGGACAGCGCGAGCAATTCGCCATTGGTCCCGGTGGCCATCTTCAGGATTTCGGCATTGTCGTACCAGCGCTTGAGATGGGTCAGCATGATCCCCTGACGCGTCGCCTTCTGCGCCGAGAACAGCAGATCCGAGCCGAAGGCGGTCTTGAGCTTGTAGGCTTTCGCCAATGGGTAGGCCGTGTTTGTGCCCGCAATGACCTGGAGCAGATTTATGCGGCTTTGACCGCTGAGCGGAACGGTGTCGTCGTCCCCGACGAAGGGTTGAATGCTCAGCCACACGCCCTTGTCCGCCATCGTTTTTGCGGTCGCCTCGTCCATCAGATGCCCGTGCTCGATGCACTGGACCCCCGCGGCGATCGCACGCTCAATGGCGGCGGGCGGATACGCGTGCGCAGCGACGTAAGTGTTGCGATCGGCAGCCGCTTCCACGCCGGCGCGAAGCTCGGGCTCGCTGAAGGTCAGCATGTCCAGCGTGGTGCGCGGCGACGACACCCCTCCGCCTCCGACAAGCTTGATCTGAGACGCCCCCTCCAGAAGCTGCTCGCGCACCCGCAGGCGCACCTCGTCGGCGCTGTCGGCGATATTGGCGGCGCCCGTCCGCTCCATCGGCGCTCACCGGACCGCCCGGGCTCCGCGGCAGATCGGACAGGGGACGCATGTCCCCGTGGCCGCCCGTCGTCGTGATCATGGCGCCGCACGGATAGATGCGCGGTCCAGGCACGAGCCCTTCGTCGATCGCCTGTTTGAGCGCAAACGACGGACCGCCGAGATCCCGAACCGTGGTGAAGCCGCGCATCAGCGTGCGCTCCGCCTCGGCGCTGGCGGCCAGGAAGATATAGCCGACGTCGGCCGCGAACAGAGTTGGGATCGGCAGCGCGGCGAAAATGGTATGCCAGTGCGCGTCGATCAATCCCGGCATCACGATGCGACCGCCGCAATCGATCGCGCGCGCGCCTTCCGGACCACCCGTGTCGTCGGTCGCGACCGCCTTGATCCGCCCGCCTTCGACGATGAGAGCTCAATCCGCCGCGCAATGCGTTGGACTTCCCGTCGAACAGCATGAAATTTCGGAAGACGGTTGGCGGCGTCGGACTTGTCTGCGCCCGCGCGGCGCGAGGAAGACCAAGCCCTGCGAGCGAGGCGCCTATCCCAGCCACAAATCCCCGGCGCGACAGGTCCGCATTGATGCGGCGCGTCACCGTCTGGAGTTCGCCTCGGCAACACGTGCAGCCCGGATCGGCTGCTGCTTCGGGCTGATCGCCGGATGAGCAAGAGAACATGCGGGGTTCCTCCGTTGGGGACGTTTGCAAGCTGGCCGCGCCTCATTTGGCGTCGGCGCCCAACATTTGGCGGGCCTCGATCTTACAACGAGAAGGCTTTCACGGATTGCCGGCCTTCGCAAATTTGGAGAAGGCGTCCTTGTAGTCGGGATGCCAGCGGGAAAGCGGCGGCCGGTTCTCGACGATGTCGCCCGCCGCCCAAAGAATGCGGCGCTCGTCCATTTCGCGCGGAACATCGTTGTCGGGGCAGAGGATGTAGAAATCGCCCTTCCCCATCGCCGGCAGCATGAAGTCGACGAGCTCTTCCGGCGTCCAAGCGGCCGCCGGCTTCTCCGTCCTCGAGCCTTTGGTCATAGAAGTGAAAACGAAGCCCGGAATGAGCAAATGCGCGCTTACGCGGCAGCCTTCAATGTTGCGCAACTCGTGCGCCAGCGCCTCGGTCACGACCTTCACGCCAGCCTTCGAGACATTGTAGGCGGTGTCCCCGGGCGGGCAGGTGATGCCCTGCTTCGAGCCCGTGTTGACGATTGCCGCCGCCGCGCCCTGCTTGATCATATCCGGAGCGAAGGTCTGCACCCCGTTGATCACACCCCAGAGGTTGACGTCGATGAGACGCCGCCAGCGGGCCGGATCGCCGAACAATTCGCCCCCTCCGCCGGTCCCCGCATTGTTCATGAGCACGGCAACCTCCCCGAAAGCGTCGAAAGCCGAGGCTTTCAGGCGCCGCACGTCTTCAAGGCTGCTGACGTCGACGGTGAAGGATCGCACCTCGTCCGGTTTTGCCGCACTCGCGCGAACCTTCTGAGCGGCGGCTTCGAGCGCGTCCGCGTTGGCGTCCGCCATGCACACTTTCATGCCGAGCGCGGCAAATTTAGCCGAAGCAGCCAGGCCAATGCCGCTGGCCGCTCCGGTGACGACCGCGACCCGATTCGCTGCCAGCGCGGGATGATGGGGCACTTCGACACCTCCAATGTTGGAAATCGGAGACGCTTACATCACGCCAAGCACGCGCGGGCAATTGGCGCTCGGTTTGCCAGCGGCTCGGCTTTAGGCCGCTGTCGCATCGAAAGCGTCGCGGAACGAGCTGCAGAAAGGAAAATTAATGCAATTCCGAACCAGCCGGTTGTATTCCTTGACTCTTGAGCTTGTTGGGTTTTTAAACACAACCGATCGATAGAACCCATTTCACCCGTTTATTTGGGTTGTAACAAAATTGTGAAGACCCGGAAGCACGGGTCGTCGTCAGCCGGGCGTTTGAAGGGACTTGCAGTGTCCATTCGCGGAAGACGGTCTTATTCAAAGCCGCGTGGCCAGATGACGACGCCTCTCAAGGCGCGCACGCTTGGAATTGACATTGATATCGCCGACACGCCGGAAGCTGACGCCGATCGATTGATCGCCTCTTTTCGCGTCCGCGCCTATTCGGAGGCGCGACAGCGCCAGCGACGAGCCGAATCCTCAGAAGCCGCCTCCCATTGGAGCCAAGTGTCGAACCTGATCGCTCGACGGGCCGAGGAACTGGACGCCCACGAACCTACGACAGGCTCAGAGACGGACCTCGGCGCCACATTCGGCGGCAACGCGTTGGGCGCTCGCCCTGCCGTTCGATTTTTCGAAGATGACCCGGTCGATGCGCTCGAGCGCGCTCTTGGCGGCAGACCGCAGCGCTTCCGGCTTCAGTTCTTCGGCGTCGACGCCGACCTCGGCCCAGCCCTGATTATCGAAACCGAGATGCAAGCTTATGACGCCTCCAGCGCGATCCGGAAGGCCCTTGGAGCAGACTGGCCCGCGCGCGCCTCGAGCCTGCGCCTCCTCGATCTCGAAGGGCGTGAAGTCTTCGAACGACTCAAGGCCGATTCGCGATAGCGTGATGCTCCGGCGCGTTTCACGCGCCGCGACCGAGGGCTAACGCATTTGTTAGATAAACCATCTCAAAATACTGAAATATAATAACTATCAGCCGTGCCGCGCCGCCTCACCGACCTGCTGCGAACGGAGGCTCTTGCAGCAAGCTGACATGCGCCGCCACAACCCGCCACCCCTCGCCGGTCCGCACCCAAGTCTGGCTCTGACGTCCGGTCGCTGAAGCGCCTGTGCGCTTGAATTCCGTATTGGCGGTGGCGAAGTCCCGATCGTAGGTGGTGATTACCGTCTTCACGAGGTCCCGAGCCAGATTGTTTGCTGGACGTCGCGCGCGAAAAGCGGCGATCTCATCATAGCCATAGAGATTCTCGGTCGCGCCGTAGCGCAGAGTGTGCGGGCTCTTCCAGAACAAAATGTCGAGTTCGGCGACATCGTTCGAAACGAGCGCGCGCTCGTAACGGGCGAAGGCCTTTTCCACCTCGGCAACCACTTCCGGAATATTGATTTCGATCATCGGCAAACAACCTCGGTTGAACGGCGGAACAGGGAAAGATCCGAACGCAGAAACCGTCTAACGATGCAAGTCCGTCGCAGCGAGGACTATTGAACGAGGTCGACCGTCTCGCGGCCGGGTTTCAGCAAGCGCCCCATGCGTTCTCCAGCGCACACCGAACTCCCAATCAGACTCGAGCCTTGCATATCAACTTGTTGGGAGACGACTTAGATGTCACAATTTGAGTGATCGGCGGTCTAAGGGCGCCTCGGGGCCTCATGGCCGCCGTTGTTTCGCGCGATAGGTTGCACCCATGCCTGCTCCCGCACCCGCGTTTCTGCTTGCGCCCGGCGCCGGCGCTCCCTCTACGCATTTGCGGACGCGGACTTTCGCCCGACTCTTGGGCTCGATTGGCCCGGTGGAACCGTTCGACTACCCTTACGTCCTGGAGCGCCGAAGGCGCCCGGACCCGCTGCCCAAGCTCATGGAAGCGCACCAGGCCGCGCTCGCTGCGCTTCGCGCGAAGCATGACGGGCCGGTCGTGCTCGCCGGAAAGAGCATGGGTTCGCGGGTGGGCTGCCATGTCGCTGTCGTGGATCAGGTCGAAGCTCTGATCTGCTTCGGTTTCCCACTTTGCGCCGCCGGCGATCGATCCAAACTGCGCGATCGGGTGTTGCTCCAGTTGAAGACGCCAATCTTATTCGTGCAAGGAGCTCGAGACCCGCTATGTCCGTTGGATCTTCTCGAAGACGTGAGGACGCGGATGCGTGCGCCCTCGAGGCTCTACATCGTGGAGGGGGGCGATCATTCCCTTGTGGTCTCGAAGACGGCGTTGAAGGCCAGCGGCTCGAACCAGGAGGAAGCTGACGACAACATTCGGACCGCGATCGTCGGCTTTTTGAATGAAACCGTCTAACTCTGTGCCCTCGGGCAACAGTGAGAGCAACCCCTGCCCTAGCAGAGCGCATTGACAGGTCTTTGCGCTTTGCACTAGAGAAAGCCGCGCAGCGACCGTGAATTAGGAGAATTGAAAGTGCGGCATGGCGCGCAATGGGCGCTCTTTGTCGGCTTGGCCGTCGCTGGTAGCGCGTTTAGCATTGCTCACGCCGAGGTTCGCACGATCAATCTCGACCGATGCTCGGGAAACTGCATCGCCTCCGCGAGTGCTGACTCGTCCGCTGACAGCGACGTGGCGGCCGAGACGACCCTTTCTCACTTTGGCGGCGGAACCGATGGGGCGCATCACGCCCGTCCAGCCCTCAAACTTGACGGAAAGGCCATGCCGACCGTTCTGCTCAGCGGATTGCCGTCCGCCATCGCGTCGGCCGGCTCGGCAATGGAAGCCCGCGGAATCTCCCCTTATGACTTTTTCGGGGAGGCTATCGACATCCCGCTTTCTAGCGAGGCGCTGACCGAGATTTCCGCCGCTTCTCTCGTTCTCTTCGCGCCCTCGATACTCGGCCGACTGACACTTACTGACGTTCTCTCGAACGGCGCAGCCCTGTTCGTGCATGCGCCGGTACATTGATAAAGCCGGGCACGGAAGTGAAGCGGCGGCGACGCATCCTTGAATGGGAATGGAAGGGTCGAACCAGCCCCGATCGTCGGATGGTCGGAACCGGCTCAATCCGCGTGCGTTAGACCTCGTTCCAGACGTCGCGAAGGTTGACGCTATGGCTCAAACCCATTCGAAGAAAAGTGGTCGGCCGAGGTTGCTCAGCATTCTGACGCGCTCGATCTGGAGCCGAAGGTGTTCGCAAAAGACAGCGCCCAGGCGATGGCTCGCTCGCTGAAGCGCTCCGCCGAGAGCAGCAATCCTCGCGAATCAGGCGCCTATCGGTCCGCGATGTCTATGTTGACCTTCTACGTCAACCGCGCCGGTGGGAACCTCCCATCCAAGCGCAAGCAAACTCTCGAGGCTGCGAAAGGAAAGTTGCGGGAGCTGTTTGGACGCGCTGGATAGATGGCTTCTCAATCCTCTGAACTCCAGCACGGCTGTCACTGGCCGCGTCGGAACCATAAAGACACTTCGGAACCATAAAGACACTATCGAGTTGTCCCGCCAACACCGGCGTGCGTGTGCGCGATCTATTCGCCTCGAAAAGCTGCTTCCGGCAGCGTGATTGAAAAGAAACGGACCGCATCATGCCAGATCCTGAACCCGGCAGGCCAGCGCCTGAACCCAAGCCCGAGATCGTCCGCCCGCCGACGCCCTTGGAAGAGCCTCAACCCGACAAGGCGCCCGATCTGCCTCAGCCGGGTTCGGACGTTGTCGTTCCGCCCGGTCCGGAAGTCGTCACGCCCCCGCAACCGCAGGAAATTCCGCCCGCCGGTCCGGCCTGAGGACCGCACCCGACCGGCCCGCACTGATGGATCGCAACTCTGCGCTGCGGATTGGCAGTCTATTTACTGGAACGCCGACGCGACGACCTGCCCTCGGCCTCATCTTTCGCCGTTTCGCCCCGGCGCTCTTTCGCCTTGGTGTGGCGGAGGCGCCCTGCATTTTCTTTCGGCGTCAGCTGGTTGGATTCGCCCGCTTCGCTCAGCGCAATTGCGACTGCCTGTTTGCGGCTTTTAACCTTTGCGCCGCTCGTCCCTGATTTAAGCTCGCCATGCTTGAACTCGTGCATGACACGCTCGACAGTTTCCTTCTGTGGCTCGGATTCACGCGGCGCCATCTGTCGTCTCCTCTTGTCGCTCGTCGATGTCTTAAAACTCGGGGACAAGGGAACGGTTCCGGCTCGCTTCGTACCCAACGCAAGACGGAAGCGGAAAAACCGCTACCGGCTGCTCGCTCCGCACCATGACCCAATGGTCAGGGCGATGGCCTTCGTGCAATCGACAAGATTACGGATAGCGACTCGCTCGTTCGGTTGATGGGATTGAGCCGGATCGTCATAGGTGCTCTCAGGTCATGCGCGTCACCCAGGCAAGAACATTGATCCAGAGGCGCCGATAGCCCCGCCATTCCACGAAGCTCGCGGGCAGCCAGTGCGGCCCGATGTCCGAGGTCCATGCGAGCGAGCGCCCAGCGCCAAACCCGCCGACGACAAGCAGCGGGTGGCCGCCTTCCTCCGCCGGCAGTTTCGCCAGAACCTCGACCCCCGGCTGATCCTTCACGCGCACCTCGTTGGCGCCGAGGAGCAGCGGGCCACGGGCCTTCGAGTCCCGCCAATACGGGATGATCGGCGGCGCCGACGATCTGGGCTGAAAACCCCTCCGGGATTTCGAGCCGATCGTCATAGGGCAAACAGGAAACGGGCAGCGCTTCCTCGACCGGCGTGGCGCGCCAGCGCGCCTTTCCGTCAATTCCCTGGAAGCTGTAATACCCGCCGATCATCACGAGCCCTCCCCCCGCGCGCGTCCATTCGCGGATGAGCTTCAGACGGTTCGGCGTCGGCTTGCCGTGCAGCCAGACGTCCGGAGACAGGAGAAAAGTATTCGTGCCGATGTCGGAAAGGATGATGGCGTCGTAGCGCTTGAGGCCATCGAGATCGAACGGAAAGCCGGTCGCCGCTTCATGCGCCGGCATGTAGGTCAGATCGAAATCGCTGCCTTTCAGCGCGGCCACGAGCGGCTCCGCGCCGAGGTGAAAAGTGACGCTGCCGAACTGGTCGAAACCCTTGGTGTGCGTCGCCGAAGTCGCCCAGCTCTCGCCGACCAGCAGCACATTCTTTTTAGCCATCGCAGTCTCCACTATTCGGCCGCCATTTCGATACGAGCGACCGACCCTCGGTTGATGAGTTCCACCGGCAGGCGTTCGATCGCCTCCGTCTCCGGACTTTTGGAGAGCAAGGCTTGAACGCCGCGGCGCCCGAGCTCCGCCGCCGGCTGGCGGACGGTCGTCAATCTCAGATAGTCGGCTGTTTCATTCGCCTCATTGCTCAGAAACCGGTTTCTATGAGATCAGAGACCGCTTCTGGCGCAATTGTAAACTTTTGGCAGCCTGCCTATCCCTGCTGCATTTGACGTCTTTAATACGCGGTTGACGATCGAACCGAGGGCGAGAGCTATCCGCGCGCAGCCGTAGCGCGACCTATAATCCGTGCAGCGAGCACGCCCACCCTCCGCCGCCCGCTCGGCTTAACCTACAAGGGTGCGGACGTCGGCCGACGGGATCGACCCCTGAGCATCCGTGAGTATCGGAACCACTCTCTCGACCTGACGCAGGATATCCGGCGCGCCGGTCATTTCGCCGAACGTTCCGCGCGTGATCGGGCCAAATGCGAAGAGATCGGGTTGCGTCGCCCCGCGCGCGTCGATCAATCGGCTCAGCTCGTCCACCCGGAGACCGAGGCTGACATCGTCAGCCTGAGCCAGCCTCTGGTCGACCATGTTCGCGATCAGAGGATTGTCGCCAATGTTGCGCGACGCGCCGGAGCAAAGGATGATCGAGTCGAAGGTCCGCTCGACGATTTGTCCCCCGGGAAGTCGGAGGCGCGCCGAAAGCAATTCGTCACGCGCGTCGACCTCAATCGCCCTCGCTCGCTGCACCGTCAGCGTCCCTTGCGCGGTCAGGCGAGCTACGGCGGCGGCGCCCTGCGGCGCGATCCGGAAGCGGTGAACTTCCCAGAAGGGCATAAGCCTGCGAACGGCTCGTGCCCGCTCTCGTACTGGCAAAGCCGGCCAGACCTCAGGCAGCCTTCGGCGCACGGCGTCGACCACGGCCTGCCAGTCTAACTCATCATCGCGCTGTCGGACCTCCGCGCGAACCAGGCGGAGCAACTCGAGCGCGGTCGCAGGTCTCGTTCCTTCAAACAGCTGGTCGCAGTCGACAAACCTGACCGTGCTCGCGGGGCAGCAGGCCACGCTGCGAAATGGCGACGATGGAACCCTGGTGATCGGCCCGCGCAAGAGTCGCGACGACGTCGACCATGGTCAATCCCGTGCCGACGATCAGCACGCTGTCTCGCCCTCGCACTGCGGTCAACGCGTCGGTCGCCCAGGGGTTCGCAATGAACCGCGGATGGCGCGCCGCGCCCTCTCGAACGCGACATGGAGCGCTGGGCACATGGCCGGTACAAATCGCGACGCGGTCGGCTTGAAGAGACGCTCCGTCCGCAAGCTCGACGCGGAACCCTTCGTTCTCGCGAGCCAGTGTGGTGACCCGCGTTCGCCGGTGACGCAGCGACGCCGTCGTCGCGCTTCGCGCTGTTTGCGCGAGAACATCCTTGGAATAGGCCGCAAACGCGCTTCTTGGCACGTAGAAGCGCCCAAGAGGATCGACGCTTTCGGCGTCCGGCAGCCACTTGTTCTCAAACAGCCAGCGGGTGAAGTGAGTGGGATCCGAACTGAACAGGGACATCCGGTCAGTCGGCACGTTGATGCGATGATCGACGTTTGTTGTCCCATAAGCCGCGCCGCGCCCCAGCTCTGCCGAGGGTTCGATCACATCGACAGAAAGCGGTTGATCGGTGGAGGCCAGGGCGTGGATCGCAACCGCAGCGCCAGTGAAACCGCCGCCGACAATCGCCAGGCGAAGCGGGTCTGTGCTGCCGGTCAACGTTCCCACGGCGTCCCGTCCGGCTCCGGCAGGCGGTGACTGAGGTCGCGATCCACTTCCGACGCCTTGATTCCCCGCCAGCCGAGAGCCCGGCGGTAACTGCCGAGGAGACCGCGCGCTACAAGATCGGCCTCGTCGATATGCTCACGCGCATCCTTGAATGGCGAGACGTAAATCGCGTCCACCGGGCAATAAAGTTCGCAGAGAAAACAAGTCTGGCAATCGGCAAGTCGCGCAATCGCGGGAACGCCGCCTGCGGTCCTGTCGAACACGTCGTCTGGACAGGCGTCGACACAGGCGTCGCAACCTATACAACGAGCGGCGCTTACGAGTTCTATCATCAGGCCCACGCGACCTTGTGCTCATCGATCCCGCGTAGCCTGAGGCTCCTCGGAGGGCCGCCGTCCGCGGCGGGAAAATCGCGCCGTCGATGGATGCCTCGCGTCTCGCGTCGCTCAAGCGCGCTTGCGCAGATCCAGCGCGCCGTCGCAAGCATTGCGGCGATTTCCCGTTCGCGCCGCCGGCCCCGCGGGTCGGAGTTTCTGCGTTCAGCCTCGCGAAAGGACCGAGCGCGCGTCGTTCGAGGCGGGCAAGCGAATCTCGCAGACCCGCTGCGTCTCGCGTGAAGTTCCGTTCGAGGGGAAACATCGCGGCCTGCGCGACGGAAATGTAGGACGCCGCCTGCTCCGCGTCGATCGCGTTTCCCGTTGCGCGGTCGCTCTGGTCCGCTGTCTGCGCCCGTCGTTGATGCGCGCTTAGGCCCAAGCGCCGCGGCGTGCGCCGCGGCAGAGCGTCCTGCCGTCGAGCCGGAGGCGATCGCCCAAGTCGAGTTCGGGCCGCCGCCCCCGCTCGTCGCGCCAACCACAGCCTCACGAGAGGCAGTGTCCCCCGCGGCAAAGAGTCCCGGAACAGATGTCGCGCCAGCTGCGTCCGATCGTGAGGCCGCCGACGCCTCGAACGGTCCCTTCGTAGCGCAGAGTTACAGGAAAGCGCTGACGGAATGGATCAATGCCTTGACGATCCAGCGGCAGAAAAATATTCGGCTGCCCTCTTCGCAGACCCTCCTGGATGGACGGCGAGGCTTTGTCGATCACCGCGTAGACCGGCCCTGCCGGGAGATGTCGCGCCAGGAGTTCGAAAATATCGTCGCCTTGAAGCACTCGACCATTTGAATCGCTGAAAGTCGCCCAATCGAAGATGAGATTCTTGGTCACTGTCGCGGCTGCGTGTGAGACCCCGTACTGGCCGGAGAACTCCATTCCGGAGAGGTCCGCGCCGGCTTCGGCGCCCATGAGGAGGGCGTCCCCAGTCAGTCCATAGGTGCCGAGCGCCTTGCTCATGAAGGCGCAACCGCCTGCGGCGAGAACCACTGCGCCCGACCGCACGGTCCAATCCGCCCCGTCGCGCGTAACCCCCGAGGCGCCAGCGACCTCGCCGTCCGAGGTCAGCAGCAGATGCAGCGCCGGACTGTGGTCGAGCAGCCGCACGCCGAGCTTCAAAAGTCGCCGGCGCAAGATCTGCATGTAATCGGGGCCGCGCAGAGCTCCACGATAGATGATTCCGCGATCGTCGCGGGCAAACGTGTAACCCCATTCCGCCAGCCGACCGAGCTGCACATGCGTCTCGTCGACCATGCGCTCGATCCAATCGGCGCGCGCCAGCCCGAAGCCTCGCGCAAGCCGGCGCTCGATCACCGTAGCGCGGGCCGGTCCGGATCGCGGCACGTCGATGACGGCGGTGTTGGCTGCGGCGGTCGCGCCGCTGGTCCCGACGCGCCCCTTGTCCACAAGAATAACGCTCGCGCCGCTTTCGATCGCCGCAATCGCCGCCCAACACCCAGCGGGGCCGCCGCCAACGACAAGAACGTCGGCCGCCAAGGTCGAGACCGTCAGTCTCGCGCGCGCCCGCTCACTTTGCCGCCTGTCGGTAGAGCACGAGGTCGACTTCAACGAGCGCATCCCGGCCAAGCTTGGCGACGCCGACGGTCGTCCGCGAGGGGACATGTTCGTCGTCGGCGAAGTACCGATGATAGACGACGTTAAATCCATCGAAATCGCGATCGAAATGCGTCAGATAGATCCGAACAAACACGGTGTCCGCCAGGGCGTAGCCGGCGGCTTGCGACAATGATCTTAAGGTTCTCGAACGTCTGCTCGGCCTGAGCCGCGATGCCCGTCGGGAAAAGGCGCGGAGGGCGCCTGAGGATCGGCTGGAAGCTGGCCCGTCACATAGAGCCAGCCATCGGCTTCTGTCGCGTGATGGTACTTGACGCCGACCGGCGGCGCCGGCGCGGCAGAGACGAGGTGACGCTTGATCATTCCCGCCCCTGCCACGGCGCGACGGCGCGCTGAACGATGCGCAGCCCCATCTCCATGACGATCGCCACGGTTGCGATGACGAGGATCCCGAGAATGACGACGTCGGTCACGAGGAAATCGGCCGCTCCCTTGATCATAAATCCCAAGCCCTTCGTCGCCGCGACCAGTTCGGCCGCGACGAGCGTGGCCCAGCCGGCGCCCAGTCCAATGCGCGTGCCGGTCAGGATGCTCGGCATCGCGTGCGGCAGAAGCACGTGGAAGATCACTTGGGCGCGGGTTGCGCCGAGCGAACGCGCCGCGTTGACGCGGTCCGGCGACACCGATCTGAGGCCTTCGTTTGTCGCGATGATGATCGACGGCAGGATGCCGAGGAAAATGACGAGAATCTTCGCGAATTCGCCGATACCGAACCAGATGATGACGAGCGGCAGATAAGCGAGTGGCGGAATAGGACGGTAGAGTTCAAGGACGGGCGTGATCGCGCCCCGAGCTGTCTCGCTCAAATTCATGGCGAAGCCGAGCATCACGCCGATGACCACGGCCGCGACGAGAGCGGCGGTCACCCTGCCCACGCTCGCCAGAAGATGTTCGAGGAGCGTCGCGTCCTGGAACCCGTCCCTGGACACTGCGACGAACTTCGTCGCCACGGCGAATGGCGAAGGCAAAAACATCGCCGGCACGACTTCGAGGCTGGCCGCGAGCTGCCAAAGCAGTACGAGAGCGAGTGATGTCGCGATCGATACTTTGCTGACGTACCCGATACGGTCGAAGACGCGACGGAGGCTGAAACCGGAGACTGCGGGCGCGCGCAGGCGGCGAGATGCGGGCAAAGACGAGGATGAGCTGCTCACAGCGTGGCTTCCGCCAGTTGACGGCTCGAGAAGATCAGCTCTTTCACACGCTCGCGCGTGGCGACGAACTCAGGCTGCGACTTGACGTCGCCCGACGTAGCGCCCGCGGCGAACTGACGACCGAAATTCAAATCGAGGGACGCGACCACCGGCCCGGGCGCGGCGACATCACGAGAAGTTTGCTCGCGAGGAAGACCGCCTCGTCGATTCCGTGGGTGATGAAGAAGACGCTTTTCCCAGTGCGCGCCCAGACGTCGAGGATCAGCTCCTGCATCTGCTCGCGGGTCAGCGCGTCGAGCGCCCCCAGCGGCTCATCCATCAAGAGCACGTCGGGATCGGCGGTCAGAGCGCGCGCGACGCCGACCCGCTGACGCATGCCGCCCGAAAGCTCCCAGATGCGCCGATCCTCCACGCCCTCGAGGTGAACGAGCCTGAGCATCTCTCTCGCCCGGTCATGGCGATCCTTTCGCGAGACGCCCTTGAGCCTCAACCCGAAGGCGACATTGTCGAGGACATTGAGCCACGGCATCAGCGCGCCATGCTGAAACACGACGCCGCGCTCCGAACTCGGGCCCTCGATCGGTCTGCCCGTCGAAGGAAACCGACCCGGAGGTCGGCTTCAGGAAACCCGCCATGAGGTTCAGGAGCGTGGTCTTGCCGCATCCCGACGAGCCGAGCGCGACGACGAAGCTGCCAGGTTCGATCGTCAGCGACACACGATCGAGCGCGACGACGTCTCCCAGCCCCGAGCCGCCGTCGTATCTGACGACGACGTCGCGCACGTCGAGGCTCTTCATGCGCCGCGCTCCCAGTATTCCGAGGTTTCGGCAGAGCGCGTCGTTATTGCGTCGGCGTCGCGGCGGCCTTCACGAACTCTGCGGTGATGCTCCCTGAGTAGCTTGGCAGGAGCGCGTCGACCTTCTTCTGTTCCTTGAGAAAACCCGCGGTCGCGGCAATGGCGTCCGCTGTGCCCTTGCCGAGGAGGGCGTCAGACGCCTGCTCCTGGGCCAACGGATAATAAGCGCCGTCGACTTCGTCGAAGATCTCCTCAACCTTGGCGCCGTTGAAGTCCGCGATCTTCTTGGCGTTCGCCGTCCCAGCCTTGTAGTCGTCTGGGTCCTTGCGGAAATGCGCGTAAGTGTCGAGCGTCACCTGAGTGAAAGCCTTGAGGACGTCGGGATGCGCTGCGGCGTAGTCTTTCCGGGTGATCCACGCCACGAACGTCGGACCGCCCAGCTTAGAGACTTCCGCGGAGTCGATCAGCACCTTGCCATTCTCCTTGGCCTTGGTCAGCACGGGATCCCAGACGTAAGCCCCATCGATGTCGCCGCGTGCGAAAGCGGCGGCGATCTCCGGCGGCTGCAGGTTCAGAACATTCACCTTCGTCGCGTCGACGCCGGCCTGCTTCAGCGCAAACAGCAAGCTGTAATGAGAGGTCGAAACGAATGGCGTCGCGACTTTCTTGCCGACGAGATCCTTGAGGTCGTTGACCCCCGAGCCGTTGCGTACGACCAGGCCCTCGGCCTTGCCGATCAGGCCCGCGACGAGGAAGGCCTCGATCGGCGCGCCACGCGTCACGCCGGCGGCGAGCGGACTGGAGCCCGCGTAGCCGATGTCGATAGCGTTGGAAGCGAGCGCTGCGATGACGCTGGCCCCTGAGTCGAACTTCCGCCACTCGATTTTGTCGCCCGTCGCCTTCTCATAGGCGCCGTCGACAATCGCGACATGCGATGGGTCGGGCTCGTTCTGGTATCCGATCCGCAGAGGACCCGCGGCGGCCCCCGCTTGCGCGGCGAACGCCGCCAAGAGGGTTCCTGTCAGGAATTTTGTCAGCGCTTTCATATTTGCGGCCCCTCCATTGGTCGGCGATCCAAGGCACGGGTCGTAACAGCGCAACGATCATTAGTCTAGTAGATTTATGGACTACGTTATATTTCGATTCCTATCGTCTCGCCGCCGCGGCCGTAGCAAGGGGCCTGGCTTTCATCTCAGGCCTTCGCTGTCCGGCGCGTCTCACATAGCCCGTGACGTCTCGCGCGCCTGGAACTGGCCCATTCCCGCCGCGCCGACCACGCGGCCCTCGTCGACGACCAGCGCGCCCCGCAGCAGCGTCTTGACCGGCCATCCGGTCACCTCGATGCCTTCGTACGGGGTGTAGTCGCTGCCGTGCTGCATGAGCTCCTGGGAAAGAGTGACCTTCTTGTCCGGGTCCCAGATGGCGATGTCCGCGTCGGCGCCGACCATGATCGAACCTTTGCGCGGGTAAAGCCCATACATCTTGGCGTGGTTGGTCGCGGTCAGCGCGACGAACTCGGAAAGCGAAATGCGTCCTTTCTTGACGCCTTCGGAAAACAGGATCGGCAGCCGCGCGGCGACGCCGGGAATGCCGTTGGGCACCCAGCGGAACGAGGTCCGTCCCTTGGGAGTCATTTTTCCGGCTTCGTCGTCAAATCGAAACGGGCAATGGTCGGATGAGAAAGTCTGGAACACCCCACTCGTGAGCCCCCGCCAGATCGCCTCCTGCGAGGCGTGGTCGCGTGGGGGCGGCGAGCAGACGTATTTCGCGCCGGTCATGTCCATGTTGAGGCCTTTGAGATCCTCGGCGGTCAGCACCAGATATTGCGGACAGGTCTCGGCATAGATCTTCAGGCCTCGCCCGCGCGCCCATTCGATCTGCTCCATCGCCTCGCGCCCGGACACGTGCACGATCATGATCGGAATGCCGATGAGCTCGGCATGCGAGATCGCGCGGTGGGTCGCTTCGCGCTCGACCAGTTCGGGGCGAGATTCCGCGTGATAATAGGAGTGCGTCTTGCCCTCGCGCTCAAGACGATCGGTCATGTACTTGATCTGGTCGTAGCCTTCCGCATGGACCATGACGAGAGCGCCCTGCTCGCGGGCGACGGTGAACACCTCGAGCAATTGGCGGTCGGTCAGAACCAGATCGTCGTAGGTCATGAACACCTTGAACGACGGATAGCCTGAGCTGACCAGCGCCGGCAGCTCCTGGCCCAGCACCGCCGGCGTCGGATCGGTGACGATGAGGTGGAATCCGTAATCGACGTAACTCTGCCCTTCCGCCTTCTTGTGATAGTCCTCCACGCTCTGGCGCAAAGATTGCCCGCGCGGCTGAAGGGCGAATGAGAGAACGGTGGTGTTGCCGCCCGCCGCCGCGCTGCGGGTGCCGGTTTCAAAGCCGTCCGCCATCACGATCCCCGAACCGGAGGCCTGCGCGAGATGGACGTGGCTGTCGATTCCGCCGGGCAAGACCAAGAGGCCGGACGCGTCGATCTCGGACGCCGCTCGCGGCAGATCTTCCGCCAACGCAACGATGCGGCCGTCTTTCACGCCAACGTCACTTTTGCCGACGTCGGAGGCAGTGACCACTGTCCCGCCGCGAATGACCAGATCAAGCTCCATACTCACTGCTTCCTTTCACGGGATTGATTTCGATCGTTGACGCAATATTCATGCAAATTGCGCCAAGGCGAAACGGATTGCAAAATGACGCTCGAGCCAGCTTAAACTGGTACAGGAGCATTGTCGGCTCAATTCGCCGGCATCAGAAAAGGACGCGCAATTGCGGGACTTCCATCAGAGCGGACGCAGCCCTGTCTATTCCGTGAACGGGATGGCTGCGACCTCCATGCCGATCGCCTCGCTGACCGCCATCGAAATCCTGCGCGCCGGCGGCAACGCCGTCGACGCGGCGGTCGCGGCCTGCGCTGTGCTCGCGGTCGTCGAGCCGCAATCGACAGGGACTCGGCGGCGATTGCTTCTGCCTCTATGCGCCGCCCGGCGGCGGCAAGGTCGTCGCCGTCAACGGCTCAGGCCGATCAGCGGCGGCGGCTTCGCTCGATGCGATCAGAGCCACTGGTCCAACTCCACCAGACGACACTTCACCGCATGGCGTCACTATCCCAGGCGCCGTCTCCGGCTGGCAATTGCTGCTGAACGCCTACGGGACCAAGGGCTTCGACGAATTGCTGCTCCCGGCCATCCGCTGCGCCGAAGAAGGCTTTCCGGTGCACCCACGCGTGGCTTGGGATTGGTCGCTGAACGAGAGCAAGCTGCGCCGCGCCGGGAACAAGCTCTTCCTGCCTAATGGGCGCGCGCCTCGCGCAGGCGATCGTTTCGTCCAGACGGCGCTCGCCAACACATTGCGCGCCATCGCCAAGCGCGGCGCCGACGCCTTCTACACAGGGCCGGTCGCGGCCGACATGGCGGCGGCGCTCAAGCGCGCCGGCGGCGTGCAGACTGAGGAGGATTTCGCCAACGGACTGAAAGGCGCCGAGCTTGTCGAGCCGATTTCGCTTCGATGGCGCGGGCTAGACGTGTGGCAATGTCCGCCGAATGGGCCGGGTCTGGTCGCGTTGATGATTCTGGGCGAACTCGAAGCGCTCGGCGTCGCGCCAGACGGACCCGCTGGCGCGACGCGCTTTCATCGGCACATCGAAGCTGCGCGCATGGCCTACCGCGACCGGGGCGCTTTCCTCGCCGACCCGCGCCGACGGGAGACGCCGCTAAACCGCCTACTCGCTTCAGACTACCTCGCTGAGCTTGCGAAGCACATCGACGACCGGCGCTCCCTTCCCGCTTTGCCCGCCCCAGGCGAAATCGCGCTTGCGGAAAGCGGCAATACCGTCACCCTCTCAGTGGTCGACCGAGACGGCGGCGCGTGCAGTCTCATCAACTCGATCTACCAGACTTTCGGCAGCGGCATCCTCGACGAAGGCTCGGGCGTGCTCATGCAGAACCGGGGACTGTGCTTCACCTTTGAGCCGGATCATCCGAACAGCTTTGCGCCCAACACGCGCCCCGCGCACACCATCATGCCGGGTCTCGTCGACGCAGGACGGCCAGCCTGCGATCTGCTTCGGCGTCATGGGCGCGCATTACCAGCCGATGGGTCAGACCTGGGTTCTATCCAACGCTGTCGAATACGGGATGGACATTCAGGAGGCGCTCGATTTCCCCCGCGTCTGCCCGCATTTGGGAGAGGTCGAGATCGAACGCGGCGTTTCGCCGGCGATGCGCAAAACGCTAGCGGCGCTTGGCCACAAGCTGACGGAAGTCGAGACGTCCGCTTGGCGGCGGCCAGGCGATCATGATCGACCGCGAGCGCGGCGTGCTCATCGGCGGCTCGGACCCGCGCAAGGACGGCGCGGCGCTCGGGTATTGACCACCGCCGTAATCATTTGATGCGACCTCCCGTCCGCGCGAATGGAGCCCACGCCTTCTGCGGGCCGGGAGACACGAGACCCGATTGAGAGTTGGGAGCATCAATGACCGACTCTCGCGCACCGCAGAAAACCATGTCCCGCGCCTCGATCGCCGTCGCAGCGTTCTCGACGGTGGTGGAATGGTATGACTTCACCCTCTACCTTTATTTCGCGACGGTGCTTTCGCGGGTCTTTTTTGGCGACGGCGGCGCCGCGCTGAGCACAACGCTGGCTGCGTTCGCGATCGCCTATCTGTTGCGCCCGCTCGGCGGCTTCGTCTTTGGACATATCGGGGATCGGTTTGGGCGGCGCCGGACGATGCTGCTGTCCGTCGCGCTCATGACGCTGACGATGCTCGGCACCGCCTTGCTGCCAACTCATGCTCAAGCGGGCGCCGCGGCCGGCTGGCTTCTCTTTCATCCTTCGCTGCGTCATGGGATTTTCGGTCGGCGGCGAGTACATCGCAGTCGTCGCCTATCTGCTGGAAGGCTCGGCCCCGCAGACAGGCGCGGCCTGATCACGTCGCTGGCGTCCGCCTCCAGCGAGATCGGCGGCCTGCTTGCGGTCGGCGTCTCGCTCGCTGACCGTCAATTCGATGAGCGCCGCAAGCTTGGACTCGTGGGGATGGCGAATCCCTTTTCTCGTCGGCGCGGTTCTGGCGGGAAGCGTGGGAATTGCCCGCACGACGATGGAAGAATCGCCGGAATTCGAACGACAGAAGACAAGCGGGACGGTTCCCGCAAACCCGCTGCTTTACGCGCTCAGCCAACTCACGGCGCGGGCGTCCTGCGATCGTTCACGATCTCCGCTCTGGGCTCGATCACCTATTATGTCGGGATTACCTACGTTCCAACCTTCCTGACTTCCGCCGGCAAGCTGAATGAGAGCGGCGCGCTTCGGCTCTCCACCATCGCGGCGGTCGCGGTCATCCTCGTCACGCCCTTGGTGGGCGCCCTATCCGATCGGATCGGCCGGAAACCCGTCCTGATTGCTCTCAGCCTGTTGAGCGCGATCCTGCCGATCACGCTGTTTTACCTGATGGCCGGCGGCTCGGCTTCCATACGCTCTCTTGGCGGCTGTGATTCTCGCCTGCGTCGCTGGCGCGGTCAGCGCCGTCGGCGCCATCGCGACCGCCGAACAATTCCCGGGAGAAGGTCGCATCAGTGGTCTGGCGCTGGGGGCGACCACGGCCACCGCCATCTTCGGAGGTCTCACCCCTTATGTCGCTCAGGTCCTGACGGAACGAACCGGTTGGATCATGGTCCCAGGCGCGATGATCGCCGTGGTGGCCGTCTTGGTGCTTCCGATCATGACGACTTTGCGGGAGACGGCGCCCGCGCGCGAGTCGCCGAGCGATCCTCGCAACTTGGATAACAGACCGCGGGTCAAAACGGCCGGCTCGTCAGGTCATATAGACCCCGCCGGTCACATTGATCCCCTGCCCTGTCATGAACCGCGCTTTGTCCGAGCACAGGAACACGACGACGTCGGCGACGTCCTCGGGCTCCTCGAGTCGTCCGAGCGGCGTCTGCGCCACATAATCGTCGATGACCTGCTGCGCCGACAGATTGCGGAGGCGCGACTCCCACTCGATCTCGCGCGACTGCATGCCCGTCTTCACGAAGCCCGGGCACACGGCGTTGACGCGAATGCCGCTCGGCGCAAGCTCGCGCGCGAGCGCCTGGGTCCAGCCGAGCACCGCGAATTTCGAAGCCGAGTAGTGGGCGAGCAGCGGCGCGCCGACCTTGGCGGCGAGCGAAGCGGTGTTGACGATGCAGCCCGCGCCTTGCGCGACGAAATGCCGCGCCGCGATCTGGTTGGTCAGGAATATGCCGCGCGCGTTGACGGCGAAATTGAAGTCCCAATCCGCGTCCGTCAGTTCGAGCGCGCGCTGCATCGTCGAGACGCCAGCATTGGCGATGCAGATATCGCAGCCGCCCGAGATGCTTCAGCGCTTCGCCGAAGGCGCGCTCGACCGAGAGCGCGCTCGCGTACGTCAATCTCGACGGCGAGCGAGCCGCCGCCAATCTCTTGCGCCGTTCGCCGGGCCGCCTCGCCATCGATATCGGCGATCGCCACCTTCACGCCGCTTCGCGTCAGCGCGGCGGCGATGGCGCGGCCGATGCCATGCGCGCCGCCGGTTACGAACGCGCGCCTGCCGTTGAGTTCCGAATAGGGCGAACTGTCTGCCGGCATTGTCCCTCCCGCGCGTGCGGGCGAGCCATATCAACAAAATCGGAGGCCGCGAAGGCGCTTTTTGTTTGATAATGTCGCCCTCGGCGCTAGGTTGCGCGCGCGCGCGACAGAGAGCCCCTTCCCACCCGGCGCAATCGATCAAGCGCCGCGCGACTGAGGAATCCCTGCATGGTTTTCGACTTCCTGGGCGACAAGACGAAAGTCGTGATCGCCATGGCGCATATCGGCGCCTTGCCCGGGATCGCCGCTCTATGACGCGGACGGCGGCGTCGCCAAGCTGATCGAAGGCGTGCTCAAGGACATCGAAGCTCTGCAGGCGGGCGGCGTCGACGCCGTCATGTTCGGCAACGAGAACGACCGTCCCTATGTCCTCAAGGCGCCGCCCGAAGGCATTGCCGGCGATGACCGCCGTCGTCCAGGCGATCAAGCCGCATCTCAAGGTCCCGTTCGGCGTCAATTATCTCTGGGATCCGCTCGCCAGCGTCGCCATCGCGGCCGCGACCGGCGCAAGCTTCGTGCGCGAGATCTTCACCGGCCTCTTCGCTTCCGACATGGGCCTCTGGCAGGCCGATTGCGCCAGCGCCCTCCGCCTGCGCCGCAATCTCGGCCGCGACGACCTGAAGCTCCTGTTCAACATCAACGCCGAGTTCGCCCACTCGCTCGACGAGCGCCCGATCGCCTTGCGCGCGAAAAGCGCCGTCTTCTCGTCGCTTGCCGACGCGATCCTCGTCTCGGGCCCGCTGACCGGCGATGCCGTCGATCGCTCGAACCTCAAAACCGTCCGCGAAGCCGTCCCGGACGTGCCCGTCCTCGCCAACACCGGCGTCACCATCGACAACGTGCGCGACATCCTCGCCATCTCGGACGGCGTGGTGATCGGCACGCATTTCAAGGTCGACGGAAACACCTGGAATCCGGTCGACGGCGCACGCGTCAAGCGCTTCATGGACGCGGTGGCGAAGCTGAGGTGACGCTCCCCGACGAAAGCGACCGCTGATGCCCTGCGTTCTCGGCCTCGACATCGGCACGACCTCGACGATCGGCGTTCTCATCCGCCCGCCGGACGAGACGCTCGCCCTCGCCTCGCGCCCGGTCACCCTGCGCTCGGACCATGTCGGCTGGGCGGAGGAAGACCCGGAGCAATGGTGGCGCAACGTCGGCGAAATCGTGCGCGAGCTTTTGCGCACGAGCGGCGTCTCGGCCCGCCGACATCGCCGCGGTCGGCGTGACCGGCATGCTGCCGGCGGTCGTCTTCTCGACGATTCCGGTCGCTTGCTCCGGCCCAGCATCCAGCAAAGCGATGCGCGCTGCGGCGCGGAAGTCGAGGAGCTTCGCGCCGAGATCGACGAGAAGGCTTTTCTCGCCAAGGCCGGCAACGGCATCAACCAGCAGCTCGTCGCGGCCAAACTGCGATGGATCGAGCGGCATGAGCCCGAGATCTTCGCGCGCATCGGCACGGTGTTCGGCTCGTACGACTACATCAACTGGCGTCTCACGGGCGAGCGCGCGATCGAGCAGAACTGGGCGCTCGAGGCCGGATTCGTCGACCTCGCGACGCACGCGATCGACGATGCGCTGGTCGCGCTTGCGCATATCCCGCGCAGCGCCCTGCCCCGCAAGATCGCCTCGCACGAGATCCTGGGCGCCGTCTCGGATCAGGGCGCGGCGGAGACCGGGCTGAGAGCCGGAACGCCGGTCATCGGCGGCGCGGCGGACCACATCGCGTCCGCGCTCGGCGCGGGAATCGTCAACGACGGCGACGTGCTGCTCAAGTTCGGCGGCTCGGTCGACATTCTGACAGCGACCGATCACGCGCGCCCCGACCCGCGCCTGTTTCTCGACTACCATTTGAAGCCCGGCCTCTTCGTCCCCAACGGATGCATGGCGACCGGGGGCTCGGCGCTCAACTGGTTCGTGCGCCAGTTCGCATCCGGCGAAAAGCAGGCGGCGGATGCAGGCCGGCCTCTCGCATCCACCAATGGCTCGACCGGCTCGCCGAAGCGCGTCCCGCCGGCAGCGAGGGGCTGGTCATCACGCCCTATTTTCTCGGCGAAAAGACGCCGATCCACGACGCGAACGCGCGCGCGACTTTCGACGGCCTTACGCTGTCGCACGACATCGGCCACCTCTGGCGCGCGCTGCTCGAGGCTTACGCTTATGCGATCGCGCATCATGTCGAGGTCATGAACGAGATCGGCTACAAGACCGAGCGCTTTATCGTCGTCCGACGGCGGCTCGACGAGCCGCGGTCTGGATGCAGATCGTCGCCGACGTCCTTCAGCGCCCTGTTCAGCGGCTCGCCGGCCATCCGGGCTCCTGCGTCGGCGCCGCCTGGACGGCCGCGATCGGCGTGGGGCTCGCGTCCGACTGGTCGGCGATCTCGGCCTTTGTGCGCCCGGCCGATCGGATCGAGCCTCGACCTGAAACAGCCGATGTCTATCGTCGCGGCTATCGTCGCTATCGCGATCTCTATCGCCGGCTTGCCGAGCGCTGACCGGCGCGCCGCCGCGCCTCACCTGCCTTCAGCGCCGCGATCACCGCGTCCGCCTTGGTGACCGCGGCGACGTTCTGCATGGCGTAGTCGATCGAGGCCTTGTGCCAATCGGCGTTCATCGTCGAGCAGCAATCCTCGGGCGTGATCATGACATAGCCCTTGTCGGCGCCGGTGCGCGCCGTGTGCTCGATCGACATGTTGGTCCAGGCGCCGGTGTTGATGATCGTGTCGCGATGGAGCGCTTTGAGAATCGTCTCGAGCCGCGTGCCCTCCCAGGCGCTCATGCGCATCTTCTCGACGACGAAGTCGCCGGGCTCGGGCTCGAGTCCATCGACAGCCGCCGCGCCCAGGTTCCGCGCACCACCGCCTTGTGCTCGACGAGGCCTTTGAACAACGGCGCGTTGAGCGTGACGCCTGGCGCGCCTGGGTCGACGACGAACCAGACATGAATGACCGGAACGCCCTGCGGTGCGAGCCGCCGCGGCGACGCGCCGAATGTTCTCGACCACGTTCTGCGCTTTCGCATGCGCCGGCGCTCCGGACGCGGCGAAGGCGCCGCCCTCGCTCACCGCGTCGTTCTGCATGTCCTGAATGATGAGGACGGCGCGGCGCGGGTCGAGATCCAGCCCCTGCCCCGCCGCAGGCGACGGCTCAGTCATTCGCGGCGGCGTGCGCGCGCATGTAGGGCTCGATCCGGGGCCGACCTTGGTCGTCACGCGATAGACCGAGTGCGTCGCGTCACGAACAGGGTGCGCAATTCGGGGCCGCCCCAGCGAGATTGGCCACGACCTCCGGGATGTGCAGCTTGCCGATCAACTCGCCGGACGGAGCGTAGACCCACACGCCCCCGGGCCCGTGACCCAGACATTGCCGCGCTCGTCGCATTTCATCCCGTCCGGACCGCCGTTCTGTGACGACGACCGGATTTCGCTTGCGAACAGGCCCTCCCGACAGCGAGCCGTCGGGCGCGACGTTGAACACGCGGATCAGTTTCTTCGCGCTGTCGTTGACGTAGAGCAGCTTCTCGATCGGGAGATAAGGCAGAGGCCGTTCGGCTGCTCGAACAGATCGCGCATCGACCACGAGTTGCAGATCGCCGCCGTCGGGCGGCACGCGATAGACGCCCTGGAAGCCGAGCTCGCGCGGCCGCTCGACCCCGAAGCCGGGCATGCGCCCATAGTCAGGGATCGGAGAAATAGATCGAAGCCATCGGAGCGCACGCAGACGTCGTTCGGGCTGTTGAGCTCCTTGCCCTCGAAATGGCTCGCGAGCACCTCGCGCGTTCCGTCCGGCTTCTCGCGAACGAGCAGCGACGTCGCGTGCTCGCAAACGATGAGGTTGAGATCGGCGTCATAGGTCATGCCGTTGCATTTGTTGGCCGGCCGCTTTGACCTCGACGACCCCTCCGTCGAGCGTCCCAGCGCCGACGCACGTCGCCCGGCATGTCCGAAGACAACAGGAAATGATCAACCGGATGCCAGACCGGCCCTTCGGTGAACATGCAGTCGGTCGCCACCTGCACCGCCGGCGCGTCCAGCTCGACCAACTCCCCGAACTCCAGCCGCGAGGCATGAACTCATCGCTTGACCTTCCTCCCGATGACAACGACGTGCCTCGATCGACCGAAGCACGCAGACGCGATTCGCGGCCGCAGCGCGGCGTCCGCAAATCTTCGACGAGTTGCCGAGAACGTCGAGATGCTAGACCAAGTCGCGCCGCCGGGAAAGCAAGAGGCTGCGAAGTCCCGATCGCCGGCCGGCCCCCAGGCCTCATGTTTACGTGCGTAGCCAACCTCGCTATCGGATGCGCGGCCGCCTGCAGAGAATGGCCGTTCGGGGATTCCATGACACTCTTTCGCGCCGTCGCCTGGGATATCGACGGCACCCTCATTGACAGCGAGCCGCTTCATCAGCGTGGGCTCGTCGCCGCAAGCGCCGACTCTCGGCGTCGATCTCAGCGATCTCGATCCGAGGCGTTTCGAGGCGTGCACGCGTGTGACATATGGAAGGCGCTCGAGCCGCGCTTTCCGGCCGATGCAAAATTCGAGAATTGGATCGCCGCGATCGAGAGTTACTATGTCGCGCACGCGGACGAGCTCGAGCCCAATTCCTGGCGCGATCGGAGCGATGCGCGATCTTGCGGCGCGCGGGGTGGCGCAAGCCTGCGTGTCGAACTCGGGGCGAACAATCGTCGACGCCAACATCGAGGCGCTGGGCATTGGCAAGATCATCGCGTTCTCGATCAGCCTTGACGATGTGTCGTCCGGCAAGCCTGATCCCGAGCCCTATCGCGAAGCCGCGCGCCGGCTCGGCGCAGAGCCCCAGGCGGTCGTCGCGGTCGAGGACAGCGGCGCGGGCGCCCGTTCAGCGCGAGCGGCGGGGCTTTACGTGGTCGGCTACGCGCCCGAGGGAGACGCCTTCGTCGGCTCTGATCGATCGATCGCGAGGATCATGGAAGTTGTGGCTCTGTTCGACGCGTGATCGCGTCGTCTTGAACGGTCTTCTGCGACTCGCTCTCTTCCCGCTCGCCTTTTAGCGCCGTACGGCGATTTTCCGCGCGAGGCGTGAAAAAGCCAGCCGTAAGGATCGAGTAATCGTCTCGCGGCTCAGCGATTACTCGCCTTTGACTTCCTTGATCCTTCTGATTCCGCGCGACCCGCGCGTCCGCCGCCTTCGATTTGGACGACGGCGCCCCCTGACACGCTTCAGGCACTTCAGCCTTCAACCGCTTCAACTCATCAGCTTCCGCCTGGATTGTGAATTTGATCATCTGAAGGAGTGTGACACAGAACGTCCCTGCTACCTACCCCAATCGACTTGGAATTGACCCTAATACCCACCGTTCAGTGCACGCCCTGCGTCACACCCTGAACGAAATAGCGGTTGAGCAGCATCATCATGGCGACGATCGGCAGCGTGGAGAAATGCGCGAGCGCCCCGAGCGTCCCCCAGGAAATGTCCTTCGTGCCGTAGGCGGAGAGAAGCGCGACCGAGATCGTCTTGGTGTCGGCCTTGGTGAGGAACATGGCGTAGAGGAAGTCGTTCCAGGAGAACATGACGCAGAAAATCGCGCTGGCGATCACGCCCGGAACGACGGCGGGGAGCGCGATGCGGATGAAGGCCCCGAAATCCGTGCAGCCGTCGGTGAGCGCGGCCTCCTCGGTCGAAATCGGCGCGGCGCGAAAGAACGAGAACATCATCCAGACGACGAAGGCGCTGTTCAGCGCGCTGTTGAGGATGATCACCGCCCACCAGGTGCCCAGCAGACCGATGTCGCGCATCAGCAGGTAGAACGGGATCAGCGTCGCGATCGGCGGCACGGTGCGGATGACAGAAAGAAATAGGCGAGCCAGATCGCGCGCGGGCTCTCGGAGCGCGCCAGCGCATAGCCGGCCGGCACGCCGATGAGGAGCGACAGCGCCGTCGATCCGATCGCGATGATGAGGCTGAACTCGAGCAGCGCGCCCAAATGGAAGTAGCGGAACACGCTCTCGAAATTGTCGAGGGTCGGCGTGAACAAAAACGTCGGCGGAGAGGCGAAGATATCGCGCGTCGGCTTGTAGGCGATCGAGAACAGCCACACGACCGGCGCGAGCGCGATGACGAGGACAGCTGAGATCGCGAGGCGGCGCGCGATCAACAGGAACCGATCGCGATCAAACATGCCGGTTCCTCCCCGGCTTGAGGACGGCGATGAATGCCGCCGCCATAAGAAGGATGCACACGACGATCAACGTGCTCACCGCGGACGCGGCGCCGATGTTGAAGAACTCAAGCCCCTGTTTGACGCCATAGATCATCAGCGTGTCGGTGGCGTCGGCCGGACCGCCGCTGGTGGTGACGAAGATGATGTCGAACACCCGGAACGCGTCCATCATGCGCAGGATGAGCGCGAGAAAGACCGCCGGCAGCAAGAGCGGCAGGACCATGAGCCAGAAGCGCTGTGGCCCGTTCGCGCCGTCGACCGCAGCTGCCTCGAGAATGTCGGTCGGCAGGGTCTTGAGGCCGGCGAGCAGGATCAGCGCCATCAGCGGCGTCCATTCCCAGGCGTCGATCGCGACCAACGTGGCGAGCGCAGGCTGAGGGTCGGCGAGCAGCCCACGCGGGCTGCTGAGGCCCAGTTCGGCAAGCGGATAGCCGAGCATGCCGTAATCCGGACTGAGCAGCGCTTTGAACACAAGCCCGACCACCAGCGGCGTCACCGTGGCGGGGACGAGCAGGAGTCCGAGCGCGATCCGGTTGAACCAATCGTCGCGCCACAGGAGCAGCGCGACGCCAAGGCCGAGGACGAACTCGAGCGTGACCGCGCCGAAGGTGAAGGCGAAGGTGTTGATCACCGCACGACGCGCGGTCGGATCGCGCCACAGCGCCAGATAATTGTCGAGCCCGACGAAATGGCGCGAAGCTGGGCGGATCAGGTTGTAACTGTCGAAGGAGTACAAAAACCCCTGGACCATCGGCCCGACCGCGACCGCCAGCACATAGATCAGGGCGGGCGCCGCGAGCAGCAGCCAGAAACAGCTGCCGCTTGCGGGTGTAGGACCAGCCTGCTGCACAGAGCCGCGTCATCTCGGTCGCGGCGCGCTACGCGCGCGAAGCGACCGCTCAATTCAACCCCGACGCGCGCGCAAGCCGCCCTTCCCTGCCTCCGGACCGACTTGCTCGTGCTTCAGGCGCGTCGTCCCGGAATCACTTGAGCAAAGCCTCCGCCTTCGCTCTGAATGTCGTCCATCGCCGCCTTGGGATCGGCTTGGCCGACCAGCACCGCATTGACCGCGCCGCCGATCAGATCCTGCAATTCCGGATATTGCGGAATGCGCGGCCGGTAGTCGCCGTCGCCGTGCTCAAACGAGGTCGCGATCACCGGCAGGAACGGATACTTGGCGAGCAGGTCCGGATCGGTCATTTCGCTCTTGCGCAAATAGCTGCCGGCGCCGCGCAGGTTGAGCTCCTTGTGCACCGGCGGGGCTCGTCACCCATTTGATGAACGCCCAGGCGGCCTCCTGTTTCTTGGGGTCGATGTCCTTGTTGATTCCGAGCGCCCAGCCGCCGATGCCATATTCCTGCGGCTGCCCCTTGGCCGGAGGGCGTCAGCACGATGCCGGCCTTGCCGGCGATCTTCGAGACTTTCGGATTGTCGTAGTCAGCGGCGCCGACCGACCAGGTCTGCATGTTGGCGACCAAGCCCTGGCGGAAGCTCTCCTCGCGCCCGCCCCAGTCGTAATCGGCGGCGCCGGGAGGCGCGGCCTCGTCGAACAGTTTCTTGTAGACGACGACGCTCGCGATGTTGGCTGGCGAGTTCAGCGTCGGCTTGCCGTCCTTGTCGAGGATCGAGCCGCCGAACTGGCGATTGTATTGCATCCAGTCCTGCGCGACCGCCGGGCCCTTCTGGCCGTTGGCGACGAAGCCATAGGCTTTCTTGCTCTTGTCGGTCAGCTTCAGGCGTCGGCGACCAACTCCTCCATCGTCGCTGGGGCTTTGAGGCCGGCGGCGTCGTAGAGATCCTTGCGGTAGGCCAGCACATTGGCGTAGCCGGCGAACGGGAACGCGACCTGCTTGCCCTTGTAGTCGCCGAGCGAAGCCATCAGCGACGGGTAGATGTCGTCGAGCTTGATCTCCGCCGCGTCGCGCTTGATCCAGTCGGTGAGGTCGACGGTATAGCCGGCCTCGGCGAACTGGCCGGACCAGACGATGTCGATGGTCGCCAGGTCGTAGCCCTTGGTGTGGCCGACATAGTCGGCGGTGATCTTGGTCAGCAGCTCGGGGTAGCTCAGGATGTCGACATTGACCTTGGCGCCGGTCAGCGCCTCGAACTCCGGCGCGATCCCCGCCAACACCGCCGCGAACTGATCATTTTGCGACGCGAGGTTGAGGGTCACGCCCTGGTAGGGTTTGTTGGCGGCCGCCGCGCCGGTAACGCTGATCGACGCCAAGACGCCAAGTGCAAGCGCCGTCGCCTGACCGAAAAACGGTTTCATGCCGGCTCCCCCTTGATAAGCAGGAGTCAGGCTAACACCGTGATTCGCGAGATCAAATAAAATTGTGGTGGCCGACAGTCGCTCGAGGCGCCTAACCGCATTCTTGATTGGATCAAAATCGCCTAGGAAATCGTCAGCGTGCTACAGCAGTTCAGCACGCATCGGAGGCGGTTCATGGGCGCGGAGTCAGCGCGCGCCAGCTCTTCGCATCAGAAGTCCGCGACACGGCGCGGGCTGGAGCGCGCCGTCTCCTGGTCCCGCCAGTGGAGCGCGGAGTTCCCGTTCTGCCTCTCGAACCACCTGCCGATGGTGTTGGTGGCGCTGCACCGAATGGGCGCAAGCGACGAACGGCTGGAAGCCTATTGTCACATCTACCATACGGCAAAACGGGCTGGTTCCGGTCCCAGAGCGGATCGACGCGATTTCGCGTGACAATTGGCGCGATTTCCTGGGCCAGCGCGAACGCGAGGGGGACTACAGAGCGTTTTTCGCGGGCGAGGTCGCGCGGCTCGGAGCAACGCCAGCCGCCCTCCACTACCTGCCCGAGCTGACGCCAGGCATAGCGGCAAGCGCGACGCACGCCTTCATGCGCATGGCCTATGCGACCATGACCGACAGCGACGAAGAAACGGGAGTTGCGCTCGGCTACTGGGCCGCGACCTACTTGTCGCTTGGTAAGGCGAGAGGAGCGACGCCTTCGACCGACGACCCAGCAGAAGTGCTGGCCTTCATGTCCGAACCCGAGACGTTCCGGCATGTCGAGCCCGAGCGCGATCTCCTGTGGCACTTCATGCGCGCCGTTTCACAGAAGCCAGAATTCGCACCGCTCATCGATATGCTGGCGATTGGGCCTGAAACCCACGATCGGGTCGCCCGCGCCTCGCTTGCGCTCTACGCCGCGACGCTCGACTTTTGCGCGCTGCATGCGGTGACGGGAACCCACTGGCTGAGAATGATGGCGCCGCGCATTCCCGATCGAGCGACGCCGCTGCGCTATTTTTGGCAAGCGATCGCATCGCTCGTCGCCAAAAATCGGTTTTCCCGTTTTGCCGGGCGCGGATGAGCTTGAGGCGTGGCGCCACGCGCCCCTGCCCGACTGGCCCGAGATCTATCACGAAGCGGTTACGCGCGACGACGAGCATGATCTAAGCCTATGCTTCTCCGCCGGCGAGGAATTCAAGCATTATGGCGACCGCCTCTATCAGTACGCGGCGGCGAAGCGCCTGGAGCTCGTGTGATGATCTTGACCAACGCGCGACTTCCCCAGAGCGGCGGTCTCGTCGACATAGAAATCGCCGGAGGCGTTATCGCGGCGCTGCACGAGCCGGGGAGCGCTGACCGAGCCGGGGAGAGCATCGATCTTGCGGGCGCGCTGGTGCTTCCGGCGTTGGTTGACGGCCACATTCATCTCGACAAGACCCATTGGGGCGCCCCGCGGTTGCCTCATGTCGAGGGAGGCAGCGTTCGCGAACGCATCGCCGCTGAGCGCGTCGCGCGCCATCGTGTCGCATTGCCGATCGAAGCGCGGGCGTCGGCCCTCATCCGCACGCTGATCGCCAACGGCACGACGCGCACGCGCAGCCACGTCGACATCGACAATGACGTCGGTCTCGCCAACCTCGAGGCTGTGCTTCGCGTGCGGGAGGCCTATCGAGATTGGATCGACATTCAGCTCGTCGCCTTTCCGCAAAGCGGCGTCATGACGGAGAAGGGCGCGCCCGATCTTATGGCTGCGGCGCTAGACGCCGGCGCCGACCTGATCGGCGGGCTGGATCCGGCGGGCTTCGACGGCGACGTCAAGGGCCAACTCGACATCCTCTTTGGCCTCGCTGAGCGCTTCGGCAAGGGCATCGACATTCATCTGCACGACGGCGGCGAAACTGGCGCGCGCGGAGCTTCGAGAAATCGCAGAGCGAACGACCGCGGCCGGTATGCAAGGTCAAGTCGCGGTTGGCCACGCCTTCGCGCTCGGGTCGATCACGCCAAACCTGTTCGCGGAGACGGCGGACGCCCTCGCCCGAGCCCAGGTCGCGATCATGACGTCATGCCCCTCGTCCACGCCGGTTCCGCCGGTGCGGGCGCTGCGCGAGCGGGGCGTGACGGTTTTCGCCGGCTCCGACAACATTCGCGACTGCTGGTCGCCTTATGGCAATGGCGACATGCTCGACCGCGCCGCGATCATCGCTGAGCGCCACGCGATGTTCACAGACTACGAACTCGAGCACGCATTCGCTCTGGCGACGAAGGAAGCAGACAAGGCTCTCGGCTTTCCACGCCGCGATCTCCGGGCCGGCGCGGTCGCTGATCTGGTCGTCGTCCCGACGCCGACGCATTGCTGACGCGGTCGTCGATCGGCCGCCGCGATCTCTCGTGTTGCGGGCGGGGCGCATCGCCGCGAAGGACGGAATCCCGTCCGCGTCGCTCGCCAACATCCGAGTTCTCATGATCACGGATCGGTCGATCGCGCGCCTTTCGCGTTCAGGGCAATTAGATAAGCGCGAGGGCCGTGGGCGACAAAACGAGCGGAGGACAAGTTCGTGAGGATTCAGCCTAAATGGTTCGCCGCAGCTTTGGCGATCTTACTGCTGAGCGGAGCGACCTGACACCGCGCGGGCGGATTCCTGGATCGCGAGCTGGGCAGCGAGTGACGCCTTCCCCGTCGGCCAGGATTTCAACTACCAGACGGTGCGTCAGATTGTCCGTCTGAGCGCCGGCGGCAAACAGGTCCGCGTGCGTTTCTCCAACGAGACCGGCTACTATCCCCTGGTCATCGGCGCGGCCCATATCGCAAAGCCCGTGTCCGAAACGGC
The DNA here is from genome assembly GCA_963762335.1 of uncultured Alphaproteobacteria bacterium. GTDB lineage: Bacteria > Pseudomonadota > Alphaproteobacteria > Rhizobiales > Beijerinckiaceae > Roseiarcus. The sequence goes on along the minus strand of CAVXKU010000013.1, from coordinate 37,323 downwards.
GGCGGGAGGAATCGACCCGGCAACCGACCATGCGCTCACTTTCGGCGGGCTGCAGCGGCATCACCTTGGCTCCGGGGGCGGCGGCGCTGTCGGATCCAGTCGACATCGAGGTCGCGCCACTGTCAAAGCTAGCCGTCAGCTTGTTCATAACCCGCAGGACGGGACCCTCGGTCTTTCACCGAGACGGACAGGCGACGACCGAGATCTCGGGAGACGGAGACTTTACTGCCGCCCCGTCTATCCCGTCTCCCAAAACTTCAACGTCGCGATTCTTCCTTACGGAGGTGGATGTCGAAGCGGCCAGTCAACCGGCGGTCGTCGTCGCCCTCGGCGACTCGATCACCGACGGCTACCGCTCGGAAGTTGACGCCAATCACCGCTGGCCAGACCGGTTGGCGGAGCGGCTGGCCGCCCGTCCGGACGCGAAGCCAGTCGGCGTCGTGAACGCAGGGATCAGCGGCAACCGAATTCTCCACGACCATCCGGAGGACATGTTCGGTCCTAGCGCATTGGCCAGACTCGATCGCGACGTTTTATCCGTCCCTGGATTGCGCTGGGTCGTGCTGATGGAAGGCATCAACGACATTGGCCACTCGACCAGCGCGGGTCTTGCGGAACAGGACGTGTCCGCGGATGAGATTATCGCCGGGATGAAGCAGATCATCGCCCGCGTGCACGACCGGGGCGCAAAAATCTACGGCGCCACGCTCACCCCGTATGAGAGCGCGACATCTCACGGTTATTATCAGCCAGCCGGAGAGGTGAAGCGGGAGGCCGTGAACGCCTGGATTCGGGGCGGCGGCGCTTTCGACGCAGTGATCGATTTCGACGCTGCGCTGCGCGATCCCGATCATCCGACGCGGCTTCGCCCCGACTACGATGTCGGCGACCACCTACACCCCAACGACGCCGGCTATCGCGCCATGGGCGATGCGGTCGATTTGAAGCTATTTGAGTAGCGGCGGCAGCGCGTCACTCTAATTGTTAGTCTCGCATCGTCAGTGGCTTACGGGCGGGAAACGAGCGCCGCTGCTGTACGCGCGCCGGCCTGGGCCGTTTGCAGTTCTTGCTGCGGGCCGACGGCGCTGACCAAATAGAGAAAAAACCAAAGCGCGACGACCGCGCCCAATACGACTGTCGTCGGGATCAGGCTGCGATCATGCGGCAGATACGCGCGATAGAACGCCGCCTGCTTGCCGATCTCATCCATCACGGTCTCCATAACGAACCTTTCTGTGTTCCTCCCCCGCCGGTGTGGCCTCTTGCAGAAGATGTCTTTCGAGCGGGCCGGATCTTAACCATGTCATCAGCGACGGCGCTGTGACGTGCATCACACTGTGATCTTCGGCGCACACGAGTGCTTCTCTGACGCTAATTTTTCTAGGATTTTTCGATGTGACGACCGCGTGACCGCCGCCGCGGTGACTTGATCGGGAAAGCCGCGCCGATCGGCTCAGGATTGCCGCCGCTTCCACCATCCGCGCTGGACTTCGGCGGCGGCGAGCCTCTTTTCGGCTTCCACCCGCTGCGCTTGTTCGACCAAGAGATCGGCGCTCATCTGGTCAACTCTGGCCGACATCCGGTCAGCCAAGGTCCGCTCGATCGCAAGCTCGGCGGCATGACGCTCCTGGCGCCCGGCGAATTCAGCCGCTTGCTTTTCGGCGCGCTGCTCAGCAGCGGCAAGTTGCGCTTTGAGTGTTTCCACATGCGCCTCAAGCGCCCGGATGACTTGATTGGCGAGCCCGCGTTCGTCCGCGACGCGTGCGCGTTGAGCGCGACTGTCCCGGGCCCGATCGATATCGTTCCAGCCCTCGGGGGGCCGAATTCGGGTTCGTTTATCGTTTCCGAGGGTCTTCTGCCACCGGCCTCGCTTGGCCCGCTGCCGGACGGCCTCGGTCGAAACGCTCAAGAGTTCGGCGGCCTGCCGGTAGGTAAACCACTCGCCCGTCAAATTGTCCCCGCCCCTGAGACGTCGGACGCCATCATGCCGCGGCGCAGCGAGGACCTTACTTCACCGTAGTCTCAGCGCTCAAGACAAGGCTTCAAAAAACTTACCTCCTTACACAAGAAGAATTTTAATGCTCACGCTCGTACTGGAGTTTTATTTCACCTTAATCATAAGCGCCTCTGTAATGCCTTCACAATACAAGTAAATTCTATGAACGCATGAGCCGTGGGACTGACGCCGACGAAGCGGAAGGATGAGGACGGGAACTTTTTGCTCTTCCCTCGGGTTGGGTACGCAGAGTGTTCCTCGTGCGTATGGGTCAAGACCACAGGAGCAGACTATGTCACGAGCGCCCCTCATTCTTTCCGCTGCCGCAATATTCTGCGCTTCGTCTCTCGTAGCTTTGGCTGACGCGCGCACCGCCATCGGGACGGCGGCGGCGTCTTCGGCCTTCCAGAATGCCGTTCCTCATCATAAGCGACTGGAATATCCTCAATACCGTCACTACCGCGGCTACGACGAGACCCCATCGGCTATGGTGGCTTCGCCCAACCCGGTCTGACATCGTTTCGCTCTCGTTAAGACCAGGGGGCCTGAGCACGACCCCTCAAAACCCCGCTCCACTGGGCAGATTGACCGAGGGACGTCGATGCTGCGCATCGGGCGGTACGAGAGCGTTGGTCGTTTTCTCGACAACTGTTTTTCTTGTGATTGCGCCCATGATGGCGTCGGTTGACGCGCAGGGTGGACCCTTGGGCGACTCTTGCGGCGCCGGCGGCTCAGCGCGCGCAAATTGCGCTCGAGCAGATGACGGAGCAGGAGAAGCTGTCCCTGGTCCATGGCGCCATCGCCGCGCCGTGGGGCGGCAAGCCAAAACCCGTGGGATCAATGGGCTCCGCAGGCTACGTGCCCGGGATACCTCGGCTCGGCATACCCGCGCTGCAAGAGACGGACGCTGAGCTGGGTGTTGCGAATCCAGGAAACGTCCGCGCTGGCGACACGGCGACGGCGATGCCGTCCGATCTCGCCCTCGCCTCGACATGGGACCCAGAGCTTGCGCGACTTCAAGGCAAAGCAGTCGGCGCCGAAGCCCGAGCGAAGGGCTTCAATGTCCTTCTCGGGGGCGCCGCGAACCTGATCCGGGACCCGCGCGGCGGGCGCAATTTTGAATATTTCTCCGAGGACCCGCTGCTTACGGGCGTCATGGCGGGCAGCGTCATCAGACGGCGTGCAAAGCCAGAACATCATCTCGACGATCAAGCACTTCGCGCTCAATGCGCAGGAGACAGACCGCGTCGTGCTGGACGCACGCATTGACCCAGCCGCGACGCGTGAATCCGACCTGCTGGCGTTCGAGATCGCCATCGAGCGCGGGCGTCCGGGCAGTGTGATGTGCGCGTACAACCAACTGAACGGCGCCTATTGTTGTGAAAACGACTGGCTGCTCAATCAAGTTCTGAAGACCGATTGGCGATACCCGTTCTTTGTGATGTCTGACTGGGGAGCGGTTCATTCGACAACTCGCTCCGTCATGGCCGGGCTCGATCAAGAATCGGGCGAGCAACTCGATACGGAAAATTTCTTCGAGCGGCCTCTGGCCCAAGCGATCGCCGACGGCGAGATCCCCGAGGCCAGGCTCGACGACATGGCGAGACGAATTCTGACTTCGATCTTCGCGCATGGCCTCGCCGACGCGAAGGCCGCCCCTGAACCCATCGACTATGCTTCGAGCGATCGCACCGCGCTCGCGATTGCGAGCGAGGGAACGGTTTTGTTGAGGAACCAGGGCCTCCTGCCCCTCGCCGTCGACACGCGAAAAATCCTCGTGGTCGGCAGTCATGCCGATCGGGGCGTTCCGTCTGGGGGCGGCTCTTCGCAAGTCGTCCCACGCGGAGGGATCGCGATGAAAGAGCGACAAGGCGAAAACCGCGCCATGATCATGGATCCAGGTTCTCCGCTGGAGGCGATACGACTGCAGTTTCCGCACGCCCGCGTGGATTTCGACGACGGGTCCGTTCCCGCGCGAGCGGCGAAGGCCGCGTCTGAGGCAGATGCGGTCATCCTGTTCGTCAACCAGTGGATGACCGAAAGCGCAGACGCGCCGAGCCTTGCGCTGCCCGGTGAACAAGACCGTCTTGTCGACGCCGTCACCCGCGCCAATCCTCACACGGCGGTGGTGCTCGAAACAGGCGGCCCCGTACTGATGCCCTGGCTGGAGCGGACTGCTGCCGTTCTCGAAGCCTGGTATCCCGGCCAGAAGGGCGGCGAGGCGATTGCTCGAATCCTCTCCGGCGCGACCAATCCTTCAGGACATCTGCCGGTCACTTTCCCAGTCAGTGAAGCTCAACTGCCCCACCCTAAGATCCAGGGCGACCCGAACGGCGCGCCGATTGGTCCGGTCGGTCGGGGTGGAAGTTATGGCGCCGTGTTCACCGCATGGCACAACGAGGGCGCCGCGGTCGGCTACAAATGGTTCTTCGAGCGCGGCGAGCGGCCAACTTTTCCGTTCGGCTTCGGACTGTCTTACGCCAAGTTTAATCTGAGCGACCTTGCCGTGGACGTCAGTGGCCATACGGTCACCGCACGCGCGACCGTGCGCAACTTGGCGGAGCGCGCGGGCGCCGCCACGCCGCAGTTCTATCTGGCTGGACCTGAAGGGCGCCCATATTGCGTTGCGCCTGGTCGGATGGGAGAAAGCGAATCTCTCGCCGGGCGAGCAACGGACGGTGACCGTTACGATTGATCCGCGTCTGCTCGCGACGTTCGACGAGACAGCGCGGAAGTGGCGAATCCGCCCGGGATCTTATCAACTGACCGCCGGATTTAACTCGCAGCAGCGGGAGCTCGCGGCGAGTTTCGAACTCCAGTCGGCGAGCCTTGCCGCCCTAACGAAGTCCAACCTTCTCGTTCTCGCCGAGTTGCATGCGCTCTCCCGAAGCGACCGCGGCGATCAGTTTGACGGCCGTAACGACTGTCCCCGCCCCTTCCCAAAACTCGGCGCTCTCTGGCGTTACACGCAGAACCCTTATGCGCGGATCGTCTTTGTCGGACCAGAATGCCTTGTCGTAAACCGACCAGAGTTTCTTAACTCGCTCCCGATCGTCGATGAGCTCCGCGTGACCGGACACCGACACATATTTCTGCTTCTTGTTATCCGCCAGCGTCAGGCAAATCGATTGTTTGCGCCGGATCTCGTCCGCTTTCGGGGCGTCGACGTCGGTCAAAAAATAAATCGCGCCCTCGTCGCGAGCCAGGCGCACCGCCATGGGCCGCGCGCGCATATTCTGACCCTGGCCCTCGTGGGTGACGACCATCGCAACGGGAATGTCGCTGATCAACGTCCAAACGTGATCGATATCCGCCGCTGTCGCCGTCATAGTCGCCCCTTCCTTACATGCTCGAGATTCAGAGCGGGCGTTTTGCGCACCGCCCGCAAACCTGCCGCGCCAGCGGGCCGCGACGAAAAATGTTTCCTCAGGTGGGAACCGGCCCGACGGTGCTCAACGCGCCGACGAGCCAGAGAACGACCAAGACGACGAGCACCAACCCAAGCACTCCCCGAGCCCGGAAGCGCCATATCGACCGTGCGCGTAGTACCCGCCTCCGCCACCCAACAGGACAATCAAGAGAATAATCAAAAGAATTGTTGTCATGGCCGCTTTCCTCTTTCCTCAGATCCGCTTCAGGCAGCGAGAGATGCACGCTCGGTGATTTCTTCCGTGACAACCGCAAAGCGGGTCAACAGGTGGGGGCCGAAAGTCGCGATCATGGGTATGTCGGCGGCGTCGCGCCCGCGCGCAATCAAGATGCGGCCGATCCTCGGCTGATTATGCCGCGCATCGAAAGTAAACCATCGGTCGCCGAGGAAAGCTTCGAACCAGGCGTTGAAATCCATTGGCGCGGGATCGGGCGGCACGCCGATATCGCCGAGATACCCGTTACAATAGCGCGCAGGAATGTTGAGGCAGCGGCACAGCGCCACCGCGAGGTGAGTGAAGTCACGACATACGCCAACGCCCTCAGCGAGCGCCTCGCTTGCTGTTCGCGTTGGACGAGCCTCGGGATAGCTGAACCTCAGGCGCTGATGAACGAAGTCGCAGATGGCCTGTACGCGAGCCCACCCTCCAGTGACGCCGCCGAAATTCGCCCAGGCGAAATCCGATAGAAGCTCGGTCTCGCAATATCGGCTCGGCCTGAGGAACGGCAGCGTATCAGGTGGGAGGCTCGAGAGCGGCCCAGCTTCCGCCGTCGTATCGACTTCATCCGAACGTCCATCGGTTCGGAACACGCCCTGCAGCCGCAGGGACGCGGTCCCAGCAGGGGCTGAAAGTCGTCTAACTACGTTTCCGTTGTCGTCGACGAAGCGCTCCGCTCGGATTACAGGCTCGAGTTCGAGCTCTTTCTCCTCGACAACGCCGCGCCGAAAATCGGAATGAACGTCCATCATGGCGAGGATTGTGGTCGGCTGCGCGAGATCGAGTGCGATATCGAAGCCGTAACGAATATCCATACTCAATCCCCCAGACGGGTGTTGGCGCAAAGCACTCGCAGCTCCAACGATTTTGGTCAGCGTTTGTTCCGACGGCCCGGGTTCGCTGCGCGAAGCAACCTGGGGGCTAGCGTCTATCTTTCGCGCGAGCCGCCTCGAGAACGACTCCGGCGTCAGCAGGCTCAGCCATCTGATCCGCCTGAGCGTCGACCCGGTCTTCAACGTGGGGACTATCGCGGCGCAATTCTTCCAAGAGCTGGATGACCTTGGCGATTTTGTGCTCGCTCAGAATTGCGAGTTCTAACGTCAGCGTATCGCGATGAGCGTTCAGCTCGTCCTCATGCTTCTGAGCGACGAGCACAAGCATAACCACGAAGAGCGAGAAGATAGTCGCCGCCACCTCCAACCACGGAAACGGAGGCGGGTCGATCGTTTCCAGACCGAGCCGGCTCATGATCGAATTAGCGGCAATCCATAGCGTTACGCCGAGACCCACGAGCACAACAAACCAAGGCCGCCCCATAGCGGCGGCGATCCGGTTCACTGCGCGTTGAGGGGTTGTCGTTCTGCCCCGGTGATCCGAGTGCAGCTGGGCGACCGAACGCACCGCCTTGTCCACGTGGTCGGGAACGTTTCCTTCCGAGGACTGCGCCGTCATCCAAGACTCGTGAACGGGAGATAGTTAATACGAAGAGGCCGTGCGCGGTCCCCTCGCCTGGATAATTATTTATGCGATTGACTCTTTCGGTGCGCCGTCTCCGAACGTTCGCCGTCTTGGTGTGGGCTGCCGCAGGCAAGCCAATCTTCTTGCTCGAGTTGCACACAGGCTGAACGCCCGACCTCTCTTATCGTTCCTAACGTCCAGCGCCAGATCAGTTCGAGGCCTACGTCCTGGAACACACCTGGTCTCCTGGAACACATCTGGCCTCCTGGAACACATCTGGCCTCCTGGAACACACCTGGCGCTGAAACGTTTGCCGGACGAGTTCGGTTGGGAGACTTCATGTTTAGCTGGGCCTTTGCCTTTCTCGTTATCGCGCTCGTCGCGGGCGTGCTCGGCTTCGGCGTCGCGGCTGGGACTGCCCTTGTGGCCGCGAAGATTGTATTCGTCGCCGCCTTGATGGCTTTTCTCATTTCAGGCGTTGTCAGCGTCGCCCGGCGCGGAGCGCCGTAGCTGATCGCCTGACGGACAAACGCTCCTGGAAAATAATCTCCCAATTGCAGGAACTAAAAGGCGCGCCGCGTGTTTGGGGGTGCGGGATGTCTAGCATGAGCGTGAATGGTTTGAAGAATTTCGAGGCGTTGGGCGCAGCGCCCGATCCAAAGACAGCGCCTGATCCAAAGGCGGCGCAGGCGATCGGCCGGGCTTTGGCGGCCCATTACGCAGACTTGATTCAAGCGCCTCTACCAGACAAGTTTCTGGAATTGTTGGCGCGCCTTGAGGACGGAGATCAGGTTTCTAAGCCGAAAAGGAGCCTGGATGCCCTCGACTAGATTCAAGGACGAATTGCTTGCCGAGATGAGAAACTTGCGGGCGTTTGCGATTTCCTTATGCGGATCGGTCACTCTCGCGGACGATCTTGTTCAGGAGACGGTTCTTCGCGCTTGGAGCAACTCGGACAAGTTCCAGCCGGGAACCAGCCTCAGAGCGTGGCTATTCACCATCCTGCGCAACATCTATTACTCGAATTATCGGAAACGCTCTCGCGAGGTTCAGGACACGGATGGATTCTACGCCCGGCGGATAACGGTTCCCGGCGATCAGGAGAGCCATCTGGACCTCGAGGATTTTCGCCAGGCTTTGACGAAGCTTCCCCCTGAGCAGCGCGAGGTGCTGACGCTGATTGGCGCGAGCGGGCTGTCGTACGAAGAAGCGGCGGCTGTTTGCGAGGTCGGCATTGGCACGATCAAGAGCCGCCTAAGCCGCGCGCGGGCCAAAATGGTCGAGCTGCTGGACCTGGACGCAAACTCTGACCTGCCGATCGAGCAACGCGTTCGGCGCGCCGTTACCGCCGAGACCTAGTTCTGTAGGGCTCACACGAGAGGGCTGCGCGCACAGCGGACACCAAAGCTCGGGGTGACGCCGGTTTCTCAACGATCGAGCAGTCGGTCCATTCCATCAAGCCCGGATCGCTGCGGGAGGTTCCCGTATAGAAGATGAACGGCACGCCGCGCCTGTCCAGTTGGCGCGCGACGGGCGACGCCGTGTCGGATCCAATGCCGAAATCGAGAACCGCTACGCTGAAATCATCGGCATCCGCGCGCGCCATTGCTTTTTCGAGGGTTTGGCATACGTGGACAACAACCGCCCCAGCCTCGACCAGAGTGGCTTCGACATCCATCGCCATCAAGCGCATCGTCTTCGACGACGAGCACGCGGACCCCATTCAGTGGATTGTTGTCGTTCGTGGGTTGAACCATTGCACTCTTTCCGCGCGACCGGCGCCGCTGTTCCCAGGTATCGTTGTGTGACCTAACTGCCGCCAGGCGTGCATGTTCCGCGGGGCGCGGTAGCGTCTGCGCTGGAAACGTCCGGCAGCCGGCATAACCGCATCCGCGAAATCGATGATCAACACCTGGATCGATGATCAACACCTGGATCGCGAGAAACCTTCACTGCAACCGAGGAACCTTCACTCCAACAAGGGGTTTATTGGCGAGCTTTTTCGCGAGTGCGCTCCCGCACTGAACCGAGGATTAAAAATGACTGACCGCGACGATCGTATCCGCGAAATTGCGTATTTCCTCTGGCTTGAGGAAGGCCAGCCTGAGGGCCGAGCAGAGCGTCATTGGCAGGCAGCGGTGGAATGGCTCAACTCCAACGAGCTTGAACGGAAGCGCATCGAGGGAGAACCTCCGGGCGATCCGGTGGTCGAGTCCACCGCTGTCCCCAGCGTCCCACGGGCGAGGGCGAAGTAGCCAGATCCTGGAGCGGTCAAGCTCACCGCGATTGGCGGCCGGAAGGACTGGCGATCTGCTGGTCTGTTCCTCGATCACGCCTGGAAGCGTAGAGAGCCTGATATGTCCTGAATAGCAGAGAGGCCCCGGCAGTCTCCGCCGGGGCCACTTATTCGCTTACTGCCAGCTCTGGTTTTGATACCAGGAGTCGAGCTGCTTGCGGGTTTCATCCTTCGCGATTCCATATCGCTCCTGAATGATCCCTTCGAGCTTCTCCTGGCTTCCGTTGATCTGAGTGAGGTCGTCGTCGGTGAGTTTTCCCCACTGCTGCTTGACGGCGCCTTTCATCTGCTTCCAGTTCCCTTCAACCCGATTCCAATCCATCGCGGCCTCCTCTCTAACCTGCTGGAGGAACGCATTTCTGCGCACTCTGTTCCAGGAAGGAATGGTTGAAAGCTTCGGCACGAGATTGAACAGTGTCGCCTTTAAACCGCGCTATCGCCTGGTGGAGCGCACTGCGGAGCTGAATGTATGGACTGGCGCAATCGGGTGTCGCGAAGTAGATTGGCGGTAGCGACATAGGCGTCCGTTTGAGGCGTCGATTCCAGCAATCGCGGACCCGATGCCGTCTTCCGATCACCCAATTCCGCCACCTGTTGTCGAATCAAAATCCACAGCTGACGCCACGGATCCGATTCTGCACGCGCTGCACCAGCGCGTTCGTCAGCAGGAAATTCTGGCGGAACTTGGAGTTGGCGCACTACAGGGACCGGGGTTCGATCAGCTTCTCGCCGATACGGCGCGGCTGACCGCGGAGGGCCTTCGCACGGAGTTTTGCAAGGTTCTCGAATACATTCCCCCTGAAAACCGTCTGCTGGTCAGGGCCGGCGTCGGTTGGGAGCCCGGCGTGGTCGGTGTCGTCAGCATCGGCGCTGATCTCGCTTCGCCGGCGGGATTTGCGCTGAAGACCGGCAGGCCTGTGATCTCTAATCATCTTGAAATGGAAGAGCGCTTCAGAACGCCCGAGATCCTCGTCAAACACGGCATTCGTCGCGCGATGAATGTCATCCTGCAAGGAGATGGTCAGCCGTTCGGCGTCTTGGAAGTCGACAGTCGGTCGAGTGACGAGTTCGTCGAGCACGATCTCGCGTTCCTGCAGGGCGCCGCGAATATTTTAGGAATGGCGATTGAGCGCGAGCGACATGAGCGCAGTCTCATGGCCGCCCTTGAGCGCCATCAATTCCTCATCAAGGAAATGAATCATCGGGTAAAGAATAGTCTGGCGTTGGTCGTCAGCATGCTGCGCCTTCAGGCGCGTGAAAATAGCAACCCGGAATTCACACAGCAGATCGAAGACGCAACCTTGCGTGTAGGCGCCATCGGCAGAGTGCACGAGCAACTGTATCAATCGACGGATATCGAGCGTTTCGATGTTGGACGGTACATCGAAGCTATTTGCAAAGACCTCAGCGCCAGTTTCACGCAATGCGAAATCAACGTTCAAGTGCAGCCGGGGATTGTGATCTCAGCCGATCGCGCAATTTCGTCGGCGCTGATCGTCAACGAACTGGTGTCGAACGCGATAAAGCACGCCTATCAAGGCTCCAACCCTGGCGCCGTGTGGGTCAACGTCGCCACGACAGCCGTTGACAACTTTTTCATTGCCGTTCGCGACGAAGGAGACGGATTGCCGGAGGGCGCCCAGTTCGGCAAGGGAAAGGGCCTCGGGGCTCGCATGGTGCGCGCCTTGGCGGAGCAGTTGAACGCAACGTTGAACGTTGTGCAGCACGATCCCGGCGTGGAGTTCGTGCTCACCGCGCCGCTGGCTTCGTAGACTCCAGCGTCATTCTTTCGCCTGGCTGTCGAGACGGTCGAGCAGTTCGAGAAGCCTATCCGGGACCGGCTCGACGACCACGGAATCGTACATCGCCTTCAATTGCTCCGCGATATATTGATCCGCTTTTTCGGCTGCTTCGCGCAGGGATACGGCAGCCTTGGTCGCCCTCTTTCGGGGCCTTCCGAGAGCTTTTTTTGGCATACGAACCCTCAAAACCCCTGTCTTTGCCGCGCAGCTCATCCGTCAGGCGTCTAGCTTATTTCACACGAGAAATTGTCTCTTTACAAGTCACAACTGCGACGAGGCGATTCTTTCACCCAATGCGACTGGATCCGCAGTCTTCACGATGTCGTTAAGGGGGGCGACAAGTCGCCAGATCACCCCTTCTGGTTCGAAAGTAAGTTCCGACGAGGCGTTCAAGCCCGCGCCGGTAAGACGCTCGATCACGATCGTGCCGAATCCCGATATGGGCTTCGAGTTCGACGTGAGGTCCGCCGCGTTCGCGCCAGGTCATCTCGAGCATGGGATCGGCTCCGCGCTCGTCGATCCGCCAAACGAGAGAGACTTCGCCCCCACCTTTTGAGAAAGCGCCGTGCTTCAGCGCGTTTTCGCACAACTCCCGTAAAGCAAGGCCAATCGTCTGCGTCGCATTGGGATTGAGAAGGATCTGCGGTCCCTCACTCAAGAAGCGTTTCCCCCGACAATGCGCTGTTTGCGCCCTCACCAGCGCGTCGAGAGGCACCCCTCGCCAATTCCGATCGGTCAGCAAATCCTGGCTGGCGGCCAGCCCGAGAAGACGCTCAGAATATCGCTCCTGAAAATCATGAACCGTTCTCGCGTTCGCCACCCCGTAGCGCGCGATGGCTTGCGCGACGGCAAGCAGATTGCGCGAGCGATGATTAACCTCAGCCATGAGGTCGCGAATATTCCGCTCACGCTGTTTCTGCTCATCAATGTCGGTCGTCGTTCCGTACCACCTTACGACGGCTCCGCCTGCATCAAGCAGGGGCGCTGCTCGGCTCAGGTGCCATACAAATCCTCGATCGATCACGAAAAGGCGGTGCTCCATTTCATAAGCGGCTCCCGCCTCGCTGGCGCGAAGCCACGCCTCAGCGGTCGCCCGCCGATCACCGGGATGGATAATCCCCTCCCAGTCCGTCCTGCCGATCGCTCCATATGTTTCGCGATGCGCATTTGTGTACTCGATGCGGCCGTCAGGGCCCGCGGTCCACACCAGCTGAGGCACGCTGTCGGCCAGAAGCCTGAAATGCTCTTCGCGACTCCGCAGCTCCTCCTCGGTGCGATGGTGCTGCTCCGTCCTCAGCGCCAGCAGTTCCGAGGCTCTCGCGAGAGCGTCGGAGAGGCTGTCGAACTCGCGAACGCCGGTAGGCGTTGTCGCGACTGGCGCGCCACTCAGGACGTTCTTTGTTTTTGCTTCGAGCTCTCGCACCTGCCGCGTCAGCGCGCGTCCGTTGAGATAGGACAATAGAAGACTGCCCAATATCGCCAGCGCCGCCAGGATCGATGTGAGGAAAAGGGCGCTCGGGCCAATACCTAACCCATTCGCGTCTGCTGCGACGCCAACCGTCCAGCCACCGGCCGCGGGCGCGTAAGCCGACACGATCTTCTGTCCGCTGACTGAATCGTGCGTAATCGTCGACTCTGGGAGTTGTTGTGTCGCATCGCGAGAAGCCGCGCTCGCCAGCGCTCCTGGACGCCCAGCTGCGCTTGGGATTCGGGCGACAAAGGCGCCCTTGCGATCGACAATTCCCGCCAGCCAGTTTGGCGGAAAGTTCTGACGCTCTATCAGATCGCGGAATTGTTTCAGCGACAGGAGCATCCCGATCTCGTAGACGGGCTTGCCATCCAGAAGGACCGGGGTCTCAATGGAAGCATTTGGCTCCGGCAACTCAGGGTCCGCACTGACATCGGACAAAAAAGCTGAACCGGACTCGATGGCTTTTCGAACAAGGCCTGCGCGATTGCGCAACAAGGGGGAGGCCGACGGTAAAGGCGGAATGCTCAGCACCAGATCGCCCCGGGCATCGGAGACGATAACCTGCACGTCTGGCGCCTCGGCGAGCGTATCCCGAGCTTGCTCCTCGAAACCAGTCAAATCGCCGTGCTGAAGGAGCCTTGAATGTGAGAGGGCTCCGGAAAGCAGGAAATAGGTATTGATTTGGCGCCCAACCGTGTCGGCAAGCGCGGAAGCATCGCCTATAAGCTCTTTTTGCTCGGCCTCGCGTTCGCTATGGGCGATCCATTCGACCATAATCAACGCGAAAGCGACTAAGGGCAGGACGATGACAAGCGTCGAGACGCCCAGACGCCAACTCAGCGAACGGGACTTGGCCATGGCGCCGGTCCTGTCAGTCAAACCCTTCGGAACAGTAAACGCCGCCCTTCTCTGGGGGTGTTTCGTCCACCACGCGCGTGCGAAAGGAAGCGACGCCGCCGGCGTATTCCGCGACTGCTCGCAGAAGCGGCCCAAGGCGGACCGTCAACATCCCTCAAAGCCCGTGACAGTTTCGCCTCATGCGCCGGCTGGGACGAACTTGAAGCGTTCGCGCTCGTTGAGCCGAAAGGGCAGCAGCGACCGCGCCAATCCCGATGACGATCCCTCCCTCGTCGTCCAGGACATGGATCCGCCTTCCTCGCTTGCTTTCTTCGAGCTCCGCCATACGAAAAACCCGCACCCCACACCGTTTCAAGATCGGCTGCGGGATGGCGCTCGCGAGATAGCCTCGACCCATCTCCGCCTATCAGGCAGAATTCGTAATATTGCACCGACGTTTCCTTGATCCCGACGCCCTCGGCTCGGAAAACGTTCGACCGCGATTAAAGTTCCTTTGGGACAGAATTTTTTGGCTATTTGACGCACGCCGACGACGGGGCAGCGAGCGGGCGACGGCGTCAGTGCAGGTTTCCATCAACCGGCAGCTGCCTTCGCCTCGTTCTTCTGCGACTTTCGGTCGAAGAACAGGGCCTGGCTGATGACCGCCTTGACGGAATCCGCGCTAAACGGCTTGGTGATGAGGAATGCCGGCTCGGGCGCCTGCCCTGTGAGAAAACGTTCCGGGAAGGCGGTAATGAAAATAACCGGGACTTCCCGAGTTCCCAGAATTTCGTTCACCGCATCGAGCCCCGAACTTCCGTCCGCAAGCTGAATGTCCGCGAGGATAAGCCCCGGTCTGCTCTTAAGCGCAGCGCGCACTGCCTCTGTGTGGGTTCGAGCTATTGTCGTGACGTCATGGCCCAACTGCTCGACCAGTGTCTGAATATCCAGGGCGATGAGCGGCTCGTCTTCGATAATCAGCACATTTGTACGAATTTGATCTGATATTTCCAGGCTCGCGCGCGCAATAAGATCCTTCGCCTTATCTTCATTACAATCAATGGTTTGCGCAATCTCCTTCGGGCTAAATGACTCAACGGAACTCAGGAGAAATGCAATACGCGGTTCGAGTGAGATGGCGGCCAAATTCCGACCAGCGCCAGCCTCATCGCCGAAACTCGCGCTATCGACGTGGCTGTTTAGGGGCACATTTCGCCAATTTCGCAAGAACAGCTTGTATAGGGCGACTTTAGGCTCGAGTTCGGGATCGAAAGAACCGGGATCCGCCAAAATCGCCTCTAGCGCGGCCGCAACGTAGGCGTCGCCCGCCGCCTGCGTTCCGCATAGTGCGCGCGCGAAGCGGCGCAGAAACGGGATGTGCGGCGCAACGGCGTCCGAGATCGACATATCGTTTCTCCTCGTCGTGAGACATTCAGATGGCGCCAAAGACGCAGTTCACAAGCTACAGCGCCAATTGCAAGCCCGCTTTGCTGGTGGAGCATCTCCGTCAGGATTTTCGGTCATTGCAAATAGGGTCTTCGGCGCGCCCAGATCGAGGTCGCTCAAAACCCCGGGGATTGGTGATTTGTTCCCGGTCGCCCAACAAAAAGTGCGCACCGCCTCCATCGAAGCGGCGAGCCGGCCTTAGATCTGCTGAGCGACGGGGCCACCATTCGGCCTCCATATTCCGCCGGCCTGCTCGTCGCGACGCCATCCGTAAGGAGATCGCGCCTCGTGCCGAGACGAAATCGACCCTGGTCGCTCACGCCAGGCTCGGAGAGCGCTAAATGCGACGCCGCTGGCCGGCGCGCTCTTCCTGCCGCGCGGCTATCCCATCGGCATCTGCATCGGGCCCATATTCTGGTTCAGGTTGTACATGATCCAGAGCGATCCGACGATCAGAAGAAAGACGATCAAGACGCCGAACGCGAGCGCCAGGACGTTGTTCACATTGTCCGGGCCGGTGGTGATGTGCAGGAAGAAAACGAGGTGCACGCCAATCTGAGCGATCGCCAGCACCACCAGCGCGATCGGAATGCTCGGGTGCCAGACCAGGGACGTTCCGGCGATAAAGAACGAAACCGCCGTGAGCAGGACCGCGAGACCCAAGGCCGATAAGATAGCCGACAATGCCTTCCGCAATCTCATGGCGTCCCGCAGGCTCGTCGCCGGGAGCGTGGTCGGCTCCGTGGAGCGGCTGATAGTCGTCGGTCGAGCTCATGCGCCTGCTCCGAAAAGATAGACGACCGTGAAGATCGCGACCCAGATGATGTCGAGCGTGTGCCAGAACAAGCGCGAAGCAGAGCACCCGGCGCAGAATGTCGGCGCGATAGCCCTTGGCGAACACCTGCGCGATCATCGTCAGGAGCCACAAAACGCCGAGCGTGACGTGAACGCCGTGGCAGCCGACGAGGGTGAAAAAGGCGGAGAGGAACGCGCTGCGCGTCGGTCCCGCGCCCTGATCGATCATGCCGACGAATTCGTGAATCTCGATCGCGAGGAAGCCTAAGCCCGAGCACGCAGGTCGCGGCCATGCCGCCGTAGTACATGAGGCCGTTATGCGCCCGCGCGCCGATCGCGGCCAGGCCGCAGGTGAAGCTCGAAAGCAACAGGCAGCGCGGTCTCGATCGCGACATTGTGCAGGTCGAAAAGATCTTTGCCGCTCGGGCCCCCCGCGGTCTCGCCGGAAAGCACCGCATAGGTGGCGAAAAACGCCGAGAACATGATGATGTCGCTGAGCAGAAAGATCCAGAAGCCGTAGCCGACGATGATGCGCTTGGAGGCTGGATCCGTGTGATCGAAAGCCGCTCCGGAATGGCCATGGCCATGGCTCTCCTCGCGCCGGCCGTCGCCGTAGTCCGCGCCTGCCTGAAAGGCCGTCATGACAGGGCCTCCGCGGTGGCGAGCGTCTCGCCTCGCGCGCGCCTGTTGGCGCGATCGATGCGGGCGACCTCTTCGGCCGGAATCTCATATTCGGTGCGATCGCGCCAAGCGAACACGACAAATGTCGCGAAGGCGCCGACCATGGCGACAATGACCAGCCACCAGATCTGCCAGATCATGCCGAAGCCGGCGAATGTCGCGAAGAATGCGCAGATAAAGCCGGTCGGGCTGTTTCGCGGCATCTCGATCGGCTTGTAGTCCGGCTCGACCTTGGGCCCAGCCCCACGCTCGGCCAGGCGCTGGGTGCGCCAATAGTCGTCGATGCTCTCGACCTGAGGCAGGACGGCGAAATTGAACACCGGCGGCGGCGAAGACGTCGACCATTCGAGCGTGCGCCCCATCCAGGGGTCGCCGGTCACATCGCGCAATTGCTCGCGATCGCGGATGCTCGAGAACGAGCTGGGCCACCTGACAGCAGATGCCGGCCAGAATGACCACCGCGCCCAATGCCGCGACCAGGAGCCAAGGATGCCATTCCGGCACATCGTAATGTTGCATTCGCCGGGTCATGCCCATGAGGCCCACGACATAGAGCGGCACGAAAGCAAGGTAGAAGCCAATCAACCAGCACCAGAAGGCCGCCTTGCCAAGGCCCTCATGCAGGCGAAAGCCGAACGCCTTCGGGAACCAGTAGGTGTATCCGGCGAACATTCCGAACAGCACGCCGCCGATGATCACGTTATGGAAATGCGCGACCAGGAACAGGCTGTTGTGCACCATGAAATCGGCAGGCGGAACCGCCACCAGAACGCCAGTCAGGCCGCCGATGACGAAGGTCACCATGAAGCCGATCGACCACAGCATCGGCGTCGCGTAGACGATCCGGCCGCCGTACATGGTGAACAGCCAGTTGTAGATCTTCACGCCCGTCGGGACCGCGATGACCATCGACGCGATGCCGAAGATTGCGTTGACGTTCGCGCCGGCGCCCATGGTGAAGAAGTGGTGCAGCCACACCATGAAGGAGACGACGCAGATCGCCAAGGTCGCGAGCACCATCGACCGGTAGCCGAACAGCGGCTTGCGAGAAAAGGTGGCGACGACTTCGGAGAACACGCCAAACGCCGGCAGGATGAGGATGTAGACCTCCGGGTGGCCCCACACCCAGATGAGGTTCATGAACATCATCATGTTGCCGCCACCCTCATTGGTGAAGAAGTGGAAGCCGAGGTAGCGGTCGAGCGTCAGCATCGCGAGGGTCGCGGTGAGAACCGGGAACGCGGCGACGATGAGCAGGTTGGAGGCGAGCGCCGTCCAGCAGAAAACCGGCATGCGCATATAGGTCATGCCCGGGGCATGAATCTTCAAAATCGTGGTGACGAAATTCACCCCGGTCATCAGCGTCCCGACGCCGGAAATCTGGATGCCCCATAAGTAATAATCGACGCCGACGCCGGGCGAATAGGTGAGCTCCGAAAGCGGCGGAAACGGCAGCCAGCCGGTGCGCGCGAACTCGCCGACCACCAGCGAAATGTTGATCAGGAGCGCGCCGGTCGCGGTCAGCCAGAAGCTGACCGAATTGAGCGTCGGAAAGGCGACGTCGCGCACGCCGAGTTGCAGCGGCAAGACGAAATTCATCAGCCCGATCACGAACGGCATGGCGACGAAGAAGATCATGATCGTGCCGTGCGCGGAGAAGATCTGGTTGTAGTGCTCAGGCGGCAGGTAGCCCTGCGACTGAAAGGCGAACGCCTGCTGCGAGCGCATCATGATCGCGTCGATGAAGCCGCGCAGCAGCATCACGGCGGCCAGCGTCACGTACATGATGCCGATGCGCTTGTGGTCGACGCTGGTGATCCATTCGCTCCACAGATACGGGATCCAGCCCTTGATCGTGATGAAGGCGAGCACGCCGATGACAATCACGATGACGAAGGCGCCCGCGAACAGCGGGAATCGGCTGGTCGAAGGGAATCGCGCCCCAGGTCAGCTTGCCGAACATCTTATTTCCTCATCCGCGCGGCGGCGCCCGGATTGGTCTCGGCGATCGGGCCGGGACCCGGCGGCAACGTCTGATCGAGAATCTTGTCGAACAAACCGTCGGCGACCGTCTTGAAAGTGATCGGCTCCGGCACGACGCTTTGCTTCGAAAGCTCGATATACCGCTCCGGCGTGAGCTCATCGCCCGAGGCGCGCGTCTGGCCAAGCCAGTCGTAAAATTCCGGCGCCGTCTTCGCCACGACCTCGAAATGCATGTCGGCGAATCCGTCGCCGCTCAGCTGAGTGGCGAGGCCGCGAAACGTGCCCGGATCATCGGCCAACAAGTGGAGCTGCGTCCCCATCTTGTTCATGGTGTAGATCATGCTGCCGAGCTGGGGCACGAAGAACGCGGTCATCACGCTGCCCGAGGTCAGCGTGAAGTGGATCGGCGTGCCCGCGGGAATGACCAGGCGATTGACGCTGGCGACATGCTGGTCCGGGTAGATGAACAGCCACTTCCAGTCGAGCGACACGACCTGAACGTTGAGCGGCTCTTCCGTCGACACGAGCGGCTTCGCCGGATCGAGGTCATGCGAGCCGATCCAGGCGACGCCGCCCAGAAGCATGATGGTCAGGAGAGGAATGGCCCAGACGATCAACTCGAGCGCGCCGGAATATTCGAAGTCCGGCAGATAGGTCGCCCTGGTGTTGGAAGATCGGAACCACCAGGCGGCCGCGAGGGTGGCGACGATCGTCGGGATCGACGATGGCGAGCATGATCGCCACGGAATCGATCAGAATTGTCTTGTTGGCGTCGGCGATCGGTCCTTTCGGATCGAGCACCGCCCAGTCGCAGCCGCTCAGGAGCAGCGCGGCGCCCAACGGCGCCAACCTGAAAACTTTTCGAACCCCGCCTCTGAGGATCATAGCGCGCCGCCCGCGTGACTCCTCGTCGAGGTCCAGCCGAGCCGAGCGTCACATCGGCTCGTCCGATATCCCCAAACAACCCCGACTCACCCACCCGCAAACTGCTTCGCGGGAATGAAAGCAGCATGACATGGCTCAAGGGCCGGGATCAAGTTCAAGCCTTGTCCGTTTGTCTGCGTCGATGGGGTCGAGCTTCGCTCCGCCTTACGCCCGTCGATTTGATGCTAAGGTTAGACTGCACGCGCATCGTGAACGACGGATGTGAAGAACAATTTGGGAGGACGGAATGGCTGAAGATCAGGCGCAACCGACCGGCCCCGATCTGGCGTTGGGAGTGGCCGCCTCCGAATTGCCGGACGGCGCCAAGCTCGCCGGCCATGTCGGAGAAGAGGCGGTGCTGCTCGTATGCCGTGGGGCGGAGGTCTTCGCCGTCGGCGCTCAATGCACGCACTATAACGGCCCGCTCGCCGAAGGGCTCATCGTCGATGATACGGTGCGATGTCCCTGGCATCACGCCTGCTTCGATCTCCGCACTGGCGAGGCGCTTCGCGCGCCAGCCCTCAGTCCGATCAGCACGTGGCGCGTCGAGAAGCGCGACGGCAAGATCTTCGTGCGCGAGAAGAACGCTCAAGCCGAGAAGAAGCCTCGCGCAAAGCGGGATGAGCCGAACACAATCGTGATCGTCGGCGGCGGCGCGGCGGGATTTGCCGCAGCCGAGATGCTGCGCCGGCAGAAATACGAGGGCGGCATCGTCATGCTGAGCAGCGACGACGCGCCGCCGGTCGACCGGCCGAATCTGTCCAAGGACTATCTCGCCGGCAGCGCGCCGGAAGAGTGGCTGCCGCTTCGCGACGCCAAGTTCTATTCCGACAACGCCATCGACCTTCGCCTGAAAACGACCGTCGCGGCCATCGACGCCCGCGCGCGTGAAGTCACGCTCCCGACCGGCGACAAGCTTGCCTACGATCGCCTGCTTCTCGCGACCGGCGCCGAGCCGGTGGCCCCTTCCCTCCCCGGCGCCAAGCCGTCGGACGTGCTCGTGCTTCGCTCGCTGAAGGACTGCCAGGCGATCATCGAACGCGCCAAGACGGCAAAGCGGGTCGTCGTGCTCGGCGCGAGCTTCATCGGCCTCGAAGTCGCGGCCTCGCTGCGCGCGCGCAACATCGAGGTCCATGTCGTCGCGCCGGAAGAACGGCCGATGGAGAAAATTCTGGGGCCCGAGTTCAGCCGCCTCGTGCAAGCGCTCCACGAGGAACACGGCGTCGTCTTTCATTTGGGCGAGACGGCGAGCGGCATGGAAGGCAAACGCGTGACGCTCAAGGGCGGAAGCGTCGCTCGAGGCCGATTTCATCGTCGCGGGGCTCGGCGTGCGCCCGCGGCTCAGCCTCGCAGAAGCCGCTGGCCTCAAGATCGACCGCGGACTTGTCGTCGACGCGTTTCTCGAAACGAGCGCGCCAGGAATTTTCGCCGCCGGCGACATCGCGCGCTGGCCGGATCGCCTCACGGGCGAAGCCATTCGCGTCGAGCATTGGGTCGTGGCGGAACGACAGGGACAGACGGCGGCGCTCAACATGCTGGGTCTGCGCGAGCCGTTCGATGCGGTTCCCTTCTTCTGGAGCCAGCATTACGACGTTCAAATCGCCTATGTCGGCCATGCCGAGAAATGGGACGATCTCGTTGTCGAAGGCGACGTCGCCGGCAAAGACGGTCTTGTGCGCATGCGTCGCGCGGGACGCACGCTCGCGGTCGCCTCGGTCTTCCGCGATCTCGCGAGCCTCGAGGCCGAAGTCAGCCTGGAGCGGGAAGCGCGCGCGCGGGAGCGGCGTGACGGAGCTCGCCCGAATTGATCAGCCGCCCGCGGCTCGGCTAGTCCGAAGCGCATGGATGCGGATGGCCTCACACTCGCGACGCTCACCGAAGAGATCCGCGCATGCCGCGTCTGCCGCGACGCGCCGCGATACGGCGCCCCTCTGCCGCATGAGCCGCGGCCCGTCTTTCAGGTCTCTCCCTCCGCGCGCATTTGCATCGCCGGTCAGGCGCCGGGCGTTCGGGTTCATGCCTCGGGCCGTCCCTACACCGATCCGTCGGGCGTCCGGCTGCGCAGCTGGCTCGGCATCGGCGAGGACATTTTCTACGATCCGAAGATCGTCGCCGTGGTGGCCATGGGCTTCTGCTTCCCCGGCCTCGACGCCAAGGGCGGCGACCTGCCTCCGCGCCGCGAATGCGCGGAACTGTGGCGCAAGCGCAATGTTTGCGGCTCTCCCCAATCTGGAGCTCATTCTGCTCGTCGGGCAATACGCCCAGAAATGGCATCTTGGCCCGAAACGCGTCGGCAAAAGCTTGAGCGAAACGGTCGCCCGCTGGCGCGACATCTATCGCGTGAGCGACCATCCGCGTCTCGTGCCCATGCCCCATCCCTCCTGGCGCAACAACGCCTGGCTCAAGCGCAATCCCTGGTTCGAGACGGAGCTCTTGCCGGTCCTGCGCGCGGACATTGCCCGGATCGTGGCGTCGACGAGCGGGTCCCGCGTCGGCGATTTTGAAGCCGCCCGCGACTGACGTAGTCTGATCGCACGGTCAGCGGGCTTCCGTCCGACCGCGGGAGGATAGACGAATGAGCGGCGCCAGAGCCCGCCGGGGCTTTCTCAAGGCAATGGGAGCGACAGTCATCGTGGCAGGCGGATTGGACGCAACGGCGGGACACGCCGAGACCGTGCCCTGGTCGACGGGAACGGAACTGCCAAAACTCAAGGCGCCGCCGAACGCGTGCGACTGTCACATGCACATTTACGACAGCCGCTTTCCGGTCGCTCCCACCGCCAAGCTGCGTCCAGGCAACGCGACCGTCGACGACTATCGCCGGCTTCAGAAGCGGCTCGGCACGACGCGCAACGTCGTCGTCAACCCCTCGACCTACGGAACCGATAATTCCTGCACGCTCGACGCGATGGCCAAGCTCGGCGCGAGCGCGCGCGGCGTGGCGGTGGTCGACACGAGCGTCACCGACGCCGAACTCAAGCGGCTGCACGACCTCGGCATTCGCGGCATCCGCTTCAATCTCGTCCAGTCCGGCGCGACGACGATCGACATGCTCGAGCCGCTATCGAAGCGCGTCAACGATCTCGGCTGGCACGTCCAGATCCATATGCTGGGCGACGCCATCGTCGAGAACGCGGATCTTCTTCAGCGGCTGCCGAGCCCGATCGTGTTCGACCATATGGCGCGCATTCCTCAGCCGGCCGGCGTCGATCATCCGGCTTTCGCGCTGGTGCTGAAAATGCTCGATCACGGCCGGACCTGGGTGAAGCTGTCCGGCGCCTACATGGAGACGAAGGTCGGGCCTCCGAGCTACGCCGATGTCAGCAAGGTCGCGCAGGCCTATGTGAAGGCGGCGCCGGAGCGCCTGGTCTGGGCGAGCGACTGGCCCCACCCGACCGAAAAGGCCGACGCCAAGCCCGACGACGCAATCCTGTTCGACCTTCTGGCCGATTGGGCGCCAGACGAAGCGGTCCGCAATCGCATCCTGGTCGACAATCCGGCGGCGCTCTACGGGTTCGATTGAAGCGCGCTCAAGGGCAGATATATCCTCCGCCTTCCGGCGCCTTGAAGCAGCCGACCGATTCCGGAAAGAGCGTCTTCGGCAACCAGAGCACCGCCTTGGGGAAAAAGATCGCGAAGGCGATCGTGACGAAGAAGATCACGTAAATCGGCAGCGACGCTCGAACGCAGAGGAGAATCGGACGCCGACGAACTTGGACGCCATCAGGAGCGACAATCCGTATGGCGGCGTGATCAAGCCAAAGGCCAGCGTTATGATCAGCACGATGCCCATATGCACGCTATTGATCGACGCCTGTTCAGTAAGCTGATTGACGACTGGCATGAAAATGATGATCGCCGGGATCGGTTCGATGAAGTCGCCGACGACGGTGAACACGGCCACCAAAAGGAACATGACCGCGCGCGGATCGCTGCCCGCCACGTCGCCGATCCACGCCGAGACGACGATCGGGCCGCGCAGATAGGCCAAAAGCCAGCCGAAGGCGGACGCCGCAGCGATGGTGATCAGCGGCAGCGAGTAGATCAGATCCAGCTTGCACGAAGTCGCGCCATACTGACCTCAAATGGCCTGGATTAAGCGCCGGAATGACAACGATGAGGATGTAGGCGACCGCGACGACGCCGGCTTCGGTCGGCGTGAACCAGCCGGTCATGATGCCGCCGAGCAGGATCACAGGGATCAGCCCCGGCAGCGCCGCGGCCCGCGCAGCCCCGACAAGATTGCGGAAACTCGAGCGCGGCCGGCGAAAGCCGACCGGTCCGAAGAAATAGCAAAACAACATAAGGCCTGCGCCGACCATCAGGCCGGGCAGAATCCCTGCGAGAAATAGCCCGGCGATCGAGACGTTCCCGATCGCGCCATAGACAACCGCCATGATGCTCGGGGGCACCAGATTGGCGATGGTCGAGGCGGCGGCGATCAGGGCCGCAACGAACGCCGGCGAGTAGCCTTCCTTCGCCATCGGACGAGCCATCGTTCGGCTCAACACGGCGACGTCGGCGGACGACGACCGGACATGCCGGAGAAGAACATGCTGAAGACCGTCGTCACTTGCGCGAGGCCGCCGCGAATGTGGCCAACCAGCGCCTGCGACAATTCGGCGATGCGCACGACGACGTTCGCCGACGTCATCAGTTCGCCGACCAGAAGGAAGAACGGGATCGCCATCAAGGCTTCCGAATCGACCCCGTTGAACGCCTGCCCCACGACCGACTGCAACGAGATCGGCGTCAGCATCGTGCCGACGATAACCCCCGCCATCAGCGAAAACGCCACCGGCACGCCGAGATAGCCCAGCGTCAGAAACAACACGGTCATGATCAGGAGGATGACGCTGTTCGGCATCGCGCTTAAGGCGCGCGCGCCAAAGGCGGCGGCTCGAAGCCGTGGCGCAAGCCGTTAACGATCTGCTCGATGCTGAACAGCGCAACCAGCGCTCCGCAAAGCGGAATGGGCGCATAGAGATAGGCGATTGGCAACATCGACGGCATGCGGAAACTGCCGAAGCCGGTGAGAAAATTTTGCCAGCCATAAACCACGAGGAAAAAGCCGACGCCCATCACGACGGCGCGATTCATGACCTCGAACACCCGCCGCGTCGCTCCGCTCATGGACTCGGTCAAGGCCAACAGCTGCAGATGATCGTTGCGCCGGGTCGCGACAGAGGCGCCAATGAAGACGCCATAGATGAAGAACGCCGAAGTCACTTCCTGCGGCCACAGCAGAGGATGGCCGGCGGTTCGCGCCACGACGTCAAGCAGCGTCATCGAAGTGAAACCGACCATACACGCGCCGCAGAGCTGCATCAGCACGCGCTCGAGCGGGTCCAATGCCCGCCATTTCAGATGGCGATCGGTGTCGAGTACGAGGTCGGCGCGACCATCCATGGCCTATTCGATCGAGCGACAGATCTGCAGGATCTTCTCGGCGTGCGGGCCGAGGCCTTTGGCGAGCTTATCCTGCAGCGGTTCGGCGATCTTGATGAAGCTTGCCTTGTCGACGTTGGCGACGACTTTGACCCCGAGTTTCTGGAGCTTGGCGAGCGACTTGTGCTCGAGCGCGACCGCCTGCGCCGGCTGCTTCGAGCCGACTTCGACGGCCGCCGCCTGCACCCAGCCCTTCTGCTCGTCAGTCAGCGACGCCCATAGTTTGTCGCTGATCCAAATCACGCTGTTGTTGGCTTCGTGCTCGGTCATCGACAGCACCGGCGCCACCTCGTAGTGCTTGTTGCTGTCGTAGATGTTGATCCCGTTTTCCGCGAAGTCGACGACGCCGGTCTGCAGCGAGGTGTAGACGCTGCCGAACGGCATATGAACGGCCTGCGTGCCATAGGCCGGGAACAGCGTGTCCTCCGTAGGGGTCGCCTGGACGCGCACCTTGAAGCCCTTGAGGTCGCCGACCGAAGCGACTGGTCGCTTGCCATAAAGATCGCGAAGGCCGAGCGTGGCGAGCGCCAGCACGTGCCCGTCCTTCACGGACGCGTCGAACATCTCCCGCACCGCGGCGATCAGCCGAGGATCGGCGATCGCCTTGATCAACTGGTCTTCCGAATGGAACAGATAATGGATCGACAGGACGCCGGACTCCGGCGCCACTGTTGCGGCGTTGGCCGTTGAGCTGATCATGAAATCAATGTCGCCGGTGCGGATCTTCTGCAGCATCTGGGGCTCCTGCCCCAATTGCGCGCCAGGAAACTGGTCGATCGTCATCGACCCGTGGCTGATTTCTGTGAGCTTGTTATTGAAGATGTCCGCCGCGACGCCGTAGCCGGTCGAATGCGGCTGGTCATAGGCGAAACTGAAATGGCGCGCCGAATCCGCCCGCGCCGCCACCCCGGTCAGACCGCCCATCGCCATCGCGATGACCGCAGCGCGCAACCACCCTCGCCCCATCCCGCTTTCCTCCCCGCACGCCGTTCATGAGCACGGCCGCACTTTTTTAGCGAGCGTACCTATATGCGTCACTCATGTCCACGACAGCCGCCGACTGGCGGGCCTCGCGACAGTCGTAGGGATGAACGAGGGCGCGCGCTTGCGAATGGCGAGTTTCGCACTACGTGGCTAGGCTAGCGTCATGAGCGAAAGCAGCAACCTCGAAGACTTCGTTGACCGGCATCGGCGTCTCTTCGTCTTGACCGGCGCCGGCTGCAGCACGCGATCGGGCATTCCGGACTATCGCGACGCCGACGGCCAATGGAAGCGCGCGCAGCCGGTGACCTATCAGGCCTTCATGGGCGAGGAAAAAACCCGCCGGCGCTACTGGGCGCGCAGCCTGATCGGCTGGCGGCGCATTCGTCAGGCGCAACCGAACGATGCGCATCGCGCTTTGGCGCGGCTCGAGGCGATGGGCAGAATTCGAGCTCCTTCTCACCCAGAACGTCGACCGGCTGCATCAGGCGGCCGGGAGCACGCGGGTGATCGACCTGCATGGGCGGATCGATCTCGTCCGCTGCATGGATTGCGAACGCCGGTCGCCGCGCGAAGAGCTGCAGGACGAACTCGGCCGGCTGAACGCCGACTGGCTTGATCTTGACGCGACGGAAGCGCCGGACGGCGACGCCGACCTCGAGGCCATGGACTTTTCAACCTTCGTCATCCCGTCGTGCGAGCGCTGCGGCGGCGTGCTCAAGCCCGACGTCGTGTTCTTCGGTGAGAACGTTCCCCGCGACCGGGTCGACGCGGCCTGCCGCCACCTGGATGAAGCCGACGCCATGCTGATCGTCGGCTCCTCGCTGATGGTCTATTCCGGCTTCCGCTTCGTTCAACGAGCCGCGGACCTCGGAAAACCGGTGGCCGCGATCAACCTTGGACGAACTCGGGCCGATGGACTTCTCGCGCTGAAAGCGGAGCAGCCATGCGAGTCGGCGCTCGCCTTTCTGTTGTGATGATCGAGCCTCGCCGCGTCAGGCTCGATCCAGCCTCCTGACCCATACTGGATCGATCGACAGCGTTTGTCTGGCCGAGCCGACGCGTGCTCGCTTGCGGGAGAAGCCCGCCAGGAATTAGGGAGCCATACCCATGCGCATTGCCTGTGCGGCGATCGCCCTGCTCTGCCTTCTCGGCTCAGCCGACGCTCAGCCGACGGCTCTTATCGCCGACGTCGATCTCCCCTATTCGGCTTGCGGGGACATGGCCACGCTCAGAGCCAATTTGACCGGGACGCCTGATCCTTCGCCCAAGAGCGACGCTATTCTTCGCAGGCTCGGAGTCCGCTGCGTCGGTCCCGCCGCGCCGCGGGTCCGCCAACGCTATTGAGCGCAGTTCCGGCCGCGCAGCCACCCGGAAGCTGCCGTCTAAGAGCGTTCGATCGAACCTGTCACTGCCGTTAGCGCAGGATAGCCGAGGTCACCGGCCAGGTCAGGGAAAGACTGACGATCAATCCGACCGCCGCGAGGCCGCCCAATCGCACCTTCTGTCGCGCGCCCTCCGGCATTGCGGCAATCATCAGAACCGCGAAAACGAGGGCAAGAAACCCCGCGGGGAGGTTTTTGACCGAGGGGTGAAGCACGGCGTCGATGAAATCGCCGAGGGTCGAGCCGATCTGATCCAGTCCATACATCTGTTTGCTCCTTTTAAGAGCCGTCAACAAATTATGCCACGAATCGACCGTCTCGCAAAGAACATCTTAAGTTTAACCTTTACTGGTGACCAGTCTATACTTAATACCTTATTGCTACGCTTCAATAAAATAACTACATTTGAGGCCGTCGGCGTAGCGCAATGACAAATTGCGATTGACAACGAGCGCGGGCGCTGGCGCAGTGCCCCTCCCTGCTTCGATCGTCGCTGACGCGGCGCCCGATCGAGGAGCGAGACCCATGCGCATCGAGCCCGTCTTCCTGTTCGATCTCGACGGAACGCTGGTCGACAGCGTCTATCAGCACGTCCTGGCCTGGAAGGAGGCGCTGGACGCGGAGGGCGTCAACCTCTCCGTCTGGCGCATCCATCGCAAGATCGGCATGAGCGGCGGCCTGTTCACCGATCAGCTCAAGCGCGAAACCGGCGTCGACCTCAGCAATGACCGGCTCGAGCGCCTGCGCCATCTGCATGCCGAAGCCTATCGTCGCATGTCGGCCTCCATCCGCCCGCTGCCGGGCGCGCGCGAACTGCTGGCCTGGTTGACCAACGCCGGCCTTCCGTGGGCGATCGCCACCAGCGGACGAATGGAGACGGCGGCGGTCAACCTCGCCGCGCTCGGCGTCGATCCTGCTGTAATTCCGGTCGTGACGCGCGATCAGGTCAAATACGCCAAGCCCGATCCCGACCTGTTCCTGGCCGCCGCGGCCCGGTTGAACGCGCCGATCGAGAGCGCCGTCGTGGTCGGGGACAGCATCTGGGACATGCTGGCGGCGGCGCGCTGTCGCGCGCTCGGGGTCGGCCTTTTATGCGGCGGTTACGGCGCGAGCGAACTGCAGCAGGCCACCGCATTCCGCGTCTACGAAGATCCTGCCGACCTGCTGGTGCACATCGATGAGCTTGGCGGGCGCCGATAAGACGGCGGCTTCCACTCAAGGCGTCGGGGACTGACTGAGTTCGCGCATCGTCTTTGTGAAGCGCTCGGCGATCTCGTCCCTGAACACGTGCCGGCCGCCCGCGACGACCTTCAGGCCACTGCTCCAGACGCAATCGACCAGCGGATTGCCGACCGAGAAAATCCACGCGTCGAGGATTTGATCGTCAACCTTCCCGGCAAGCGTCGGATGGTCCGCCTGAAAGGTCAGAATGTCGGCTGAGGCGCCAGGCGCGAGCTTGCCCGAGTTCCGCCTTAAGGCCTGCGCGCCGCCGACCCAGATCGCCTCGAGCATCGTCCGCCCGCAGGACGCTCCCGCGGGGCTCAGGACGTTGCGCGCCCGCTCCCGCAACCTCTGCGCATATTCGAGCTGGCGCAATTCCGCAGCGACGCCAATCGAGACATTGGAATCCGTGCCGACGCCATAGCGCCCACCGGCGCGGACGTAATCCGCCGCGTTGAAGATTCCGTCGCCCAGGTTGCCTTCCGTGATCGGACAAAGCCCGGCGACCGCGCCCGAGCGCGCGAGATCGCGCGTCTCGCCTTCATCCATGTGGGTCGCATGGACGAGGCACCACTTTTCGTCGACGCCGGCATGGTCGAGGAGCCAGCGCACCGGACGAGCTCCCAAGGACGCGACGCAGTCCTCGACTTCCTTGATCTGTTCGGCAGCGTGGATGTGAATGGGACCGTCGCCCGCGAGCGAAATGAGTTCCGTGAGTTCGCTCGGCGTCACCGCGCGGAGGCTGTGCGGCGCAATGCCGATCGCTCTCGCCTTGGTCGGTTTTGATCAGCGCGCGACAATCGTCGACGAGACGCGCGAATGAGTCGAGATTGTTGATGAAGCGTCTCTGCTCCGGCTTGGGCGGCGCGCCGCCGAAAGTTGAGTGCGCGTAGAACACCGGAAGCAGCGTCATGCCGATGCCGACGCGCCTGGCCGCGGTGAGGATGCGGCCGGCCATTTCCGCCGGCTCAGCGTAAGGCGAACCGTCGGGCGCGTGGTGGAGGTAGTGAAACTCGGCGACGGCGGCGAACCCCGCCTCCAGCATCTCGACATAGAGCTGCGCGGCGACCGCCTCGACGTCATCCGGCGACATCATCAGCGCGAAACGATACATCGTCTCGCGCCAGGTCCAGAACGTGTCGTCCCCAGTGCCCCTGACTTCCGCGAGGCCGGCCATGGCGCGCTGGAAGGCGTGGCTGTGCAGGTTCGCGGCCGCCGGCGCCATGATCGCGTGACGCTCGTCCCCCTCCTGCGCCGCGGCGCCGATCTCGACGGCGGCGATCGCGCCGCCGTCGATCGTCACCCGGACGTCGGACTTCCAACCCTCAGGCGTCAGCGCTCTTGCGGCGTGAAGGACGGGCACAGTCGCCTCCGCTTGTCTCGCTCCGCCTCGCAAGCCGGCCGCTTGCCTTTCGGACGATTCGGTCTAAGCATGAAATGGTCCGCGGCGGGAAGCCGTTGAGCGCCATGGTTCAAACAAACGCTCCCAATCCTCTCGACACGGTTTGGCTCAACGCCCGTCTTGCGACGCTTGTCGAAGGACGTCCGGGTCTTGGCGTCGTCGAATCCGGCGCAATCGCCGCGCGCGAAGGACGGATCGCTTTCGCTGGCCCGCAGGACGAGCTTCCGGCGGCCTGGCGCGACGGCGCCCGCGTCGATCGATTGCGAGGGCCGCTGGATCACGCCTGCCCTGATCGATTGCCACACCCACCTCGTTTACGGGGGCGACCGGGCGCACGAATTCGAGCTCAGGCTCGCCGGCGCCACCTATGAAGAGATCGCCCGCGAAGGCGGCGGCATTCTCTCCACCGTGCGCGCGACCCGCGCCGCGAGCGAAGACGAACTCCTCGCGATCGGCGCTCACGGCGATTGGACGCGCTTATCGCCGAGGGCGTCGGCACGGTCGAAGTCAAATCCGGCTATGGGCTCGACCTTGACGCCGAGCGCAAGTCGCTCCGCGTCGCACGCCAGCTCGCCGAGCAACGCAACGTCACGATCCGCGCGACATTCCTGGGCGCGCACGCGCTGCCGCCCGAATTCGCCGACAAACGTGACGCCTATGTCGCCTATGTCGCCGACACAATGATCCCGACGCTGGCGAGCGAAGGCCTGATCGACGCCGTCGATGGTTTTTGCGAGCGGATTGCGTTCACGCCGCGACGAGATCGCCCGCGTGTTCGCCGCCGCGCGACGCGCAGGACTTCCGGTCAAGCTGCATGCGGACCAATTGTCGAATTCGGGCGGCGCGGCGCTCGCCGCCGAATTTGGCGCGCTATCCGCCGATCATCTCGAATATGCGGACGAGGACGGCCTCGCCGCGATGGCGAAGGCTGGCGTCGTCGCGGTATTGCTGCCGGGCGCGTATTATATGCTGCGGGAACGACAGGCGCCGCCGGTCGACCTCATGCGAAAGCATCGCTGCCGATGGCCGTCGCCACCGACTCCAATCCGGGCACGTCGCCCATGACCTCGATCCTGCTCGCGCTCAATATGGCGGCGACTTTGTTCGGGCTCACGGTCGACGAATGCCTCGCCGGCGCCACCCGCAACGCCGCCCGCGCGCTTGGCCTCGCGGACGAGACAGGAACCCTCGAAGCCGGCAAGTGGGCTGATCTCGCGATATGGGACATCGAGCGCCCGGCCGAGCTTGTCTATCGGCTCGGCTTCAACCCGCTGCATGCGCGCGTCTGGAGGGGACGATGACCGTCATTATCCGTCCCGGCGAGGCGTCGCTTGACGACTGGCGGGCGATCTGGCGCGGCGAACCGATGGCCGTCGATCCCTCCAGTCAGGCCGGCGTGGCCGCCAGCGCCGCCGCAGTCGAGCGCATTCTCGCCCGTGGCGAACCGGTCTACGGAATCAATACCGGCTTCGGCAAGTTGGCAGGCGTGCGCATCAAGCCCGCGGACCTCGCCGAACTTCAGCGCAACATCGTGCTCTCGCACGCCGCGGGCGTCGGGGAAACGGCCTCGGTTGCGACAACGCGGCTGATGATGGCGCTGAAGCTCGGCAGCCTCGCGCAAGGCGCCTCGGGCGTCCAACCGCAGACGATTGCCCTCATCGAGGCCATGCTTGCGCGTGGCGTCACGCCGGTGGTTCCGTCGCAAGGATCGGTGGGCGCGTCCGGCGATCTCGCGCCGCTTGCGCATATGGCGGCGGCGATGATCGGCGTCGGAGAGGCTCGTGTGGGCGATCGCGTCACGCCCGCCGCCGCCGCGCTCGCCGAAGTCGGACTCGAGCCCATCACGCCTCATCCCAAGGAGGGGCTCGCGCTGCTCAACGGCACGCAATTCTCGACCGCCAACGCGCTCGTCGGCCTGTTCAAGGCCGAGACGCTGTTCGGCTCGGCCTTGGCGACCGGCGCTCTGTCGACCGACGGCGCGCGCGGATCGGATACGCCCTTCGACGCACGTATCCATGCGCTCAGGCGCCATGCCGGACAGATCGAAGTCGCCGCGGCTCTGCGCGCGCTGCTCGCGGGAAGCGCCATTCGCGCGTCGCATCTCACTGGCGACGAACGAATCCAGGATCCCTATTGCCTGCGCTGCCAGCCGCAAGTGATGGGCGCCTGCCTTGACCTCCTGCGCCAGGCCGCCGCGACCCTCCTCATCGAAGCCAACGGGGTTTCCGACAATCCTCTCATCTTCGCCGATACCGACGAAGCGCTGTCAGGCGGCAATTTTCACGCCGAGCCGGTCGCTTTCGCCGCCGATATGATCGCGCTCGCGATTTGCGAAATCGGCTCGCTGGCCGAGCGCAGGATCGCGCTTCTGGTCGATCCGGCTCTTGTCCGGCCTCCCGGCGTTTCTGACCCCGAAGCCCGGGCTCAATTCCGGGTTCATGATTGCGCAGGTGACCGCCGCAGCGCTGGTCGCCGAGAACAAGACCCTCGCCCATCCGGCCAGCGTCGATTCCATTCCGACCTCGGCCAACCAGGAGGATCACGTCTCGATGGCCGCGCACGGCGCGAGGCGCCTGTCGGCGATGGCTGATAACGCAATGTCGATCATCGGTATTGAACTGCTCGCCGCCGCCCAGGCGTGCGACTTTCACACGCCCCTCGCCTCAAGCGCGCGCGCTCGAAGCTGTGCGGACCCTGCTGCGCCGCGACGTTCCGCGCCTTGAGGACGACCGCTACTTTCATCCAGACATCGCCGCCGCGACCAGCCTGGTCAGCGGCCGCGCCGTCATCGATGCGATTGGCGCCGCGGCGTTGCCCGGACTTGAGAAGCCGGCGCGATGATTTCCGAGCGTCGCCGACTGGCTCGTCATCGAGCGCCGCGAAGCCCCGCTCATCGTCAGCATTCCCCACGCGGGAACGGATCTCATGACATTCGAGCCGGCTTTCGTCAGTCCGTGGCTCGCGCGCAAAGACGCCGATTGGCGGCTCGACGAGCTTTATGATTTTATTACGCCGCTCGGCGCGACCTTGGTGCGCACGCGGCTCTCCCGCTCGATCATCGACGTCAATCGCGATCCGAGCGGCGCTTCGCTCTATCCCGGTCAGGCGACGACCGAACTCGTCCCCACCACGACCTTCGACGGCGAACCTCTCTATCGGCGAGGCTCAAGCCAGAGGCCAGCCGACATTGCCGACCGGCGGCGTCTCTACTTTGACCCCTACCATGCGGCGCTCGCCGGAGAGATTGCTCGCCTGCGCCAGAAGCATAAACGCGTCGCGCTGTTCGACGCTCACTCCATACGCTCGGTAGTCCCGCGCCTGTTCGATGGCGAGCTGCCCGTGTTCAATCTCGGCACGAATTCCGGCGCGAGCTGCGGCCCCGGACTGCGCGAGCAGGGTTGGCGCCGTGCTGGCGGCGAGCGGGCAAACGTCCATCGTCGACGGGCGCTTCAAGGGCGGCTGGATCACGCGCGCTTTTGGTCGCCCAAGCGAAGGCGTCGAGGCTGTGCAGCTCGAACTCGCCTGCCGCGCCTACATGCAGGAGCCCGAGAGCCCGGCGCCCGAGAACTGGCCAACGCCGATCGACGAAAAGCGCGCCGCGCCGACGCGCGCGACGATCAAGCGCGTCCTCGAGGCGATGCTCGAATGGGTGCGGACATGAAACGCGATAGCGCCTTGTTCAACGGCATGCTGTCATTCCCGGCGGACCGAAGGTGCGATCGGGAATCCAGGCTTGCAGACGCCTCCAGCGCAAGTGCTGGATCCCCGATCGACCGCATGCGCGGGCGTCGGGAATGACAAGGTGAAGGACTAGCCCAATGACCGCGCCAGCCCGCATCGACAATATGCGCGTCGTCCGCGCGCCCCGCGGAACAGAGCTCAGCGCCAAGAGCTGGCTGACCGAAGCGCCGTTGCGGATGCTCATGAACAATCTCGATCCCGACGTCGCCGAGCGGCCAGGCGAACTCGTCGTCTATGGCGGCATCGGCCGGGCCGCGCGCGACTGGCCGGCGTTCGACCGCATCGTTGCGACCTTGCGACGGCTCGAGGCCGATCAGAACGCTGCTTGTTCAATCGGGCAAGCCGGTCGGCGTGTTCCGCACCCACGCCGACGCGCCGCGCGTGCTCATCGCCAATTCGAACCTCGTGCCGCACTGGGCGACCTGGGATTGTTTCAACGAGCTCGATCGCAAGGGGCTGATGATGTACGGCCAGATGACCGCGGGCTCGTGGATCTATATCGGCTCGCAGGGCATCGTGCAGGGCACGTACGAGACCTTCGTCGAGATGGGGCGCCAGGCACTTCGGCGGCGATCTGAAGCGGAAAATCGATTCTGACCGCCGGTCTCGGCGGCATGGGCGGCGCGCAGCCGCTCGCCGCCGTCAATGGCCGGCGCTTCGCTGCTCGCCGTCGAATGTCGCCCGTCGAGCATCGAATTTCGCCTTCGCACCGGCTATGTCGACGTGCAGGCCAATGATCTCGACGACGCGCTCGCGATCATCGAAAGGTCGACGAAGGAACGCAAAGCCGTCTCGGTCGCGCTGCTCGGCAATGCTGGCGAAGTCCTGCCCGAACTCTTACGCCGCGGCGTCAGGCCCGACATCGTCACCGACCAGACCTCGGCCCATGATCCGATCAACGGCTATCTGCCCAAAGGCTGGAGCCTGCAGCAATGGGAGGAGCGCCGCACGAGCGATCCCAAGGGCGTCGAGCGGGCGGCCAAAGCATCGATGGGCGAACACGTGCGCGCGATGCTGGCTTACGCCCACGCGGGCGTCCCGACCGTCGACTACGGCAACAACATCCGCCAGATGGCGCTTGAAGAAGGCGTGAAGGACGCGTTCGACTTCCCGGGCTTCGTGCCGGCCTATATCCGGCCGCTGTTCTGCCGCGGCGTCGGGCCCTTTCCGCTGGGCGGCGTTGTCCGGCGATCCCGAGGATATTTTCAGGACCGACGCCAAGGTCAAAGAGCTCATGCCGGACAGCCCGCACCTGCACAACTGGCTCGACATGGCGCGGGCGCGCATCAAGTTCCAGGGCCTGCCGGCGCGGATCTGCTGGGTGGGTCTGGGCGACCGGCACCGCCTTGGCCTCGCGTTCAACGCAATGGTGGCGTCCGGCGAACTCAAGGCGCCGATCGTCATCGGCCGCGATCATCTCGATTCCGGCTCGGTCGCGTCGCCCAACCGCGAAACCGAGGCGATGCAGGACGGCTCCGACGCCATCTCCGACTGGCCGCTCCTCAACGCACTGCTCAATTGCGCCTCCGGCGCGACCTGGGTGTCGATCCATCACGGCGGCGGCGTCGGCATGGGCTTCTCGCAACACGCCGGCATGGTCATCGTCGCCGACGGCACGCCGGAAGCGGCCCGCCGCATCGAGCGCGTGCTGTGGAACGATCCGGCAAGCGGCGTCATGCGCCACGCCGACGCCGGCTACGAGACGGCGATCGACTGCGCGAAGGAGAAGGGCCTCGACCTGCCGAGTCTGGGGTGAAGGCCAGACGCGGCCGAACGCGTCGCGCAAATCACCGCAAGCCGGCCGGCGCCCCTTCCCTTCTCCCCGGGAGAAGGTGGCCGACGTCAGTCGGCCCGGATGAGGGCTCTGGAGTCCAGGCGCTGGCGCGCGAACCCTCGCCCCCAACCCCTCTCCCGTACGAGAGGGGAGCCGCGCATCCCTGAGAGCCAGGGGACGCCAGGCGACTTCGCCGCCGTGCGCCCGCTAGTCCGGCTCCGCGCCTGCCGCGAGTTCGACCGGCTTTCCATGGGGCGTGCGCAGATAGGCGCGCTCCCATTGATGCTCGCGCTCGTGGAGTTCCGCGGGAGTTACGCTGCCGTTTTCTGCGAGCAGCCGCTCGAGCGCGGCGAGCACGGCGCTATAATAAGTCTCGCGGTCGTCGGGCTCAGCGTCGAGCGCCTTGATCTCGGCTCCGAGCGTCTCGGCCCAACGCGCCGACGAGATCGCGCCGCTCTTGACGAGAAGATCAGCGAGCGCCAGCGTTTCGGCATGCCAAGGCTCGCCAAACACCGGCTCGCCGTCCTTGACCTTGAGAAAGCCAACCTCAGGCCGGTTCAAGATAGCTCTCCCAGAGATCGACGAACACGCGATCGCCGCTTCCCTTCGCCTCCGGCCAAAGATCGGAGGCGGCGAAACTCACGGTATAGAGGTGCTCGCCCCGATGTTCGCCCCGCGCCCCGGCGTCGGCGAAAACATGGCCGCCGTGATGGGCGTGGATCACCCCTGCCCGGCCCCGCACGTATTGCGGCAAGCGTGTGTGGCCGGAGGCGCCGTCGAGCCGGCAACGCACGCCCGCGCCTATCGCGAAGCGCGGCGGCGTATTGACGCTGACGGCGAAATTCCGAGGCGATCTTACGACAGCGCGCGCGGCCTCCGCCGTCTGCGGCGATAGACCCGGTGTCGCCGCGAAGGCCGGAGCGCCGCGCTTGATCTCATCGAGCGTCAAGTAGCCCTCGTCGATCAATTGCGCCACGAGGGTCGTCAGCCATTGATCGTAATAGGGTCGGGTCAGATAATCGACCGGCTCGGCAAGCTCGCGGCAGTGGCGGAACCAGTCGATCGTCCAATTCTCACCCGCGGCCGACGACTGCTTCATGGCGAAGTCGCGGATCTCCCACTCTGCGTGGATGACCTTGTCGTCGGTCTTGCCGACGATGGGGCCGAAACCCTCGCGCCCGCCGAGATCGTGAACGCCGTCCATCAGGCTGTCGCCCGCTTCGGCGACAGGTCGCGCTCCGTGCCGATCATCGAATTGCGACTGACAAGATTGGCGAGCGCCGCCTCGTCCCAGTCTTCGACGCCCTCCGGCCGCTCGGGCACGACGAGATAGCGCCGCTCCGAGGTCGAGTCCCAGACCCGAACCTGCGTCTTGTCATCGAGCTTGACGCCAAACTCCTCGAGCACGCCGCGCGGATCGCGCACCACGCGGGCGCGATATTCGTTCGATTTGTACCAGGATGGCGACAGGCCCAGGATCGAGAACGGATAGCAGGAGCAGAGCGTGCAGACGACGAGATTATGCACGTCCGCCGTGTTCTCGACCGCCTGCAGATGGCCGGTCGCATGGCCGGCAAACCCCAGTTCGTCGATCGCCGCCGTCCCGTCGGCGAGGAGCCGCGCCTTGAACGCCGGATCGCGCCAGGCGCGGGCGACGACGGCCGCGCCTCGCTTGGGTCCGATCTCGTCGCGATACATTTCGATCCAGGCGTCGACCGCCGCCGGGTCGATGAGCTTCTTCTCGGCGAGCAGGCTTTCCAGCGCCTTCGTCCGCAGAGCCGGCTCGGACGGCAGATGCGAATGGAGTTCGTGGTGAATATGGGAAACTGTCTTTGAGTTAAAACTCGCCATTGCGCCCTCTTCCAACTGGCAGCGACAACCTATCACTTGCCAACGCGCAGTAAAGGCGACGAGGTCCTCATCCCGGGGACCTCATCCGGCCCTCCGGGCCACCCCCGGGTCTTGGCCCGGGGGCAGGCTCTTCTCCCAGAGGGAGAAGGGATGCGGGCGCCCGTCCATTATGAGCTTTTTAGCA
>CAVXKU010000012.1:0-47301 GCA_963762335.1 uncultured Alphaproteobacteria bacterium | reverse complement strand
GTTCCTCATCGCGCCCCGCCTCCTGCTCCCGCAGCCGAAGCGCTGGATCTTGCCGGTCGCGGTCTTCGGCAATTCGGCGATGAAGGCGATGGAGCGTGGGTACTTATAGGGCGCGAGGCGGTCCTTGACGAAGCGCTGAAGCTCGGCCTCGTCGGCCTGAGGCGCCCTCCTTCAACACGACGAACGCCTTGGACTTGACGAGGCCGTCGGCGTCGGGCGCGCCGATCACCGCGGCTTCCAGGACGGAGGGGTGCTGCATCAGCGTCGCCTCGACCTCGAAGGGGCTCACCCATATGCCGCCGACCTTCAGCATGTCGTCGGCGCGGCCGGCATAGGTGTAAGAGCCGTCCGCGTTGCGCACGTACTTGTCGCCGCTCCTGGTCCAGCGGCCCTCGAAGGTCTCGCGCGACTTCAAGCGATTGCCCCAGTACATCAGCGCCGCCGACGGCCCGTGGATGTAGAGGTCGCCGGGCTCTCCGTCCGCGATCGGCCCGCCGTCCTCGCCGCGCAGTTCGATGTCGTAGCCCGGCACCGGCCAGCCGGTCGAGCCGTAGCGCACCTTGTCCGGGCGGTTGGAGATGAAGATGTGCAGCATCTCGGTCGAACCGATGCCGTCGACGATGTCGACGCCGAAATGGCGCTTGAAACGCTCGCCAATCTCGGCCGGCAGCGCTTCGCCTGCGGAGGAGGCAAGCCTTAGCGCCACGTCCTCGCGCTTCGGCAGCAGGTTCGAAGCGAGCATGCCGGCGAAGCCGGTCGGCGCGCCGTAGAAGATCGTCGGCTTCACGCCGCCGACGCCGCCCAGCCAGCGCTTGAACACCGCCTCCGGCGTCGGGCGCTCGGCCATGAGCAGCGCTGTCGCGCCGACAGCGAGCGGAAAGGTCAGCGCGTTGCCGAGCCCATAGGCGAAGAAGAGCTTGGCGGCCGAGAAGCAGACGTCGCTTTCCTTCAGGCCGAGGATCGCTTTGCCGTAAAGCTCGGTCGTCCAATACGGATTGGCGTGCGAATGCACCGTGCCTTTCGGCCGGCCGGTCGAGCCCGACGAATAGAGCCAGAAAGCGGGATCGTCGGCATGCGTGCGCGCGGCCTTCATCAACGGCGCGGCGCCGGCGAGAAAGTCCTCGAACTCGATCTCGCCGAAGTCGAGAGGCTGCGTCGGGCGCGACACGACGACCGTGTGGACCTCGTGATCCGCCTTCGCGAGCGCGGCCTTCAGCACCGGCTTGACGGCGCCGCTGACCAGCGCGGCCTGGGCGCGCGAATGTTCGAGCATGTAGGCGAGATCGTCGGCGGTGAGCAGCGTGTTGACCGCGACCGGAACGATGCCCGCGAGCATCGCGCCTAGGAAGGCGACCGGCCAGTCGGCGCAATCCTGCATCAGGATGAGGACGCGTTCCTCGCGCTTGACGCCTCTCTCCTTGAGCGCCGCGGCGAAACGTCGGACCCGCTCGTCGAGCTCGCCGTAGGTCACAGCGCCGACGTCGTCGATGAACGCCGCCTTGTCGGGACGCCCGGCATTGGCCTCAAGCAGATGCGCCGCGAAGTTGAACGCCTCCGGCGGCGGTTCAACGGATTCTACGGTCATCGGCGCCTCCCTGGGCCGGGGAGCCACAGAAGGCTTGCTCCCCTCGGCTTGATGCAATATTGTGCTTATTATCGTTCTAGGGAGGGGCTCGAATCTTGTCAAACACGCTGCCCTCTTCGCCCACTGGCTCGGAAGCCTCTACGCCTCGGGGATCGAGGAAAAGCGCGCCTGCCGATCTCTCCGTCGGGACGAGCCGCGCCGACGAGACGGCGAGGAGGCCAAGGAGCCGTTTCTGGCCGCGCTCGGCGAGCGCGCGAAAGCTCTGCGCACGCGTCGCGGGCTGACCCGCAAGGCGCTCGCCCGCGCGACCGGCGTCTCGGAGCGGCACCTGGCCAATCTCGAATATGGCGTCGGCAACGCCTCGATCCTGGTTCTCCTGCAGGTCGCTCAGGCGCTGCAATGCTCGCTCGCCGAACTTGTGGGCGATGTCACCACGCAATCGCCGGAATGGCTGCTGCTGCGCGAGATGCTCGCCGACCGCGACGAGGCGACGCTTCGGCGGGTGCGGCTGGCGGCTCTGGAGCTGATCGGCGGCGCGTCACCGCCCATCAACGAGACGCCCGTCCGCTCGTCGCGGATCGCGCTTGATCGGCCTGCGCGGCGCGGGCAAATCGACGCTGGGCCGCATGCTGGCGGAGGATCTCGACTTTCCGTTCGTCGAGCTCAGCCGCGAGATTGAGAAGCTCGCCGGCTGCAGCATCAGCGAGATTCTCGGGCTTTACGGCCAGAACGCCTACCGTCGCTACGAGCGCCGCGCGCTCGAGGAGGCGATCGAAGCCTATCCCGAGGCGGTCATCGCCACCGCGGGCGGCCTGGTCAGCGACCTCGTCAGCTTCAACCTCCTGCTGCGCAACTGCACGACCGTCTGGCTGACGGCCGATCCCGAAGACCATATGAGCCGCGTCGCGGCCCAGGGCGACTTGAGGCCGATGGCCGCGAGCCGCGAGGCGATGGACGACTTGAAGTCGATCCTCGCCGGTCGGGCGGCGTTCTATTCGAAGGCCGACATGCGCGTCGACACCAGCGCTCAGCCCTTGGCGGAAACGTTTCAGATCCTGCGGGCGCAGGCCTGCGAGGCGCTTGGCCTTCCCGATCGAATGACGCAATCCCTTGCTCGAAGCTTGCGATAGAGCATTATGATGCATGTCTTGCATTAAAGTGCCTATGAACGGGAACGCCATGGACCGGGTCGACTATCAAACCGAGCCGTCCCGCTACAAGCACTGGAAGCTCAAGTTCGACGGGCCGGTCGCGACGCTGCTTGCCGACTTCGACGAGAACGCCGGCTTGCGTCCCGGCTACAAGCTCAAGCTCAACAGCTATGACCTCGGCGTCGATATCGAGCTCAACGACGCCGTCAACCGCATTCGCTTCGAGCGCCCCGAAGTGCGCGTCGTCGTCATCACGAGCGCCCGCGAGCGCGTGTTCTGCTCGGGCGCCAACATCTTCATGCTCGGGCGTGTCGAGCCATGCGTGGAAGGTCAACTTCTGCAAATTCACCAACGAGACCCGCAACGGCCTCGAGGACTCGTCCAAGCATCGACGGCTTGAAGTTCCTGGCCGCCGTCAACGGCTCCTGCGCCGGCGGCGGCTACGAACTGGCGTTGGCGTGCGACGAGATCATCCTCATCGACGACCGCTCGAGCGCCGTCAGCCTGCCCGAGGTGCCGCTGCTCGGCGTGCTGCCCGGCACCGGCGGTCTCACCCGGCTGACCGACAAGCGCCACGTCCGCCACGACCTCGCGGACGTCTTCTGCACCACCAGCGAAGGCGTGCGCGGCGAGAAGGCTGTGGCCTGGCGCCTTGTCGACGCGATCGCCAAGCCGGCGCAGTTTCAGGCGAAAGTGCAAGAGCGCGCTCTGGCGCTCGCCGCAAGCAGCGACCGCCCTTCATCAGCGAAGGGCGTCGCGCTGGCGCCGATCGAGCGCACGATCGAAGCCGACGCGCTCAGCTATTCGCACGTCAAGGTGACGATCGACCGAGGCGCGCGCGCCGCGACTTTCGTGATCAAAGGCCCGGCCGGCGCTGCAGCCGCAGGACATCGCCGCGATCGAGGCGCAAGGCGCGAACTGGTATCCGCTGGCGCTCGCCCGCGAGCTCGAGGACGCGATCTTGTCGATGCGCACCAACGAGCCCGACATCGGCGTGTGGCTGATGAAGACCGAGGGCGAGCCCGAAGCGGTTCTCGCGATGGACGCGACGCTCGCAGCGCTCAGAGAGCATTGGCTGGTGCGCGAAACCATCGGCTATCTGCGCCGCACGTTCAGCCGGCTCGACGTCACTTCGCGCAGCCTGTTCGCGCTCGTCGACGAAGGCTCCTGCTTCGCCGGCTCGCTGCTCGAGCTCGCGCTCGCCTGCGACCGCATCTACCATCTCGCTGGCGGCGAAGGCCACGCGCCCAGGATCGCGCTCAGCGCAGCGAATTTCGGCGATTACCCGATGGCGAGCGGACAGAGTCGCCTCGGGCGGCGCTTCTACGACGAGAGGCCGGCGCTCGAGCCGCTCAAAGCCGAGCATCGGCAAGCCGCTCGACGCCGAGGCGGCGTTCGCCCTCGGTCTCGCGACCAGCATTCCCGACGACATCGACTGGGCGGACGAGATCCGCATCGCTGTCGAAGAGCGCGCATCGATGAGCCCCGACGCCCTGACCGCGATGGAGGCGAACCTGCGCTTCGACGGTCCCGAAACTCTCGCCACCCGCGTGTTCGGTCGCCTCACCGCCTGGCAGAACTGGATCTTTCAGCGTCCGAACGCGGTCGGCGACAAGGGCGCGCTCAAGGTCTACGGCAAGGGCGAAAAGGCCGCGTTCGACTGGAACCGGGTGTAGCCGATGGCTCGCACTCGTCCTTGCGACGGAACCTGGCGCCGCTCAGCGGACCTCGTCCTGAGGAGCGATGCGACGCATAGCGATCTCGAAGGACGCTCGAGACAGCACGAACGCCGCGTCAGCTGGATCATCCTTCGAGACGCTCGCTGCGCGGGCTCCTCAGGATGAGGTCGCTATTCCGACGTTCGCCCTAAAGATGAGCGCGTGACAGAGGCGTCCGAAGCTCCGGTCATCAGGCAGCACCTGATCGACCCCGAAATCTGCATCCGTTGCAACACCTGCGAGTCGACCTGCCCGGTCGGCGCGATCACGCATGACGCGCGCAACTATGTGGTCGACGCGAACATCTGCAATCTCTGCATGGCCTGCGTTCCGCCCTGCCCGACCGGCAGCATCGACAATTGGCGCGCGATGCCGCGCGCGCAGGCCTACAGCACCGAAGCGCAGTTCGGCTGGGACGCCTTGCCGGCGGAACTGAGCGCGGAAGACCTCGGCGTCGCGGAGCGTCGACGTTGCTGTCGCCGCGTCCCCGGAAGCTGCGCCGAACGGAGCAAGCGAGGAAGCGGCGTTCGAGGTCGGCGCCTATGCCGCCGTGATCCCGCCTTGGTCGGCCGCCAGTCCTTACGCCAATCTCTACGGTCCGAAGGCCGCGACGCGATCGGTCACCGCCACGGTCGTCGGCAATGTGCGCGTGACCGAAGCCGGCAAGGACTACGACACGCATCACATCGTGCTCGATTTCGGCGCGATGCCGTTTCCGGTGCTCGAGGGGCAGTCGATCGGCATCGTCCCTCCCGGCGTCGATGCGG
The DNA here is from genome assembly GCA_963762335.1 of uncultured Alphaproteobacteria bacterium. Lineage (GTDB taxonomy): Bacteria > Pseudomonadota > Alphaproteobacteria > Rhizobiales > Beijerinckiaceae > Roseiarcus. The sequence continues at coordinate 42,080 of CAVXKU010000012.1, read as the reverse complement.
ACGGACGACCGCATCATCCGCGCCAATATTCGATCGCAAGCCCGCGCAACGGCGAGCGGCCCGGCTACAACAACGTCTCGCTCACCGTGAAGCGGGTGCTGGAGGATCACCAAGGCCAGCCCGACGCGCGGAATCGTCAGCAACTATCTCTGCGACCTGAACGTCGGCGACAAGGTCGAGGTGACCGGGCCGTTCGGCGTGAGCTTCCTCATGCCGAACCATCCGAAGAGCGCGATCGTCGATGATCTGCACCGGCACCGGAAGCGCGCCGATGCGCGCGATGACCGAATGGCGGCGCCGCTTGCGCAAGTCGGGCAAGTTCGAGGGCGGCAAGCTGATGCTGTTCTTCGGCGCCCGCACCAAAGAGGAACTGCCGTATTTCGGGCCGCTCGGCAATCTGCCGAAGGACTTCATCGACATCAACTTCGCCTTCAGTCGCACACGCCGGCCAGCCCAAGCGCTACGTGCAGGACGTGATGCGCGAGCGCGCGGCCGACCTCGCCCCGCTGCATCGCCGATCCGGACGCCTATTTCTACGTCTGCGGCCTCAAGGCGATGGAGGAAGGCGTGGTGCTCGCGTTGCGCGACATTGCTGTGGAGGCCGGGCTCGATTGGGACACCCATGGGCCGGCGCTCAAGCGCCACGGACGGCTGCATCTGGAAACCTACTGAACCGGGAGAGAGACCCATGAGCGCTGAAGACATTGTTGGCGACGCCGCAGGGGCCGATGGGCGCCGATCGTTTCGTCGAGATCAGCTACGACGATGTCATTCCCAACAACGTCGCGCTCGGCTCGGACAAGCAGCTTCAGCGCGCGCTCGAGGGCTGGCGGCCGAAATATCTCGACTGGTGGACCGGCATGGGCCCGGTCGGCTTCCAGCAGTCGGAGGTCTATCTGCGCACCGCCGTCGGCGTCGATCCCGCCGGCTGGGCGAAGTTCGGCTATGTGAAGATGCCGACCTATCGCTGGGGCATCCTGCTCGCGCCCAAGGTCGAGGGCCGAACGATTCCGTTCGGCCGCCATAAGGGCGAGCCCGCGTGGCAGGAAGTGCCTGGCGAGCATCGCGCGCTTCTGCGCCGGCTCATCGTCGTGCAGGGCGACACCGAGCCCGCCTCGGTCGAGCAGCAGCGCTACCTCGGCGCGACGGCGCCGAGCCTCTACGACATGCGCAACCTCTTCCAGGTCAATGTCGAGGAGGGCCGCCACCTGTGGGCGATGGTCTATCTTCTGGTCAAATATTTCGGCAAGGACGGCCGCGAGGAGGCGCAGGCGCTGCTCGAGCGTCAGAGCGGGCAGATGGACAATCCGCGCATTCTCGGCGCTTTCAACGAAAGCACGTCCGACTGGCTGTCGTTCTTCATGTTCACCTTCTTCACCGACCGCGACGGCAAGATGCAGCTCGCCGCGCTCGCCGAAAGCGGCTTCGATCCGCTGTCGCGCACCTGCCGCTTCATGCTGACCGAAGAGGCGCACCACATGTTCGTCGGCGAGACCGGCGTGCAGCGGACGATCGAGGCGACCTGCGCGGCGATGGTCAAAGCCGGCATCAAAGATCCCAACGACGTCGAGGCGGTGCGCAAGCTCGGCGTGGTCGACCTGCCGCTCCTGCAGCGCAAGTTGAACTTCCACGCGTCCGTCACCCGCGACCTGTTCGGCAGCGAAATTTCCAGCAACGCCGCCGAGGTGTTCGGCGCGGGCATCAAGGGGCGCTTCAACGAGGCGAACCTCAAGGGCGACGATCACGTCCTGCAAGAGGCGACCTATCCCGTCACGCGGGTCGTCGACGGCAAGCTCGTCGCGGAAGAGGCGCCGGCGTTGCGCGCCCTCAACTCGAGGCTGCTCGACGACTTCATTGTCGATTGCCAGGGCGGGATCGACCGCTGGAACAAGTCGGTCGAAAAGGCCGGAATCGACTTCAAGTTTGTCCAGCCTCACAAGGGCTTCAATCGCAGGATCGGCGAGTTCGGGGGCAAGCGCATCAGCCCGACCGGCGAGCTCCTCACGGAGGATGCAGTGGAGCGCCAAGAGCGGCGACTGGCTACCCAACGAAGACGACATGGCCTTCATCGTGTCGCTGATGAAGCCGTGCCACGAGCCGGGCAAATACGCGAGCTGGATCGCCCCGCCGCGCGTCGGCGTCAACAGTCAGACCGGCGATTTCGAATATGTGAAGATCGCCTGAGGACTGTCCGCGCGTTCAGGCGCCAGCGCCTCCGGCGACCGCGGGTTCGCGGGCTTCGCCAGTCACGAGTGGTTGGCTTCCTTTAGGCAGTCGCCGCGATCACACTGAGCATGGTCTGGGCGAGCCGACGAGGCGAGAAGCGCTCGATCGCCCTCTTCTGGCCTGCGTCGGCGAGGGCGCGGAGCCGATCGTGATCGGCCAAGAAATCGGGCAGCATCGCCGCCAGCTCCGCCGCAGAACGGTAGATCAGCAAGTCCTGTCCGACGCGGAATTCCGTCTCGAGCACGGCGTTCGGCGCTGCGACCACGGCGGCGCCTGCGGTGAACGCGCCGAGCGCTCGCTCGTGGTGGCCCGTCATATGGGGAAGCGGACAAATCACGCAGTCCGCCTGAGCCATGGTCGCCAGGAGTTCGCGAAAGGAGCGGGCCGGCGCCGTCGACAAGCCCTGGCGGAAGGTCGGTTCCCGAATGCCCAGCCGTAATGACGGTGACTGGCGCGCCGGCCAGCGCCCAGACCAGATCCCACCGCCGTTTGAATTTCACTCGATCCAGGATGCTGGTCAGCAGGAAGCGGTGGTCGGCGTCGTTGGCGTCGAAGGCTATGTTGGCCTCGCGACAGGCACCGCGGGTCTCCACGCGCGGATCGGTGCGGAGATCTGCAATACAGGCTTCCGAGACCGCTTCGTAGATCTCGCGAAAGACACGATGACGATAGCCGGCGGACGGTTCGAACCCCTGGTCAACGATCTGAGGTGGCGGGAGTTGAACGGGCAGCAGAGCCCGAATCGGCCGTTCGGCCCGCTGCATTTCCCGGGCCGGCAAGATATGGGGGAAGGTGATCGACGGCACGAAGCGGACATTGGAGAAACCAAGTTCCTCAGCTTCCTGCACGTAGCCGTAGTCGGTGAGAAGCACCCGGCGGATAGGATCCCTGACGCGCACCTGGTGCGACATGCTGTCATGCGATGGACAATCGTGCATGAGGTCGACGAGCGGCTTTCCGAAACGAGCAAAAGCCGAACTGAAGCCGCCCGGCGTCCCCTGGGGGAGGGAAAGCTCGGATCCGAAGCCGTTGAAGCAAATCATGAAGGCGCAATCTGGATCGATCAGCGCAGACAACGTGCGTCGCGGCTCGCGGCGGTAGTCCACAATCCGGCTCGACAGCCCAAGCCCACCCAGCGCCGCGCCGATCTCCTCGGCGAAGACGGCATTGTGACCGTACTCATCGATGTCATTGCAGACCAGGGAGACCGCGTAGCTTTCGCGCGCAAGCGCAGGAGCGGAAGCTGCCTCCACCGGTGTCAAATCGTTCATTGGGCGAATTTCCTGCTCATCGAGGCGTCAAGCACCTACCGGGCTCAAGTTTGCTGTCTTCAGCCACACCATCGACTACAACGCTTTCCAAAGGCTCTGAAATCGCCAGATGGCGGCTGTCCCGGCAGCATCCCGAAAAGATCCGGTAAAGCTCAATGGGCCGTAAGCGGACGACACTGGAATTGTCAAGCCATGATCGGACGATTTCGAGTCGCGGCGGCCGACGCTCGGAGCTGAAAATCTCTACATTACTTTTGCTTCAACTTCCTCCATGCGCGAGACGTCTCGGTCCATATCTTGTGCGGCAATATCCGCCTGCGTCGCTCCCGCCAGACTTCGGCGGCCATGGCCTTGATCGTGTCATCGCCCCGCAGCGCGCGCGAAACCTCAGTGGCCATGGCCTTGATCGTGTCATCGCTCCGCAGCGCGCGCGAAACCTCGGTGCCCATGGCCCTGATTGTCTCGTCGCTCCGCAGCTCGCGCGAAACTTCGGCGGCCACGGTCTTGATAATCTCGTCGCTCCGCAGCTCGCGCGAAACGCCTCCAGTCACAACGCCGGCGGTCCCGCTGACGGCAAGCCCGCTGGGCGCGGCGGGCGGGCGTATGACGAGCGCCCCGTCGAGCAACAACTCGGCGACGATAAGCCGCGTGCGCGCCCAAAGCTGACGGTTCACGTCGAACACCTCGTGGAACCGCTTCCAGTTTGCGCGCGCCAAGTCGTACAGGCGGTCCGGCGTCGCGAAGAGGGCGGCGAGACGCTGCGCCGTCCGCTGTGCGTTTCGATCGATTAGCAGAACGTCACGCCCGTCTTCGAAGGCCACATTCAGGTCGAGCGGATCGGCGATGCAATTCAGCACCCCCCGGAAGCCTGCTTCCATGCAGGCCCCCGTTGGGAAGCCGTCGAAAGGACCCTCCCGCCCGCTCGGTGGGCGATTGGCCGAAATAATAACATCCATGCGCGGGTAAAAGTCCGCGAAGAAAGCGTTGGGCTGCGGCCCATAGAAGACAAAGCGCGCCCCAGCCTCGCCCAGCGGCAAATCATCGGCAGTGTAGTCTCCAACGACATGGAACCGGAGCCGCTCGTCCGAGGCGAGCAGCCGCGCCACCTCGACGAATTGGTCGTAGCCCTTCTTCGCCATATCGTCATTGTAACGGTGCGCAACAAAGCAGAGGTCGATCGTTTCCTTCTGAGTTCCATAGCGTTGCTTGTCGCGACTGAAATCGAAGTCGATGCGGGTTTCGAAGACGCCGCCATAGATCAGTTCGACCTTGTCTGGGGCGCAGCCAATCTGCTCGAGAAGGTGCTCGCGCGTAAGTTTCTGGGTCGCGATGACCTTGCGGCACAAGGACGAGTTTACGACTTTGCGAAGCTGATCGTCGCTTGCCTTTACATTCGGCTCGAATGCGCCGCCCGGATACAGTTGCAGAATGAACGGGATTCGCCGCGCTTCGAAGTAGGGCAGTAGCCGCTGTGCATTCCCCAGGAAGGTGACGTAAGCAAGCTTCGGGACGAGATCAAGCGCCTCGTCAAATGCGGTGATGCGGCGCTTCAGCCGTTCATCGATCGGCAGACTGGCGCGCAGATCGCCCAAGCCGGGGTGCGCGAAGCCGAAATGCCAAGACTGCATCGTGATAAGGGCCGATGAAGGAAAGAAATCCAAGTAGTGCCCGTATTCGATCGTACGGAATGGCGATGCCGGCGACGGCAGCACGTCGTCGTAAATCGCCAGATCAACGAAACCGGGTAGCTGAGCGACTTCGGAGCGCCGGGCTAGAAGTGTGTCCATTGGCGAAAAACACGGGACCGCGCGCTCCATTGCAATCGCGCGTTCCGTTTGCCTAGTTTGAGTCAAATGGAATCGGGACATGCCCGACGCGATCCGCCAGGTCAATGGCGGGGTTTGTCACCAGCTTCCAAAACACAATTATTTCGAATCATGAAACGTGTAGCGGTCGGAGGGTCCTGAACGGAATACTGGCAAAAGCCGAACTGGAACGCTGTCGACCCGGACGACTTTGTGACAGAAGGACGGAACAATGTCGTCAGGCACTTCAATTGCCGCATAAGGACTGTTCAAAAGCCCTGCCCTAAAGCATGCAATGAGCGGCGATTCTGGCTGGTTGGTGAAGTAGAAGTCAGACCATTCACCCGAGGTCACCGCGAGCGGGTATGCTTGGACCCTCTTTGAAAAGGTGGTCCAGGCGGGAATGACGCCGATGTTCTGCTTCGCAGCGACGTCGCTCTCAAAAAAATCGTTGCAGACAAAAAGCCCGCCTGGCCGCAGCTTGGGAAACCAAACGAGCAAATCCCGCAAGACATATTCGTATGTGTGGTTGGCGTCGAGATAGATCAGGTCGAGGCTACCGTCGGCGAATCGCTGCGCCGCCTCCGCCACGTCCGCGCGCAAGATCGTGACGTTCGGCTTTGCGGCGAAGCGCGCCTGCACCTTTCGATAGGCATCCTCCAGCGCCTTGTCCGGGTTGCCGTTGAAATACCGCTCGTAAGTACTGCGCAATTCGCGCATCTGGGGCGCGTCTTCGAGGACGAAGCTGTAGCGGTCATAACGCCAGAAATCGATCAGTGTGTACTGCCGCGGCTCGAGCGTGGCTTCACAGAACGCGGCGAACTCACCCTCCCACACGCCAAGTTCGACCATCGAGCCCACCTGGCCCGGGCCGATCGAGCGAATCATTCCCTGACGGTCCGTGAAGATCACAAGCATCGAGTGAAACCTTTTCTCATGTCGTATTTTGACAGCCTCACCGGCGCAACCACCGGAACGATAATGACCTCGACGCCGGTTTCCTTCGCCGCCGATGTCGGCGGGTGCACGTCCGCATTCCCGACGATTTCGAGTTCGAAGTCACGACACTTGTTCCGGAGCCGTCGGCCTGGGCGATGATGGCGCTCGGCTTCGCCGCGCTTGGCCATGCCGGCGACCGCAAAATGCCGGCGACCGCAAAGCCAAAACCGTGCCAAAGGCCGTCTCGGCCGTCTATTAACACGACGGTATGACGTGACTTATTACGCGAGCCCCTCGGCTTTCAGCACGCGCTGGACTGCCGGGCGCTCGGCCATTCGGTCGCGGTGGTCGAGCACGCGGGGATAGGCGCTGGGCTCCAGGCCATCGACCTCCATGTAGCGCGCCAGGGTGAAGAGATAGGGGTCCGCGACCGTGTAGGCGTCGCCCATGACCCACGGGCCACGCAGCATTTTTCGCTCGATCACATCGAAGCAGGCGCCGACCGACTGCGGAACCTTCTTTTTCATCGCCTCATGCGCCGCCGGATCGTCCGCCCAGCGATAACCGCGCATACGATGGGCGTGCGCCACATGCACCGTCGAGCAGAGGTAGCTCAGAAACGATTGCAGTTCGGCGAAGGCGAACGGATCGTCGAGCGGCGCCAGCTTCGCCGCGGCATGCGTTTGCGCGATATAGGCGAGGATGGCGGGGTTTTCGGTCAAGATTCCGCGTTCGGTCGCAAGCGAGGGCACCCGGGCTTTCGGATTGATCTCGAGATAGTCGGGCTTCGTCTGCTCGGCGGCGCCGAAGTCGATCCATCGAGTTTCGTAGTCGGCGCCCGCTTCTTCGAGCGCGATATGCGAGGCAAGAGCGCAGGTGTTGGTGGCGTAATAGAGCGTGAGCATCGGCGCTTCCGGAGGCATGGAGCGCTCATGCGCCCGCCCTATAACGCCACGATGAGACCGCGTTGTTCAAGGGCCTTGACGACGCGATCGGCGAGCGCCTCGGCCGTGGCTTCGCCTGATTTAAGGATAAGTTCCGGCGCTTCAGGGGCTTCATAGGCCTGGTCGACGCCGGTGAAATTCTTGATTTCGCCCGCCAAGGCTCGCTTGTAGAGACCCTTGGGATCGCGGGCGATCGCCGTCTCGAGCGGCGTGTCGACGAAGATTTCTAGAAACTCGCCCGTCGCCGCGGTGTCGCGGACGAGCTGGCGTTCCGCCCGGAACGGCGAAATGAACGAGCAGAGGACGATGAGACCCGCGTCGGTCATCAACCTCGCCACTTCGCCGACACGCCTGATATTCTCGACGCGGTCAGCAGCAGTGAAGCCCAGATCCTTGTTGAGACCGTGACGAACATTGTCGCCATCGAGCAGCGTCGTGTGCACGCCGCGCGCGTGAAGCTCGGCCTCGACCAGATTGGCGATTGTCGACTTCCCCGCGCCCGAGAGCCCCGTGAACCACAGAATCGCGGGCTTCTGGTGCTTGAGCGCCGCATGCGCCTCACGGTCGACCGCGAGTCCATGCCGATGCACGTTGGTTGCGCGCCTCAGCCCATGGGCGATCATGCCGGCCGCCGCCGTCTCGTTGCTCTGGCGGTCGATCAGGATGAAAGCGCCCGTCTCGTGATTGTCGACGTAAGGATCGTAAGCGATCGGCGCCGTCGTCGCGAGATTGCAGAAGCCGACCTCATTGAGCTCAAGGCTCTTGGCGGCGAGCTTGTCAAACGTGTTGACGTCGATGCGGTGCTTGAGATCGGTGACCTGCGCCGGCACGGTGCGGGCGCCGATCTTCATCAGATACGAGCGGCCGGGCAGCATCGGGTCGGCGCTCATCCAGATGAGATGCGCCGTGAACTGGTCGGCGACCTCGGGGCGACTGGCGGCATGCGCAAGCACGTCGCCGCGCGCGATGTCGACTTCGTCCGCGAGCGTCAGCGTCACCGCGTCGCCCGCTTCGGCGCTATCCTTTTCCTCATCGGCGACAAGAATGGACTTGACGGTCGTTTGCTTCCCCGATCCCGCGACGACGACCGGCTCGCCCAGCGCCACGCGACCGCTCGGAATTGTTCCGGCGAAGCCGCGGAAGTCGAGGTGCGGACGATTGATCCATTGCACCGGCAGGCGAAAGGGCGCGCTTCGCCGGTCCTCCTCGACCTCGATGGTTTCGAGCTTCTGCAGGAGATGCCCGCCCTGGTACCAGGGCGTCTTCGCGCTGTCCGACGAGACGTTGTCGCCAAAGCGCGCCGAGATCGGGACGGCGAACAGGGAGCGAAAGCCTAAAGGTTCGGCGAATTTTCGGTAGGCGATGACGATGTCGCGGTAGACTCGCTCGTCATAGCCGACCAGGTCGATCTTGTTCACCGCCAGCACGACGTGCCGCACGCCAAGCAGCGAGACGATGATCGAATGGCGGTGCGTCTGCGTCAGCAGCCCTTTGCGCGCATCGACCAGCACGATCGCGACATCGGCGTTCGAGGCGCCGGTCGCCATGTTGCGGGTATATTGCTCGTGGCCTGGCGTATCGGCGACGATGAAGGAGCGCGCTTCGGTGGCGAAATAGCGATAGGCGACGTCGATCGTGATGCCCTGCTCGCGCTCGGCCTCGAGGCCGTCGACGAGCAGCGCGAAGTCGATCGAATCCTCGGTCGTGCCGAACTTTTTCGAATCCTTTTCGAGCGCGGAAAGCTGGTCGTCGAAGATGAGCTTCTTCTCGTAGAGAAGTCGTCCGATCAGCGTCGACTTGCCGTCATCGACCGAGCCGCAGGTGAGGACGCGCAAGGTCGGAAGCGCGGACACGCGAAGCGGGGCGTTCATCGCAGGTTCTGCTTGAGGCTGGTTCCCACCGCCCTCATCCTGATGAGCGATGCAATAGCCCGGCGAGAGACGGGCGTTCTTCCGAACGCCCTATGACATCGCGTCTCGAAGGATGGTCCAGATGGCGGCATCGCTCGTGCGGGCTGGAGCGTCCTTCGAGACGCGCCGCCTCCGGCGTCACTCCTCAGGACGAGGGGTTGGGCGCGCGTCACGTTCATCAGAAGTATCCCTCGCGCTTCTTCTTCTCCATCGAGCCCGCCTCGTCGCTATCGATCAAGCGGCCCTGCCGCTCGGAGGTGGTCGACTTGCGCATCTCGGCGATGATGTCGTCGAGATTCGCCGCGTCGGACTCGACGGCGCCGCTCAGCGGATAGCAGCCGAGCGTGCGAAAACGAACTTTTCGCATCTGCGGCGTCTCACCGGGCAGGAGCGGCAAGCGGTCGTCATCGACCATGATCAGCGTCCCCGAGCGCTCGACGACAGGCCGCGCTTTAGCGAAATAAAGCGGCACGACCGGAATGTCCTCGGCAAGCACGTATTCCCAGACGTCGAGCTCGGTCCAGTTGGAGATCGGGAAGACGCGCATCGATTCGCCGTCGCGAATGCGGGTGTTGAAAAGGCGCCAGAGTTCCGGGCGCTGATTGCGCGGGTCCCAGGCATGCGCGGCCGAGCGATGCGAAAAAATGCGTTCTTTCGCCCGGCTCTTCTCTTCGTCACGCCGCGCCCCGCCGAAAGCCGCGTCGTACTGGCCGTTATCGAGCGCTTGCCTGAGCGACTCCGTCTTCATCACCTGGGTGTGGAGCTGCGAGCCGGAGGCGACGGGCGAGATGCCCCGCTTCAAACCATCCTGGTTGATATGAACGATCAGATCGAGGCCGAGCCTTCGCGCCGTCTCGTCGCGAAACGCGATCATCTCGCGAAACTTCCAGGTCGTGTCGACATGCAGCAGCGGGAACGGGGGCTTCGCCGGATAGAAGGCCTTCATCGCCACATGCAGCATGACGCTCGAATCCTTGCCGATCGAATAAAGCATCACCGGATTGCGCATCTCGGCGACAACTTCCCGCATGATGTGGATGGACTCGGCCTCCAGCCGTTTAAGGTGGGCTGGCAATACGCTCGGCATCGAGGAATTCCTTGGCAAGGGGCGCTACATAGGCGGCGCCCGGGCCGAAGGCAATGATTTAAGCTATATAGATAAGTTGTTATTTGTAGACAAGACATTTTCACATTGTATATTCTTTGACTCTGTTTGAGTAGATCGTCATCGCGATGAGGCCGACGGCCCGACGCGGCGATCCAGGGATCGTCGAGCGCCCTTCGATCCCTGGATTGCCGCGTCGCTTCGCTCCTCGCAATCACGAGCGCCGATCGGCTCAAATCAAATTTGCTTTAGGCCAAAGTCGCGTTGACTCTCGGCCCGCGCCGCGACCATCGATAGCGCCGCGTTTGTCAGGCGGTTCGAGAGGGAGATCGGCGCATGAGCAATCCCGTGATCATCGCGCCGTCGATCCTGTCGGCGGATTTCGCCAGGCTTGGCGAGGAAGTGCGCGCGGTCGACGCGGCCGGCGCCGACTGGATCCATCTCGACATCATGGACGGGCATTTCGTGCCCAACATCACCTTCGGGCCGCCGGTCGTCGCGGCGCTGAGGCGGCTGACGACGAAGCCTTTCGATTGCCATCTGATGATCGAGCCCTGCGATCCCTATCTCGAGGCTTTCGCCAACGCGGGCGCCGATCACATGACCGTCCATGCCGAGGCGACAAAACATCTCGACCGCTCGCTGCAGGCGATCCGCTCGCTCGGCAAGAAAGCGGGCGTGGCGATCAACCCCGGAACGCCAGAGAGCGCGATCGAATATGTGCTCGACCGGCTCGACCTGATCCTGGTCATGACCGTCAATCCGGGCTTCGGCGGCCAAGCCTTCATTCCCGCTATGCTCGACAAGATCGCGCGCGTGAAGCGGATGATCGGCGACCGGAAGATTGACATCGAAGTCGACGGCGGCGTCGCGCCGGAGACCGCGCCGCTGCTCGCGCGCGCCGGCGCCAACGTCTTCGTCGCGGGCTCCAAGGTGTTCGAAGGCGATCCGAAGGGCTATGGCGAGAACATCCGGGAAATCCGCGCGGCGGCTTAGGGCGAACTGCGTTTGGAGCGAGGCGGGCCGAACGACAACGGTTCCCACGACAATCAATTGCAGAAAATCAGAATTTGAAGTAAGCTTGCTGTATGAGCAATCCTACATTCCGCATGCCAAAATCGTGCCTTCGGTTCCCCCGCACCGATCGTCAAGGGGAGAAAGCGACAAGAAAAATCTTTCTCGGTTTTTCTCTCGTAACCCATTGATAAGTCTCGTTTCGCACGAGAGAATCCAAGGAAATCCAAACGAATCCAAGGCCCATAATCGGGGTTTTCCAAGCGGATAGGCCACAGGCCAAGAAAATCCAAACGGCCAACGCCTTGGCCGGCTGCCGAACAGGCGCCAACCCGAACTCACCGCCCCATGCAGGCGTCGGCGAGCCGCTTGAGCTCGGCCCGGCGCTCCGGCGTGAATCGTCGCCAGCCGGTCGGCGTCGCCTGAACGGTCGAACGCGTCGGCGACGCAATCGGCAGCCGGTCTCGCACTCGTCCTCCGCGCGCCCTTGGGCGACGCAGGCGCGTTGGCAGGAGGCGAGAAGGCCGCTCCGGTCCGGCTTCGGCGCAAGCGGCCCCCACGCGGTCAGCGCCGCGAGAAGCCCGATCAGGATCGGCTGATGGATGAGATAGACGGCCAAGCTGTGCCGGCCAGCGAAGGCAATGCCGCGCGTCGGCGCAGACTTGGCCCGCCAACGGTCCGGCCGCTTGAGCCAGTTCACGACGCCCGGCAGGCGGGTGACGCCGAGGCCGAGAAAGACGACCCCCGCCCATGGCAGAAGCGGGCGCCAGTCGAGCGTATTGGGCAGCGCGTCGCCTAAGCCCAACCACAGGAGCCAGGACGGATCGAAGACCGTCGAGCGGCCAAGCCACGGCGCAACGATGGCCGCCAAGCCGACGGCGAGACTCGCCCATGCCGGCGCGGTCACGAACGGCGCCGCCAGAAGGCTCGCGACTGCAATGCAATGCAATATGCCGAAGGTGATGGGTTCGCTGGGCGCGAAGGCGAAGCTGCCTGCAGTCACCAGCGCCGCCGCGCCTGCGACGATGGCGAGTCTGCGCCAGAAGGCCCTGACATTCAGCCCGTTGCGATGGGCGAGCGCCAGCGACACGCCGACCAGGAGCAGGAACGTGCTCGCCACACTATGGGACAAAAGCCGCATCTGCGGCGTGAACGGCAGCATGGGCGAGGCAAGCCGAAAGTCGGCGAGATCCCAGCTGAAATGGTAGACAGCCATGCCGACGAGCGCCACGCCGCGCGCGCAATCGACCGCGTCGACCCGGCCCGAGCTTTTACCCGGGCTGTCGTCCCCTCCCCCTTCGCCGTTCACAGCGTCGCGGCTTCGAACAACGCCTCATCGAGGGTGAAGGCGCCCTCGTATTCGACCGGGCCGGTCATCAGCACATGGTCGTCGGCGACGCGCCATTCGATGGTCAGGTCGCCGCCTGGCAAACGCACCGTTCCTTTGCGCTCCATGAGGCCAAGCCGCGCCGCGGCGACCAGGGTCGCGCAGGCCGCCGAGCCGCAGGCGAGCGTCAGACCCACGCCCCGTTCCCACACCCGGGCCCTCACGTCGTCGCGAGCCAGGATCTGGGCGAAGGTGACATTGGCCTTCTCCGGGAACATCGGATCGATCTCGATCCTCGGACCAAGGTCTGCGGCGTCGATGCGCTTCAGGTCAGGGACAAAGAACACCGCGTGCGGATTGCCCATATTGACCACCGAGGCGAGGCCCAGTCCGGCCGGAGCTTCGCCATCCGGCCACAGATCCACCCGACGCGTGTCGGGCACGGCATCCTGAAGCGGAATGGCGTCCCAGTCGAGCCGCGGCGCGCCCATGTCGACCCGATAGGACCAGGGCCCGAGTCGCTCGCAGATGATGACGCCCGCCTCAGTCTCGATGCTGATGGCGCTCGCCCCGAGCTCACGGCACAGCCGATCGGCGACGCAACGCGTCCCGTTGCCGCAGGCGCCCGCCAGCGTGCCGTCGTTGTTATAGATGAGCACATCGGCCGCGGTTCCTGCTGTCTTTGGGTTCCCGAGCACCATCATCTGATCGTAGCTGAGGCCCGGCGCGCGATGGATGGCGACCGCGTCTTCCGCCGTCGGGCGGGCGGACGAACCGCGCAGGTCGAGCACGAGGATGACGTTGCCGGCGCCGTTCATGCGCGCAATCGTGCGGCCGGCGAGCGGATGGCGGGAGAACAAGCCGCTAGGCTCCTTTTGGGGTTCGGGCGCTCGCCGCCCGCGCCAAGCGCGCCGATCTGTCGATCGCCCGCGCGCCGAGCCGCGTCACGGCGTCGCGCAACTCGTCATCGACAATGGGCGAGGCGGCGGCGCGGGCGGCGGCTTCCGCTGCGTCAGAGGGGACCGACGCGGGCGGCGCTTCTCCTTGAGCGGAGGCAGCGGGCCTTGCCGGAAAGCGATCTTGTCGACGCATCGCCAGCCGAGATGCGCGTTCACCCGAGCCACGATCACAGAGGCGCTGTGCTGCGCCTCGAGCGCGAAGGCGCCCTCGACCCTGAGCACCAGCGTCGCGGAAGCGTGCGGCGCGTCAGGATCGCGCTTCGCGGCGCGAGGCGGCCATTGCAGCTCGATCGGCCGGGCATGGCGCGCGAGCGCTTCGCCGACAATTGCCGGCCAATCGGCGATCAGGCTTGTTTCGCCCAAGCCCCGCGCGGCCAAGGCCTCGGCGACCAACCCAGGAGTGAATTCAGCCAACGACTTGGCGCCGCCTCGCGCGCGCTTCATCATCGCTTCGGCACGGAAAGTGAGGATGGGCGGCATGAGATCGACAGCATGAGCGCCAATGTAAGCGCGCTAGCGTCCGAGGCAAAGCGAAAGGCGATCGTCGCCCGAACGCTCGCCTGGTGGGACCGCCGCCGCCGCACGCTCCCGTGGCGCGCGGAGCCTGGGGAAACACCTGATCCCTACCAGGTCTGGCTCTCCGAAGTGCTGCTGCAGCAGACGACGGCGCAGGCGGCGACGCCCTATTTTCAGGCCTTCCTTGCAAAATGGCCGCGGGTCGAGGACCTGGCCGCCGCCCCGCTCGAAGACGTGATGAGCGCCTTTGCCGGTCTCGGCTATTATTCCCGCGCGCGGAACCTGCACGCCTGCGCCAAGGAAATTGCTCGACGGGGCGGCGCGTTTCCGAGCGAAGAAGCCGATTTGCGCGCGCTTCCGGGCGTCGGCGCCTATACCGCGGCCGCGGTCGCGGCGATCGCATTTGGCCGCCAGACTGCGCCTGTCGATGGCAATATCGCCCGCATCCTGGCCCGGCTTCTGGCTCTGGAAAAGCCGATCGCAAGCGCCCGGGGGGAGCTTGCTACGACGGCGCGCAGCCTGGCCCCCAGCCGCAGGGCGGGCGATTTCGCTCAAGCGCTCATGGACATCGGCGCAACCATCTGCCGCCCGCGCAATCCCGCTTGCGCCTCCTGTCCGCTCGCCGAAGATTGCGCGGCGTTCCTCGCGGGGGCCGCCGAGGCCTATCCCCGGCGGCCCGGGCCGAAGGCGAGACCGCACCGACAGGGCGCGGTCTTCTTCGCGCGCCGTTCCGACGGCGCCTTTCTCGCGCGCCGTCGGCCGCCGCACGGCCTTCTCGCCTCGACCCTTGAGTTGCCAGGCACGCCGTGGACGACCAATGGTCCGGATGATTGCTTTGCCGGCATCGCGCCGGTCGTCGCCCCCTGGCGGCGCCTGCCGGGCAAAGTCGAGCAGGTTTTCACCCATTTCGCGCTGAGCCTTACGGTCTACGCCGCACAGTTTGAGGGCGGCGCTCCGGCGGGCTGTTTCTGGGTCGCTCCGGACACAGTTGGCGGAGCGGGGTTCTCGAGCATGATGCGGAAGGCGGTCGAGCATGCCATCGCGCAGACCTGACGAGGGCGGTCGATTGTTATGGAAAGATCAAGGCGTCGCAGCTAATCTCGCCAAAACCCTCATGCCGGACCGAGCTCAATTTGCCCCGTAGAACCCGTGATTGCCGGTGACGTCCCTGATCGCGCCGGCGACGTTCCGTCTGCCATCTGATGAGACGCTGCGGCCGCGGTTTGGCCACATCACGACCTGGGTCTTCGATCTCGACAACACTCTATATCCCGCGGACAGCGGGATTTGGCCGCGGATAGACGAACGGATTACGCTGTTTCTGGTTGAGCTTTTTGGCATCGACGGTCAGTCGGCTCGTGCGCTGCACAAGCACTATTATGCCCGTCACGGCACGACCTTGCGCGGGTTGATCGAGGAGCACCCCGATCTTACCGACCGCTTTCTCGAGTTTGTTCACGATATCGACCGCTCCGGTCTCAAGCCTGACCCCGTGCTGGCGCGCGAAATCGCGAGATTACCGGGACGCAAGCTCATCTTCACCAACGGATCGCGAGCCCATGCCATCCTCACGGCGAGACAGCTTGGCCTCGAAGGACTTTTTGAGGACGCCTTCGACATCGTCGCCGCCGGCCTCATTCCGAAGCCCGCCGAGGGCGCCTACGATCTCTTTTTTGAACGATATGGGATCGATCCGAAGACGGCGGCAATGTTCGAGGACGTGACGAGAAACCTGGCGGTGCCCAAGGCAAAAGGCATGACGACGACCCTCGTGACGGCGAAGACTGGACACTTGGACCATCGAGAGGCGCATGACCAGGCGATTTCGGATGCGGCCAGCGTCGCGGATTTCTTAACCGACGATCTCTCGGAATTCCTGGCGCGGCTCAACGCCCAACTCGGCGCCTAATGCTTGGCGCAAAGCGCGGGGGACAACGAACATTTCGACGCTATGTGGCTGCGATCTTCGGGTTCTCACTGCGTTCGCTTTGGGCGGCAGGATTGAGGCTTGAGTCATTGATCGTTCTTGACGCACTACAATCCTCGCGGTGATCACGGGATAGGCCGCAATACTTTATTGTTACAAATGATCGATCGTGGCGCCGGGCGCGAAACGGTCGAAACTTGGATCTCGTCGCATGCGTGAACCCACTAGCGGCAGTGCGGATCACCATTTGGACCGCACATCGGAGAATACGCGGCGGCGATCGCATCCTCAGGAGCGTTCGGGAGTTCGAAAGAGATGATACCTCGCATCGGGAACCGTTTCGCCCTGTCCCAAATCGCTTCGATCGCGATGGCGGAGACGAGGCTCGCCGGGCAGGCCGTGCCCAACATTCTTCGCAGTCTTGCGCCGATTGTCGCGTGGTCGGTCGCATCCATAGCTTTGGGCCTCGTTGTCGGCCTCGCGGCGGTTATTCTGCCCCCGCTCGGCGCCTTTGGAATAGTCGCGGCCGCCGCGGTCGTCCTGCTTTGGGTGATGCCGGATCTGCCTCTCGTGTCGCCGGGCATTAATTCGCAAGGCGTTCTTCGTCATGCTGATCGTCGATATTTCCGTTCCCTTTTACTACATGGTTCAGTTCCCAGGCCTGCCTTGGATTTCTGCCCGTCGCCTCGCCACCTTCGCGCTCTTCACGCCATTCCTTACCGCCATTGCAGCATCGTCCGACGTCCGACGGCACATTACCGAGCGTCTTCGCGCCTCGCGCCTTATTTTTATTTGCGCGGCCGGATATCTTGCCATGGCGGCGCTATCAATTCTCACGTCGGTGCTCCCAACGGAGTCCCTCTCGGGTTTAATCGATGCTGTACTATCGTGGTATGTGCCGTTCTTAGCCTTGGTTTATATCGCTAGAGGTACTGATGATGTCGTTGTCATATTAAAGATCATATGCGTCTGCGCATTATTCAACACAGTGGCAGGAGTGGTGGAGTTCCGCCTTCAGCATCGATTCTTCATAGATATTTTTCCGAGAGGGATGCTAGCAACTCTCATTGACAACAACCCCTCGCTTAGAAGCCCTCCTGCCGTCTGCTGCCGACTTACAGAAATGGTCTATTTCGAGCAGCGTCGATTTTCGTTACTCCGCTTTCTTTCGGAGAATTCGAAATCATTGCTATTCCTATTGGTCTATTTTTTGCTTTGCATCGAGAGAATTTGTTTGAGAGGACGCTCGGTTGGACGGTCGTATTTGGCGGATTCATCGGAATTTATGTCTCGGGATCGCGAGGCGGGTGGGTCGGCGTCATGTTGTCCTTGGCTGTATTCGTCACCATCTGGTCGATTCGCCAAGGGATGAAGAGTAAGGCCAGTCTGGCCCCTGCAATTTCTGGTTGTGACGGGCGTCATTGGGTTCGCCGCAATTCTTGTGTTGATCACTGCCTCACATGCCGTGCACGATATGGTCCTAGGGGGCGCCGCCCAGGCGGGCAGCACGGACGCGCGATATGGGCAGTGGATTGCCGCACTTCCGTTCATTAAGTCGAATCCGATCACCGGGCACGGCTTCGCGATGGGCGGATTCGTGATCCAAAGCTCAATCGACAGCTACGTGATCTCGCTCCTCATCGAGACGGGGATCCCGGGATTTATCTTCTTCTCCGGGTTGCTCCTGATTCCGGTCTGGTACGGCGTTCGGAACTATCTCTCGGACACGTCAGAAACTGGCGCGGCGGCCGGCGCGGTGGCCTGCAGCTTCGTCGCGTTCACCGCCAACAGACTTGTCCTGTCGCAGAAGGAAAATCACATGCTGATGTTTTCTCTGCTCGCGATCTGTCGTTATCCTGAATTACGAGTATGCTCGGAAACGAGTTTCCGAGCAGCTAAGCCAAAAACCAGTAGACAAGCGCGCGTCGGCTGGAAAAGGTTTCACCGAGGAGAGTCGCCGCGAGGCTCAGGCGGCGCGCCTCGCCAGTCTGATCCTGGCGGGGTTGATTTTGTTTTTGCTGCTCACTTGCCTGCACATGTTCACTCGCTGGCTTTAGCGGTCTGGAGTGCGTTGCGAAAGCCGGTGCTGAAGCCGGTGGTCGATTCGCGACGGCGCATGATATCCCTCGCACAAACTCCAGCCAACGACATTGCTTGGGCGAGCGTACCGGCCGTTCTTGCCGGTGCGGTGTGGTTCGCTACCGGCCGGAGGGTCGCCAAAACAGTTTTGTTTGCCGCGAGCGCAAGCGTGCGGCGAGTTCGGTCGCCCACGATCACGGATGGTCCTGGCAATGGACCGCCCGTTTGGCACATTGTCGCCGAGCGGTCCGGCGGTCGACGAGGCGAAGATGGGGTGTTCCAGCAGCTCGTATCTATGATCAAGCTGGAGGACGTGGATCGGCGGCGGGTTCCGTTCGTGAGCACATGAATACCGTGAGACGATCGGTCGCGCCTCGCAATACGGCGCGAATGGGCATGGCCTCTTCCGGGCCAGGCTCCAGCGCCTTCGCGAACGTTGCGAGCTTGCCCTCGCCCTGGATCTCAAGCGCGATCGCTCGGGCGCGCAAAATTACGCGTCCCGTGAGGGTCAGGCGCGGCTCGGGCGCATCAGGCGCAACGATCGCGGCGACGAGTTGCCGAGCCGCCGGGTCCATGGCTTCGGCGAGTCCGTTAGCGCCAGGAAACCATGAAGCAGTGTGTCCATCATCACCCATACCCAGAATCACGACGTCCGCAGGCGTCGGCAGATTGGCGATGCGCGCGCTTGCTGCGGCGAGCTCCTGATCCGCGGGCAAGCGGACGTCCGCAAGCGGGGTGAAGCTCGCCGCTTGCGCGCGATTGCGCAACAGCCTCTCGCGCGCCAGCCGAGCGTTAGAGCGTGGGCTGTCGTCAGCCACACGCCGCTCGTCCGCAAGGGTGATCGAAACCCGGCTCCAATCGAGATCTATGTTCGAAAGCAGGTCGAAGAAGCGGGCCGGCGACTTGCCGCCGGAGACGATGAGCAAGCCGACTCCCCGCGCGGCGACCCCTTCGCGTAGACGCTCCGCGGTCCAGTCGGCCAGCCCCTGAGCGAGCTCTTCGCCGTCAGCAAATTCGCGACGCTGGAAATCTTTTCCCATCATTCGTATTCCTCATTCCAGGTTCGCCCGTCGCGCTCGATCAAGGCGACAGACGCGTTGGGTCCCCATGTGCCCGCGGCGTACGGACGTGGCGGCTCGGCCGACTGCGCCCAGGCGTTGCGAATGGGATCGATGAACTTCCACGCCGCCTCGACCTCGTCGCGTCGCATGAACAGGGCGGCATTGCCGCGCAGCGCATCCATGAGCAGCCGCTCATATGCGTCGGCTGGCGCCGCGCCGAAGGCTTCGGCGAAGCTCATATCAAGCGGCACGTGCTGAAGCCGCATGTCGCCGGGGCCCGGTTCCTTGACCATCATCCACAGCTTGATCCCTTCGTCCGGTTGTACCCGCACCACCAGGCTGTTGGCGGGTATGCCGTCGGGATGCATCCCGAATATGACGTGCGGTAGACGGCGGAAGACAACGACAATCTCCGAAAAGCGTTGAGGCAGCCTTTTGCCGGTACGAAGATAGAACGGCACTCCCGCCCACCGCCAATTGGCAATGGCAAGTTTGAGAGCCACAAAAGTGTCCGTATCGCTCTCGGCCTTGCCGATATCCTGCAAATACCCGGGAACAGGGCCGCCGCCGGCAAAGCCGGCGCGATATTGACCACGCACGGTGAGAGCCGCCGCGTTGGTTTCGTCGATCGGCTGCAACGCCTTCAGGACTTTAAGCTTTTCATCCCGCAAGGAATCCGCTTCGAGCGAATTCGGCGGCTCCATCGAAACAAGGCAAAGGAGCTGCATCATGTGGTTCTGGACCATGTCGCGAATGGCGCCGGATTCTTCGTAATAATCGCCGCGTCCCTCAACGCCCAGGGTCTCGGCAACGGTGATCTGCACGTGATCGATGTGCGCGTTGTTCCAGAGCGGCTCGAGCAGGATGTTGGCGAAGCGAAGCGCCATGAGGTTCTGCACAAACTCCTTGCCGAGGTAGTGATCGATGCGGAAGATATTTCGCTCGAGGAAAACCGAGCCGATCGCATCGTTGATGGCCGCGGCGCTGTCGCCATCTTTCCCGATCGGCTTCTCGACGATGATGCGCGAGCGCTCAGTGACGAGCCCTTCAGCCCCAAGACGCTTCGCCAAAGGACAGAAGAGGTCAGGCCCGGTCGCGAGATAATAAGCTCGGATTCGATCGTCGTCGCCAAGCAGCGACTTCAGATCCGCCCATCCGCCTTCGCTCGTGGCGTCAACCGCGACAAAGTCGAGCCGGGACAGAAATCGCTCCATCGCCGCGCCGTCGTTACGATCAACGGAACCGAACTTGATCAACGTGTCCTTGACCGAAGCGCGAAAGGCGTCGCGATCGATCCGGCGCCTCGACGCTCCAATGATGCGAGTCGGCTCGGAGAACTGGTTGCTGCGCTCGCGATGAAAGAGCGCAGGGTAGAGCTTACGATGAGCCAAATCACCGGCGCCGCCAAAGACGACGAGATCGAATGGCTCGACCTTGACAATGCGTGGGGCCATGAAGCCTCTGTTCGGTCGTTGAGAAAAGGGCTGTTGCGGGGACGGTTTCGGAGCCCGCACGGCTAAATACTACCGACGAACGCGCTCTTAGCCAAGTTCGGGCGCCCGCGCCTCAAGGGCCTGCCTCCCTCGCTTTCCTGAACGAGACTTCTCGATCGAGAGTGAGCTGCTCAATTAGCGGCGACGTCGCGCCCCGATCGAACCTGTATCAAAGCCAACGGGGCGAGGACAATGTCGGCGCGGCTCAAGCCTAGCCGATCGACGCCAGCGAAGACCGGAGCGATCTGGCGGCGACGGCGCCAAATCTCGATCAAGAACTCGAGGCCAATGATCGGTGTCGAAACGAGTCGGCGTCAGTAGAACTCTTGGCCAAAAGTCTGGCCTATGGAACTACGACGGCGCGAAACGGTTACGGGCGAAAAGGACATTGCGTCCAGTCACCTGGGCCATGATGATCGGCGTCCACGTCTCGACTTATTGGGAGGAAACTGTGTCCAAGATTTCTGGATTATTCACGTCCATCGCTGCTGCGGCGGTGTCTGTGGCCATTATGGGCGGCCCGGCGAACGCCGCCGAGATTGTCGGTCTTGTCACCAAGACCAACACCAATCCCTTCTTCGTCAAGATGAAAGAAGGCTTCGAGGCCAAGGCCAAGGAGCTAGGCCTGACGCCTCAGGCCTACGCAGGCAAGTTCGACGGCGACAATGATGGCGAAGTCAGAGCGATCGAGCAGCTGATTGCGGCCGGCGCCAAGGGCATTCTGCTCGTGCCAAGCAATTCGACCGCAATCGTGCCGACGGTGAAAAAGGCGCGAGACGCCGGCATTCTTGTGATCACGCTCGACACTCCGCTCGATCCTGTCACCGCAGCCGACGCGCTGTTCGCGACGGACAATTTCAAGGCGGGGGAGCTTATCGGCGAATGGGCGAAAGGAACGCTGGGGGATAAGGCCAAGGACGCGAAGATCGCGACGCTCGACGTCTCGCCGAACCAGCCCACGGTCGATTACCTCCGTCACAACGGCTTTCTCACGGGTTTCGGGATCGCGGTGAAAGACAAGAAGCATTTCGCCCCGAGCGACAGCCCACAGATCGTTGGATCTGACGTGACCAAAGGCTCGACGGAAGGCGGCCGCCAGGCGATGGAGAACATCCTTCAGAAGGCCGACCACATCGATCTCGTCTACGCGATCAACGAACCGGCCGCTTACGGCGGCTACGCGGCTCTCAAAGCGGCCGGCAAGGAGAAGGGCGTTTTGATCGTCGCGGTCGACGGCGGCTGTCAAGGCGTCAAATGGGTGAAGGACGGCATCATCGGCGCCACCTCGCAGCAATATCCGCTGCTGATGGCTGCCGACGGGGTCGAGGCGGTCGCGGAATACATCAAGACCGGCAAGAAGCCGGAGAGCAAGGACACCGGCGAACAGCTCGTGACTGACCACCCGGTCCCCGGCGTCCCGTCGATCAGTGTCGCGGAAGGTCTCAAGAAGTGCTGGGGTTGATTTCCCCTCCGCGTTCGGCGCTTTAATTCGCTGAAATAAAAGGGATCCGCCGCGAGTCGTTGCTCGCGGCGGACTGGAGACAAAACGCGACCGGAAACGAACGAGGAAGCGATGAGCGAAGCGACGGGCCGTCCCGCGTCTCAGGAGTTCGAGAGTGTTCTAACCGGCGCGACGGCGACAGTCGCCTCCTTCGAGGAAGAGCACCTCACCGTCCTCCAGCGAACGCAGCGTTTCCTCCATGCCTATCCGACCGTTGTACCGTTCGTCGTGCTTTTGCTCGGCGTGCTGTTGGGGGTGCTCGTCAATCCTTCGCGGTTCACCGCCGCCAGCAATTTCTCGACCATACTCACCCAGGTGATGGTCATCGGCATTGTCGGCGTCGGCCAGACCCTCGTCATCTTGACCGCGGGCATCGATCTCTCGGTCGGCGTCATCATGGTCATTTCGTCGGTCGTGATGGGCCGTTTGGCCGTCTACGGCGGCGTTCCGACGTTGATCGCCTTTCCGATCGGCCTCTTGGTGGGCGCGGCCTTCGGTTATCTCAACGGGATTTTGGTGACCCGGCTCAAGATGCCGCCGTTCATCGTCACGCTCGGCACGCTCAGCATCATCGGGGCGCTCAACACTTACTATTCGCAGAGCGAAACCATCGGCATGCAGGACATCGAGCAGAAGGCCTGGTTCCTGCAAATCATGGGCAATCAGATCACAATTGGCGGCGCCCGCATCATGTGGGGCACGTTCCTGTTGCTCGCGGTCGCAGCCGTCGTCTGGTACGTCCTCAACCGCACCGCCTACGGCCGCCACATCTACGCCACAGGCGACGACCGGGAGGCTGCGCGCCTCGCCGGCATCAATACAGATCGCATTCTGCTCAGCGTTTACGTGCTCGCGGGCCTTATCGCGGCGTATCGCCGGCTGGGCGTTGATCGGCCGCGTCGGCGCCATCAGCCCGACGGCTGGCGAGAACGCCAATCTCGACAGCATCACCGCGGTGGTGATCGGCGGCACGTCACTGTTCGGCGGCAGAGGGTCGATCATCGGCACGCTGGTCGGCGCGCTGATCGTCGGCGTATTCCGCTCCGCCGTTTCCCTCGCCGGTCTTGACGTGCTTTGGCAGGAGTTCGCTATCGGCGTCCTGATCATCGTCGCGGTCGCGCTCGACCAGTGGATCCGAAGGGTGTCGCAATGAGCGTCGAACCGGCCCTCATGGCTCGCAGTTTGGTCAAACGCTACGGGCGCGTCACCGCGCTCGACCACGCCGACTTCGACCTCTATCCGGGCGAGATCCTCGCTGTCATCGGCGACAATGGAGCCGGCAAGTCGACCTTGATCAAGGCCCTGTGCGGCGCGGTGATTCCCGATTCGGGCGAAATTCGGCTTGGCGGCGAAGTCGTTCACTTCACTTCGCCCATCGCGGCGCGCGAAGCGGGCATCGAGACCGTGTATCAGACCCTGGCTCTTTCGCCGGCTTTGTCGATCGCCGACAACATGTTCCTCGGCCGGGAGCCGCGCGCGCCGGGCATCATGGGACAATGGTTCCGCGCGACGGATCGCGCTCGGATGGCGAAATTCGCGCGGGAGAAACTGAACGACCTTGGGCTGATGACGATCCAAAACATTCATCAGCCCGTCGAAACCTTGTCCGGCGGCCAACGTCAGGGCGTGGCGGTGGCGCGCGCCGCAGCCTTCGCCAAGCGTGTGGTGATCATGGACGAGCCGACCGCCGCGCTCGGCGTCAAGGAATCGCGCCGCGTTCTCGAACTGATCCTCGACGTGAAGAAGCGCGGTCTGCCGATCATCCTGATCTCGCACAACATGCCCCATGTGTTCGAAGTCGCCGACCGTATTCATATCCATCGCTTAGGTCGCCGTTTGACGGTCGTGGACCCGAAAAAGGTGACGATGTCGGACGCAGTCGCGATGATGACGGGCGCCATGGCTCCGCCCGTTGAAGCCGAAGCGGCCTGACGCGAGCTTTCCCGCAGAAGGAATGGGCCGCGCGGGCCGCGGCGCGGGTCACGAAACCGCGATTTGCCTAAACGGCCCATACGCGGTTGAATAGGGCTGCGCTGCCGACGCGGCGCCTTCCAAAAAGGAAATGACGTTTCATGCGCTATCGACCGCTTGGCCGTACGGGCCAATATGTCTCGGAAATCTGTCTCGGCGCGATGACCTTTCACGGCGGCAGCGCCGGCGGAATGTGGCGCAATATCGGGACGCTCGATCAGAACGCCTCCACCAAGCTCGTGGCCCGCGCGCTCGAAGCGGGCGTCAATTTCATCGACACCGCCAACGTCTATTCGGAAGGGCAGTCGGAGATTCAAGTCGGCCAGGCGTTGCGCGATCTCGGCGTCAAGCGTGAAGACGTGATTATCGCCACCAAGGTGCGCGCGCGGATGGGACCAGGACCGAACGCCGTTGGCCTCTCGCGCGGACATATCATGGACCAGATCGCCGCCAGTCTGAAGCGCCTCAGCCTCGATCATGTCGATCTCTACCAGGTCCACAGCTTCGACCCCGTCACGCCGCTCGAAGAGACGCTGCGGGCGCTCGACGATTGCGTGAGCCGCGGCTTCGTGCGGACGATCGGCTGCTCGAACTACGCCGCCTGGCAGATCATGAAGGCCCTCGGCATTTCTGATAAGCGCGGCTACGCCCGCTTCGAAACCGTGCAAGCCTATTACTCGATCGGGGGACGCGAACTCGAGCGCGAGATCGTGCCGGTGGTCGAGGATCAGGGCCTTGGAATCATGGTCTGGAGCCCGCTCGCCGGCGGATTTCTGTCCGGCAAATACACGCGGGACAAGCGCGGCGACAACGATTCGCGGCGCACGGTGTTTGATTTCCCGCCCATCGACAAGGAGCGCGCCTACGACATCATCGACGCCATGGCGCCGGTCGCCAAGGCGCACGACACGAGCGTCGCCCGTGTTGCGCTGGCGTGGGTCCTCCAGCGCAAGGGCGTGATGAGCGTCATCATCGGCGCCAAGACCATCGAGCAGCTCGATGACAATCTCGCCGCGACCGAGCTTACGCTGACGCCTGAAGAATTGGCGAAACTCGACGAGGCGAGCGCGCTCAAGCCCGAATATCCGGGCTGGATGCTCGCCCGCACGGCCGACGGCCGCGTGCCGGCGGCCGAAGACAAAGGCGTAAGGATTTCCGCCGCCCGCGGCCGGGCGGCGATCTCAACGGGAGGGGAAGCAAGTGCGCAAGGTCAAATGGGGCGTGATCGGCGTCGCGAAGATCGCGACCGAAAAGGTCATCCCGGCGATGCAGCAGGGCAAGGTCTCGGAAATCGCCGCGATCGCCTCGCGCGATCCGGCCAGGGCGCGGGCGGCCGCGAAGACGCTCGGCATTCCGCGCTCGTACGGCTCCTATGAGGAGCTGCTCGCCGATCCCGAGATCGAGGCGATCTACAATCCGCTGCCCAACGAGGTGCATGTGCCCTGGACGCTGAAAGCGCTCGCGGCCGGCAAGCACGTGCTGTGCGAGAAGCCGATCGCGCTCGACGTCGAGGAAGCGCGCCAGCTGATCGACGCGCGCAACCGCTCCGGCAAGCTGGTCGCCGAGGCCTTCATGGTGCGCTTCCATCCGCAATGGCGGCGCGCGCGCGAGCTTGCGCGGGACGGGACGATCGGGGAAGCGCAGGCGATCCAGACCTTCTTCTCCTACCGGCTGCTCGACCCGGACAACGTGCGCAACCGGCCTCCGGGCGGCGGCGGGCTCTACGACATCGGCTGCTACGCCATCCTCACCGCGCGCTACATTTTCGGCGCGGAGCCGACGCGCGTCGTCGCCACGATCGACTGCGACCCGAAGTTCAAAACCGATCGCCTCGCGAGCGCGCTCCTCGAGTTCCCCGGCGGACGCCAGCTGACCTTCACCGTCGGCACGCAATCGTCGGCGCATCAGCGCGTGACGATCATGGGCGACAAGGGGCGGATCGAGGTCATGATCCCGTTCAACGCCCCGCTCGACCGGCCGACCGAGATCGCCATCGACACCGGCGTCGACCTCGTCGGCGGCGGCGCGCAGGATCGAGAAGTTCGCGATCTGCGACCAGTACACGCTGCAGGGCGACGCCTTCTCGCGCGCGATCGTGGACGAGGCGAAGCTCGAGTTCCCGATCGAGGACGCGATCGCCAACATGCGCGTCATCGACGCCCTGTTCCGCTCGGCCAAGAGCGGGGCGTGGGAGAAGCCGTGACGCCGAGCGAGAGCGCCTTGGCGCGGAGTTCGGTCGGCCCGTCGCGCATAAACGTCAATAAACGCTAGTAAGCGCTAATAAACGCCAGTAAATTTGCTAGCGTTTACTAGCGTTTATTTTTTGGAATCGAGACTTTTCAATGGGTTACGGCCGTTTGGAATAAAAAATATCTCCCGGTGCGCTCTCTTCTGGATAACCCCAACCCGACGCCGCCGCTCCCCTGGCGTCAGGGTACGATCCGGCGAATGAAGTTTATAGCACGGGTTCAGATTTTAGAAAAAAAATTGTTTCTGTTTTCTGCTAAACCATTCATCCCATCGCGTATCAGGCCAGGGCGGAGGCTGTGAACTGCTCGGTCCGCCGATTGGCCCGCGCGCGCCCGAGGCTCCCCTCGAGCTATCCCAATGGCTTCGCGGACTTGCGTTCAACCGGCGGACGCTGCCTCGTCACATATTCGTGAGCGGTAAGTCTGAAACGGGCTTGGCGCGTTTCTTATTGATGGCGCATGCACGGACTGGAGACAATACCCTAACCAACGCGTTGTTGTCGCCTGCGTGGCATGCGCCGGGATAGTGCGGCCGAAGGCCTTGAAGCCCTGGCGGGCGCGCCCGACAAGGTTTGCAGAGACCCTCGACCGCGTTTCCGGAGGTGCAACGCGGTGCCACTGTCATCCAAATTACGGGATGTAGATCTGACGCTCGAGTGCGAAAGCTGCTGTCACTTGATCGTTAGGAAGGGGGTTTGGTTCATGACAGCCTCCACTTTCAAGTGCGATCAATGCAAGGCTTCACTACGGCTGACCTATAGCGACAAACTCGCGCTGTTCGCCAAACACGCGCACCTCCTCTTAGGGTAGCCGACGGCGCATACCTCGATTCCGCGGCGCCGCGGCGAAGTCGGCTACGCGGTCGACAACCGCGGCTTCAAACGCCTAATCCGAGCAAATGGTGCGGCGTTCACGCGCCTTCCGCTTCGCCAGTTCCGCCCGCACCCTAGGCGCGACGACCGTGCCCAGAAGCTCGATCGAGCGCAGGATCGCGTCTTGCGGCTGGTCGCCGACCGCCATCTGCATGAGGTAGCGGTCGTGGTGAAAAACCTCGTGCTGCGCGAGGATTTTCGCGATCGCCTCGTCCGGCGTTCCGACCATCAGATGTCCGCGCGGTCCACGGCCCTGATCGAATTGCGCGCGCGACAAGGGCGGCCAGCCGCGTTCGCGGCCGACGCGGCTCATGACCTCCGCGTAAGGCGCGAAAAAAGCCTCGACCGCCGCTTCCGCGCTGTCAGCGAGGAAGCCGTGGCCGTTGATCCCGACGAGAAGCTTGTCGGCCGCCACGCCGGCGCGGCGGCCCGACTCTCGCGGTAGAGCTCCGCCAGCGGCCCAAAGCGCGCGGGCTCGCCGCCGATGATCGCGATCGCCAGCGGCAGGCCGAGCGCGCCAGCGCGCGCGACCGATTGCGGCGTGCCGCCGGAGGCGATCCAGACCGGCAACGGCTGTTGCAGCGCGCGCGGATAGACGCCCTGGCCGTTGAGCGGCGCGCGATGCCGGCCCTGCCACGTGACAACGGGCTCGGCGCAGATTTGCAGGAGCAGATCGAGTTTTTCGGCGAACAGCTCGTCGTAATCGTTGAGGTTCATGGCCGAACAGCGGGAAGGACTCGATGAACGAGCCGCGCCCGGCCATGATCTCCGCGCGGCCGCCCGAGATGAGATCGAGCGTCGCGAATTGCTGATAGACGCGCACCGGATCGTCCGACGACAGCACGGTGACGGCGCTCGTCAGGCGAATGCGCTTGGTGCGCGCAGCCGCCGCGGCGAGCGCCACCGCCGGCGCCGACACCGCGTAATCGGGCCGATGATGTTCGCCGAGCCCGAACACGTCGAGGCCGACCCGGTCGGCAAGCTCGATCTGCTCGAGAACGTTGGCGAAGGCCTTGTCGACATCCACCGGCTCGCCGGTCGCGGGATCGCGCCGGGTCTCGACGAAGGTGTAAGCGCCGAACTGCATGAAGGGCCTCGCCGACACGGGAAGAGATTGGGCTCACCGAGCGCGCCGCCTTCACCTAGTTCTGCAAGATACCAATCAAGAATCTCCGAGCCTGTCCACATCACGACGCCCTCATGTTGCATGATGTGGTCGTAGAGAGCCTCAAGATATTTGATCCGATGGGGAACCCCGGTGAGATAGGGATGGATCGAAATCGCCATAATTCGCGGCTGAATGGCTCCGTCCTGGTAGAGGCGATCGAATTGGTCGATTCCGCGCAGGTCGATCTCGTCCGATCGGTGTCCCTGAACGGCTGAAATCATGACGTCGTTGATCTCCAACGTATAGGGCATTGCGACGATCGGTTTGGGCGCAGAGCGCAGCAGAACGGGTTGGTCGTCGAGGCACCAATCGCACACATACTCGATGCCTGGCTGCAGCCAAATGATCGAGCGTCTCGTTGGTTTCGGTCAGGCCCGGGCTCTCCCAGCCGCGAGGCGGCTTTCCCGTAAGGGCGGTGATCGCCTCAATGGTTTTCCGGATTGCTCCCGGCTGATCGTCCACACGGTGCATGGGTCGCTGCATGAAGCCGTGGCCGACAAAGTCCCATCCGGCTTCATGCGCGGCTTTGCAGGCTTGCGGATAAATTTCGCAGGCCGCGCCATTGACCGCAAAACTCGCGCGGAGCCCGCGAGCGCCCAGAACCTCCAGGAAGCGCCCAAAGCCGACGCGCATGCCGTATTCATGCCACGCCCAATTCGGAACGTCAGGCAAAAGGGGCTGGCCCATCGGCGGCGGAACAACTGTCCTCGGCATCGGATGAGCGGAATCCCACACCTCGACGTTGACGATCGTCCAGACGGCGACACGAGCGCCGCCGGGCAGGCGCAATATCGGACGATCGGTGATGGGCGAATAGGGAAGACGATTCCGGATGACGTCGTCGTTCGATGCTGGAGGGGGAGGATTCATCTCACATCGTCCTGCGATTGGGCCAACGTCCAGGCATGGACGCCGCTATGGCTCGTCTTGAGCATCGCGATTCATGCCAGCTTCAGATGCGGCGCCAGCAGATACCGGCTCCGCGGCGGTTGACCGACGACATCTCTGCATACAGTCTGACGCATGCTCGCCTGAACGGAGCCTGCAGTGCTGCTTGATGTTCCCGTTATTGACATTGGCCCGTTCAGAGAAGGAGACCCGAAGGCTCGGCAAGCCGTGGCGGCGCGAGGTTGGACGCGCCATCAACGATATCGGCTTTCTTGTCATCACAGGTCATGGCGTCGATCCGAAACTGGTGGCGGAAGTCCAGCGCGTTTCAAACGCCTTCTTTGATTTGCCCGAGCAACGAAAAGCGCGAGGTGCTTCGCCCGGCCCCGGACGTGACGCGGGGCTACATCCCCTTGGAGGCCGAGAGCGTCGGGCGAAGCCAGGGCGTCGACGCGCCAGGCGATCTGAATGAAAGCCTGATGATTGGTCCGGTCGACGTGACGGACGATTCCTATTTCACGGCGCCGGAGGCCGGCCGGCACTTTCATCCCAATCTTTGGCCGCGGGAGCCTAAGGATTTGCGGCCTGCCTACGAAGACTATTTCCGGGTGATGGGCAAACTCGCGGAAGAGCTTGATGGCGATCTTCGCGCTCGCGCTCGACCTCCCGGAGTCGTTCTTCGCAGATAAGGTTGATCGCCATATCAGTCGACTGCGGGTGCGGAACTATCCGGCGCCCTTGGCGCCGCCCAAGCCCGGCCAACTGCGAGCGGGGGCGCACTGCGACTACGGATCGCTCACGATCTTGCGTGCGGAGAACAAGCCGGGTGGTCTGCAAGTGCTCAACCATTCGGAGGAATGGGTGGATGTCCCGCCGGCGCCGGACAGTTTCATCATCAACATCGGCGAGCTGATGGCGCGCTGGACCAATGAAAAATGGCGCGCAAACCTGCATCGGGTCGTCAATCCGCCGATCGACCAGGCCGCGGCAAGCCGACGGCTCTCGCTCATCTTCTTCCACAATCCAAATTACGACGCAGACGTCGCCGCTCTGCCAGGCACAGTTCCCACAGGGGAAACGCCGAAATACCCGGCCACCACGTCGGGTGAGCATCTAAGGAAGCAGTTTCTGCGTACGCAAGTCTGAGTGTCAGGACCGCCCGTGACCAAGCCGCCGATCAGCCGATTTCCTCCGCCCGAGCTTGCCGATCTGCCGCAAGGACATTCGCGAGCGGATCGAAGCGGTGCAGGAAAAATCGGGCTTCGTGCCCAATGTGTTTCTGGCGCTTGCGCGAAGGCCGGACGAGTTCCGCGCCTTCTTCGCCTATCATGACGCGCTGATGGAGAAGCCCGGCGGCCTGAGCAAGGCCGAGCGCGAGATGATCGTGGTCGCGACCTCGGGCGTCAACAATTGCACCTATTGCGTCGTCGCCCACGGCGCGATCCTGCGCATTCGCGCCAAGAACCCGCTGATCGCCGATCAGGTCGCCGTCAATTATCGCAAGGCTGACCTCGCGCCGAAACACAAAGCGATGCTCGATTTCGCCGTCAAGGTGGCCGAGCGCTCGCACGAAATCGACGACGCGGACTACGAGGCGCTGAAGGACCACGGTTTCTCGGACGATGACGCGTGGGACATCGCCGCGATCGCCGCCATGTTCGCCATGTCCAACCGGCTCGCCAACGCGTTCTCGATCCGCGCCAACGATGAATTCTATGCGATGGGCCGAGAGAGTCGGGGCTGAGCGACGGCTGCGCACGGGCGCATGAAAGTCGCGAGTGGAGCATGAGCGTTTCCGTCCTTCAGCAGGCCAAGATCCAGGCGCAGGTCCTCGTTCCCCTCGTGAAAGCGTTGCAGGCGGAATTGGGAGAAGCGCGAGCGAACGCGCTCGTGCGAAAGGCGTTGCGCGATCTTTATCGACGCTACGGCGAAGACTTCTGGCGAGCAGAAGAACGAGGAGAATCTCGGAAAGGCCATGACGTCGGCGTTCACGACGTTCGCTGCGTGACGACGCTCTCGACACTGAGGTGAAGCAGCAGTCACGAGACGCCTTCGACCTCGACGTCATCCGATGCCGCTACGCCGAGTTCTACAACGCGCTCGGGCGAGCCCGAACTCGGATTCCTGCTGGTCTGCAGCGCCGACTATGACATGGCCGAGGGATTTGGCCCGGACATCAAGCTCACCCGCACGCAAACCATCATGCAGGGCGCGAGCCATTGCGACTTTCGCTACAGGCGCTCGAGAGAGGCTGAGTGAACGCAGACAAAAAGCCGCCCCTATCTTCACGGTCTTGAGATCCGGGGTTCGCAATGAACTCTCTGTGATTGGACGGCGGAGGCAAGTTGAGGCAGGAACTGGAAGCATCCTGGGCGGGTTTCTAAGCGGGTTTATCGTCACCAAGGTGGGATGAATGCGACTGGGATTTCTCGCTCTCGTGTGTCTTGCCGGCGCCGCGCCAGCGTTTGCCGATGAGACGGTCCGCACTGGCGCCGAGGCGTTCGGCGACTGGCGCACGGACGCGCCGGGCGTGCGCCGCCTGATCACGCCAGCCGACCTGCCGGCGCCCTTTGCGACGAAGTCCACAGCGTACAGGTCGCAGCGCGCCGCGCGAACTGGCGTCGACATTCCGAAAGCGCCGCCGGGCTTCACGGTCGATCTTTTCGCCAGCGGTCTCAACAATCCGCGCGTCATTCGCGTCGCGCCGAACGGCGACATCTTCGTGGCGGAAACCGGAGCGGGGCGCGTGCGCGTATTTCACCCGGGCGAAGCCGGCGCCGGGCCGGCGCAAGGCGAGATCTTCGCCGAAGGGCTGTGCAGCGACCCTACGGAATTGCGTTCTACCCTTCAGGGCGAGAACCCGCGCTTCGTCTATGTCGCGACGTCGAATTCCGTCGTGCGCTTTCCCTATCGCAGCGGAGACACGAAAGCCTCCGGTCCCGGCGGAGACAGATCGCGAGCCTTGCCAGGCGGCGGACGGACATTGGACGCGCGACCTCGCGTTCTCGGCCGACGACAAGACGCTGTTCGTTGCGGTTGGCTCCGGCAGCAATGTCGACGAGGGCGTGCCGCGCGCGGACCAGGCGCAGCATCGCCGAAGCGCCGCTCGGCGCCGTCGTTCGGCGATGAGCAGGGCCGCGCCGACGTGCTCGCCTTCGATCCCGACGGCAAGAACGAGCGCGTCTACGCGACCGGCATTCGCAATTGTTCGGGCCTTGCGGTTCAGCCCGCGAACCGGCGCGCTCTGGTGCGCCGTCAACGAGCGCGACGGACTGGGCGACAACCTGCCGCCCGACTATGCGACGCGTGTGGCGGAGGGCGCCTTCTATGGCTGGCCCTGGTACTATCTCGGCGATCATCAAGACCCGCGCCACAAGGACGAGCGGACGATCTCGCGCGACCACATCACGATTCCCGACGTCCTCATTCAAGCGCATTCGGCGCCGCTCGGCATCGCCTTCTACACGGCCGATCAGTTTCCCTCGGAGTACAAAGGCGACGCCTTCGTCGCCCTGCACGGGTCGTGGAATCGCTCGACGCTCACCGGCTACAAGGTCGTGCGGCTCCTGATGAAGGACGGCAAGCCGACCGGCGCGTACGAGGATTTCCTTGTCGGCTTCGTCGGCGACGACAAAAGCGTCTGGGGCCGCCCGGTCGGCGTCGCGTGATGCGCGACGGTTCGCTGCTCGTCAGCGACGACGGCAGCAACTCGATCTGGCGCGTGTCCTACAAGGGGAAGTGACGCCTCGCCTCAGCGCGACAGCGCGCTCTCCATACTCAGCCCGATCGACAGGAGGTGTTCGTCATCTCCGCCCGGCGCAAGGAACTGGACGCCGGTCGGCAAGCCTTTGGCGTCCGTTCCTGACGGCAACGCCAGGCCGCACATCCGGAACAGGTTGCCGAGAAACGTGTAGTGGATGGCGCGCAGGTTGGTGACGCGGAACAATTCGTCGTCGCGTTCGAGCGGACCGATGGCCGGGGCGGTCATCGGCGTCGCGGGCAACACCAGCAGCGGCTCCCTTCAGCTCGTCGGCCAACGCCGCGATCAGTTCCTCGCGGCCGCGCTGCAAGTTGGTCGCGTCGCGCTCGCTGACCCGGCCGCCCATGGCTCGCCGCACCACGCGTTGATCCATGCGTTTGGCGTCAGGGGATTCAAAGATCGCGCGATGTTCGGCATAGGCTTCGATCGCGACCATCGAGCCGAATTGGGCGGAGAGCGCGCGCATTGCGCCGATCGCAGCGGATTGGCCTCGACCTGACTTTGGCGCCCGCCGCCGCAAGCCGTTTCATCATGGCTCCTCGAGATTGGCCGCGACCGCGGCGTCAACGTCGTCGATCCCGCTCTTGTCGGGCACGACGAATTCGACGCCGCTCAGATTGATCGGGCGCACGGACGTGCTCGACTGGCCGCGCAGCGCCATGTCGATCAGCACGCAATCCTCGACCGTGTGCGCCAGCGGGCCGATCGTGTCGAGCGTGCGCGAGAGCGGAAATACGCCCTGCTTGTCGATCCGTCCTTCGCTGGTCTTGAACCCGACGATGCCGCAGAAGCTGGCCGGCGCGCGGATCGAACCGCCGGTGTCGCTGCCGATCGCGCAAGGCGCAAGACCGCCGGCGACCGCGACCGCCGCGCCTGACGAGGATCCTCCCGCGATGCGAGGCGTCGCCGGATCGCGGGGATTTCTCGGCGTCCCGAAATGCGGATTGAGCCCGAGCGCCGAGAAGGCGAATTCCGAGAGATTGGTCTTGCCGAGCGCCACCATGCCGGCCGCGGCCAGGTTCGTGACGATCGGCGCGTCTTTCTCTTTCGGCGGCG
The DNA here is from genome assembly GCA_963762335.1 of uncultured Alphaproteobacteria bacterium. Lineage (GTDB taxonomy): Bacteria > Pseudomonadota > Alphaproteobacteria > Rhizobiales > Beijerinckiaceae > Roseiarcus. The sequence continues at coordinate 8,039 of CAVXKU010000012.1, read as the reverse complement.
ACTCGGCATAGAGCGCCGATCCGGCGGTGGTGCGCTCGCCCGCCATGTCGACAAGGTCCTTCCAGGCGATGGGCACGCCATCGAGCGGGCCTGCCGCGCGTCCTTCGCGATGACGCTTGCGGCTCGCCGCCGCCTCCTCCAGAGCCCGCTTGCGCGTGACGAGAATGAACGACGGATTGTCGCGATCGCGCTCGATGCGATCCAGAAAGAATTCCGCAACCTCGACCGGGTCGAGGCGCCCTTCGCGATGAGACGCCCGACTTCCGCGGCGGACAGCTTTTCCAGATTGTCGATCATGTCGCGAAGGTCTCCGTTCAGGCGAACCTACCGCGATCGTTCGTCTCGGCAAACAGCGAAGCGAGCGACGCGTTCGCGAGCCGTCGGCGTTCGCAACACAAGCCGCTCCTGATGATTGCGTTGTGATATGCTGGTCTCGGACTCTCGGCGAGGAGGCGATCTTGCGAACCTTATGCGCATTCTTGATTTTTGCGGCGGCCATTGCGTCGGCCGCGCCGGCGTTCGCCGCCGACCCGTTTCCGGCCAGCGGCGCGGCGAAGCTCGCGGCCTATTCGCGTCTGCCGCTCGGCCGTCATCGTCGACATGGGGCCGGTCGGCTCGAATTCCTCCGCCGAATGCACCGGCATCGTGAAGACGCTCGACGGGTCGAAGCTTTTGGACAATCTCGCGATCCGCTGCATCGAGGACGCGAAGGTGCGGCGCGAGGGCTACGCCTTCAGCGGCACGTGCATTCAGACCGACGGCGACGGCGACAAGATTTTCATGACCTTCGATGGCGCCGAAGGCGGCCCGATCGAGTGGATCGGGGGAACGGCAAATACCAGGACATCCTTGGCAAGGGAACCTGGTCCGTCGTCGACGCGCCGGGCAACAATGCGCAGCTTTTCGCGTTCACGTTCACTACGATGTGAACTGGACGTCGAAGAGAAGTGAGGCGCCGGGACCGCCTCGTCGTCATCGCGAGGAGTGTAACGACGAAGCATCCAGGGCAGCATGGCGCTCGACGATCCCTGGATGGCTTCTCCTAGCGTGCGCAGAGACGGCGTCTCTTGACGCTTGGCGCGCAGTTGGCCGAACGACGGAGAGCCGAGCCCATGTCGATCACCCCGAGACCGCCGCAGATCATCCCCTATCTCTTTTATCGCGACGTCGGCGCCGGCGCTCGATTTTCTCTGCCGCGCCTTCGGCTTCAAGGAGGAGATGCGTCACGGGACGCCAAGCGGCGGCATGCACGGGGAAGCCTCGTTTCAGGGCCAGCTCGTGATGTTGGGCCAAGGCGGCGGTCAGCACAGCCTGAAGACGCCAAAGGACGTCGGCGCTGCGACGATGGGCGTGTTCATCTATCTCGATGACGTCGACAAGCACTACGAAGCCGCCAAGGCGGCGGGCGCCGAGATCGTCCATCCGCCGAAGGATGCGCCATACGGGCGGAACTACTGGGCGAACGATCCTGAGGGACATCCCTGGTTCTTCACCAGCCGCGCGAAGGCGCCGTGAGCCGCAGCTGGCGTAGGGAAGTCTTGATCGTCCTGGCGGCGCTTATTCGCTCGCCATGTTTCTCCGCTGTCGGCTGAGCCAGTCCGCCGGCGGCTCTGCGCCGCGGCGAAAAAGCCAGGTCGCAGGCCGAGCCGCCGTCTTGGCCGCGGCGGTCGCCGCGACGTTCGGCAAGGCGACGTTCGACGCATGCGGGCGAAGACTGCGTTTACCCGCTTAAGGTTCTGCCTTACGCGAGCCGCCGACGTCCTCATTGTCCAGGCCGGCGAGCCCGGCCTCGGCGTGCCACGGCTGCGCAGCGCCGCTCTCGGCGTATCGTGCTCCGGCGGCTCGATGTCGGCCTCACGCTTGTCCGCGCTTTTCGCCAGTTCGCGACGCTCGGGACGTTCGGCGCCGTTGACGACATCTCCTCCGTCGAGATCGGCGGCGACGACGGCATGGCGATCAGAGAGCGGCGGGATGTTCCAGGGCTACAGTTTCGCGGGCCGTCGACTTCTTCGCCTTTCACGCGGGCCAGCTCATCAGTCTCAATAAAACGCCAATCATCGTCGCGCCGATAACTCTGGGCGCTGTCCTCGATCCGGGCAAGACGGTCGAGGTGACATGCGAAGTGGTCAGCTCGATCCCGCGGACAACACGGCCGTCGTCTGTCGACTACGAGATCAAGGCTCACGGCGCGACACGCGCCTTGAGCGCGTCGTATGGCGCCTGCAGGGAACCTCGCGTTCGTTCTCTCCCACGGCCACGTTCCGCCCGAGGTTATCGCCATCCGCCGGCGGCGGCTGAGGCGTGCGCGCCCGCGACGGCGACTACGCCTTCCCCCACCCGCCTCCGGTCGGCGTGACGATCTCGATCGCTTCGCCCGCCTCGACCGGTCTGGGCGCAGCCGGGCAGGATCTCGATGCGCCCGTCTTGCGGCGGACGGAATTGCGGCCGAGTTCGCCTCGCTCCCGCCCATCATGCCGAAATTGGCGACGGCGCGATGGCCGCTGAGGATCGCCGCCTGCATCGGCCTTAGGAAGCGGATGCGCCGCAGCGTGCCGTCGCCGGCGCGCCATTGGCCCTTGCCGCCGGAGCCGCGGCGGATGTGGAAATCCTCCAGCACCACGGGAAAGCGGCTCTCCAGCACTTCCGGGTCGGTCAGACGCGAGTTGGTCATGTGCGTATGGACGCCGCTCGCGCCGTTGAAGCCGGGGCCGGCCGGCGCGCCGGAGCAGATCGTCTCGTAATATTGATAGGTCGCGTCGCCGAAGGTGAGGTTGTTCATCGTGCCCTGCGCCGAGCCGAGCGCGCCAAGCGCGCCGAACAACGTGTCCGTCACCGCCTGCGACATCTCGACATTGCCGGCGACCACGGCGGCCGGATACTTGGGCGACAGCATCGAGCCCTCCGGAACGATGATGCGGATCGGCCGCAGGCAGCCGGCGTTCATCGGAATCTCGTCGTCGACCATGACGCGGAACACATAGAGCACCGCGGCGCGCGTCACCGGCTCGGGCGCGTTGAAATTCGTCGGCTGCTGCGGCGACGTGCCGGTGAAATCGACGGTCGCCTCGCGCTTCTCCTTGTCGACGCTGATCTTGACCTTGATGATCGCGCCCTGATCCGAGACGCTCGCGGCCTCGCTGTCCGGCGAGCCTGTCGATCACGCGGCGCACGCTCTCGGCGGCGTTGTCCTGGACATGGCCCATATAGGCCTCGACGGTTTCCAGCGAGAACATCTCGACCATGCGCTTGAGCTCCCGCACGCCCTTTTCGTTGGCGGCGATCTGCGCCTTGAGGTCGTTGACGTTCTGCAGCGGATTGCGCGCCGGATAGGGGCCGCCTTGAGCAGCGCATAGAGTTCGCGCTCGCGAAAGCGGCCGCGGTCGACCAGCAGGAAATTGTCGATATAGACGCCTTCCTCGTGGATCGTGGTCGCGAGCGGGCTCATCGATCCCGGCGCGATTCCGCCGATATCGGCGTGATGGCCGCGCGAGGCGATCCAGAACAGGATCGTCTCGGCCTGCTCGTCGAACACCGGCGTGCAGACGGTGATGTCGGGCAGATGCGTGCCGCCGTTGTAAGGCGCGTTGAGCGCGAACACGTCGCCCGGCCGGATGCGCCCTTGATTGTGGCGGATGATCGTCTCGACCGAGCGATCCATCGAGCCCAGATGCACCGGCATGTGCGGCGCATTGGCGACGAGGCGTCCGTGCGCGGTCGAACACCGCGCAGGAAAAGTCGAGCCGCTCCTTGATGTTGACGGAATAGGCGGTGTTCTGCAGCGTCACGCCCATCTGCTCGGCGATCGACATGAAGAGATGGTTGAAGATCTCCAGCATGACCGGGTCGGCCTTCGTGCCGATCGCCTCGCGGCGCGCCATGGGCTCGACGCGGCTCATCACGACATGGTTCTTCGCGTGATCTCGGCGCGCCAGCCCGTGCTCGACGACGATCGTCTGATGCGGCTCGATGATCAGCGCGGGGCCGTCGACGCGGCGCCGATGGCAAGCGCCTCGCGCAAAAAACATTCGCCGTCGCGCCAGGCCCCATGCGAAAAGAAACGCGTCGCGCGCGTTGCGGCTTCATACGGGCGGCGCGGGCGCCGTCCGGCGCTCGGATCGCGGTGCGCTCCGCGAACCGCGCCGCCCCGCCGACCGCCTCGACAGACACCGCCTCGATGACGATCGCCTTGGCGCGATCGATGAAGCCGAAGCGGCTCTTGTGCGCGCTTTCGAATGCGCGCCGCATCGCCGCGGGCGTCGAGAGCGGAACCTCGATCGTCGTGTCGGAGCCGGCATAGCGCAGCTGCGCGCGGCGATGGATCTTGATCGCGTCCCGCGCGACCCCCTGGCCCGCGACCTCGGCGACCGCCGCCACGGAAAGCCGGTCGGCGATGGCGCCGACGCGAACGAGCGCGTCGATGCGCAGCGGCTCGTCGACCCCTTGCGCGCGCTGCGCGCGCGATGTCGGCGAGCCCCATGCCATAGGCCGAGAGCAGCGACGAGAAGCGGATGGATGAGCACGGTCGTGATCGCCAGCGCGTCGGCGACGTCGCAGGCGTGCTGGCCGCCGGCGCCGCCGAAGCAATTGAGCGCGTAGCGCGTGACGTCATAGCCGCGCGCGACCGAAATCTTCTTGATCGCCTCGGCCATCTTGGCGACCGCGATGGCGAGGAATCCGTCGGCGACCGCCTCCGGCTCCCGCCCGTCGCCGATCTCGCGCGCCAAGGCCTCGAAGCGCTCGCGCACGACCTTCTCATCGAGCGGCTCGTCGCTGCCCGGGCCGAACACCTTGGGGAAGAAATCGGGGATCAGCTTGCCCGTCATCAGATTGGCGTCGGTGACCGTGAGCGGACCGCCGCGGCGATAGGCAGCGGGTCCGGGATCGGCGCCGGCTGAAGCGGGGCCGACGCGAAAGCGCGCGCCGTCGAATGCGAGGATCGAGCCGCCGCCCGCCGCGACCGTATGGATCTTCATCATCGGCGCGCGCATGCGCACGCCCGCGACTTCGGTCTCGAACGCGCGCTCGAATTGCGCCGTCGAAATGGGCGACGTCGGTCGAGGTGCCGCCCATGTCGAAGCCGATGATGCGCTCGAAGCCGGCGCTGATCCCGGTGCGCGCCATCGCCACCACGCCGCCGGCGGGGCCGGACAGGATCGCGTCCTTGCCGGCGAACAGGTCCGCCGACGTGAGGCCGCCCGACGACATCATGAACATCACGCGCGCGCCGGTGCGCTTGATGTCGAGTTCGCGCGACACCTGGCCGACATAGCGCGCGAGGATCGGCGAGAGATAGGCGTCGACCACGGTCGTGTCGCCGCGCGAAACGAGCTTGATCAGCGCCGAGGCGACATGGCTGTCGGAGACCTGGGCAAAGCCGAGCTCGCGCGCGATCTGCGCGACCTGGCGCTCGTGCGCCGGATAGCGATAGGCGTGCATGAACACGATCGCGATCGCCGTCGTAGCCCTGAGCCCGCGCCTCGGCGAGCGCGGCGCGAACCGGATCAGGATCGGGCGCGGCCTCGATCGTGCCGTCGGCGCGCACGCGCTCGTCGATCTCGATGACGCCGGAATAGAGTTGCTCGGGCTTGATGATGTTCTTGCGCGAAGATTTTCGGGCGCGCCTGGTAGCCGATCTCGAGCGCATCGCGAAAGCCGCGCGTCGTCACCAGCAGCGTGCGCTCGCCGCGCCGCTCGAGCAGCGCGTTGGTGGCGACCGTCGTTCCCATCTTGACGACGCCGATCGCGCCGGCCGGAATCGGCTCGCCCGGAGCGAGGCGCGAGCAGATCGCGGATCGCCTCGACCGCGGCGTCCGCATAGGCCGGGCTCTCCGACAGAAGCTTCGCGGATGCAGCCGCCCGCGCGGGTCGCGGCCGATCACGTCGGTGAAGGTGCCGCCGCGATCGATCCAGAAGTCCCAGGCTCCTGCCGGCTTTCCTTTGGACGAACCCCGCTTCGCGTTCACGTTTGGTTGATCTCCGTTCCGGGTTCTCTCTTTGCCGCGAGCCGGCTAATGGTCCTATCATCGAGGCAAATCAAACGTGAAACCAGGGGGTTCGACATGGAAACCGTAAGTTTGGCAAGACCGGCATGAAGGTCTCGAAGCTTTGCCTCGGCTGCATGACCTATGGCTCGACGAAATGGCGCGAATGGGTGCTGGAGGAAGAGGCCTCGCGGCCGTTCATCCGCGAGGCGCTGGAGAAGGGCATCAATTTCTTCGACACCGCCGACGTCTATTCGCAGGGCGTCAGCGAGGAAATCCTCGGCCGCGCGCTCAAGGAATTCGCCAAGCGCGACGGAGGTCGTGATCGCCACCAAGGTGCATCGGCGCCGATGGGGCCGAGCGCCAACGCCGCGGCCTGTCGCGCAAGCACATCATGGAGGCGATCGACGCTTCGCTGAAGCGGCTCGGCACCGACTACGTCGATCTCTACCAGATCCACCGCTTCGATCCGACGACGCCGATGGAGGAGACGCTCGAGGCGCTGAACGACGTCGTGCGCGCCGGCAAGGCGCTCTATATCGGCGCGTCGTCGATGTACGCCTGGCAGTTCGCGCGCATGCTCGACATCGCGCGCGCCAAGGGGCAGGCCGAATTCGTCTCGATGCAGAACTATCTACAACCTCGTCTATCGCGAGGAAGAGCGCGAGATGATGCCGTTCTGCGCCGAACGAGGGCATCGCCGTCATTCCGTGGTCGCCGATGGCGCGCGGCTATCTCGCGGGCTCCGGCAGTCGGCGCCAACGCGTCGACGATGCGCGGCCGCACCGATCCGTTCAGCGTGACCCTGGGGCTCGGCTCGCGGCAGGACGAGACGATCCGCAAGCGGGTGGTCGAGACCGCGGAAAAGCTCGGCACCAAGCCGGCCGTCGTCGCGCTCGCCTGGGTGCTGTCGAAGCCGTTCATCACCGCGCCGATCATCGGCGCCTCGAAGCCGCATCACCTCGACGACGCGATCGCGGCGCTGTCGCTCAAGCTCGACGCGCGCACCATCGCCAAGCTCGAGGAGCCCTACACGAGCAAGGCGGTGGCCGGCCACGCCTAGCGGACGGTCGGGCTCCTGCTTATGTGTGGATTCTGATGGCAATGCCTTCGAGGAGGCCTTCATGACTCAAGCAGGAACCAAGGATCATCCGATCACGATCGAGCCGATCCATGATCGGGTGCGGGTGATCTGGCATGGGCGCACGATCGGCGACAGCAAAAGCGCGTTGGAGCTGCGGGAGGCGAACTATCCGCCGGTCGTCTACGTTCCGCGCGCCGACATGGACATGAGCGCGCTCGAACGCACGGCGCGCGTCACGACTTGCCCTTACAAGGGCGAGGCGAATTACTTTTCCATCACCGATGGCAAAGCGCGCGACGACAATTCCGTCTGGACCTACGAGCTGCCGAAAGCAGACGTGGGTGAGATCGGGTCCCACCTCGCATTTTATCCCGACAAGGTGGAGATCACGCGCGGCGGATAAGCGCGTTCCGCGCGCCGATTGGACACACGCTCAGCCTCGCGCGAGCGGGCCAATCCTCCTTCCCCAGCCGCGTTCGCGGTGAGAGAATCAACGGTCGCTGTGCATTGCGGCCGGTTTGGTTTACAATGTTCTCGACTTCGGCTGGGATAGGAATAAGAAAAATGCTGTTTGATGGCGGATTTACGTTCGGCAATTTCATTGCCGACGCCTTTACGATATTCATGTTCATACTCTGGTTCTACTTGCTCATCGTGGTGTCTGGCGATCTTTTCCGCCGACATGACGTGTCCGGCTTCGCCAAGGTGCTGTGGGTCATCGCGTTCGTTCTGTTCTCCTATATCGGCGTGTTCGCTTATCTTCTCACGCAAGGGCGGGGCATGGCGGAGCGCCAAAAGGCGCAGGCCGGCGAGGCCAGGGAGGAATTGCGGCACATCGTCGGGTTCAGCGCCGCTGACGAGATCGTCAAGCTCGACAAGCTGAAGATGGCGGGCTCGATCACCGAGCAGGAATACGGCCGCCTGAGAGCCAAGCTGGTCAGCTGACGGCGAAGGCGAGTTCGCGCTGAGAGACA
>CAVXKU010000011.1:0-284269 GCA_963762335.1 uncultured Alphaproteobacteria bacterium | reverse complement strand
GCGAGAGATGAACGGATTTACCAAAAGCGAGGTAGCTCATGAAAGGAGCGCCTCCACAGGCCATCGTGATCGGAGCATCGGCGGGTGCGTTTGAGGCGCTCTCGAGCCTGCTGCCGGGTTTGCCCGTCGACTATCCTCTCCCAATTCTGATTGTCGTCCACCTTCCGCCCGATAAGAGCAGCTTGCTAGCCGCCCTCTTTCGCGCGCGGTGTGCGATTCAGGTGCGTGAGGCGGAGGACAAGGAGCCGATCGAACCCGGGGTCGCTTATTTCGCCCCCCCGGACTATCATCTGCTGGTCGAGGACGAGAGACGCCTCTCGTTGTCGGGCGAGGAGCCGGTCCTGTTCTCGCGCCCTTCGATCGATATTCTGTTTGAAAGTGCGGCGGACGCTTATGGCGACGGTCTGATTGCCGTGGTGCTTACAGGGGCCAACAGCGACGGCGCACAAGGCCTGAAGGCTGTCGTGGAAGCAGGCGGTGTGGCGATCGTACAAAATCCGGACGGCGCCTATGCGGCGGCAATGCCGGAAGCCGCCATCGCAGCCTGCCCAAATGCCCGTGTCCTGCCCTTGAATGAGATTTCCGCGCATCTGCGGGAGATTGGAGCCCGATGACGTCCGAGATCGGACCTGTGCATTTTTTGCTGGTTGACGATTTGGAGGAGAACCTTCTGTCGTTGGAGGGCCTCCTACGACGCGATGGGCTCGTGATGCTCAAAGCGCGTTCGGGGACCGCGGCGCTGGAGTTGCTGCTGCAATATGACGTGGCGCTTGCAATTCTCGATGTACAGATGCCGGAGATGGACGGCTACGAACTCGCCGAACTCATGCGGGGAACCGAGCGAACGCGCCGGGTTCCAATCATCTTCCTCACTGCGGGCGCAGCCGATCGCCAGCGCCGATTTCGTGGATACGAGACAGGGGCCGTTGATTTCCTCAACAAGCCGATCGAGCCCGACATCCTGCGCAGCAAGGCCAGCGTGTTCTTCGAGCTGTACCAGCAGCGCAATCAGATCGCTGCCCAGCGTGATGAACTCAAGGTCTATGCCGAGGCTTTGACGGACGCGGACAGGCGCAAGGACGAATTTCTCGCAACCCTCGCCCATGAATTGCGGAATCCCCTCTCGCCAATCCGAAACGGACTGGACATTCTGCGGGCGTCTCCAACCGCGGCGAAAGCGGAAGAGATCCGCGACATGATGGACCGACAACTGTCGCATCTCGTGCGATTGGTCGACGATCTTCTGGACGTGTCGAGGGTGAGCAAGGGGAAGATCGAGCTGCGCAAAGCTCGGATCGCGCTGAGCGACATCGTCAAGACCGCAGTTGAGGCGAGCAACCCGCTGATCCATGCGGGACGTCACGAACTGAAGCTCGACCTTCCGGAGGCGCCGCTTTGGCTCGACGCCGACCTTACGCGACTTTCCCAGGTCATCAGCAACCTTCTGAACAACGCTGCGAAATATACCCCCGAGGGCGGCAAGATCGTTCTTTCGGCGCGGCGCGAGCGCGACGAGGTCACAGTAACAGTCTCCGACAATGGCGTTGGCATATCCTCCGACATGCTGCCTCTGGTTTTTGATCTCTTCACCCAAGTTCGCGACAACATGGATCGCTCCCATGGCGGACTTGGGATAGGGCTCGCGCTGGTGAAACAACTGGTCGAGATGCATGGCGGCGCCATCGCCTCAGAAAGCGCTGGCCCCGGCAGGGGCAGCACATTCCGAGTGCGCCTACCTGCGGCGGAGTCTGCACCGGCTTCGCTCGGGCGCCCGAACCTACGCCCCCAGGATCGCCGCAAATGGGAGCGTTGAAGGTTCTGGTCGTCGACGACAATGTCGATGTAGCGCAGACCGTCGGCTGGATGCTTGAGACAATCGGTCATGACTATCGGTTGGTTCATGAAGGTAAGCTCGCCGTTCAGACGGCGCAGGAATACCGGCCCGACGCAATCCTGCTCGACATTGGCATGCCAGGTATGGACGGCTATGCAGTTTGCCGCGCCCTTCGCGAGCAGACGCTGTTCGATGACACGGTGATCATTGCGCAGACCGGGTGGGGTCAATCCCAGGCTCGGGCAGCTGCTGGTGAATCACGATTTGACCACCATCTCGTGAAGCCGGTGGATATGGACCGGCTCGAACAATTGCTGGCCGGCATCCTTTCGGCCCGGCGCGAAAGTCATGTCGGCCCTTGACGCCGAGCTCTTGGTCGCGGAGGCCTCGTGAATTTCGCCGTTGAGCGCGTTAGATATCGGCGAGCGCCGTTAGCATTCGGTCGCGAGCCTCCGTGTCACCCTCCGCATGGACCGGCTGGATGCAGACCTGATTGGCGCCGGCGTCGAAATGCGCCCGGAGGCCGCGCGCGATCGTCTCCGCATCGCCCCGGAGCACCATCGCGTCGATGAACTTATCGGAACCGCCATCGACGAGATCGGCTTCGGTGAAGCCGATGCGCAGCCAGTTGTTGCGATAGTTGGTCATGGCCATGTAGCGGTGCAGCTCTCGCCGGGCGAGACCGCGCGCCGTGGCGGCGTCTGTCTCTAAGGCAAACCTTCTGCTCAACCGCCAGCAACTTTTCAGGTCCCAGAGCGGCTCTCGCTTCGCGAGTATGATCGGGCGTCACGTTATACGGGAGAGCGCCAGCCGTGCGTTCCGCCGCGAGTTTCAGCATCAAGGGCCCAAGCGCGGCGATCATCAGAGGCCAATCGGCCGCATCGGACGCCTTCTCATAAACGCCGTCGAGATAGCGACGCATCGTCGGCACGGGCTTGTCGTAAACGTGACCCCGCAACTTCTCGACCATGGGCGCGTGGCTCACGCCAAGACCGAGAATGAAGCGATCGTCGTAGAGGCCGGACAAGGTGCGCAAACCGCATCGGGCGGTATAGGGATCCCGAGCGTAGATATTCGCGATGGAGCTGCCGATCACTAGCCGGCTTGTGTTCGCCAACATGAAGCTCGCGATCGAGAGGGATTCATATCCGAGCGCTTCTGGGTACCAGAGCGTCGAGTAGCCGAGTTCTTCGACCTTGTTCACCAAACGCTTAAGCCCGTCGCCGTCTAATCGGTCGATGGGATACCAAACGCCCAGCCTTCCCAATGGTCTCATCACTCGAACTCCCCGAATTCGCCATGTTGGACATGCGTCGCCGATAACGATGGCGACGTCCCGTCCATCAAATCAGCGTGAAAACCTAGTAACGCGGCTGAGCCATTTTGGTCGGGATCTAAATGCCCCACTCCCCGCTCGATTGAATCTGGGGTAGTAGAGATACCACACCATTCGTCGTCCGTGTTCAAACATGGCGCCGAGATGTGTCAAACAGGCTCGTAGGTGGGTGAATGAGCGAGTTAAGCGACGAGGCGCTTTCGGTGTGGGTGGAGCAAGCGCCCCTCGCGGAGCTGATCCAGGCCGCGCAGGTCGCCTCCGCGACGACGGGCACGGACGCCATCTTTCCTATTCGCGCAAGGTGTTCATACCGCTCACGCATCTTTGTCGGGACGTCTGCCACTATTGCACCTTCGCCGAGCGGCCCCGCGCGCGCCAGTCGGCCTACCTTTCCCCGGACGAAGTGCTTGCGATCGCTCGCGCCGGAGCTGCCGCCGGCTGCACGGAGGCGCTGTTCACGCTCGGCGACAAGCCGGAGCTTCGTTACCGCGCCGCCCGGGAGGCGCTCGACGCGCTCGGGCATGAGACGACGATCGACTATCTCCAGGCGATGTGCGCGCTCGTGTTGCGCGAGACCGGCCTCTTGCCGCACGCCAATCCCGGAATCATGAGCCGTTCCGAGATCGCCGGGCTGCGAACGGTGTCGGCCAGTCAGGGCATCATGCTCGAGTCGCTCAGCGCCCGCCTCTGCGAACCAGGCGGCGTTCACTACGGCTCGCCCGACAAGCGGCCTGAGGTCCGTCTTGAGACGCTGCGGTTGGCGGGCGAAGAGCGCGTGCCGTTCACGACCGGCATTCTGATCGGCATCGGCGAAACGCGCGCCGAGCGCCTCGAGGCGCTGTTCGCCATCCGCGATCTGCACCGGCAGTTCGGGCACATCCAGGAAGTCATCGTCCAGAACTTCCGCGCCAAGCCCGGCACCAAGCTCGCCGGAGCCGCGGAGCCCGATCTCGACGACCTGCTCTGGAGCCTCGCCGCGGCGCGCCTCATCCTGGGCCCGACGATGAATATCCAGGCGCCCCCGAACCTCTCGCCCGGAATCTATCCGCGCCTGATCGCAGCTGGCATCAATGATTGGGGCGGGATCTCGCCGGTCACGCCGGACCACGTCAATCCGGAAGCGCCGTGGCCAGCGATCACCGAGCTTGCCGAGCGCACCGCCGCAGCCGGTAAGCTTCTGGTGCACCGCCTCCCGATCTACCCTGCTTACGCGCGCGAGCTTGCGCCCTGGACCGCGCCAGAAATCGCCACGCAGACGCGCCGCCTCAGCGACGCCGAGGGTTTCGCGCGTGACGACAATTGGGCGCCGGGCACGAAGGTCATCGCCCGCACGGCCGCAGTTCACGCGCGTGTCGTGGACTCAGGCATCGAGCGCATCATCGAACGCGCCCAAGGCGGCGCGCGCCTCGACGAGCCGGAGATCGTCAAGGCTGTTCGCAGCGCGCGACACTGACTACCGCCGCGTGGTCGCAGCAGCCGATGCGCTTCGCCGGGCGACGAGCGGCGACACCATCCGCTATGTCGTCAACCGAAACATCAACTACACCAACATATGCTCTTATCGCTGCACGTTCTGCGCCTTCTCAAAGGGCAAGACGCATGAGGCTTTGCGCGGCGCGCCCTACGACCTCGCGCTCGAAGAGATTGTCCGCCGCGCCAGCGAAGCCTGGGAGCGAGGCGCGACGGAAGTGTGCCTTCAGGGCGGCATTCATCCCGATTACAGCGGGGAGACCTATCTCGCCATTTGCCGCGCCATCAAGGCCGCGATCCCGGATATGCATATCCACGCCTTCTCGCCCCTGGAGGTCACGCAGGGCGCGGCGACGCTCGGCCTGCCGATCCGGTCATTCCTCGCCAAGCTCGAGGGCGCGGGCCTGAGCACGCTGCCGGGCACCGCAGCCGAAATCCTGGACGACGAGGTGCGCGCCATCATCTGCGCCGACAAGGTGAACAGTGCGCAATGGCTCGATGTCGCAAGGACCGCGCATGGCCTCGGCCTGCGCACGACCTCGACGATCATGTACGGCCATATCGAGCATCCAATATCCTGGGCGCGTCATCTCCTGGCCTTGCGGGATTTGCAGGTGGAAACAGGCGGCTTCACCGAATTCGTGCCGTTGCCGTTCGTGCATATGGAAGCGCCTATGTATCTCAAGGGCGCGGCCCGGTGTGGGCCGACCTTCCGGGAAGCCGTGCTCATGCATGCCGTGGCGCGACTTGCGCTCCACCCGCACATCACCAACATCCAGACATCCTGGGTGAAGATGGGGCCTCAGGGCGCGGCCGCGTGTCTGAACGCCGGCGCCAACGATCTTGGCGGCACTTTGATGAACGAGAGCATCTCTCGCGCCGCGGGCACCGAGCACGGACAGGAGTTTCCGCCGGAGGCGATGGAGGACCTCATCCGCTCGCTTGGGCGGACGCCAGAGCAACGGACCACTCTTTACGGTCCGGTCTCCGCTGAGCGGCGAGCCGCGTCGCTGAACGCCCCCGCTCTGGCGCCTGTCATCATGACGCCGCCGCGCAAGCTCGTGGCGGCGGAGTAGGCGTCTGAAGCCTCCGGCCCAATCCGGGCTCTACCGGCATTTTTACCGGCGCGCCCTAACGTTTTCAAGAAGTTGGGACCCCGTTTAGTTCCGCGCTCAAATAGGTGCGCCTGTTGCCTTGGCGAGACCGACCAAAGAGATTATAGCACATACTTTATATGTGCTATAATCTCTAGCGAAAATCCCGCCCCGTCTCCGCAAGGCGGCCGGCGATACCCGACTGCTCGAGGAAGGTGAGCGTCCGCGTGCGCACGGTCGGCGACATTCTGAGGAATGTGATGAGATCGACGGGATTGTCGATGTCCATCCCGATCCCGGGATGGCGGACGACGAGCGGTTCGATCCCCTGGGCTCGCGCCGCATCGAGATGCGGGAAAAAACTGTCTTCGCCGAACCGCAGCGGAACGGCGTCGGGCGGAGAACAGACGATCGCGTTCGATCCGAGATCGTCATGCGCGGGCACGATCGTGAAAGCGGGCGCGGCGCGATGCGCCGCAAGCGTGGCGGCGATTTCCTTTGACGACAAGCGCGGAATGTCGCCCGGCATCGTCATCATGCCTGCCCTGCCCTCACGGACAAGCAGGCGCGCGGCGGCGGTGACGGCGCCCGTGTGGCCATCTCGCGCGCCTTCCGTAACGACGCGCGCGCCGTAACGGGCCGCGAGCGATGCTGCGGCCGGATCGAGCGTGACGACAAGCACCCCTGCAAGCGCCTTGCCTGTGCTCACGGCGGCGAGCACGTCCTCGAGCATGGCCGTTGCGAGCAAGCGACGTTCGTCCGGGCTCAAGGCTGACGACAGCCGTTGCTTGGCGCCCTCGAATTCCTTGACGGGCACGACCGCCCAGACGCCGCTCACGCGACGAGGTCCCTGCCCCGCTTCAAAGACGCAAGCGCGTCCGCCGCCTCAAGGACAATGCGAGCCAATTGCTCTCGGTCCGCGAGATTGGTCATGAGCGTGTGCGCAAGAAGTTCGCCTTTGGCGTGACGCGCGCCGCCTCCTCCGCATCGTCGACATCCATCACATAGCCATCGAGCAAATCACCGTAGCGTTGAGCGACCGCGGCGGCGCTCGGAATCATGCCAAACTCGGTCATCATTTTGGCGGTGGGACCTTTGACCGCGCGTCCGCCGATGATCGGAGAAACCGCGACGACGGGCGCAACGCAAGCGGACAGCGCCTGCCGTATCCCCGGCACAGCGAGAATGGGCTCCACGCTGATGAAGGGGTTGGACGGGCAGATGATCACCGCGCGCAGCCGCTCGTCGGCTAAAGCCCCCAGAAGGTCCGGGTGAGGGCGCGCATGATCGGCGCCATCGAAGGTAAGCTCGCGCACCACGGGCCGGCATTGAAGGCGCACGAAATAATCCTGGAAGTCGAGCCATCCCTCGTCCGTTCGCAAACGCGTGCGCAATCGATCGTCCGTCGTCGGCAGCACGCGGGGACCAACACCAAGGCGGCGGCAAAAGTCGGCGGTGATGGCCGAGAACTCTCGCCCTGCCGCAGCCGGCGGGTGCGCTCCATATGAATCGCCAGGTCGCGATCGCCGAGGCGAAACCAGTCCGCGCCGCCGAGCGCGGTCAGCGTTTCCATAAACGACCAGGTTTCGTCCTGCCGACCCCAACCGAGCTTTGCATTGTCGAGGCCGGCGAGCGTGTACATCAACGTGTCGGCGTCGGGCGAGATATGCAGGCCGAGATGCTCGAAGTCGTCGCCGACATTGGCGACGACGAGGAGATCATCGGGCTTCACGACCCGGCTCAAGCCGAGCGCGAGCTTGGCGCCCCCGATGCCGCCCGACAGGGCGACCACAAGATCCCGGCTCATCGAAAGAGATCCTCGTGTGCAGAACGAATGATGCTGGCCGCCGTCGATTCCGGCGCGGACCAGCGCAAACCCCGAATGAGAACGACCGGCGCCGCCTCATCCGCCTGACCCATGAGAAGCGAGGCGGCGGCGGCGATCTCATCCGCGAAACCGATGATGCTGACCTCAAGCGTTCGCCCGAACAAGTCGGGGTGCCCGCGCAGATCTATCAACCCAGGCAGGCCGGAGACGCCGATCGCGACGCCGGCAGTTCCCTGGCGCGACGGACGCCCAAAACTGTCGTTGATCACCACCGCAAGATCGATTCCCGTCACTGCCGCGAGGCCACGGCGCAGCGCCTCCGCGCTGCGGTCCGGATTCTCCGGCAACAGAAGCGCGCGAGACGCGCCATCCGCGGGGCCCACATTCGATTGGTCCACGCCGGCATTCGCCATGATGAAGCCGAGCCTGTGCTCGACGATCAGCACGTTGCGGCGCGCCCGCACGACGCGGACCGATTCCGAAAGGATAAGCTCGATAAGCCGGGGGTCCTTGTCGACCTCCGCCGCAAGCGCGCGGGCTTTGGCGGAGGGTTCGATGGTGGCCAGATCGACGACGCGACCCTCGGCCTTGGAAACAATTTTTTGCGCAACGACAAGCACGTCTCCGGCGCGTGGCGTGACGTCGTTTTGCGTCAGGGCCGACGCAACGAGCTCTACCAGGTCATCGCCGGGTTGAACGAAAGGCAGGCCCTCAAGGCGATGACCTCAGGGTCATGCGCTCTTGCGCGTTTCGTCCGGCGCGCCGTATCGGCGACGAAGGCGCGGCAGGACCTGCTCGGCGTAGAGCGGATCGACGCTCCTGGTTCGGACCCGCGCATGAAAGACCAGATGGATGCGAAGCCAGTGGACGACGATGGCCCGATTCACTCAACATGTCGTCCGGATGCGTCGAGACGATCACGCTCAGCTGGGCGCCGCTCGCCGAAGGCCGTTGAGCGAGCGCTCATCTCTTTCCGGTTCTGGACGAAGCCTTGCCTGCCGGGACCGACGACCGCCGTCGGCGCCGTCTCCTCCATCGCGCGTTTGCTTGTCCGTGTCGACGAACCTGACCTCGATCGTGCGCCGCGTTGATCGAGCGCGCACCACCACCTCGGCGCGCCCTCCGACGCCTCGGCGGAGCATCTCGGTATAAAGCTGCGCGCGCCTTGCCGCTCGTGCAGTACAGCCGTCGCCGTTCGGCGAGCAAGATCTACGATCAGCGCGCCGGCCGCGGCGACATAGATCAGAACGGCGTCGGCAAGGTCAGTAATGATTGGCTAGCTTCGTCCGATGATCTTCACTCGAACGTCACCCGCTCTTCAGTCCCAAGCTGTCGATCAGGCGATTCGCTTCTCGAAAAACGTCGAACCCGCTCCTGATCGGCAGTTCCATGCCGGTTGAGGAATAGTTTGACAAGCTCCAGTGCCGACGCCAAGGACGATCCGGGTTGCGGATAGTCGCCCCGAGCGTCGCGAAGGCCTGCGCGACGACGAGCGGCTGGTGGCGAAAGGTGG
The DNA here is from genome assembly GCA_963762335.1 of uncultured Alphaproteobacteria bacterium. Taxonomy (GTDB): domain Bacteria; phylum Pseudomonadota; class Alphaproteobacteria; order Rhizobiales; family Beijerinckiaceae; genus Roseiarcus. Next base: position 275,194 of record CAVXKU010000011.1, on the reverse strand, counting down.
ACGATCGGCGCGCACTTGTGCCCATGGTGATACAGGACATGACCGCGCCAAGGGCGCCGAGCCATGCGAGCGAGAACGGGCGTGGCCGCCGTGATGCTTCCACGGCTGGAAGTGATCGCTGATGAACACCGAGTTCAAACCCGTTTCTTCCGCGAGGCGAGAGAACTCAGCAATTCCGACGGCCCAAATTGCTCCGCCGACGCCTTGTAACCTAGCTGGGGCATAGTCGGTCCTCTGACTTCACGAGACCGCGGCCACTCCCGCGAAACCCCAGGATAGCGCGAACGATCGCTTGAGACGAACAGGCATCCTGCGCTTCCAGCGATCAACTACGACGGCATGATCCGACGCTTTACCACTTGCGAGTTCGAAGACAGAGAGCAGCGAGCACACGCTTCTCTGGGCTTGAGCCATCAGAGAAGAATCACGGGACTTAGGCGTCGACACCAGACCGCAATCGCTTTCGTTCCGTCGCCCGGATCGTCACCTTTCATCGGCGGTAAGAGGAGCTCCCCCTTCAACAGCCAATCGCGAGGAAGCCCAACAACCTTTTCTCAGCGCGGATCCGTGCGTCAGCCCTGGCCCTGCACCTTGCCGGGCTCGATTTCAAGATAACCCTGATCTGGTCGGGTGAAGCCCAGGGATACTTGTCCTTGCCGAGATATTTCTTGGCGAGGGAAATGATATGCGCGTCTGTCCGTTTTCGGTCACGTGTTCGACCCGACCACGGATCTCGATATACCGATAGGGTTGTCGGATCGAGGATCAATAGCGCCACCGAGCGCCTCTTGTCATGTTGCGGGACTTCGCGCGGCCTTCGCGGAATTCACGCGGATCTTGCCGTTCGTGTAGTCGAACCAGACTGGGTCACCTTCGGCGTTCCATCCGGCTCGATTGTCGCCAGATGAGCGACAGTCGTTTTGCCCTGCAGCAGATCCAGATATTTCGCGGGAATTTCCACCATGACTGCTCCTTATCTCGTGCCCGCCAGGTAGCGGCCCGTCGTGTTCATCAACCTTCCGTCGTGACCTCACCTGGCAACGCGACGAACTTGCCATGCGAGACCAAGCATCGACGACTCGACTGTTTCTCCCTCGCATTGGCCTATGCGGCGGGGCGCGCTATAGTCTCGCAGCTTTGAAGGAGGAACAATGGCCGAGGCGAAACTCGCTTCCAACATGCCCGATGGATGGTCAGCATGCGAACCTCTATCCGCCAGCGGCGGCAAGGAGGGGCAAATGTACAAGGTGACGTGCCTGGGCGAGGGGAAATCTACGGCGCCGGCACTGCTGCTGACCACCACGGGCCGGAAGTCCGTCGAAAAGTTCATATTCCCGCTGTTTTACGGAGAGAACGGCGACAGCTACCTCATCATCGCTTCAAAGATGGCGCGACGGACACCCCGGATGGTACCGCAATATCCTTGTGAACCCGAAGTCGAGGTGCAAGTCGGAACCAAGAAGGTGAAGGCGCGACCCAGGACCGTAGAGGGCGGGGAGCGTTCCAGGCTTTGGAACAAGCGCTCGAATTTTGGCCGCCTATGCCGACTATGCGCTGAAAACCGAACGCGAGATACCCGTGGTCTTGCTCGATCCCATTCATTAGGCTCAAGGCGTCACGGCACGCCGTCGAGAAGACCGGCGCACAACGGCGCCACGCGTCGCCCGCTGTGGCCGAGGAAACGCCCTGACCCCATCGGCGGCTCATACGGACTTTTCCATTGGCGGGGCCCGCACCGCCATCTCCCAATGGCCGGCTCTCAACCGCGCGATGCCGGCGCTCGTATGCCTGGCCGTCCTGCTAACGACAGCCGGGGCGCTCATCCCTTCGTTCCTGCTCCCAGATCGCCTGCTTCTTCTCGGTCAACAGGTCGCCCCACTCGCCCTCGTTGCGATCGGCCAGACGCTTGTCGTGCTCTTGGGGTTGATCGACTTATCGGTTGGCGCAGTCCTCACGCTGAGCCTCGTGCTCGGCGCGGGTATCGCGCGCGGAAGCAACGCGGCGTTGCCAATCGCTATCCTCGTGTGCCTCGCGGTCGGCGCGACGATCGGGGCAGTCAATGGGCTCTTGGTGACGCGCCTGCGTTTGCCGGCTTTGATCAGCACGCTCGCCACCGCGACCATGATCAATGGCGCTTCCTGGGTTTACACAAACGGAGCGCCCAACGGATCGATGCCGTCAATTCTACAATTTGCCGCAAACGGCAAGATCGGCATTGTCCCGGTGGCGGACCTGATTGTCGGCGCTGTCTTCGTCGGCTGTCATCGCTTGCTCACCCGCACCGTATTTGGACGCCGTCTCTACGCCACCGGCGCCGAATCCGCGCGCCGCACAGCTGACCGGCATTCGCGTCGAGCGAATAACCGTGATCGCCTACATAATGTGTGGCGCTCTGGCAGCGGCGGGCGGTCTGCTTCTTGGCGGATATATTGCCGTCGGCACGCTCAACGCTGGCGACCCCTACGTGCTCAACTCGCTCGCCGTCGTGCTCATCGGCGGCACCAGCCTTTCAGGCGGCGAGGGTGGCGTGTTTGGCACCCTCGTCGGGGTGGCGATTCTTCGCCGTGCTGACGGCGCTCCTCATTCAGCTTAGTGTGCCCATCGCGCTCCGGTCCATGCTCCTCGCGGTCATCGTGATCGCCGGCGCTATCCTTCAAGGGAGGCGGATCGCAAGCTAACAAGAGGTCCGCGGCGCGACGCCTGAAAGAGATCCGCTGCCAGCCTCGCTTCGAGAGAGACGCGGCTGTGGAGCGCGATGACGTAGAACAATCGTGAAAACAACAAACTAAGGAAAGGGTAGGATACGCCATGACAATCGAGAGCAAGCACGTCAGAATGTCGCGCTGGAAAATCGTCGGGTACGTCGCCGCCACCATGTTCGCTGCGACCGCCTTGGGCGTTTCGACCAGTCAAGCGGCGGAAAAGACCGCCGTTCGTTATCGGCGTCTCGAACGACTCGGTCGCCAATCCGTTCCGCGTGCAGATGATCAACGAGATCAAGTACTATGCGAGCAAGCACCCGGAGCTGATCAAGGAACTCATCGTCCTTAACGCCGGAGAGGACACCAATAAGCAAATCTCTGACGTCCAGGACCTGATCTCGCGCGGCGTTGACGCCATTGTCCTCTCGCCGCATTCGAACACGGCCTTCGCCTCCGTGCTCAAGGACGCGAAGGACAACAACATTCCAGTCGCCACCTATAACAACAACATCACCGAGGGCGCGGACCTCGTCGTCGCGCAGGTGACTCCGCCCTTCAAAGAATGGAATCGCCAGACAACGGAATGGCTCGCCAAAGCGATGGGAGGCAAAGGGAACGTCATCGTGCTCCGCGGCATTACCGGAACGCCGGTCGACGGCTACGAATGGGACGGCGCCAAGGAGGTCCTGGACCAGAACCCGGGCATCAAGGTTATCTGCAGCGAGTACGCCAACTGGGACTACGGCGCGGCGAAGACGGCGGTCCAGAACTGCCTCGCTAACCATCCCGAGGTCAACGGCGTCCTCTCTTTCGGGGACTCGATGACCTGGGCGGCCGGCGAGGTGATGGCCAGCCAGGGCTATGACATCACAAAAATTCCGATGATCGGCGTCGGCGGAGGCAATGGCCCGCTGAAATGGTGGGCAGCCAATCCGAAGGTTCAGTGGTACGTCATCGGCGACCATACCGACGTCGCCGTCTACGGCACCCTGGACGTGATCAATGCGCTGACCGGCAAAACCGGTGAGAAGGTCGAAATCCCGACGAAGGTCGTCACCTCCGAAACTCTCAAGAACTTCGTTCAGCCCGACCTACCGGACAACGTATGGCTCCTGGGCACGCAGCTTCCGCCTGAAGAACTGAAGAAGCAGGCTACTCGCTAGTCGGTCGTCAACATTTCTCAAGACGTGAAACGCCAGACAAGTTGACCATCAGCAGTGACCATGACGCTGGCCGCGCGGAGCAATCCGCGCGGGACCAACTGGGAACGGCCGACGTTCGGCGAGCCGTTCCCTCGGATTCTTCCGAACGGGACGGCGTCGCCTCAGCCGGCATGGCCTCAGGCGCGCGTCCCTCTCCTTGAGCTGCGCGACGTCACCAAGACATTCGGCGCGACGATTGCGCTCCGCGACATCAGCCTGACGTTGGAAGCGGGACGGTTCCACGCGCTTCTCGGCGAAAATGGTGCTGGCAAATCGACCCTCATCAAGATACTCGCGGGCATCCATCGCCCGACCCGCGGCGAGATGCGATTTGAGGGCGAACGAATTGAAGCGCCAACGCCCGCGTTGTTGCGCTCGCTCGGGCTCCATATTGTTCACCAGAATTCTTCCATCCTTCCAGGCCTGACGGTCGCTCAGAACTTTGCCCTCGGTCAGGAGCCGACCGCCGCGCTTGGCTTCATTCGGCGCCGTTCCGTGCGCGATGAGCTAGCCGCACGCGCGAAACGTTTCGATGTTCGGTTCGATCCCGACACCCCCGCAGAGCGGCTCAAGATCGGAGACCGCAAAATCCTCGAGATTCTCAAGGTGCTCGACGAGAAGCAGAAGCTCCTCGTCCTCGATGAGCCGACCGCGTCCTTCACCACCGAAGAGACGCGGCGCTTGCTCGCCATCCTGAACGAGCTGAAGGCGCATGGCACGGCCATTCTCTACGTCACTCATCGCCTCGAAGAGATTGAGCGCATGGTCGATCGGGTGACGGTGTCCTGCGCGACGGCGCCAAGGTTGGCGAGCTGAACCGTGCGGAAGCGTTGCCGGAGCGCGTCGTTTCACTGATGGTCGGCCGCGAACTCGGGCAAATGTATCCCCATCCTGCGACGCCGCCCGGCGAAACGCTTATGTCCGCGACAGCGATCCGGCGCGCCGGCGCTTTCGAGGATGTGACTTTCTCTGTCCGCCGCGGGGAGATCGTCGCGCTCGTCGGTCTTGCCGGCCACGGGAGCTTCGAAGTCGCACGCAGCCTTGCTGGCCTGCCTCCGCCGGACACGGGCGAAATCCGGATGGAGGGAAAACCGATCAGGTTGCGCTCGCTTCGCGACGCGCTGGCAAGCGGCATAGGCTTTCTCGCGGAAGACCGCGCCGACACGATCCTCCGGGTGCGCACGGTGCGCGAGAACCTTGCGCTCGGCGCTCTCGAAATGTGGTCCCGCATGGGGTTCGTCGACACGCGGCGAGAGGCGGACGAAGCCAACCGGCTGATCAAGGCGCTCTCGGTGCGTTGCCGTTCGTCGACTGCGCTTGCCGAGTCGCTCAGCGGCGGCAACCAGCAGAAGCTCGCGCTCGGCCGCTGGCTCGCCGCCGAGCGTCAACTCCTCGTCCTTCTCGATCCGACCGCTGGCATCGATGTCGGCGCCCGCGCCGAGATCTACAAGCATCTCCGCCATTTCGCGGATAGCGGCCGAGGCGTGCTGATCGCGACCAGCGACCTCGCCGAAGCGCTCGGCCTCGCCGATACGATCATCGCTTTCTATCGCGGCCGCCAAGCGGCGACCTTCACTCGCGCCAGCCGGTCCGAGGAGGACGTGCTGGCCGCCATCACGGGTCAGAGAATTGAAAGAGGAGCGGCATGACCCGGTTCAACAGGAGGACCGTCGGGCCGATCGTCCTTGTCGTTGTCGGCGCGCTTCTCGCCTATTTGCTCGTGCCACGTTTTGGGACCCGCATCAATATCGGCTACTTCCTGCTGCAGTCGGTTCCACTTCTTCTCACCGCAGTCGGCCAAACTCTCGTCATCATCACCGCGGGCATCGACCTATCCGTCGGCGCCTGCGTCACGCTCTCGGGCGTGATCGCCTCCCTGCTGATGGATCCGGCCAACGGCGGCAGCGTGCCATTGGCGCTTGCAGCGTGCGTTGGCGCGGCGGTGGCGGTCGGTCTCGTCAACGGGTTGCTCATCGTCCGCTACAACCTGCCGCCGTTTCTCGCGACGTTGGGGATGACATTCTTCTCGCGGCGCCAACCTTTACCTTCGGCCAGTGCCTGGCGGCCACATTGCGAGATCCTTCCAGGACGCTGCTTCGACGCGCTGGGGCGCATCCCGGCGACTGCGGTGGTGACGCTGATCCTCCTTTCGCTCATCGCCATTTATATCGACCGGTCGCGCTTCGGCCTGCGACTGCGCGCCGTGGGATGGAATGAAAAGTCAGCGCGGCTTGCCGGAGTGTCTCCCGGTCGCGATCAAGATAACGGCCTACATCGGCTCGGCGCTTCTTGCTTCCGCTGCGGGACTATTCATTGCGTCGCGCACGGGCAGCGGCGATCCCCTCGTCGGGAATACCTATCAGCTCTCGAGCATCAGCGCCGCTGTCCTCGGCGGAGTGGATCTGTTCGGCGGACGCGGCACGGTCTGGGGAGCGATCGCTGGCGCGCTCGTGCTCGCCATGATCGGCAACGTACTCAATCTCCTTGGCGTCGTCGCGTACTGGCAGTGGATTGTCCAGGGTCTGATCCTGCTGCTTGCGGTTGCTCTCTATGCTGTCGATTTTGGGCTCAACCGCGGTGCGCAACCAGCGTGAAGCGAAGATTGAATGGACGTCTGGTGGGCGACCGCGAAATGAAGGCGGCATCATCTGCAGGTTAGGAGGATCGCGTGGCGACAATGTCGGCGGACGCCGTCCGTCAGTTCAACGATCAGGGTTATTATGCTCCGATCCGGGCCTTGACGGGCGACGAGGCCGCTCGTCTGCGCAGCCGTCTCGAGGCCTTCGAGGCGAGCAACAGCGGGCTTGACCGGGGGACTCCGCAACAAGCCACATCTGCTTTTTACCTGGCTGAGACGAACTGGATCGCCATCCCCGCGTGCTCGACGCGGTGGAGCAGGTGATCGGCCCGAACATTCTGGCCTGGGGCAGCAGCTTTTTCATCAAGGAACCGCGGAATCCGAAGTTTTGTCTCTTGGCATCAGAGATTCGACGTACTGGGGATTGGAGCCGCCGGATATCGTTACAGCCTGGGTGGCCCTGAGCGAGAGCACACATGAGAACGGGGCGATGCGGGTTATTCCTGGATCGCACAAACTGGACCAGGCGCAGCATCGCGACACGTTCTCCGCTAACAATTTGCTGAGCCGAGGCCAGGAGATCATGGTGGAGGTGGACGAGAGCAAGGCTGTCGAGTTGCCACTACAGCCCGGCGAGATGTCGCTGCATCATGTTCGCCTAATCCACGGGTCTGAGCCTAACCCCTCGGCCAAACGACGCATCGGCTTCGCCATCCGCTACGTGCCGACTTATGTACGCCAAGCCGCAGGCACGCGCAATTCGGCGACGCTGGTTCGCGGCGTGGACGAATACGGGCATTTTGAACCCGAGCAGCGGCCCGAGTTCGACATGGCGCCCGCCGCACAAGCCCACCATGCGGACGTCATGGGTCGGATCAATCAAGTGTTGATGCGCGATACGGGGCTCGCCACTGCGACTTAGGTGTGGCGTGCAGTCCAGGCGGGACTTACGCCTGACTCAAAGCGCGCGCGTCGACGCTCTTTCGTCCCAGCGCAATCGGCGCGGCCGCGCGCGCGTCGTGGCGCGCAAGCCGGGTCAGGAGATAGTCGATTTCCGCCTTCGCGGTTGCGCTAAGGCCGGCTCCCGGTTTCCGCTGTGCGTCAGAGGCGAGGATGCCGCGCCTCATCATCACATATTTGCGTGTGGCCAGACCAACGCCCTGCTGCTGCTCGTAGCGGACGAGGGGCAAATGAGCGTCGAAGAGGTCGTGCGCTTGCTCGCGCCGCCCTTCGTTCGACAGCCGCACGACGTCGATCAGCATTTCAGGGAAAGCGTAGCCGGTCATTGCGCCGTCGACTCCGCGCTCCATCTCGAAATCGAGAAACAGCCCGCCGTTGCCGGTGAGAATGGGCACACGACGCAGCTTGCCCTCCTTCTCGAATTGCCGAAGAGACGAGATCTTTTCGAGGCCCGGCCAGTCCTCGTGCTTCAACATGACGCAGGACGCATTGTCGGTGATGATCCGGCGAATGACGTTCGGCGTCATGATGACGCCAAGCGTCAACGGATAATCTTGAATGACGAAGGGAATGTCCGACCCGATCGCTTCGACCGCCTGGGCATAGTAAGTCACGACCTGATCGTCCGTGCGAAGCGATGACGGCGGAGCGATCATCACGCCGGCCGCGCCTTTGGCCATGGCGGCGTGAGACAGGGCGCGCATTGCCGCAAAACCGGGCGCGGAGACGCCGACGATGAACGGCAGTTTCGGCGCGCGCGCGACGCAGCGTGCGACGAAGCCCACCGCCTCGTCGTGCTCAAGCTTCGGCGCTTCGCCCATGATGCCGAGAATGGTGCAACCGTCGGCGCCCGGCGGCGACGTAATGGTCGATCATGCGGTCGACGCTGGCCGCGTCGATCGCGCCGTCGGCGAGAAATGGCGTTGGCGCGATGGGAAAGACGCCTTTGGCGTCGACTGAAAGCATGGAAGCGGCCTTTATTCGAAGGGTTGGCGCGATGATGAGGGACGACCCGCGCCTTTGGCAAGCCAGGGGAGAAACCGTCGCTCAACGGCCTTCAACACGAGTTGATGGCGAAACGTGGCTGAGTTGAGTATATTGCGGCGGACCCTTCGATTGGCCCGGATCGCGCGTGGGAGGAACCTATGAATGAAAGCCCTGCCTCATTGGCGTCAGTGACGTCCAAAGCCGCGCCGCTGCCGTTCGACAGCGCTCGCCTCGATGGCCTCCTCGACGAGGCGGGCATGGACGCCGTGGTGATCTGCTCGAAGCACAACATCCAATATCTTCTGGGCGGCTACCGCTTCTTCTTCTTCGATCATTTCGACGCGATCGGCATAAGCCGCTATTTGCCGTTCCTGGTCTACGTCAAAGGCCGTCCGGATCAATCGAGCTATGTCGGGCACGGAATGGAGTCTTATGAGAAGGAGCTTGGGAAGTTCTGGACCCCTTCCTTCCAGACCGCGGGAGCAACCCTTGATTCCGCGCAGCGTGTTGTCGATCATCTGCGAAAGCTTGCTCTGAAACGCGTCGGAATCGAGCGCTCGTTCCTGCCCGTCGATGCGGCGGAACTCATGGCTCGCGAGCTGCCGGGGACCACATTCGTCGAAGCGCACCTTCCGCTTGAACGCCTGCGCGCGCGCAAGACGCGAGAAGAGCTGGATTTGCTGCGCACGGCGTCCGAGCTTGTCGTCGATTCCATGCTGGCGGTGATCGCCTCGCACGGGCCGGGCGCGACAAAAGCCGAACTCGTCGAAGCGCTTCGCCGTGAAGAGGTCAGCCGAGGACTGACATTTGAATATTGTCTCCTCACCAGGGGGACGAGCCTCAATCGGGCCCCTTCGGACCGAGGTGTGGGGAGCTGGCGACATCCTGTCTCTTGATTCCGGCGGCAACTACAAGGGCTATATCGGCGACCTCTGTCGCATGGCGATCCAGGGCGAGCCCGACGGCGAACTCGAAGATCTGCTCGGTGAAGTGGACGAAATCCAGATGGCGGCGCGCAAGCCGATCCGGGCGGGCGCGAAAGGCGGCGACATCTACGCCAGCGCGGGCGAAGTGCTCGGGCGATCGTCGCGCGCGAATTCCATTGAATTCGTAGCTCACGGGATGGGCCTCATCAGCCATGAGGCGCCGCGTCTAACCAGCTCATGGGCCGATCGCTTATCCGGCCTATGACGCCGACCGTCCGCTTGAGTCCGGCATGGTCATCTCGATCGAGACGACGGATCGCCGACCCACGGCGCGGCTTCGTGAAGCTGGAGGACACGGTCGCCGTGACGGACCAGGGCTACGAAGCCTTTGGGGACAGCGGGCGGGGCTGGAATCGAGGCGGCGTCAGCGCCACGTAGCTCGTCAAGGGGACGAAATCGAGCAATCCGAGCGATCAGTCCGTCTTCCGTAAACCGCTCGTGACGGCGCCGGCGAATGTGAGCGCCGCGGCGCCCCAGAGCGCGATCTCCGTGGCGTGCGCGGGCGCCCGGCCGAGCGCAACCGCCACCAGCGCGGTTCCAAACGACTGGCCGATCAGCCGCCCGGAGGACTGCAGTCCGGCAGCGCCCCGCTTCGCTCCCGCGGCGCGCTGCCGATAATGACCCGATTGTTGGGCGACTGGAAAAACCCGAATCCCAGGCCGCAGATCGCGAGCCGCCATGCGAGCGAGACCGGACTGGCGTCGCCGATGCCGAGGGCGACGAGAACCAGCCCACCTCCCATCACCACAAGACCGATGCTCCCCAGGAGACCCGGGATGAAACGATCGGCCAGGCGCCCGGCGATCGGCGCGATCAAGGCGGTTGCGATCGGCCACGGGGACAGGAGCAGTCCCGAGGTTGACGCCGAGTGGCCGAGCCGGTTCTCGAAGTAAAATGGCAGCGACACGATGGCCAGGCTCTGCGCCCCGAACGAGGCGATCGAAGTCGCCAGCGAAAGGGAGAACACCGGCCGGCGCAGGAGATCGACCGGCAGCAGCGGCGCGGGAAGCCTGAGTTGCCGCCGAACGAGCGCGACGCCAATCAGGGCGCCGGCGGCGATTTCGATCAGCGCCAGCGAGAGGCCTCCCCCCTGGCCGATCCGGTTGACGCCCGCGATAACCAGTCCGAACGTAAGCGCGTTCAAGACAGCACGCTCAAGAAATCCAGGCGGCCCGCGGCGCGCGGGGTCTCCGGCAGCGTCCGCGCCGCCATCACCAGCGCCAGTGCGCCGATCGGCACGTTGACGAGAAACAGCCAGTGCCAGGAGGCGACCGAAAGGATCGCCGCCGCGACGCTCGGGCTTCCGGCCGTGCAAACGGCGACGACCACCGCCATGTTGCCGACCCCCTGGCCAAGCCGCGCGTGCGGATAGATGAACCGGACGAGCGCAATGTTGACGCTCATGATCCCGGCCGCGCCCAGGCCCTGAACCACGCGCGCGAACGTGAGCACCGCAAATGTCGGCGCGAGCGCGCAGGCGAGCGAGGCGACGGTGAAGAGCGCTAGCCCCCACCAGTAGACATTCCGGTATCCGAACCGGTCGCCGAGCGCCGCCAGCGGCAAGAAGCGAGACGGTGACCGCCAGCTGAAAAGCATTGACGATCCAGATCGCGCTCTCCGGCGCGACCGCGAATTGGCGCGCCATCGTCGGCAAGCGCGACGGTGACGATGGTGCCGTCGAGCACCGCCATGCTGATCGCCATGGCGAGCGTCGTGAACGCCAACAAGCGCTGCGGATTGGGGAGGCCGTCATGCACTTCGACCGCGCGAGGCGCTGATATCGGCTCGGGGCGGTTCAAGGCGGCTAGCGGTCCCCGCGAATCCGGCGCGCGGCCGTCAAGTCGCCGTCCCCCACAAATCGTACGCGTCTGAGCGCTCGACTTTGACCGTTACGATGTCGCCCGCCCGCAGAGGGCCGGCGCGTGGCGATATGGACGGCGCCGTCGATCTGCGGGGAATCGCCCTTGCTGCGGCCTTTCGCCTCGCGCGAACCGCCCTCGTCAACGATAACCTCGAGCCGCCTGCCAACCTTGGCGGCGAGCTTCTTCGCGCTGATTGCCTGCGCGCGTTGCATGAAACGCTTGTGGCGACTGGCCTTGATGTCGTCCGGTACGGGTTCGAGGCCAAGATCGTTGGCCGCGGCGCCTTTGACCGGCTCGTATTGGAACGCGCCGACACGGTCGAGCTTGGCCTCGTCGAGCCAGTCGAGCAGGAAACGAAAGTCCTCCTCGGTCTCGCCGGGAAAGCCGACGATGAAGGTCGAGCGAACGGTCAGTTCGGGGCAGATGGCGCGCCACGCGCGGATGCGCTCCAGCGTCTTCTCTTGAGCCGCCGGGCCGCCGCATCGCCTTCAGCACTGTGGGCGACGCATGCTGGAAGGGCACGTCGACATAAGGCAGCACATTGCCGCCGTTCATCAGCGCAATCGCCTCGTCGACATGCGGATAGGGGTAGACATATTGCAGCCTGCATCCAGGCGCCGAGCGAACCCAGTTCGCGCACGATGTCGAAAAAGCGGGCGGCGACTTGGCGGTCGCGCCACGGGCTCTCGGCGTATCGCAGGTCGAGGCCATAGGCGCTGGTATCCTGCGCGATGACGATGAGTTCCTTGACGCCGGCTTTGACCAGCCGCTCGGCTTCCCTCAGCACGTCGCCCGCCGAGCGTGATGCGAGCCGCCCGCGTAAGGACGGGATGATGCAGAACGTGCAGCGGTGGTCGCAGCCTTCGGAAATTTTGAGATAGGCGTAGTGGCGCGGCGTCAGACGAACGCCTTCGCCGGGAATGAGATCGACGAACGGATCGCGGGGCGCTGGGGCCGCGGCGCGCACCGCCTCCATCACGCTCTCGAACGCCTGCGGGCCGGTGATCGCCGAGACGTTTGGAAAAGCGTCGCGGATCGCGTCGGGTGTGGCTCCCATGCAGCCGGTGACGATCACCTTGCCGTTTTCGTTCATCGCCTGGCCGATGGCGGCGAGCGATTCGGCCTTCGCGCTGTCGAGAAAGCCGCAGGTGTTGACGATGACTGCGTCGGCGCCGGCATGGCTGCGCGCAAGTTCGTAGCCTTCCGCGCGCAGCCGGGTCAGAATACGTTCGCTGTCGACGAGCGCCTTCGGGCAGCCGAGAGAAACAAAAGAAATGCGCGGCGCGGCACGCTGCTCGGTTTCGGGCAATGTCAGTCACGCCGGTCGATTGCCACGGCGCGGCGGGCGGGGCAAGCGCCCGACCGCGCTCTCACAGCTCAACTCCGGCCCGAGCGGCACGATTCCGGTCGGATTGATGCGACGGTGGCTCTCGTAATAGTGGTGCTTGATGTGGAAGAAGTCGACCGTCTCGGCGACGCCCGGCAGGTGGTAAAGCTCACTCAGATAGCGGCTCAGCGCGGTGTAGTTCCGGATTTCACGCAGGTTGCACTTGAAGTGCCCGAAATAAACGGCATCGAAGCGGATGAGGGTCGTGAACAGGCGCCAGTCGGCTTCCGTCAGTCGCTGGCCAATGAGGAAGCGCTGGTTCGCCAGACGCGCCTCGAGCCAGTCGAGCGTCTCGAAAAGCTCCCGAAACGCCTCTTCGTAAGCCTCTTGTGAGGTCGCGAAACCGGCGCGGTAGACGCCGTTGTTGACCGTTCGATAGATGCGCGCATTGACCTCGTCGATCTCCGGCCGAAGGCCGCTCGGATAATAGTCGCCCTTGGCCGCGCCGATCCCATCGAAGGCGCTGTTGAACATGCGGATGATTTCGGAGGAACTCGTTGTTGACGATCGTGCTCGTTGTCTTGTCCCACAGCACGGGCACCGTAACGCGGCCGCTAAAATCGGAACGCGCCTTGACATAGAACTCGCGAAGCTCGCTCGCGCCAAAGATTGGATCGGGAATGACGCCGGGGCCGTCATCGAACGTCCAGCCTCGCTCGCCGAGCAGCCAGTGGACGACAGAGAGCGAGATCATGCTCTCTAGGCCCTTGAGGCGGCGGAAGATAAGGGTGCGGTGAGCCCACGGGCAGGCGAGCGAGATGATGAGGTGATACCGGCCGGGCTCAGCCTTGAAGCCGCCGGCGCCGCTCGGCCCCGCTTCTCCGCTCGCCGTGATCCAATTGCGGAAAGGCGAGTCAGGCCGCGTGTAGTGACCGGTCGTGTCGTGCGGGAAGTCGCCTTCTCGCCATGTTCCGTCGACGAATGCGCCCATGGTCGTCCTCGGTTGCAGATGCGTCTAGTTGGAGCGAGCGATCTGGAAGCCAGCAAACGACTGGTTGACGGGCATCAGCTCGAGCCGGTTGATGTTGAGGTGTGGCGGCAACTCGGCCACCCACAACAACGTCGCCGCGATATCATCGCCGCTCATCGGCTTCGCGCCCCGGTACAAGCGCGTCCGACGCCTCCTGCGCTTCCGCGCTGCCGCCCATTCTCACCAGCGAGAATTCGGTCTCGACCATGCCGGGCTCGATCGAGGTGACGCGCACGCCGGTCCCATGCAGATCGCTCCGCAGCCCGAGTGAGAATTGCTTCACGAACGCTTTGGCGCCGCCATAGACGTTGCCGCCCGTATAGGGATAAGTCGCGGCGACGGATGAGATGTTGATGATCGCGCCGCGGCGAGCGATCAGCGCCGGCAGCAGTTTATGAGTGAGCGACGCAAGCGCCGTCACGTTTGTGTCGATCATGGTTTTCCACTGAGTGAGATCGGCCGCCTGGGCTGGATTCCGGCCGAGCGCCAAGCCGGCATTGTTGATCAGGAGGTCGATACCGCGAAATCCGTCGGGCAGCGCAGCCAGCGCCGCATCGCGCGCGGCTTCGTCGCGGATGTCGAACGCCGCCGGATGGACCTTGTCGGGGCCGATCGCGGCGACGAGCGCTTCGAGTTCGTTCAACCCGCCGGCCCGTCGCAATCACGCGCCATCCCGCAGCTGCGAATGCGCGCGCGGCGGCTTCGCCAATGCCCGAGGTTGCTCCAGTGATGAGAGCCGTCTTGCTCATGCCGTCCTCTTTAAATCGCCAATCCAGGGCGCGACGCCGCGCGCGGCGCTATACCACGAGGCGCCCGCGCAGCCGAACCATGAGCTTAAACGCGGCCCGAAACCGGAATGAGCGCGCCAGTCACCGCCCTCGCTTCATCCGACGCCAGAAACAGGATCACCGCCGCGAGGTCCGCCGGCGCGACCCAGCGGCTGAAGTCCTCCTTCGGCATGTCGCGCCGGTTCTGGGCCGTGTCGATGATCGACGGCAACACGGCGTTGACCGTCACGCCCTTGAGCTTCAGTTCGTCGGCCAGGCTTTCGGTCAGCCGATGCACCGCGGATTTGCTCGCCGCGTAGGGGCCAAATCCGGACGCGGCATGCAGTGCGGACTGGGCGCCGACATTGACGATGCGGCCAGCGCCGCTTTCGAGCAAGTAGGGAAGCGCGGCCTTCGCAGGCGTTGAGGGCGGTCGTCAAATTCATCGCGTACATTCGATCCCAACTGTCGACCTTGCCGTCCGCGATCGTCTCCCATTGAAAGCCGCCGGCGATATTGAGCAGCGCGTCGAGCCGGCCGAATTTCGACTTGACCGAGGCCATCGCCGTCTTCCGCCGCCGACAACGAGGTCAAGTCGACTCCGCCGACGATGAGTGCGTTGGGACCGAGTCGTTCAGCCAAACCCGCCGGAGCGGCCGGCGCATGATCGAGCAGCGCGACCGATGCGCCTCGTTTCGCCGCCGTCTCGGCGATGACGCTGCCCAATGCGCCCAAGCCGCCAGTGACGACGATCGTTTTGCCCGACGCCAAGGTCTAAGCCGCCTTCGCCACGAGCGCCTTGGGAGCCTTGAGCTCGTTGAGGGCGTCGGCGCGCGTTTTCGCCGCCTCCACGGCGCTCGCCTCTTTCACATGTCCATATCCACGGATCGTCTCGTAAGCCTCGACGACGCGGACGGCGATCGGATGGGACGCGGGGGTCAGGCGCTGGATGAGATCCGCGACATCGGCCTCGAATTCGGCAATCAGACGCCGCTCGAACTTGCGCTCGTCGCTGTTGCGGAACGGATCGAACCATGTGCCGCGCAGGAATTTCAGCCGCGCCATGGCTCGGAAGGCCGTCATGGCCCAAGGACCGACTTCGCCTTTCGTCGTGCGCCCGCTTGTCGGGTCGACACGCGCGAACGGCCAGGCGCCAATATGGAAATGCAGCCGGTAGGAGCCCTCGAACTCGCGCGCCAAGGCTTGCTGGAACTCAGGCGCCGCGAACAGGCGCGCGACTTCCCACTCGTCCTTTATCGCCAGCAGCTTGTGATAGGCCCGCGCGACGGCTGTGGTCAGGGCCTCGCCCAGAGCCGGCGCTTTTCTCCGCCGCGCGCACCCGTTCGACGAGCGTCTTGTAGCGCTCAGCATAGGCCGCATCACGATAGTCCGTGAGATGCGCCGAGCGACGCTTGATCAGCGCGTCGAGCGAAGGCTGCTCGTCAGCCGGTTCGTCGAAGCCGACCAGCGTCTCCACACTTGCTCGGATCATGCCCGGCGCGCCGCCCCCATTCGAAAGCCTGCTTGTTGGCGTCGATGGCGACCCCGTTGAGCTCGATCGCGCGTTCGATCGCCTCGCGGCGGATTGGAACCAAGCCCCTCTGCCAAGCCGCGCCAAGCATGAACATGTTGGACGCGATCGGGTCGCCCATGAGCGCTGCGGCGAGCCGCTGCGCGTCGAGGATGAGGGCTTTGTCCCCGAGCGCGCTTTTCAGGCGTTCAATCAACGCGTCGGCGTCGACGCTCCAGTTGGGATTGCGGGCGAAATCTGAGGTCGGCGTCAGGTCGGCGGAGATGACCGCGCTCGTCTTGCCACGCTTCAGTCTGGAAACCGTTTCGTCACCTGCGGCTACGATAAGGTCGCAACCGATCAGCGCGTCGGCTTCGCCGGTGGCGATCCGGGTCGCATGCAGCGCTCCAGGTTCATGCGCGATGCGTACATGCGCGGTCACCGCGCCGTACTTCTGGCTCAACCCGGTCAGATCGAGATTGGAGCTGTAGAGCCCATCGAGATAGGCGGCGACGGCGACCGTCTGGCTGATGGTGACGACGCCCGAGCCGCCGATCCCGGCCACGAGGACACTGAAACGCTCGTCTATTTTGGGTAGGATCGGTTCGGGAACCGGGGGCAGATGACGGCTCAAGGGGGCCGTCGCCTCGGGCTTGCGCAAGCTGCCGCCATGAACGGTCACGAAGCTCGGGCAAAAGCCCTGGACGCACGAGATAATCCTTGTTGCAGCTCGATTGATTGATGCGCCGCTTTCGGCCGAACTCGGTCTCCAGCGGCTCGATCGCCATGCAGTTGGACACGCGCCCGCAATCCCCGCAGCCTTCGCAGACCTGGGGATTGATGAAGGTGCGGATGGCGGGGTCCGCCCACTTGCCGCGCTTGCGCAGGCGCCGTCGCTCGGTCGCACAAGGCTGGTCGTACAGAATGACCGAAACGCCTTTGAACTCGCGAAACTCACGCTGCGTTTCGTCCATCGCGTCGCGGTGACGAAGACTGACGCCATGGGGCAGCGGGACGCCGGCGTAGCGCTCGGGCTCATCGGCCACGAGCGCCATCTTCTTCACGCCTTCGGCCGCGAGTTCCGCCAGGACCTGAACCGGAGTCATGCCCCCTTCGATCGGCTGGCCGCCAGTCATCGAGACGAAGCCGTTGAAGAGGATTTTGTAGGTGATCGGCACGTCGGCGGCGATCGCCTGACGGATCGCAAGCGACCCGGAATGAGCGTAGGTGCCGTCACCGATATTGGCGAACACGTGGTCCTGACGGGTGAAGGGTTGCTGGCCAAGCCACATCGCTCCTTCGCCGCCCATGTGCGAAGCGGTGGCGGTCTGGTTCGGATTAACGAGCGTCGCCATCCAATGGCAGCCGATCCCCGCGAGCGCCCGGCTGCCTTCGGGCACCGGGGTCGAACGATTGTGGGGGCATCCGGCGCAGAAGCCCGGACTACGCATCGGCGCGGGGCGGTTGCTGAGCATCGCGCCGGGCGCATCCGGCGCACTCAGCCCGCAATTCGGATCATGCTGCGAAACTGCCTTGACCAGCACCCCGGCGACGAGTTCAGGCGAGATCTCGCCGAAATTGGGAAAGGCGGTCGCGCCAGGCGAAATGTCGAACGGCAGTCCGTCAAAGAATTTGCCGACGATACGCGGCGCCCTTGAATCGCCGTACAGGATGGACCGGATCTGATCCTCGAGCAGCGGACGCTTCTCCTCGATCACCACAATGAGATCGAGACCGCGGGCGAAGTCGCGCACAACCACTGGATCGAGCGGCCACACCATGCCGACTTTAAGAAGCCGAAGGCCAAGCGCAGCGCCGTTGTCGACGACGCCGAGGTTGCCGAGCGCCTGCAAGAGGTCCTGCCAAGCCTTGCCCGCCGCCACGACCCCAATCCGCGCCGCTTCGCCGTCGCCGATAATGCGATTGAGGCCGTTGGCGCGCGCGTAGGCCAGAGCAGCCGGGAGTTTGTGGTGGTAAAGTCGCTCTTCCTGTGCGACCGGCGCATCAATGGTCCGCGGCCCAAAGCCCCCTGGCGGGTTGCTCGTCCGTTCGGGGATGACGATCTGAGGCAACTCAGGCCCGACATAAACCGTGCCGCCGCCTTCGGCGACGTCGGTGACCACCTTCATGCCGACCCAACAGCCGGAAAAC
Organism: uncultured Alphaproteobacteria bacterium; assembly: GCA_963762335.1. Lineage (GTDB taxonomy): Bacteria > Pseudomonadota > Alphaproteobacteria > Rhizobiales > Beijerinckiaceae > Roseiarcus. Next base: position 257,132 of record CAVXKU010000011.1, on the reverse strand, counting down.
CGCGACATGGCGATGCCGTGCAGGCCGAAATCAAGTAGCTCCTGGGTGTTGGACGGATAAATGACCGGCATACCTACGGCCATGAACAAGGTGTCGGAGAAATTGACCGCGGTCGAGGATTTCGCGCCGTGATCGTCGCCGGCAAGCGCAAGCACGCCGCCTTTGGCGGAAGCGCCAGTGAAATTGGCGTGGCGCAACGCATCGGCCGAACGATCGACGCCTGGGCCCTTGCCGTACCAGATGCCGAACACGCCATCGACCGTCGCGCCGGGAAAGCTGTTCAGAAATTGGGCGCCCCAGATCGCCGTCGCGGCGAGATCCTCGTTGAGGCCAGGGCGGAAGACGATGTTGTGCTGCTTGAGTTGTGAGGCCGCGCGCCACAACTCAATGTCGTAGCGCCCGAGCGGAGAGCCGCGATAGCCGGAAATGTAGCCGCCGGTGTTCAGGCCCGCAGCCTCATCGCGCAAACGCTGCTGAATCGGCAGACGCACCAGCGCTTGCGTGCCCGTCATGTAGACCCAGCCTTCGGGTGCATTGTACCTGGAGTCCAGGGTCGCCTCCGGCCGGGCGAGGGCGACGGTCATGACAGAAATCCCTTCGTGTTTTTGCACGAACGGTTGCGCGCCGTTCGGCGATTCATGGTTGAGCAGCGCAGACTAACTGGGGAGCGCATCATCGAACTGAGGAAAGTAGCGCCGAACGACGCGCATGTCGAACGGATTAAGACCGATTTTTGGATTGCGATCGACGAGACGGGACGAAACGGACTTTCAACCTGGCTGGAACAAATCTCGCTTTCGGTAGTTCCTGTCCGCCCTGACGAGGCGCCCAGCAGCAAGAGGATGACGATGGCGCACGACCCAACGAATTTGCACGCCTCTCGGCGACATGTCTTCTGTAGATTGGGTGCTATTTCATAATGGCTTTCGGTCTGTGGAATATGGCGAGGGGGCGCACGTGCGGGGAGACTGCCGGCAGCTTTGAGCGCGAGGCGACCGACCTTTCGTCACGCCTCGCGCCGTCCAGGGAAAAGCCAGATTTCACCAGCGTTTTGAGGTCTCAGTGAGAGCGTCGTTTATCTCATTCGACGTGGCTCAAGTGGCGAGATCGGCGGTGGAGAGGCCACACCTCGAACACTTTCTTGCCCGAAAAACTGCTTAGCTTGGGCAAGGGGCGTTAGGAGTTATGGTGGGTCAGTTGAGCGCGCCGCCCATTATGGGCGCGGCTGTGGATGGCGTGGCGCCACTGGGCGGTCTGCCGTTTGCTCTTTTTCTTGATGTTGACGGCACATTGCTCGACTTGGCCGCTCGGCCAGACGACGTCGTGACGCCTCCTGGTCTGATTTCGACGCTCGCGCGAGGCCGAAGCAAGGCTTGACGGCGCGTTGGCGCTGATCAGCGGTCGATCGATAGACGATGTGGACCATATCTTCGCGCCTTTGCGGTTGAGAGCGAGCGGGGTTCATGGCGCCGAAATCCGGCTTGACCCGAACGCACCGACGACTGCGACAACGGCGAGGAATCTGCCGAAGTCGCTCTTGGCCGCGCTAGAGCATGCGATCCAACCGTTCCCTGGCGTGTTCGTTGAAGACAAGCGGTTTAGCTTCACCGTTCATTACCGTCTTGCGCCATCCGCGGAACAGCCGCTGCGCAGGCATCGTCAGGCAGCTCATCGATTCGATGCCGACCGCCGTCGAGATGATGGATGCGCATTACGCGATCGAGATCAAGAACCCTTGTTTCGACAAGGGCGGCGCGATCGCGGCTTTTCTCTCCACCTCCACATTTTTCGAGCGAACGCCGATATTCATCGGTGACGATACGACCGACGAAAGTGGTTTCGCCCTCGTCACCGCACGTGGAGGCTTCGCCTATTCGGTCGGCCCTCCGCGTCCAGGCGCAATTGCCGCCTTCCCAGGCCCACGGGCGGTGCGAGAGTGGCTCGCCGAATTTGCCTCTCGAGGAAGCAGCGCGTGATCGAGGGCAGGCAAACGAAAAGAGCAGAACCTCGACCTCGCGCTGATCGGCAACAGCTGCGCCGCGGCGTTCGTCGATCAGAACGCCCGGATCGTGTGGTGGTGTTATCCCCACTTCGATTCCGATCCGGTTTTCTCTCGGCTCCTGGCAGGCGACGAAGAGAAAGGATTCTGCGATGTCACGCTCGCGAACCTGGTCGAGACCGAGTCGCAGTACGTGCGAAACACGGCGATCGTCGAGACGATTCTAACGGACGCGAACGGCGGCAAGGTTCGAGTTTCTGATTTCGCTCCAAATTTCGAGCGGTTCGAGCGCGTATACAGACCGCCGCAAATCATCCGGCGCATCGAACCGATCGCCGGCCTGCCTCGCATAACGATCCGCGTGCGCCCGACCCACGGTTACGGCCGTCCAACGACCAATTTTGTCGTTGGCTCCAACCACATCCGTTACCTGGACGGGGAGCAGGTTCTGCGGCTGACGTCTGACGCGCCGCTTTCCTACATTGTCAACGAGGTTTCGTTTCCGCTCACTCGGCCGGTCAACCTCATATTCGGCCAGGACGATCCTTTTCTGAGCGCCATCGACACGACATCGCGCGAATTTCTCGACCGCACGCGCGATTATTGGCACGCCTGGGTGCGCTATCTCGCGCTGGCGTACGAATGGCAGGTTGAGGTCGTGCGCGCAGCCATCACACTCAAACTGTGCAGCTTCGCCGAGACGGGCGCGATTGTGGCTGCCCACACGACATCGATCCCCGAGGCGCCCTCGTCCTCACGAACCTGGGATTATCGCTACTGCTGGTTGCGTGACGCATATTTCGTGGTCGATGCGCTGAATCGACTCGGCGCGACGCAGATCATGGAATCCTACATCAACTACATCACCACCATCGCATCCGGCGACGAGGAGATTCAGCCGCTGCACGGTATTGTGCCGTTCTCCCCGCTTGAGGAAAGGATCGCGCCTGACCTCAAGGGCTTTCTCGGCATGGGTCCGGTTCGGGTCGGAAACCAAGCAGCAAGCCAGAAGCAGAACGACGTTTATGGCAGCGTCGTACTCGCCGCGACGCAAATGTTCGTAGACGAGCGCCTGCCCAAAATGGGGGACGAGGCGCTGTTCCGGCTCCTTGAGGGTCTCGGCGAGCGGGCTATCGTCCACGCATTCGAGCCCGATGCGGGTCTGTGGGAATATCGCACCCGCGCCAGTGCGCACACCTATTCGGCGACGCTCTGCTGGGCGGCCTGCGACCGGCTCGCCGGCATTGCCCGCCGACTGAGAATCCCCGATCGCGCCAAATACTGGGCGACCAATGCGCGCTCATTGCGCGAGCGCATTCTGAAGGAAGGCTGGGATGAAAAACGAGGCGCCTTGACCGGCGCTTTCGGCTCGCCCGATCTCGACGCCAGCGTCCTGCTCGTCGCCGAACTCGGACTTTTGTCGTCGAACGATCCTCAATTCATCAAGACCTGCGACACAATTGGCCGCGAGCTGATGCGCAATGGGCGCATCATGCGTTACACCGCGCCCGATGACTTCGGCGAACCGGAGACCGCGTTTCTCGCTTGCAACTTCTGGTACATCGACGCTCTCTATCAGATCGGTCGTGCCGACGAAGCGCGCGAACTGTTCGAATCAATTCTCGCTCGCCGCAACGCCTACGGACTTCTCTCCGAGGACATCCATCCCAATGCGGGAGAGCTATGGGGAAATTTGCCTCAGACATACTCAATGGCAGGCATTATCAACAGCGCAACGCGGCTGTCGTCGAGCTGGGAGGAAGCATGGGCGCGCGACTGATAATCGTCTCCAATCGAGTCGCGGTGCCCGATTCCCCGCGCACTCCACTCGCTGGGGGAATGGCGGTCGCGGTGAAGGCAGCCCTAAAAAATCGCAACGGAATGTGGTTCGGCTGGAGCGGCAAGGTCTCTGAGCAGCCGAATGACGAGCCTCAAGTCGTCGATATCAACAAGATCACGTACGTCCTGATCGATCTCTCGCAAAACGACATTCAGGAATATTACAACGGTCTCGCCAACAGCGTGTTATGGCCGATCCTTCACTACCGGGTCGATCTGCAAGAGTACTCCCGCGCCGACGCCAGCGGCTACATCCGGGTCAACCGCATGTTCGCCGACCGCCTGAGCGCATTGCTTAGAGAGGACGACGTCGTCTGGGTGCACGATTATCATCTGATGTTGTTGGGCCGCGAGTTGCGTTCGCGGGGGCACCGCAACACGATCGGATTTTTTCTTCATACGCCTTGCGCGCCGCCGGACATTCTGCAGACCCTGCCCCACCACAGGGAAATCCTCGGCGGTCTCGTCTACTACAATCTGGTCGGTTTCCAGACGGAAAATGATCGCGAAAATTTCGCTCACTATTTGACCTCGCAAGGAGCCACGCAGAACCGATCCGGCTTCGAATACGAAGGACAGAAAGTGCGCCTCGGCGCTTTTCCGGTCAGCATCGAGACCAAGGCGTACATGCGCCTCGCGCGAAACGCAGGTCGCTCGGCAATGGTCTCTCTGGTGCGCGAGAGCCTCGGTGGAAACAAGCTCATCCTCGGCGTCGATCGTCTCGATTATTCGAAAGGCATTCCGGACCGGATAAAGGCTTTCGAACGGCTGCTCGAGAACAATCCGGAGTGGCGCGGCAACGTGACCCTGTTGCAGGTGACCCCAAAGAGCCGCTCCGACATCAAACAATATGGCGACATCGAAAGCGAGGTGACCGGCCTCATAGGCAAGGTCAACGGCCGTTTCGGCGACGCGGCCTGGACGCCGATCCGTTATGTCAACCGTTCGTATTCGCGAACCGTCCTTGCTGGCCTGTATCGCGCCGCCCATGTCGCCATGGTCACCCCACTGCGCGATGGCATGAATCTGGTGGCCAAGGAATATCTGGCCGCTCAGGATGCGGAAGATCCCGGCGTGCTCGTGCTGTCCCAATTCGCCGGTGCGGCGAAAGAGCTCGACGGCGCGCTGACCGTCAATCCGCACGAGACGGATGCTGTAGCGGCGGCGCTGAAGCGCGCTCTGGAAATGTCGCTAGAAGAACGCCGCGAGCGCCACGCGCCGATGATGGAACATCTCTTGGAAAACGACGTCCGCAAGTGGGCGGAGGACTATCTCGCGACCCTCGTCGAGGGCGCCCCGACCCGGCGTCTGCTCGAGGGCATACGCGCTCTCTTCGGCGTCTCGTCGGAAAATGGTCCGTTGGCGTTCCGGTGAGCAGCTAGCGAATTCGGTCCATCTTAGCGACCGCTTTCAGTACTTCTGGATTCCGACCCATTGCTGATCGGAATAGCGCTCGCCGGCAGCGAAGCCGAGAGGTAGCGCCCGCTCGATCTCAGCGAGTTGAGCCCCGGTCAAATCGATCTCCGCCGCCTCGACGCACTCCTCAAGATGTGGAGCGGCGCGGGTGCCAGGAATGGGCACGATGTGCGGCGCCTTGGCGAGCGTCCAGGCGATGGCCAGAGTCGCCGGCTTCAGTCCCCATGAGTTGGCGAGAGCGAGAAAGGCTTCGAGCCGGTCGCGATTGCGACGCCAGTTGACGCCCTGGAAGCGCGGATTGGCGTGGCGAAAATCCTTGTCACCGAATGTCTCGACATCTTGCAACAAGCCGCTCAAATAGCCTCGGCCAAGCGGCGAGAAGGCAACCACAATGGCGCCCAGTTCCGCGCACGCTTGAATGACGCCGAGTTCGGGATTGCGCGTCCATAACGAATATTCCGACTGAACGGCGGCGATCGGGTGCGCGTCGTGTGCGCGTCTCAGTGTGTCGGGCGCAACCTCGGAGAGGCCAATCGCGCCGATCGCGCCCTCTTTGATGAGGCGCGCCAATTCCCCCACCGTGTCTTCGATCGGAATCGATTTGTCGACGCGATGCACATAGTAGAGGTCGATATGGTCGACGCCTAGCCGCTTTCGCGACGCGTCCAGGGCCTCGCGGATATGGGCCGCGCTGTTGTCGAAGAAGCGCGTCCCGTCATCCCGGCGGCGGATCGCAAACTTGGTTGCGAGCGTCACCTTCCGACGGCGGCTTTTGTCCTCGGCCAGAAACTTGCCGATTACGCTGTTCGCAAAGGCCATCGCCATAAACATTGGCGGTGTCCCAGAAATCGACGCCGAGCTCGAGGGCTCGCGCCATCGCTACCATGCTCTCCGCTTCATTTGTCGGTCCGTAAAAGCCGCCGAAGCTCATGCAGCCGAAGCCAACGGCCGAGACTGTTCCTTGCCGCCAAACACGTCGCCGCATTTTTAGAAATCTCCCGAAGCGGAGCCGCGATCTAGAGCTTTGCTTGGGGCGCGTCTGCGATCGCCTCGGCGAGCGCGTGGGCAAGGCATCGGTAGCCCAGGTCGCTCATGTGCAGGCCGTCTCCGGATAGCAGGACGCTGAGCGCCTTGACGCCCCAACGTTTCATCATGACGTAACGGCTCAACACCGGCACGCGGTCTGCGACGCCAATATCATCGACAATCTTGACGAACCGCTCGTAACGCGCGGGGTCGGGGCTCTTCAGCGTGAATTGCGGGCCGATGAGCATGAGCGGCACGCCTGCAGCGCGCGCGGCGGCAATGCCGGCGTCCACCGTGGCGCGGAACCGGGTTTCATCGACGCCGACGATCGCATCGTTTGTGCCGACCTGCCAGATCACCAGTCGCGCCCAGCCAGACTTCAGTGCGCTTTTCAGCCTCTCAAGGGTCTTGGAGGCGAGCTCTCCGCCAACCCCGGCATTTTTGACGTCGAAGTCTGCGCCCGTCTCCTTTTCGAGCTCCGCTTCGAGCCGGGCCGGGTAGGTATTCGCCGGCGAACTGGCCCCGATGCCCTCTGTCGACGATGAGCCTATAGCCAAAATGTCACGCGGAAGGCCGACTCTCACTTTCGGGAATGCGACTGCTGGGCCGTTGGCCTCGAACGCGGTTGGTTCGCTCGGGCACGAACCCTCCTCGGCCCGTGCAGAACTCAGGGCGAATAGGACGCAGGTTGCTCCCGCCAAACGCGCAAAGGCGCTGGCTGCGTAACAGAACCTGCGGCGTTGTTGTTGGCTTTTCTGCACTCGATCCAGCGGGCAATAGCAAACAGAACAGCGATCGACGCAACCGTGTACGCGAGTCCGCCACAGCGTTCAACCCCAGCGGACGTATGTGGTGAAGCGGCCGCGAGCGCAGCCTGCCCACAGGCGCTCATGAACGAACCAGCCGCGAAGATCGGCAGGCTGTTGCGGCCAAGACTTTGAACGGCGTTGCCGAAGGCGCCGCGGACCACTGGCGCAATGAATCGCCCGAATACGGTTGCCGTAGCGATCAAATAGGCCAGTGCCACGAAGTGGACGAGGCGGGCCAGCCCAAGATCCTGTTTAGCAAGGTCAAGATGGGCCGTCGCAGTCTCACGGAGCCCTGGCGCAAGACCGCCCTCGTTCGTGACGATCAACGCCGCGCCGCCGACCGTTACGACGCTCAGCCCGACCAGCCACGGGGCGGGTCGCGGAAGGCCGCCGCGCCAGAGAATTGCTGACACCACCCCGAGCGTGAAGACGAGCTGCCAGGCCAGCGGATTGAAGAACCAGCCGCCAGGCTCAGGCCAATTCGGCAGATTGACCCCAAAGCCGCGCGCGACTCCATAGAGGCCGACCGACACGACCAAAGCCAGCAGCGGGCCGCGGAGCGCGAGCGCGAGCGCGACGGGCGCCCAGAGCATCAGCACGACGTACAAGGGTAGAATATTGAAATAACCGAGCTGATGGCTGAGGAGGGCGAGGCCCAAAAGCCCATTGCCCGGTGAGCCAAAGACGAAAGAGCGTCCGTGCGCTTGGATCAGATCCGGGACACCACTCACCCAGTAAGCGGCGCCGAACACTAGAAGCGCGGCCAGGGTCAGCGCGATGTGCACGCCATAAAGCTTCAGCGCGCGCTTGAAGCAACCGCCAGCAACCGGCTCGATACCGTACTTGTTCGCTCGCGGCAGGTAGATCAGGCCGACCGACAAGCCGGACAGAAAGACGAACGCCTCGGCGCTGTCTGAGAGACCGAAATTTCTCGGCGTCCAATTTTCAAGCGGATTGCCGGGAATGTGATCGATCAGGATCGCGATCAGCACGGCGCCGCGCCAAAAATCGATGTCGCGGATGCGGTTCGTGTTCATTTCATGCGCCTCGGGGCAAAAACCGCGCCACTCTTTGATGAGTTCCAAGCGATCGAAGAGAACGCTTCGCCGCCAACTGCTCTTTGACGCTGTCACTCCCATCTGTGGCGATATAGTGGGCGGTAGTCGGCGCAGCTGTTCACATTCGTGACATCCGGGCGCCGCTCACTGGGATTTGATCGCTATGCGACTACAGCCGCCGGTCAGCCGGCCTCGATCAGCCGCGCCGCTTCATCGCGTTCGAACATGTAGAGCAACAGTCTCAAGCCGCGGTTCGCGTCACCCGCGAGGCGCTCGTCGCGCTTAAGCGCCGCCTCAGCCTCCGTCCGCGCTCGCGCCAGAAGGCCGCTGTGTATATCGAGCCGCGCGAAGCGAAAGCCGGGCGCGCCGGCCTGGCGGGCGCCAAGCACATCGCCCTCGCCGCGCAGCTTCAAGTCCTCCTCGGCGATGCGGAAACCGTCCTCGGTCTCGCGCAGGATTTCGAGCCGCGCGCGCGCCGCTTCGCTAAGCGGTCCCTTGTAAAGCAGCAGACAGGCCGAGCGGCTCGCGCCGCGACCGACCCGCCCGCGCAACTGGTGCAATTGTGCGAGCCCGAAGCGTTCGGCGTGCTCAATGATCATGATCGTCGCATCCGGCACGTCGACGCCGACCTCGACCACCGTGGTCGCAACCAGGACGGTCGTTGTCCCGCGCTGGAAGCGCTCCATCGCGGCGTCCCGGTCTGCGCCGGCCATCTTGCCGTGCGCGAGGCCGACAGCGTCGCCGAAAATGGCGCGAAGCGCCTCAGCGCGCTCTTCGGCCGCAGCGACGTCCAGCGTCTCGCTCTCGTCGACCAGCGGACAAATCCAGTAGGCGCGCGCGCCGGAGGCCAGAGCCTGCGAAAGGCGAGCCACCACCTCGTCGAGCCGTTCGATCGGCAAGATGCGCGTATCGATCGGCTGGCGCCCCGGCGGCTTCTCGCGCAACGCGGAGACGTCCATGTCGCCGAAATAGGCGAGCACGAGCGAACGCGGGATCGGCGTCGCCGTCATCACGAGAAGATCGACGGCCTCGCCCTTCGAGGCGAGCGCGAGACGCTGGCGGACCCCGAACCGATGCTGCTCGTCGACCACCGCGAGCCCGAGATCGGCGAAGGCCACGCTTTCCTGAAACAGCGCATGGGTGCCGACAGCGATGTCGATCGTTCCTTCCGCCAGCGCGGCGAGCGAGGCGCGGCGAGCCGCCGCCTTGTCGCGGCCGGTCAAGAGCGCGATGCGCAAGCCGACTGCTGGCCGCCAGCGGCGCCATACGCTCGTAGTGCTGGCGCGCGAGAATCTCGGTCGGCGCCATCATCGCCGCCTGCCGCCCTGCTTCGACCACGTCCGCCATCGCCAGAAGCGCAACGACGGTCTTGCCCGAGCCGACGTCGCCCTGCAGCAACCGGAGCATGCGCTTCTCAACTCTGAGGTCGGCGCGGATCTCGTCGATCGCCTGACGCTGCGCGCGAGTCAGCGAAAAGGGCAGGACCGTCTCGAGTCGCCGCGCCAGATGCTCCTTCACCCGCATGCGCGCGACCGGGAATTGCGCGCATGCGCGCCCGGGTGAGGAGAAGCGCAAGCTGGTTCGCAAAAAGCTCGTCATAGGCGAGCCGGGTCGCCGCGGGACTGGCCGGATCGATATCCGCGGGGGACACGGGGCGGTGCATCGCGCCGAGCGCCTGCGCGAAGCTCGGCAATTTCAGATCGCTCAGCGTGTTCGCACTGATCCATTCCGGGAGTTGAGGCAGGCGTTTGAGCGCGCCCTCCGCGGCGCGAGCGACGCCGCGCTGATAGAGACCGTCAGTCAGCCCGTAAACCGGCTCGACCGAGGGCAGGCGATCGAGTTCCTCCGCTGTCATCACCTTGTCGGGGTGAACCATTTGGCGGCGGCCGTCCCAGAGCTCGAGCTTGCCCGAAATCCAGCGCGTCGCGCCGATCGGCAGCCGCGACCGCACCCATTCATGATTGGCGAGGAAAAAGACCAGCTCGACGTCGCCGGTGTCGTCCTCGACCAGCACCTTGAACGGCGCCCGAGAGCGCGCGTTCGGCGGCCCGTGGTGCTCGGTCACCTTGCCTTCGATGGTGACGATCGTGCCCGGAATGGCGTCGCGGATCTTTGGGCGCGCACGGCGGTCGACAGTCGCCTGTGGCAAGTGGAACAGAACGTCGATCACGCGCGCGCCCTGCGGCTTGTCGAGCAGGCGATCGAAGAGCTTCGCGTTCTTCGGCCCGATCCCAGGCAGGGCGTCGGCGGGCGCGAAGAGCGGATCGAGAGCCGAGGGACGCATCACGCGCCCTCTAGCCGCGCCCGATCGTCCCGGCAAGATCGACAAATCTTCAGCCTTCAAGAACGACAAAACCCGCGCGCGGACAATGGACCACGATCTCGCCGACCCGCTCGTCGACGCGGCGTATGGCGACATGCTGCGCCGACAGAGAAACGATCTCGCCGGCCACCTCGACCTTCCCGTAGTCGTCGGGCGCGATACGCACCCTGTCTCCGACCTTCCGCCCGTTCGGATCGTCCGGATCGTTCTGAGGCTGGGTTTCCGCGGTGGCCTTTGCCGCGATGGCGAGGGCTTCCTCTCCGGCGGAGGCGCTATCCTCCTCCGCCGTGAGGTTTGACTCGCGCGTACCAGACGTTCATGTAGGCGCTGACGTCGGCAAGGCTGAACTCTCCGAGCAGCCACTTCCGCCCGTCGCCGAGTTGCGCTTCGATCCAGCCGAGATGGGCGCGCAACTGATCGCGCATCTGAGGAATCGCCGCCCGCATCTTGTCGAGATCGAACTTAGCCCCGCGCATCTGGCTTCGATCTTCGACAAACGCTTGCGGGACCTTCGGACCGAGCGTCCCAAACACGAGATTGACGGCGGTCTGAAAGAACGCGCGGTCGGTCCACGAGCTCGAGACGCCCAGGGCACGCCGCGCTGCGCCGGAAGGAAACAGCGTCGGCGATGGAAAGCGGCGTTCGATCTCGCGGATGATGATCTGCGTGTCGCAGAACACGTCGGCGCCGATCTGCATCACCGGCGTGCGACGGTAGCCGCCGGTCAGCGCGCATCAGCTCCGGCTTCGGCATGATCGGCGGAATGCGCACGCTTTTCCACGAGAGCCCCTTGAACCCGAAGACCACGCGGATCTTCTCGGAGAACGGGGACCGGTCGAAATGGTGGAGAATGATGGGATGGGGCATGATCCGAGCTCGAACCTTCGACCGGCCAAAGGCGCCAATAAACGCTCTTAAACGCCCATAAACGCCATAAACGCGAGTAAACGCTAGTAAATTTGCTGGCGTTTACTAGCGTTTATTTTTCCGAATTGGGCCTTTTCAATGGGTTACGGCCGATTCAAATAAAAATTCCCCTTCCCTCCCCTGACTTTGCAGCCAGGTGTCTCCGACGACGTTCCCCCTGGGGAGGACCGACGAAGCAAGGCGACGTCGGATTCCGTCAATGTAGATATGTATATCATAAGCTTTGGTTTTTGTCCAGAAAATGCCTCGCCTGCTGTTCGTATGGCAGCCGTCAGTGGATCGGAGCGCCTCCCGTGCGCCGTGGCCCGCCCGTTGACCCAAGCGGGCGGGTTCCACTGTCGGCTGTCCACGCATCAATGGTCGACGCAGCCCATGTTGCATTGCTCATCGTTACGACCGAGGCCGTCGGTTTCGGGCCCTTGCGCGACGGGCGTCACCGGGCTGACAGAGAGGATAATCGCCAGTTTCCGGACGGCCTGACTCTCACGCTGACCGACCTGCCGGCTAGACTGCGCCGCGAGGCGCCCGGTGCGGCCTGACCCGCGCTCGGATCGACCGGCCGTGTCTTTCCCCGGACCTGTCGGCCGCTCGGGAACGCCTCGCGGTGAGGCTTTGCCTCGCCGATGCCTGTGACCCGAGAAGGGCCTGACCTTTATGGTCTCGTGACTGTCCTGTCCGTGCATTCGGTCCCGGCGAAGCCTTTCGTGCATGGCAAGCCGCGAGGCTGAGATGACGATCATGGAAGCACAGGAGCGTCGCATTGTCGGCGGCGTCGATACTCATAAAGATCTACACGTCGCAGCGATCGTGGATGAGCAGGATCGGGTTCTCGGCACGAACTCCTTCATCACTACCAGGCAGAGATATCGCCAGATGCTCGCCTGGATGCGATCCTTCCGCCAACTGCAGCGCATCGGAATCGAGTCGACCGGCAGCTACGGAGCCGGGCTGCTGCGCTTCATGCAGCAAGCCGGACTTGCGGTTCTCGAGGTCACAACCCCGGACAAGCAGGACCGCCGCCGGCGCGGTAAGAACGATGATCTCGACGCTCAGAACGCCGCCCATGCCGCCTTTGCCGGCCAGCGGACCGTGACGCCGCGGAGCCGAGGCGGCATGATCGTATCCTTGCGGTTCTGATGGCTTGCCGGAATACGGCGGTGAGCGCTAGGCGCGTCGCCGTGCAAATGATCCACAACACGATCGTCTGCGCCCCTGATGGCCTGCGCGACCAACTGCGCAGCCTCACCCGCATGCAGCTCGTCCGTACGCTGGCCTCATGGCGACCCGATCTTACCGCATATCGCGACTTGGATTCTGCTTATCGCATCGCGCTCAAATCCCTGCTAGGCTCTCGCTTCGCCGAAATCCGCGACGCGGTGCTGCGCCGGCTTATGTCCCGCGTCGTGCGCCGTGGCTCGCAAGCGCCGGAAGGGCGAACAGGGAAACGGCCAAAGAAAAGCAAGGGCCATCGGGGCTTTGAACGAAACGCTCATTTTAATCTCCTGTCGAGTAATCGGCGTCGCATGCAGAGCGTCTTTACTTCTGCAGCTTCGCCATCTTCGGCGATCGACGTTTGCGTCGCGATCGTCTTGCTTAGGAGACTTCAATTCGGATCGATTTATTCCAGGTCCTTGAAAATAATTTGCGCTTCAAGAGTTCGGCAATCACGGCGCTAAGCTCTGCCACGTCGGAGGCGGCGACGCAGCGCGATCTCTAGGACCGCTTGCACGGAAGCGCGGGATCGGCGTGGTCACTGAGCATTCTTCAGAGCGCCTCCAGCGAAGTCGAGACGCGATTGCGTCGCTGCGCTCCTCGCAATGACAATTCCATCCGAACGCAGCGCGAGCGAGCGCGTCACGGCTTGGCCGGCTCGGTCGCCGGACCGCCGCCACGCCGGAACACTTCGACGAATTCGCCGAGCGCCTTCTCGTCCATGTCGGAAACGGCGACATAGGTGAGGTTCGCATCCGCCCAGCGGGCGACGTGGTAGCCGTCGATCGTTTCGATTCCGCCTGCCCCACCGCGGACGCCCTTGGCGTCGAGCGGCAGCTCGGTCACCGCGACAACGTGCTCGTTGTGCCGGTAAACGAGCGTCGGCGTCGGGACCCTGTCCACGATGGTCACGCGTCCGCCGACCAGCGGGAAGCCTTCCGGCGCGAGATCGACGATGGTTCCGCTGACCGTCGTGCGGTTGGCGAGCCAGGGCTTGACCGTGTGCCGGTCGGAGGAGGCGACGTCGAAGGGCTGGCCGGCGATCTCGGCGCGGGCGAAATCCGAGACGAGATGTTGCGCGACATCGCGAGAGCCCGCGGGCGTGCGCAGCGACGTCAGTCCAGCGCCGACCGCAAAGCCCAGAACACCCAACGAGGCGGCCATCGCCAGCGCGCGGCTGTCGAGCCACGCGGCGCCGCCGAAACGGGACGACCGTCGCGGTCGGGGCCGTGGACGGAGGCGGGCTTGCTGCCGGAGCGGACGCTGTCAGCGCCGCGATGCGGTCGGCAAGCGCTTGCGGGGCCGCTTCACGCGGCGCGTGCCGACGGACCGCGTCGCGCAGCGCCGTGAGGCGCCGGTACTCGGCGGCGAGGGCGGGATCGTCGCGCAGCTCGCGCTCGAATTCGAGCGAGCCCATGGCGTCGAGTTCGCCGTCCAGGGCGGCGTTGAGCCTCAGAAGCCGCTCGTTGGCGTCGCGATCGGTCATGCCTCGGTCCTCGTCATGGCTCGGACCTCAAAGTCTTGGCGAGCATGGCGCGCGCGCGCGCCAGCCGCGACATCACCGTGCCGACCGGCGTCTCGGTCGCTTCGGCGATCTCGCGATAAGACAGGCCGTTGATGTCGCGCATCACCAGCGTTTCCAGAAAGGGCGAGGGAAGGCCCGCGATCGCCTGGCGCAAGCGCTCGCTATCCTCAAGGGCGATCAGCTCCTGTTCGGGATTGGGCGCAGCCTCCTGACCTTCAGGCAAATCGAGCGTGTCGAGGTCGGCCATGTCGCCGACATAAGCCACGGTCTTGCGCCGATTGCGCGCCATGAAGGTCATGGCGGCGTTGCGAACGATGGCGAGGAACCAGGGTTTCGGTCGATCGACCGAAACGGTGGCGAGAGCCTGAAGCGCGCGTATCGCAGCGTCTTGCACGATGTCCTCGGCGTCGGTCGGGCTGTGCGACAACCATTTGGCAAGCGAGTAAGCATCATCGAGCAGGGGCGGCACGATTTCGCGAAAGCGCTGCTCGGCAATTGCACTGCTCAAGCGGCGCGTCCCGCGGGCGCATGGCCTATTTGGCGCGCTCCTTGAGGTAAGCGATCACATCGGCGCGGTCCTGCGGATTGTCCAGATGAAAGAACATCTTGGCGCCGGGCGCGACAGCCTGCGGATCGGTCAGCCACTTGTCGAGCGTCTCCTCGTTCCACACGATATTGGCTGATTTGAGCGCGTCGGAATAGTCGTAATCCGAGAGCGAGGCGGCCTTGCGCCCGAACACGCCGCGATGACGCGGCCCGACGTCGTTCTTGTCGAGCGAGTGACAATCCTGGCAGGCCTCGTAAAGGGCCTCGCCATGACTCGGCGTCGCCTGTCAGCCCGCCCGCCCAGGCGGTCCCTGTAAGCGCCGCCGAGATGGCGCCTGCGAGCATCACCGCGGCGAGGTATTTTTCTCTCCGCCGGAGAGCGGCGTCAGCGGACCTTTCGTGCGGGTCTTCGATGCGCGTCCGCGCACGAGGGCGCTGTCAAAAGTTCCCTCTCCCGCGACGGGCGCGGTGGGAGGACGCCTGTCTCTCGACAGGCATCGCGGGAGAGGGGTTCGGGCAAAGCGAAACAGGCTCATCGGGAATGTCTCAGGCAAGATCGGAATCGGTGACCGCAAGGTTGGTCGGGCGTCGGCGCATAGACGACCTCTCGAACGCCGAGCCATTTGCGCAATTCGCCCGCCGGCACGAGCTTCGGTCCGGGCGCAGGCGCCGTTCCCGGCGCGGGCTGCGGAAAGGCGGTCGAGCGCGCGGTGTGGAACGTGACGTTGCCTTCGACCTTCTGCATGAGCTGGTGGATGTGGCCGTTGAGCACGGTCACCGAGCCGAAGCGCGAGAGATAGCCGAGCGCCTGCGCCGAATCCTCGGTGCCCCAGCCCCATTCGGGCGCGATCATCCAGAGCGGGATATGGGAGAAGATGACGATGGGCGTCGAAGCGGACTTGCCCTTGAGATCGTCTTCCAGCCACTCGAGCTGCTCTGGCGCCGAGCGAGCCAAGGCCGTTCTTCTTCAGATCGACGACATTGTTGAGCGAAACGAAATGCACGCCGCCCTGATCGAACGAATACCAGCCGCCGCCGGTCGCGCCCTTGCCGAAGCGCTCGAGATACGCGGTTCGAGTCTTGGGATCGAGGATGTCATGTTCGCCCGGCGCGTAGTGAACGTCGAGCTTGGCGCGGCCGATCATTTGCTGCGCGTCGTCGAATTCGTTCGCCTTCGCCGCGTGGCTGATGTCGCCGGTGTGAATGATGAATGCCGGCTTGTCCGGCATCGCCAGCGATCTTGTCGATCGCCGCGTTGAGCGTGGCGCGCGCATCGGGATTGGCGGGCTTGGCGAAGCCGATGTGGCTGTCGGAGATCTGGACGAAGGAAAAGCCGCTTTCCGCCGCTTTCGCCGAGCCGATCAGCCGCGACGCCGGCACGCCGCCGGCGACCGTCCAGACCACGCCGGTTCCGGCCCAGAGCATGCATTTCAGGGTTTGCCGGCGGTCGTACTCGCCTTCATGATCGTGTGACATTTGAGTTTCCCCTTCTTCGGCGAAAAGCGCCGTTCAAAGGAGGGGACACGAGGTCGGTGCGGTTTATTCCCGAGGGCCGCGCAAAAAATTGGCCGGCTTTTTCAGGGCGCGTCCATTCTGGCCAAGGTCGCGCGCATGGAATCGCTCGAGGCGCTCAAGAGCCCGTCGATCGGAGAATCGAAATCGTCGATCAGGAAGATGGCGGAGGCAACGCAGGTTGCGCAGATCACGATCGATAAATAAACGACCGCGTTGCGCGGCGAGAGGAGCCCGAAGACGCCGAACACGACCGCCAACCACGCGCACATGGCAACCATGAGCGGCCACGAGATCGTGTCATGTGAGGCCTCAAGCAGCTGACGCCGGGCGCGCAAGGCTTCGTCGATCTGATTTGACAGTGAATCTGTGAGCCGCTGGCGGAAATGGTCGGGCGGATCCAGCTTGTGAATTGCGGCGTCGGCCTGAATGAGAAGCGCGCCGAGTTCCGGTCGCTCGACGCCTCCGGGACCCTCAAAGCGCGGAAAATCACCCGAGGGCGCTGGCTCGTTACGCCAGCTATCGGCGATAGCCGCCGCCATGTACTTCCTTATATTCGCTCTGATTGGCTCGGCGTCGGGTCCATATTCTCGCAGATGGATGTCGAGATTGGAGATGTCGCCTGCGAAAGTCCGTAGCCGCGCGTCGAACGTGTCGAACGTGCCCTTCACCTCCGAGAGCATGAGACTCAGCACCAAAGCCGTGAAGGTGACCAGGATCGAGACGATCAGACGAACATGGTCCTTCGTCTCGCTTGTTCGATGTTGCTCTCCCAGCCGGTCATGCAGATACATCCCCAAGCCCGACGCGCAGAGCAGGAGGACGAAAATGATCAGGACAAGGAGGCCGCCGTGCGCCATTCGTAGGTGTCTAGGGTCTCACGGGCGCCGACTCAATGCGCAGATCGGCAGAGTGGCGCCCTACCCTTAACGCGGCGTTAGGGTTCGAACTATCGCGCGCCGCGATTTCAGCGGTCCGCTAGGCGCGCCTGGCGCGGAACGAGGTCTTTCCGGCGCTCGTAGATGATCACCTGTGGTGGCCACCCCCATGGTGACCGCCGCCCCCGTGCCAGTGCCCACCCCCGCCATGCCAGTGGCCGCCACCGCCATGCCAGTGTCCGCCGCCGCCATGCCAACCGCCCCCGTGCCATCCGCCGCCATGCCAGCCGCCTCCGTGCCAGCCGCCGCCGTGCCAGCCCCCGCCATAAAAGCCGGGCGCCACGACCACCCCGCCGCCCCAGCCGTTGGGCACGCAAGCCCCGTACACGTTGCGGTGGTAAGCCGGTCCGCATCCGCCGGCCGCCAGCGTTGTCACTAGATCCCCACGGTAGGGCGCGGGGGTCGGCATGGCCTCGGCTGATCCGGCAAGCAGTGTCGTAAGAGCGGCCATCGAAGCCCAGCAAGCAACTCGCATCAAGGTCCTCCAGTTGAAGCTTGTCTTGATTTCAAAAACGCCGGCTTATCCGCATTGTTCCGGCGAACATTCAAGCGCTTGAACCTGACCGCAAGCTTGCGGGCATCCTGGTTTATAAAACGTCTATCACGACGAAGGCGCGCCGCCGCGATCGTTGCGACCGCAAAAAGCCGGTCGCCCCGATTCAAAAATCCGCCATTGAAGGCGGCGCGTGGCGTGCTAAGGAGGCCGCCCCTCATCCCAGAGATGGCTCCCATGCTCCATATTGACCTGCCGACGCGCGCCCAGATCGAGAAGCTTGCGGGTCATCGCGGGAACCCATCGGTTTCGATTTATCTGCGCACGACGCCGGTCACGCGCGAAACTCCTGCCGATCGAATTGAGCTCAAGAACCTGCTCAAGACCGCGATCGCGCAGATGGAGGCGGCCGATACGCCCAAGCGCAGCGTCTGGCCGATCGCGCAAAGCGTCGAGGCGCTGATCGACGATGACGGATTCTGGGTCGCGCAGGCCAACAGCCTCGCCATCTTCGTCACGCCGGAACGGATCCGCACGTTCCGGCTGCCCAATCTCCTGACCAACGCGGTGGAGGTGTCCGACCGGTTTCATCTCAAGCCTCTGCTGCGCTCGGTGACTTTCCCCCACAACGCCTACGTGCTGGCGATCAGCATGGGCGCGGTGCGGCTGATCGAGGTCTCCGCCGACCTGCCGCCGGCGGAAGTCAAGGTTCCCGGTCTGCCGCGCGGGGCGGCCGACGCTTCCGGCCGGCGCAGTCATCTGGAGAAAAGGGGCGACATGCTCAGCGGCGAAGCGACCAGCGAAAATGCGATTCTGACGCGCTATGCCCGGACGGTCGATCAGGCCTTGCGCCCGGTGCTGACGGGGCACGAGAGACCGCTGATCGTGGCGGCGGCTGAACCGATGGCGACGATCTTCCGGACCGTGTGCAGCTACCCCCATCTCGCCGCGAAGGGAATTTCCGGCGGAGCCGACCGCACAACGGACGCCGCTCTGGCCACGTCGGCCCGCGCAATCCTCGATGAGAATTACGCCGATGAGATCGGCGAATTGCGGAGGCTCTACACGACGCGGGAGCCCCAGGGCCGCGCGACGCAGGATGTCGCCCGAGCCGCGCGAGCGGCGACCTTCGGCGCCATCGACACGCTGATCGTCGACATGGATGCGGACGTTCCGGCAGCGTCGCGGAGGAGGACGGAGTGGTCGTCTTCGCGGCGAGCGCCGACGGCGTCAACTACAGCGTGACGGACGAGATCGCTCGGCGGGCGCTCTTGTCGGGAGCGCGGGTCGTGTCGGCGCGCCGCGCCGACGTTCCAGGCGCCGGCGATCTCGCCGCGATCCTGCGTTACGCCGTGTGAGGCGGTCGCGCGAGAGGACGGGCGGCGCACGAGGCGCTGAGATGAACACGGCCTATTGCGCCGCGACGCCGACCTTGAGCAGCCGATAGGTGATCGCGTCGACCAGCGCCTGGAACGAGGCGTCGATGATGTTGCCCGACACGCCGACCGTCGACCAGGTCGCCTCCGTTGCCGTCGCCGAACTCGATCAGGACGCGCGTCACCGCATCGGTGCCGCCCTGGAAGACGCGCACGCGATAGTCCCGCAATTCGAGGTCCTCGATATATTTCTGGTAGACGCCAAGGTCCTTGCGCAAAGCCAGATCGAGCGCGTTGACCGGGCCGTTGCCTTCGGCGGCGGAAATGAGCCGCTCTTCGCCAATGCGGATCTTCACCACCGCCTGCGAAGCCGAATAGGTGACGCCGGGCGCGACCAGCTTGCGCTCGACGCCGACATGAAAGCTATCGACCGCGAAATATTCCGGCACGCCGTCGAGCACGCTGCGCGCCAGAAGCTCGAACGAGGCGTCGGCGGCCTCATACGCGTAACCTAGCGCCTCGCGCTCCTTCACCTCGTCGAGCAGGCGCGCAAGAGGCGCGGATCGTCGGGCCTGGCCTCGACGCCTAGCCGAGCGAGTTCCGCGAGAAGGTTCGAGCGGCCAGCCTGATCCGAGACCAGCACGGCGCGGTGATTCCCGACAGTTTCGGGGGGAATGTGCTCGTAGGTGCGCGGGTCCTTGGCAAGGGCGGAGGCGTGAATCCCGGCCTTGGTGGCGAAAGCCGACGCCCCGACGTAGGGCGCGTGGCGGTTCGGCGCGCGGTTGAGCATTTCGTCGAAGGCGCGCGACACATAGGTGATTTCGCGCAGCGCCTCCTCCGTGACGCCGATCTCGAACCGCTCCGTTGAGTTCCGGCTTCAAGGCCAGCGTCGGGATGAGCGTGACGAGATTGGCGTTGCCGCAGCGCTCGCCGAGACCATTCAGTGTGCCCTGCACCTGCCTCGCGCCGGCGCGGACGGCGGCGAGTGAATTGGCGATCGCGTTGCCGGTGTCGTTGTGGGCATGGATGCCGATATTTTCGCCCGGAATGACTTGGGCGACCTCCGCGACGATGCGCTCGACCTCATGCGGAAGCGTTCCGCCGTTGGTGTCGCACAGCACCGCCCAGCGAGCGCCGGCGTCGATCGCGGCGCGCGCGCAGCCGAGCGCATATTTCGGATTGGCCTTGTAGCCGTCGAAGAAATGCTCGCAATCGACCATCGCCTCGCGGCCTGCGGCGACCGCCGCCTTCACGCTGTCGGTGATGGCCTCGAGGTTCTCTTCGAGCGTACAGCCGAGCGCGACATGGACGTGGTAGTCCCACGACTTGGCGACATAGACGATCGCGTCGGCGTCCGCGGCGAGCAGGCCGGCAAGCCCCGGATCATTGGCGGCCGAGCGGCCCGGACGCTTGGTCATGCCGAAGGCGCAGAAGCGGGCGCGCCGTGCGGCTTCTTGCTGAAGAATTCCGTGTCGAGTGGGTTGGCGCCTGGATAGCCGCCCTCGACATAGTCGACGCCGAGCCGATCAAGGATCGTGGCTATGCGATGCTTGTCGTCGAGCGAAAAGTCGACGCCGGTGGTCAACGCGCCGTCGCGCATCGTCGTGTCGAACAGATAGAGGCGTTCCTTGGGCATGGGGTGCTCTCAGTGTCGGGTCGGAGGCGTGGAATCGGCGCCGAGCGTCTTGGCCATTGTTGTGTTCGCGAGCCATTCGTCGCCGACGCGCACCAGATTGCGGCGCTCAGCGGTGAAACCCTGGCGCTCAAACAGCGGACGGGCGGTATCGCTGGCGTCGACGGTCAAGCGCTTCGCGCCGCGCGCTTGCGCAAGCTTTGTCAGCGCCTCGATGAGCGTGCGGCCCGCGCCCTGGCGGGCGAGTTCGGGATCGATGAACAGCATGTCGATTTGATCCGCGCCCTTGAGACTGGCGAAGCCGGCGATTGCGCCATCGATCATTGCGAGCAGGGTCAAAGCCCCTGCGAGCCGAGCGCCGAAGGCCTGTTCGTCGTCGGCCCGTGACGCCCAGGCCTCGCGCTGCTCTTCGTTATAGTCTTCGGCCGCGAGCTCCTCGATGCTCGATCGAAAGATCTCGGCGCAGCGCTTGGCGTCGGCCGCGACGTACGGGCGTAGCGCAACGGGGCTCATCGCTTGATCTCCCAGGTCGTGCCGCCGTCCTTATTGTCCTTGATGGCGACGCCGAGCCCCGCGAGTTCGTCGCGCAGTCGGTCGGATTCGGCCCAATTCCGTGCCGCGCGCGCACTCGCGCGCGTTCGAGCGATCAATCTGCGTCGATATCGGCGGCATCGATCTGTCGCGTCGCTCAGCGCGGTCGCCTGACGCTCGAGATGCGCGTTTGCTGCAGGAGGCGCGGCGACAGGAGATTGGCGCTGCTTTTCGAGCATTGACTTGCGGCAGGCAGCTGGCCCATCGTGCTGACCCCCGCGAAGTCATTAGTCCAGCCAGCCGCTTAGGACGTGCGAACCAGAACCGGTGAAGCTCAAACAAATCGCAGCCGGCGTATTCAAGTCATCGTTGCGTATTGCGTCGCACGCACGCCCGATGCGCAATTTCGTTCGCCGGTTCAACATCACCAATGAAGTCGTACCACTCCGTCCAGTGTCGCCTCAGCTTCTTCCAACGCCTTCACCGTCCAGTCGATCGGCTGACGGTAATGCGTGCGCAACATCGCGAGCCGCAGAACGTCGCCGGGCCATGTGCGGTCACCGAACTTGTCGTGTGGAGCAGTTCGTGAATGGTGACGAAGTTGCCGAGGCTCTTCGACATCTTCTCGCCTTCGACCTGCAGGAAGCCGTTGTGCATCCAGACATTGGCCATGCGCTCTGAGCCGAAGGCGCAGCAGGATTGCGCGATCTCGTTCTCGTGGTGAGGAAAGACGAGATCGATTCCGCCGCCGTGGATATCGAAAATGTTGCGGCTCGGGTCGTCGCATTGCATGCCGCCGCCGAACGGCTCGAGCAGCGTCGCCATCGACATCGCCGAGCACTCGATATGCCAGCCGGGTCGCCCCGGCGCGACGATGGCCGCCGGGCTTGGCCAGCCCGGCTCGTTCGGCTTCGAGGGCTTCCACAGGACGAAGTCCATCGAGTCGCGTTTGTAGGGTGCGACGTCGACGCGTGCGCCAGCCAACATCTCGTCGAGCGAGCGATGGGCGAGCGTCCCATAGCGCGGCGCCCACGGAAGCGCGTCCATCGCCGAGGGCGAAAACAGCACGTGATCTTCGGCGACATAGGCGACGCCCCGGGCGATCAACCGCTCGATCATCACCCGCATCGTGTCGATATATTGGGTGGCGCGCGGCTCGATGGTCGGCGGGAGTGCGCCGAGAGCCGCCACGTCTTCGTGAAACTGCCGCTCGGTCGCTTCCGTCACTTTGGCGATCGCCTCGTTGAGCGGCAGGTCGGGATACTCGCGCGCGGCGCGCGCATTGATCTTGTCGTCGACGTCGGTGATGTTGCGGACATAGGTGACATGTTCGGCGCCGTAGATGTGCCGCAGAAGGCGGAACAGCACATCGAACACGATGATCGGCCGGGCGTTGCCGATATGCGCGAAATCATAGACCGTGGGGCCGCAGACGTAGAGCCGCACCGTCTTCGGGTCGATCGGCGAGAAGTCCTCCTTACCGCGGGTCAAGGTATTGTAGAGACGCAGCCGCGTCGGCTCTCGCCTCCGGAGGCGTTTCGTCGTTGGGATCGGGGCGGCGACTTCATCGGCGAGTCTCGTCGGCGTCATCTCGTAGGGGCGAACGCAGACAGGCGTCGCCCGGGTTGGCCGGATGATCGCTTCTCGATGGCTTTGATGAAAAAGGAGACGCGAACCAGCCAGCTTGGAGCTAGCGGCTAATGATGCAAATCCGGATAATGCGGACGCGCGGGCGTCATGGCGCGCATCCATGGGTCCAGGCCATCGCTCTTGTCAAGTCTTTTGCGGGCGCCAAAGGTAGGAGGAACTATCCCTGTCTATGAGGCGTTCGAGGTCGATAAATTGCACATTAAGATATTGTATATCTGTATGATAATGAAGCGTGGAACTAAACGGGGTCATAACCCACTGAAAACATGATGGGGCGCGGTAAAATTGCGGCTAGAGCCTGCAATGGGCGCTCGCGTAGGTGTCCGGCCAGGCGGTTCTTGAGGCGATTTCCGGCCGAAGCTCAAATCCTCTAGGACAGGGCCGCGTCGACCCGTGGAAGGGGGAGATCTTGAGCCGAGAAGCACATTCGAAGGTGACCGTACAGGGAGAGGGGCCCAGCGGCGCCGATGGCCGATCACCATCCTTGGCGCCCCGGTCGAAGCGGGCGCAAGCGTGCCTGGCGCGGCGATGGGACCGGCCATGCTCCGCACGGCGGGCATCGCGACGCTGCTAAGGGACCTTGGTCATGACGTCGAGGATCGGGGCGATCTCCCCCCTCCCCCTCCGCTAAACCAGCCGGCGGCGCCGGAAGGCAAGGCGCATCGGTTCGCCCATGTCGCGGCCTGGGCCCGACTGCTTGCCCGCGAGACCTACGCAGTTCGGCGCGCCGGACGGACGCCAATCACGATCGGCGGCGATCACAGCATCGCGATGG
This sequence comes from uncultured Alphaproteobacteria bacterium, assembly GCA_963762335.1. Taxonomy (GTDB): domain Bacteria; phylum Pseudomonadota; class Alphaproteobacteria; order Rhizobiales; family Beijerinckiaceae; genus Roseiarcus. The sequence continues at coordinate 233,544 of CAVXKU010000011.1, read as the reverse complement.
GTTCGATCGGCGGCGTCGCCCGCTACGCGGCAGAAGCGGGGCGAGAGTTGTTCGTCTTGTGGCTCGACGCCCATTCGGATTTCAACACGCCGTCGACCTCGCCATCCGGCAATATGCACGGCATGTCGCTTGCAATGTTGTGCCGGGAGCCCGGGCTCGAGGGCGTTTTCGGAGACGAGCCGCACGGGTTCGTCGATCCTGGCCGGTTGCACCTCTTCGGCATCAGGTCCATCGACTTGGGCGAACGGCGGCTTCTGCAAGACCGTGGCATTGACGTCGTCGACATGCGGCGGCTGGACGAAGACGGCTTTGCGGTCTCGATCCGCCGCATCATCGACCGGGTCCGCGCCCGCGACGGCCTCTTGCATGTCAGTCTGGACGTCGACTTTCTCGATCCGGCAATCGCGCCAGGCGTCGGCACCGCCGTTCCGGGCGGCGCGACTTACCGCGAGGCGCACCTTGTCATGGAGCTGTTGTACGAATCCGGTCTTTCGCCCTCCCTCGATCTCGTCGAACTCAATCCGTTCCTCGATGAACGAGGCAAGAGCGCCCTGCTGCTGGTCGACCTGACCGCGAGTTTGTTTGGGCGCCAAGTGTATCCCGTTTCACGCGCGACCACCCAAGTCGGCGGCGGCTGAGCTTCAACTGGAAGTGAGGACTGCTCGGAATCAGTGGTTAGGACGTTGATTTTGTGGGTATTTCGAGCAAGAAAAGCGGTAAGACCTCGAGATCTTTCCGGGGCTTTGGCCAAAAGTTTGGCTTGATCGCATGCATCGATAGGACGATAGCACCGGCCAAGCCCATGAAACTGGAGCAAGAGGAGCGCAGTCTCGAACTGCGAAAGAAACTTTATGGCGCGTAAGAAGATTGCCCTGATCGGGGCCGGCCAGATCGGTGGAACATTGGCGCTCCTGGCGGCGATGAAGGAACTCGGCGACATCGTCCTCTTCGACATCATCGACGGGGTGCCTCAGGGCAAAGCGCTGGATCTGGCGGAATCCACTCCAGTTGAAGGCGTCAACGCGCGCCTGGCGGGCGCGAGCGACTATTCCGCCATCGCCGGCGCCGACGTCGTTATCGTGACTGCGGGCGTCCCTCGTAAACCCGGCATGAGCCGCGACGACCTGTTGGGCATTAATCTCAAGGTCATGGACGCGGTCGCGGCAGGCATCAAGACCCACGCCCCGGAGGCGTTTGTCATCTGCATCACCAACCCTCTCGACGCGATGGTGTGGGCGCTGCAAAAGTTCTCCGGTATGCCCGCTAATAAGGTTGTCGGCATGGCCGGCGTGCTTGATTCGGCGCGCTTTCGCTATTTCCTCGCCGAGGAATTCCAGGTGTCGGTCGAAGACGTGACCGCCTTCGTGCTCGGCGGACACGGCGACGACATGGCGCCGATCGTTCGATATTCGACCGTCGGCGGCATTCCTCTGCCCGATCTGGTGAAAATGGGTTGGACAACGCAGGCCAAGCTCGACGCCATCGTCGAGCGCACTCGCAAGGGAGGGGGCGAGATCGTCAACCTCCTCAAAACCGGCTCGGCCTTTTACGCCCCCGCCGCTTCGGCGATCGCGATGGCGGAATCGTACCTCAAGGATCAGCGCCGCGTGCTGCCTTGCGCTGCCCGCTTGTCCGGCCAGTATGGCGTCAAAGAGACCTACGTCGGCGTGCCGGTGGTGATCGGCGCGAATGGCGTGGAGCGCGTCATCGAGATCGCGTTCGATGAAAGCGAAAAAGCGATGTTCACCAAGTCGGTCGCGGCGGTCCAGGGCCTGATGGAAGCTTGTAAAACTATCAACCCCGCCCTCGCGAGTTGATGCGGGTCTCAGGCGCCAACCGCCGGCGGGTGTTCGTTTCCCTATAGGTAAGGTTTTCGGCTCTATGAACATCCACGAATATCAGGCGAAGGCGGTGCTCCGGGCGTTCGGCGTCCCGATCGCCTCCGGCTTTCCCGCCTTCACGCCCGAAGAGGCGCTTGAGGGCGCAAGAAAACTTGGTGGGCCGATCTGGGTGGTGAAAAGCCAAATCCATGCAGGCGGCCGCGGCAAGGGTCGTTTCAAGGAGGCCTCGGCCGGCGATAAAGGCGGCGTCCGGCTGGCCCGTTCGATCGAGGAGGTCGGGACATTCGCGACGCAGATGCTGGGAGCGACGCTGGTCACGGCGCAGACCGGGCCCAACGGCAAGCAGGTTAACCGCCTGTACATCGAGGACGGCGCTACGATTGACAGGGAGCTTTATCTTTCGGCGCTCGTTGACCGGCAGACGAGCCGAGTGGCCTTCGTCCTCTCAACCGAAGGCGGGGTCAACATCGAGGATGTTGCTCACAATACGCCGGAAAAGATCCACACCTTCGCTGTCGATCCGGCGACCGGGATCATGCCCCATCATGGCCGCGCCGCGGCCCACGCGCTTGGACTGACGGACGACCTCGCCAAGCAGATGGAGAGCCTGATCGCCAAGCTCTACGCCGCCTTCCTGGCGAAAGACATGTCGATGCTGGAAATCAATCCGCTGGTCGTCTTGTCAAACGGCCAATTGCGCGTCCTCGACGCCAAACTGTCTTTCGACGACAACGCACTTTATCGGCGCCCTGATATCGCCGCCTTGCGCGACGAGAGCGAAGAAGACGCCAAGGAGATCGAAGCCACCAAGCACGATCTGAACTACGTTGCGCTCGAAGGCTCGATCGGCTGCATGGTCAACGGGGCGGGGCTCGCCATGGCGACGATGGACATCATCAAGCTCTATGGCGAAAGCCCGGCCAACTTTCTCGACGTCGGCGGCGGCGCCTCCAAGGACAAAGTGGCCGCGGCCTTCAAGATCATCACCGCCGATCCGAACGTGAAGGGAATTCTGGTCAATATTTTTGGCGGCATCATGCGCTGCGACATCATCGCCGAGGGGGTGATCGCCGCGGTAAAAGACGTCGGCCTCAAGGTCCCGCTGGTGGTGCGCCTCGAGGGAACCAACGTCGATCTCGGCAAGAAGATTATCCGCGAGTCCGGGCTCAACGTGATTCCGGCCGACGATCTCGACGACGCGGCGCACAAGATCGTGAGCGCTGTAAGGGTCGCGGCCTGAGATGAGCGCGTATCTCAACGGGAAAACGTCTGTGATGCGGACGCTTCGGCGTCGTTAAACCGATGGAAAACGAAACGTGAGTACACATATATTGTTTTCCAAAGACCGGAATGAAACAATCATCTTGGACACTGATGACGAGATCTTGGACAAGACGAGAATGTTTGTCGGCCACAGGCTGACGGCGCTCAAAGTCATGGGCCGGAATTGTCTGGCTGACGTCGCTAAGCGCGACGAGACGAAGGCTGAGGCCCGAAAGCAAAATCCGTTTCGATCGAACTGAACCCCATTGGCCGAAAGCGTATCATGTCCATCCTCGTCAACGCCGATACAAAAGTCATCACTCAAGGGTTCACCGGCAAGAACGGTACTTTCCATTCCGAGCAGGCGATCGCGTACGGCACCAAGCTCGCGGGCGGCGTCTCGCCGGGCAAGGGAGGATCGATCCATCTAGGGCTGCCAGTCTTCGACACGGTCGCCGAAGCGCGGGAGAAAACGGGCGCGGACGCTAGTGTGATCTATGTGCCCCCGGCAGGCGCCGCGGATGCGATCTGCGAGGCGATCGACGCCGAAACGCCGCTCATCGTCTGCATCACCGAGGGCATTCCGGTCCTCGACATGGCGCGCGTCAAGCGGGCGCTCCAGGGTTCGAAGTCGATCCTGATCGGTCCCAATTGTCCGGGCGTCATGACGGCGGGCGAATGCAAGATCGGCATCATGCCGGGCAACATTTTCTCTCGTGGCAGCGTTGGCGTTGTCTCGCGTTCGGGCACCCTGACCTACGAAGCCGTGTTTCAGACGACGCGCGAGGGTCTCGGGCAGACGACCGCGGTCGGGATCGGCGGCGACCCGATCAAAGGGTTGGAATTCATTGATGCGCTCGCCATGTTTCTTGCCGACCCCGACACCCAGTCGATCGTGATGATCGGTGAAATCGGCGGTCAGGCCGAGGAAGACGCCGCCGAGTTTCTGAAGGACGAGGCCAAGCGCGGTCGCGCCAAGCCCGTCGTAGGTTTCATCGCCGGCCGCACGGCGCCCGCCGGGCGACGCATGGGCCACGCAGGCGCGATCATCGCCGGCGGCAAAGGCGGCGCCGAAGATAAGATTGCGGCGATGGAGGCGGCCGGGGTCCGTGTTTCGCCGTCTCCCGCCCGGCTCGGCAAGACATTGGTCGATTTGTTGCAAGGTAAGTAAAGGAGTCCGCTCGGTGGCTCGTCAGGATGTTAATCAGGCGTTGCTGCAAACCTCGTTTCTGTACGGCGCCAACAGCGCGTACATCGAAGCTTTGCAGGCGCAATACGAGAAGGACCCGCTCTCGGTCGAACCCGGATGGCGCGAATTCTTCTCCGCGCTCGGCGATGATCCCGCAAGCGTCGCCAAGACAGCTCGCGGCGCGTCCTGGCGCAAGCCCAATTGGCCGGTGACGCCGAAAGGCGATCTCATCAGCGCGCTGGACGGCGATTGGCCGGCGACGGAAAAGGCGGTCGCGGACAAGTTGCGCGCCAAGGCGGAGGAAGCCGGCGCGAAAGCAGCTCCGAGCGAGGAGGAGATTCGCCGCGCGACCCGGGATTCAGTGCGGGCGTTGATGATGATTCGCGCCTACCGCATGCGAGGACATCTATACGCCAATCTCGATCCGCTCGGTCTCGAGTCGCAGAGGGACCACGAGGAGCTGCATCCTTCGACCTACGGATTCCAGGAGTCCGACTACGATCGCAAGATCTTCATCGATCATGTGCTCGGGCTCGAATCGGCGACCGTGCGCGAAATGCTCGCAATCCTCCGACGGACGTATTGCGGCACCATTGGCTTCGAATTCGTGCATATCTCCGATCCGGCTGAGAAGGCCTGGATTCAGGAGCGCGTCGAAGGGCCAGACAAGGAAATCCAGTTCACGCGGGAGGGTAAGCGCGCGATCCTCGGCAAACTCGCCGAGGCCGAGGGTTTCGAAAATTTCTTCGACGTCAAATATCCAGGGGCCAAGCGCTTCGGCCTCGACGGCGCGGAGGCGATGATTCCGGCGCTTGAACAGATCATCAAGCGCGGCGGTCAGCTTGGCTTGAAAGAGATCGCTCTTGGCATGGCCCATCGCGGCCGCCTCAACGTGCTGAGCCAGGTGATGGGCAAGCCGCACCGCGTCATTTTCCATGAATTCAAGGGCGGCTCGGATTCCCCCGACCAGGTCGATGGCTCCGGCGACGTCAAATATCACCTTGGCGCTTCCTCGGATCGCGAATTCGACGGCAACACCGTTCACCTCTCCCTAACCGCCAACCCGTCGCATCTGGAGATCGTCGATCCAGTCGTTCTCGGCAAAGTTCGCGCCAAGCAGGATCAGCTGCACGACGTCATCGAGCGTTCAAAGGCGCTGCCGTTGTTGATCCACGGCGACGCTGCTTTCGCCGGCCAAGGCGTCGTGGCCGAATGCTTCGGCCTCTCGGGTCTGCGCGGTCACAGGACCGGCGGCTCGCTGCATTTCATCGTCAACAACCAGATCGGTTTTACCACCTATCCACGCTACTCGCGCTCGTCGCCCTACCCTTCCGACGTCGCCAAGCTGGTCGAGGCGCCGATTTTTCATGTCAACGGCGATGATCCGGAGGCGGTGGTCTTCTGCGCCAAAGTGGCGACGGAATACCGACAGAAGTTCCACAAGCCGGTCGTAATCGACATGTTCTGCTACCGGCAATTCGGTCACAACGAAGGCGACGAGCCTTCGTTCACGCAGCCGATCATGTATCGCCTGATCCGCTCCCATTCGTCGACGCTGCAGATCTACGCCAACAAGCTGATTGCCGAGGGCGTCGTCACTCAGGGCGAGGTCGACAAGATGCGCTCGGACTGGCGTCAGCGACTCGAGGCGGAATATGAAGCTGGTCAGTCCTATTCCGCCAACAAGGCCGATTGGCTCGACGGGCGTTGGGCAGGCGTCAAAGCGGCCAAGGACATTGCCGACGATGATCGTCGTGGCCAGACCGGCGTAGCGCTTGATCGGCTGCGACTGATCGGCGAGCGAATCACCTCCGTTCCGGACGATTTCAATATTCATAAGACCATATTGCGCTTCCTCGACAGCCGCCGGACAGCGATCAAGAACGGCGAAGGCATTGACTGGTCGACCGCCGAAGCGCTCGCCTTTGGCTCGCTGCTGGATGATGGCTTTCCGGTTCGTCTGTCCGGTCAAGACAGCGAGCGCGGCACGTTCTCCCAGCGCCATTCCGTGCTGATCGATCAAGAAACTGAAGCGCGTTACGTACCGCTGAACCACGTCCGCGACGGCCAGGCGCGCTATGAAGTCATCAACTCGATGCTGTCGGAAGAGGCAGTGCTCGGCTTCGAATACGGCTATTCGCTCGCTGAGCCGAACGCGCTCGTTCTGTGGGAGGCCCAATTCGGCGATTTCGCCAATGGCGCCCAGGTGGTGTTCGATCAGTTCATCTCCGCCGGTGAGCGCAAATGGTTGCGCATGTCGGGGCTCGTCTGCTTGTTGCCGCACGGCTATGAGGGCCAGGGACCGGAGCATTCCTCCGCTCGTCTCGAGCGCTATCTGCAGCTCTGCGCCGAAGATAACATGCAGGTTGTCTATTGCACGACGCCCGCGAATTTCTTCCACGTGCTGCGCCGCCAGCTCAAGCGTGCAGTTCCGGAAGCCGCTCATCCTGATGACGCCGAAGTCGATGCTGCGCAACAAGCGCGCGGTGTCGAACCTCGCGGCCTTCGGCCCGGACACGAGTTTCCACCGGCTGCTATGGGATCATGCGGAAACGCACAAGGGCGAGAAGATCACGCTCGCCAAGGACGCAAAGATCCGTCGCGTCGTCATCTGCTCGGGCAAGGTCTACTACGACCTCTACGACGAGCGCGAAAAGCGCGGCGTCGATGACGTCTACCTGTTGCGCGTCGAGCAGCTCTATCCGTTCCCTGCCAAAGCGCTGCTAAGGGAGCTTTCGCGTTTCAAGGATGCCGAGATCGTCTGGTGTCAGGAGGAGCCCAAGAATATGGGCGCCTGGAGCTTCGTTGAGCCGTTCCTGGAATGGGTGCTGGGCCAGCTCGGCGGCAAGTCGAAGCGCCCGCGCTACGCTGGACGCCCTGCGTCTGCGGCGACCGCGACTGGCCTCATGTCGAAACATATGGCCCAGCTCAAGGCCTTCCTCGACGAATGCCTTGCCTGAGCAAGGCCAATTCGAAATGCCTCATTTTTTCTGCAAGCTAAAGCCGCCGCGGACGACGTTCATCGCTGACATGACGACCGATGAAGTGCAACTCATGCGCGCCCATCGCGAGTACTGGACGCCTCGGGTCGAGACCGGCGTCGTGGTGGCTATGGGCCCCGTCGCCGATCCGGATGGCGGCTACGGCGTCGCAATCGTCGAAGCCGCCTCCGAAGAAGCGCTGGAGGCGATGCAACGTGCCGATCCAGTCATTGCCGCCAATCGCGGCTTTGCCTATGAAAACCGCCGCATGTTGGGGATCGCGGTGCGCCCCAGCCAGCCGCTCTCGCCCATTACTTCCGTAACTCCCTAGGGACAGAGAAGGGCGCCTCGTGGCGCGATTTGCAATGGCGACTGAAATTCGTGTCCCGACGCTCGGCGAATCGATCAGCGAAGCAACGGTGGGCAAATGGTTCAAGAAGGCAGGCGAGCCCGTGCAGGCTGACGAGCCGCTGGTTGAACTGGAAACCGACAAGGTGACGCTCGAGGTCAACGCGCCGAGCGCGGGGGTCTTGAGCGAGATTGCCGCCGAGACCGGTCAAACGGTTGCCATCGGCGCCCTGCTCGGCCAGCTTTCGGGCGCAGCGTCTGCTCCGGCCGCAGCGCCCAGCCAACTCGCGACAACCAAAGCCGTACCCACGCCCACCACCGCAACTGCGATGCCTCCCGCTCCCTCTGCGGCCAAAATTGCAGCCGAGGACAAGATCGATCTCGCTTCGGTCGCCGGCAGCGGCAAGCGCGGCCAGGTGCTGAAGAGCGACGTGCTCGCCGCCATCGCGGCGGCCCAAGCGCCAGCGCCAGCCGCCGTCGCGCCCGCGCCGTTGCAAGCAGCCGCCCCAAGTCTCACCTCCGCCCCGGCGCCGATGCCAGCGCCACGAACAACCGCTCCCGACGACAGTGCTCGCGAAGAGCGTGTGCGCATGACCAAGCTGCGTCAGACCATCGCTCGTCGTCTGAAGGACGCGCAAAATACTGCGGCGATGCTCACGACTTTCAACGAAGTCGACATGAGCGAGGTGATGGCGCTACGCAGCCGCTACAAGGACGCCTTCGAGAAAAAGCATGGCGCGAAGCTCGGCTTCATGGGCTTTTTCGTCAAGGCGTGCGTTCAGGCGCTGAAGGAGGTCCCTGCCGTCAACGCCGAAATCGACGGCGCCGATCTCGTCTACAAGAACTACTATCATGTCGGGATCGCCGTCGGCACCGACAAGGGACTCATCGTTCCAGTGGTGCGCGACGCGGATAAACTATCCGTTGCCGAGATCGAGAAGGCGATCGCCGATCTGGGCAAACGCGGACGCGACGGTCAGCTCAAGCTTGAGGAGTTGCAGGGAGGCACGTTCACCATCACCAACGGCGGCATCTATGGCTCGCTGATGTCGACGCCCATTCTCAATGCGCCCCAGTCAGGCATTCTTGGCATGCACAAGATTCAGGATCGGCCGATCGCCGTCGGCGGCAAGGTCGAAATCCGGCCGATGATGTATCTGGCGTTGAGCTACGACCATCGCATCGTCGACGGCCGGGAGGCGGTGACCTTCCTCGTCCGCGTCAAGGAAGCGCTCGAGGACCCGGCGCGGCTCGTGCTAGATCTCTGACGCGGCGGAGGTCTGGCGGAGCCGGCCGTGCGGGGGATTCGTGAGCGAATTGACATGCCTCGAACTGAGCGTCGTGCTGTGGCTCGTCCATGTCCTTGTTCAGGCGGGCGTCGGCAACGCGCAGATGCCGTCCCGCTACCTCTTGGGCTCGCGCGACGAGCCCGCCAAAGCGCGCGGAGTTCTGTATGGTCGAGCGTGCCGGGCGCTAGGAAATTACCTCGAAAACTTCACGCCGTTCGTCGCCGTCGCGCTCGCGCTTATCGCCACGCAGCGAACAGGCGGCGCGGGCGCTGTCGGCGCGACAATCTGGATCCTGGCGCGCATCGTCTACCTTCCGATTTACGTCTTCGGCATTATCTATGTACGCACGGCGGTATGGGCGATTTCGATCATCGGCCTCGTCATGATGCTGGGGCGATTGATCGGATGGTAGCTGGCGTCGGCGCGAGCCCTATCGGCACGTCCAGCGAAAGAGATGACAATGACTTATGACCTGGTAGTGATCGGCTCGGGCCCGGGCGGCTATGTCTGCGCCATTCGCGCGGCGCAACTCGGCATGAAGGTCGCCGTGGTCGAGAAGATGAAGACGCTCGGCGGAACCTGCCTCAACATTGGCTGCATTCCGTCCAAGGCGCTCCTGTACGCGTCCGAGATGTTCGACGAGGCGGCGCATGGTCTTGGCGCTCTTGGCGTTGTGGTCTCTCCGCCGAAGCTCGATCTCCCGGCAATGATGAAGCACAAGGACGTCACCGTCGCCGCCAACGTCAACGGCGTCGCCTATCTGTTCAAGAAGAACAAGATCGACTGGGTGAGCGGAGAGGGCCGGATCGCCGCGCCTGGGCGCGTGACCGTCAAGGGCGCCGACGGCAAGGAGAGCACGCTCGAAACCAAGGCGATCGTCATCGCGACTGGTTCGGATGTCGCGCGGCTGCCGGGCGTGGAGATCGACGAGAAGACGATCGTCTCCTCGACTGGCGCCTTGAGCCTGGCCGCTCCGCCGAAGAAGCTGATCGTCGTCGGCGCCGGCGTCATCGGCCTCGAACTCGGCTCGGTTTGGCGGCGGCTGGGTTCCGAGGTGACGGTGGTCGAATTTCTCGACCATGTCCTGACGGGGATCGACGGCGAGGTCGTCCAAGCTGATGCAGCGCACGCTGGAAAAGCAGGGCTTTGCCTTTCACCTCGGCCACAAGCTGGCGAAAGTCGAGACGACCGGGGCGGGCGTCAAGGCGACGATCGAGCCTGTCGGCGGGCGGCGAGGCCAAGACGCTCGACGCCGACGTCGTGCTCGTCTCCGTCGGACGGCGCCCGTTCACCGAAGGCCTGGGATTGGAGGCGCTCGGCGTCAAGACGGAGCGCGGGCAGGTCGTCGTCGACGCGCATTTCGCGACCAACGTTCCGGGAATCTACGCCATCGGCGATGTGATCCGCGGGCCGATGCTCGCCCATAAGGCGGAGGACGAGGGCGTGGCGGTCGCCGAGCTGCTGGCGGGGCAGGCGGGCCACGTCAATTACGGCGTCATTCCGAACGTCGTCTATACGAGCCCCGAGGTCGCCTCGGTCGGCAAGAGCGAGGAAGAGCTGAAGGCGGAGGGCGTCGCCTACGCGGTCGGCAAATTCCCGTTCACCGCCAATGGACGCGCGCGGGCGATGCGTCACACCGAGGGTTTCGTCAAAATCCTCGCCGACGCCGCCACCGATCGCGTGCTCGGAGGGCATATCGTGGGGTTTGGCGCGGGCGAGATGATCCACGAGATCGCGGTTCTGATGGAGTTCGGCGGTTCGGCGGAAGACCTCGCCCGCACCTGCCACGCGCACCCGACAATGTCGGAAGCGGTCAAGGAGGCGGCGATGGCGGTGGCGAAGCGGGCGATTCACATTTAAGGACGTCGCACAGCGCTTTGCGTGTCACCGCTGATTTCCCGACTTGTTCCGACTCCGTGGGACTGTCGCTTGAACACTGGCCTCTCCCAGCCTGAAGCCGTCAATCTGCGTACATCCGGCGCTGCGCAGGGCGCAACGAAGGGCCGGCGAAGGACTGGGCGCGGAAGCTGCGCGGTCCTAGGTCTCAGCGCCTCGGCTTGCATGTTGGCATTCGCCTCTCCGGCCCGCGCTGATCCGAACGCTCTGTGGCGGATCGTCCACGGCGAATGCGTGCCTCACATCGAGGCCGGGTTGGGTCCGAAACCCTGCGAACGCGTCGATCTCGATGGCGGCGTCGAACAAGGCGTTGCGATCCTCAAAGATCTGGTCGGGGTCGCGCAGATGCTTGCCATTCCGACACGGCGCATCGCCGGCATCGAAGATCCGCAAATGCTCGCGCCTAACGCGCCACCGGTGTTCGCCGCCGCCTGGAGCGCCAAGAGCACTGGTCGAGGAGCGCCTTCACCGGGCGTTGCCGCGGGAAGCCGTTGGACTGGCGATCAATTCGAAATGGGCGCGCAGCCAGGAGCAATTGCATGTTCACGTCGATTGCTTGGCCATTCCAGTCATGAAGGCCCTGGCCGAATACGCCTCCGCACTCGACAGCCAATGGCGCGCAATGACGGTTCCGCTCCAGGGGCGGGTCTATTTCGCCCGCCGGGTCGACTCGGCCGATCTCGCCGACGTCGCTCCCCTCAAGCTTCTCGCCGACGGCCTCGAGGGCGCACGAGCGCATATGGGCGCCTATAGCCTTGCGGCGGTGGGCGCGACCTTTGATGGGAAGCCCGGCTTCGTCCTGCTAGCCGATCAGTTCTCGTTGGAAGGCGGCGGCCACGCCGAGGATCTCCAGGATCACGATTGCGCAATTGCCCGGTCGACGCCCTGAGATGGACCTTTGGGCTGAGGGCGCTCACAGATGTGGGGATAGGCGGCCTGCGGAATTTGATCTAGGTTGCCGCAGGCTGTGTTCCGTTTTTTAAGGTGGGCAAACAATCAACTGAAGACGGGGGGCGGGGCAATGGGGGTTCTATTCACGCGCTTTCTGGCGCTCGTATTTTTGATCGCGGCGCCGACATACGCCTGCGCGCATGTTGAGATCAACGTCGACCTCACGTCGCAGACCATGACCGTCCATTCTGGCTCCGGCGAAACGTATGTCTGGCCGATATCCTCAGGCAAGGCTTGGTCATGCAACGCCGAACGGCGTCTTCCGGCCGAGAGCGATGTACGCCATGGTCCACTCCGCCAAATACAACAACGCCCCGATGCCGCACTCCATCTTCTTCTATGGCCAGTATGCGATCCACGGCACAAACGCGGTCGGCAATCTCGGCCGGCCGGCGTCGCATGGGTGCGTACGCATCTCTCCCGCCAACGCGGCGAGACTATTCGCCATGGTGCAAAAGCAGGGAGCGGAAATCCGCATCGTCGGATCGCCCTTCAGCGATATCGCACGCAGCGAACGGCGCTCCGGATCGGCGCTTGGGTTCGCGCCCGTCCGGCATACGCGGACGCTCAAAGAGTGGGCGCGCAATCCGCTCGCACTGTGAGCGGATCGCGCGCCGGCTTACGGGCCGATTAATAACGCGTAATTCGCGCTGAAATTCGCCTGCGGGGGTGTCGCGTTTTCCTTCCGTTTAGGATATCAGGCCACCGTGGATTCGAACTGGCGGAAGCCGTTTGAGGAGGCCATTGGTGCAAAGACGTCAATTTATCGCCGGCGCCGCCGGCCTCATTGCAGGCTCGATCGCGCCGCGGCTGGCGATGGCGGAAGTGCCGACGGCCTTTACGTTCGACATGGCGCCGCCGATGGACAATCGCGAGAAGTTCATCGCCTGGGGCGTGGCGCAACGCGGCGAAGACCCAAAATACCTGGGCGAACGGTTCGATCGTTTCGGCGCGATGGTCCGCAACGAGGATCTTGCGAACGATCGCAACAAACACGCGTTCCTTTTGACGCCCCGCGAAAAATTCGTGCTGCAGCAGAATCTGGCCCGCGCCTACGACCACGCCTTTCTCGACATCGGCTACGGCGTCACGATTTCGGGCCCGCATATCGTCGGCCGCATGACGTCGAACATCGATCCCAAGGCGGGGGAGAAGGTGCTGGAGGTCGGCACCGGCTCCGGCTACCAGTCAGCCTACCTCTCGCATCTGACCGACCAGGTCCACACGGTCGAGATCATCAAGCCGCTGGCTGAGCGCACGCGCTCGATCTACGACCAGCTCATCAAAGACGGTTACAAGGAGTTCGAGGCCATCAAGAGCAAGGCCGCCGACGGCTATTACGGCTGGGAAGAGGCGGCGCCTTTTGACAAGATCATCGTCACCTGCGGCATCGACCATGTTCCGCCGCCGCTGCTGCAACAGCTGAAGCCTGGCGGAATCATGGTCATCCCGGTCGGGCCTCCGGGCGCGCAGCGCGTCCTGAAGGTCGTCAAGAGCCAAGCGACGGATGGTCAGATGACGGTCGCGCGATCCGACATCTACGGCGGCCGGATCGTCCCATTCGTTCCGTTCACCAAGCTTGAGGGTGAACAGATCGTCGGCACGCACAATAACTAGCGCCCGGTTCACCCAAGGGTCGCTTTGGCCGCGGGCGCGCCTTGAGTCAAGGCTTGTCTTGTTACGCCTGACCGGCCGCTCCGAGACGCAATGAACGACGCGAGCAACGTCCCGATCGCCGGCGTCCTTGACGCGCAGCCCGAACCGGACTCGGAGCTCGGTTCCGGCTCGCGCCTCGCGCTTTATGTCGCCGTAGGCCTCGCCGCAGGCTCCGTTATCGCCTTGCAGATCGACGTCATGCGCGTCTTTTCTGTCGGCAGCTGGGCGCATTTTGGCTCGCTGGTGGTGAGCCTGGCGATGCTGGGCTTCGGCCTGGCGAGCGCGGTGATGACCGTCGCCAAGGACTGGTTCGCTCGCAACTGGCGTCTGCGCCGCGACCGTTTCGCTCGCGCTGTTCGGACCGCTCGCGGTCGGCGCGAACCTTTTTGTTCAGCATCTCGGCTTCAACGCAATCTTCCTCGTCTCCGATCCGGCGCAGAAGTGGAAGCTGCTGGCGATCTTCCTGGCGGAGCTGACGCCATTCCTTGCGGGCGCGTTCTTCCTCGGATGCGTCTTTCTCAGGAGCAACCGGATTTTCGGGCGCGTGTACTTCGCCGACCTGGCCGGGGCTGGGCTATGCGGCCTTGTCTTCCTGCTGGCGATGTATGTATTCACACCCGCCAATTTGATCGCGGCGCCCTTGGCGCTTTGGTTCCTGGCCTGTTTGGCCTGGGCGTTCGGCCCTGGCGGCCGTGTGGCGCTCATTCCATTTGTCATCGCCGGCGTCCTCGCTTTCGCCGGCCATTTCGTTCTGCCGCAGGCCTTGGGCCTCAAGACGCTCGCGACCAACGACTACAAAGGCGTGGCCTACGCGCGCAAATTTCCGGATGCGAAAAAGGTCTACGAGAGCGCCTCGCCATTCGGGTTTCTAGAGGCGTACTCGAGCTCCTATCTGCATTTTGCTCCGGGCCTGTCCGATAACGCCGGCTTCAATCTGCCGACGATGCCAGCCAATGCCTATCTCGGCCTCTATATCGACGGCGACGGTCCGATCGGCATCATGCGCGATCTGACCGACAAGGAAACGGCATATTTTCATTACCTGCCGATGGTCTACCCGTATGTGATCAAGTCGGCGCCGAAGACATTCATCGTCCAGTTCGGCGGCGGCATCTCGACCGAGGTCGCGCTGCACTCGGGCGCCAAGGACGTAACCGTCGCCGAAGGCAATCGCGCAGTCCTCGAGGCGTTTCATGACGAGGTATTTCGCAAGTTCACCGGTGACATCCTGTCCAAGGTCCGGGTCATCGACTACGAGGGCCGTCATTTCCTCGCGCACACGAACGAGCGCTTCGACGTCATCGACCTCAGCCTCGCGGATTCGGTCGGCCTCTCCAATCCCGGCGGCTTCGCCATCGCGGAGAAGTTCTCCTACACCAAGGAGGCGATGGAGACCTACATGCGCGCGCTCGCTCCGGGCGGCGTGCTGTCAGTCACGCTCTGGAACAAGGAAGAGCCGCCGAAATCGGTCTTGAAGCTCTACGCGACAATGGCTGCGGCGGCGCGCGAGGTCGACCCCGCGCATCTCGCCAATTCCTTTTTCGTCGCCTCGTCGTATCTGTCGACAGCGACGGTCCTCTACAAAAACGGCGGCTTCACGCCGGAAGAGATCGATAAGCTGCGCGCCCACACGCGCGCCATGTCGTTCGATGAGATCTACTCCCCTGGCTTCGTATACGATTCGTCCCAAACGGACAGTACGCTTGCCGGCTACGTCGAGCAGATCTTTGCAGGCGCCGCGGGCGGTCCGCCAGCCGCACAGCCGGCAGAATCCCCTGGTGCAGCCGCGCACACCGGCGACGACGTCGACACCGCTCCCGGCGCCGCGGCCGATACCCCGCCGTCGGGCAAAGCGGATGACGGCGTTCTGCCGGCGACCGTCATGGGCCGGCTTGCCTGGCATGCGCTCATTGCCGGCCAGTGGGACGAGATCGCGCATCGCTACGTGTTTAATACGCGCGCCCTCACGAACGATGCGCCCTACTTTGCCGCTTACGTCAAAACCGCAGACCTGCCTCGCGTGCTCGACAGACTTGAGTTGTTGCAGGACGAGTGGGGCTATCTCCTGATTTGGGCGACGCTCGGTGTCGCTTGCCTGACGGCGACAGTTCTGCTTGCCATACCGCTAATCTGGGGTTGGCGAACCATTTTCTCGCGCTCACGCGGCAAAGCGCTAACCGTGCTCTATTTTGCTTGTCTTGGCGCGGGCTACATCATGGTTGAAGTCGGGCTCATCGCCCATTTCGTCATGGCGCTTGGAAACCCGACCATTTCGGCGTCCGTATTGATCACCGGCATGCTGGTGTTCTCTGGCCTCGGAGCGCTGGTCTCGGAGCGCGCATTGCCCCACATGCGAACGGTCATGCCGGTTTTGTTCGTCGCAGTCGGGATCATGTTGATTCTTGTACGGGTTGTATCTCGGCCATGTGCTCGACTCGATCGGCGCGCTTGCTTATCCGGCCCGCCTCGTCATTTGCTTCCTTCTGATCGCCCCGCCTGCCTTCTTGATGGGGTTCCCCATGCCGATCGCGATGACGACGCTCGGACGTCTCGGCAAAGACCACATGTTCGTCTGGGCATGGGGCGTCAACGGTTGCTTTTCCGTCATCGGCGCCGCGGCGGCTCCCGTCATCGCGACCAACTTCGGCCTTGCAGCCGTGATCGAGGTTGCAGGCCTCGCCTACCTATTAGCAATTCCTGCTTTTTATGGCGTCATCGCTTCGGACCAAGCCCTAGTTCTCGAGGAAGTCCAAACGCGGGCCTAATTCATCTCGACAGCCCTTCGTTGCGCTCGGTTGGGCCGAGTTTTGCGCATAGCAAATCTGCAACGAATTAACGCCGCCGCTCATGTTCGTGAACCGCTCACAAAAAATTCATAATTGCCAAACCTTTACTTGCCAAGCGCGGCGAGGTTGGCGTCTCCGCCAAAACCACCGGCGGCATTTGGCGATAGTTTGGTTGGCGTAATCGCTGCAATTTGAGGTCGGCGCGCTACAACCGGGCCGCGATCTTGTCCCTTGAATCAATTGCTTGCATTAAGCCGCGGTGCAACTGTTCAATAATTGTCCACTTTTGCCGCTTGCTTGACGTTTTTCGGTCATGGAACGAAGGTTGCGCCGCTGCCAGACCCGTGTCATAGTCTTTGAGACATCAAGAAATGAGAGAAGTTGTGGTCGCTCTTTGTATGTATGGGTCGCGGAAGCGTAAGTAGACAATAAGAATAGACGCTTCGATTTAGGGCGGAAGGACGAGCGGCGTTCGCATCTAGTCTGAGCGCGGATTGGGGCCGGCTTTTTTGTTGGCCCATTTTCAAGAATGGATTGGACTTAACGTAAATCCGCAGTGTTGGCTGCGGAGGGAGAGGCAATGTCTTATCAGAATTTCGCTGGATACGCTGGAGATCTTCTCGCCATTGACGCTTATGCGCTGCTCGATGGCGACTCCACCTCGGTTCTTATCGATGTGCGGACCCAAGCGGAGTGGGCCTACGTTGGAACGCCCGACATTCAAGCCCTGGGTAAAACGCCATTATTCTTGGAATGGCAGAGCTATCCTTCGATGGCGGTCGACGCCAACTTCATCGCTCGTCTCGAAACACAGCTCCAATCGGCAGGCGTGAAGCGCGGCGCTTCGCTCCTGTTCTTGTGCCGTTCGGGCGCACGCTCTCGCCAGGCTGCAGTCGCGATGACGAGCGCAGGCTGGGGCCCGTGCTTCAATGTGTCGGATGGGTTCGAAGGCGCGCTGGACAATTCCCGTCGAAGAGGCGGGGTCGGGGGATGGAAGGCAGGCGGGTTGCCCTGGACGCAGACGTAAAGCGTAAAGCTCGTCTCCCTTCCTCGGCATCGCCACAATATCCGCTGTCGGCTGTCCACCTTACGCCTGAGACATGTGACCATGGACATGTATGACGAACCCAATTCGGATCGCCATGACGAAGGCGAATTCCGAGGTCCTCCGCTCGGCGAAGCTTGGCGTCGCTGCTGCGATCGCTTGCGGGCCGAAGTGGGTGACGCCGTCTTTAACAGCTGGTTTGGCAGCCTCACCCTGGAATCCGTCGGGTCTGGGCAGGCCCGACTTTCGGTTCCGACGCGCTTTCTCAAAAGTTGGATCGTCACTCACTACTCCGGACATGTTGCTGGGGCCTTGAACGCGGAGGTCGGCCCGGTCGCGCAAATCGTTATTTCGGTGCGTTCCTCGACGCCGCAGACGCCCTACTCCAATTGCTCGACAACCGAATGCGCCCTGCCCGCCAATACCCTGGCGAAGGCGCTGGAGCCGACAAGTCGATCGGCCCCCTTCCGATCGCCGTGCGGCCGGTCGGACGTCGCCGCAGTTCTGCGGCCGGCGACTCTCTTGCCGGGTCTCCTCTGGATCGGCGGCTGACCTTCGCCACGTTCCAGGTTGGCCGGTCCAATGAACTCGCCTTCAACGCCGTGCAACGCGTGGCCAATCCCAATCGGAGCGGGACCCCGGCCTTTTGCCCGCTTTACGTCCATTCGGCGGTCGGCCTCGGCAAGACCCATCTCCTACAGGCGGTTGCGCATACGGCCGCTCAGCAAGGGCGATCGGTCATCTATCTGACCGCCGAAAAATTCATGTACGGGTTTGTCGCCGCGCTCCAGTCCCAGACGGCGATCGCCTTCAAGGAGCGGCTCAGAACGATCGACCTGCTCATTTTCGACGATGCGCAGTTTCTGCAGGGCAAGAACATCCAGGCGGAATTCGGTCACGCGCTCAACGCTTTGCTCGACGCCGGGCGCGAGGTGATCGTGGCCGCCGACCGCCCCCCGAACGATCTGGAATCGCTCGACGAACGCATTCGGTCGCGCCTGAGCGTCGGCCTTTGCGTCGAGATCGGCGCGCTTGACGAACCGCTGCGGCTCAAGATTTTGGAGGCGCGGGTCGCGGCTGCGCGCAACGAGGAGGCCCATTTCGACGTTTCGCCGACCGTTCTGGCCTTTGTCGCCCGCGCCATTCGCTCGAATGGCCGCGATCTGGAAGGCGCCGTCAATCGCCTGCGGGCGCACCACACGCCAACGGGGTGCGCGCTGACGGTCGAAGCGGCGGAAACCGCCATCCGCGACCTCATTCGCACGCACGAACTCAAACGGGTGAAGATCGAGGACATTCAGAAGCTGGTCGCGAGCCATTACAGCGTCTCGCGCGCGGACATTTTGTCCTCCCGGCGCACCGCCGCCGTGGTCAAGCCGCGCCAGGTGGCGATGTTTCTCGCCAAAATGCTGACCTTACGCTCGCTGCCGGAAATTGGCCGGCGGTTCGGCGGCCGCGACCACACGACCGTGCTGCACGCGGTGCGCAAAATCGAAGGACTGTTGCAGAGCGACACCATCCTGCGCGAGGAACTCGAGCTTCTAAAACGGATGCTGCAGGAGTAAACGAGACACGTGTCCGCCATTCGCGGCGGAGCGTGATCGGCAATGGTTGTCTTCAAGATCGTTTCGACCGGGGAATGGACCGAGGCCGAGGCAGCCGGGGTCTTTGCCGGCGCGCCGGTCGACCTCGCCGATGGATTTATCCATTTTTCGACCGCCGAGCAGGCCCCGGAGACGGCGGCGAAATGGTTCGCCGGCCGAGCCGACTTGACCCTGGCTGCAATTGACGCCGAAGCCCTGGGCAAGGACTTGCGCTGGGAGCCGTCGCGGGGCGGCGCGCTCTTCCCTCACCTTTACGCCCCCCTGCCGATGAGCGCCGTCGTCTGGTCGCGTCCGCTGCCGCTCGGACCCGACGGCGCCCATGTTTTCGGGAGCCTTGAGGCGTGAAGCTGGCCACAATGGCGGGCCCGGTTCTGAGACGCCTCCCCGCGGAGACGGCCCATCGGGCGGCGATCAACGCCTTGAAGATCGTTCCCCCCGCGAGTGCGCCCTCCTCCGATCCGCGCCTGGCGGTGGATATCCTGGGACTGAAGTTTCCCAATCCGCTGGGGCTCGCCGCCGGCTTCGACAAGAACGCCGAGGTTCCGGGCGCGATGCTCAAGCTCGGTTTCGGCTTCGTCGAGGTCGGCACGCTGACGCCGCGGCCGCAGGACGGCAACGCCCGCCCGCGCCTGTTCCGGCTGAGCGAGGACGCCGCGGTCATCAACCGCTTCGGCTTCAACAATGAGGGCTTCGCGCGCGCCCGGGCGCGGCTCGAGCGGCGATCGACCGACCGCGCGGGGGGCCTGCTGGGCGTCAACGTCGGCGCCAACAAGGATGCGGCCGACCGCGTCGAGGACTATGTGCTCGGCGTCAGGACCTTCGCCCCGCTCGCCGACTATCTGACCATCAACGTTTCGTCGCCCAATACGCCCGGATTGCGGGACCTGCAGCGGCGCGAGGCGCTGGACGACCTGATCGCGCGGGTGGTCGGCGCCCGTGACGAGACCGAGCCGCGCCGCCCGCTGATGCTCAAGATCGCGCCCGATCTCGACGCCCGCGGGCTCGAGGACATTGTGGCGACGGCCCTCGCCCGACGCATCGACGGCCTCATCGTCTCGAACACCACGGTCGCGCGGCCTGCGACGTTGGTCTCGAGGAACCGCGGCGAAAGCGGCGGCCTGTCGGGGCGCCCGCTGTTCGAGCCGTCGACGAGGCTGCTCGCCCAGACCTACCTCCTCACAAGGGGGGCGATGCCGCTCATCGGCGTGCGGCGGGGTCGAGGATTCCAGGACCGCGCTCGCCAAGATCGAGGCGGGGGCCAATCTGGTCCAGCTCTACACCGGCCTTGCGCTCAAGGGGCCGGGGGTCGTGAAGGAGATCCTCGACGGCCTGACCCGCACGGTCGAAGAGCGCGGGGCGAAGCGGATCGGCGAGCTGATCGGCGCCCAGGCCAGCGCTTGGGCCGGGCGAGAGCTGACGAGCGCCGAGGATGCGCGCGCGGGCTGATCCAGCTCAGCGTATAATATAGCACGGCCCGCAGCCCATACGCGGGTGAACCGGCCGCTCAGGCCGTTGCAATAAAAGCCAATAAACGCCAGTAAACGCGCATAAACGCTAGTAAAATTGCTGACGTTTACTAGCGTTTATTTTTCCGAATCGAGACTTTTCAATGGGTTACGACCGATTCAAATAAAAAAAATCCCCGAGATCTCGAGCCTTCGCAAAACCCTTCGGGCGCCCTTCCCCAGCGCGTCTCCCCCACGCATCGCCGCGCGGACTGTGGGTCTCCAGGTCTGCTCGCATCATGGGAAACGTATAGCATAGATTTTCACTTCTGCAAAGCGTTTGTCGGATTTTGTTTCCGCCCGCCGGCTGTTCCTTGCCCGCTAAGGCGAAGGGTCGCACCTCTCGGGAGCCACTCAGGACATTCCCGCGCAAGAGTTCCGCGCACGCCGCCTAATGAATTCGCCTAGACATATTTGTCGAAAAAGACTTATCCACAGGGCCCCACGCGCCCACTCGCACGCGGTTGTGCGCGTCTGATGTCGTTAGCGCGGGCCAAATGCACGGGCTACGGTTCGCGTCGCCCCGCCTCGCAAAGGTCGTGTTCCTGGCTTTTATCCAAGTAGCCGTCCAGCGGTGAAGATGAACGCGCGCCCCGCGCGCCCGGTATCGTTCCCATCGGGCTTAAGAGACGAAACTGGAAGCTGTTTAGGAGAAGGAAAATGCCCAAGTCGGACAAACCGAACATCCTCGTCATCTGGGGCGACGACATCGGGCTGGCCAATCTCAGTTGCTATTCCGGCGGGCTGATGGGCTACGAGACACCCAACATCGACCGCATCGCGCACGAAGGTATCCGGTTCCTGCACTATTACGGCGAGCAGTCGTGCACCGCGGGCCGCGCGGCGTTTCTAACAGGCCAGCACGGCATCCGCAGCGGCCTCACCAAGGTAGGCTTTCCGGGAGCGCCTATGGGCATGAGCCAGCTCGACCCCTCGGTTGGCGGGCTGTTGAAAAACCTCGGATACGCGACAGGCCATTTTGGCAAGAATCATGTCGGCGATCGCAACGAGTCGTTGCCGACCGTGAACGGTTTCGACGAGTTCCTCGGCAACCTCTATCATCTCAACGCGGAAGAGGAGCCGGAACTGCCGGACTATCCGAAGAACCCCGAATACAGGGCGAAGTTCGGGCCGCGCGGCGTGTTGAAGTGCAAGGCGACCGACATCGATGACAAGACCGTCGATCCGCGGTTTGGAAAGATCGGCAAACAGACGATTGAGGATACGGGTCCGCTTACCAAGAAGCGGATGGAGACGATCGACGACGAAACGTCCGCCGCCGCCATCGACTACATGAAGCGCCAGAGCGCCGCAGGTAAGCCGTTTTTCGTCTGGTTCAACTCAACGCGGATGCACCTTCGCACTCATGTGCGCGCCGAACATCGCGGCCGCTATGCGCATGGCGACAGCGAGTACATCGACGGCATGATCGAACACGACGATACGATCGGGACTTTGCTCAATTGTCTCGATGAATTGGGCATCGCGGACAACACGATCGTCGTCTATTCGACGGACAACGGCCCGCACATGAACACATGGCCGGACGGAGCGATGACCTACTTTCGCTCCGAGAAGAACACCAACTGGGAGGCGCCTTCCGCGTGCCGTCTTTAGTCCGCTGGCCGGGCACGATTGCTGCTGGCACGGTCACCAACGAGTTGATGAGTTCACAATGACTGGATTCCAACCCTCTGCGCCGCCGCCGGTGAGCCCGACATCGTCAACAAGCTCAAGGCGGGCTACACGGCCAACGGCATAAACTACAAAGTTCACCTCGACGGGTACAATCAATTGCCGTTCCTCCGCGAGGTGAGCGGCAGCGCCACGAAAAACAACGGCGCGAAAAGCGCGCGCGACAAGTTCTTCTATTCCGACGACGACGGCCTGCTCGTCTGCATGCGGCAGGGCGACTACAAATACGTTTTCTCCGAACAGCGTATGCAAGGCACAATGGGTCTGTGGGCCGAGCCTTTCACCACGCTCCGGCTGCAGAAGATTTTCAACCTCATGCAGGACCCCTTCGAAAGGGCCGACTTTACTTCCAACACCTACTGGGACTGGAACCTCAATCATGTCGGCGCCGCCTACGGGATGATGGACGAAGTCTTCCAGTTCGTGGCGACCTTCAAGGACTTCCCGCCGCGCGCCTTTCCGCCAAGCTTCAATCCGGCGAACATCCTGGAAAGCACGATGGACACTCTGAAGCAGAAACAGGCCCTGAAGGCGGGGCTCGATCTCAACCGCATTCGCGGCAGCCTGGAGAGGATGATCGACCAGCGCCAGAAGCGCGGCGACGGATAATTCGACCGCGGAATTGCTCCGACCGGCTCAGACCACTGCGCTTTCAAGAAATTGGCGCAATAACAAATACATAGCGGCGCCCGCTTCATCGGGCGCCCCAAATCCAACCGCTCTCGACTGGGTCAACTGGCTCATAACGGGAGTGAGCCGTTTGGGTTTGCTGTGGTCCGTGCCTGAATTTGGGTATTCGCGGCGCCGCCTGCGCAAATCCGTGTGGCTAACCTGGATAAATCGCTAGATCTTGGCGACCTCGTCCGCACGGTCCGCCTGATCGCGCAACCCGCGGCTGGCGAGCAGCATTTCGATCAGGAATGCGATCAGTGCGCCCATGGTGAAAAGCAGCGCCAAACCAAAGGCCACGAATAAATCCACGCCGGGCCGATCTCGAAGGGTCCCGACGAACAAAAGCAACCCCGCGCAAGACGTTGCGACTCCGCCTAGCGTTCCCATCATCACGGCGGCGTCGAGCACGTGGGACCTTCGCCGGAGGTAGGCCAGCCTCAGCCGCAGTCGACGACTATCGACCGGTCCCGCCGCTTCCAACTGCTCAGCCAGCGCGTCGACGCGATCAGCCACGCGGGCGAGGCGTGTCGACAGGACGCCGAGGAGGGACGCGATTCCGGAAAGCAGGAAAACCGGCGTGAGCGCGACCTGGATGACGTGCGCAACGCTGTCGACAGTGTCCAGGCCGAGCATGTGTCACCATCGTGCAATGATCGAGGCGGGTTTGAGCAAACCTGGGCTGTTGCGTCAATTGCGGCCTTGTTGCGCTGGCTCCTCGCTTCTTCGTCAAACACGATCCTGGCCTGCTCTGCGGAGAGATCCAGGAAATGAGCGGGCGCGCGTGTGTGGCCTTCGGCTGCCATGGGCAGACGAAGGCAACGCCCGGTGTTTCGCAATGCCGACTTTCCACGACCAGAGATCCACCCGAGGCGTAAAGATTCGTAAATTCTGCCGCATCTTAAGCTTCACCTTGACCCAGAGCCGCGTCGAATCTGATAGCGTGCGACTGGTCGACCGGCGCCGGCCGATCTTGAGCGGGGCAGAAAGCAATGCGGATTGGACTGATCGTCGCCCTGGTGTTTCTCAGCGCCGGTCCGCTTTCTCTGGCGCCGGCGCGCGCCGATGAGGCGGCGCTCAAGGCGCAATTGCAGCAGATCCTCGACGCCTATGTGAAGGATCGGGCGTCGATCGAGGGATTTTCCGGCGCCGCGTTGCAGGTGGACCGCGGCGAAGGCCATCCGATCCTCGCCTTCTATGCTGGCGACAACGGGCTCAGCGACAAAAAGCCGATCGGCCCCGACACTCTGTTCGACATCGGCAGCAACACCAAGGAATTCACCGCCGCGCTGATCCTCAAGCTCGAAGCGGCCGGCAAGCTCAACATCGAGGACACGATCGGAAAGTGGCTGCCGCAATATCCGGCGTGGAAGGATGTGACGATCCGCTCGCTGCTTCAGATGACGAGCCCGATCCCGAACTATTCGGAGACGGTCGCCATCGGCGAGATCGAGGTCGCCGACCTCCACCATCAATTCAGCGCCAAGGATCTGATCGGCTTTGTCGATCCCGCCAACGGCGCCCATTTTCCACCGGCGACGGGATGGTTCTATTCCAACACCAATTACATTCTCGCCGGCCTGATCATCGAGGCGGCTTCCGGCATGAACTACGAGCAGGCGCTGACGACGATGATCCTCGAGCCGCTCGGGTCTGCACGACACCTATTACGCCGACGGGCCGCATCCGGGACCCGCGGCGGCGGGACCCGTGATGTCGCGCCTGCCTCGCGCGCTCTACCTGCTGCAGGACTGCCTCGGCTACCAGCCGGAGCCATGCAAGGTATCGACGCTCGCGCCGCTGATCGGCAAGGACATGCGGATGCAGAACCGCTCCTGGGCGGCGGAGGCAGGCGCGATCATCTCGAACCCGCACGATCTTGGCGTATGGATTCGCGCGCTCTTCGGAAAGCGTGTCGTTCCCGCAAAGCAGCTCGAGGAGATGACCACGCTCGTCTCGAACACGACGGGGCTGCCGCTTTCCGAGGTCACCGCCAGTGAACCGGGCGGCTTCGGCCTTGGTCTCGGCCGCTTTTACCGAAGGGAGCTTGCAGGCCCTTATTGGTTCTACGAGGGCGAGACGCTCGGCTTCCGAACGATCTTCGCCTATTGGCCGAAGGACGACCTGCTCATCACCGGCTCCGTCAACAGCCGGCCGC
The DNA here is from genome assembly GCA_963762335.1 of uncultured Alphaproteobacteria bacterium. Lineage (GTDB taxonomy): Bacteria > Pseudomonadota > Alphaproteobacteria > Rhizobiales > Beijerinckiaceae > Roseiarcus. The sequence continues at coordinate 208,668 of CAVXKU010000011.1, read as the reverse complement.
CGAACGGCGAGGACCACTTCGGTCCGACCGTATTTGGCGGGGCGTTCTCGGCGTTGAAGCAGGCCGATTTGATGGAAGAACAAGAACCATAATCCGCCCCTCCCCCGCCAAGTCGTCCTCGGCGAGGGGCGAGTGCGGAGCCGCCGCGCTTAAGCGCGGCGCATGAGGGCGAAGACGACGCCCACAATGACGATGACAACCGCCAGCCAGATCAGAAGGTGAGCCCCGCCCATGGCGGTCGAGGCCACACCGCCGAAGCCGAGAAGCGCCGCCACCAGAGCGATGACGATCAGGACAAGCGCATAATAAATGATGTTTCCCGGCATAGCGGTGATCTCCCACGACGCCCGGACGGGCGTTTCCGTCGCGATAACGCGAGACGCCTGTGTTTGGTTCCGTCGCACGCGTGGCGCCCGCACCGCCCCCCGGATCAGGCCGCGAGCTGCGAAGCCCACACGCGGCGTGGCGGCCTTGTCGAGATGGTTCAGCTAGCGGCGCGGGTTGGCGACAGGCCAAGCCGACATCGCGACCGCGATCATACGATCGACCGCGCTCGGATCAGCGCCCGCTTGGGGCAAGTTCAATACGGCGTGCAGCACGCCGAGATAGTGCCACGCCATAGCATCGATGTCGGCGTCTTCCGCCAGTTCGCCCGCCGCCACGCCGTCACGCAGAAGCTCGGCCAGAATCTCACGCTCGCGTCTCGCTCCTGCCAGCGCAGCGGCTTGTCCCTCCGCGGATAGTTCCGAGATTTCGGCGCAGCTTCGCGCAATCAGACAGCCAGCGGGCCGAGATGATCCGTCCGGCAAATACGCGCGCAGCAACGCTTCCAATCGTCCGCGCGCGGTGTCGCCCGTGGAGGCGCTCATCCGCCGCAGGACGCGTTCCGTATAGGCGGCGAGGGCTTCCTGAAACAGGCCGTCCTTGTCGTGGAACCGCTGGTAGAGGCTCGAGCGCGACAAGCCCGTCGCCTCCGTCAGGTCGCTGATCGAAGCGGCCGCGTAGCCGTGACGCCAGAAAACTCCGGTCGCCGCGGCGATGACGGCGGCTTCGTCGAATTGCGGCTTTCCGCTCATGGACTCTTCACTTGGGTCTTCTCACTTGGGGTCTTGGCTTGACATCATTGGAACGATCGTTCCAGATATATTGGACCGATAGTTCCAAGATATAGGATCTAATGTCATGCCCACAAGAATTTCACCACCACCGCACCAAGCCCGCATCGCCATCGCGGGCGCGACCGGTCGCGTCGGCTCGGCGCTGACGAGCCTCCTCGCGTCCGATCCTGTCGATGTCGTGGCGCTGAGCCGGCGGCCAGACGCGACCGGTTTGCCAAAAGGCGTCGCTGTCGCCGCGATCGATTTCGATCAGCCGAAGACGCTTGAGGACGCTCTTCGCGGAGCCGATCGGCTTTTCATCTCCCATGGAACGTCGCCCCAGCAGGTCGCCAACGAGATCGCGTTGATCGACGCCGCCGTCGCTGCTGGCGTCAGCCATATCGTGAAGCTCTCCGCTATGGGGCCGGCGACCCGTTTGAACCCGCTCGCGTGGCACATGGAGATTGAAGCGCATTTGTCGCGTCAGCCGGTCGCATCGACTGTTCTGCGGCCGTCGGCGTTTGCGGACATTCTCATCAGGCGGGCGGGAGGCCAGGTGTCCGCGGGCTCATGGACGGGCGCGGCAGGCGAGGGCCGCGTGAACTTCATCGACACACGCGATATCGCGAAGGCTGCGCGCGCCGCCTTGCTCGAGGACATCCGTCCGGAATCGCAACGCGCCTACCATCTGACCGGCCCACGGGCCTGGACGATGCAGGAGATCGCGAAAGAGCTGTCGAAGCTGCTCGGCCATCCCGTCGTCTACATCAGTCGGTCGCTTGAGGAAGAACGCGCGGCTCTACTGGCAAGCGGCCTCACGCCGTTCGTCGCCGATCTCCTCGTCGGCCTGGACCAGATGTTCCGCGAATCCGTTCTCGGCGAAACGACCTCGACGGTCGAGGAATTGACCGGCGAGCCGCCGAGAACACTGTCGCGATGGCTAGCCGAGAATATCGAAGCCTTCCAGAAGTAGACCGGGCGGGCTGGACGGCTGCGTTGGAAACAGGAAAGCGGCGCTGCCGCAACGCCTTCGGCGTCGTTACTGAAAAGGAACTCCCCTGGAACACTTTGAACAGGACGCACCAGTGACTGCGCCCGCGATGTCGTGTTTCGCGGCTCATCCAATCTCAGCCTGGCGAGCCCTGGCATGTGATGACCGGGTTCGCGAGCGCCATGTTGAAGCCGAAGCCCTGATAGACGACGGCGTTGCTCGTTCCCGGTTCGAGCAGGAACGTCCCCTGGACCACGCTCGTCGTGTCGTCCGTCGACATCAGCGACCAGAAGAAGTTGCACGACTGCGGCGGCGCGCTCGGATCGACATGGCTGCATATGAGTTGCGCGCCGCCCGCCAAGGCGGCTCCGCCGCAGGCGTAAGGCTGTGCGGCTTCGACGGCCGTCGGGAGGATCAGCGCCGATGCGAGAACCGACGCCAAAAGCCTTCTCATCGTGGTGTCCTTAGGGTCGCAGGCGGCGACAGGCGTCGCTCGCTCATCAATAGGAAACTTGTGAGTACCACAAATAATCCGAAGCCCTACCCTGTCAAGGGTCTGCGCTGAATCGCGCTAGCGGCCTACGCCTTTGGCCGAAGGACTGATCACGTCCCCCTCTTTGCGGCAGCCGTCCAGAAACAGTCGCGCACAGCGCGTCGCGCGGCTTTCGATCTCCGCGATGGTGGGCAGCGCCTTCTGGCCGAACATCGCGCCCCGGGAAGGCTCGAAAATCATCATGCCGCGCAGCATGCCTGCCGCTTCGTCGAGGTCGTCGATTGCGATCGCGCCCTCACGACGGAGCCGCTCGAGGCAGCGCACAAACAGGCGCTGGGTGGCGACCACGGCGCCGCGATAAAAGTCGGCCGCGAGTTCGGGAAACCGGCCGCTCTCCGCGAGAACGAGCTTCTGAAGGGCGGTCGTGTCTTCGGCCAGGGTCAGCCGTCCGTACTCGGTCAGGATGCGCACCAAAGCGCCCTCGGCCGGCAGCTTGGCCACGCGCTCTTCGTCAAGCGCAAGGATGAAGCTGTCGATCCGATCGGCGATGGACGCCCTGAACAGCTCCGCCTTGGTGGGGAAGAGACGATAGAGCGTCTTCTTCGAGACGGCCGCGGTTTTGGCCACGGCGTCCGTGTTCGCGGCGGAATAGCCGCTCGCGACGAAAATGCCACGCGCCGCCTCGGCGATCAGATGACGGGTCGCCTCGTCCGATCGAACCTGGGGGCGCCCCCTTTGCCGCCGCTGCGGCGCCATCACGTCGCTCATCAATTCTCCTTGATCGCCTTGACAGGACAAATCTAGGGGCTATTTGTAGTACCGACAAGTTTCCTTATTCAATTGCGCGTCGATGACAATTGGCGTGCGCCCGGGGGAGCATCGTGACCAAGCATCCTGGATCGTTTGAAGCGGAGCGCGCGCTTCCCGCTGTGGAGGCCGCGCCCATTCCAGCCAGACTGACGCCGGCCGATCCGCCGGCAAGCCTTGAGCCCGACGCGCAAGCGGGCGCCGCTCCCGCAAAGGCCGGATCCGGACTCCGCCGGCTCCTGATGGCCGGCGCCGGCCTCGCGGCGATTTGCGCCGCAGGCTGGTATGGACACGACTATTGGACGGTCGGCCGCTTCCATGTCTCGACCGACGACGCCTATGTGCAGGCCGACACGGTCACCATCGCGCCGAGGGTGTCGGGCTACCTCGTCGAGGCGCCGGCTCAGGACAACGAAACCGTCAAGGCCGGACAGGTCCTCGCCCGTATCGACGACCGCGACTACAAGGTCGCGCTCGACCAGGCCAAAGCGAACGTCCTCGCGGCTCAGGCCTTGATCGACAGTCAGCAAGGCGCCGTCGAGACCCAGCTCGCGTTGATTGAAACGGCCAAGGGCTCTGTCGCGGTCGATCAGGCGAACGCGACCTTCGCGGAGCAGGAAAACAAGCGCTACGGCGACCTCGCCACCACTGGCTACGGCTCGGTCCAGAACGCCCAGAACGCGGCTTCCAAGATCGCGTCCGCCCGCGCCAGCATCGCCCGCGACACCGGCACGCTTCAATCGATGACGAAGCAACTGGACGTGATCAAAGCCCAGACCGCGCAGGCGCGAGCAGCCCTCGCCCACGAACAGGCGGCCGAACGTCAGGCCGAGCTCAACCTGAGCTACACGACAATCGTCGCCCCAATGGACGGAACCGTCGGCAACCGCACGCTGCGCGTCGGCCAATTCGTTCAGGCCGGCACGCAGCTCATGTCCGTCGTGCCGACCGACGCGGCTTATGTGGTTGCGAACTACAAGGAAACGCAGCTGACGGACGTGAAGCGCGGCCAGCCCGCGACCATCGAAGTGGATATGTTTCCGGGCCGCGTGTTCCACGGCCATGTCGACAGCATGGCGCCGGCGAGCGGCCAGACTTTCGCGCTCCTGCCGCCCGACAACGCGACCGGCAACTTCACCAAGGTCGTGCAGCGCATTCCGGTGAAGATCATTCTGGACCCAGAGAGCGAGCGCTCGGGCGATCTTCGTCCCGGCATGTCTGTCGAGCCCAGCATCGACACCAAAGCCGCGACCCCGAGCCGCACCGCTCGGACCGAATAATCAAGGCTTGCCTGCAAGCCTCGAAGGGGTTCCTCATGCCCACCGCCATTCCGTCGGCCATGCGTCCTGCGGGCGCAAGCACCCGTGACTGGATCGCCGTTCTCGCCGGCATGATCGGCGCCTTCATGGCGATCCTCAATATCCAGATCACCAACGCTTCGCTCCTCGATATCGAAGGGCGGCATCGGCACCGGCGTCGACAACGGCGCCTGGGTCTCGACCGCCTATCTGATCGGCGAGATCGTGGTGATCCCTCTCACCGATTACCTGAGCCGGGTGTTCTCGTTTCGCCGCTACGTGCTGGCGAACGCCATCCTGTTCCCGCTGTTCTCGATCGCCTGCTCCTTCACCCACGATCTCGGATCGATGATCGTGATGCGCGGCCTCCAGGGCTTTACCGGCGGCATTCTGATTCCCGTGGCCTTCACGATGGTGCTGACCAAACTGCCCAAGCACCAGCAGCCGGTCGGACTCGCGATCTTCGCCCTTGCGGTGACCTTCGCGCCCGCCATCGGGCCGACCATCGGCGGCTACATGACGGAGAATTTCGGCTGGCAGACGATCTTCTACATCAACGCCCTGCCGAGCCTTGTCATGGTGGTCGCCCTTGCGCTGACGCTCGAGGCAAGTCCCATGCGGCTCAGCCTTCTCAAGGAAGGCGACTGGGCCGGCATCGCAACCATGATGATCGGGCTGTCGGCGTTCCAGACCGTGCTCGAGGAAGGCAACAAGGATGACTGGCTGGCCTCGCCATTCATCCTGCGCCTCGCCATCATCGCAGCCGTGTTCCTGACCGCGTTCGTCGTGATCGAACTCAAAGTGGCGAAGCCGCTCGTCAACCTGCGGCTCCTCAAGCAGCGAAATTTCGGCATTGGCGTCCTGGCCAATACGCTCGTGGGATTTGCGCTGTTCGGTTCGGTTTACATCCTGCCGCAATATCTGGGGCAGGTGCAGCATTACAACGCCGAGCAGATCGGCAACGTGCTCGCCTGGACCGGCCTGCCGCAACTGATGCTGATCCCCCTGGTCCCCATGCTGATGAAGCGGTTCGACGCCCGCTATGTCGCCTGTTTGGGGATCGCGATCTTCGCCGCGAGCTGCTTCATGAACACGAGCTTGTCGTTCGACAGCGCGGGGGACCAGTTCTTCCTGCCGAATATCGTGCGCGCCATCGGCCAGGCTTTGGTGATCACGCCGGTCAGCGCCGTCACCACGGGCGGCATTTCGCCGAAGGACGCCGGCGCCGCGTCGGGACTGTCCAACATGATGCGGAACCTTGGCGGCGCGATCGGCACGGCGACGCTCGGCACGATCCTCACCAAGCGCGAGCAGTTCCACTCGAACATCATCGGCCAGTCGATCACCCTGACGCGAGACGAAGTGCGGAGCCGTCTCGACCAGATGACGTCCTATTTCATGGCGCACGGCGTGTCGGACCACGCCGCCGCGACCGCCAAGGCCATTGTCGCGCTCGGCGCGGCTGTGCGGCGGCAAGCGCTGATCATGGCTTTCAGCGACACGTTCGCCGTCATTGGCGTCCTGCTCGCCATCGCCGCCGCCTCAATGCTCCTCGCCCGCAAGCCGCAGGCCGCCGCAGGAGCGGGCGCTCACTGAACGACGCCGCCCTTGTCCCACATGATGCGGGATCGGCCTCGTTCGGCAAGAGCGAAGAGAAGCGTCGGCCCGGCCCCGGTTCGCCAACGCTACAGCTCCGACGCGATAGCCGTCAGCAACTGGAAGCGCATTTCGTCGTTGTCCGAAAGCGAGATCACGAAACGGACCCGCCCGTGGGAAGAGGTGTCGACATAGCCGGCGAGCGTGCGGATTCCGTCCATGGTGCCGCTCTTGTTCAGGCCCCCGTTGTGGCCATGGAGCAGGTCGGCGTGAGGCGCGAAGAGCTCGAGCACCTTGGCGAGACCGCGGGCCGTGAACCTCGTATCGCGGCTGATGCCGGAGCCTTCCTCGAGATGGATGGAATCAGCAAGGCCTTGCGCGGCGAGCATCGTGTTCGCGACTTGAAGCGACTTTTCGAGACTGACCGGCCCGCCCAGCTCATGGGCCGCCGATCTCCAGGAAGACCTGGTTGGCGGTATAATTGTTCGAGTTGAGGAGGAGTTGGACCAGGATCTCCGATAAGCTTCGCGACTGTCGGTGAACAATGATCGGCTCCAGGCCCTTGGGCGCGGCGCCGATCGAGATGTCGCCTTTCACATTGCCGCCGGCGCGCCGGATGAAGGCGGCGATCAGCTCGCCCGCGTATCGGAGACCGACCGTCAGGATCCTGGCCAAGGCTGATGCGGCCTTCTCCGTCCGGAGGGCCCTTGGCCCGAAACCGGGCGATCGCGATCGGAGTGATCGGAGTCTGGTCCTCCGCGGAGACCACCTTATTGCCGATGCGCTCCGCGTAGATCGTGTTGAAATTCACCCCCAGCGCCGAATTCAGCGCATCGTAAGCCGTGTCGTCATTCTCGATGCCCGGAATGCGTAAGTTCGAAGGATAGTAGCTCGCGTCAACCACGATGCCGGCGATCGGCGCCTTGCCGATCTTTGCGACCAGCGCGGTTGCGAGCGGCGCCAGCTCCTCGGAGATCAAATAAGGATCGCCGCCGCCCTTCACATAGAGCACCCGTTTCGCGTCGAGATAGAAGCGCGTTTCGAAGCGATAGTCGGCGCCGAGAACTTCGAGCGCGAGCCACGCGGTCACGATCTTGGTGACGGAGGCCGGGACGAACGGCTTGTCGGCGTTTTGGGCGACAAGCTCGTTGCCCTTGGAATCCACCACGAGCACGATTCCCGAGGGAGCGAGCGCCGCGACTTTTTCCTTGACGCCGGCGAAGGCCGACGTGGGCAGCAGGAGCAAGAGGAGAGCGAGCAGGCGAAATTGCATAGCGAATCCGGCGATGGCGCAGGGTCTCACCTTTCGGAACGATGCTGGTAAGACTCAAGCGCTAAGTCGGCCGGATCGCAGAATTTCCACACTTCGCAAGCAACCGATCCCATAAAGAGGAGTTCCAAGCGGATTTGGCCAACGATTGGCGCCCCGAACCGCCGCCAATCCGACCTTGATGCGTTGCTACTTTGCCGGCTCGGGCAGCAGCAGGCCGAGAGGCCAAAGCGGCCCGATAGGGATGAGTTCGAAGGTCATCATCCCGGCTTTGCCCAGCGGCAGCGGCTCGAGAAGCCTGTGGGCCTCCTCGGGATCGGTTACATTCATCAGGAACACGGCGCCGGAGCCGTCCGACTTGGCGAACCATTGGTCAATTTTGCCGGCTAGCTCCAAGCGTAGGGTGTCTCGCGCCTCGAACGGCATAATTGCTGGTCTGGTTTCTGGGGTGGCCTTGGCGGTCCAACTGCCGATCGCCAAAACTTTGGTCGTTAGCGCCTGTGCAGCCTTCATCTCGGCGGCGCCTGTGCTTGATCTGTTATCCTCGGCCATGATGAGTGACTCCTTCGCGGTGACTGGGGACGTTTCGATGGTCGATGGGGGCGCGGGGCGGGATGACGGCTTCGTCGAACTGCCGGGCCGGAACGGCTCCGGGGTTCGCCAGCATCAAAAGGGCGGCGATGACGCCGGAGAAACCCCTTGCCTTCCCGCCTTGTCTGCAAATTCTCATGACAAGAGTTCCTTGGCGACGAGCTCGGGTTCGTCGCTTTGTAGCCAGTGCCCTGCCTGGATGGGATGAAAGGAACTGTTCTTGAAGCGCGTTGCGCGTTCCTTTCCCATCGCAACGCCAAGGTAGGGATCCTGCGTCCCCCAGATGACTTTGACGGGAAGATCCAGCGCGGCGGCGAGAGGCAGGCGCGTGCTGTTGCGGCGCAGCTCCTCGTAGAATTGAGCGGCCAGTTGCGCAAAAGCTGGCCCGGAACTCGGTTCAGCCGATGAAGTTTTCAGCGACCAGCGGCGCCATGAATTCGAGGAAGTGAGACCGCTGGCGTTCTGAAAGCGGCTCCGCGAATTTCTTGGCCTGCCATGCTAGCAGCCATGCGAATTGGGCCGGGCTTTGCGCCACCGCTTGCGCGAGCGCTCTCAAGGCAGGATCGGCAAACAGCACGATCATTTCGGGCCAGACATTGAGCGCCGAGTCGTCGTAGGCGGAGTTGAGAATGCAAAGCGACGCGACCTTTTCGGGATGGTCGATCGCGAAATTCACCCCGGCCGCGCCGGACGAGTTGTGCGCGACCAGGACGACTTTGCCAAGACCGAGATATTCGACGACTGTTTCCAAATCCCCGTGCTGTTGACCGAAGCTGTAGGGCGCGTTCGCCGGTTTGTCGGAAGCGCCGAATCCCAGGAAATCGAACGCGACAATTCTGCGCCCGCTCTTCACAAGGTGCGGGATAAGATCGTCGTAGATGCGCAGATTGTCGGGAAAGCCGTGCATGAGCACGAAGGTGGGGCCGGCGCCTTCATAGTCGCGGGCGTAGATTGTCGCCGCCATCCGCGGAATGTGGTGTTCGAGAAATCGCCCTTCGCCCGCCATAGCGTCCTCTTGGAGCGCGACGCCTTTCTTGGAAGGCGCCCTGTTATGCAGATCGAGGATCTGCTTGCGTGGCGCTTTCGGATTGCACAATCGCATTCATTTTTGCAGGAAACCGACGCAATGCTGAATTGCCCGGCGTGACCTATCGTCGGGCGCCGGCGGAGTTCGCTCGGCGCCATTGTCCCGGAGGGCAGCCCTCAGATTTTGCGAAGACCCGGGTGAAGTGGCTCTGGTCGACGAACCCACAAGCGAGCGCAACGTCTGCCAGAGCCAGGCCTCCCTGCGACAGCAGTTCCCGGGAGCGCTCGATGCGCATTTTTATGAGCCACTGATGGGGCGTTGCGCCGACGGTTTGCCGGAAGGCGCGCGCAAAATATCCAGACGATAGGCCACATTGCTCGGCGAGCTGCGCAATTGTGGGATCGCCGCCAAGATTGGCAAGCATGAAATCAGTCGTGCGCCGAAGCTGCCAGGGCGAAAGACCGCCGGAAAAAGCGCGGGCTTGTCCAACCCCGTCCCCATAGACATCCGTCACATGGGCATGAAAGGCGAGGCCGATGTGATCGATGAACAAAGCGCTGGGCTCATATTCGACCTGATCAACAAGGGCCAACGCCAAGCCGTGCATGACCTGGTCGTGAACCTCCAAACAACGCTTGAAACCGACTGGACCGGCGGACACCACGGTCGAAGGACAGTTCGTCTAAAGAAGCCTGCGAAATATAGAAGCGGAGAATATCGAAGGAAGTGTGCAATTCGGAGACAGGGTTGCTGGCAAGATCGAACAGAAAGGTGGCGCCCGGCCTCGCGGTTGTAGCCAAGACGTGCTTTCCGTCGATCCAGAGATCCGCAATGACTGGCTGCAGTGCGACGTGGAAAGAATAAGCCGCTTCCTGAGGAACGTCCTTTGCGCGTACGGGGCCAACCCGTTCATTCTTCAGACGAGTGAATCCGATCGGAGCTACGGAGGCTGTTCGCGTGAGCAGGGTTGGCGCGTGAGCCAGCTGAAATCGATCGCCGATTACGGCTCCGTCGTAGCTGCCGGTCGAAGCCGGCGTCGTTCGATTGGGCACTCGCATCCGCTGCTCCGCGCGCAGGAACACCCCTATCATCTGGAAACGATCACGTGTGATGAATTGAAGGTGGGGTACCGAGCGTCGAGTGGTCCGTTCGTAGGAGAGCCAGACGTGAGCCCAAGCTTCTGGATCTGAGGCTTCTCGACCGAGCTTCGGGGTGTAGGTTTATAGGAGGCGAGCGTTCAGGTGGTCAAACGAACCACGCCCGTGGCGCGAAAAAAACCCGCCGCGGCTGAGCCGCGGCGGGGCGTATTCATCGTCGACAGAAGTCAGTTCGAGCCGGTGTCCGCCGCCGGTTGGGACTGCGCGGTCTGAGGCGCGTCGGGAGTCGTCTGTTGCGACTGGGCCGTCGCCTGCTCGCTCTCCGTCGATATCGCGTGCAAATCACACGCTAGCGCCGGGGCGGCCAACGCCGCCGCGAAGCCGCAACCCAACACCACTTTCAAAAGCTTGGAGCGCATCGGTACCTCCATCTTCACCCGCCAGGCGAGGGGAAGTCTAGCACCGCCCCGCGCGCGCGCAAGGCGCCAGGCCTGGGGGCCGCCATCATTCATGCGTGAACGCCCGACCGTTTGATCGCGCTATACACCGCGAACGGCGTCGCCGGCATGTCGATATGCTCGATGCGATAGGCGCGCCAGAGAGCGTCGGCGACGGCGTTCATCACGGCTGGCGTCGAGCCGATTGAGCCGGCTTCGCCGGCGCCCTTGAGGCCCATCGGATTGGTCGTCGAGGGCACGTTGCGGGTCTCGAAATCGAACTGCGGCAGGTTGTCGGCGCGCGGCATGCAATAATCGATGAAGCTCGCCGTCAGCAATTGGCCGTCGTTGTCGAACACCGCGCGCTCCATCAGCGCCTGGCCGACGCCCTGGGCGATGCCGCCGTGGACCTGTCCCGCCAGAAGCAACGGGTTCAACGTGAACCCGAAGTCGTCGACGACCGAATAGCGAACGATGTCGGTCACGCCCGTGTCGGGATCGATCTCGACCTCGCACACATGGGTGCCGTTCGGATAGGTCGCCGCCGGCGGCGTAAAGGATTCGGTCGCTGTCAATTTTGCCGCCGTGGCGCCGGGAAGCGAGGCGATTTCGGCATAGGAAATCGCGCGGTCGGTTCCGGCGATGCGCACCTTGCCGTCGGCGATTTCCAGATCGGCGACCGCCGCCTCCAGCTTGTCGGCCGCGAGTTCCTTCAACGAAGCCGCCAGGGTTTCCGAGGCGCGGGTCACCATCACCGCGCCGATCGGGATCGATCGCGATCCGCCGGTGCCGTTGCCGGTCGGAATCCGATCGGTGTCGCCCTGCACGACCTTGATGCGATCGATCGGCACGTCGAGATACTGCGCGACGATCTGCGCATAGGCGGTCTCGTGGCCTTGGCCCGTTGGACTGGGTGCCGATGAGAACGGTGAAATCGCCATTCCGATCGAGCCCGACCGAACCTTCCTCGCCCTCGCCCCAGGCGGTGCATTCGATGTAGCTCGCAAAGCCGAATCCGCGGATCTTGCCGCGCGACCGGGCTTCGTCCGCCCGCCGCTTGAATCCGGCACTGATCCGCCTTCTTCAGGCAGGCGCGCATCGCGCCCTCGAAATCGCCGACGTCGTAATCGCGGTCGGTATGCGTGTGATAGGGCATCTGGTCGGGCTTGACGAAATTGCGCGCGCGGATGTCGTCCGGCGCCATGCCAAGCGAGCGGGCGCAGGCGTCGACCAGTCGCTCGAGCACATAAGCCGCCTCCGGTCGGCCCGCGCCGCGATAGGCGTCGACGGGGACCGTATGGGTGTAGATTCCGCGAACGCGCGCATGGAGAGCGTCGATGTGGTAGCACCCAGTCGCCATCGAGGCGCCGAGCCAGGGGATGTATGGCGCGAACATCGAGAGATAGGCGCCAAGATTGCCGAGGATGTCGACCCGAAGCGCCAGGAAGCGCCCCTCGGAATCGAGCGCCATCTCCGCCGTCGTCACATTGTCGCGCCCCTGAACATCGCCGACGAAATGCTCGCTGCGGTCGGCGAGCCAGCCGACCGAACGTCCGAGTCGCCTCGCCGCCTCGAGAACGAGCGGATATTCGCGATGCAGCATGTTCTTGGTGCCGAAGCCGCCGCCTACGTCCTGGGTGACGACGCGCAAATTCGCGCTCGGGATCTGGAGGATTTTGGCGTTGAGGCCCTGCAGGATATGGACGCCCTGGCTCCCGGCATTGAGCAGGAACCGGCCAGACTGCGCGTCATATTCGCCGACGGCGGAGCGCGGCTCCATATAGTTGGCGACCACTCGCGGGTTGACGATTTCGATGCGAACCGTGTGCGCGGCGCCCGCGAACGCCTTGTCGGTCTTGCTGTTTGTCGCCGATGTGGGTGTCGTAAGCGACGTTGCCTGGCGCGTCGGCGAAAACGAGCGGGGCTCCCGGCCGCACCGCCTCTTCCATGTCGGTGACTGCCGGAAGATCTTCCCATGTGACGCTGATCAGTTCGGCAGCGTCACGAGCCTGCAGAACCGTGTCGGCGACCACCATCGCGACGATGTCGCCGAGGTGGTGCGCCTCGTCGACGGCCATCACCGGATAAGGCTTGAGCGGTGTGTTCGACTTGTCGGAATTGGCGACCGGAGCAAGGCAAGGCAAACCGCCAAGGTTGGCGAAGTCGCTGGCGACGTAGACCGCGCGAACGCCAGGAGCCGCGCGCGCGGCTTCGACATCGTCAATATGGAATTTCGCGTGCCCGTACGGACTGCGCAGAAATACCGCCTTCAGTTCGGCCCTATCGACTGCGTCGCTGGCGTAATTGCCCTTGCCGCTGACGAACCGGACGTCCTCGACACGCTTGACGCTTTGACCCACGCCGAATTTTGTCGGTTTCATATTCATATTCTGTCATTCCCTGCAGCGGTCCGGCAGCGTCTCTCGCCAGCCGACGTTTGAGCCTTCATTAAACGAATCTTGCCTCGTTACGAATTCCTGCGCGACCGCGAGGCGCCGCAAGCCTCGTCAAAAGTTCGTGTTGCGCCCTCTGGTTCCAAAGAACGCGCGGAACACCCCCGTCGGGTTCGGGCGTCGTTTGGGTGGCCAAGCGCTGCGCGTCTTGCTATCACCCCCGCGCAATGCAGCTTAAGGCTTTGAAATCGCCATGCGCAAGGGCGTAATCACACGCAAGACCAAAGAGACGAGCATTGAGGTCGGCCTCGACCTCGATGGATCGGGTCTTGCCGATATTGCGACTGGCGTTGGCTTTTTCGATCATATGCTCGATCAGCTGGCGCGTCATTCCCTGGTCGATATCACCATTCGCGCGGAGGGAGACCGCCACATCGACGACCACCACACGGTCGAGGACGTGGGCATCGCTCTCGGCCAGGCGCTGGCGAAGGCGCTTGGCGACAAGCGGGGCTTGACCCGTTACGCCGATTGCCTGCTGCCGATGGACGAAGCCCTGACCCGCGTCGCGCTCGACGTGTCGGGCCGGCCCTTCCTCGTCTTCAGAACCGAGTTCCCGACTGAGAAGATCGGCGCTTTTGACACCCAGCTGGTGCGCGAATTCTTCCAGGCGTTCGCCGGCAACGCCGGACTCACCCTGCATATCGAAACGCTCTATGGCTCGAACAGCCATCACATCGCCGAAACGTGCTTCAAGGGCGTCGCCCGTGCGCTCCGCGACGCGATCACGATCGATTCGCGTCAAGCCGAGCGCGTGCCGTCGACCAAGGGGGCGCTCTAGGGCGACATGGGATGAGTGTCGCCATCATTGATTACGGCTCCGGCAATCTGCACTCGGCGCGGAAAGCCTTCGAGCGCGCCGCGCGCGAGGCCGGCTTGAATTGTGCGGTGAGCGTGACCGCCCGTCCCGAGGACGTGCTCGCCGCCGATCATGTCGTCCTGCCTGGAGTGGGCGCGTTTGCGGACTGCCGCCGCGGGCTCGACGGCGTTTCCGGCATGGTCGAGGCGATGGACGAGGCGGTGCGCAAGCGCGGCCGGCCGTTCCTTGGCATTTGCGTCGGCGCGCAACTCATGGCGACGCGCGGTCTCGAGCATGAGGTGGTTCGCGGCTTGAACTGGATTGCCGGCGACGTCGCGGCGATCAAGCCAAGCGACCCGGAGCTGAAAATTCCGCATATGGGGTGGAACACGCTCGACGTGCGGCGCTCGCATCCGCTTCTGACCGACCTGAAGACAGGCGAGAGCGGACTGCATGCCTATTTCGTCCACTCTTATCAATTGTACGCAGACGACGTCAGCGACCTGGTCGCAACCGCTGATTACGGCGGCCCTGTGACGGCGATCGTCGCCCGCGGCAACATCGCCGGCACCCAGTTTCACCCCGAAAAGAGCCAAAGCCTCGGGCTCAAGCTGATCGCGAACTTCCTGAAGTGGCGCCCTTGATCCTTTTTCCCGCTATCGATCTCAAAGACGGCCAATGCGTTCGCCTCGTCCAGGGCGACATGACTCGAGCCACAACATTCAACGCCGATCCCGCCGATCAGGCGCGAGCCTTCGTCGGCCAGGGATTCGATTATCTCCATGTCGTCGATCTGGACGGAGCGTTCGCGGGCAAGCCCATGAACGCCGAGGCTGTTCGAGGCATTCTCGCCGGACTCACCGTGAAGCTGCAGCTTGGCGGCGGCATTCGCGACATGAAGACCGTGCGTGGTTGGCTCGAGAGCGGCGTCACCCGGGTCATCATCGGAACCGCGGCGGTGCGCGATCCTGATTTCGTGCGCGAGGCGGCGCGCCTTTATCCCGGCCGGATCGCCGTCGGCATCGACGCCCGCGAGGGCATAGTCGCGATCGAAGGGTGGGCGAAAACCTCGGACATCTCCGCGTCAGATCTTGCGCGCCGGTTCCAGGACGCAGGGGTCGCGGCGATCATCTACACCGATATCGCGCGTGACGGCGTGCTCGCCGGGCTCAATATCGAAAGCACGATCGCGCTCGCCGACAAGCTTGATATTCCGGTTATCGCCTCAGGCGGCCTCGCTTCGATCGAGGACATCCGGCGCCTGATCGAGCCCGATTGCGCCCGTCTCGCCGGCGCCATCGTCGGGCGCGCGCTCTATGACGGCCGGCTTGACCCGCGCGCGGCGCTGACCCTCCTTCAGGCCGGGGGACGAGCGAACCCGCCGGCAGGGGCGCCGCAGTGACTTTGAAGGCTCGGATCATCCCCTGTCTCGACGTCAAGGACGGGCGCGTCGTCAAAGGCGTGAACTTCGTCAACCTTCGCGACGCCGGCGATCCGGTGGAGAGCGCCATCGCCTACGATCAGGCGGGCGCGGACGAATTGTGCTTCCTCGACATCGCGGCGAGTCACGAGGACCGCGGCATTCTGCTCGACGTGGTCAGCCGTACTGCGGAGGCCTGCTTCATGCCGTTGACGGTCGGCGGGGGCGTCCGCACCACCGATGACATCCGCAGTCTTCTGCTGGCGGGCGCGGACAAGGCCTCGATCAATTCCGCGGCGGTGGCCGACAGGACCATCGTGCGCCAGGCGGCGGAGAAGTTCGGCGCCCAGTGCGTCGTCGTCGCCATCGACGCCAAACGGGTGTCCGCGCCAGGCCAAGCGCCGCGCTGGGAAATCTTCACTCATGGCGGCCGGCGGGCGACCGGCATCGAGGCGATCGCTTATGCTCGCGAAGTCGCCGCCCTCGGCGCGGGCGAAATCCTTTTGACGTCGATGGATCGCGACGGATCAAAGCAAGGCTTCGATCTCGAATTGACGCGCGCCGTCGCCGACGCGGTCGCCATTCCGGTCATTGCTTCCGGCGGCGTCGGCAATCTCGACCACATGGTTGCAGGCGTGCGCGAAGGCCGTGCGAGCGCCGTACTTGCGGCGTCGATCTTCCATTTCGGCGAATTCACAATTCGGCAGGCGAAGGCGCGCATGGCGGAAGCGGGCATCCCGGTACGCCTCGATTGATCGCGCCCATATACGCTATGCGCCTCGCGCGTTAAGGTTCGAGCCGTTTTCATGGAGAACCCCTGATGTCCGCCGCAGGCGATCAGACGCACTTCGGCGAGCGCACGGTTCGCCTGGACGAAAAACAGGGCCTGGTGGACGACGTGTTCCGCAGCGTCGCCAGCCGGTACGACGTCATGAACGACCTGATGTCGTTCGGCCTCCACCGGGTGTGGAAAGACATCCTGGTCGCCAAGGTCCGCCCCTCGCTCAATCGCCCTTTCGCTCATGTCGATGTCGCAGGGGGGACCGGCGACGTCGCCTTCCGCGTGGCGAAGGCCGGCGGCCCGCTGACCGAAGTGACGATTGTCGACGTCAATGGAGATATGTTGCGCGTAGGAGAGAGGCGCGCGGCGAGACGCCCATTCTCCAAGCGGCTGACTTTTGTCGAAGGCAACGCTGAAGCGCTGCCACTGCCCGATGCGCGCTTCGACGCCTACACGATCGCCTTCGGCATCCGTAACGTGCCGAGGATCGAAGATGCGCTTAAGGAGGCCTACCGCGTGCTGAAGCGCGGCGGGCATTTCTTGTGCCTCGAGTTCTCGCGCGTCGACTTGCCGGTGATGGATCGAATTCTACGACGCCTATTCTTTCACCGCCATTCCGGCCATGGGCAAGGTCGTGACCGGCGACGGCGGCTCGTATCGCTATCTTGTCGAATTGATTCGCAAGTTCCCGCCACCGGACCGGTTCGCGGAGATGATCGGAGAGGCCGGGTTCGCCCGCGTCGACTTCACGCGCTTAAGCGGAGGGATCGTCGCGATCCACTCGGGCTGGAAGCTCTGATTCATGGCGATCCTGTCGTCGCTTGGCCACGTTCGAAGGCTGGCGCGCGCGGCGTTCGTATTCGCCCGCGAAGGGGCGTTTGTTGACGTCGACCCAGCCCCCCTGCCCTCGGTCCTGAGGCTGCCGCTGGCGTTCGCCAACCTGATCGCAAAACGCGACGGCGATGGTCTGGCGGGCCTTTCCCGGGCGATCGATCGGCTAGGGCCATCCTACGTCAAGCTCGGACAATTCCTGTCGACCCGCCCGGACATCGTGGGCGGCAGGGTCGCGGTGGAGCTCGAGCGGCTGCAGGACCGTGTCGCGCCGATGAGCCGGGAGGCGGCGGTCGCGATCATCGAGGCTTCGTTCGGCACGAAGATCGAAGCGCAGTTCGAAAGCTTCGGCGAACCCGTCGCGGCCGCTTCGATCGCCCAGGTCCATCGCGCCGAGGTGAAAACCGACGACGGCGTGCGGCCGGTCGCTGTGAAAGTGCTGCGCGCCGGGACGGAACGCCGATTTGCGCGCGACCTGTCCGACATGGCCTTCGCCGCGCGGTTCGCGGAGAGCCTGGCGCCGGAGTTCCGTCGCTTGCGGCTCGCGCAGGTCGTGGAGACGCTCGCCCGCTCGGTGCGAATGGAGATGGATTTCCGGCTCGAATCCGCGGCGGCGTCGGAGTTCGTCGAAAACTCCAAGGATGACCAGGACATTCGTGCGCCAGTGGTCGACTGGAACCGCACCACCCGCGAAGTGATGACGATGGAATGGATCGACGGCCTCCCGCTGGCCGATCCAGAGCGCCTGACCGAACTCGGATTTGATCCTCCCGCGCTGGCGCGCGCTCTGATCCAGAGTTTCCTGCGCGCCGCGCTGCGCGACGGGTTTTTCCACGCCGACATGCATCAAGGGAATTTCTTCGTCGACAAGGAGGGCCGCATCGTCGCCGTCGATTTCGGCATCATGGGCCGGCTCGGACGCAAGGAGCGCCGGTTCCTGGCGGAAATCCTCTTCGGATTCATCCGCCGCGACTACATGCGGGTGGCCGAGGTCCATTTCGAGGCGGGCTACGTGCCCCATACATATCGGGTCGAAGATTTCGCCCAGGCCCTCCGCGCCATCGGCGAACCGATCCATTCGCGCACCGCCGATCAGATCTCGATGGCGAAGGTGCTGACGCTTCTGTTCGAAATCACCTCCCTGTTCGAAATGACCACAAGGCTCGAACTCGTGATGCTGCAGAAGACCATGGTGGTCGTCGAGGGCGTGGCGCGCAAGCTCGACCCTCAGCTCAACATGTGGTCGACCGCCGAACCCGTCGTGGGCGCCTGGATCGCGGAAAACCTCGGCCCGAAGGGGCGTATCGAAGACGCCGGCCGGACCCTTTCGTCTGTCGCCGCCTTCCTTGCCGACGCGCCGCGCCGCCTTGAGCAAATCGCCGACAGGCTTGAGAATCGGTTTGAGACCGACAGCGAAAGGGAGCTTGCGAAAGTGGTTCCCGAACTCACGATGCGCGTAGGGTTTACCTTTGTCCTGACCGGATTTTTGTTGGCGCTGTTATGCATGGCGGCGTACCGGTGGATTCTTTAGGTCGACTGACGCAATCGCCCGCCAGTGCGGCCCGCGCCGCGGTCGGTCACTGCAACCCATCTAGCCAACACCACAATTATGTTAGTTGTAATTTCGTTAACGCTCGTGGCAATCCTCTGGTATCGTTGGTGGCATTTCGGAGACCACGTAACGTCCGGGCTGGGGCAGGTAGCGGATGAAAACGCAAATGAACGTTTCACGCACAACCTTGCTCGACGACCGCGCTGCGTCAGGGATTGACGCCGGCGTCGGCGCACCCGCGTAGGCGACGAGGCATGACCGCCATCTCGCTCTCGCGCGCCCGTATTCTCCTGATCATTAGCGGGGGAATCGCGGCTTACAAATCTCTTGAGTTGATTAGACTGCTCAAGAGCGGCGGCGCGACGGTTCAGGTTGTAATGACGGCTGCTGCGCGGCAATTCATCTCTCCTCTTTCAGCGGCGACCCTTAGCGGGCAAGCCGTCCGCGACGAGCTTTTCAGCCTGACCGACGAGGCGACGATCGGGCATATCGAATTGTCCCGGGCTGCCGACCTTGTCGTGGTTGCGCCCGCCAGCGCCAACATTCTCGCTCGCATGGCCGGCGGTCTGGCCGATGACATGGCGACAACGTTGCTGTTGGCGACCGATAAACGGGTGCTGGCGGCCCCGGCGATGAATGTCAGGATGTGGCTTCACCCGGCGACCCGCCGCAACATTGACCGCCTGAAGGAAGACGGCGTCCTGCTTGTCGGTCCCGAATCGGGTCCAATGGCCTGCGGCGAGTTCGGTCCTGGGCGGATGGCCGAGCCTCCTGCGATCGTCGCCGCGATCGAGCAAGCCTTAGCCGCCACAAAAACGCCAAGTGATTCGGCCCAAATGCCGCCCGGACCACTCGACGGCCGGCATATTATTGTCACCTCGGGTCCCACATACGAGCCTATCGACCCCGTTCGGTTCCTTGGAAATCGATCTTCTGGTCGCCAGGGGCATGCAATTGCGCAAGCTGCCGTTGGCGCCGGTGCAAGCGTAACACTTGTCACTGGCCCCGTAGGCCTGCCCGATCCAGCCGGCGCTGACGTTATTCACGTCGACTCGGCGCGTGAGATGCGGGAAGCAGTCGAAGCGGCTCTGCCCGCCGACGCGTTCATCGCAGCGGCGGCCGTGGCCGATTGGCGAGCTGAAAACATCGCTAGTCAGAAGATAAAAAAGGACGGCAAAGAGACTCCGAGTCTTCGCCTTGTCGAGAACCCCGATATACTTGCGGAAGTTGCAAAGAAAACGACATTACGGCCAGCGGTCGTGATTGGCTTTGCTGCTGAAACCGAAAATATTACGGCGAACGCGGCTGCGAAATTACAAAGAAAAGGCTGTGATCTGATCATCGCCAATAGTGTTGCGGAAGGCACGTCGACGTTTGGCGGCGAAGCCAACCAGGTCCAGGTCCACGACGCGCTGGGTGTCGAATCGTGGCCGCCGATGACCAAAGTCGAGGTCGCGAACGGCATTGTACGTCGTTTGATTGTTGAATTGGCCAAGCGACAATGATCACGATCGGTTACCATAGATTACCACATAGTGAGGGGTTGCAATTACCGGCGTATGCGAGTGAGGATGCCGCAGGGATGGATCTCATGGCGGCTCTTCCGGCGGGTGAAGAGGTTGTCCTGGCGCCTGGATCGCGAGCCTTGATCGCGACCGGGATGGCGATCGAGTTACCAAGGGGATTTGAAGCGCAGATCCGGCCCCGATCAGGGTTGGCTCTGAAAGACGGGGTGACGGTCCTCAACAGTCCGGGGACTATCGACGCTGATTATCGCGGCGAAATTGGGGTCATTCTCGTCAATTTTGGGGACAAGGATTTTATCGTTCGGCGGGGAGCGCGGATAGCGCAACTTGTCGTTTGCTCTGTGGAACGTGCAGCTCTTATTGCGAGCGAGCGTCTCACTTCGAGTGTCCGTGGCTCAAATGGATTCGGTTCCACCGGGCGCTCATAGTAGGAGGTAAGAAATGAACTTATTGTCGCGACGGAGCGTTCTTGCTATCGCCGCCGTTGTCGATGTCGCGTTACATTCGCGCTCGGCCCCGGTTGCAGCCAAATCTTTGGCTGCGCGTCACAAACTGCCACCTCGTCACTTGGAGACATTGCTCCAGGGCCTGGTTCACGCCAAGATTCTTAAGGGCGTGCGCGGGCCGCGAGGCGGCTATGAGCTGGCGCGCGAGCGTCGGCGCATCACTGTCGGCGAGATCGTGCGCACCGCGATGTCGCTCAGCACTGCGGACCCGGATGATCTGGGCTCGAACTCGGTGCTGCTCGAGCGGGTGATCGACCCGGCTGTGCGCAGGGCGGGCGAAACCTTCCTCGCCAATCTCGATGCGATCACGATCGAATCGATGTGCGAGACAGCCGATAAGGCGCATGTGCTCGACGACGAGAAGGTCAGCGGCGATTTCGCTATCTGACACCGCTATTTGCGGCATACTATAGTTTTGTGTCGCATAAAATGTTATCGTCGGATCGCGCCTGAACGGCGCGGTCCGACGGACATTTTGGAGTAGCGGCTCATGACGGATGCAGGCGCTGCGGGGCGAAAGCCAGGCCGCGGCAAGGTTTACGCGTCGATCACGGAGACGATCGGCGACACACCTCTCGTCAGCATCGACCGAATCGGCAAGGAAAAGGGCGTTGTCGCCCGCCTTCTAGCCAAGCTCGAGTTCTTTAATCCGATCTCCAGCGTCAAGGACCGCATCGGCGTCTCGATGATCGATGCGCTTGAGGCGCAGGGGAAGATTTCGCCTGGGCGCGGCACTCTGGTCGAGCCGACATCCGGGAACACCGGTATTGCGCTCGCCTTTGTGGCGGCGGCGCGCGGCTATCGGCTCATTCTTGTTATGCCCGAATCGATGTCGGTGGAGCGTCGCAAGATGCTCGCCTTGCTTGGGGCGGAGTTGGTTCTCACTCCCGCCGCGCAGGGCATGAAGGGCTCAATCGCCAAAGCGCTTGAAATCATCGAAGCAACGCCCGGCGCGGTTATGCCGCAGCAGTTCGAGAATCCCGCCAATCCGGAGATTCACCGGCGCACCACGGCGGAGGAGATCTGGAACGACACCCACGGCGAGGTCGACATCGTCGTCTCCGGCGTCGGCACAGGCGGGACCATCACGGGTGTTGGCGAGGTCCTGAAGGCGCGCAAGCCGAGCGTGCGGATGATCGCGGTTGAGCCGGAGGATTCGGCGGTTCTATCGGGCGGTGCGCCCGGCCCTCACAAAATTCAAGGCATCGGCGCAGGCTTCGTTCCCGCGATCCTCGATCGCGATGTGATCGACGAGATCGTCGTCGTCGGAAACCAGACGGCGTTCGACACCGCACGACTTGTCGCACGCATCGAAGGGATTCCCGTCGGCATTTCCTCTGGAGCCGCTATCGCGGCGGCGATCGATGTGGGCCGCCGTCCGGAAAACGCGGGGAAGACGATCGTGATCATCATCCCGTCGTTTGCCGAACGCTATCTGTCGACCGCCCTGTTCGAAGGGCTCTGACGCCTAACTGACCGTCAGGCAAACCCGAGCGAGACGCCGGTTCCCCTCGAGTCGGTGTAACTCCGTCATGGACCAGCCACGACCGAGCGCTCGCAAACCGGGGCTCAACCAAACCAGTCAGGATGAAGCGCGGGCGACGCCCGCGCTATCCGTTCGCCCGATCGACTAGCGCCGACGGCCCCCGCCAGCTCCGGCGCGATGGCCCCCGCCACCGTGAAAGCCCCCGCGATAGGCTCCGCCGCCGTGGAAGCCCCCACGATAGGCGCCGCCCCGATAGGCTCCGCCGTGGTAACCGCCGCGATAGGCTCCACCGCGGTACCCGTAGCCGCCGCCGTAATAGCCCGCGCGCCGGTAGACCCCGCCACGGTAGCCGTACCCGCCCCCATAGTAGCTTGTGCCGCCATAATAGCCGCCGCCGTAATAAGGCGATCCGTAATAGCCGCCCGCGTAAACCGGCGCGACAAAACCCGAACTGGAATAAACGCCGGTCTCATCACAACCGGCGAGCCCGACCCCGATTACCGCAACGATCGCGCTCAGAAGAACTCTACTGCGAACCATGGCTTTCCTCCTATCTGACGCCCCCGCTCTTCAGCGTCTGCGGCGCACGCGCAAAACCTCCGCGTGGCGTCGCTTCGAGGGCGATGCTACGCCTAGATGCAACGGATCGCCAGCGCTCAAGCTCGGAACAGGGGGAGGCCATGACACCGATCGACCGCATTAACGCCAACCCGCTGCCCTTCGCCCAATTGCTAGGGATCGAGTTCATCAGCGTCGAGGCGGACTGGCTCGCGGCGCGGATGCTGATCCGGCCCGACCTCTGCACGATCGGCGGAATCGCTCACGGCGGCGCCATCATGAGCTTTGCCGACACGCTAGGCGCAGCCGCGGCGTTCATGAATCTGCCCGCCAACTCGAAAGGGACGACGACGCTCGAAAGCAAAACCAACTTCATCGCTGGCGCGCCGGTCGGCTCGACCGTGATCGGCCACACGACCCTCATCCATAGCGGCAAGAGGACTCAGGTCTTGCAAACCCGCGTCGCGACGGAGGGCGAAAAGCTGATCGCCCTGATCGTGCAGACTCAGATGAATCTCTGAGCGGTGACCGCGCGCGCTTTGTGCCGACAACTGGCATGTTAGCACTCTATTGTAATGAGTGCCAACGCTCGCTATGTAAACGCCGTCGTCAGACTGCCGCCAGGAGCTAGGGCATGATCCCAGGCCGGCGGAGCAGCTCGACTGAAAGCGAACGCTCCCCATGAAATTTCGTCCGTTACACGACCGTGTCGTCATCCGCCGCATTGAGGGCGAGGACAAGACGAAGGGCGGCATCATCATTCCCGACACCGTCAAGGAGAAGCCGCAAGAGGGCGAGGTCGTGGCTGTTGGGCCCGGCGGCCGCGACGAGAATGGCAAGATCACGCCGACCGAGCTTAAGCCCGGCGAGCGGGTCTTGTTCGGCAAGTGGTCGGGCACGGAAGTCAAGATCGATGGCGAGGATCTCCTGATCATGAAGGAGACGGACGTCATGGGCGTGATTGAAGGCGCGACCGCCTCCAAGAAGAAGGCCGCCTAAAACCAAAATTTCTTTTTCGAGAATTGAAGGATCCAAACTCATGTCAGCCAAAGATGTACGCTTCTCTTCCGACGCGCGCGACCGCATGCTGCGCGGCGTCGAAACCCTCGCCAACGCCGTCAAGGTGACGCTTGGGCCCAAAGGCCGCAACGTGATCCTCGACAAGTCCTACGGCGCGCCGCGCATCACCAAGGACGGCGTGACCGTCGCCAAGGAAATCGAGCTTTCCGACAAGTTCGAGAACATGGGCGCGCAGATGGTGCGCGAGGTCGCCTCCAAGACCAATGATCTGGCCGGCGACGGCACCACCACCGCGACCGTGCTCGCCGCCTCGATCATGAAGGAAGGCCTCAAGCTCGTCGCCGCCGGCATGAACCCGATGGATCTCAAGCGCGGCATCGACATTGCCGTCACCGCGGTCGTCAAGGACATCGAAAAGCGCGCCAAGAAGGTGCAGTCGTCGGAAGAGATCGCGCCAGATCGGCACCATCGCCTCGAATGGCGACAAGACGATCGGCAAGATGATCGCCGACGCGATGAAGAAGGTCGGCAACGAGGGCGTCATCACGGTCGAAGAGGCCAAGACCGCCGAGACCGAGCTCGACGTCGTCGAAGGCATGCAGTTCGACCGCGGCTATCTCTCGCCCTACTTCGTCACCAACGCCGAGAAGATGCTGGCCGAACTCGAGGACCCGTACATCCTCATCCACGAGAAGAAGCTCTCCTCGCTGCAGCCGATGCTCCCCGTCCTTGAGGCGGTCGTGCAAGCCGGCAAGCCGCTGCTCATCATCGCCGAGGACATCGAAGGCGAAGCGCTCGCGACCCTGGTCGTCAACAAGCTGCGCGGCGGCCTGAAGGTTGCGGCGGTCAAGGCGCCTGGCTTCGGCGATCGCCGCAAGGCGATGCTCGAGGACATCGCCATCCTCACCGCCGGCACGATGATCGCCGAGGATCTCGGCATCAAGCTCGAGAACGTCACGCTGCAGATGCTCGGCAAAGCCAAGCGGGTGCGGATCGAGAAGGAGAACACCACCATCATCGACGGCGCCGGCAAGAAAGCCGACATCGAGGGCCGGATCGCCCAGATCAAGGCGCAGATCGAGGACACGACCTCCGACTACGACAAGGAGAAGCTTCAGGAGCGTCTGGCGAAGCTCGCCGGCGGCGTCGCGATCATCCGCGTCGGCGGCTCGACCGAGGTCGAGGTCAAGGAGAAGAAGGATCGCGTTGACGACGCCATGCATGCGACCAAGGCTGCGGTCGAAGAGGGCATCGTTTCCGGCGGCGGCGTCGCGCTCCTGCGCGCCAAGGCGGCGATCGGCAAGCTCACCAACGACAACGAGGACGTCCAGTCCGGCATCAACATCGTGCTCCGGGCGCTCGAAGCTCCGATCCGGCAGATCGCCGAGAATTCGGGCGTCGAAGGTTCGATCGTCGTTGGCAAGATCCTCGAGAACAAGTCGCAGACCTTCGGATTCGACGCTCAGACCGAGCAATATGTCGACATGCTGAACGCCGGCATCGTCGATCCGGCGAAGGTGGTGCGTGTCGCTCTACAGGACGCGGCTTCGATCGCCGGCCTCATGATCACGACCGAAGCCATGATCGCAGACCGGCCCAAGGCCGACGCTCCGGCGATGCCGGGTGGCGGCGGAATGGGCGGCATGGGCGGGATGGACTACTGATCGCTCGATAAAGCGAAGACCGGGTCTTGGCGACGGCTCCAATTGGAAGGTGTCGCCCAATACTCAGAAAGGGGCGGAATTTTTCCGCCCCGATCGGGAGGAGAGGCTCATGCAAAATGTGGCTTGGTATCAGAGCGACTCGCTGAAGCGGCTCCTGCAAGGCGCCGCCGTCGGGGTCGCCGCGACACTCGCCGTCGGCTTCGGCTGGGGCGGGTGGATGCTCGGAAGCTCGGCGAAGACGCTTGCGGACAATACGGCCAGCAGCGCCGTGATTGCCGCGGTTGCGCCGATCTGCGTCGACCAGTTCCAGCGCAGCGCTGACGCTGCCGCGAACATGACGGCGCTGAAAAAGACCGACTCCTGGCAACAGGCGGCTTACGTCGAAAAGGGCGGCTGGGCCGTGATGCCTGGCAGCAAGGCGGCGGATTCCGGCGTGCCGCAGGCCTGCGCTGCTCTCCTCAGCAGCGTAAAATAGTTCGACCGGCAAGGCTGAACACGAACATCGACGGTCGGCGCGACACTCGCGCCGATCGTTCTTCATCTACGATTAGTCGTTCGAGGCTTGAGGTGGGGAGGCCTGCTTCGTCGCGTCTGAGAGCCTGCTTAGGAGCTGGCGACCCATGCTCATCCGTTACGGTTACGAAATCACGGTCAATTGCACGCAACCCACCCCGATGGTTTGCCTATTGTCCGTAAGCGAAGATCGGAAGGCGGACATCCGCGTCGCCGAGAAGGTCTTCACGACGCCGATCGTCCCCACGACCACCTATCTCGACTTGTTTGGCAATCGTTGTCGCAGGCTGGTGGCGCCTGTCGGCGACTTTGCGATTTGGGGCGACGCCACGATTGAAGACGACGGCAAGATCGACCCGGCGAACTTCGCCGCGGTTGAAGTTCCCGTCGCAGAGCTCCCCGACGAATGCCTGCTCTATCTGATGGGGAGCCGATATTGCGAGACCGACAAGCTGAGCCAGACAGCCTGGGACCTATTCGGGAGCACGCCTCACGGCTGGGGGCGCGTGCAGGCGGTATGCGACTTCGTCCATCAGCACATCAAGTTCGACTATCAGCAGGCGCGATCGACCCGGACCGCATTCGAAGCCTACCAGGAGCGGATCGGGGTCTGCCGCGATTTCGCTCATCTCGCCGTTGCGCTTTGCCGGTGCCTCAACATTCCGGCGCGTTACATCAACGGCCATCTCGGCGACATCGGCGTGCCGGTGGTCGATCCGATGGATTTCAGCGCCTGGATCGAGGTGTTCCTGGACGGATCTTGGTGGACTTTCGATCCTCGCAACAACATGCCCCGGATCGGCAGAATCGTGGTTGCGCGAGGGCGAGACGCCGCGGATATCCCGCTCATCAATTCGTTCGGCCCCCACATCCTGAAGTCCTTCCGGGTCTGGACCTACGAGGTCTCCGAAGTGACAACGAGCACGCCTAAATCTCGCCTAAGAGGGGCCGCCCCGGCGACTTTCCCTACCCGCCGAGTGGGTCTGTCCGGCTCCCGATTTCATTCGGGACCGCCGGTCAACGCCCGCTCTTTTGACGCCAGACACAGAATCCTGTCGGGGCCCGTCGGCGCACCCCTGTCTTGATGGTGCAAAAGAATCGGTCGAAAAGCGGTCAACGACGGGTTGGGCAGAGGTGGCGCCATGAAGAGACTTGGATGCGGAATCGGGCTTTTCGCTCTTATGATGGGAGCCGCTGCGGCCGATGCCCAGAGCCTGACCAATATGGCCGCTCTCAAAGGCCTGGCGCCCGTCTCCGCCCTCTCGAAGACCCCTGACGGAATGGCGGCGTTGGGCTCAAACTTCACCGTCACTGGCGGAATCCAGACTGGCGTCATCCGGCAACCCACCCTGCTGCCGTTCGCGGAACAGCAACAGCAGGCTTTGCGCGACGCCTTCATCACCGACGGCAATCTCGTTCAGCTGACAGACGGGTTCGGCACGACCTTGGGGGCCGCCTATGCGGCGCGCGCGCATTATCTCGATCGGGAGCGCTTCACCAACATCTCCAAGGCCGTCTCGGATGTGATCGCTTACGCCAACTCGACATCGGGATCGGATTCGAACTCCGGCAAATATTTCTTCGCCAACGGCACGACGAACGGCAAAAAGCCGGTTTCCGACGAGGCCCTGGCAATCTTCAAGACGATCGACGGCGCGCCCGATCCATTTGGCCGGGCTTATGGCCTGTTGGCCGGAACGCCCGGCGCCGACAAGTATGGGGACTCCCGCCCGTTTCAGACCGAACCGACGATCCTGCCGATCGTCGGGCCGGACTATTTCAACGTCCCGGCCGGCAACGAGGTCTACAACCGCGGCCCGGTCATGGACCTGATCAACAGCCCATCCTTCCCGAGCGGGCACACGACCTACGGCTACATGGGCTCGCTCCTGCTCGCCGAACTTCTGCCCGATCGCTTTCAGGAGATGGTCGTGCGCGCCGCGGAATACGGCAACGACCGCATCATCTTAGGCGCGCATTACGCCATGGACGTTCTGGGCGGGCGAACAGTCGCGACCTACGACCTTGCGCATCTGCTCGCCAACGATCCCGCCTATATCGGCCGGCCGCTGAAGGACTTCGCCAGGGCGACCGCAAATTCCGAGCCTCGGGTTCCCGCGACCATCGAAGACTTCCGGGCGGCGGTCGTGACCGCGCGAGCCGATGTGACGAAGGCGCTCGAAGCAGCCTGCGGCGACACGATTGCGGTTTGCGCGCGTCAGGACACTGGCCGCTTCAACGCGCCGGCGATGAACGAGGCGTTCTACGCCACGACCCAGACCTACGGACTCGGAATCGCGCATCCGGAGATCGCGGACAAGGTCGAAGACGTCGCCACGCTCGCGCCCGAAGCCGGATATCTGCTGACCGTGGCTTTCCCCAAGCTCAGCCTCGAGGAAGCGAACCGAATCCTGACCGAAACCGAAGGACCCGGCGGCGGCTTCCTCGACGACGGATCGGGCTTCGGCGTCTATTCCCGGCTCAATCTCTACGCCGCCGCAGGCCGTGCGGCGGCGCTCTCACGCGCCAAGCCCTGATAAACCGTCACTGCAAACCGGACTAATCGCCATCCCGACAGGCTGCGTCCGGCAAACAATTAAACGGCGTTGAGAAGATTCCGGCCGACTGATTCGAGATGCGTGAGCATCGCCTTCTCCGCGGCCTCCGAGTCCCGGCGCAGCAAGGCTTGAGCGATCGCCGCGTGCTCGTCGCAATATCCCGCTCGCCGCTCCGGACTGAAGGAGCGCCGCTTGATCCCAAGCCACTGCTCCTGGTTGCGGATGAACTTCAGGATCGCATGGAGTGAGGCGAGCAGTTCGTTGCGCGAGGCGGCGAAGACCAGCTCGTGGAACGCCGAGTTGCATTGCTCGAACGGCTCGAACGCATCCGCCCTCACGGCGGCCTCGTGAGCGGCGGCGATGGCGCTGAGATCGGCGAGATTCCCTTTGGTCGCCGCGAGTGCGGCCGCTTTCGGCTCGATGATCTGTCGGACGGACATCGTGTCGGCCGGGCTCACGCCGATAAGCGTGCGCATCACGGCAGTGAGATCGCCGTCGAACGACCGCTGCAGAAATGTGCCGCGCCCGACTTCGCGCCGGACGCCGCCGTCGGCGCCGAGTCGCTCCATCGCGGCGCGGATTGTGTTGCGCGCAACCCCGTATTCGCTCGCGAGAAGACGCTCATTGGGAAGGCGGAGGCTTTCGCTCCACTCTCCCGCCTCGATCCGCCGGCGCAGCGACATTTCGATGTCGCTCGACACGCGCTTGGGCATGCGCCTCCCCGACCTGAACCATTTTTGAGCCATTTAGCACGCTGCGGGAACGAGGCCAAGGCGACCAATTTGTAACCTTCGTCCCCGCGTCTAACTCCAAGGAAGTCGTCGCCGCCTG
Organism: uncultured Alphaproteobacteria bacterium; assembly: GCA_963762335.1. Classification (GTDB taxonomy): domain Bacteria; phylum Pseudomonadota; class Alphaproteobacteria; order Rhizobiales; family Beijerinckiaceae; genus Roseiarcus. The sequence continues at coordinate 179,466 of CAVXKU010000011.1, read as the reverse complement.
GCGGCGGCTCGTTTAAGCACAGCGGAGAAGCGCAAGACTTGCGTTTTGAACCAGCCTGCTCTCTATTGGATCAAAATAGGGAGGCAGCGCGGAATGAAGGTGGCGACCTATCGCATCGCTGGAGAGCGTCGGGTCGGCATCGTCGACGAGCGACGGAACACGGTGTCCGCGTTCGACCTTTCGCTCGCCGAAGCCGAATGCGGCGTGCTCGCTGTCGTTGGCCGCGATCCTCTGCCGCCCTGTCTATCGCCAACGCCCATGATCGAAGTCGAGCTCGAAGCGCCGATCCCGCGGCCGCGGCGAAACGTCTTCTGCATCGGCAAGAACTATCACGAGCACGCCAAAGAGTTCGCCTCGAGCGGCTTCGATTCGAGCGCGGCGTCCGGAGTTACGCCGAAATTCCCGATCGTCTTCTCGAAGGTCCCTGAATCCGTGGTGGCGCATCGCGACGTCGTTCGGATCGACCGGTCAGTCTCGGAAGCGGTCGACTACGAAGCGGAGCTCGGCGTCATCATCGGGAAGGGCGGGCGCGGGATCGAGCCGGCGCGCGCGCTCGATCACGTCTGGGGCTACACCATCATCAACGATGTGACGGCGCGCGACCTTCAGGGCCGCCACAGTCAATGGCTGATCGGCAAGTCTCAGGACACGTTCTGTCCGATGGGGCCCTGGGCGGTGACGCGGGACGAAATCGATCTGGCCGACACCCAAATCCGCTGCTGGATCAACGGTGAACTGCGGCAGAACGCCAACACGCGCGACCTCATCTTCGACGTCCCGACCATCATCGCGACCATCTCCGCCGGCGTGACGCTTTGCCCCGGCGACATCATCGCGACCGGCACCCCGGCCGGCGTCGGAATCGGCTTCACGCCGCCCAAATATCTCGTCCCCGGCGACGTCGCGCGGATTGAAGTCGAAAAGATCGGCGTGCTCGAAAACGAGTTCCGGGAGCTTCGCGGATGAGCGGAGCCTCGCTCGGCAGGATCGAGCTTGAGATCGACGGCGACGGCCCGCCGATTGTGTTCCTGCATGGCCTCGGCGGCGACATCGAATTCGTTCCAGCCGCTCCTGTCGGCGTTGCACGGTTTTCGCTGCATCCGGCCCGATTTCCCGGGCGCCGGGCGATCCGCCGCGCTCGTACGTTCCGGTGACGATCGACTTTTTGTGCGAGACCGCTCGCGACATTGTGAAGGGGATCGCCGGCGCGCCAGCGCATATCGTGGCGCATTCGATGGGAACGCTGGTGGCGCAGCATCTCGCCGTCGCTGCGTCCGAGTGGGTGGCGAGCCTCACCCTGTTCGGCCCGATCGGCGAGCCTGGCGAGGCGGCGCGCGAACGCTTGCGGGACCGGGCCGCGCTTGCGCGGCGGAGCGGCATGATCGCGATTGCCGATCCGGTCGCCGCGGCCGGTCTCGCTTCGTCGACCAAGGTCGACAATCCGGCCGTCGAAGCGTTCGTCCGCGAGAGCCATCTGCGCCAGGACCCGGAGGGTTTCGCACAATCCTGTGAGGCCTTGGCGTCGGCCAAGGGCGCCGATCTCCGGCTCCTGAACTGCCCTACCCTCGTTGTGACCGGCGAGGAAGATCCGATCGCGCCTCCGGGAGCGGCGCAGGGGCTTGCGGAGAGGATCAAGGGCGCTAAGCTCAAGACGCTGCCCAGATGTGGCCATTGGACGCCAATCGAGCAGCCAAAGGAATGCGCGCGCCTCGCCTCGGAACACATCCGGGCGCACGCGTGAGGAGGAACACTCGCTATGCTTGAACCAAGCAAGCGATGAAGGAGCAGGCCCATGGCTGATGACAGATTCGGCGGATCGAACGGCGTCGTTTTCACCAACGTCCGCATCATCGACGGCTCGGGCGAATATCCGTACACCGGCGAAGTCACCGTCCAGGGCAATCGCATCCGGCAGGTCACCAAAGGCTCGTCGCGCCTGACGCCCGGACTGGGCGCCGGCGGCGGCCAGACGGTGATCGACGGCATGGGCGCGACCTTGATGCCCGGCCTGTGCGACGCGCATCTGCATCTCTCCTGGAACAACGCTCCGGGCATCGATCCCATCCAGATGATGCCGCCGGAGGAGCACACGCTCGTCACCGCGCAAATGGCCAAGCTCGTGCTCGACGCCGGCTTCACCGCGGGGCGCGGCGCAGCGGCGGCCAAGCCGCGCCTCGACGTCGTCGTGCGCAACGCGATCAACAGCGGCATGATTCCGGGACCGCGCTATCTTGCGGCCGGGCCGGAAATCACGACGGTCGGCGGCCTGGGCGATTCCGCGCCCTCGCACATTCCCCATGAGGGTCTCAATCTCGGCCTCGTCGTCTCCGGACCGGAGGAGGTGCGCCGCACCGTGCGCATGCTGATCAAGTACGGCGTCGACTCCATCAAGCTCAATCTCTCCGGCGAAGAGATCACCGGCATGGGCGCCGAGGAAACGCCGATGTCGGAGGAGGAGGTCGCGATGGCGGTGCGCGAAGCCAAGCTCCGCAACAAGTCGCTTGCCGCTCACGCGCGCTCTTCCGGGTTCGTCAAGCAATGCATTCGTCACGGCATCCAGAATCATCTATCACGCCTCGTTCGCCGACGAGGAAGCGCTCGACATGCTCGAGGCGGCCAAGGACCGGCACTTCGTCGCGCCCGGCCTCGCCTGGCTCATCAACACCGCGCGCCACGCCGGCGAATAGGGCATCAAGCCGGGCTCGCCGGTCTCGATGATGCCTATGAGCGCGAACTCGAACATGCCGTCGAGACCTGCCGCAAGATGCACCGCCGCGGCATTCGCGTGCTGATCGGCGGCGACTACGGCTTCGCCTGGACGCCGCAGGGCACCAACGCCAAGGACCTCGAAACTTTCGTCGACATGCTCGGCTTCTCGCCGATGGAGGCGATCCTCGCGGCGACGAAATTAGGCGGCCAGATCATGGGCATGGGCGACGAACTCGGCCAGATCAAGCAGGGCTATCTCGCCGACATGCTGCTCGTCGACGGCGATCCGATCGCCAACGTCCGCGTGCTGCAGGACAAGATCGCGCATTCTCGCCATCATGAAGGACGGCGAGTTCCACAAGGCGCCGAAGATGAACGAACAGCGACGGCGGCTGACCGCGTGAGCCTCGCCGTAACAAATACCGCCGCAGGCCCTACAGCGCGACAGGGCTGGATCGGCGCCGGTCTTCTGGCCGGCGCGGTCCTGCTTTGGATGCTGTTCGGCGATCTGGCCGGACTGGCTGGAATGGCTGCTCGGCGGCAAGAAGACCTTCGTCAGCGCGATCCTCAACGGCGTGACGCTGGCGGGTCTCTATTTCCTGGTCGCCAGCGGCTTCACGCTGGTCTTCGGCCTGATGCGCAACGTCAATCTCGCGCATGGCTCGCTCTACCTGCTCGGCGCCTATATCGGCTACGACGTCGCGCAATGGACCGGACAACTGGTTCGTCGGCGTCGCCGCGGGCGCGCTGGCCATCGCCGCTGTCGGCGCCCTGCTGCAGATCTTCGTCTTTCAGCGGCTGGCCGGCGACGAACTGCGCCAGACGCTGGTCACGATCGGCATCTCGATCGTCGCCGCCGATCTGATGCTCGCGATCTGGGGCGGCAAGACCTATCCAGTTCTCGATACCCGACTGGCTCGACGGCGCCGTCGCGACGCCGATCATCACGGCGATCAAGTCGAACGGCCAGATCGTCACGATGCGCTATCCGCTCTATCGGCTCGTCGTCCTCGCGATCTCGCTCGTCATCGGCGTCGGCGCTCTGGCTGGCGCTCAACAAGACAAAGTTCGGCATGATGATCCGCGCCGGCGTCGACGATCGCGCGATGCTGTCCGCCACCGGCGTCAATGTCCGCCTGCTGTTCGTCGCCGTCTTTGCGATCGGCGGCCTTCTGGCCGGCTTTTCGGGCGTGATCGGCGGCTCGGCGCTGTCGATCGCGCCGGGCGAGGACGTGCGCTATCTCCTGGCTTCGCTGGTCGTCGTCATCGTCGGCGGCATGGGCTCGATCACCGGCGCCGCGATCGGCGCCCTGCTGATCGGCCTCGCCGAGCAGATCGGCCTCGTCTATTTTCCGACCTACGGCGTCGTGCTGACCTTCGTCATCATGGTGGTGACGCTGGCGCTGCGCCCGCAGGGGATCATGGGCAACGCGCGCACGCGCTTTGCCGATCCGCCGCGACCGCCGCGCGGCCGGCGATATCGTGCCGGTTGAATTCACGCCGTCAGCTGCGGCGCTCGCCGTCGCGCTGGTTCTGTTTCCGCTCGTCGCCTCGCCGTTCGTCGTCTTCCAGATCGGCGCGCAGGCGCTCATCCTCGGAATGATCGCGCTGTCGCTGATGGTGCTCGGCGGGCTATGGCGGCATGGTCTCGCTGGCGCAACTGACCGTCGCCGGCATCGCCGGCTATGCGGTCGCCATCCTCGGCCCGAACGGCACCGGCGTGCTCGGCCTCGGCTGGCCGTGGTGGATCTACGTCCCCGTCGCGATTCTGATCGCCGGCATCGTCTCGGCCCTGATCGGCATGATCGCGGTGCGCACCGCCGGCATCTACACGATCATGATCACGCTGGCGGTCGCCGTCGCGTTCTTCTATTTCGCCCAGCAGAACTATTCGCTGTTCAACGGCCACTCCGGCTTTCGCGGCGTGGCGCCGCCGCAGGTGTTCGGCGTCGACTGGCGCGACGCCATCCCGTTCTACTATCTATGCCTGGCCGTGGCGGCGCTCGCCTATTGCGCAGTCGTCTACGGCGCGCGCTCGACGTTCGGCCGCGCGCTGATGGCGACGCGCGACAATCAGCGGCGCATGCGCGCGGTCGGCTACGACGTCACGCTTCATCGGGATCGCCGCCTTCTTCTTCTCGGGCCTCATCGCGGGCGCGGCCGGCGTGCTCTACGTCTGGTTCAACGGCCGCATTTCGCCGGGAACGGTCAGCGTCAGCGAAACCATCGGCATTCTCGTCATCGCCGTGATCGGCGGCATGCGCCATCCGATCGGCCCGTTCATCGGCGCGGCGCTCTACGTCGTGCTCAAGACCTTCGCCATCGACCTTGTCGGCGCCGATCGTTTCAACACGCTGATCGGCTCGATCTTTCTCATCATCGTCTTCGTGTCGCCGGACGGCATTCTGGGGCTCTGGCGGCGCGTTCAGCCGCCTCTGGCCGCAGAAGTCCCTACGCGAAGCCTGAGCGCTGCCGCCGAAGAGACGTTCAAGGGTCTGCGGATCGACCCAATTCAAGGGAGGAATGGATGAACATGAAAATGTCCCGGGTTGCTGCTGGCGCTGCTTTCCGGCGTCGCGCTCGCGCCGCAATGGGCGCGCGCCGACGATACGATCAAGGTCGGCCTGCTCGCGACGCTCGAAGGCCCGTTCACCGTGCTTGGCCAGGACGGCGTTCGCGGCGCCGAGCTCGCGCTCAAGGAAGCGGACTACACGGCCGGCGGCAAGAAGATCGAGATCATCAAGGGCTCGTCCGACGCTTCGCCGGACAGCGCCGTCAAGGCGGCGCGCAAGCTCGTCGAGCAGGACGGCGTCGCGATCCTGATCGGGCCGCTTTCGGGCGACGAAGGTCTCGCGGTCAAGGACTACGCCAAGACCCAGCCGAACGTGACCTTCGTCAACGGCACGTCGGCCGCGCAGGACACGACGCTTGCGCGATCCCGCGCCGAATTTCTTCCGCTTCACCACCGACGGCGCGCAATGGATGGCGGGCCTCGGCGACTACGCCTACAACGTCAAGAAATACAAGACCGTCGTCACGGTCGCCGAGGATTATTCCTTTCCCTACACGCAGGTGTTCGGCTTCATGGCCGACTTCTGCAAGGCCGGCGGCCATGTGCCGAAGAAGTTCTGGGTGCCGATCGGCAACAAGGACTTCTCCTCGGTCATCGCCGCGATCCCCGACAAGGTCGACGCCATCTATGTCGCGCTCGGCGGCGCCGACGGCGTCAACTTCCTCACCCAGTACCAGCAGGCCGGCGGCACGGCGCCGCTGATCGGCGGCTCGATCACCGTCGACCAGACGGTGCTCGGCACGCAAGGGCAAGCAGCGCGACTATGTCGTCGGCACGCCTTCGGCCGGCCCGATCGCCGACAATTCGGACGATCCCGCCTGGAAGAAATTCGTCGCCGACTACAAGGCCGCCTACAAGGACGGCTTCCCGTCGCCCTCGCTGTTCGCGCAGGGCTATTACATCAACACCAAGGCGGTGCTGCTGGCGCTCGACAAGGTCGACGGCGATCTGTCCGGACGATGAGGTCAAGTTTCGCGACGCGCTGTCGAAGCTCGAATTCGACACGCCGACCGGCAAGGTCAAGCTCGACAAGAACCGCCAGGCGATCGCCGACAATTATCTGACCGAAGTCGCCAAGGCCGATGACGGCAATCTCTACAACAAGGTCATCAAGGTGATGCCGGCCGTCAACCAGACGCTCGGCATTCCGGAAGCCGACTTCCTGAAGCTCGGCGTCGTCGGACCGCGACAATCCCGACTGCCCGTGACCTGAGCAGCGCAAGGAAGCTCGCCCGCAATGGTCGACCGCAACGTCGCCGCGCGCCTCTCGTCCACCGGCGCCTATGCGCTGGAGCTCGAAGGCGTCGGGCGACAATTCGGCGCCCTCGTCGCGCTCGCCGACATCAACCTTCGGGTTCGCGCCGGCGAGCGGCGGGCCGTGCTCGGCTCGAACGGCGCCGGCAAGACGACGCTGTTCAACGCCGTCACCGGCGACTTTCCGCCGACGTCGGGGCGCATCCGCTTCTTCGGCGAGGACGTGACGGCTTTCCCGTGCACGAGCGGATCCGGCGCGGCCTGCGCCGGACCTATCAGATCAGTCAGCTGTTCGGCGGCCTGACCGTGATCGACAGCATCTTCGTCGCCTGCCGCGGCGTCTCGCGCGGCCGCCTGTCGCTGCTGCGCCCGGGCGCGCGACGATGCGACGATGGCGCAGGCGCGCTCGATCGCGCATGCCGTCCATCTCGACGACATTCTGGAAACGCCGGTTTCGATGCTGAGCCACGGCCAGCAGCGCCAGCTCGAGATCGCGCTGGCGCTCAGCGGCGCGCCGCGCTTCATCCTGTTCGACGAGCCGGCCGCCGGTCTGTCGCCGGCCGAGCGGCGCGACCTCGTCGAAATCCTCAACGCGCTGCCCGCGCATATCGGCTACATCATCATCGAGCACGATCTCGACGTCGCGCTGCGCGTCTCGACCTATGTGACGATGATGCACAACGGACGCATCTTCAAAGAAGGCGCGCCGAGGAGATCGAGAACGACGAAGAGGTTCAGGCCATCTATCTCGGGGCGGGGCATGGCTGAGCGACGCAGCTCCTCGCGCCGCGAAGGCAAGCCGATCCTGCAGGTTCAGGATCTGCAGGTCTATTACGGCGAGTCGCACGCGCTGCAGGGCGTTTCGCTCAGTCTCGAACGCGGCATTCTCTCGGTGGTCGGCCGCAACGGCATGGGCAAGACGACGCTCTGCAACACGATCGTCGGCCTGATGCGCGCGCGCTCCGGCGCCATCCGCTTCGAGGGCCGCGATATTTCGAAGCTCGAGCCGCATCGAGATCGCGCGCGCCGGCGTCGGCTTCGTGCCGCAGGGGCGCCGCCTCTGGCCGAGCCTGACGGTCGACGAAACCTTGCGCCTCTGTTTCGCGCCGGCGCCGGCGGCAATTCCTGGACGGTCGAGCGGGTCTATGCGACATTCCCGCGGCTCGCCGAGCGCAAGAGCAATGGCGGCGGCCAGCTCTCGGGCGGCGAGCAGCAGATGCTGGCGATCTCGCGCGCGCTGCTCGGCAATCCGCGACTGCTCATCATGGACGAGCCGACCGAGGGCCTCGCGCCCGTCATCGTCGCGCAGGTCCGCGATCTGCTGATCCGCCTGGCGAGCGAAGAGGACCTTTCCGTGCTCGTCGTCGAGCAGAACATCGGCGTCGCCACCTCCGTCTCCGACCGCGTCGCGATCATGGTCAACGGCCGCGTCAACCGCATCATGGAAGCGGGCGAGCTGGCGCGCGATCGCGATCTGCAGCAGCGGCTGCTCGGCGTCGGCCGTCACGGCGATGCGCAGACCGACGCCGCGCCGGCCGCCGTCGCGCCGAGGCGGCGGCGCGCGTCCGGCCCAGATCTATCCGCGTCGCGCGCCAGGGCGCCGATGCGGACGACGGCGAGGCCGAACCGCTCTACCGCGCCGAGCAGCCTGCCGAACCGCTGGGGCGTTCGCACCGGCCTCGGCGAGCCTGCGCGCGGCCCGCCGCGAGCGGGCGCCCAGAGGCGCGCGAGATCTTCGCCATCCCGCTCGCCGAGCGCATCGGCCGCACCGCGCTGGTGGTCGGCACGTTCGACACCAAGGGCGCCGAACTCCGCTACATCCGCGATCGCCTGCGCGCCTTGAACATCCAGGTCCGCACCGTCGATCTCTCGACCTCGGGCAAGATGTCGCGCGCCGATGTGACGCCGATGCAGGTCGCCGCGATGCATCCGGGCGGATCGAGCGCGGTTTTTTCCGGCGATCGCGGCGCGGCGGTCGGCGCCATGGCCGAGGCGTTCGCGCGCTGGATCGACCGCGAGCGCGGCATCGGCGGCATCATTTCGGCGGGCGGCTCGGGCGGCACGTCGCTCGCCACCGCCGGCATGCGGCGCCTGCCGGTCGGCATTCCGAAAATCATGGTCTCGACCGTCGCCTCGGGCGAGGTCGGCGCCTATGTCGGCGCCTCCGACATCATGATGATGCATTCGGTCGTCGACGTTCAGGGCGTCAATCTCGATCACCGAACAGGTGCTCGGCAACGCCGCGCATGCGCTCGCCGGCATGATCGCGGCGCTGCCCGTCGCCGATGTGCGCGAAGCGCGCCGCCGTCTGGCGCGGCCGGCGATCGGCATCACCATGTTCGGCGTGACGACGCCGGCCGTCCAGGCGATCGCGCAGCGCCTCGAGGGCGATTACGACTGCCTGGTCTTCCACGCCACCGGCATCGGCGGCCGGTCGATGGAGAATCTCGGCGATTCCGGGCTGCTGTCGGGCTTCATCGACCTCACCACGACGGAAGTCGCCGATATGATGGTCGGCGGCGTTTTCCCGGCCGACCGCGATCGTTTCGGCGCGCCGATCCGCACCGGGCTTGCCCTATGTCGGCTCGGTCGGCGCGATCGACATGGTCAATTTCGGCCCGCGCGACACGGTGCCGGAGAAATTCCGCAACCGCCGTTTCGTCGATCCACAATCCGAACGTCACGCTGATGCGCACCACGCGCGACGAGAACCGCGCGATCGGCGAATGGATGGGCGGCCGCTTCAACCAGATGGAAGGCCCGGTGCGCCTGCTGCTGCCGGAGAAGGGCGTCTCGGTGCTCGATGCGCCGGGCAAGCCGTTCTGCGATCCCGAGGCCGACAACGCCTTGTTCGAATCCCTGGAGCGGACGGTGCGCCAGACCGGCGCCGCGACGCATCGAGCGGGTCGACGCCAATATCAACGACGACGAAATTCGTCGAGGCGGTGGTCGCCGCTTTCCGTCGATCGCCCGCGCCGCGAGAGGAGGGCGTGATGGCCCGATTTGAGCGCAAGGCCATTCTCGCCAAGCTGCAGGAGATGAAACGCGCGCGCCGGCCGATCATCGGCGGCGGCGCCGGAACCGGCCTTTCCGCCAAATGCGAGGAGGCCGGCGGCATCGACCTCATCGTCATCTACAATTCCGGCCGCTATCGCATGGCCGGCCGCGGCTCGCTGTCGGGCATGATGGCCTACGGCAACGCCAACGAGATCGTCGTGAAATGGCGCATGAAGTGCTGCCGGTGGTGAAGAAGACGCCGGTGCTCGCCGGCGTCAACGGCACCGATCCGTTCTGCCTGTTCGATCCCTTTCTCGACGATCTGAAGCGGCTGGGCTTCGCCGGCGTGCAGAATTTTCCGACCGTCGGCCTGATCGACGGCCTGTTGCGCGCCAATCTCGAAGAGACCGGCATGTCCTATGCGCTCGAAGTCGAAATGATCGCCCTGGCCCATGCCAAGGACATGCTGACGACGCCTTATGTCTTCTGCGCCGACGAGGCGCAGGCGATGGCGGAGGCCGGCGCCGACATCATCGTCTGCCATCTCGGCCTGACGACCGGCGGCGCGATCGGCGCGCAGACCGGGCGGAGGCTCGACGATTGTCCGGCTCTGGTCGACGAATGGGCGGAGGCGGCGCTCGCCGTCAACAAGGATGCGATCATTCTCGTCCATGGCGGACCGGTCGCCGAGCCGGAGGACGCCGAATTCATCTTGCGACGACCAAGCATTGTCACGGTTTCTACGGCGCCTCGTCGATGGAGCGCCTGCCGACCGAACGGGCGATGACCGAACAGACGAAGAAATTCAAGGCGATCGCCTTCGGGTAAGCGGCCAAAAGGGAGATGTCAATGGGCGCGGAAACCTTCGGTTCGCTCATCCTGTGGTTGATCGTTCTGGCGATCGTCGTCGTCATCGCCGTCTATCTGCTGCGCTGGCTCTATCGCCGCTCGACCAAGGAGACCGCCTTCGTGCGCACCGGCTTTGGCGGCGAGAAGGTGGTCGTCAGCGGCGGCGCCTTCGTCATTCCGGTGCTGCACGACGTCACGCTCGTCAACATGACGGTGATGCGGATCGAGGTGGCGCGGCGCGAAGCCAGGCGCTGATCACCAAGAACCGCATGCGCGTCGACGTGATCGCCGAATTCTTCGTCAAGGTCGGCTCGTCGCGCGAGCAGGTCGGCAACGCCGCGCAGACGCTCGGCCGCCGCACGCTGGAGCCGGAGAGCGCGCGAGATCTGCTCGAGGGGCGCTTCGCCTCGGCCCTGCGCACCGTCGCCGCGCAGATGACCCTCGAGGAACTGCACGAACAGCGGCAGGACTATGCGCAGCGCGTGAAGGCCGCCGCGGTCGAGGGGCTCGCGCAGAACGGCCTCGAGCTCGAAAGCGTCGCGATCGTCGACCTCGACCAGACCAATCTCGAATTCTTCGACAGTTCCAACGCCTTCGACGCCGAGGGCCTGACGCAATTGACCGAGACGATCGAAACGCGCCGGCGCATGCGCAACGAGATCGAGCAGCGCACGCAGGTTGAGATCCGCGCGCAGAATCTCGATGCGCAGCGCAAAGTGCTCGATATCGATCGCGAGGGCGAATATGCGCGGCTCGCACAGGAGCGCGACCTCGAAGTCCGCCGCACCGCGCAGCGCCTGGAACTCGCGAAGGATCGCGCGATCGCGATCAGGAAGTCGAGCAGGCGCAGATCGCGGCGCGCGAAGAGATCGAGAAGTCGCGCTTCATTCAGGAGCGCAATCTCGCCGAAGCGCGCATCCAGAACCAGGAAGAGACCGAACATCGCGAAATCGCCCGCCGCCGCGCGATCGACGAAGCGGAGATCAAGTCGCGCGAGCAGACCGAGCACGAGCAGATCGCGCTCGAACTCTCGCTGGAGAAGGCGCGCATCAACCGCGAGCGCGAGCAGAGCGAACTCGAAGTGAAGCGCCGCCGCGCGCTCGAACTGGCCGAAATCGACCGCCAGATCGCTCTCGCCGTGAAAATGGCGGAACTGACCAAGCGGAGGCCGAGAAGCGGCGCTCCGAAATCGTCTCCAACCAGGAGATCGAGACCGCGCGCATCGCGCAGGACCGTGCGCTCGATTCCGCACGGCTCGAGCGCGAGCGGCGCTCGACGCGCTGCAGATCGCCAAGCGGCAGGCCTTCGAGGAGGCCGAGATCACCTCCGGCGAGGAGATCGAACGCTCGCGCATCGCCACCGAGCGGGGCCTGGCGGAAGCGCGGCTGGCGCGTGACGGCGACATCCGCCGCCTCGAGGTGCAGCGCGACAGCGATCGAAATCGCCGAGATCCAAAGGCGATCGAAGTCGCCAAGAAATCCGCCGAACGGTCCGTGGCGATCGCCGCCTCCGAGACGGCGCGAGCGAGGGCGATCGAGGCCGAGGAGCAGGCGATTACGGTGCGCGAGCGCGAGATCGCCGAGCGCCGCAAGCTGACCGACCTTATCGCCGCAGCGCGCGAGAACGAGCGCGAGGCGCTGCGCCTGACGAGCAAGGCCGAGGCCGAGAAAGAGGCGGCGGCGAGTCTCGCCGAGGCCGCGCAGATCGCCGCCCCGGGCGAAGCGGAGGCCGAGAAGATCAAGGCCGACGGCGCCGCGGCGCGCTACGAGGTCGACGCCAAGGGCGCGATGCAGCTCAACGAAGCGGAGAACATGCTCTCCGACGCGTCGCGCCTGTCGCGCTTCCGCGAGCAAGCTTCTCGAGCGGATCGAAGGCATCGTGCGCGAGAGCGTGCGGCCGATGGAGAAGATCGAGGCATCAAAATCCTGCATATCGACGGCGCCAACGGCGGCGGACAGGGCAATCGCAACGTCACCGACGAAGTCATCGATTCCGCCTTGCGCTATCGCGTTCAGGCGCCGATGATCGACAGCCTGATGAAGGAGATCGGCATCGAGGGCGGCGGCCTCGGCCGGATGACCGAAGTCCTGCGCGACGCCAAGGACATCGACAGCCTGACCGCCAAGCGCGCCGCGGGCGACAAGGACGCCCAGCGCTCCTCGGATGACGACGACCGGCGGTAAGGCGATTTGCGATGGCGAAGGTCTATGTTCGGCGGTTATTCCCGCGGCGGCGACCGCCGTCTGGGCGGTCGTGCGCAATTTCAACGGGCTGCCGCAATGGACCCCGTTCGTCGCCGAGAGCCGCATCGAACAGAACATAGCGCCCGACAAGATCGGCTGCATCCGCAACTTCCGCCTGAAGGACGGCGGCCGCATCCGCGAGCAGCTGCTCTCGCTTTCTGATTACGAAATGTCGTTCGCCTATTCGATCCTCGAAAGCCCGATGGGCGTCGAGAATTATATCGCGACTTTGCGGCTTATTCCGGTCACCGACGGCGATCAGACCTTCGCCGAATGGACCGCCGAATTCGACGCCGCGCCGGATCGGGAGGACGGCCTTGTCGAGTCGATCGGCCGCAACGTCTTCGCCGCGGGCCTTCGGCGTTGAAGACGCGCTTCAACCGTTGACGAGGGTCGATGTCCGCCGCAGCACGATGATCGACGCGCCGGTCGAAGAGGTTTGGGCGATTCTTAGAGACTTCAACGGCCATGAAGCTTGGCATCCGGCCGTCTCGACGAGCCGATCGAGAACGGCGAAGCGAGCGACAGTCGGCTGCGTCCGCAACTTTCGGCTGGACGACGGTTCGCGCATTCGCGAACAGCTTCTGCTCCTGTCCGACGCAGAAACGAGGCTTCACCTATTGCATCCTCGAGGCGCAGGTGCCTCTGCGGAATTACGTGGCGAGGTGCGCCTGCGTCCGGTGACGAGCGACGACACCTGCCTCTGGAATGGCGGGCCTCCTTCGAACCGCCCCCGCGAGAGCGCGTGCGGCTCGCGCGCTTCGTGCGAGAGGAGATCATCGAGGCGGGCTTCGCCGGCCTTCGGCGCGCGCTGACCGCCGGCGCCGCCCCGGCCGCGCATGCGGACCGCGCTTCGGTTCCCGCGCGAACCGGCGCGGCGACCGAGGGCGTCGAGATCGCGATCACGCGCTACGGCGGTCCGGAAGTTCTTGTTCCGCGGCGCGCGTCGATCCGGGCGCCGGCGCCGGCGAAGTGCGCCTGCTGCAGACTGCGGTCGGCGTCAATTTCATCGACGTCTATTGCCGCCGCGGTACTTTCGATCTGGTTCCCGCCGGCGGCGTCCCCGGCATGGAGGCGGCCGGCGTCGTCGAGAGCGTCGGCCCAGGCGTTGGGAACGTCCGCGCGGGCGACCGGGTCGCCTACGCCTGTGCGCCGCCCGGCGCCTATGCTTCGATGAGGACGATGCGCGCCGATCTTCTCGTCCGCCTTCCGGATTCCATCAGTGACGAGATCGCCGCGGCGCTCCTACTCAAAGGAATTAGCGCCGGGTTTCTGCTCCATGACGTAGCCCAGGTGCGGGCGGGCGAGACGATCCTGGTCCATGCCGCCGCCGGCGGCGTCGGCAGAATTATCTCCCGCTGGGCGAAGGCGCTGGGCGCGACTGTCATCGGCGCGACCTCGAGCGAGGCCAAGGCCGAGCAGGCGAAACGGGCCGGCTGCGAGCACGTTACAGTCACGAGTCGCGAGGACTTCGCCAAAGCCGTCCTGAATTTCACCTCGGGCCGCGGCGTCGATGTGGTGTTCGATGCGGTCGGCAAGGACACCTTTGAGGGCTCGGTCGAGTGCCTTGCGCCGCGCGGGCGATTGGTAAGCTTTGGGCAGGCGTCGGGCGATGTGGGGGCTCACTCCATCGATCGACTTGCGCATCGGTCCGCGACCATCTCGCGGCCTAATTACGTCCATTACACCGACACGCCGGAAAAGATGATCCTGCAAAGCGGGCGCCTTTTCGAGGCGCTGCGCTCGGGCGCGGTTGTCGCAGAACGGCCGCGCGCCTACCCGTTGGCGAATGCAGCGACCGCGCATGCGGATCTCGAAAGCCGCAGAACGACCGGGTCGCTGATCTTGATCCCGTGAGCCTGTGCTTCCCCCTAGCGATGCTGTCGCAGCAATTCTGGTGGCGGCTTACCGCGCGTCCGATCTGCTTGGGGTCATGAACGTTGGATTCGGCTTGCGGCCAAGATGGGTGCGTGACAGGCTCTTGAGGACAGATGCACGAACCGGTTCTCTTTGGGGGCAAGAGCGGTTCTCTCTTGGGGCAAGAGAATGTCGGATGTCGGCGGCAATGGCTTGAGCCGCTGTGACCGCGCTCACAGCGACGTCAGCGCGTCCATTGTACGCATGACGACGGTCCCAAAGTTTCCTCCTTTCGCCGCGCGCTTGACCTCGGCTCTGACAGCTCCGCTCGTTTTACTTAGCTATCCTGGCGCGGGCACGGGAGGCAGCGTGGGCGCCCATCGCGAAGAGTTTCAACCGATGAGAAGCCCGGCCACTTTCACCAACCGAAATGGAAAGGGAAGGGAATGCTAAGGCAGACCTGGAACGCATATCGCGGCTGGGCGAAGCTCGCGGGCGACTCGCAGAGCCGGACCCGGCAGTGGAACCTCATGGCGCTTTTCTGTGTGATCGCGGCCGCCGTCTTCGGCGCGATTGCATCCGTCGCGCCGAGCAGTGAGAGCGCCTGGGTCGCCGGCGCCGCGACGGTCGCCTCGGCGGTCGGCGCCTTTCTCGGACGCCAGTTCGTCAGCACCGGCGACGAGGCCGGCTGGATCCAGGCGCGCGCCGTCGCGGAGGGAGTCAAGTCGGAATGCTACCGCTATGCGGCGCGGGCCGGCGCCTACGCGCTCTCCGACGCGGACGCCGCGAAAGCGCTTGCGGCGCGCAGCAACGAGATCATCAAGGCCGCGACCGACAAAGGCCTCGTGCGCGGCGACAATCCGGTCCCCGAAGGGGGCGGGGACAAGCGCGAGCCGCCGACGCCGCTGACGAAGGACTGGTACACGAGCAACCCGGCGGGCCGGATCCAGGACCAGATCACCTATTACCGGAACGCGCGGAAGAAGAACCAGGAGGCGGCCGATCGGCTCTGGTGGGTCGCCTTCGCGGCGGGCCTCGCCGCTGTGGTTGCCGGCGCCTTCGGTGTGTGGCGGCAGGAGATCGCGCCATGGATAGGAGCGGCCACCACGATCGCGGCTTCGATCGCGGCTTACGGCCTCATCGACCGGCGCAAGTATCTCATTGCAAGCTTCGCGGGGATGCAGTCGAGGCTCGAGGAGATCCTGGGGCTCGACAAGGAAGCGCCGATGAGCCTCCCCGACCTGGTCTCAATGACCGAGGATTTGCTCGAGAGCGAGCACAAGGCGTGGCTGCCGCAGATGCTCGGCATGCAGCACAAGCCGGCCGCCGACAGCAAGGCCAACTGACGAGCCGTCCGGACCCCGCGGTTTGGCGCTTGAAACGCATGAATGGAGGCTGTCCAAGGCCTTCGCCCGACCGAAACGCCGTCTTCACGGTCCGATCGCTTCGAAAACCTTAAGGCTGCCTGAAACCTTCCGCCGCCAGCTTCGTAACAACAAAGCTAAACCCAGGGCGAGCAGGCGAGGGACAACCATGAACAGTCGAAAACGTCTTTCACGAGCATCCGCGGCGATGGCTCTCGCCACAAGCCTTTGCGCGTTTTCCATGGCGGGCGCTGAGGCGAAAAACGTCGTCCTGGATCCGGACGCGGATTTCAGTTCGGCGCCGTTCACAATCAGCTTTGGCGGCGGAGCCGCAACTTACACTTTCACCTATGTCAATGACGGTTTGACGGCCGACGCGGTGTCGACAGGAGGCAGCGCACTGGTGAATTCGTTTTTGGGGGTCCCAATTCCGTTCGAGTTGGGGACGCCTATCGGCGGCAATGGCTATGATAGTTTCACCGCATTTCCCTCGCCAGCGGGCATCCTCTATTCGATCGCCGAGGACAGCATCGGTCTCCAGTTCCAATTGCCGGACGGCGTCCACTTCGGCTACGTCACGACGATCGGACCGAGGTTGTTCAATACGGTTATAACGACACGCCTGGCGCCCGATCGCGACGGGAGCGGCCGCTCCGGAACCGGCGACCTGGGTGATGTTCATCGTCGGTCTCGGTGTCCTGGGAGCCTTGGGTCGTCGGAGCGCCAAACCGAGCTCCGCGTAAACGGATCGCCTTTGCTTGGCGACACGCCAGGCCTCAAATAGAATTCCGCGGCCAATCAATTGGATTGGCCGCGGTTTTTTGCTCAGCTCGTGATGACGCCGTTGAGGCCCCTGGGGAAGAACAGGCCCTTCGTCGCATTCTTCGCGCCGTACACAATGTTTAGAACTTGCCGCGTCGTGCGATCGTAGGCGATCGCATTGTTTCCAGGCGGATTGTTGGTGGGGAAGCCGCCAAGCAATGATCCGTTGAGGGCGTTGCTCGCGTTTGTGATCGTTGGCGCTGACACGTCGCCGACGCCGCGATCATCCACATTCTGGGTGCCGGCGGTGCCATCGAGGACGGCGCGAAGGTTGGAGATCGCCGCCGTCTGGCTCTTTGCGCCGTTGGCAAAAAGAACGGTTCGGATGAGCCCTGCATGATAGGCCTCGACCGCGAGAATGCCGGCAGCTTTGTCGAGAATGGCCTTATTGCTGATCAACGGCGCTGCGCCATGATAGGCCGTAACGCCGACGTCCTCGAAGACATAAGCGGCGAGCAGGAACGTCATGTCATTCTGAAAGGCGTCGAAACCTGACCCAAGTCCCGCCGCGCTGGCGAGCGTCGGAAAGCTTTCGGTGAAATCTATCGCCGGAGCCGATACCGCAGAGCCGGTTAAAGCGGTGAGGGCGGCGCGAAGGTACTCTACGTGTTTTTGTTCTTCGTCGGCGATCTCCTGCGCATAGGCCTTCACGAGGGGCATCGAGAATGGAACCTTGCTGCCCCCAGTGATCGGGCCGGCGCCGGGTCCAAGCAGAGCGGGGCTGAGGCCAACGCCTGTCGCCGCACGTAAATAAAACTCGGCCTCGAGATATTCGAGGTTGAGGGCGAACTCCAGAATGGCGACATCGAGGTTCGGCGGCGACGCGGCGGCCAAGGCATTGGTCTGGCTGAGGGCTGTGGCGCCAAAGGCGGCCGCGCCCGCCGCCCCAATCCCAAGGCCCCTAAGAAAATCCCGCCGCCCCGCTCTCCTCGCTGGACGATCAATTTCAGACTGATTGGCTTGACTTGTCATGGAGCCTCTCCTGTTTGCCCGCGCTATCCCGCGGCGTTCTCAGCGCTAAGCACTGGTCGCCCGGAGGCCCCGCCGTGGGTCCCAATAGGAGACTACGGACGCGTCTGGGAAAGGTTTCGCTGGCAAGCCAGCATTGCGAAGATTTGCGTCACAAAAATCCATGACAATCGGCGCCGACGTCGAGCGCGATCCGGTCGGGAGACGCAAACTGGCCTAAGTTCAATTGGGAGCGCGCTCTTGCTGGCGCGTGGAAAAAAATGCGAATATGACAGGCAACCGGCGCCTCCGCGGCTGCCTTTTTGCCACTCTACTGGCGTCTTTTCATCCTATAGGCCTCACATGCCTCCTTATCGCTCTCGCACTTCGACCCATGGCCGCAACATGGCCGGCGCCCGCGGCCTCTGGCGCGCGACCGGCATGAAGGACGGCGATTTCGGCAAACCGATCATCGCCATCGCCAATTCCTTCACCCAATTCGTGCCCGGCCACGTGCATTTGAAGGATCTCGGCCAATTGGTCGCGCGCGAAGTCGAGGCGGCCGGCGGCGTCGCCAAGGAATTCGACACCATCGCCGTGGACGATGGCATCGCCATGGGCCACGACGGCATGCTCTATTCTCTGCCCTCGCGCGAACTCATCGCCGACAGCGTCGAGTACATGGTCAACGCCCATTGCGCCGACGCGCTGGTGTGCATCTCGAACTGCGACAAGATCACGCCCGGCATGCTGATGGCGGCGATGCGCCTCAACATTCCGGTGGTGTTCGTCTCCGGCGGACCCATGGAGGCCGGCAAGGTCAAGCTCTCCACTGGTGCGCGCACGGTCGACCTCATCGACGCGATGGTCGCGGCGGCGGATTCCAAAGTCTCCGACGCCGATGTCGCGGTGATCGAGCGATCGGCCTGCCCGACCTGCGGCTCGTGCTCGGGCATGTTCACCGCCAATTCGATGAACTGCCTCACAGAAGCGCTCGGCCTGTCCCTGCCCGGCAACGGCACGGTGGTCGCGACTTACGCCGACCGTCGGCGGCTGTTCGTCGAGGCCGGACATCTTGTCGTCGATCTCGCGCGGCGCTGGTACGAAGAGGGCGACGAAGGCGCCCTGCCCCGCGGCATCGCCACATTCAAGGCGTTCGAAAACGCCATGTCGCTCGACATCGCCATGGGCGGTTCGACCAACACGGTCCTGCACCTGCTTGCCGCCGCGCACGAGGGCGAGATCGACTTCACCATGGCCGACATCGACCGGCTGTCGCGGCAGGTGCCGTGTCTCTGCAAGGTTGCTCCCTCCGTGGCCGACGTGCATGTCGAGGACGTCCACCGCGCCGGCGGGGTGATGGGCATTCTTGGCGAACTCGACCGCGCGGGCCTGCTCAATCGGGACGTCCGCATGGTGCACGCCGAGTCGCTCGAACATGCGCTCTCGCGCAACGACATCAAGCGCGCGACCGGCAATGCAACGCGCGAGTTCTTCATGGCCGGACCCGGCGGCGTGCCGACCCAGGTCGCGTTCAGCCAGTCCGCGCGCTATCCCTCGCTCGACGAGGATCGCGCCAAGGGCGTCATCCGCGACGCCGAGCACGCCTTCTCCAAGGACGGCGGCCTCGCGGTGCTGTACGGAAATCTTGCGATTGACGGGTCGATTGTGAAGACCGCGGGGGTCGACGCCGGCAGCCTCAAATTCAAGGGCCCGGCGCGCATCTTCGAGAGCCAGGACGATGCGGTGCAAGGCATCCTGGGCGGCAAGGTCAGCGCGGGTGACGTCGTCCTCATCCGCTACGAGGGGCCGCGTGGAGGCCCGGGCATGCAGGAGATGCTCTATCCGACCAGCTATCTCAAATCGCGCGGGCTCGGGAAAGCTTGCGCTCTCGTCACCGACGGGCGCTTCTCCGGCGGAACGTCCGGCCTCTCGATCGGTCACGTCTCGCCGGAAGCCGCGGAGGGCGGCGCGATCGGCCTGCTTGAAGAGGGCGACTTGATCGAAATCGACATTCCCGCCCGCATCATCAACGCCGTCGTGGACGAGGCCGAGTTCGCCCGCCGTCGGGCGGCGATGGAGGCGAAGGGCGCGAGCGCCTGGAAGCCCGCCCAAGCCGCGCAAGAGAGCGGTGTCGACGGCTTTGCGCGCCTACGCCGCGTTCGCGACCAGCGCGGCGCGCGGGGCCGTTCGGGAAGTGCCGTAAAGCTTCTTTATGGGTAAGGCGTTCAGCGCGCGCTCGATCGCTTCGCGCCTTTTCCTCTCCGCGGCGTTTTGGAGCATCCTCATCCTCGCGCTCGCGGGGCTCGGCTTAAGCGCGCTCAACGCCCGCTGGACGGAAGCAAATTTCGACGACCAGCTCGGCGTGTACCTCAAGGCGCTGGTCGCCAACGTCGCAATTCCGAGCGAGGAAGGGAAGACCACGACGCCCGCGGCGATCGCGCCCCAATTCGAGCTCGCGTTCTCGGGCTGGTACTGGCAGATCACCCGCACCGATGTGACCCCGCCGGAAATCCGCGCCTCGAAGTCTCTGTTTGCGACGCAATTGCCGCAACTGGTCTCGGTGGGAAACGATCGCGGCGCCATCCTCAGCGGCTATGCGGTGGGGCCGGGCGGGCACCAGCTGCAGGATGATCCAGCGCCAGATCGACGCTGGCGACGACGGACGATATTTGGTGCAGGTCGCGGCCAACGCCGACGTGATCGAGGGTCAGGACCGGAGCTTCGAAACTGCGCTTGCGGCGACCTTCCTGACGCTGGCGCTGGCGCTGATCGGCTCCACGGCGCTGGCGGTTCGCTTTGGCCTCCGTCCGCTCCGGGTGCTGCAGGAAGGCGTCGCCGCCATCCGCCGAGGAGAGGCCGAACACATTGCGGGCGAATTCCCGCAGGACGTCGCGCCGCTAGCGACCGAAGTCAATCAACTGATCGACGCCAATCGCGAGATCGTCGAGCGGGCGCGCACACAGGTCGGCAACCTCGCCCATGCGCTCAAGACGCCGCTCAGCGTGCTGATGAACGAGGCCGATTCAGAGAGCGCGGCGTTGCCGGAAAAAGTACGCGAACAGACCGAGATCATGCGCCGGCAGCTGACCTTCTATCTCGATCGCGCGCGCGCCGCCGCGCGCGCCAGAACCTTCGGCATAGCGACAGAGGTGAAGCCGGTTGTCGACGGGCTCGTCCGAACCTTCGAGAAACTGCACGGCGATCAGGCCCTGATCTTCGAGGTCGAGCTGCAACCGGGTCTCAAGTTCCGGGGCGAAGCGCAGGATCTGACCGACCTGATCGGCAACCTGCTCGACAACGCCAGCAAGTGGGCGCGCGAGCGCGTGTCGATTTACGCCGTGCGAGCAATAGCCGCCGAAAAGGACCCCGGCCCATTTCTCGTCGCCAAGATCGACGACGATGGTCCGGGTCTCGACAAAAGCGCTCGCGCCGCGGCGGTCGAACGGGGGAAGCGGCTCGACGAGTCACGGCCTGGCTCAGGCCTCGGCTTGTCGATTGTCGTCGAGCTCGCGTCGATCTACGGCGGCTCACTCGAGCTTGACGAGAGCCCGCTTGGAGGCTTGCGGGCGATTCTCAGGCTGCCATGCGTGTGAGACCCCCCGCCTTCGATGCCTTTGGCGAACCTCCAATGAACGGGTCCAGGAGAACGAGAACGATGCGGCCGAGCGTTTTGATGATTGCGATTGGATCGATAGGCCTTGCGGGCTGTCAAAGTGTGGGATCGGACGGCGCCCCGCCAGTCACGGGCTCCACGACGCCGCCCGGCGTCGCTGCGTCGACGGTCGCGCCCGCGCCAACCGGGATCCCAGTCCCGGCCGTCCCGACAGGCCCCGCGCTTGGTGGCGTCCTTGGCGGACCGGTCGGCGCTGGGCTCGCAGACAGTGACCGCGAGGCGGCGTGGAACGCACAGGTGGCGGCGCTCGATTCGGGCAGAAGCGCTCCTGGCGCGGCGCTCAGGGCGTGTTCGGCTTTATCGAGCCGGGCGCCGCGACGGGTGACGGCTGCCGAGTCTATTCGCAAACCATCTACGTCGCCGGCCGGCCGAACCGGGGACGGGGGACGGGGTGCAAACAGCCCGACGGGAGCTGGAAAATGACGAGCTAGGACGCTATAGATGCTGATTGGCTTCGTCCGTGACCTTCGGCACTGTCGCTCCGCTGGCGAAGTAGCTGAAGCCTGGACTACGATCGCGGTAGGCGAGAACGACGATCGCGCCGAAGACGGCCGCAATGAACAAGATTGCGCTGACCAAGATGAGGGCCAGCAAACAGAGGGCGGACAGCACGCTCATGGCTAAGCCTCGTCCCATTAACCCACGAAAGTCCCATACACCAATCTCGACGACCTGGCTGTGATCTGCGTCACAATCCAGGGCCGAATTGTCGCTCGACAGGCAAACGCTGTCTGGAGAAAGGCTTCTCGCAGGACGCGCGCAAAAACCTCTTACGCTTCAACGCGCTCCAAAATCCTACCTTGCGGCTAAGACATTGCTGTTGCGTATTTGAGTATGTTTTGACGAGACCTCAACTTCGCTTTGCGATAACAGAACGCGGACTTTTTCCGCGGTTCCTCACGGGCGGCGCTGAGGCTGGTTGATGGTGTGGTTGGTTCTGGCGGGAATGGCGGTTTGCGCGGTCCTCGCCGCGCTTTGGCCGCTGCTTCGCGCGCCGTCTAATGCGAAAGCGGATCCCGCGGCGAGCGAAGCGGCGTTCTACAAGGCGCAGCTCGATGAAATCAGGCGCGACGTCGACCGAGGCCTGCTGCCGCAAGGGGAGGCCGAGAGCGCCCGCGCCGAAGCCGCGCGCCGCCTCATTGCGGCGGCCTCAAACCCCTTGGACGCGCCGCCTCCGACGAGGCGATATCGTCTTGCGGCGGCTGCGCTGGTCGCTGTCGGATTGCCGGCGATCGCCTTTCCTCTCTACGCGCGGCTCGGCCAGCCCGCGCTGCCGGACGCGCCCTTGGCGAGCCGCAAGGTCGCGCCGCAGTCGAATGGCAGTATCGAGGCGGCCGTCGCGGCCGTCGAGGCCCGGCTCATCGCCCAGCCCGATGACGGCAAGGGATGGGCGGTGATCGCGCCGGTCTATATGCGCTTCCAGCGCTACGCGGAGGCGGTGCATGCCTATGCTGAGGCGCTGCGTATTCTCGGCGAAGATCCCTCACGCCGCGCCGCTTACGGGGAGGCCATTGTCGCCGCCGCCGGAGGGGTGGTTACCGACGAGGCCCGCCGGGCGTTCGATCGGGCGCTCACCGACCAGCCGGGCCAGCCGCAGGCCCGCTATTATGTGGCGCTCGCCGCCGAGCAGGATGGCAAAAAGGCGGACGCTGTTCGGGAATACGAATTGCTCCTCGCCGACTCGCCGCCCGAGGCGGGATGGCGAAGCGTGGTGAAGGAGCGGCTGGCGGCGCTCAAGGGCGAGCCCGCGCCGCCTGTGGACGAGGCCGCCATTCCCGACGCCCAGCGGCCGATGATCGAGGGCATGGTGTCGAAACTTGCGACACGGCTTGCCAGCAATGGCGGCAGTATCGACGAATGGACGCGCCTTATTCGCGCCTATACGGTGTTGCATGAGGCCGCCAAGGCCAAGGCGGCGCTGGTCGACGCGCATAAAGCGCTCGGGTCCGACGCCAGTGCGGTCGCCAGCCTGGACGCGCTGGCGCGCAATCTCGGCCTCGGAGACGCCAATTGACCCGCCGTGGCCGTCGCCTTGCGCTGATCGCCTTAAGCCTCGCCGTCGTCGGGGCGGCGGCTGGCCTTTCGCTTTATGCGCTGAGCGACAGCATCGTGTTTTTCTACAGCCCGACTGAAGTCGTCCAGAAAGCGGCGACCCCTGGCGCAAGGCTGCGCGTCGGTGGCCTGGTGAAGGCCGGCACATTGGTCAAATCCGCGGACCAAAGGGTTGCCTTCGTCGTCACCGACGGCGCCCACGACCTCAGTGTCGCCTATCAGGGGCTGCTGCCGGACCTGTTCCGCGAGGGTCAGGGCGTGGTCGCCGAAGGCGTTCTGGAGGCGTCCGGCCAGATGCGCGCCGAGACGATCCTCGCCAAGCACGATGAGCGTTACATGCCGCGCGAAGTGGTCGACGCCCTCAAGAAACAGGGGCGCTGGCAGGAAGGAACAACGGCCACACAATGATCGTCGAGATTGGTCATTTCGCCCTCGTCCTCGCGCTCGCCGCCGCGCTCGCCCAGACCATCGTGCCGTTCTGGGGGGCCCGCGTTGGCGACGACGGTCTGATGGGCGTCGGACGCAATGCGGCGCTTCTTCAACTGACGCTGATCGCCATCGCCTTCGCCGCGCTCGTCAACGCGCACCTGACCTCGGATTTTTCGGTTCTCAATGTCGCCGAGAATTCGAACAGCACGATGCCCACAATCTACAAGATCTCCGGCGTGTGGGGGAACCATGAAGGCTCCATGCTGCTCTGGGTCTTCATTCTGGCGATCTTCGGCGCGTTGGTCGCCCTGTTCGGCCGCGCCTTGCCGCGCGCCTTGCGCGCTGACGCGCTCGCCGTTCAGGGCCTGATCAGCGTCGCCTTCCTCGCCTTCATTCTCTTGACGTCGAACCCGTTCGAGCGCCTCGCGCCGGCGCCGTTCGAGGGGCGCGATCTCAATCCGATTCTGCAGGACCCCGGCCTCGCGATCCATCCGCCGCTGCTCTATCTCGGCTATGTCGGCTTCTCGATCGTCTATTCGTTCGCCGCCGCGGCGCTGATCGAGGGCCGCATCGACGCGGCCTGGGCGCGTTTCGTGCGCCCGTTCACCCTCGTCGCCTGGAGCTTCCTCACGCTCGGCATCGCCGCCGGCTCGTTCTGGGCCTATTACACGCTCGGCTGGGGCGGCTTCTGGTTCTGGGACCCGGTCGAGAACGCTTCGCTCATGCCGTGGCTCGCGGGCACGGCCTTCGTCCATTCGGTCGCGGTGATGGAGAAGCGCGACGCGCTCAAAGTCTGGACGATCTTTCTCGCCATCCTCGCCTTTTCCTTTTCGCTGCTCGGCACCTTTCTCGTGCGCTCGGGCGTGCTCACCTCCGTTCACGCCTTCGCCAACGATCCGCGCCGCGGCGTTTTCATCCTCGCGATTCTGGCGCTGTTCATTTCGGGTTCGTTCGCCCTCTTCGCCTGGCGCGCGCCGATGCTCAAGCAGGGCGGACTGTTCGCGCCGGTCTCGCGCGAGGGCGCGCTCGTCGTCAACAATCTCCTGCTGGCGACGGCATCCGCAACGGTGCTGTTCGGCACGCTCTATCCGCTGGCGCTCGAGCAACTGACCGGCGAAAAGATCACCGTCGGCGCGCCCTTCTTCAATCTGACCTGCGGCGTGCTGTTGCTCACCGCCTGCTTCGTCGCGCCGTTCGGCTTCGCGCTCGCCTGGAAGCGCGGCGATCTCCTGGGGGTCATCCAGCGGCTGACCTTCGCCATCATCATCGGCGCCGTCACCGCAATCGTTGGCGCGGCGTGGCTCAGCGGCGGTTCGATCTTTGCGCCGCTCGCGATGGGCTTGGGCGTCTTCGTCATCATCGGCACACTGATCGAAGTCGTCATGCGCGCATGGCGGCCGGGAGTCGCTTTGGGCGTCGCGCTGAAGCGCACGTTTGGCTTGCCCTTGTCGTTCTTTGGCGGCGCCCTCGCGCATCTCGGCGTCGGCGTCACGCTGCTGGGTCTCTCCGGCCTTGGGTTCGGCGCCGAAACGATCACGACCCTGCACAAAGGCGTCCCCGAACTTGTCGGCCCCTATTCGATCACGCTCGATTCAGTGAGCGAGAAGGTTGGCCCGAATTACAAGGAGTCGGAAGCGTCGGTAACCGTGCGCTCGGGCGAGGCCGTCGTCGCTCAGATTGAACCTGCGCGCCGCAAATTCTCTTCGCGCGAAATGAGCACGACCCAGGCGGGCCTCGCGACTCTCGATTTCGGCCAGGTCTATGTCTCGATCGCCGACCCCACGCCCGATGGCGCCGTGCCGGCCCGTCTCTACTGGAAGCCGCTGGTGACGCTGATCTGGCTCGGCGGCGCCGCGATGGCGCTCGGCGGCGGGCTGTCGCTGGCTGACCGCCGCCTTCGCTTCGGTGTAGCCACAAGGGCGAAGGCGAGCGCGCGCGGACTGGCGCAGCCGGCGCAATAGACCCATGCTCTCGCTTGGCTATCAGATTGAAGCGCGCACGCCCCTTCTCCCGCGGGGAGAAGGTGGCGGGCGAAGCCCGCCGGATGAGGGAACCGCAGCAAAGCCACGGCGCGCTTCGCGCGCGAACCCTCACCCCAACCCCTCTCCCGTAGGAGAGGGGAATCGCGTGCCCGCCCCAAAGCATGGCGCGAGAGGAAAGGCGTTTATCCTTCTTCCCCTCCTCGCCGCCCTCGCCGGCCCGGCTCTCGCCGTTCAGCCGGACGAAGTGATGAAGAACCCTGCGCTAGAAGCGCAGGCGCGCGCGCTCTCGGCCGAATTACGCTGCCTCGTCTGCCAGAACGAGTCGATCGACGATTCCGAGGCGCCGCTGGCGCGCGACATCCGCATCCTCATTCGCGAACGCATCGGCAAAGGCGAAAGCAACGACGCCGTGCGCGCCTATCTGGTCTCGCGCTACGGCGATTTCATTCTTCTGAAACCCCCGTTCAAGCTCGAGACTTTGTTGTTGTGGCTGAGCCCCGTGCTTACACTCGGCCTCGGCGTCGCCGCCGCTTTCTACGCGCGGCGCCGTGCGCCGAGCGCAACGCCGCGCCTGAGCCCGGAAGAAGAAGCGCGGCTCGCCGCGCTGACCAACGGCGATGCGAGCAGTGGCTGACGCCCGAAGGCGCGCTGGGACGTGCGTGGCTCTCGCCGCGAGCTTGGCTCTTGTTCCGGCGTTTCTGACTTCGGCCTCTGCAACCTCTTGCAGCCGCGAGGTCGTGGCGCAAATCCGATTTCCCACTGGTCAGGCCTGCTGGACCTACCGCGGCCCGGCGACCTTGTTTGTCGGAAAGTTCTCGAGCGGACAGACTATTTCGGCTCACATGACGGGCGAAGCGACCGACTACGACCCACGCGCAGGGAGCGCCGCGACGGTTTCGCGCCCGCGCGACCCGAATGTGGAGGGACCCGGCGGATACTTCTTTGGCGTTCCCGACGGGCCGGGCGCTCTGACCTTTATCGCCCCTGCGACCGGAACCTATCGCTTCAGCTTCTCGCCCTGCGCCATGTGGGGCGCGCCCGGCGCGGTCAGGATCTGCGCGCGCTGAACTTGAGTGCGTCTTTCTGTCTCTCCCGAAAGCGCATCGCTTCAAGCGTGCATCCGCGCGCCTTTGGTGATCTTGTCGACGACCTTCTTGTCCTCGCGCAGAGCGAGACCGACGACATTCATGGCGTCGGGCGCATATTGCCTGACGGTGGCGCGGTTGGCCGCGTCATGGCCGGTTGAAAACATGTCCTCGATATAGAGCGAGAAGCGGACTCGCCGCTCCATGGCCCGCTGGTAAATCGCCTTCAGCGTCTCGCGATCGGCGCTGAGAACAATCGCCGGCTGGATCATCAGCGGGCTATAGATGTTGCCAACGGCGTCCTCGTAAGGCTCGCCTAGAGCGCGATCTGGTTAGGCTGAAGCGTATCCTGCGTTCCTGAAGTAGTTTGCGCATTCTGTCGGGGTGAAGCAGTCGAGCAGGGCGCCGATGGTTCGCCAGGTCTCCTCGATTGTTCGGGCGTCGGCTTTGCGCAGCAGGGTTTTCATTTTGGCGAAGGCCTGCTCGATTGGATTGAGATCTGGCGAGTAGGCGGGCAGGAAGAAGAGCTTGGCCTTGGCGGCGCGGATCGCTGCGCGAACGGCGCGGCTCTTATGGCTGCCGAGGTTGTCCATGACGACAATGTCGCCCGGCGCAACCGTCGGGACGAGAATCTGCTCGACGTAAGCGTGGAAGCTTGCGCCATTGATCGGTCCGTCGATAACGCAGGGCGCGGTGAGCCCATCGCAACGCAGCGCCGCCAAAAAGGTGAGGGTCCGCCATTTGCCGAAGGGCGCTTTGGCGACGAGGCGTTGACCTCTCGCGCATCGGCCGTGGGTGCGCGTCATGTTGGTTTTAGCCCAGGTCTCGTCGATGAAGACCAGTCGTCTCGGGTCGATCGTCGCCTGACGCGCCTTCCATCGCTTACGCCGCCTGGCGACGTCCGACCGGTCCTGTTCGGAGGCGCGAAGGCTTTTTTTTGAACGTCACGCCTTCATGCTGGAGAAAATGCCAAAGCGCGTAATAGCTCACCACCAGACCGCGCTCGGCCAACTCCTTAAGCAGAGCGCGCAGCGTGAGATCCGGCTTCTCGGCGATCCGCGATAGAACCCAATCCCGCTCACGCGCCACAAGATAAGGCCTGCGCCCGCCCATCTTCAGCGCCGCCGGACTGCCGACGGCGCGCTGGCGCTGCGACCACTTCACGACGCTGGCGACGCTGACCATGAACGTCTTGGCCGCCGAGCGGCATGACTGACCCGCCGAAACCGCCGCCACCACCCGCTCCCGCAGGTCCAAAGAATAAGCTCGCGCCATGCCTCCTGGCCTCCAAACCCAGCCAGCAGGTTGAATCTGACTCGCGCCGCTTTGGGAATCACCCTCGATTCAGTCAAAGCAGATCGTGCTCTAGAAGACCGGCGTTTGCGCCGACCACGCCGCTCGTCAGAAACGCCACGACGTTGAGCTTTTGCCATGTCGCGAGATCTTCGCGCACGACGATCGAAATTTTCGTGTCAAACATGGCGGTTCCGCACACCTTCCCGACGAGTTTCGAAAGCTGACTCGGGCCCGCGCAGCTTACGGGGAACAATGCAACCGATCGACTCAGAGGTCGTCGCTTGGGGCTTCGTCTTTAGCCTCGTATTTCATGATCAAGCGCGTCTGGGCGAGCGCGAACAGGAGGGTGAGCGGCAGGAAACCGAACGTCTTCAGCTTGACCCAGAGGTCGGTCGTCTGGGTGCGCCAGACGATCTCATTGAGGACGGCTAGGCCTAGGAAAAAGAACGCCCACCGCCAGGTGAGCTTGCGCCACCCTTCGTCAGTAACGTGCAGCGCGCCGTCGAACAGGATCTTCAGGAGCGGCTTGTTGAGCCA
Organism: uncultured Alphaproteobacteria bacterium; assembly: GCA_963762335.1. Classification (GTDB taxonomy): domain Bacteria; phylum Pseudomonadota; class Alphaproteobacteria; order Rhizobiales; family Beijerinckiaceae; genus Roseiarcus. The sequence goes on along the minus strand of CAVXKU010000011.1, from coordinate 150,794 downwards.
GAGGCCAACGAACAAAGCCGCGCCGAACAGGATGTAGAGCGCCGTCGGCTTGATCTTGATCAGCGTCTCGTCGTGAAAGATGAGGGTGAGCGAACCGAAGATGACGACGATGACTGCAGTCACCAGCGGCATGATCGGAATGCGCTTCAACAGCGCATAGGAGACGCCGAGGGTAACCAGCACGGTCCCCATCAAAATGCCGGTCGCGGCAAAGATGCCGACCCTCGAATAGACAATGAAGAAGAGCGCCAGCGGCCCGAGTTCGAGGATGAACTTGACGATCGGATTGAGCGTCTTGCGCGGCGGAGCGACAGTTTCAGTCACGGGGCTTCTGCTTGTTGGGGCCGTCATGCCGCCTCTCTGTCGATTCCAGCGATCGCGTCGGCGAAATCGCGCGCGGTGAAAGGCTCGAGATCGTCGACGCCCTCGCCGACGCCAATGAAATGAACGGGAAGCGCGAATTTGTCGGCGATCGCCACCAGGATGCCGCCGCGCGCGGTGCCGTCGAGCTTGGTCATGACAAGGCCGGTCACGCCTGCAACACGGCCGAAAATCTCGACCTGGCTCAGCGCGTTCTGCCCGACGGTGGCGTCGAGCACGAGCAGCACCGCGTGGGGCGCCTCGGCGTCGACTTTGCGCATCACCCGGATGATCTTTTCAAGTTCGCTCATGAGTTCGGCGCGATTCTGCAATCGCCCGGCGGTGTCCATGAGCACGACGTCGATATTGAGCTCGCGGGCTTTGGTCAGCGCGTCGAAGGCAAGGCCGGCCGCGTCGGCGCCCTGATCGCGCTCGACCAGAGCGGAAAACGTGCGCCGCGCCCAGATGCGCAATTGCTCGATCGCGGCGGCGCGGAAGGTGTCGCCCGCCGCGAGCAGGACCGCCTTCCCCTCGCTCCGGAACTTGGCGGCGAGCTTGCCGATGGTCGTCGTCTTGCCCGAGCCATTGACGCCGATCACGAGGATCACGAACGGGCGCTTCCCAGGATCGATCACCAGCGGACGAGCGACGGGATCAAGCGCGCGCTCGACCTCTTCAGCGAGGATCAGCTTCACTTCTTCCGGGTCGATCCCGCGCTCGTAGCGCCCGCGGCCGACCGCCTCGCGAATGCGAGACGCCGCGGCAAGCCCGAGATCGGCCTGAATGAGTACGTCCTCGAGATCGTCGAGCGACGCCGCGTCGAGTTTGCGTTTGGTAAAAATGTCCGCGACGCCTCGCGCGATCGTCGTCGACGAACGCGAGAGGCCAAAGCGAAGGCGCTGAAGCCAGCTCTGTTTCGGCGCTGGAACAGCCGGGGCAGTGATCGCTGCGGCGGCCTCGGCTGGCGGCAAGGCCTCCTGCTCGCCGGGGAGCGCCGGATCGAGGGGGGCGGTCGCCGCCTCGCCGCCGCTGAACCAGCGGCCGAGCAGGCCCGATTTCCCCTTTTTCTCGTCTTCGACCGACGCCACACACCCTCCTTAAGGCCGCCCTATGCGCGGGCGGCCGATGCTGCCATACCACTTCTTCCCATGACGCCGGAAGAAACAAGAGAGCGCCTCCTCTATCGCGACGGGCTGATGCTCGTTCTCGATAAGCCCGCCGGCGTCGCCGTTCATGCCGGGCCGAAAGGCGGCGCGAGCCTTCAGGATGATTTTGACGCGCTGCGCTTCGGCCTGCCGCGCAATCCCGCGCTTGCGCATAGGCTCGACCGCGACACGGCCGGCTGCCTGGTGCTCGGACGGCATCACAAGGCCCTGGAAAAATTGGGGCTTCTGTTCAAGCAGGGCAAGATCGCCAAGACATACTGGGCGATCGTCGCGGGCGCGCCGGAGGGCGAAGAGGGAACGATCGACCTGCCGCTCGGCCGGCTCGATGACAAGATCGGCTGGTGGATGAAGGTCGACCCCAACGGCCAGAAGTCGCTGACGCTCTGGCGCGTCAAGGGACGGGGGACATGGCGCGGCGCGCCGATCGCCTGGCTCGAGCTCGAACCCAAGACCGGACGCACCCATCAGTTGCGCGTCCATTGCGCTTCGCAGGGCTGGCCGATCTTCGGCGACGGGATTTATGGCGAGCGCGCGGATCTTCCGCTGCAATTGCTGGCGCGCAAGGTCATCGTGCCGCTGTCGAAGTCGAAGCCGCCGATCGAGGTCGAAGCGCCCGCGCCGCCCCACATGCTGGAGGCGCTTGCGGCCTGCGGCTTTGAGGAGAGGCGCCGGCGGCCTTGTAGGCGCCTGTACGATTGTGCGGCGCAGCAGATTGTGAAAGGGTCTTGGAACCGTCGCCAGCCCCCGGAAGCCATGTCGATCCGAGCCGCCATCCATCACCTCACGCACTACAAGTACGATCGGCCAGTCTCACTCGGCCCGCAGATTATCCGGCTCAGGCCGGCGCCCCATAGCCGCACCCGGGTCATATCGCACTCGCTGAAGGTTTCTCCCGCCAACCATTTCGTGAACCATCAGCAGGATCCGTACGGCAACTGGCTCGCGCGCTACGTCTTCCCGGATCTCGTCAACGAACTGAAGATCGAGGTCGACGTCGTCGCCGACATGACGGTCTACAATCCGTTCGATTTCTTCGTCGAGGAAAGCGCGGAGACCTGGCCGTTCGAATATCCCGAAGACCTTCGGCCCGATCTCGTCATCTACCGCACGCCCGAGCACGCCGGACCCCGGCTTCAGGCCTTCTTGAGCGGGATCGATCGGACGCCCAGGCGCACCGTCGATTTCGTGGTCGATCTCAACCGGCGCCTTGCGGGCGAAATCCAATATCTCATCCGCATGGAATCGGGGGTGCAGACGCCGGAGGAGACATTCGAGCGCGGTTCGGGCTCGTGCCGGGATTCGAGCTGGCTTCTCGTGCAGATTTTCCGCCACCTGGGCTTGGCGGCCCGCTTCGTGTCCGGCTATCTCATTCAGCTGAAGCCCGATCTGGTCGCGCTCGACGGGCCGCCCGGCACGGACCACGACTTCACCGATCTTCACGCCTGGGCCGAGGTGTACCTGCCCGGCGCCGGCTGGATCGGGCTCGATCCGACCTCGGGCCTGTTGGCCGCGGAAAGTCACATTCCGCTTGCCGCGACGCCGCACTATCGCAACGCCGCGCCGATTTCGGGCCTGGCGAGCTTCGCCAATGTCGATTTCAATTTCGACATGCGGGTCGACCGGGTCTCCGAACATCCGCGCATCACCAAGCCGTTTTCCGAGGACGCCTGGACGGCGCTCGACGCGCTCGGCGAGGAGGTCGACAAGAAGCTCGTCGCCGACGACGTCCGGCTTGACCATGGGCGGCGAGCCGACCTTCGTTTCGATCGACGATTTCGAAGCGGGCGAGTGGAACGCGGACGCGGTCGGTCCGACCAAGCGGGCGCTCGCCGACCGGCTGATCCGCCGCCTGCGCGACCGGTTCGCGCCGGGCGGATTCCTGCATTACGGGCAGGGCAAATGGTATCCGGGCGAATCCCTGCCGCGCTGGACGTTTTCGCTCTACTGGCGGCGCGACTGGTAAGCCGATCTGGCAGAATCCCGAGCGCATCGCCGCTGAGGGACAGCAAACCGGCGCAAGCAAGGAGACGGCGGAGGCGTTGCTCGGCGCCATCGCGTCCGAGCTCGGCATTGCGTCCGACCATGTCGCGCCGGCTTACGAGGATCCGGCCGAGTGGCTCGTCAAAGAGGCCAATCTGCCGGCGAACGTCTCGCCGGAAAACTCCGAGCTCAAGGACCCCGAGGAGCGCCACCGCATCGCCAGCGTTTTCTCGCGCGGGCTGACCGAGCCTTCGGGCTATGTCCTGCCCGTCCAGCGCTGGCAGGCGAAGGCCGATGGAATCCGCTGGCGCAGCGAGAAATGGAAGACCCGTCGCGGCGCGCTCCATCTGGTGCCGGGCGACAGCCCGGTCGGCTACCGCCTGCCGCTGGGCGCCCTTCCTCATGTTCCGCCGTCCGCGTTCCCCTATGTCGTCGAAGCCGATCCGACCGAGCCGCGCGGGCCCTTGCCGGATTTCCACGAGCCCGCGAGCACGCCCAGCGCGTCGCCTCGTTCGCCGCGGCGGAAGGGTCGGCCCAGGAGCGTGTCGAGCAGCGCCTCGGCGACATCGACGGCGCCGTCCGCACCGCGGTGACGGTCGAGCCGCGCGACGGGCGCTTGTGCGTGTTCCTGCCTCCGGTCGAGCGGCTCGAGGATTATCTCGAACTGGTCGCGGCCGCTGAGGCGGCGGCCGAAAAAGTCGGGCTTCCGGTGCAGATCGAGGGCTACCCGCCTCCGGTCGATCCGCGCATGAACGTCATTCGCGTCGCGCCCGATCCTGGCGTGATCGAAGTCAACATCCATCCCGCGTCGAGCTGGCGCGAATGCGTCGCGACCACCGAAATTGTCTACGAAGAAGCGCGGCTTTCGCGCCTCGGCGCCGACAAGTTCATGATCGACGGCAAGCATGCGGGAACGGGCGGCGGCAATCATGTCGTCGTCGGCGGCCAGGCGCCGCTCGACAGTCCGTTCCTCCGGCGCCCCGACCTGCTCAAGAGCCTCATCATCCATTGGCTGCGTCGCCCGAGCCTGAGCTATTTCTTCTCGGGCCTGTTCATCGGGCCGACCAGCCAGGCGCCGCGCATCGACGAAGCGCGTCACGACAGTCTTTACGAGCTGGAGATCGCGCTCGCTCAGATCCCGAAGCCCGGAGACGGCGCCGCGCCGCGGCCGTGGCTGCTCGACCGGCTCATGCGCAATCTGCTCACCGACGTGACCGGCAACACCCATCGCGCCGAAATCTGCATCGACAAGCTCTATTCGCCGGATGGGCCGACCGGCCGGCTTGGCCTCGTCGAGTTCCGCAGCTTCGAGATGCCGCCGGACGCGCGCATGAGCCTCGCTCAGCAGCTCTTGATCCGCGCGATTCTCTCCCGGCTGTGGCGTGATCCGCTGGACGGGCCGCTGCCGCGCTGGGGCGCGTCGCTGCACGACCGGTTCATGCTGCCCCATTTCGTGTGGGAGGATTTTCTCGGCGTCCTCGCCGATCTCAAGGCGCACGGCTTCGCCTTCCGCTCCGACTGGTACGAAGCGCAGGCCGAGTTCCGCTTTCCGTTCTGCGGCGAGGTCGAGTACGAGGGCGTCCAGCTCGAACTGCGCCAGGCGCTGGAGCCGTGGCATGTGCTCGGCGAAACCGGCGCGATCGGCGGAACGGCGCGCTACACCGACTCTTCGACCGAGCGGCTGCAGGTGAAGCTCACGGGCGCCGATCCGGAGCGCTACGTCGTCACCTGCAACCGCCGCCGCGTTCCCTTGGCCAAGACCGCAACGAATGGCGTCGCGGTCGGCGCGGTGCGCTACAAAGCCTGGAAGCCGGCGACGGCGATGCACCCGACGATTCCCGGTGCAGGCGCCTTTGGTGTTCGACATTTTCGATACCTGGAACGGGCGGGCGCTTGGCGGCTGCGTCTATCACGTCGCCCATCCGGGCGGGCGCAGCTACGACACCTTCCCGGTCAACAGCAACGAGGCGGAAGCGCGCCGCCTCGCGCGCTTCGAGGCCCGCGGCCATACGCCCGGGAGCCTACGAACCCGCGCCCGAGACGCCGCATCCCGAGTTTCCGCTGACGCTCGATCTGAGAAGGCCGGCAGGTCTTCCTTAGACCGTTTGTGTTTGGGCCGGTTCGTTCTGGCGGCGAGCGCGACGGTTCAACTGGCGCCGGTTTGGATTGTCTTGGCTCGTCGCCGTTTTGCTGCAAAAACCCAAATCATCGGCTATTGGATTGTCTTGGATTTCCTTGGATTCTCTCGTCCGAAACGAGCCTTATCAATGGGTTACGCGGGATTTTCGCGCCCAAGAAATTCTCGCGTCCTTTGCCTCTCGCCGAAGCCTCGCCGGGACAAGGCGCCAGCCGGGTTTTGAGGCGGGAACAACGAGATCTATGCACAGGACCAACTTAACTCAATTTCTGTTTTTCTGCAATAGGCTCGTGCTCGAGCTGCTCCCTCCTGGTCGCCTCCACCCAAAGGCAACGGCTATGATGACACAGCATAGCGTCTGACCGCGTCTTCGTCCCAGCGAATTCCGAGCCCTGGTCCGACGGCGGTCACCGATCCGTCAACCACAAGGGGCTTCTCGGCGAGGATCGATCCGGCGACGTCGAGATACTCAAGCCAATGAGCGGTCGGCGTGACGGGAAGCACATGCGCGCTTGCCTCGACGAAGAGATGGCTCGAAACGGGCAACGACGCCGCCTCCGCCTGGCCCATCGCGCTCAGCCATCCCGTGACGCCGCCAATCTTCATGATGTCGACCATCGCGTAGTCGCTCGCGCCAGCCGCTATCGATTTGGCCATGTCGCGAGGAAACCACCAGTTCTCGCCGGTCTGGATTCGCACCGGCGAATCCATGCGCACGCGGGCGTGGCCTTCCAGATCTTCGGCCGCGACCGGCTCTTCGACCCAATGGATGTCGTACTCGGCGATGCGCTCGATTCGGTCGCACGCTTCAGTCGAGTTCAGCGACTGATTGTAGTCGACCATCAGCGCCGTCTTGGCCCCGATCAGCTTTCGCACCTCCGCGACGGTCGCGACGTCCTTTTCGACATCGCCGTCGCCGAGCTTGATCTTGACGCCGCGGAAGCCCGCTCTCGACGGATCGCGCGATCACCGACGCCGTCGGTCTTCATGTCCAGCACGCCGTAGCTGTCATAGGCCATCATCGGTCTTGGCTCGCCTCCAAGAAGCCGCACGACCGGCCAACCGGCCGCCTTTCCCAGCGCGTCCCAAAACGCCATGTCCAGGCCCGCGACCGCCATGCCGACGAGACCCTGCCAACCAAGAAGCCGGAAACGGCGGTTGAACTCGCGCATCCGCTCGAAAGGGACGATCGACTTGCCGCTCAACTCTTTGCCGATGTCTTCAATCAGACGGGCGAGCGGAGCCAGGGTCAACGGGGTGTAAGCGAAAACGTACGAGCTTCCGGTCACGCCTTCCTCGGTGATGACGTCGATCAACACGAGCGGCGCTGACGGGATGGTCCCGACTGCGGTTCGGACCGGGCGTTCGAGCGGCGCATCGACCGGCCGCGCTTTGACCTCGCGGATTTTGAGAGGACTGGGTGTCATTGCGAAAGGCTCCAATTGAGAAACTCGATCAATCGCCATTATCGAGGCGACCCGCCGCGACAAAGCGTAAACGACGGCAGGCGAAACTTGCGGCGGGCGCGGCTAAAGTCTCGGGCCCGTTCGCCACGCCCCTGCTTCACAGGCTTGATGGTCAGCGCTTTTGCGGATCCTCAACCTTGGCGCCCTGCCGGATCTAGCCCTTATCCGCGAAGGCGCCCGTGATGTCGCCCATCGTCGGCAGGTCGGCGAAGGCGTCAAACCGCCCATTGTCGGCGATGTCTTTCGCGGCCCGCATGAACCCGCCCCAGGCGGCGCGAGCGAGCGCGCCCCCGACGCTGATCCGTTTGACGCCAAGATCCTCGAGCTGACGCTTGGTGAAGCCTGGCCAGCCGGCAAGCACATTGACCGGCAGCTTTCCCGCGACCCGCACGACCTCGGCCACTTCCTCCGGCGTCTTGACCAGCGGCACGTAGAGCACGTCGGCGCCCGCTTCCGCGTAAAGGGGAAGGCGCCGCAAGGCCTCGGCGAGCCCGCCAGCCTGGCGCAGGATCGCCTCGCTGCGCGCGGTGAGCAGGACCTTTTCGCCGCTGGCGCTGATCGCCGCGCGCGCCGCGCGCAGTCGGTCGACCGCTTCGGTCGACACTGTAGAGCGGAGCGCCGGGATTGCCGGTGTAGTCTTCGATCGAAAGGCCCGAAACGCCGGCGCCGACGCAAAGCCGCACGCTCTCGTGCACGCCGTCGGCGTCGAGGGCGAAGCCGGCCTCGAAATCGGCGTTGAGCGGCAGATCCGTAGCTTCAGCGAGATCGCGCAGGTGGCTCAGCGTATAGGCGCGGTCGACCGCGCCATCGCCCTTTCCGGCGACGAAGGCCATGCCAGCGCTGGTGCTGGCGAGCGCCGGGAAGCCGAGCGAGGCGAGATATTTGGCCGAGCCGATGTCGAACGGATTGGGAATGACAAAACAGCCCGGAGCCGCATGCAGCTCGGCGAAGCGGGCGCGCTTTTCTGCGATCGTCAGCATCATCCATTCCCCTTCGGCATCAAGGCCGAGAGCGCGACCTTTTGTCGCCCTTCGGAATCGAAATTATCCGGCGCGAGCCAGCGCTCGTAGGCAGCCTTGCGGGCCGGCCACTCGCTGTCGAGCATCGCAAACCAGGCCGTGTCGCGATTGCGTCCCTTGACGATCATGTGCTGGCGGAAAATCCCCTCGAAGGTGAAACCGAAACGCTCGGCGGCGCGGCGCGACGGCGCGTTGTGGGCGTTGCACTTCCACTCGTAGCGGCGATTGCCAAGATCCTCGAAGACATGACGCGCGAACAGATATTGCGCCTCTGTCGCGCCGGCGGTCCGCTGCATCGCGGGCGTATACAGGATGTTGCCGACCTCGATGACGCGGTTCGGCGGATCGATGCGCAGGAGCGTCTGGTAGCCGACCGCGCGGCCCGAGGCATTGTCGATGACGGCGAAGAACAGTGGATCGGTCGAGCGCGCCTTGGCCTCGAGGTTGGCGCGAAATTCGTCGAGGCTGGTGTATGGCCCGTCGAACAGATAGGACCACACGGCTTCGCGCGCCGCGTCGCCGTTCGAACCTTCGTAGAGCGCCTTGGCGTGCGCGTGCGGGTCGAGGGGTACGAGCGTGACCCACCGCCCTTCGAGCGTGACGCGCTCGGGCCGCTTGGCCGGACGCGCGTCGACCGAAGGGCCGATGGGCTGGGCCGCCGGCGCTGACGTCATGCAGCGTCTCTGGTGGGCTTTGGACGAACGGCGCGACGACGAAATGTCGTGCGCTGCAACATCAACGCGCCTCGACGTCAGTTCGCGCAAAATCCTCCCCCTTGAACAGCAGCTGCCGCGCCATGAGCCTTCGCGCAGGCGTATGACAGACAGTCGGCGAAATTCAGTCCGGCCGGGATGTCGGCCTTTGCCGTACTTCTCGAAACATTCGACCGCCGCGCGCCCGATCGCGCGCATCGATGGCGATCTCCTCGACATTCGCGCTCCGAAGAAATTTCTCGAACTGCTCCTGCGCGGCAGCGCGGCGAAATGTCAAGCTCGGCGTTCCGAGAACCATGCACGTTTCCAGGCGCACGACGGCTGGACGTCAGTCGTCGCTCCGCGCGCTCGATCTGACTTTCGAGCGTCGAAGCCGCGCCGGCTCATTTCAATACGAGGATCGCCACGAAAGACCGACGTGTCGATGAAGATCACTGACCCCAAAGCTCGTCAATTTCTTCTTTTGTATACGTCGTCGCGGATTGGGTCCGGCCATCGCTCGCGTCTCGCGCAGCAAGCTCCTCCAGTCGCTCGCGCAGCGGCCGCTTGTCACGCTCGCGCTTCAGTTCGCTGCGCAGCGCATGGGCGATCGCCTCGGTCATATTGGTCTTGCGCAACTGAGCGAGCTCGCGCGCGAGCTCGCCCACCTCGGGATCTCGGATGCTGATGCCCATGACGGCCTCGTATATACGATTAACGTCAGTCGTATATACCATGACCGTCGGCTCGTCAATGATTGTCGCGCGGCACGCCCATCGTCTGCGCCAGGCGCTGGTACTGAACCGCGGGCTTCAGCACCATGCCTTCGTCAAACTGCGCCACCATCTCGCGCTGGATCTGCTGCCATGGCGTCTGGCTCTTGGGATAGGGGAACCCGCCCTGGCTTGCGAGCGTGGCCCGCCGCTCGTTCAGCTCGGCATCCGAGATCAGGATGTCGGCGGTGCCCTTCTTGAGATCGATGCGCACGCGATCGCCGGTCTTGATCAGCGACAATCCGCCTCCCGCCGCCGCCTCAGGCGAAGCGTTCAGGATCGACGGCGAGCCGGAGGTGCCCGACTGCCGGCCGTCGCCGATGCAGGGCAGCGCATGCACGCCTTTCTTCAAGAGCGCCGCCGGCGGCTGCATGTTGACCACTTCCGCCCCGCCCGGATAGCCGATCGGCCCCGTTCCACGAACGAACAGAATGCTGTGCTCGTCGATCTTGAGCTTCGGATCGTCGATGCGGTGGTGATAATCCTCGGGGCCTTCGAACACGATCGCCCTGCCCTCGAACGCGTCCGGGTCCTTCGGGTTGGAGAGGAAGCGGGCGCGGAACTCCGCGTCGATCACGCTCGTCTTCATGATCGCGTCGTTGAACAGATTGCCGCTCAGGACGACAAAGCCTGCGTCCTCCTTCAACGGCTTGTCGATCGGCATGATGACGTCGTGATCGTCCGAATGAATCTTGGCGCAGTTTTCTCCCATCGTCTTGCCGTTGACGGTCAGCGCCTTCTCATGGATGAGCTTGCGCTTCATCAATTCGTTGACGACGGCCGGAACGCCGCCGGCGCGGTGATATTCTTCGCCGAGGTATTTGCCGGCGGGCTGCATGTTGACGAGCAGCGGCACCTTGTGCCCGATCGTCTCCCAATCCTGAATCGAAAGCGGCACGCCGATGTGGCGGGCGATGGCGTTGATGTGGATCGGCGCGTTGGTGGAGCCGCCGATCGCGCTGTTGACGACGATCGTGTTCTCGAACGCCTCGCGCGTCAGGATGTCTGACGGCTTCAGGTCCTCCCACACCATTTCGACGATCCGCTGGCCGGTCCGATAAGCGATCTGCCCCCGCTCGCGATGGGGCGCAGGGATCGCGGCGCAGCCAGGCAGGCTCATGCCGAGCGCCTCGGCAAGCGAGTTCATGGTCGAAGCCGTGCCCATCGTGTTGCAATGGCCGATCGAAGGCGCTGACGAGGTCACGATCTCCATGAATTCTTCGTAGTCGATTTTGCCTTCGGCAAGATCGGCGCGCGCCTGCCAGACGACGGTGCCCGAGCCGGTGCGCTCGCCGTGATGCCAGCCGTTCAGCATCGGTCCCCCGGAGAGGACGATCGCGGGAATGTTGACTGTCGCGGCGGCCATGATGCAGGCGGGCGTCGTCTTGTCGCAGCCGGTCGTCAGCACCACGCCGTCGATGAAATAGCCCATCAGGATTTCGACGAGGCCGAGATAGGCGAGATTGCGGTCGAGCGCGGCGGTCGGCCGCTTGCCGGTCTCCTGAATCGGGTGCACCGGAAATTCGAACGCAAGCCCGCCGGCCGCAGTGATGCCTTCGCGCGTGCGCTTCGCGAGTTCGAGGTGATGGCGGTTGCAGGGCGAAAGATCGGAGCCGGTCTGCGCAATGCCGATGATCGGCTTGCCGGAGCGCAACTCGCCGGGCGTCAGGCCGAAATTGAGATAGCGCTCGAGATAGAGGGCCGTCATTCCCGGGTTGTCGGGATTGTCGAACCATTGCCGGGATCGCAACGCGCGCTTGGCGTCGCTCTTGGACTCGCCATTTGATTTGGTCTTGGATTTATCGGCCATCGATCTCGTTTGCCTCCCTGGCGCGTACTTACTTCGTCACGCTGGCGCTGTCATGCCAGTATGAACCAGATCGCCGAGCAAATTCAATGTTCGGCTTGCGCGACCCAGCTCCGCGTCGTTGGCGTATCTCACATGGCGAGCGGCGACACGCCGAACAGCCACAGGTGCAGGCCGCCCAGCAGCGCGACGTAAAAGACAAGTCCCACGACGACGGCGCCGGCCGTGGCGGCGGTCCGTGGCGCCGGATAAACGACGCCATTTCGCCGGTCCCGCGCATAACAGCTCACGAGATCCACGACCGACCAGACAAGAAAGGCCCCGAACAGCAGCACGTCCGCCGCCGATCCGTTGGCGATGAGATGTCCTACGCTCCACGCCAGCACCGCCCAGAGCATCGGATGATGGACGATGGCCGCGATATGGCTTCGCTTGAAATGAGAACTCGCGAGCAGAATCAGCGCGATCAGCATCAGAAGCATCGTGACGTGCCGGGCTCCTGCCGGAGGCGTCCAAAGCTGCGGCGCATCGTAGCGCGCTCGCGCGAATCCCCAGACGATCAGAACAAGGCCGATCACCGACGCGAGCGAATAGATCCCCTTCCAGGGGCCCTCGCCGATTCGCGCGATCGCCCTTTCGCGACCGGTGTCCGAAACGATGCGGGTCGAGTGAAGGCCAAGAAAGATGACGAGACCGAGGACCAGAAGCGGCATGGACAATCGCCTTGAGACGGCGAACATTCGCCGGGCGCGAAGGTTAGGCGCCCAAACAGGACGAAGGCAATACCGCGCCCCTTGCGGCGTCAACGGCGGCGTCGCATGAGAGCGAAGTCGCAATGGACGCCCACGGAATGACCTGGTCCGCCGCTCAATACGTTAAATTCGAAGAGGAACGCACCCGGCCCGTGCGCGATCTCGTGGCGCACATTCCGAACGCTGAAGTCGCCAGCGCCGCCGACATCGGCTGCGGCCCCGGCAATTCGACCGAAATCCTGCGTGAGCGCTATCCGGGCGCGCGCATCATCGGCCTCGATTCCTCGAGCGACATGATCGAAGCAGCGCGAAAGCGCATTCCCGACATTGCCTTCGAGGTGGCGGACATTCGCGGATGGCGGCCAAAAGAGCCGCTCGACATCATCCTCGCCAACGCCGCGCTGCAATGGGTTCCAGATCACGAGACGCTGTTTCCGGCGCTGATGGCGCAACTCAGTCCCGAGGGAGCGCTCGCGGTGCAAATGCCGGACAATCTCGACGAGCCCTCGCATCGGCTGATGGGCGAGGTCGCAAGCGACGGACCCTGGGCGGCGAAGCTCAGGGACGCCGCCGCGGCGCGCGCCGAACGGCATCCGCGCGGACTGGTATTTCCGCTTGGCTCGCCCCCATGCGCCTCGTGTCGATATCTGGCGCACGACTTACTTTCATCCGCTCGCCGGCGCGCATGCCATCGTCGAATGGCTGAAGGGAACGGGGCTTCGTCCGTTCCTCGATCCGCTCGACGAGAGCGAGCGGGAAGCCTTCCTTGCCCGCTACGAGGAGGCGATCGCCAAAGCCTATCCGGCCGAGACAGACGGGACGGTTCTGCTGCCGTTTCCCAGGCTGTTTGTCGTCGCCACGCGCTGACGCAAACCTATTTGCGCCTTTGTTGGTGCTATGGCCGAGCGGCGCCGTTAGCCCAAGAAGCGTACGGCCGCCGAAACGGAGGGAAGACGCCATGCCAAAATATTTGGTGGAAGCGCATTTTACCACCGAAGGCGCAAAGGGGATCGCAAAGGAAGGCGGCACAGCGCGTCGGAAGGCGATCACGAAGTTGATGGAGGGCGCCGGCGGCAAGCTTGAGTCTGTGTTATTCGCGTCATAGATGCGCCCCGACGCGCCCGTGATGCTGCCGAAGTCGAAAGCGTGACCGCTGGCGTCGAAGGTCTGGATACTGCTGAGGCGGACAGTCTCGGAAAAATCGGCATTCGCGATCCCGCCGAGCGGCGAAGGATAGCTGCCGGCATAGAGGCCGAGGGTCAGATCGAAGGTAGGGCTCGACGGCGCCTCGGTGCGGAAGGTGTAGACGGTATCGCTGCCGCTTACGCTGTCCACACCTACGGTAAAGCCGGCCAGGTCGACAAAGGCGCCCCCGTCCAGGCCGCGAACCGAGGCCGTGTCGCCGAGAAGATTGGCGCTGAAGATGGTGAAGATCGGTCCCGAATTGATCTGATAGTTGAACAGGGTGATGACCTGGCTCGTCCTCGCCACCGAGGCTGAACCGTCAATCGTGAAGCCGAACTGGATCGAACTTGCCCCCGTTGGTGTCGGGAGCGTATCCGTCGACACCGCCGCGCCTTCACCTTGCGCATATTCAAAGCCGCCGCCCGGTTCACCTGTGTAGCTGCCGCTGCTCGACGCCTTGAGGACGCCGATATCGGCCGTGGCGTCCGACGTCTGCTTATGAACGCCCTTGTTGAACGAGTTGCCCGAAGGTCCGAGGTCCACATGCGCAGCGCTGACGCCTGTCGCGCTGCTGTTGTCGACGATGCCGCCGGCCAGCCCGCAATACGCGTATCCCTCAGTCGGCAGACCGTTGCCGGTGCCGAACCGTGCGAGCATGTCCGGTTGTGGTCCGCTGGTCGCGCAGTCAAAGGCCCCGCCGCCGGCATGTCCGGCCTGTCCGCTGACGACCATCGCGTGCGCCGAGGTTTGTGCTCCGGCTGCCGTTCCGCTCAGCGCAGGGACGCAGACTGCTGTGCTGATCAGAGCAAGGATAACGTTCAATCCAGTTGAACGAACACTCATGCCAATTCCATTCTAATATTTTCGAACAATGAATTGAGTATCCGCCGTGTCAGACGCTTGGCACAATGGGTAAGATCACCTAGTGGCGCACACGGCGCGGTTAATCCGTCCGGCCTCAGCCACATGCGCCCGCGCGGCGCGTGCGGTTCGAACCCGTCCGGGCGCGCCAATCAATTTGAAGCGTGGGAACCGCATTTCCCGCCTCCACTGGGGTTTGCGCAGTTCCTTCTGGCGGGCGGCGTCGGCCGCGCCGGTTTCATCGGCGGTGACTTGCAAGCGTTCGCGCCCTCGACTTGACGTCTCGCGCTCCCTCGGCTCTTCTGCCGTTGCATTTGTCATGAACTCGCCCCCTCGCCTCTCCCATTTGCGTGTTCGCCCACTCGCCGGAAACAGGGCGCGCGGCTGGCTGACCGTGGGTCCGTTCCGCATTCCTTGCGCGCTAGGCCCCGCGGGAATTGTCCGCATCAAGCGCGAGGGTGACAAAGGCACGCCGGCGGGACGGTTCCAGATCTTATGGGGCTATTATCGGCCCGATCGCGTGCGCCTCAGGTCGGCTGGCTCACCGCTTAAGCCTCTGCGTCGCGACCAGGGCTGGTGCGAAGACCCCGCGAGCCCGCGCTACAATCGGCCCGTGCGCCTGCCCGCGCGCGACTGCACGGACCGCATGTGGCGCGAGGATCATCTTTATGATCTGACTTTCGTGCTCGATCAGAATTTCTCCCGGCGCGCCAAGGGCCGCGGCAGCGCGATTTTCTTCCATCTCGCGCGTCCGGGGCTTCACGCCCACCGCCGGGTGCGTCGCGATTTCCGCGTCCGACATGCGAAAGCTTGCCCCGCGCCTTGCTCGTGGGGCCGTCATGGCGATCGGATAGCGCTCTTCCGGGCAGTGACGGAATCGACGCCGCGTGGCGCGATTGCCTATGATCGCGCCAACCACGTTCGAGGAACACCCTTTGAGAGCATTTCAGTTCGCTGCGCTCGCTTGTCTTTGCATCGCTCCAGCCGCAGCCGTCGCCGATCCGATCATCTCCCCCTTCGCCACCGCGCGTCCGGTCGTCGCAAGGCACGGCATGGTCGTGACACAAGAAGCCGTGGCCTCGCGCGTCGGATTGGACATTTTGAAGCGCGGCGGCAACGCCGTGGATGCGGCGGTCGCGGTCGGCTTCGCGCTCGCTGTCACTTTGCCGCGGGCGGGCAATCTCGGCGGCGGCGGCTTCATGATGATTTATCGCGCCGACCTCAACCAAACGATCGCCATCGACTATCGCGAGACCGCGCCCGCAGCGACGACCAAGGATGTGTTCCTCGACGCCAACGGCAAGGCCGATCCGTTCAAGTCGCGTTATTCGGGCTTGGCGATCGGCGTGCCCGGAACCGTCGCCGGCCTGGAGCTCGCCTGGCGCAAATACGGCTCAGGTCAAATTCTCGTTCGCAGAGCTGATCGCGCCGGCGATCGCGCTCGCCCGCCAGGGCCTCACCGTCGGCGACGACGTCGCTGATTCGCTGCCGCTCGCCGCAAAGGCGCTCGCCAGCCATCCGTCGTCGGCGCGTATCTATTTGCGCCCCGACGGAACCGTCTCGCAGACCGGCGACCACATCGCGCTCGACGATCTCGCAGCGACGCTCGAGACGATCGCCGCCAACGGCGCTTCGGGCTTTTACTCCGGGCCGACAGCCCAAAAGATCGTCGACGCGGTCAACGCGGCCGGCGGGCGGATGACGATCGACGACCTCGCCAATTACCGCGCGCTCGAGCGCCAGCCGGTCCATGGGACCTATCGCGGTTACGACGTCGTCTCGATGCCGCCGCCCTCGTCCGGAGGGGCGCATATCATTGAAATCCTCAACATCCTCGAAGGCTTTCCGCTCGCCGCGCAAGGCCTCAATTCGTCGACCTCTCTCCACGAAATGGCCGAAGCGGAGAAGCTCGCCTACGCTGACCGCGCGGCGTGGCTCGGCGATCCCGACTTCGTCAAAATCCCTCTCGCCGGACTCACCTCCAAGACCTACGCCGAGCATTTGCGCACGCTCATTGAGCCCGACCGCGCGCGTCCCGCCGCCGACATCCGGCCCGGCGAGCCCCAACGCTACGAGAGCGATCAGACGACGCACTTTTCGATTGTCGACGGCGACGGGAACGCTGTCGCCAACACCTACACGCTCAACCTTCCCTATGGGTCCGGCCTGGTGGCGGACGGGACCGGGGTGTTGCTCAACAACGAACTCGACGATTTCGCCGCCAAGCCCGGCGCCGCCAACGCCTATGGGCTTCTGGGCGGCGACGCCAACGCGCCGGGGCCAACGAAGCGGCCGCTGTCGTCGATGAGTCCAACGCTTGTGTTCAAGGACGGCAAACTCGTGATGGCGACCGGCAGTCCGGGCGGCTCGACCATCATCTCGACGGTGCTGCAGATCATTCTCAACGTGATCGACCACGGCCTGAACGTCGCGGAAGCGCAGAATGCGCCGCGCGCTCACGACCAGCTTTGGCCGGACGAATTGCGGATCGAACGCGGCATGTCGCTCGACACCATCCGCCTGCTGCAGGCGATGGGACACAAGGTCGCGCTCGGCGATGCGATGGGCTCGGCCAACACGATCGTACGGACTGCGGACGGCGAGCTTGAGGGCGCATCGGATTTGCGCCAAAGGGGAACGCTGGCGGTTGGGTACTGAGCGGCAAGCGCGCCTTACGGGAGGGAAGGAAACCCATGACATTGAACGTTGGCGTGATCGGGGTTGGGAAGATTGGGCAGGAGCACATTCGCCGGCTGACCGAGACGCTCGCAGGCGCCCGACGTGGTCGCGGTGAGCGACGCCGACGCCGCGCGCGCGAATGAGGTTGCGGCGCGGGTTTCTGGCGCGAAGGCTTATCCGACCGGCGAAGAGCTCATTGCGGCGAAGGAGGTCGATGCGGTCATCGTCACATCGTGGGGAGATACGCACGCAGCCTACGTGATCGCAGCGATCCGAGCCGGCAAGCCGGTCTTCTGCGAGAAGCCGATGGCGACGACCGAAGCCGATTGTTCGGCGATCCTCGATGCGGAAGCCGCGTTCGGACGACGGCTCGTCCAAATCGGGTTCATGCGCCGTTTCGACGCGCAATATCGCGCCATGAAGGAGACGGTCCAGAAGGGCGCGATCGGATCGCCGCTGATGTTTCACAGCGTTCATCGCAACGCCTTCTCCCCCGGCCATTTCAAGGCGACCATGGCGATCACCGACACGGCGGTGCACGACATCGACATCGCGAGGTTCGTGCTGGATGACGAGCCTGTGGCGATCGCCGTCAAGGCGCCGCGCGGAAACCGCCGCGCAGGCGGCGTCGCCGACCCGTTGTTCACGCTCATGGACATGCGTTCGGGCGCGCTGGTGACGATCGAGACCTCGGTCCACATAGCCTACGGCTACGACATTCGCGGCGAGGTCATCGGCGAAACCGGAACCGTCAGCCTCGCCGAGCAAAGCGACGTCGTGATCAAGACGAACGGCGCCTTCTCGGGCCATGTGTTCGGCGACTGGCCGGAACGGTTCGGCCCGGCCTTCGACGCCGAATTCCGCGCCTGGATCGCGGCCGCCGCCAAGGGCGGCGCTACGGGACCGAGCGCATGGGACGGCTATGTCGCGACCGCCGCCACGCTCGCCGGCGTCAGGGCGCTCGAAAGCGGCGCGCGCGAGCCGATCAACTTGCGCGAGAAGCCGGCGCTGTACGCGCAGGCGTAGCAGGTCGGCGCCCCGCGCCCTTTCTCTCAAATTCTGCTCGAACGGGGTGCATCGGCCTGTTGCGAGTTGGACGACCGATCGTTTGGCGTTTGCATGTGCGTATAGAGCGCCCTGCGCCTCCGGCGCCGGGCCGCGCCGCTCGCCGAGCGCCTCGACCCTCACCGCGACCCATTTCGGGCCTTGGGCGAAGGTCAGCACATCGCCGCAGCGCACGGCGCGGCTCGGCTTGTCGACCGGCGCGCGCGACTGGCCGCGCACGAGACGCACGCCGCCTTCGTCGACGATGCGCGCAGCGAGGCTTCTCGTCTTGAAAAAGCGGGCGCGCCAGAGCCAGACGTCGATCCGGCAGGCGTCTTCGGTCACGAGGCGGCTTGTCCAGCGGCGCGGTTCTTCGGGCGCTTGCGGCGGCGCGAACGACGTTCCGCCGGCTTCGTAAGCGCCGCAAGCGCGGCGAAAGGGGTCGCGACGGGGCTTGCCTTGAACGCCGGTTCGTCGGACGCCGCACGGCGCCGGCGAAACACCGCCCGCTCCGCGCCTTCGCCATCACGCACGCGCGGAAACCCAAGCGCGCGCAGGATGTGATGCGCGTCATCGCGCCGCCAGCCCAAGTCCGCAAGCAGAGCGTCGGTGACGTCGATGGCGCCCGCTCCGTCGGGCCAAGCGGCGCGCGCGAGCGCGTCGAGCCGCTCAAGTTCGGCGATCGGCGCGGCGAGTTGCCCCACGGCGCGCAAGCCGCGCAGAGCAAGCGCCTGCGGACGCGGCGCCGGACGCGGGCAGCGGATTGAGGCCGCCCACGTTCGGGCGCCACCCAGCGCTTGCGAGTTCGGCGTAAGCGACCCCGAGGAGCTGCGCCTTCGGCTCGAGCAGCGAGGGAAGATAGAGACTGAACGCGCCGAACCGCACGCCAAGCGCCTTGAGGGTCCGGCGCTCGTTGCGGCTGAGCAGCCTGATGCGCGCATCGGCGGCGCGACGGTCGAGGGCGCCGAACTGCTCGACGAGCTGGTAGGCGAGACCGCGCGCCAGTCCCTTGAGCCGTCCGTCTTCGATCGCCTCCTTGAGGTGCTTGAGAGCGGAAAGGCGCCGGGTCGCCTCGGCGGCGGCGAAAGCTTCAAGACGTCGCGCGGCGCGCTCGCGCTGCGGCTCGGCGCCGAACTCGCCGATCAGTCGCACGCGCGGCGCGAACGGCTCGCCGCCGATGATTTCGCCCGCCGCCTCGCCCCGCCAATTGACGACCCCGCCAGGCGCGAGCGCGAACGCCTCGTCGGCCTCGCTCGCCAGCGCGCCGAGCCGCCGCGCGACTTCAGGCGCGACAACCCGCTCGACCGCGCCGCGCAACGCGCGATTTTCGAGCGCTGTCTCGCCCCGCTCGGGCTCGAAATGAAAGCCCGCGAGTCGGCCAACCAGATGACCCTCGACCGTCACCGCGCCCTCGGCGTCGATGCCGCCCAGAATCGAGCCGGCGCGCTCGCTCAAGCCGCGCAGCAGCGCGCTCGTGCGCCGGTCGACGAATCGCTGCATCAGGGACTGATGCAGCGTGTCGGAGAGCCGGTCCTCAAGATTGCGCGCCCGGCCCTGCCACGTCTGCGGATCGGCGAGCCAGTCGGCGCGATTGGCGACATAGGCGAGCGTCCGCACCCGAGCCAGTCGCGACGACAGCGCGTCGATGTCGCCGTCGGTCCGGTCGAGGCTCGCGATCTGCCCCTGCATCCAATCTTCCGGCAGGCGCCGGTCGCCTTGAGTGAGATGCTCGAACATGGTTCCGATCAGGCGCGCATGCTCGTCCTGCGTCGTCTTGCGAAAGTCGGGGATTTGGCAGACCTCCCACAACCGCATCAAATTGGCTCGGTCGCGGGTGCGCCGGATGATCATTTCATCGGTCGAGAGCTGGCGCAGCGTGGTTTCGTCCTGGCTCTCCGCCGACAGCCTCAGTCCCGGCCGCGGGCGGCGATGCGGCCAGCGAGCGCATCAGCGCCTGAATCGACTGGAAATCGAGCCGGGGGTTGCGCCATTCCGCGGCCATGACCGAAGGAAAGACATGGCCTTCGACCGCCGCGACGATGTCCGGGTCGAGGTCGGGCGCGTCGCCCGTTACGCCAAAGGCGCCGTCCTTGCGAAATCGGCCGGCGCGCCCGGCGATCTGGGCGATCTCCTGCGAATAAAGCCCGCGCCGGCGTCGTCCGTCGAACTTGTGCAAGCCGGCGAAGGCGACATGGTCGACGTCCATGTTCAATCCCATCCCGATCGCGTCGGTCGCGACCAGGAAATCGACTTCGCCGGACTGGAAGAGATTGACCTGCGCGTTGCGGGTGCGCGGACTGAGCGAGCCCATGACCACGGCCGCCCCGCCGCGCTGGCGGCGGATGAGTTCGGCGATGGCGTAAACCGCGTCGGCGGAGAAGGCGACGACAGCGCTGCGCCGAGGCAGGCGCGTGACCTTCTTCGGGCCGGCGTAGGTCAGCTCCGACAGTCGTTCGCGAAACCGGATCTCGGCGCCTGGACAGAGCTGCCGGATCAGCGAAGCGACCGTGGCCGCCCCCATCAGCATCGTCTCGGCCGTACCCCGCGCATGCAAAAGCCGATGGGTGAACACATGCCCGCGCTCAGGATCGGCGCAAAGCTGGATTTCATCGACAGCGAGAAATTCGACCTTGCGGTCGAGCGGCATCGCCTCGACCGTGCAGACGAAATAGCGCGGCCTCAGCGGAACGATCTTTTCTTCGCCGGTGATCAGAGCGACCTCAGCCGCGCCCCGAGCCTTGACCACGCGATCGTAGATCTCGCGGGCCAGCAGCCTCAGCGGCAGGCCGATCATGCCCGAGGCATGTCCCAGCATGCGCTCGACCGCCAAATGCGTTTTGCCCGTGTTGGTCGGGCCCAGAACGGCGATAACCCGCGAGGCGTCGCCCCGCGCTGGCGAGCGATTCATGTGAGCTAATGTGGACGATGCCTTCGCGCCTCGCAAGCCTAGGACGTCACTTAAACACGCGATCTTTTCACGGCCGGTCGTCACTTTTCCTTGACATGATCAGGTCGGCGCCGCTCTTGCCCTTGCGCGCCGAAGGCGCCAACCTCACTCCAACATTCGCCACACCAACGGGGGGAAAGAATCATGTTCTACGGACAAGCCGAAGGCACGGACCTCGTCGTCCTGGACAAGCGTTTTTCGAAGCTTTTCGCCGGCTACATGCGCGTGACACGCCACTGGACCGGCTCTGTCTGGGCCGAGGGGCCGGCGTGGTTCGCGGCCGGCCGTTATCTCATCTGGTCGGACATTCCCAACAACCGCATGCTGCGCTTCGTCGAGGAATTGGGCCAGGTGTCCGTTTTCCGACAGGCCTCCAACAATTCGAACGGCAACACTGTCGACAACCAGGGTCGGTTGGTCACCTGTGAACATTTAACCCGCCGCGTCACCCGCACCGAGTTCGACGGCTCGATCAGCGTTCTCGCGGACAAGTGGGAAGGCAAGCGATTCAATTCGCCGAACGACGCCGTGGTCAAATCCGACGATTCGATCTGGTTCACCGATCCGGCCTACGGCATCGACGCCGACAACGAAGGCGACCCGGCGACGCCCGAGATCGATGGCTGCCACGTTTATCGCCTCGACAAGAGCGGCGCAGTCACGCGACTCATCGACAATATGGTGCGGCCGAACGGCCTCGCTTTCTCGCCCGACGAGAAACTCCTCTACGTCGCAGATACCGGCGTCTCTCATAAAGAGGGCACGCCGCGCGCCATCCGCCGCTACAGCGTCAACGCGGACGGCAACAGCGTGAAAGGGCCGGGTGAGACCTTCGTTGAATTGGCGCCCGAGGACGGAATGTACGACGGCTTCCGGGTCGACAGGTCGGGGCGAATATGGACGAGCACCGGCAAGGGCGTTTACTGCTACGAGCCGGATGGAACGCTGATCGGCAAGATTCTCATCCCGGAAATCGTCGCCAACGTGACGTTTGGCGGTCCGAAGCGCAATCGTCTGTACATCTGCGGCACGACGTCGCTCTATTCGATCTTGCTGATGACCAACGGATCGAAGCTCGGCTGACGCGGGCGGCGTTCGCCAAGGATCACTACTGACGCCGGGCGTCCGATCGCGGCCGCCCGGCTTTGATTTAGTTCGCATCGAAACACGCGGGGAAAGCGAGCCATGGATCTTGGTCTCGAGGGAAAAGTCGTGCTTGTCACCGGCGGCTCGAAGGGCATCGGGCTTGCTTGCGCGTTGGCCTTTGCGGCGGAAGGCGCGCGGATCGCCATCTGTTCGCGCTCCCGCGAGAATGTCGACCAGGCGGGCGCCAAGTTGAAAGACGCCCTTGGCGTTGTCGCCGATCTCGCGGACGCCGTCGCTGCGGAGAGGGTGATCGACACGGTTGAAGATAGGCTCGGGCCGATCGACGTCTTGATCAATTCAGCCGGCGCCGCCAAGCGAACGCCGCCGGACGATTTGAATCCCGCCATTTGGCGCGAAGCCTTCGACGCCAAGTTCTTCGCTTACATCAACGCCATCGATCCGATGGTGAAGCGCATGGCGAAGCGCGGGAGCGGGATCATCGTCAGCGTCATCGGAGTCGGCGGCAAGGTCGCCTCGTCAAGCCATCTCGCCGGCGGATCGGCCAACGCCGCCCTGATGTTGGCTACAGCCGGGCTTGGCGCAACCTACGCCAGCAAGGGCGTTCGCGTTGTGGCCGTCAGTCCCGGCCTGACCGAGACAGACCGGGTCGCGGAGGGATTCGCGGCTGATGCCCGGCTCGCGAATATCTCAATCGACGAAGCCCGCCGGCGCGGCGTCGAACGGCTCCCGTTGGGTCGCATGGCGACGGCGGAAGAGATCGCCGACGCGGTTCTGTTCCTGGCCTCGGCGAAGGCGGGCTACATCACCGGAGTGACGCTATCCATGGACGGCGGGCTCTATCCCGTCGTGCTCTGAGCCACGCGTGCCCGATCCGGACATCTTGACGATGACCGGACGCCCAAAGACTGATGGCCTGTAGCCAAGTCAGCCGCAGGGCTTCAATGGCCACACGAAGTCGCTGCGCGTGCTACCCTCGAGCAGCTTGTGTCAACGATTCCCGCCACCGCCACTCGATCCGCTGCTCCCTCGGGTTCGCCGCGACCCACTCGAGTTCCTCGGCTGCTCGCCGAAAAGAGCTAAGAGGATCGGCGGCAAGTTGGGCGCCGTCCACCGATTCACGTGGCGTTGTGGCTGAACGCTGCGCGAAGCGAGAGTCGAGCGCGTCCTAGTCTGAGGTTCGTTCGCTCGCATTCTTGGCGGGGGCAACGGAGCTGCCGAAACAAGCGGTTCTGGAAGGACGCTCGAAGGGGCGCCTCTGAGCTGCAGCGGCCGTGGGAGCCTTGTCGTCCAGCCGCTCGGCTAGGCGGAGAAGTTGCGGCCGCAACTTCTCGCAGCGCAGCTCAATGAGGAACCGAATGACTCCATCGCTTGTTGGGCTCTTGGATAATTGTTCCAGATGGTCTTCGTCGCCTCTGCAGGTCTCATCGGAAGCAAGCGTCGTGGCTTCCAACCCTGCGGATGGCGGCCGCGGAGCCACGACGTCGCTCGCAGTTTTTGCGTCTTGTGGCGGCCCGCGATCCGGCGCCTCCACAGCAGCCGACGCGAGAGGTGTCGCGGGCATAACCAGCTTGTCGAGCTCCGCGCGGGCAGATTGCGCGTGGGGTCCGCCCGGATGGACGGTCAAGAACGAGCGCAATCCTTCAATCGACTTCGTCCGTTGGGCAATTCGATAGTCCAGATCCTCGTCGACATTCGCCGCGGCGATCGGATCGACGGGGGAAACCTCCGCTCGCCGCTTTGCGGCAAGGGACTTGTTGATGATGACGCCGATGTCATCAAGCCATCGGGGCTTCGCGATCTCTTCGAGGCTCGGCGGGTACATATACATCGCCGGAACCGCGATCGACTGGAAGCCCCAACACCAAGAAAGGCATGTATTTCCAAGGATTAAGCATGCGTCAACCTTCCGCCGCCCCGCTAATCACGTGGCCGGCGATTGGTCAATTCACGTCTTTCCCCAAGGTTCCGGCGCCGTAAGCCAGAGGGCGTTCGGACTTGTCTTAAGGTCGCGCCAAGTGATCTTAAGGTCGCGCCAAGTGAGACAGACGCGAAGTGCGGTCCGCGCTCAGAGAGTTCAGACCTCCCTTCAATGGGTGGGGCTCTCGGAACGCCCTAGATTTCGGCGGATTTCTTTGGCGCAAGCTGGACACGCGACCCGCTGTCGCGCCCGGTTCTGATCGGTGAGGCTGCGGGGGCTTACGAGGCCCTGCGGCGCGCGGCCCACGGGGCCATGCGTCGAATCTGCGCCGCGCTCGCCTGCTTGGGCAGCTTTTCAGCGATGCCGTAGAGGCGCTCCCTGCGATCGATTTCGCCCATGACGTCGGCCGGCGAAACCCCGCATTCGGCCCAGATGACAGCCAGGTGGTAGAGAACGTCGGCGCTCTCCAGGACCACGGACTCGCGATTCATCTGCACCGCGTCGAGCCCGACCTCCATCGCCTCCTCGACCAGTTTCTTGGCCATTTTCTGCACCCCGTCCCGAAACAGCTTCGAGGTGCGGGACGCCGAAGGACTACGGTCCCGGGCGTCCTGGACGGCGGCGAAAAGCCTGTCGAGCGAATCAGTCATCGGTACGGATTGTCGTCATGCGAATCAGATAATGTCGGACTTGCGTTCACCCTCTATGACAAAAAGGCGAACGCCCCAAAATTTTTGCGCAAAACCTGTGGATTGATGCAACTGCGCGACCCGCAGCGTCGATCCGCTCTCGATGCGGGGCGCTTAAGCGCGATCGACTTAAGCCGCGAGGGAGGTAAACAGCGCGCGTCCATCGACGCCGCCGACCAAGGGGTCGATCAGATTTTCTGGGTGCGGCATCAATCCGAGCACGTTGAACCGGTCGTTGAAAACGCCCGCGATCGAATTGATCGCGCCGTTGGGATTCGAAGCCTCCCCCACCTTGCCCTCAGCGTCGCAATAGCGGAATGCGACTCGCCCCTCCGCCTCGATCCTGCGGATCGTGTCATCGTCGGCGATGAAGTTTCCCTCGCCATGGGCGATGGCGAATTTGACCACCTGGCCGGGACGATAGCCGCGCGTGAACGGCGTCTGCGTGTTCTCGACTCGCACATCCTGCATCTTGCAGACGAAGCGCAGCTGGGCGTTTCGCACGAGGACGCCCGGCAAAAGGCCGGCTTCGCACAGAATCTGGAAGCCATTGCAGACGCCCAGCACCAGTCCGCCGCGCGCCGCGTGCTCGCCGACCGCCCGCATGATCGGCGCGCGCGCCGCGATGGCGCCGCAGCGCAGATAGTCGCCATAAGAAAATCCACCCGGCAGGACGACGAGGTCCAGACCCGGCGGCAGTTCGCTTTCGGCATGCCAGACGGTCGCGGGTTCGGCGCCGGTCGCCTGCCGGAGCGCGCGCGCGATGTCGCCTTCGCGATTGATGCCGGGGAAGAGAATTACCGCCGCGCGCAAGCGTCCCTCACACGATCTCGATCGCGTAGTTTTCAACGATCGTGTTGGCGAGCAGGCGTTCGCACGCCTCACTCAACCTTCGCCGCGCTGTCGCGTGATCGTCGCCTTCGAGTTCGATGTCAAAAATCTTGCCCTGGCGCACGCTTTTGAGGCCGTCGACCGCGAGCCCCTTGAGCGCGCCCTCGATCGCCTTGCCCTGCGGATCAAGCACGCCTGACTTCAATGTCACGATCACACGCGCTTTCATGGGGCAAAGGCTCCCGGCCGGTCAGGCCGCATTTGAGGTCGGCGCCATGGTCAAGAGCGCATAGAGCGCCGACGGATCCTTGGTTGCGCGCAATTGGGGGGCGATCGCGCCGTTGCGCAACAGGCGGGCGCTCATGGCGAGCGCCTTGAGGTGATCGGCTCCCGCGGCTTCCGGCGCTATCAGCATGCAAATGAGGTCGACGGGCAGCCCATCCGGGGCTTCGAAATCGATCGGACGCTCGAGCCTCGCGAAAACGCCGAAAATCTGTTGGCACTTTGCGATCTTGCCGTGGGGAATGGCGACCCCGTCCCCGACTCCAGTGGAGCCCAGCCGCTCACGCTGCAGGATCGAATCGAAGATCTCGCGCTCCGGCAGGCCTGAAACAAGCGCGGCGCGCTCGCTCATCTCCTGCAGCGCCTGCTTCTTGCCGTTCACTCTCAGAGCGGGCAGGACTGCGTCCGGCCTAAGCAACTGTGATATCGACATATTCGTCCCAATTATTGCGCGACCGGCGATTCGCGGGGCGTCTGCGGATCGAGCCAACCGATCGCGCCGTCGCGGCGCCGATAGACAATATTCACGCGGCCGTTGCCGGCATGCTGGAAGACAATGACCGAAGCGCCGGTCAGATCGAGTTCCGCCACAGCGGAGGCGACCGAAAGAGATTTAAGTTCATCTGTCCCTTCCGCCACGACGACGGGGTTGAAGCCCTCAGCGGGCTCTTCGTCTTCATCGGGCGGCGACTCGATAAGATAGTTAGCAACCTTGCCCCGCGCATGCGCCGCAGAGGCGGCCGCGTGGTCCTTGAGGCGGGTTTTGTAGCGGCGCAACCGGGTTTCGATCTTGTCGGCGGCCTGCTCAAAGCAAAGGTAAGGCTCCTGCGCTCGACCCTCGGCGTGCAGGTTGAGCCCTGAGCTCAGGCGCAACGTGCATTCCGAACGATAACCGGAGCCGTCGCGCGTCATCACCACGTGGCCGCCGACAGAGCCGCTAAAATAGCGGGCGACCGTCGTCTCGACTTTTTCCAAGACGTGCTGACGCAGGGCTTCCCCGATGTCGAGGTTCTTACCCGATACCCTCAAAGTCATCGAACGCTGGCCTTACCTTCTCACGCGTGACGCGGCGACTGCTGTCGCCACCCTCCGCGCCGCGCCCCCCGCGTTCCTGACTGCTCTTTCCGTTTCGCCTCAGCCGATTCCCCGACGACCAAGTCGAAGCTAGGGTTAGGAGCCTCCCAGGCGCATGTCAATCGCCGTGATAAGTCGTTCATATCAATACAAAAATTGTCATTATGCTTCAACCGTCAGTGAATTTTCGCGTTGAGCGCGGGTTCGGCTCGACGCCATCTTCACTTTGCGCCTTTCAACCGAGGACGGAATTCTGAGGCTATCGCGATATTTAGCGACGGTGCGGCGAGCGACGACGATCTCGGCCTTTCGCAGGCGCTCAACGATCACGTCGTCGGACAGGACCTCGTCCGGGTTCTCGGCGTCGATCATCTGCCGAATGCGCTGGCGCACGGCTTCGGCCGAATGGGCCTGTCCCGGCTCGCTCGATGCAATGGCCGCGGTGAAGAAATATTTCATCTCGAACAGGCCGCGCGGCGTCTGAATGAATTTGTGCGCGGTGGCGCGCGAGACCGTCGATTTGTGCACGCCGATCGCTTCGCCGACCATCTTCAGATTGAGCGGCCTCAGGCCCGAAACGCCCTGGAGGAGGAAGGCGTCTTGCCGGCGCACGATCTCGCTCGCCACGTTGAGGATGGTTCGCGCCCGCTGTTCGAGGCTCTTGGTCAACCAATTGGCGGACTGCAGCTGGGTGGTGACATATTGCCGGTCCTCGTCCCGTTTGGCGCCCCGGCGGATCTCGGCTGCGTAGACTTCGTTGACGAGCACGCGCGGCAGCGCCCGGGTATTCAGTTCGACGCGCCAGCCGAAATCGGGCGCCGCGGTCACATGGACGTCGGGAATCGCGGGCGCCGCCGGAGGATCGCCGAACGC
Organism: uncultured Alphaproteobacteria bacterium; assembly: GCA_963762335.1. Taxonomy (GTDB): domain Bacteria; phylum Pseudomonadota; class Alphaproteobacteria; order Rhizobiales; family Beijerinckiaceae; genus Roseiarcus. The sequence goes on along the minus strand of CAVXKU010000011.1, from coordinate 123,152 downwards.
GCGCCCGGGCTTGGGCTCGAGCCGCTTGATCTCGGCCAGCATGTCGCGCAGATCCTCGTCGTCGACGCCGCAGAGGCGGCGCAACACCGGAAAATCCCGCCGGGCCAGCGCTGGCAGGTTCTCGATCAACGCCTGCATGGCGGGATCGAAACGGTCGCGTTCTCTCAGCTGCAGGGCCAGGCACTCGGCGAGCGAGCGGGCAAAGACCCCCGTCGGCTCCAAGGTCTGCATGCGCAGGAGCACACGCTCGACGCGTTCGGCGTCCGCCCCGAGCCGCTCGGCGATTTCAGACAAAGAGCCGATGAAGTACCCGGCCTCGTCCAGCCCGTCGATCAGCGCCGCGCCGATCATTCGCTCGACCGGATCGGGCAGCAGGATCGCCGCCTGACGCTCAAGATGATCGCGAAGCGTCACGGACTCGGCGACGTAGGCCTCGAAATCCGGGGCGTCGCCGGCGTCCGGCCCCGCGCCGACGCCGGTCCAGGCGCTCGCGCTCAATCCATCGGCGGGAGCGGATTGGACGGTGGGCGCGGTGCGGTCGGGATCGAAGGCGTTTTCGACCTCGGTGCCGAGATTGGCGGCGAGCTGGCCTGCGTCGGTCTCCAGCGCCTCTCCCGCCCAATCGCCGGGTTCGGCCGGCGCTTCGGCGAAGCCGCTGGCCTCGGCGTCGGCCTGCGCGAGGCTCGCCTCCTCGCGCTCCTCCGACCGCTCGAGCAGCGGATTGCTCGCCAATTCGTTCTCGATGAACTGGGTCAGCTCGAGATTCGGCATCTGCAACAGCTTGATCGCCTGCAGAAGCTGCGGCGTCAGGACCATCGCCTGGCCTTGCCGCATCATCAGTTTGGCCGAAAGCGCCATACCTACCGCCAGCCCTTCACCGCACAACAAAACCCGCGTTCATCGTCGCGGCTCGCTTTTTGCTTAAAGCGCTCGCTTCATACCATGCGCCATGCCGATTTCGACGGCAAGAATGGCGCTGAGCGCGTCCGTGTATTGTTAACGGCGTTTCCGCGGACCCGCAACAACCCAGATTGTCAGATATCACGCGTGGATTAATTGAATAGCCGAGATCAATGAAAATCCGCTCGTCGAAAAATGATATAAAGATTTGCTTATATGTTTATTGCACGTTTCTGGCCCCGCTGATATGAGACGGCCGTTAGAAACAAGGACTTTCGCCGCCCATGACAAAAACCGCCGATTACACCGTCGCCGACATCAAGCTTGCGGACTACGGCCGCAAGGAGATCGCGATCGCCGAGACTGAAATGCCGGGCCTGATGTCGACCCGCGCCGAATACGCCAAGAGCCAGCCGCTGAAGGGCGCGCGCATCGCCGGCTCCCTGCACATGACCATCCAGACCGCCGTCCTGATCGAGACCCTGAAATCGCTCGGCGCCGACGTGCGCTGGGCCTCCTGCAACATCTATTCGACCCAGGATCACGCGGCGGCGGCGATTGCAGCCACCGGCACGCCGGTTTTCGCGGTCAAGGGCGAGAGCCTCAAGGATTATTGGGACTACACCCACCGCATCTTCGAGTGGGCGGACGGCGGCGCGCCGAACATGATCCTCGACGACGGCGGCGACGCCACCATGCTGATCCACCTTGGTCAGCGCGCCGAGAACGGCGACACGAAATTCCTCGACACCGCCTCGAACGAGGAAGAGGAAGTGCTCTACGCCGCCATCAAGGCGCGGCTGAAGAGCCATCCCGGCTGGTACGGCAAGAACGCCAAATCGATCCGCGGCGTCACCGAGGAAACGACGACCGGCGTCCATCGCCTCTACATCATGGCCAAAGAGGGCAAGCTCCTGTGGCCGGCGATCAACGTCAACGACAGCGTGACCAAGTCGAAATTCGACAACCTCTATGGCTGCCGCGAGTCGCTGGTCGACGGCATCCGCCGCGGCACGGACGTCATGATGGCGGGCAAGGTGGCGATGGTCGCGGGCTTTGGCGACGTCGGCAAGGGCTCGGCTGCGTCGTTGCGCAACGCCGGCTGCCGGGTGATGGTGAGCGAGGTCGATCCGATCTGCGCGCTTCAGGCGGCGATGGAAGGCTATGAGGTCACGACGATGGACGACGCCGCGCCGCGCGCCGACATTTTCGTCACCGCCACCGGCAACGTCGACGTCATCACCCTCGACCACATGCGCGCCATGCACGACCGGGCGATCGTCTGCAACATCGGCCACTTCGATTCGGAGATCCAGGTCGGGGCGCTGCGCAATTACAAGTGGAGCAACGTCAAGCCGCAGGTCGACGAGATCGAATTCCCCGACGGCAAGAGGATCATCCTTCTGTCCGAAGGCCGCCTGGTCAATCTCGGCAACGCGACCGGCCATCCGTCCTTCGTGATGTCGGCCTCGTTCACCAACCAGACGCTGGCTCAGATCGAGCTCTTCACCAAGCCCGGCGAATACAAGAAGCAGGTCTACACCCTGCCCAAGCACCTCGACGAGAAGGTCGCCTCGCTGCATCTGGACAAGATCGGCGTCAAGCTGACCAAAATGACTGCCGAACAGTCGAAATATCTCGGCGTCTCGCAGACGGGGCCGTTCAAGCCGGATCATTATCGCTACTGAAGGGCGACCCGCTCGACGGGCTTGACGCGGCAGGCGTCAAGCCCGCTGGAGTGTGACGATCGCGCGCAAGCCAGTTCGGCCGGGGGTCGTGCGGTTCTCGAGACGGATCGATCCGTGGTGATTGTCGACAACGCGCCGCACGATCGACAGCCCGAGCCCGGTGCCATCCCCTTCCGGCCGGTTTCCACGGTTGAACGGCTCGAAAATGCGGTCGAGCTGCGCTTCCGAGACACCAGGACCGCTATCGTCGATCCGGAGGACCACGCAATCGCCTTCGCTTGACACATCAATGTCAATTTGTCCCCCGTCGGGGGAATAACGAATGGCGTTGTCGATCAGATTGCGCGCCAGCGCGGCGAGGCCCGTCGGAATTCCCCGCACCGGCGCGTCCTCGATCCTGTCGAAGCCGATGTCGATAGACCGCGCTCGGGCGAATGGCAGAAATTCGGAGACCGCCTTTTTCACGATCGTGTCGAGCTTGACGACCTGGACATCAGCAAGATTGTTCTCGTCATATCTGGCCAGATCGAGAAGCTGTTCCGCCAGATGGGCAGTTCTCCGAATGCCGGACCTCAGCGCCGCAAGCCGGGTCCGGCTCTCCTCCGTAAGGTCCTCGTGCCCCAGATTCTCGGCCTGAATGCTGAGCGCGGTGATCGGGGTCCGCAGCTCGTGCGCAGCGTCGGCGATGAATTGGCGCTGATGCTCGAACAAGACGGCGGTGCGCTGGAGAAGGCGGTTGATCGACTCAATGAAAGGATGCAGCTCCGTCGGGATCCCGTCGATCGGCAGCTTTTCCAGGTGACCGGATTCCTTGACGTCCAACCGGGAGGCCAGATGCAAGACCGGCCGGAAGCTGGTGTGGATCACGAGGCCGACCAGCAGCATCAGGCAGGGAATGAGAACGCCCAACGGCAGAACGGTTCGCACCGCGCTGTCTCGCGCAATTTCGTCGCGGGCCGCGGTCGGTTGAGCGACCGCCACACGGCTCCCGTCCGCGCGCGTACGCACCAGAACACGCCACGTCCCTCCGGATAGCGGAAGCGTTTGAAGGCCATCTGGGAGATCGTTGGGAAGACCGTGCGAGCCCAGTTTCAGTCGCCGGCCGCCGGGCGCGTCGCCGAGCTCCTGGATGACGATTCTGGCCTCTGCGTCGACGCCGCCTTCGGCGGGCAACTCGACTTGCAGATCATTCCTGGCCGCAAGTCCTCCAACCTGCTCGAGGATGGAGTCCTGAAGTTCGATCGCTTCCTGAAACGCCCATCGGAAAGCCAGCCCGCCCGCCGCCAGACCCGTTGCGACGACGAGCGCGGCCACTCCGACGAAAAGCCTGGCGCGCAACCCAGCCATCAACTCGAGCGATCGACTGCCCAGCCAACGCCTCTGATGTTGCGAATGACTGTCGCTCCAACCTTCTTGCGAACGGCATGGATCAAATATTCGACGGCGTTGCTTTCAACCTCTTCGTTCCAGCCATAGATGTGCCGTTCAAGATCGTCGCGCGATAAGATGGCGCCGGGGCGGATCAACAGCGCCTGCAGAAGCGCGAACTCCCGACCTGTCAGGCGGCACGCGCCTTAATCGAAGCTGGCCTCGTGCGTGGCTGGATCGAGACTCACAATTCCGTTGGTGAGGATCGGAGGCGCTCCGCTGCCCTGTCGCCGAAGAATCGCGCGCATCCGGGCAAGCAGCTCGCGAACCTCAAAGGGCTTGGTCAGATAGTCGTCGGCGCCGAGGTCCAGTCCGTCGATCCGATCGTCGACGCCATCTCGCGCCGTCACGATGATGACGGGAAGCTGTCGCTGGCGGTTGCGGAAGCGTTGCAGCACCGTGAGCCCGTCGGACAAAGGCAGCCCAAGGTCGAGAAGAGCCAGGTCGTAAGTCTCCGCCTGGACCGCATCCACCGCCGCCTCGCCGTCCGTGACCCAATCAACCGCATAGGCGGCGTCCTTCAGGGCCTGACTGATGGCTGCTCCGATCATGCAATCGTCCTCGATCAGCAGAACCCGCATCTCGTGGTCCACCCGCAATGCCTTTGGGGCGTCGCATGGAACCCATGCGCTCGAGCGCCAGGCCCAGAGACAAACACCACCCGGTGACACTTAGGAGCAGCTTAGCGGCTTGGCCATCGATCTGCGGCCGCGTCCCCCGAAATTCGGGACCGAGCTCGTCCTAAGGCCTGCCTAAGCTTCACTGGCCAGTGATCCGTTCAAAGGGCCTTGCAAGACCATAAGAGTCCGGCGGCTTGGCCGGTCAACTCCTTTCGAGAGGTTTGTCATGATCGAGTTTGCGAATGGCGGCGCCGTCAGGCTCAACAAAGTTCCGGAGATCACGCTCTCGTTCTGGATCATCAAGATCATGTCGACGACCGTCGGCGAGACCGGCGCGGACTATCTTGCGGTCCATGTTGGGTTTGGCGCGGCGATCACCAGCGCAATCATGAGCGCTTTGTTGATCGTCGCGCTGTTCGTCCAGGTGCAAACCTTGCGCTATGTCCCCTGGACCTACTGGCTGACCGTGGTGCTGGTGAGCGTCGTCGGCACCGAGATCACCGACGCGCTCACCGATGGCCTCGGGATCAGTCTTTATGTCAGCACCACGGTCTTCGCCATGGCTTTGGCGGCGACTTTTCGCCGTCTTGTACGGCGCGAGCTCTGAGCGGACCCTGTCGATCCACACGATCTTCACCACGCGGCGCGAACTGTTCTACTGGTCGGCGATCCTGCTCACCTTCGCGTTGGGGACGGCGGCCGGCGATCTCGCCACAGAAGCGCTAGGACTGGGCTTCAATATCGGCGTCCTCGCGTTCGGCGCGCTGATCGCAACGACGTTCGCCGCCTACTCCCTCGGCGCCAACGCGGTCCTGACCTTCTGGGTCGCCTATATCCTGACACGGCCGCTTGGCGCTTCGCTCGGCGATCTTGTGTCTCAAGCGAAAGCCTACGGTGGCTTGGGGTTCGGCACGGTTTACACCAGCCTTATCTTCCTGACCGTTATCGTCGCTTTCGTCACCTTCGCGAGCCTCTCTGAGCCCCCGACGAAGGCCAGCGCGCTTGCGCGGAGCCAGCGCGGATAGTCCGAGCCGCTCCGGCGACCACCGAGCAAACGTCCTCGAAAATGGAGACCAACCATGCGCATTCGCAGTTCAATTCGAACCCTGTTGTGGCCTTGTTCGGTTTGCTCGGCTCTTCTTCTTTGCGGCGTCATGCTGACAGCCGAGGCTCCCACGGTCGTCAGCTCCGCCGAAGCGGCCTCGATTTCGAAACTCGGAGACCTCTCGGCGTTCCGAGCGATCGTCGTCGACACCAAGGCGCTGGTCCGACAAGGGCGACCTCGTTGCGGCCAAGACGCGCATCAAAGACCTCGAGGCTTCATGGGACGAGGCTGAAGCGGGTTTGAAGCCCCGCTCTGCGGCGGATTGGCACGTCGTCGATAAGGCGATCGACCGCGCGCTTGCCGCGCTGCGCGCCGGTTCGCCCGATGCTGCCGCCTGCAAGCAGGCGCTGACCGATCTCCTCGCCGCAATTGATCAGATGAGTGGATGAAATCCAAACGACGGGTTCCGCCGACCGCTCTCATGCTGTCACAGCGGTTGATTCTTAATCGAGCGTCGTCGGAGAAATCCTGGCGACGACGCCGCGGGCTCGGCGGCCCAACTCGAATTGGTGATGTTTGGCGGAGCCTGGACCTATTGGCTGTCGGATGCGTTCACTCCTCTTTCATCCACAGCGTTTGGTGCTGCGTCGTGCCGTCGCAGTTCTGAAAGACATTGTCGTATTGCACTTTGAAACCCTTCGCAGTCATTGCGGCCGCATCAGCTTCGAATTTTTTTCCGCCTACGCCACGAAGATCAAAACGTTGACCGGCCGGGCGGGGGGACCAATGCACCGCACGTTGTGGCACGCCGTCCTGGCAGCGGGCCCAAACCCTGTCGGGATAGTTGGAAACGATTTGGCTGTTGTAATCAGCCAAGAAGTCCTCACGGCTCACCCACTGCGGCGGATCGGCCGACGCCTCAGGAGCGGCGGCGTTGCTGACGGTGTCGGGCGGCGACGGCATTGGGATGTCCGTGGCTGTAGAGGCCGGCGGCGACGACGGCATTGGGATGTCCATGGCTGTTGAGGCCGGCGGCGTCGGCGGCGGGAATCGTTCATCGCAATGGTCAAATCCGGCGCTGGGGGCGGATTGCGAGTTTTGGGCGCCGACAACACCTGTCGGCGTGGAATCGTTCGTCGCAACGGTCAAACCCGGCGTTGAAGGTGGACTTTGAGTTTCGCGGGTCGGTTTCGCGCCCGTCCCCTTTTCGTAGAGAACACCCGCCCCGGCGGCGATGACAATCAGAGCCGCCACCGAAAGAAGCCAACGCCGCGCGACCCCACCGCGCGACGCGCGTGCGGCGCAGCAGCGACGCCCAACGACGCTGGCGGGCGTTTGGGATCGACACCGTGGATCCGCGCCAAGGCGTCGGTCAAACGCTCGACGTCGGAATCGAAGCGGTTGTGCGAAATCTCAACACCATGGCGTCGCGCGAGCTTTTTAAGCGCGTCCGGCAGGTCCTCAGCCTGCGGCATAACCGCTCCCTCGACCAGAACCGGAATAACGGGAACGTTGCGCCCCAGCGCCGCTTCGATCTCGATGCGCACGAAATCGTTGGGATCGTCGAGCCGGCGCCGATTGTTCTTATCCGCGATGGCGAGCCAATCCCTGCCAATCACGGCGACGAGTGCGTCGCACCGGCCAACGCGCTCGGTCAGGACTTCGACGAAATCGCGACCGGCTGGGATATCGTGGACGTCAATGAAGACGCTTCCGTCCCCAAGGCTGGTCTCCAGGCGATCGTAAATGCGGCCCGCGAAGCCGGCCGTGTCTTCCCGACGGTAGCAGATGAAGACGCCGCCCCGCACGCAATGCCCCCGCTCCTCGAAAAAGATTAACGCGAAAGCCCACCCTGTTCAACTAATCGTGAACGATCCGCGGCGCCGTGATCCCCGTCACACGCAACACGGCCGTTCGCGCCGAGAGGTTTTTTGCGATGGGGCCGATTGAGTTCGGTTCGTGGAGCCCTTCCGCCTCTGACCCGGGATCGCCTCCCGGCTGGATCGGATTTGGGGGCCGCGAATGGGGTCCGAGGCGAAATCTTCTGCTCGGATATGGCGGAAGGCCTCGCTCAGACACGGGGGAGAACTCTGAGCGAGGCCCCGCTCCCTGGAGGTCTATGCGAGAGCGGTTGAGAGTACGATGTAAACATAGCAATTTTGTGACGAGCATGTGATTGCGGTTTCAAGGCATCAGAGATTTTGACTGGCAATCCGAGCTACAGGCTGACGAACCTCACGTGACTAGGTCGTGCTGAAACTGGAAGTTGGCGTCGTTCAACAATGAAAGCAATTGCGTTAATCAAAAATATGTGCTACAGATCGTTTCAGGTCGCATTATGTTCCAGATCTCGAGGCCTCGGCGATTGGGAGAGACGGGAATGCGAGGGCGTGCGCTTGGAACGGAGTCTGCGAAGGACCAGGGCTGGGAGCCAAGAATTTTTATTTGAATCGGCCGTAACCCATTGAAAAGTCCCGATTCCGAAAAATAAACGCTAGTAAACGCTAGTGAATTTACTGACGTTTACTAACGTTTATTGGCGTTTAAGCGCGTTTATTTGCGCCGCTCGTCGGAACGGATGGGCGTTCGGAGACGACCTATCCCGCCGCCTCCCTTAACCTGGCGGCTGCCGCCTCGGGGGTGAGGTCGCGCTGGGGAGAGCCCAGCATCTCGAAGCCGACCATGAACTTCCGGATCGTCGCAGAGCGCAGGAGCGGCGGGTAGAAATGCGCGTGCATCTGCCATTCGGCGTGAACCGCGCCGTCGGTCGGCTTCTGATGGAAGCCCATCGAATACGGGAACGGCGCGTCGAACAGCCTGTCATAAAGCTTGGTCAGTTGGGACAGCGCCTGCGCCAGCGACGTCTTTTCCCCCGCGCTCATCTCATCGAATCCGCCGATGCGGCGGCGCGGCAGGATCATGGTCTCGAACGGCCAGTTCGCCCAGAACGGCACGAGCACGCAAAAATCGTCATTGGCGAGGACGATGCGCTCGCCGTGCTGAAGCTCCTGCGCGAGATAGTCGAGGAGCAGCGGCCGGCCGTGCTGCAGCAGATATTCGCCCTGGCGGTGGGTCTCCTTCTCCAGTTCGTTCGGCAGATGGCGGGTCGCCCAGATCTGGCCATGCGGATGAGGATTCGAGGCGCCCATCATCTCGCCCCGATTCTCGAAAATCTGCACGGAGCCGATGTCGGGCAAGCCGCCGAGCGTGATCGTCTCCTCGACCCAGACGTCGACCACGCGCTCGATATCGGCGACCGCCATGCCGGCCAGCGTCAGATCGTGACGCGGGGAAAAGCAGAGGACACGACAGCGTCCCGATTCGCCTTCGGCGACGAGCAGTCCGTCCCTTTCCGCATCGGTCGGCGCGTCAGCCTGCAACGCCTGAAAATCATTGTCGAACACGAAGGTGTGCGGGTAGTCGGGATTGCGAGCGCCGCCCACGCGCAGGTTGCCCGGACAGAGATAGCAGTTCGGGTCATGGGCGAGCGCCGTGGGCGCCGCTTTCGACTCGCGCTGGCCCTGCCAGGGGCGCTGCGCGCGGTGGGGCGACACCAAGACCCATTCGCCGGTCAGCGGATTGAGCCGGCGGTGCGAGGCGCTCGCGAAGCGCATCTGCTCGCCACCTGGCCGCTCCTCAAACCGGAATCAGCCGCGCGCCGTCGGACGGCGCGCAGACGAAGATGTCCACATCCAGGCCGGTTGCGATACGATAGCCGTCGGTCAGAATTTGCGACGCCTTGTCGACCGCCGATGCCTCGACCAGGCTGACAGTGCAGCCGCCAAAACCCCCGCCTGTCATGCGCGAACCGTAGACGCCCTCGACCGTCTGGGCCAGTCCGGCCAACATATCGACCTCGGGACAGGTGATCTCAAAGTCGTCGCGCATCGAGACGTGGGAAGCGTTCATGGCGAGACCGCAGGCGACGAAATCGCCGCCCTCGAGCGCACGCTCAGCTTCCAGCACACGCGCATTCTCGGTGACGATATGGCGACAGCGGCGGTAGATGAGATCGGGCAGCTTGCGACGTCTGGCTTCAAGCTGCTCCGGCGTCACGTCGCGCAGCGCCTTGATCGGCCCGAGGTAGCGACTGAGCAGCCTGACGCCTTCCTCGCAGGCCTCGCGCCGCAAATTATACTCCCCGCCGGCATGCTGGTGGCGCACCCGGCTGTTGGCGATGAGAAGCCTCAAGTTCGGCGCGATGGCGACATGGCGCGACGTCGAGGCTTCGGCAATCGATCAACAGGGCGTGACCGGCGACGCCGCAGCACGAGATATATTGATCCATGACGCCGCAGCGCATGCCGACGAAGTCGTTTTCGGCCCGCTGGCAGATCTTGGCGACTTCGATCGGATCGAACAGCAGGCCGCTCTCAATGAGCAGCGCATGCGCGACCGAGACTTCGAGCGCAGCCGAGGAGCTCAAGCCCGCTCCGATCGGGACATCGCTCCAGACGATGAGATCGGCGCCCGAAAGATTGCGCCCGCTCCTCTCCAGCATCAGCGCGACGCCGAGAACATAGTCAGCCCAGTCGCCGCTCGGGGCCGAAGGCGGCGAATCGAGATCGAACTCGCGCGTCTCGTCCATGATCATGGAATAAACGCGGAGGCGTCGGTCAGATCGTTGCGAGGCTGCGGTCAGAGTGGCGAATTCCAGCGCCGCCGGCATGACGAAGCCGTCGTTGTAGTCCGTGTGCTCGCCGATCAGATTGACGCGCCCCGGCGCGCGGCTGACCGTCGGCACACGACCGAACCGGTAGGTGAACTCAACCGCAAGGTCGCGGGCTTGAACGCTCATCTAAGGCCCTCCCATCGACGAACTGGAGGCCTTGCCAACGCCCTCGTCAAGCAAGCGTGCGCGCAACTCATTCTGAGAATGTAGCCGATGGTTAATCCCTGCGGCAGGCCTTGCAGGGTCATCGGGCGAAGCGAAACGCGCGTCGCGCCTGCCGTAGGAGCGCTGAAGGCACGGCGCCGGTGAGCCAAAGTCCGAGGATCAGCGCTGGAAAATAAGCCGCGGCCCCGACCACGGTCAGAGCCGCAAGACCGCGCTTCGCGAGCGAAGCGCGGGAGATGCGCCATCAGCGCGACGAGCGGCCCGTCGAACACAGTCAGCGCCAGCGCAAGCGCGCCAGCCGCAAACAGCGTCGCCGCGGCGGTCGCGAGCAGGCGGGCGTCGGGCGCGGTCCAGCCGCGCCGGCGGGCGAGCGCAAAGACGCCGGCGACCTTGATCCAGAGGCCCGCCGCGGTCGCGAGCGCCAAGCCCGGCGCGCCGAGCGGCCGAAACAGCGCGATCTTGAGCGCCACATTGACCGCGACGCCGACCAGCGTGACCTTGAGCGGCGTCGCCGTGTCGCCGCGCGACAAAAAGCTCGCCGTGGCGATCCGGTCGACCAGCAAAGCCGGCATGCCGATCGCGTAGGCCGCGAGCACGCCTGCGGCTTGCTGGGTCGCGTTGGCCTTGAAGGCGCCGTGCTCGAAGGCGACCGCGACGATGAGGTCGGGAATGAGAAGAAACACGACGATGAAGGGAGCGCCGAGCGCCAGCGTCAGCGAAGCGGCGCGGTTCTGAGCGGCCATCGCGCCGCGGTCGTCGCCGAGAGCGACGAGGGCCGACATTTCCCTGAGCAGCACCGAGCCGGTGGCGATCACGATGACCCCGCCGGGCAACTGATAAAGCCGGTCGGCGTAGCTGATGGCGGAGAGACCGCCGGTCGGCAGGAGCGAGCCGACAATCTGGTCGGCGAGCGCGCCAATCTGGTAGCTCGCAGAAATGCCAATCGCCGGCCCGAGCATCCAGAGGAATTTGCGGATTTCAGGGCGTCCAGCGCGGCCAGGCCAATCGCTCGAGCAACCCCCGACGCCGTGCATCGACCATGACAATGACCAGCTGGGCCACGCCCGAGGCGAGAAATCCCCAGCTCGCCATGCTGGCGATTCCGGGCGAAATCTTCGGAAAAAAAGCGGCGAAAGCGAGAAACGCGATCATGCAGACATTGGCCGCGGCGGGCGCGAAAGCGGGCGCGCCCCAGGCGTTGTTGGCGTTGAGTGTCCCCTGATGCAGCGCGAAGACGGCGATGAACGCGATATAGGGGAACATGATGCGCGACATCGCGACCGCTTGAGCAAACTTGTCGGGCTGGCTGACGAAGCCCGGCGAAGTCAGCCGCACCAGCAGCGGCATGTCGAGATAGACGAGGCCGAGCAGAGCAATCTGCGACAGGATGAGCAGGGTGAAGATGTGGCTCGCGAATGTGTCGGCTTCCTCCCGGCCTCCAGCCTTCAGGACGCGCGTGTAGGTCGGCAGATAGGCGGCGTTGAACGACCCCTCGCCGAAGATCTGGCGGAACTGGTTGGGCAGCTTGATCGCCGCGACATAGGCGTCGTTGAGCGCGCCGCCCGCCCATGAGCGCGGCGAGCGCCATGTCGCGCAAAAAGCCGGTCAGTCGAGAAGCGACCGTCCAGCCGCCGACCAGGAAGATGTTGCGGTACATTGCGCCCGTGTAGCTGGATTCGCCCCGCGGCTGAAATCGAGGCCCTCAAGGCGATCCGGTCAGCGCCGCGTCGATATCGCGCCAGAGGTCCTCGACGTCCTCGATTCCAGCGGAGAGCCGCAACAGATCGGGCGGACAGGGCGAGTTCGCGCCCTCGATGGAGGCGCGATGCTCGATGAGCGATTCGACCCCGCCGAGCGAGGTCGCCCGCTTCCACACGCGCACCCGGGCGGCGGTCGCGATCGCAGCCTCTGCGCCGCCGCGGACGCGGATCGACAGCATGCCCCCGAATCCGCCCTGCATCTGCCGGCGCGCGACCTCGTGGCCCGGGTGGTGCGGAAGTCCTGGATAGAGCACCGCGGAGACAGAGCCGTGATTGGAGAGGCGATTGGCGAGCTCCATCGCGTTCGCCGCCGCCGCGCGCACCCGCACGTCGAGGGTGCGCAAACCCCGGATCAACAGGAACGCCTCGAACGGATGCAGGATCATTCCGTGCGACTGGCGAATTGTCCGCGCCCGCGCGCAAAGGGCGTCGTCGCGCGCGAAGCAGAGCGCGCCCGCCAAAACGTCGGAATGTCCGTTGAGGTATTTGGTCGCCGAGTGCATGACCACGTCGGCGCCGAGCGCGATCGGCCGCGTGAAGACGGGAGTCGCGCATGTCGAAATCGACCGCGAGGACGGCGCCCGCCGCATGAGCCGCGCGCGCCGCGCCTTCGATGTCGCTCACGCCCCACAGCGGATTGCTCGGCGTCTCGAGCCATACGAGCTTCGTCTTCCCCGGCTTCAGCGCGGCTGCAAGCGCCTGCAAGTCCTCGGCGTCAACGAAATCGACGCTGAGCCCGAAGGCCGGCGCCTCATTGGTGAGCCAGGCGCGCAAGGCCCAATACATGCCCTTGGGCGCGATCACATGAGCGCCCGGCCCGAGGCTCAGGAAGAGCGCGATCGCCGCCGACATGCCTGAGCCGAGAACGAGCGTAGCGGCCGCGCCTTCGAGCGCGCCGATGACCGCCTCGGCCTCGCGCACGGTCTCGTTGTCGGGGCGGCCGTAGGAATTGCCGCTGCGGTAAAGATTGTCAGGGTCGCGCTCGAAGGTCGTAGCGAGATGGATCGGCGGCACGATCGCGCGGGTGCGTTCGTCGATGGTCCCCAAAGCCTGAGCGGCGAGCGTGCGCGGGCTTAAGGGTCGACGGTTCGCTCATAGCGCGAGACCCCTAAGCAGTTTGGGCGCGCCGCTTCCCGCGCCGCCCGCTTCCGCGATCAGCATGTCCTTGAGCGTCGGCGCGCGATCGACGATGCGAAGCCCGAGATCGCGCACGAAGCGCAGAGGGGCCAGATCGTTGGAAAACAGGCGATTGAGCGCGTCGAGGCCGAGGCCGCTGGCCGCGACGTCGAAGCGGCGCTGACGTTGATAGGCGGCGAGCGGCCCGGGCGCGCCGGGATCAAGGCCGAGCCGCATCTCGCCGACGATCGTCTCGGCGAGCGCCGCGACGTCGCGCAAACCAAGGTTCAGCCCCTGCCCCGCGACGGGATGCACGACATGAGCAGCATCCCCAACCAGCGCGAGACGACTCGGCGACGAAACGTCGGGCGATCTGGAAGCGAAATGGAAAGGCTTCGACGCGCGAGGCGAGGCTGATCGCGCCCAGTTTCGGCGTGAAGCGATACTCGAGCTGGCGTATCAGATCCTCCGGGTCCAGAGCAAGCAGCGCGCGGGCGTCCGCTCGCCTTTCGTTCCAGACGATGCTCGACTGGCGGCCCGGAAGCGGCAGGAGCGCGAACGGACCGGCCGGCAGGAAATGCTGCTCCGCCCGGCCCTCGTGATCGCGCTCGTGCGCGACCGTCGCGACGATGCCGGCCTGGTCATAGTCCCAGCCGATGGTCTGGATCTCGGCGAGGCGAGCGAGTTTCGAGCGCGCGCCGTCGGCGGCGACCGCGAGACGCGCGCGCAACCGCTGGCCGTCGGACAGCCCAAGCTCGCCGACATGCTTGCCCGAAGCCCAATGCGCGACGGACCCTGTGACGCGCTGAACCCCGAGCCGGTCGCAGAGCGCCGAGAGCGCGCCGACGACATCGTCGTTGAACGCCATGTAAGCGAGCGGCGCCTGGTCCTTCGCATCGAAATTGAGATGGGGGAGGCGCACAGCGTCGCGCACGTCCCCGTCCATGATCGCCATCGACAGGATCGGCTGGGCCTTCGGCTCAATCGCTGCCCAGGCGCCGATCTGTTCGAGCAGACGCCTTGGCCCATCGGCGATCGCGACCGTGCGCAAAGGGCTTGCGCTCGGCCCGGCCGGCGCCCCCGGATCGACGACGGCGACGGACGCGCCTTGCCCCATCGCCTGCTTGATCGCGGCCGCGAGCGCGAGCCCGGACGCGCCGCCGCCGGCGATGACGACGTCGAAGATGGGAGTGGGCTCGGCCATTGCGGCACGCCTCCTTCCAGCCCTATTGTCGGACGTTTGGAGCGGAGGCGCAATCGGCGCGGAACTCGGGCGGCGCCGGCGGATACAACCTGGCGCAACAAGATCGCGGTCATAAACGCCAGTAAACGCTACTGAACGTGACTATACGTTAGTAAAATAGCTAGCGTTTACTAGCGTTTATTTTTCCGAATCGGGACTTTCCAATGGGTTACGGCCGATTTCAAATGAAAAAAATCGCCGTTTCTATCTGAGGTTGCAGAAAGCGATTCGCACGGATTTTCGCGCTCTCGCTTCTCTCGCGCTTCCGAATCAAACGTCATCGCAAGGACCGGCCTCGTTTCGCAGATATTGTCCACTCGCGATGATGATAGTCTTTGATTCTGCTTTACGCGAGAAAATGTCGATTGATTTCGAAAGCTGGCGACCGGCGACGCCTTCCGCCGTGCGACCTCGGCCATGGGCTCAAACGAAGCTCGAGTCCGCGGCGTAGGGCTCCGTCGACGAACGCATCAGGGCAGGCGCATCAGAAGATGATTTTGAGTGCGCTGGATGGGCCGGGACGTCGGCAGACCGGACATGGAAGGTTGGCGGCGCCATCGGTCACATCTCGAGCCGCCTGGTCCCACGCATTTGACGCGCGGTCGTCGAAGCGCCATCTGTCACGCCATGGCCGACGTCTCCTTTCCCGCCGCGTTCGGCGCGGGGCTCCTCTCGTTCATTTCGCCCTGCGTGCTGCCGCTCGCGGCGCCCTATCTTTGTTTTCTCGCGGGCGCATCCGTCGAAGCGCTGGCCGACGAGAGCGAAACCAAGGCCCGGCGCGACATTCTCATCACCGCGGTCCTGTTCGTGGCCGGCTTCTCGACCGTATTCGTGGGCTTAGGCGCGACCGCGTCGGCGCTGGGAACGGTGCTCAGGCAATGGAGCCATGCTTTATCGATCGTGGCCGGGATCGGCGTGATCGTGATGGGGCTGCATTTTCTTGGGGTCTTCAAAATCGGCGCGATGCTGCGCGAGAAGCGGCTCGAGATCGAGAAACCGGCGGGTCTATGGAGCGCCTATCCGATGGGGTTTGCCTTCGCGCTCGGCTGGACCCCGTGCATCGGTCCAATCCTGGCCACCATCCTCGCGGTCGCCGGCAGCAGGGATACGGTCGCCAGCGGCGCGGCGCTGCTCGCCGTCTACAGCCTCGGCCTTGGTCTGCCCTTCATTGCCGCCGCCGCCGCGATCGGCCCGTTCATCCGCGCCTCGCGCCATCTGCGTGCGCAGTTTGGCCGGATCGAGAAAGCTGTCGGCGTCCTGCTGGTCGCGACCGGCGTCGCGTTTCTGACCGGCGGTTTCCAGAGCGTTTCGATCTGGCTGATCGAGACGTTTCCCCAGTTCGCTCAGTTCGGGTGAGACGCAAAAAGAAACCCGCCGGCGAGGGCGGGTTTCTCATTCATTCTAGGCGCTGCTGTAGGCGCGGTCCGTAGCCCGTCTATAGACGGGCGTCATTCCGAACGCCCTTTGGACCGCGCCCGCCGCGCTCATCGAGCGCGGCTACAATGGCCGAGCCAAGCAAACGATCAGGAGCCGACCTGCTCGTAGGTGATCTTGCCGTCGGCGCCTTTCTTCCAGACGTACCAGACATAGTCGACGGTCGTGCGGTCGCCCTTCTTGTCATAGGAGATGTCGCCGATCACGGTGTGGAACGTCATGCCGGAATGCATGGCTTCCGCGACCTTCTTCGGATCGAGCGACTTCGCCTTCTCCGCCGCCTGCTTCATGATCTGCACAGCGGCGTAGGCGTAAAGCGTATAGGCTTCGGGATCGAAGTTCTTCGCCTTGAACTCCGCCACGATGTCCTTGGCCGCCGGGTTCTTGCGCGGATCCGGACCGAAGGACATCAGCGTGCCTTCGACGCCCGGGCCGCCGATCTGCGAGAACTCGTCGCTGGTGATGCCGTCGCCGGAGATCATGATCGTCTTCAAGCCCTGGTCACGCATCTGCCGAACGATGAGGCCGCCCTCGGTCTGCAGGCCGCCCCACATCAGGTAGTCGGCGCCCGAATTCCTTGATCTTGGAGACGATCGCCGAATAGTCCTTCTCTCCGGTGTTCACGCCTTCGTAGAGCACTTCCTTGATGCCGAACTTGTGCATGTTGTCGAGCGCGGCGTCGGCCAGCCCTTTGCCGTAAGTCGTCTTGTCGTGGATGACCGCGATCTTCTTGCCCTTGAGCTTGTCGCGCGCGAGTTCGGCCCACAGCATGCCCTGCTGGTCGTCGCGGCCGCAGGTGCGGAACGCGTCCCAGAGCTTGCGATCCGTGATCTTCGGATTTGTCGCTGACGGGGTGATGAACAGAATGCCATTCTCGGCATAGACGTCGGAAGCGGGAATCGTCACGCCGGAGTTGAAGTGGCCGACCACGAACTTGACGCCGTCGCCGACGAACTTGTTTGCGACCGACACGCCCTGCTTCGGATCGGACACATCGTCGCCCTGCTCGAGGGTGATCTGCTGGCCGAGAATGCCGCCGGCCTTGTTGATGTCTTCGACGGCCTGCGTCGTGCCTTGCACGAGCTGCGCGCCGAAGGCGGCGTTCGGTCCGGTGATCGGTCCGGCGACAGCCATTTTGATCTGCGCGCTGGCCGCGCCAGAGAACGCCATCGCCGCGACGAGCGCGACTCCAGACAACCAATGTTTAGTCATTCAGTTTCTCCCATAAGTTGCAAGCGCCCGGCCCTGGCGCCCATTGGCAGAACGCAATTCCACCTTGAAGGCCGATACTTTCTTGTTTTTCGTCAAGAGTCACCTTAAAAAACACCAAGGTTTGACCGATCAACGGCGCGCTCGTTCAGCCACTTCCCTTCGCCCGCCAGTTCAGCCCCGAACTGTCATAAGCCCAGGAATACTGGGTCGCCATCTGCGTCGCGCGCATGGCGCGATAGCCGAGAGCGCCGACGACGATCATCCAGATCAAGGCGCTGATGAACAGAGGGAATGAGAGAAGCGGCTCGCCATAAAGCGCGTAGTGAAGAAACCGCACGGCCGCGGCGAGAAAGACCATGTAGGGCGCAAGTGTCGCCAGCGGCCTCCAGGTCTTGGCGACGGCCCTTCCGGTCGCCCAGGCGCCCGCTCCGCCGAGCACCAGCGTGAGGAGGATAAAGGTGAACAGGCCGTAAGGTGAGTCCGACCACAAGATCTCGCCCATCAATGACCACCCTCGAGATAGGCCGCGCGCACTTCCGGGCGCGCCAGCAACTCGGCGCCGCCGCCCTGCATCGTGATCGCGCCATTGACCATTACGTAGCCGCGATGGGCGAGTTTCAGCGCATGAAAGGCGTTCTGCTCGACCAGGAAAACGGTCAGGCCCTCGCTCTTGTTCAGATCGGCGATCACTTCGAAGATCTGCTTGACCACGAGGGGAGCAAGTCCAAGCGACGGCTCGTCCAGGAGAAGCAACCGGGGACGGCTCATCAGCGCGCGCGCGATCGCCAGCATCTGCTGCTCGCCGCCCGAGAGCGTTCCGCCGCGCTGCGGCGCGCGCTCCTTGAGACGCGGAAAAAGCGCGAACATGCGCTGAAGATCTTCGTCGAAATGAGCGAAATTGTTGATCGAGGCGCCCATCTGCAGATTCTCGAACACCGTCATGCGCGGGAAGATGCGCCGCCCTTCGGGAGACTGGGCGATCGAGAGACGCGCAATCATGTGCGTCGGCAGGTTGGTGATGTCGTGGCCGTCGAACGTGATCCGCCCGTGGCGCGCGCGGGGCGCGCCGAAGATTGTCATCATCGTCGTCGACTTGCCCGCCCCGTTGGCGCCGATCAGCGTGACGATCTCACCCTTGTTGACGTCGATGTCGACGCCCCGCAGCGCCTGGATTTTCCCGTAGAAAGTTTCGATGCCCCGCAGTTGCAGGAGCGGCGTCAGCGCGGGCGCCGCAACGCTCATTGCTCCAGTTCCTTTTCGATCTGCTCAACTTCCGCCTCGTCTTCGACGCCGAGATA
This sequence comes from uncultured Alphaproteobacteria bacterium, assembly GCA_963762335.1. GTDB lineage: Bacteria > Pseudomonadota > Alphaproteobacteria > Rhizobiales > Beijerinckiaceae > Roseiarcus. The sequence goes on along the minus strand of CAVXKU010000011.1, from coordinate 104,571 downwards.
GGCCGCGATCACTTTCGGATCGGCGCGCACTTCCGCCGGCGTGCCGTCAGCGATCTTCACCCCGTAGTCGAGCACCACCACGTGATCTGAGATTTGCATGACGACCGACATGTCATGCTCGATCAGGAGCACCGACGTCTTGTGGTCGGCGCGGATCGATCGCAGAAGCGCGTTAAGCTCGGCCGATTCGCGCGGGTTGAGCCCGGCCGCCGGTTCATCCAGACAGAGAAGAACAGGGTCAGTGCACATCGCGCGGGCGATTTCGAGCCGGCGCTGAGCGCCATAGGGCAACTCGCCCGCCGGGTCGTCAGCCCGATCCGTGAGCCCGATCTTGTCGAGCCAGTACTTCGCCCGTTCGATGCACTCGGCTTCCTTGCGGCGATAGCTGGGCGCTCCGATCAGCCCGAGCACAGTCAGACCGCTTGCGAGCATGAGCGCATTGTGGTGGGCGACCAGCAGGTTCTCGAGCGTGGTCATGCCCTGGAAAAGCCGGATATTCTGGAAGGTGCGGGCGACCCGGGCCTTGCGGGCGATCTCATGGTCGGGCATCCGCTCGAGCAGAAAGAGTTCGCCATTCGCCGTCGTTGCGTGTCGGCCGCTCGAGCGGGTGACGGCGGCGATGTCCTCGGGTGTCGCGACGCCGTCGCGGGCAAGCGCAAGCCGTCCTTCGGTCGGCTTGTAAAAGCCGGTGACGCAGTTGAACACGGTCGTCTTGCCCGCGCCGTTCGGACCGATGAGCGCGGTGATGTCTCCGCGTCCGACCGCAAAGCTGAAGGCGTTCACGGCGACGAGGCCGCCGAAGCGCATCGTAAGGTTTTCGACGGCGAGCAGCGGGCCAGTCAGCCAGTTCATCTTACCCGTGTCCCTCTTTGACAAGATCCCCGGACACGGCTTTTCGCTCTTTCAAGAACACGGACGGCAGGCGCGTCGAAACGAGACCACGCGGCTTCCAGATCATCATGATGACCATCGCGGCGCCGAACAGCAGCATACGGTACTGGGTCGGGTCGAAATGCTCGCCGAAGATCCTCTTCATCCAGTCGAGTTCGCGCATGAGTTCGGGAACGCCGATCATCACCGCGGCCGCGATGGCGACGCCAAGCTGCGAGCCCATGCCGCCGAGAACGACGATCGCGAGGATGGTCGCCGATTCGATGAAGGTGAAGCTCTCCGGGCTGACAAACCCCTGGCGCACGGCGAAGAACGAGCCGGCGAAGCCGCCAAACATCGCGCCGAGCGCAAACGCCGTGAGCTTGGTGGTGGTGGTGTTGATGCCAAGCGAGCGGCAGGCGATCTCGTCCTCGCGCAAGGGCCTCCCAGGCCCGGCCGATCGGCAGGCGGCGCAGCCGCATCGTCACGAAATTGGTCAGGAGCGCGAGCGCCAGGATGAGATAGAAAAGAAAGATCGTGCGGTAGATCGGCGTGTAGGGGAGGTGGAAGATCGCCGCGAAACCATCGTCGTCGTCAGTGAAGGGTATGCCAAAGAAACTGACTTTAGGAATGCCGCTGATGCCGGCATATCCGTTGGTCAAATCGACCCAGTTGATCAGCACCATGCGGATGATCTCGCCGAAGGCGAGCGTCACGATGGCGAGATAGTCGCCGCGCAGCCTCAGGACCGGGAAGCCGAGAATGACGCCCCACATCGCGGCGAGCAGCCCGGCGAGCGGCAGGCAGACCCAGAACGAAAGTCCGAAGGTGGTCGAGAGCAGCGCATAGGAATAGGCGCCAACCGCGTAAAAGGCCACGTAGCCCAGATCGAGAAGGCCGGCGAGGCCGACCACGATGTTCAATCCCCAGCCCAGCATCACGTAGATGAGAATCTGGACGCCGTAATTGTTGATCCACTTCAGCGACCCGCCCGGACCGAGAAGGCCAAGGCAGATCAACGGGAACAGGATCACGAGGCCCAGCATGAACGGGCCGATGTACCGGCTGAACGCCGCCCGCGCGGCGGACGGCGGGGCCGTGCCCTCGCCCTCCCGCGCCGCCTGCACCAGGGCGCCGCCCATGCCGCCGGCGGCGGCCGAGCCGACGCGGTCGAACCAGATCCGCCAGTCAGCGCGCGCCATCTGCCGCAGGAAAACGAAGGCGAAAACGATCGCCGCGATTCCGAACGCGAGCGGCCAGCGGCTGACCAGAACAAGTTCGTTATTGATGTTCGATTGGGCCTGGTAGCTGATGATGGGGAACGCGAGGCCGAAGGCGACGAGCCCAGCGGCCGCGGCGTTGCGGAGCGCGGGAACGAGTTGCCCCGCCGTTGCCGCGCTCGGCCGCGATGTCCGTGGTTTGCGGGGGCGCGCTCATGCCTTTAGACCTTCTCGACTTCCGGCCTGCCGAGAATGCCGGAAGGCATGAAGATCAGGGTGATCGCCAGAATCATGAACGCGGCCACGTCCTTGTAGTCGGTGGTGAAGTAGGACGACCAGAACACTTCGATGAGGCCGATCAGGAGGCCGCCCAGCACGGCGCCGGGCAACGAGCCGATGCCGCCGAGCACCGCCGCGGTGAAGGCTTTGACCCCGGGCGTGAAGCCGTCGGAAAAACTCACCACGCCATAGTAGATCACGAACATGACGCCTGCGACCGCCGCCAGGGCCGCGCCGATCACGAAGGTGATCGAAATGGTCGCGTCGACGTCGATTCCAAGCAGCGCCGCCATCTTGCGATCCTGCTCGCAGGCGCGCTGGGCCCGACCGAGCGAAGTGTGTTGAACGAGATACCAGAAGGCCGCCAGCAGAACGGCGGTGACCACCACGATCAGGATCTGGCGCACCGAGAGGGTGACGTTGCCGGTCACGTTGAACACGTGATTGGGCAATTGGGGCGCAGGCTTGTTGCGCGGCCCCTGAACAACCTGGACAAAATTTGACAGAAAGATTGACATGCCGATCGCGGAAATAAGCGGCGCCAGGCGAAACGATCCACGCAGCGGCCGGTACGCGAGTCGTTCGATCGCCCAGTTCCACAGCGCGGTCAGCGCCATGGCCCCGACCAGCACGATGACAAAGGCGAGCGGCAGCGACCCCAGGTGCAAAATCTGGGTCAAGATCATGAATATGATCAAAGCAATAAAGGCAGACAGCATGAACACGTCGCCGTGCGCGAAATTGACCATGCCGATGATGCCGAAAACCATCGTGTAGCCGATGGCGATGAGTCCGTAGATCGACCCTAGCGTGAGCCCGTTGATCAGCTGCTGCAGGAAATTATCCATGCGACAACCTGCCCTCCTGTTTCTCCCAGCTTCGCAGGAAACGTGCCATCGATGTGCGGCCGTCCTGTCGTTGCTTGCTCTCGACCCGCCGACGCTTCCCGTCGGTTAGATCGCTCGCCCAGATTGCGCAGACTATCCGTCACCGATGCGCCCGGCAACTCGGCGCCTAGGCCGCTCCATTAGCGCAAGGCGTCTTGGTTATAGACGCCGCCACATCCTTTTATCCAAATCGGCTTCGAAGTGGGGAACGCCGCTCCCGGAGGCGGGTACGCGCGCTGGGCGACTTTCAACTTACCGTCCAGAGTCGCTCGAGTTTAGTCAGAAGCAGGCAGTCTAAGGCAATCGCCGTCGACACTCAAAAGCACTTCAGCAATGGAGCGCCTTCACAGAGAAAGCGACCTAAACGAGAGCCCCGCGTAGAGGCGAGACTGCGTTCGCGAGCATCGCGACATCACGGTGCAAGGCGCTCGGTGAGAATTGCGCGCGCCCGACGGGCGGCTTCGAGGAAATCGGGCGCCGCCCCGGTTACGACGGGCTTTCCCGCTACCGCAACCCGCACCCCAGCCACCCCCGCGGCGGCGGCGGCTCCCATGTCACCGTCGCTATCGCCAAGCACCACGACTTCCTCAGGGCGGAATCCCAAATCGCGCATTGCTTGCTTGACCATTCCGGGGGCCGGCTTTCGGCAATTGCAGCCGTCGTTCGGGCCGTGCGGGCAGAAATAGATTGCGTCCAGCCCGATACCCTCTGCAGCCAGCATGGATTGCAGGCGGTCATGGATGCGCCCGAGCACGGCGACGTCGAAATACCCCCGCGCAATCCCCGACTGATTGGTGATCAAAGCCAGCACGAAGCCGGCGTCACGCAGCAGTCGCAACCCCTCGATTGCTCCCTGCGTGAACTCGATGCCGTCGGGATCGCTCAGATAGACCTTGTCGACGATGATCGTTCCGTCGCGATCGATGAGCGCAAGCCGCCTCGGCGCGGGCGCCGTTACCGCCTTCACGAAATCGCGCCGACAAGGAGACTTATCAGCGCCTCGGGCGAAAGGCGGGCGCCTCGGCGACAGGGATACCGACAGAGTGAGACGTTGCAGAGATAGCGACCCCCGTTTAACAAATCACGGAATCCTTCCGAGAGTTCGAGGGGTTTACTGCTCAATGGGTTATTTCGCCAACGCCCGTACAAACACAATTCTCGCTTTGCATGTTCTAACTTCGCCGAAGTCCGCGACCGATGATGTGCCTTTCGCCCGTTTAGGTTTGCGAAAGGGGAAGGCTATCAGGTCCCGAGGAATCGTGCTGGCCACGGACCACTCGAAGGCGCGGCGCGACCAACTGGTCACCAAGCAAGCGATCTAAAATCCGCGGACTAGCTGTTTCGTCCCGGACTTTGATGGAGCATTGTTGTCAGTTATTCGAAGGATGCGCTATGGGACCAATGCTTCATCGAAGCACCACAAGGACAGAGGCGATCCGTCAAGCGATACATCACAGTCAAGAGAGCCTGAGGAGTTCGCGACGCGCACAGAGTCAATCAAAAGACCATCGCCAGTGGAAGACGCGGACCGTCCGTTTCCGACCTTCGACCGGACCACAAGGCGCCCAGATCGACAGTCCTGTCCGTGAGGAAGAGGCCGTCGCTGTCGCCTTCCGAAGGCATGCTCTGCTCCCACTCGACGATTGCCCTACACTCTGCAGCCCACCATCCGCATCCGACGCGCTCGTTCACCGGTGTCTGCAACGCAATGGATCTACCGGTACCGCAAATCGAGGCGAAGCCTCCGCCAGACGCGATTCGAGGCCTATCCGATCGGCTATTTCCATATCGACATCGCCGAGGTTCGAACCGCGCAAGGCAAGCTCTACCTCATCGTCGCCATCGACCGAACGTCGAAGTTCGCCTTCGTCGAGTTGCATGAGAAGGTGGCGCGCCTCACCGCGGGGGACTTCCTGCGCCGCCTGATCGCCGCCGTTCCCTACAAGGTCCGCACCGTCCTCACTGACAACGGAACCCACTTCACCACGCCAGGCAATACGAGTTCAGCCGCGGCGGACATCAAGGCCGCCCTTGACGCCGGAGAGCCCGTCTGGGCGCACGCCTTCGAATACGCCTGCGCCCAGAACGACGTCGATCATCGGCTGACAAAGCCCAAGCATCCCTGGACCAACGGGCAAGTCGAAAGAATGAACCGCACATCAAGGACGCGACTGTCAAACGCTACTTCTACGACACCCACGACCAACTGCGAGCCCACCTGCAAAACTTCGTCGACGCCTATAACTTCGCCAGGCGGCTCAAAACCCTCAGGGGCCTGACCCCATACCAATTCATCTGCAAAGCCTGGACTTCAGAGCCACGCAGATTCAAAATCAGCCCGCTCCAGCAAATGCCGGGACGAAACATGCTAAGCCGCCGACGCTGTCCAAAAGAACCTCCGGCAAAGCACGGCTTGGCGGCCGGCGACCCGAAGCGCTCGACGGTCTCGAAACCCACTCGCGCCCGATATGATCGGTTTCGTCGGCTCGTTCGAGACAAAAGCCCGGCGCGCCGGCCTGAACGTTCCTGCGCTGAACCGCCCGGTCTTGAGATGGCCCTTGAAGAGCCGTGTGAAAGCAACTGGCCGGTGTCAACCCCCTGGCCGAGGATCATCCCAAAACCTGCTACGTCAAAAACGTCCCGCTTGCTTTGTAGGTATTGATATAGGCCGTGAGGAAGGCGTCGTCGGAGCTGAACTTCCCGATCAGATCGGGATGCGCGGACTCATAAGCCCCCACGTTGAAGGTGGTGCTGCGGTGCTCGGAAAAGCCGTTGTCGATGTAGTGCTCCGCTCCCGCCTGTTCGTTGGCGCCGAACGCCTTCATCAGGTCGGTGTAGTTGGCGATGTAGTCCAGACCATCGAAGGTCGTCTTGCGGCCTTCGCTCGCGCCACTGTCGATGTAGTGCGTCGCGCCTGCGTCATTGTTGGCGCCGAACGCCTTGATCAGATCGCCGTAGCTGGCGATGTAATCGAGCCCGTTGAAGGTTGTCGTGCGGCCTTCCTTAGATCCGTTAGTAATGAAATGCGCTGCCCCGGCCTGCTCATTGGCGCCAAAGGCCTTGATCAGGTCGCCGTAGCTGGCGATGTAGTCCAGACCGTCGAAGGTCGTTGTGCGGCCTTCGCTCTTGCCGCTCTCGATGTAGTGATACGCCCCGGCGTCGCCATTGGCCCCGAAGGCGTTGATCAGGTCGCCGTAGCTGGCGATGTAGTCGAGCCCATTGAAGGTTGTCGTTCGCCCTTCATGGACGCCGGCAGTGATGAAATGGGTCGCTCCGGCGTCCAGCACCGCCTGCTTTGACCCGGCGGATTTGAAAGCACTGATCAGGTCGCCGTAGCTGGCGACGTAATCCAGGCCGTCAAAGGTCCCGACCCGATTTTCGATCGGCTCGCGCGTGTTGTACCAATTCTGCGCCGCCTGCTGGTTTGTTCCGAAAGCGCTGATCAGGTCGCCGTAGCTGGCGACGAAATTCAGCATGTCGATGAAGTTATGCGCGCCCGTCACGTCTGCCGCTCAACGCAAGATTGTTCGCGTGAACGACCTGCGAAAGATTGTTCGGATGAACAACGGGCGGCGCTCCAGGCAACGCCGTCAGATCAACCGGAGCCAACCCTGCGGCTGACGCCCCAGCTACCGTCAGCGCGTGTGTGCCGGCGGCGGTTCCGTCCGTCTCCCACAACTGGGAATGGCCGGCCGCGTCATGACCGCTGAATAGCACCTCGCTGCCGAAGACCGCGAAGCCGGACGGGTCCAATCCACCCGCCGCCGACCCCGCCAAGATCTCGTGCGTTCCGGCGGCCGTGCCGTCCGTCTCCCACAATCCTTGTTTGCCCGACGAGTCGCGACCGTTGAAAAGCACTTCTCCCTTGAAGGCTGTCAGAAACAGAGGATTGAAGCCGGGATCACCTGGCGCTGTCCCCGGGCCAGCGCCGACTATGCCCGTCAGCTCGGTTGTGCCGCCGGTTGTCCCGTTGGTCACCCACAATCCGTGGTGACCATTCGGGCCCGCCGCGTTGGCCCCACTCTCCCCGTTGAACAGCACCTTACCACCGAGAACAGTCATCTCTTTGGGACTGAGCCCAGTACCAGTCGCCCCGACGACCGTGATCTCGTGCGTGCCGCCGGCCGTGCCGTCAGTTTCCCACAAACCAATAACGCCGCTCGTGTCGGCGCCGCTAAAGAGGACTTCACTGCCAAAAACCGTCAGACCACCCGGATCTAAGCCCAATCCCGTCGTCGATGCCCCGGCGATACCGGTTAACTCGTGTGTTCCCGCGGCGGTGCCGTCTGTCGTCCATAGGCCGACGTGGCCTGCGGGACCGGCCACATTCGCGCTGCTCGCGCCATTAAACAGCATCTTTCCAGCAAAAACGGTGAAGTTCGAAGGATCTAACCCCACCGAGCCAAGACCCGTTGAAGGGTCCGTCCCAGCGATACCGGTAACTTCGTGGGTGCCGCTCCCAGTGCCGTTCGTCACCCACAAGCCGCGGAAATTGGAATTGCTTGTGTCTGTACCGTTAAAGAACACTTGGCCATTGAAGACCGTCATGCTGTTGGGCTTAAGTCCAGTAGCAGGGGCTCCGCTGACAGAAAGCTCCATGGTGCCGGCGGCAGTCCCATTCGTCACCCACAACCCAGCATTGCCGCTGATGGCGTTGTTACCTTCGAACAAAACCTGGCCGTTGAATACCGTTAGGTTACTGGGAGAAAGTCCCGAAGCGCTCCCTCCGGCAACCAATTCAAACGTTCCGCCCGCCACGCCGACTGTCTCCCACAGACCTTTGCGGCCGGTTGCGTCAACACCTTGAAACAAGAACAACATTTGGAAGCATGGACTACCCATCCCTAAGATTTGGACGCCTCGGCTGCTGCCGCTGCCCGTTTTGTTGGACCCTTTTACACAAAAAAAATACGAAGTAAACCGAGCGAAAGCCAAGTTGAGCTGATCTGAGCACGCAAAGCTATCGTTGCAGACGCCATCCACGCCGTTGTAGCGGATGCGCGGTGAGATTCCCAAGCGACTTGGGCAGGTAAGGGATCGGGCACGACAAGGGCGACAGTCTCGGTGGCGTTCTTACCTTAGGACCCGCTGAAGTAACCGGGCTGGAGTATTAGCGGGGGAACGCTCAAGCGGCTTCGCGCGCCCCACTTCGCCAGACGCTATCGACCAGGAGGCTTTAGTCAGGCATGCTATGAATGGGTGGCTGCCCCCGAGAATTGCGCGAACACGCACACCGAGCTTTGGATGGACAACCTGATCGGACCTCACGGTGGTTCGATCTGTCACCTCGGACCCTCCCCGCTGAGAATCACGCGATGCCGCTTCGAATTGAAGACTACGCTGTAATCGGAAACTGCGAGACGGTGGCGCTGGTCGGTCGTGACGGTTCGATCGACTGGCTGTGCGTGCCTCGTTTCGACAGCGCCGCTTGTTTTAGCGCGCTTCTGGGCGGCCCTGAGAACGGAAGGTGGCTGATCGCCCCTACGCAAAACGACGTTCAGACGACCCGTCGTTACCTCGAGAACACATTGATCCTCGAAACGATTTTTACCACCGCCGCACGGCTCGGTCTCGTTGACGGATTTTATGTATCGGCGAGACGGGTCGTCCGAGTTGGTGCGCATTGTCCGGGGCCTTGAGGGCGAGGTCTCGATGCGGATGGAAATCACTGTGCGGTTCGATTACGGAGCCGTGGTGCCATGGGTGTCTCAACAGCGGGACGGGCGGCTTCAATTCATCGCCGGCCCCGACCGATTGCTGCTCGATACGGCCGTTCAGACACGCGGCGAGGATCTTCGCACCGTCGGCGAGTTCACGGTTCGCGAGGGAGAAAGCGTCAGCTTCGTTCTCAACTGGTCGCCGTCTTTTCGCGCGGCGCCTCCGCCTCTGTTGGAGGCGGAACTCGCCGAAGCGACCAAGCAGGTCACTTCGTTCTGGACTGGATGGACGGCTGCTTTCAAGCCGCCCGAGCGTTGGGGCGACGCCGTTCTTCGCTCCCTCCTGACTTTGAAATCGCTCGCCCATTGGGAGACTGGCGGCATCGTCGCGGCGGGGACAACCTCCTTGCCCGAACAATTGGGCGGCCCGCGCAATTGGGACTATCGATATTGCTGGCTTCGGGACGCGACCTTCACACTTTATGCGCTGATCGGGGCCGGCTTCCTCGACGAGGCGAAGGGTTGGCACGAGTGGCTTTTGCGCGCGGTCGCTGGGGCGCCGGACGACCTGCAGATTCTCTACGGTGTGGCGGGCGAACGGCGGCTCCAGGAATTCGAAATTCCATGGCTGCCTGGCTACGAAGGCTCGGCTCCGGTCCGAATCGGCAACGGCGCCGTGGGACAGCTCCAACTCGATGTCTATGGTGAAGTGCTCGACGCCTTTTACGTCGCGCGCCGGGCCGGCCTCGCGACGAGCGATGCGACTTGGGCGCTGGAGTGCTCCCTCCTTTTGCACCTCGAAGCCATCTGGCGGGAGCCGGACGAGGGCATCTGGGAAGTGCGCGGCGGACGGCGCCACTTCACGCACTCGAAGGTTATGGCATGGGTCGCGTTTGATCGCGCAGTGCGGTCAATCGAGGAATTCGGACTCGATGGACCGCTCGAGCGCTGGCGCGGAGTCCGCGACGCGATTCATGATGAGGTGTGCGCGCGCGGCTATGATGGAAACGAAAACGCGTTCGTCCAGTCTTTCGGCGATGCGACGCTGGACGCGAGTCTGCTCCTCATCCCCATCGTCGGCTTTTTGCCGCCTGACGATCCCCGCGTCCAAGGCACTGTCGCCGCTGTCGAACGCAAACTCCTTCGCGACGGATTCGTGATGCGCTACGACACCGGAACCGCGGTCGACGGCCTGCCGCCCGGCGAAGGCGCTTTCCTGGCCTGCAGCTTCTGGCTTGTCGACAATTACGTGCTGCTAGGTCGGTACGATGAGGCGTGCGCGCTCTTCGAGCGACTGCTAGCGCTGCGCAACGACCTGGGGTTGCTCGCGGAGGAATACGATCCTCATAGCGGCCGTCAGCTTGGCAACTTTCCTCAGGCGTTCTCGCATCTGGCGCTTATCAATTCCGCGCACGGCCTCAACATGATCGAGGGGGCGGTTCATCAGCGCTCACAAAAATCTGAGTCCGCTCAGCCGGAACCAGAGATGACCGGGCGCGCATCTTAAAGCCGCGCCAAGATCGCCAAACCGCGCGCCATTCGTTCTGCATTCCAGCGACGCCTCGCTGACCTCATGGCTGGATCAGACTTGGCGAAGAACGAAATGGCCGCGCGTCACTTCGTCATAAGTCGAGGGCTCGGCCTGGTATCCGACCGGAAAAATCGGCGAGGCCAGAGGCTGGCGCCGTGGTCGCCCCAGACGGACCTATTCGGGAAATTCGGGGCGGGCGGCAGCGACCCCGAGTTCCTTCTCAAGCGCCATGCCGAGGTTGAGGATCGGGCCTTCTTCGAACAGCCGGCCCCATAAGGATATGCCTTGGGGCACGTTGAAGGCGCGACCCTCGGCCTCAGGCTCTCCGGTCGTCAGTTTTCCCGAACCGAGGGAAGCGGCGCCGCGCGTCGCGAGATTGAGGAAACCTGCCCGTAGATGCAGGCAAGGATGTCCGGTGAAATTGCTCGCGACGAGCATTGGCCCGGTCATGAACGGGCCGATCACCGCGTCGACCTTGGTGAAAAGCTCGTCGAGCGCGAGCATCACCTGATAGCGGAGACGGTCGAGCTGGACGTGATCGACGGCGGAAAGAAACCGCGCCTTACGGAAGGTGTTCGGCCACGCGCCGTCGTCCTGCCACTTGAGCGTGTCGTCCAGATCGGACAGGGTCAGGTCCTCGAACGACGCCGCGGCCTCTGCATAGAGCACGTTCATAAGCGCCTCGTAGGGAAGCGCAGGCAGCGAAACTTCTACAACTTCGATCCCGAGACGACGGCTTGCCGCGAGAGCCGCATGATCGACCTCGGTGGCGCCTTCCCCAAAGGCTTCCGGAAGATAGCCAAGCTTGAGGCCAGAAATATCGGTCTCGGCGTCAAAGTGGAACGGCGCTGCGATCGAGAAGCGGTCGGCATCGTCCGCGCCATTGAGCGCCGCGAGCACTAGACCCGTGTCTTCGACGGAGCGGCAGATCGGTCCTACTTTGTCGAGCGACCAACAGAGCGACATGCCGCCGGCACGCGACACCCGGCCGAAGGTTGGTCGCAGTCCCGTCGCGCCGCAACGCTGGCTGGGCGAAGTGATCGACCCCAGCGTCTCTGTGCCAATCGAAAAGGCGCAGAGGCCCGCGGCCGTGGCTGATGCGGATCCCGCGCTCGACCCGCTCGAGCCTTCGTTGAGGTTCCAGGGATTGCGCGTCCGGCCGCCATACCAGATGTCGTTATAAGCGAGCGCTCCAACGGTCGTTTTGCCCAAAAGCACGGCGCCGGCCGACCGCAGCTTGCGCACAATGGTCGCGTCTGTGGCGGGGATGCGATCCTTGTACGGCTCAGCGCCCCAACCGCTCGTGATCCCCTTTGTGTCGAAAAGATCCTTCAGTCCATAGGGCATGCCGTGCAATGGGCCGAGATAGACGCCCCCGCGCAGCAACGCGTCCGCCGCGTCCGCCTCCGCCAGCGCCCGCTTTGCAGTGACCGCCGCGAAACACTCGAGCTTGGGTCCCAGCGTGTCGATCCGGGAGAGATAAATCTCTGTCAGCCGCCTGCTCGTCAGCGCGCCAGCGCTAATCCAGGCAGCGAGTTCGCCGATCGATGCGAAAGCGATATCCGCCTCGTCTTGCGGCAATGGTCGAGCTGAGCCCTTCGAAAATCGCGGCGAACCCGCCGCCGGCATGCGGAAGTTCGGCAGCCGCGGATCGAAGCGGGTCGCGGTTGGCATTGAATTGTCGAAGCGGAACTTCCGCCGGGCGATCGCCAACGCGATCTGTCCCTCGAGATTGCCGACCATTTGCTCGCGCTCGGCCGCGGTGTAGGCAAGTCCCACGAGGCGTTCGGCGCTCTCGATGTCCGCGATCGAAACCACTGGCTTTTCACTGTTTCCGAGGAGCCGCACTGCTTTGCTAACGAGCACACCGTAGACGAACAAGCCTCGCCGTCAACGAATTGGAATTCGCCGCTCAACCGCATCCCGGTGGCGCAAGTTTCAGACCATTGTGAAACGGGCCGTTAAGCGAGGCGCCGCTAACAATCTGCCGCCGCCGGGACCCAAGCTCACGCGCCGCGGTGAGTATTTGTTGGTTCAATATTCGCTTGGCCAGGGCGTGCTCCGGCAGGCTTTGCGCCTTTGAGGCGCCTATGCTCGTTCGCCTTTTTCGTCGAAGGCGCCACGTCGTCCCGGCAGGAAATTATGTCTTGCGAGCATGGGAATGGACTGCTAGCGAAGTCCTATCGCCGTGAGCGAATTGGCTTCTATTTTGAAGCGACGCCACGACATTTTGAGGCTAAGCCGAGACGAGTTCCTTGTCCTATCTACCAAGGGATTGCCGAGGCAGCCTTCAACCGCCGCGTCACGAAAACAGCGGCAATCGGGAGGAAACAACATGATGCAAACGAAGCGCACCCTTGTCCTGTCCGCGCTGACAGGCGCCGCGCTCAGCGCGCTCACCCTCGCGGCCTCCGCCGCGGACGCGCCAAAGATCGCGGTCGATCTCACGACGCTGACGTCGCCGTTCTGGACCGCCTACAACCAGTACATCGTGAACGAAGCGAAGGCCCAGGGCGTCGACCTCCTGCAACCGTTCAACTCCGAATTCGACACGGCGAAGCAGATCACCGGCGTCAAGAACGCGATCACGCTCGGCGCCAAGGGCCTCATCTTCTCGCCGTTCGACAGTTCGGCGGCGGGAACGATTCTGAAAACGGCGGCAGCCGCCAAGGTGGCGGTCGTCGCGGTCGACGTCGCGCCGGACTCCGGTCCGGTGGCCATCGTCGTGCGCGCCAACAACATCGCTTACGGCGAGAAGGCCTGTAAATATATCGGCGAACATGTGGCGGAAGGCCCGATCGTGCAGATCATGGGCGACCAGGCGTCGATCAATGGCCGCGATCGCGGCAACGGCTTCCGCGACTGCATCAAGAAGAACTACCCCAAACTCAAGCTGCTCGAGATACCGACGAAGGCATGGTCCGGCGAAGACGCCGCGGCGGGTCTCGACACCATTCTCAACTCGACGCCCGATCTCAAGGCGATCTACATGCACGCCGGCGGCGTTTTCCTGGCTCCCGCATTGCAGACGCTGAAGCGTAAAGGCATGCTTCATCCGGCCGGCGAAAAGGGGCACATCGTCATCGTCAGCAATGACGGAATTCCGCAGGAGTTCGACGCGATCCGCAAGGGCGAGGCCGACGCCACGGTTTCGCAGCCGGCGGACCTCTACGCGAAATACGGGATTCAATATCTGAAGGATGCGATTGCGGGGAAGACGTTCAAGGCCGGCCCGACCGACCACGACAGCACGATTCTTGAAGTGGCCCCCGGTGTTCTCGAAGATCAGCTTCCGGCGCAATTGGTCACCAAGGAGAACGTCGACGACAAGTCGTTTTGGGGCAACAACAAGTAGCTGACTGCTGTCGCTCGATGATCGAGACGCCGACGCCTGAGCCTCAAGGGGTGGATGCGATTCCGATCGTGGAAGCGATCGGCGTTTCGAAGCGCTATGGCGCGACGGTCGCGCTCAGCGACGCGCGCTTGCGCGTCTTGCCCGGCGAGTCCCATGCGCTCGTCGGGCGCAACGGCGCCGGCAAGTCGACGCTCGTTGGAATCCTGACGGGCCTTCGCGAGCCTGACCGCGGGGAAATCCGCTTCCATGGCGAGCCAGCGCCGGCGATCGCCGATCGCGAAGGATGGCGCCGGCGGGTCGCCTGCGTCTACCAGCATTCGACCATCATTCCCGACCTGACGGTTGCCGAAAACCTGTTCATCAACCGTCAGCCGCTCCGGCGCGGCTTCATCGACTGGAGCACGCTCTGGCGCGACGCTCGCGAGGTGCTCGATCGCTGGGATGTCTCGGTCTCGGAACGCTCGCGGGCTGGCGATCTCAGGGTCGAAGCCCGGCAATTGGTCGAGATCGCGCGTGCGCTTTCCTATGGCGCCGAATTCATCATCCTCGACGAGCCGACCGCGCAACTGGACGGCGAGGAAATCAATCGCCTGTTCGCTCAAATGCGCCGATTGCAAGCGCAAGGCGTGACGTTCCTGTTCATCTCCCATCACCTTCAGGAGGTCTACGAGGTCTGTCAGACTGTGACCGTGTTGCGCGACGCGAGGCACATCCTCACCGCGCCTGCGGCTGGCTTGCCAAAGGATGCGCTGATCGAAGCGATGACCGGGGAGCAAGTGAACTTCAGCTTCGCCGACGCCGCCAACCGAAAAGCGCCAACCGAGGGTCCTGTCGCGCTTGAAGTGAGCAGCCTCGGCGGCGAAGATTTTGACGATGTGAGCTTTTCCGTTCGGCCGAGCGAGGTCATCGGGCTGTGCGGCGCGACCAGTAGCGGCCGCCTCGGCGTTGCCGAAGCCGTGGCGGGCTTAGGGCCGTACAATGCGGGAGCAATCCGGATCAATGGCGCTCCCTTGCGCTCGGGTGACGTTCCCTCGGCGCTGGCGCTCGGCGTCGGCTGCGTACCGAAAAGTCGGCACCGCCAGGGGCTCGTGCTCACGCAGTCGATCGCCGACAATGTCACGATGCCGATTGCGAACGCGCTTGGGGCGCTCGGATTCATTGCGCCCGCACGCCGCGCCTCGGCGGCGAATGACGCGATCAATACGCTGGGGGTCGTCACCCAGGGGCCTGATCAGCTTGTGTCTGACCTCTCCGGCGGCAACCAGCAGAAAGTCGTGATGGGACGGGCGCTTTCAAGCCGCCCATCGGTGCTCGTTCTTATCGATCCGACGGCTGGCGTCGACGTGAAATCGAAAGAAGCGCTTTTGCGCGTCATTGAAAACACGCGTCGCGACGGGCGGGCGATCCTGGTGGCGAGCGGCGAGCTCGAGGATTTGCGGGTCTGCGACCGGGTGTTGGTGATGCGGCACGGCAAGGTCGTGGCGGAGCACGCGGCGGGTTGGAGCGACAACGAGCTCGTCGCATCGGTCGAGGGGATTTGAAGTGAGTGAGAGTTCGGCCCCCGCGCCTGTCGCCCAGGGAAGCATGGTCGCGCAGCGGACCAGCAGCATCGCCTTGGCCCGGCTTCGCGACCTGGCGCTTCTTCCGGCGCTGGCAGTCCTGCTGGTCATTGGCTCCATCATAAGCCCGGTCTTTCTGACTTCGGGGAACATCAACACCATCCTGACCTCGTCTGCGGCTCTAGCGCTCGTCGTGCTCGCGGAATTGCTCGTCATCATCACCGGCAAGTTCGATCTGTCGCTCGAGTCGATCTACGGCATTGCGCCGGCGATCGGCGCCATGGTGGTCCTGCCTGCCGAGGGTTTCGGCTTCGGGTTTGAATGGCCGACGGCGATCGGCATTCTGACGGTGCTGGTGGTCGGCGGTCTGGTCGGCTTCATCAACGGCTTCATGGTCGTGAAGCTGAGGCTCAGCGCCTTCATCGTGACGCTTGCGATGCTGATCATCCTGCGCGGCATGCTGGTGGGCGCGACGCACGGGCGCACCTTGTTCGACCTGCCCGCAGCGTTCTACGGCCTGATGGTCATCACCTTCCTTGGCGTGCCGCTCGCGGTCTGGCTCGCGGCGCTCGCGTTCGTGATTGCCGGCGTGATGTTGCGGTACCATCGCCTGGGCCGCGCCCTTTACGCGATCGGCGGCAATCCCGAGGCTGCTCGGGCCGCCGGAATCCGCGTCGAGCGCATCACCTGGGGCGTCTACGTGCTGGCCGGAATGCTCGCCGCCTTGGGCGGCCTCGCCATCACCGGCTACGTCGGCGCGATCAGCGCCAATCAGGGCAATGGGCTCATCTTCACCGTCTTCGCCGCGGCGGTGATTGGCGGCATTTCGCTGGACGGCGGCAAGGGCACCATGTTCGGGGCGCTGACCGGGGTGCTGCTGCTCGGCGTCGTCGGCAATCTGTTGACGCTCGCGCAGGTGCCGTCGTTCTGGATCCAGGCGATCTACGGCGCGATCATATTGGGATCCTTGATGGTTGCTCGCTTCGCGGGTGGCCAGTCGCAGGAATAGGCGCGGGGCGTTCAGTTCACCGCGGACAGGTTTTGCGCCGCCGCGATGGCGCGCAATATTCGCAAGGCCGCGCAAGCCGCGCCATAGCCATTGTCGATATTGACGACCGATATTCCAGGCGCGCAACTGGCTAGAGAGGCGTGCAGCGCTGTCGCGCCGCCAAGCGCGACGCCATAACCGACGGACGTTGGCAACGCGATCACCGGAGCGGAAACAAGACCGCCAACGACGCTGACGAGGGCCGCGTCCATGCCCGCCGCCACGATGACAACCGGGGACAGTCGGATGTCCTCGATCCTTTCGAGCAGGCGCCAGAGGCCTGCGACGCCGATATCCGTATGTTCGCGATACGCTTGGCCAGCGAAGGACAGGGTCCGCGCCGCCTCCCGGCCGACCGGCAGATCGGAGGTCCCGGCCATGACGATCGCCACCGGCGCGCTGACGAGCGTCGGATGAGGTTCGCCAAGAATGGCGGTGCGGGAGAGGGGGTCGTATTCGAGCTGAGCGCCGTGGCGCCCGGCGAGCGCTTCATACTTCGCTTGGTCGAGACGGGTGAGCAACATACGACCCGTCTTCGCTCTCACGGCGTCCACGATCGCCGAGATCTGGTCGACAGTCTTGCTCTCGCAGAACAGCGCCTCGTCCAGGCCGATTCTCGCTCCGCGCTCGAAATCGACTTTGAACTCTGGCGTCATGCGGGCGAATGCACGAAGGCGCTGCCGTTGCGATAGGGTTGGAATGACAGGCCAAGAGTCGGGGCAATCCCGGCGAAAATCCGATCAGCGTTCGCGCGCACCTCATCTTCACGCTCGCCCTTGATCGCTGCGAGGGTTGCGGGATCGAGTTCGATCACGACCCCCTTCGCTCGCACCCGGCAACGGACTGTGCCGGCCGGAAAATCCTTTGCGATACTTTGCTCCACCGCATGGATCGCCTTCAGGACCTCCGGGCGAATCGCGATGCCGGTCTCAACCCGGCTCGAAAGACAGGGCGCAGCGGGCAGCTCGGATAAAGCGCCCAATCCCAGATCGCGAGCCAGCGAACGGACCGCCTTTTTGTCGATTCCGGCCTCGAGATATGGGTGGCGAACCGAATGAAGTTTGGCGGCGTTCGAGCCCGGGCCGATATTCCCCAAGATCATCGAGATTGGCGCCCGAAAGGATCTGCGCATCGCTGTGGCGCGCGATGCAGCCATAGAGATTGGTCTTGCAGAAGAAGCAGCGATCGACCGGATTGGCCAGATAGCTTTCGTCGGCGAATTCTCGCGCGTCCACAATTCGCAACCGCCAGCCTTGATCCGCCGCGAGCCGTTTCACGCGTCCCGTCGCCTCTTCCGGCACTGCGGGCGACACCGCGTGGAAAACTTCAACCCGAGAACCTGCGGCGCGATGAGCGAACGTCGCCAGGGTAACGCTGTCCACGCCGCCGCTGACGGCTACCGCCAGCGGTCCTTCGATGGCCGACAAAACGGCGGCCAACCGCGCTTGAACGTTCCCGCTCGCCTGGCCCGCGCTCTACTTCTGAGATGTCAGTCCGCGTCGTCACCAGCGCCAGTCCGATTCTGATCGCGGAGGTCAAGCGCACGCGCAACGGCCTCTTCTCGCAAACGCGCGCGTTTCAGATGCCCGCGATGGCTCGCCACGTCGGCGGCCTCCGCCTTGCCCGTTTGCGCTCCTTCGGGCCGCTCGACGATTTTCACCTGCAAGTTATCGCCGCCTTCCATTTCAATAGTCTCGAAACGGCGGCGCAAAATCGAGCCCTCCGTCAGCTGGTGCCTCAAGCCGATGGTCGTAGTCTCGTCAAAACACGCGACAATCACGTTCTCGAGCTCACGAGGCGAGGCCAGAATCTGGATGTGCGCGGCCATCCGGCCCTTTTTACCGACAACGGAAGTCTGGGTCACGTCGAAAACTTCGTGCATTGCGCGGATATGGTCGAGCCCGGCAGCCAGATCCTCTGGCGATTGGTCGTCGACCTCGAACGTGACGACCGCCAATTGCCGACGATCAATCGAGCCCGCGACCCCCGAACGCCCGTGCGGCGGCGCTTCCTCGAAGGCCAACACCCGCAAACAATTGCTGATACCTGGCAAGCTTCGTCCGCCGAATCCGATGCCGCTGCGCGACATCCGGAGAATGCGCACGTTCGACCTCGCGCTCTGGTCGATGAGGTAGGCAGCGAGGGCCGCGCCGGTCGGCGTGACCCGCTCGCCGGGAACGCCGTCGTCGATAACCGGCAGGCCTTGCAGGAGCAAAGCGGCGGCTGGCGCGGGGATGGGCAGAACGCCATGCGCAGAATTGATCCGCCCTGATCCGATCGGCAGCGGCGCCGACGTCCAGCGATCGGCGCGAATAAGAGAAATCAACTGCGCCGCCGCAACGATGTCGACGATCGAATCGACGGCGCCCACCTCGTGAAACGTGACCGCGCCCACTTCGACGCCATGCACTTTGGCTTCCGCCTCCGCAAGCAGGTTGAAGATGCCGATCGCGTGCTTCTTTACGTCGTCGTCGAGGCCTGAGCGGTCGAGTTCGGCGCGAATGTCAGCCCAGGCCTTGTGGCCCATGCGATGCTCGTGAGCGTGCAAGTGCTCGTGATGACCGCTTCCGTCATGAGTATGCGAGGAATCTCCGTGGCTATCGGTCCGTTGCCGCCGTCCGAAAGGTTCGACGCCGCCCGATCCGTTCCGACAAGAAATCGGCGTCCGGCGAAGGAATGATCGCGATGCGGCGCGAGCCGGCATTCGGCCTCGGCGCCAAGCTTCAGGGAGGCGATCGTCGATTGCACTTGCGGCCAGTGTTCGGGGAAGGCGTCGAGTAGAGCCGCGACGAACATGTCGCCTGACAAGCCGCCGAGCGGGTCGAGATGAATGTCCAAAAAACGCTCCCAACTCAAAGCGACCGGCCGATCTCAAATGGCGAATATAGCGCATTCAGCATGCGGGTGCGGCTTCCGGCCGTGGGATCCGTGCTTTTCAATGCCGGAGCTGAACCGGCAAGCCCGAGCACTGTGGTGAAGATTGCTCAATTATTGCGCTTGAAATTGACAATCGACGACCCATGTCCGATCAATGCGTGGAGCGACGCTCCTGCAACCCCAAGGGCTCAAAGGGAATGCGAGTGAGAGCCTTAAGCGTGGGCTGCGCGAAGGCTTAGGTGAGCCCAGCCAACGATAGCGAGAACGCCATGTCAGCCTCTGAATCGATCGCGCTTCTGTACGGCCGCGGACAGCTTGATTTGCGAATGCCGGGGCACGCGGACGTCACCCTGATCGAAAAGGGCAAGCTTCAAAAAATCGCAGATCCTGCGGCAGCGGTTCGACAAGCGTTGTCGAAACCGATCAATTCAGCTTCGCTTGCGGAACTTGCTCGTGGACGCAAAAGCGCCTGCATTCTCATCTGCGACATCACGCGGCCCGTGCCCAACCATCTCTTCTTGCGGCCGATGATCGAAACCCTGGTCGCCTCAGGCATTGCGCTCGACCGCATCATCATTCTGGTCGCCACCGGCCTGCATCGGCCGAACCTCGGCGACGAGCTTGCTGAACTGGTCGGCGATCCGTGGGTCATGGAGCGGGTCCGAGTCGAGAACCATTACGCGCGCAACGAAGCCGATCATGTCGATCTCGGCTTCACCGCGACGCGCGGCACGCCGATCAAGCTCGACCGCCGTTTCGTCGAGGCGGATCTGCGGATCGCCACCGGCCTGGTCGAGCCGCATTTCATGGCCGGCTGGTCCGGCGGGCGCAAGGTCATCGCGCCGGGCGTCGCCCATCACGAGACCATCCGCACCTTCCATTCCGCGCGTTTCATGGAAGATCCGCTCGCCGTTCAGTGCAATCTGATCGGCAATCCGCTTCACGAAGAGCAGCTCGAGATCGTCCGCCGGCTCGGCGAACTCTACGGCTCTCAACACCGTGATCGACGACGATCGCGATCTCGCCTACGTGAATTTCGGCGAGATCATCGCGAGCCATGCGGCGGCGGTGGAATTCGTGAACGGCGCCATCCGCGTGCCGGCGCGACGCAAGTTCAAAACCGTGGTCACGTCCTCGGCCGGCTATCCGCTCGACAAGACCTATTATCAGACGATCAAGGGGATGGTGACCCCGATGGATATTCTGGCGCCGGGCGGCACGCTGATCATCGCCTCCGAATGTTCGGAAGGGTTCGGGTCGGAGGAGTTTCGCGCCGCCCAGCGCCGCCTGATCGAACTGGGTCCCGACAAATTCCTGGCGACGCTGACCGCCAAGTCGCTGGCGGACGTCGACGAATGGCAGACCGAAATGCAGCTGAAGTCGATGCGCGTCGGTCGCATCGCGCTCTATACATCCGGCCTGTCCGACGAAGAGCGCGCGTTGACCGGCGTCGAAATGATCGCCGATGTCGATGAGGCGATCGCTCGCAGCATCGCGCGCGCGGATGATCCCGCGCGTCGCGGTGATTCCCGAAGGTCCCTATGTCGTTCCTTACTACGACGCTGCCTAAGCGTTCGGCTTGACAGGCGCGGCTAGTCCGATCGAAGGTTCGCCGCAAGCTAATGGGAGGGATCGCATGTTAACGCGACGAGGGTTCGCAGCCTGCGCGCTTTGCGCAGTCACAGGGTTTGTAGCGACCGGCGCCGAAGCGCAGAACGCGCCGGGCGGACTGAAGCGCACCATCTTTACTCGCATGGACGGACCGATGGAGGGCTACGAGACCGTCAACGCCCGCGTCGATCTCGACGCAGGGACATTGATCGCCCGGCACACCCATCCGGGAATTGAGTTCGAGCTATATCGTCGAGGGCGAACTGATACTGGATGTGGACGGGCAAGGCACACGAACCATCAAAGCTGGTGAGGGATTCCAGGTTCCTCCGCGGACGCCGCATGGCGGCAAGGGCGGTGACAAGCCCACAACCATTGCGATCACTTATGTCGTCGAGAAGGGCAAGCCCATCGCCTCGCCGGCGTGACCCTGAGATTCGCCGCCAACCGACAGGCGATACCTTCGCGGTATTTGCGCCGATCAGCGGCGCCAAGATGCCGTCCAATCGA
This sequence comes from uncultured Alphaproteobacteria bacterium, assembly GCA_963762335.1. Lineage (GTDB taxonomy): Bacteria > Pseudomonadota > Alphaproteobacteria > Rhizobiales > Beijerinckiaceae > Roseiarcus. Next base: position 83,167 of record CAVXKU010000011.1, on the reverse strand, counting down.
TACGAGTTCCCGCCATGATCAGGATATCAACTTTGGTCGCCGCGCTCGCGGTGTCCTTGGCCACTCCAGCGCTCGCACAAGAGAATAAGCCCGCTGCGGCGCCGTCACAGAATACTCAGTCAAAAGACGCGTGTCGGTCGAAGTGCGAAGCCCAGTACAACGAGAATAAAGAGTGTCACGAGGGCGTCGCTCCGATGCACAGTCCTTGCGAGGCGTACAATCAGTGCCTGGGCGATTGCGACTGATCGCGCTTTTATAAACATGAGCTGTCGTGCGGTCGAAGCCTGCTTCGGAAGGCTGACGACTTGTCCAAAGCGCCGTCCCTCGTTGTAACCTGCGCAAAACTGGAGCCTGACCGCTTAGGGGTCGTCATCCGCGCGGACGACAATGGTCACCCCGAGGATTTGCCGTCGAGTTCGGCGGAAGCCAATTGGGGCGACAGAAAGGCGACCTGCCTAGATTTCGAGCTTGCAGAATCCAGCGGATTCCGCGAGTTGCAGTCCAGACACCGGGCTGCGATAAACAGTCACGCAGAATTGATCAAAGCGCAAGGTTAACGGGAGAAACGCATGAGGCTCACTAGACGGTCCGTAAACGCAGGTCTCGCCGCAAGTTTCGCGGCCCCTATGTTCTCGCGTATTGCGAAGGCCGCCGACACTCTCAAAATTGGCATGGTGCTTCCGATGACCGGTCCGGCCGCCGCCGTCGGCGGGTACGCGCTGGCCGGCGCCAAAATCGCGCTCGATCGAGTGAATAAATCGGGCGGCGTTTTGGGGAAGCAGCTCGAGCTCATTACCGAAGACGATCAGACGACCAATCCCGGAGCGGTGCTCGCCTTTTCCAAGCTCGCGGCGCAGCCGGACATCATCGCCTTCCTCGGTCCAGTTCGTTCGACGCAGACTCACGCGATCGCCAACGACATCCTTAAGGCCGCAAAACCATACTGCTTTGGCGGCACCGACCCCGCGCTGACGAAAAAGGGCATTCCTTGGATGGTCCGCTTCCGGCCGAACGATAGCTATTCCGGCCGGGTGATCGCCTCCTACGGCATCGAGACCCTCGGCAAGAAGAATTGGGCGCTCGTCCATTCCACCGACGCCTTTGGCACGAGCGGAAACAATCTGCTTGCCGCATCGATCGAGAAACTCGGCGGCAAGGTCGCGACTGATCAGGGCTATCCCAACCAGAACCAGGATTTCACGCCAGTCGTGCTTGCGATCAAGTCCTCGGGCGCCGACGTCATTGGCTCCTATTTCACTTACGAGAACGACCAGGCGATTTTCGCTCGGCAGGCGAAACAGCTTGGCGTCACGATCCCATGGGTCGGATCGCCTACAACCGTTGCGGCTGCGGCCTTGAAGCTCGGCGGCCCCGCGCTTTGGGGCACATACGCCGTGACCGACTACGCCGCCGATTCTTCCCCGGAGGCCAAAGAGTTCGCCAAGCTCTACGCCGCCGTGTCGAGCGCGCAGCCCGACCTCCAGAGCGCATGGCCCTATGACGCCATCGGCGTTCTGTCCGCCGCCATCACCAAGGCGGGTTCGACCGACCCGCAAAAAGTCCGCGACGCGCTCCTGGCCACCAAGGGCTACAAAGGCGCGGAAGGCGAGTACAACTTCGACCAGTACGGCGACGGCTTGCACGGATACAATATCGTGCGCAACGAGAAGGGAACGATCGTCTTCGACAAGCACATCGATTTCACGGACTGAGTAGCGCCCCCTGCGGAGCGCCCCCTCTCCGGGGCGCCTGCAGGCCAACGTGAGGGTCGTCTCGAGGCGCCGAGTCCATGGATTTTTTTCTACAATTGCTCTTCACGGGAATTGGCATCGGCGCCGTCTATGCGCTCGTCGCCTTGGGCTTTGTCCTCATTTTTCGCGCGACCAGCGTCGTCAACTTCGCTCAAGGGGAGTTCTCGATGGTCGCGGCCTATTTGATGGTCGTGTTCGCGGTCGACTTGGGATGGCCCTACTGGCTTGCGTTTCTGGTTTCGATCGCGGGGATGGTGTTGCTCGGCGCCATCTTCAACCTGTCCGTCTATTATCCTCTGCGCAATCGCGGCTTTCTGCCCGTTCTGATCTCAACGATTGGAGCGTCGATCTTCCTCGCTAACACGGTTCTCGCGCTTTATGGTCCGCAGCCCCAGGTTCTGCCGGGCTGGTTCGAAACGCCCGGCTTTCAGGTTGGCCCGGTCTATCTCGATAGCCAATACCTGCTCATCATCGGCGTCACGCTTGCGCTCGTCGCCTTCCAATACTGGTTGTTCGAGCGCACCCTCCTCGGCAAGAAGCTCCAGGCGACGAGCCAGGACAAGGAAATGGCGACGCTGCTCGGCATTCCCGTCGCCGGAATGATCATGATCACCTTCATCTACAGCGCCGTGCTGGGCGGAATCGCCGGCATTCTGGTGGCGCCAGTGCTGTTCGTGTCGATCCAGATGGGCACCACGATCGCGCTCAAAGCTTTCGCCGCCACGATCATCGGCGGTTTCGGCGACGTGGCGGGAGCCATCATCGGCGGCTTTGCGATCGGAATTATCGAGACCTTCGGCGCCGCGTACATTTCCGTGCCGTTCAAGGACGCGTTCGCCTTCCTGGTGCTCATCCTGTTCCTCGTCGTCAGACCGCAAGGCATCTTCGGCGAGCGCGTGGCGGAGAAGGCTTGAGATGAGCCGCTCCACAATCGGACAACTCGTCTACGCGCTCGCTGCAGCCGTTCTGGTGGCGCTCGCCGCGACCACCAAGACGGACGGCTACGTCGCCAACATCCTCATGCAAGCGGCGACCTACGCAATCGCGGTTTTCGGCTTGTCGATCGTGCTCGGGCTTTGCGGTCAGATCAATCTGGCGCAGGCCGCGTTTTTCGCACTCGGAGCCTATTGCGTCGCGCTCGGCACAGTCGACTACCACATGCCGTTCTGGCTCTGCCTAATCGGAGGCATGGCGCTCGCTCTCGCGGCGGGCGCGGGGCTCGGCCTCTCGACGCTGCGGCTGGGCGGGCACTATCTCGCTATGGTCACGATCTCTTTCCAGCAGATCCTGACCGTCGTCCTCATCAACGCGATCCGCTTCACCCACGGCCCCGACGGAGTGAGCTCCATCCGCCGGCCGGCGGGTTTCGAGTCGGGTCAGGCCTACCTTGCCCTTGTCGTCGGCATATTGGCGATATCGGGCTATCTCGTCTGGCGTCTGCCCGGCACGCGCCTCGGGCGCGCGATGCGCGCGGTCCGCGACAATGAACTCGCCGCCAGCTCCAACGGAATCGACATCTTCCGCACCAAGCTGATCGCCTTCGCGCTTGCTGCTCTGCTGGGCGGGCTCGGCGGTGGGTTGTTTGCGGGCGGATTTTCCTACATCAGTCCCGACCAGTTCGCCTTCTCCGATTCGATTGTCATGCTGACAATGGCGTTGCTTGGCGGCGTCGCCTCGCCGATCGGCTCGGCGATCGGCACCGGCCTCCTCATCCTCATTCCGGAATGGCTGCGTTTCCTCAAGAGCATCCCAGGCCTCTATCTCGCGATTTACGGTGTTTTCGTCATCCTGATTGTCGTGTTTATGCCGGACGGCATCTGGGGCTACATCAACAAACTGTTCCGGCCTGCCGACCGAGCGCGATCGAACCCTGAACCGCTCACTTTGCGCCCCGTCGATTCCGGCGCGCCTACAGCGTTGGAGGTTAAACGCCTCTGCAAGCATTTCGGCGGCCTGAAAGCCGTCGACGAGGTCGACCTTCAGGTGCGGCGCGGCGGCGTGCATGCCCTGATCGGCCCTAACGGCAGCGGCAAGACGACGACGCTCAATGTCATGACCGGGCTCTATCGCGCGACCGCCGGCGAAATCTTCGTCGACGGCGTCGACGTGACCGCTCTTCCCGCGCACAAGCGGACGGTCGCGGGCCTGGCGCGCACGTTCCAGAACATTCGCCTGTTCCGGTCGATGACCGCGCTCGAAAACGTTGTCATCGGCGCCGAGCGCGATGGCAACACGCTCGTCGAAGGCGGAGGCGATGCGCTTCAGCGCCGCGCCCACGCCGCGCTCGACTTCGTCGGATTGGGGACCCGCGCCAACGAGGAAATTCCGAGTTTTAGTTACGGCCACCAGCGCCTGATCGAGATCGCTCGCGCCTTGGCCGCCAACCCCACCGTGTTGTTGCTCGACGAACCGGCAGCGGGCCTCAATATGAGCGAGAAGAAGGCGCTTCATGATTTGCTGGGCCGCATCGCCGCCCAAGGTCTCACAATTCTGATTATCGATCACGACATGACGCTGATCTCAGGCGCCGCGAGGCATGTGACCGTCCTCAACTTTGGCCGCCGCATCGCCGATGGAGAAACCGCCGAGGTGCTCCGGCAGCCGGACGTCGCCGCGGCCTATCTTGGGGTTTCCGATGACGCTGCTTGAAGTCAAGGACCTCAGCGTCTCTTATGGCGAGATTGAAGCCCTGCGCGGCGTCTCGTTCACAATCAATGAGGGCGCGGTTGTTACGCTGCTGGGCTCCAATGGCGCCGGCAAGTCGACCACGCTGCGCGCGATTTCCGGTCTTGCCGCGCCAAGCGCTGGCTCGATCCTGTTCGACGGCAAATCGATCGCGGGCTTAAGCCCTCGCGCCATCGTCAAGCTCGGCGTCGCTCATGTTCCCGAGGGTCGGCGCGTCTTTCCCGGCCTGACCGTGCGCGAGAACATTATGCTTGGCGCCTCGAACGGGAACGCTTCCGCGGCTGCGATCAGGCGTGAGGCTGACGGGATGTTCGATCTCTTTCCGAGCATCCAGCCGTTCGCCGACGCGCTCGGCTGGACCCTCTCGGGCGGCCAGTTGCAGATGGTCGCGGTCGCCCGCGGTCTCATGGCGAAGCCTCGGCTGTTGCTGCTCGACGAGCCGTCGCTTGGCCTGGCGCCTGTCGTCATGCAGGCGGTGTTCCAGATCATCGGCGAAATCCAGAAGCGTGGAACGACGGTCCTCTTGGTCGAGCAGAACGCCCACATGGCTCTGAAGGTCGCGAACTGGGGCTACGTGCTGGAGACCGGCCGGCTCGTGCTTGGCGGAGATCCTGCGAAGCTGTGGAGCGACGAAGCCATCCGCGACGCCTATCTTGGCGGCGCGCAGGCCAAGGCGGCGACATGATCGCCGCCTCGCTCTCGAGGCTATGACGAAGGCCTTCTTGGCAAGCCGCAATCTGCGGTTTTCGCTCAGTAAAGAACCTTGCAACGGGACTCGCCGCCGTCCGATCGCGCCGGAATGATAGATTTGGCGAGACCCCTGCCCCCTGCCCATTTTTGCTCGTGTAGGCGAATGCGCCTTTGATCAGGCTCGGGGCGCATTTTGCTACGAGCGTATCAGCAGCCTCGCCCCCTGAACTGTACGGCTTGGGGCGCGCCAAGAAGAGACGACGGAGCGCGGCACACGAACATCATTGGGCTCAAGGAACCGTCGGACCTGGATCGAATCGAAAGATCGCAAAATATTTGCGATAAACTGAAATCAATGCTATAAAGTTCCGTTGGTCGATTTAGAGCGGCGCGGTTTGGCGAACCGCTGGCCAGGGACAAGAGGTGGAGCAAGGTCACTCGAAAGACTGGAATACAACCCAGAAGAGCAACGGATTTTTCTTATTTGAATCGCCCGCAACTCATTGAAAAGTCCCGATTCCGAAAAATAGCTGTTAGCAAATGCAAGCACTTTTGCTGTTTTTTATTTGCATTGGCTTGCTTCTAATTTTTGTGAGGCTCGCCGGCAGGTTGTATCAGATGAGTCCAAACGACGCTCAACCGAACTTAGTGGCGATGCGGGAGATACACTCTCGATGTGTCTTATTCGCCACAATTTAACTCAAATGCTCAATTGAGGGCTCGACCTGGACGCCAATCCATTGGCGCCGGTTCAGTCTCACGCCATAATTACGCCACGCTGCGGCGAGTCGGGGCTGACCGCCGCGCGAAGGTGTCCATCGTGTCTACGAGGGGAGTCATGGGCCGCAATCTCGTCCGCATCGCCGTTTGGGCCAGCCTTTTTCTGAGCGCGGGCGTTGCGCCCGTGTTCGCCAGCGCGCTCGATTCGCAACTGCAGCCGGTCGCTTCTCCGATCCAGCGCGAGACGGTCCGGTTTGATGGAAGGGATGCGCCGGGGACAATCGTCGTCCGCACCGGAGAGCGCCGACTGTATTTTGTCCTCCCCGATCATCAAGCGCTTCGATATGGCGTCGGCGTCGGTCGACCCGGATTTGCGTGGTCCGGCGCGACCCGTATCGGTTACAAGCGGGAATGGCCGGACTGGACGCCGCCGGCTCAAATGCTGCGGCGCAGGCCCGATCTTCCTCGCCATATGGAGGGTGGAGTCGACAATCCGCTTGGCGCGCGCGCCATGTATCTGGCGGGCACCCTCTATCGCATCCACGGGTCCAATGAACCCGATACGATCGGCCAGGCGGTTTCGTCCGGCTGCATCCGCATGACCAACGACGATGTCATCGACCTTTACGGGCGAGCAAAGGTTGGCGCCCGGGTCGTTGTGACGCGCTAAATATAACCAGCGCGAAAAAAAGGACTTAGCCCAGAAGAGAGGCGGGTGAGGCGCCTTTCTTTCAAGCGTTTGTGTGTCTATATCTTTGTGGGATGAACGCTCACGCACCTCCGGCTTTAGTCGATCCCTTTGGTCGCGCGATCTCTTACGTGCGGATCTCCGTCACTGATCGTTGCGACTATCGGTGCGTGTACTGCATGTCCGAGGACATGAATTTTCTTCCCAAGCGAGACATTCTGTCGCTGGAAGAGCTCGATCGATTGTGCTCGACCTTCGTCAGCCTGGGCGCACGAAAAATCCGCATCACCGGCGGAGAGCCGCTGGTCAGGCGTAACGTGATGTCGTTGTTTCGCGGCCCTTTCCCGGCACCTGACCGCGGGAACGCTGGACGAGGTGACCGTCACCACCAACGGCTCACAGCTGACGCGCTTCGCTTCGGAACTCGCCGATTGCGGCGTCAAGCGCGTCAACGTCTCGCTTGATACGCTGGATCCGGACAAATTTCGCCAGGTGACCCGCTGGGGCGACCTGAACGTCGTTCTGGCTGGAATCAAGGCCGCCGCCGCTGCTGGACTCAAGGTCAAGATCAACACGGTCGCGCTGAAGGGCTTCAACGAAGACGAAGCCTTGGATCTGGTCAAATGGGCGCATGGGCATGGCTTCGACCTGACATTCATCGAGGTCATGCCATTGGGCGCGATGGAGCCCGACCGAAGCGATCAGTTCCTGCCTTTGAGCGTTTTACGCGCGCGTCTCGAAAACGTCGCTCACCCTGATCCCATCGGCTTACGCCACCGGCGGCCCGGCGCGCTATTACGACATTCAGGAAACCGGGGGGCGCCTCGGTTTCATCACGCCGCTCACGCACAATTTCTGCGAAAGCTGCAACCGGGTGCGCGTCACCTGCACGGGCATGCTCTACATGTGCCTCGGGCAGGAGGATGCGGCGGATTTGCGCGAGCCGCTGCGCCGTTCTGCCTCAAATCTGCCGCTCGTGGAGGCCATTCGCGGCGCCATTGCGCGCAAGCCCAAAGGTCACGATTTCGTCATCTCTCGGTCGGCGGCCCCCGCGACGCAACGGCACATGAACGCCACCGGCGGTTGACAATTTTTTGTTGCCGATCCGCTGGCAGGGACCGTCTCGCCGCGCTATATCAGTCGAGTGAAGGGGCGGGACCTTGACTCTCTGCTCCCATGAGGACCAGCGCTATGGCGGATACTCGCGAACGTATCGAGAAGGTGATCTCAGAAAATCCGGTTGTCCTGTTCATGAAGGGGACGCCCGAGTTTCCGCAATGCGGGTTTTCCGGCCAAGTGATTCAGATCATGGAATATCTTGGCGCGCCGGTCGTCGGCGTGAACGTGCTCGAGGATCCGGATATTCGCCAGGGAATCAAGGAATACGCTAACTGGCCAACCGTTCCCCAACTCTACGTCAAGGGCGAGTTCGTCGGCGGATGCGACATTGTGCGCGAAATGTTCCAGTCCGGCGAACTGGCGTCTGTTTTGACGGACGCCGGCGTGCCATTGAAGGCCACCGCCGGAGCCTGAGAAGGCCCAAATCCAAGACTATCCCTGGAGGTGGTCCGAAGGTTGACGCCCTCGGACTAGCCATTGGCATGCCGCGATCGCGCCCGAGGCCTTCGCATGACGGTTCGGGTCCCCGCTCGTCTACAGCAAGCGGCTGGACGATTGGCGCGAACCCCACCTGCCTGCGGATTAATCCTTAAAGCCTAATTGCTATGCTGAAGTGCGAGCGATAGGCTCACAAGCCGCCTACGCTCGCGCCAATCTGGTCCATCTCCATGCCTCCAACCTATCCCTACCAGTTGTACGAGATGGCGCATGCGGCTCTGGCGCCGGCGCGCGCGATGTCGGATGCGACGCATCTGATGTTCAGCAATCCCTGGAACCCGCTCTCCAATACCCTCCTGGGCAAGAACATCTCGGCTGGGACGGAGCTGTTCGAGCGCCTGACGCGCCGCTACGGCAAGCCGGCTTTCGGGCTCGACGATATTCACGTCGACGGCGTCCTCTATCCAATCCTCGAAGAGGTCGTCTGGGCCAAGCCGTTCTGCAACCTTCTCCGCTTCGCCCGGCCCGACTTCCCCGCCGGCGCGGGTCAGCCGAAGCTCCTGATCGTCGCTCCGATGTCAGGTCACTACGCAACGCTGCTTCGCGGCACGGTCGAGGCGTTCCTGCCCCACTACGACGTCTACATCACCGATTGGGCCGATGCGCGAACGGTCCCTCTAGCAATCGGCCCCTTCGATCTCGACGATTACATCCTCTACTTGCGCGAGATACTGGTTCATCTCGGCCCCGGCGTGCACACGATCGGGGTCTGCCAGCCGTCGGTGCCGTTGCTCGCGGCTGCTGCCCTGATGGAGGCCGACGGCGACCGCAACGCACCCGCCAGCATGACCTTGATGGGCGGCCCGGTCGACACCCGCCGCAGCCCGACCGAGGTCAACAAGCTCGCCGAGAAGCGGGGCGTCGAGTGGTTCCGCCGCAACTGCCTGCATACCGTGCCGTTCCCCTACCCTGGGCTTGGCCGCGAGGTGTATCCAGGTTTCCTTCAGCTCAGCGGGTTCATGGCGATGAACATCGACCGCCACGTCTCCGCCCATCTCGACATGTTCAAACACCTCGTCACGGGCGACGAGGACCCGGCCGAGAAGCACCGCGAGTTCTACGACGAATATTTGGCGGTGATGGACCTCACCGCCGAATATTACATGCAGACGGTCGAGACAGTCTTCGTGCGCCACGCCCTGCCGAAGGGCGAGATGACCCACCGCGGTCGTCTCGTCGACCTGACCGCGATCCGCAACGGCGGCCTTCTGAGCGTAGAAGGCGAAAAGGACGACATCTCCGGCGTCGGCCAGACCTGCGCCGCCAACGAGTTGTGCGTGAACATCCCCCAATCAAGGAAGCACTATCACCTGGCGAAGGGCGTCGGTCATTATGGCGTCTTCAACGGCTCCCGCTTCCGCAATGAGATCGCCCCGCGGATCCGTGACTTCATCGCCGGGATCGAGGGCGACGCCAAGCCCGCCACGCCGGCGAAGCTCAATGGGTCGCGGCGGCCAAAAAACGCCTGAGCCGCCGTCGCTCGACCGATCCAAGCAGCGCGCCAAAGGTCTACAGGCACAACCTCAGGGCGAGCTCGTTGCAAATAAGGTGCAAGCAAACTCAAATAAAAAACAGCAAAATCGCTTGCATTTGCTAACAGCTATTTTTTGGAATCAGGGCTTTTCAATGGGTTGCGGCCGATTCAAATAAGAAAAATCCTCTTCCCGCTCAGGTTGTATTCCAAACTGGTCTTGGATGGACACCGCCGGTCGCTCCGTTCTCCCCAACGAGGCCGGATGAGAAGATATAGTAGCATACAATTCCGATTTACGCAACTCATGCCCGCACCCAATGTCGGTAGCGGACGATATGTCCGGTTTAGGTAGCGCACGATCTGTCCGGTAGGTCCGGCCCCTTTTGGGAGGGGTTGGATGCGGCGGACGGAGGCCCTTCAGGGGGTGCGCATGGCGATGTTTTTGAACATTCTGAACCGCTGGGAATCGGCGGAGCTGAACGAGGCGGAGGCGGCCGAGTTGCTCGGGGTGAGCGAGCGGACGTTTCGGCGCTGGACGCGCCGTTGACGTGTGAGGAAGGCGAGGCCGGTCTTCTGGACGGGCGGCTCGGCCAGGCGTCGGGGCGGCGGGTTCCGGTCGACCGGGCGGCGGAGGTGGAGCGGCTTTATCGCGAGCGCTACCAGGGCTTCACGGTCAAGCATTTTCACGAGCATCTGGTGAAGGACCACGGCTTCGGCTGGGGCTACACCTGGCTCAAGCTGCATCTGCAATGGGCGGGCGTTGTTCCGAAGGCGCCGCGCAAGGGGGCGCATCGGCGCAAGCGCGAGCGGCGGCCCCTGCCGGGCATGATGCTGCACCAGGACGGCTCCCGGCACGAATGGCTCGAGAGCGAGGCGCCGCTCGACCTGATCGTGACGCTCGATGACGCGACGGGCGCGATCTACTCGGCGTTTCTCATCGAGGAGGAAGGCACGGCCTCGACCTTCCGGGGCCTAAGCGAGGTTTTCTCGCAGCATGGCCTGCCGATGAGCCTCTATACGGACCGGGGCAGCCACTATTTCCGCACGGCCAAGGCCGGCGAGATCGACCGCGGCCATCCGACCCAGGTCGGCCGGGCGCTGGAGCAGCTCGGCGTCGAGCACATCGGCGCCTATTCGCCGCATAGCCCGTCGAGAGACGGGCGTTCTTCCGGGCGCCCTTTGCCAGGGGCCGTTCGGAGCGGGCGTTCGGGACGCTGCAGGATCGCCTGCCCAAGGAGCTCAAGCTTGCCGGCGATCACCGATATCGAGGCGGCCAACGCCTTCATCCGCGAGGTCTATCTGCCAGCCCACAACGCCCGCTTCGCCGTCGATTCGGCCGGCGAGGGCTCGGCCTTCACGCCCATTCCGGGCGTCGATCTCGACGAGATCCTGTGCGTCGAGGAGGAGCGTCAGGTCGGACATGACAATTGCGTGTCCTACCGGACGCTGAAACTGCAGATCCCCGAAAGCCCGATGCGGCCCCACTTCGTCAAGGCGCGGGTCAAGGTCCACGTCTACCCCGACGGTTCCGCACGCCCTCTTCCACGGACCGCGCTGCATCGGCCGATACGACCAGAACGGAGCGATCAGAGATGCGAAAAACGCCGCTTAAATCCGCTCGGCGGCGCGACCCTGTGGACGGCATGGACAAGCCTCCGGCTTGCCCACCCCGCCCACAGGAGAACAAAACCAGAAGAAGCGGACATATGTTGTGCTACCAAAATCGGGCGACTTCATTCGCTAGCGACAGTCATTTCATTGCCAACGGCATTGCGAGGCCCTGGTTGCCGATCTGCCCGGTGGGCACGCTAAGAGAACGCCTGAAGAAAAGGAACGGCTGTTCTAGCGGCGCGACACCACCAAATTGACCGGACGCTCGTCCCTCCCACTATTGTTCTCTCAGAGTCCGTTTGAAAACTGGTTGAAAGCGTTTTTCGGCCGTGATTCAAGCTTGGGATGTGGACCCCAGCGACGCGTGGCCGAATGGCCAAGATCGAGAAGAAGACCAAGCGGTATCCGAGCGACTTGACCGACGAGGAGTGGGCGCGGATTGAGCCTTTTCTTCCTCGCGCCTCGAAGGCGGGGCGCCCAGTCGAGGTCGAGTTGCGCGAGGTGTTGAACGCGATCCGCTACCTGGCCCGTTCGGGCGGGGGATGGCGGATGCTGCCGAATGATTTCCCGCCTTGGCAGACGGTCTATTGGTGGTTTCGCCGATTTGTCCGTCGGTTCATGTTCCAGACGATCCACGACGTCGCGCTGATGCTCGACCGAGAGCGCGTCGGACGCGAAGCGAGCCCAACCGGGGGCGTCATCGACAGCCAGTCGGTCAAAGCTCCAGAAGCCAAAACAAGGGGATACGACGCGGGCAAGAAGATCGTCGGTCGCAAGCGCCACATCGCCGTGGACACCGATGGTCGTCTTCTGATGGTCAATCTCACCCCCGCCGACATCTCCGACAGCGCCGGCGCTCAAACGATCCTGGACGGTGTGCGCAAGCGCTGGCCGTGGCTGAAGCATCTGTTCGCCGACGGCGCCTATGACCGCACCCAACTCATGGACAAGGCCGCCTTCCGGGACTTCGTCATCGAGATCGTCCAGCGATCCGACGCCCCGAGGGCTTCGAGGTCCTGCCGCGTCGATGGGTCGTCGAGCGAACCTTCGGATGGATGACCCGATGGCGGCGTCTCGTGCGCGACTACGAGGAGCGCATCGACTGTTCCGAAGCCATGATCCACGTCGCTCTCGGAAGCCTCCTGCTCAGCCGAATTGCTCACCAATAGTCGTTTTCAAACGGACTCTGAGCAGAGACGCAGCAGAGCGGGTTTCTAAACGCGCACCAATTATGCAAACTTAAGAAGCGGGAATTGCTTCTCGGCAAGTCGCGGCAAATGTTCAATCAAACCGCCGATATCTCCAGAAGTCAGAAACAATACAGCATCGTCCCTGCGTAATTCGCCGCCAATTCTGGCAAGGCCCTCCTCACAGGAGCGTATGGGCGTGGCGTCCACGCCGGCAGCGTGCACTCGCTTCATAATCTCGCTCAGACTTGCCTGCTCATGCGTGCCAGCCCCCTGGTTCGCCGGTTCAAATATGAAAACGCGATCACAGCCGCTAAACACGTCATCATACCATTCGAGTTTGTTGCGATTGCGCCACGAAAACGTGTGAGGCTCGAACACGACAAGCAGGCGTCGCCGCGCAAAATGCTTTTTCATCGCCGCAATTGCGCTCATCGCCTTATCATAGGACGATCCAAAGCCTTCGAACATCTGCACGCTGGTATGGTCTGATTTCCGGTCGAGCCGTCGCATTACGCCGCGAAAGCTGGCCATCGCCGTTGTGTATTGCTCGACGCTGGCAAGGCCGCGGGTCAGCACGAACGCCCCGATCCCCACCATGTTTTCGATATTGTGCGCCCCGAGCTGGGTGGTCTTTACTCGAGCGACCTCACGGCCTCGCTCAGTCAATGTGAATTGGGAGACTGCGCCATACTCGATATTTTCCGCGCGCCAGTCGCCGCTTGTGAGCCCGAAGGTCACGACATCGCGTTTCGCTTCGGTCGAGAAATCGCTCGCTGAGCTCGCCTGAGGTCGCCGCAACGATGAGCCCGTCGCGCGGGACCAAATCAAAGAGTTGATGGAAGGGCGCGAGATAGGATTCAATCGTTGGAAAGACGTTGACGTGGTCATGCGCCAGCGGCGCCAGCAACACGTGCGCCGGACGGTAATGCAGAAACTTCGACTGATTGTCGGTGTTTGAAGACGGATATTCGTCGCCTTCAAGCAGGAATAATCGTCCCGCACCGGCATTGGACGCCCGAGCAGGCGACAAAGGCACGGCGCCGATCATCCACGAGGGATCGAGCCCAGCGCTTGCGAGGCAATGCGCCATCATCGAAACGCTCGTCGTCTTGCCGAAAGATCCCGCGACCACAATGTTTTCGTGTCCACGCGAAAGGAGCGCGAGCACTTCGGCGAAGGACAGAATTTTCGGGCCCCCGGGCCTCGCGGCGCGCGTGAAAGCCTCCGCCACCTCATCATTCTCGCTCGGAACCAACCGCGCGTTTTTGCCGACGACAATAAGATCGACGTCGTCAGGAATATTCTGCGCCGCGTAAGGCGCTCGGCACGCGAACTCTTCGCGAGCCAGCACCTGCGAGATCGGCGGATAGATAGCCTCGTCGGACCCCGTCACGGCAACGCCGCTGTCGCGCAGCAGGATAGCCGTGGCGCTCATGCCCACGCCGGCAAGGCCGATAAAGTGGGCTTTACGAAATGGAAATGGGGTCATCGTCCCTTTGTCTGGAAGCTCTCGGATCACGCGCCGCCCAGTTCATCGAATCAGAGCGGCGTACGGCTGCGAACACCTGCCTTATGCCAGCGACCCTAGCAACAAGGAATGTGCGCTCCGGCGAGAGGATCAGCTTTCCGGCTTTTTCGGGCGTCTCGGCGGACGACGCCCGCGGCCCTTGGTCGCGGAAAGCGTCGGACCCGATTGGAAACAATCGGCGCAAAGCGCTTCCGCAACATCGCACCCTTCATCCATTTGGGTCGACAACAGTCGCCCGCGCTTCGTCTCAAGAATGTCTCAGGAGGGCCGAAAGCGGACCGTCGTCCGAGATCCTATTGAAGTCAGAACGCGGCCACTCGACGCGCCCTCTATTGCCGCGCCATAGCGATCTTGAATCGCTCCTCCGGCGGAATCAGGTGATTGTGGTCGTCATCGCCGAGGTCGATCTGCACCCATTCGATGCTCCCGGTGAAGGAATTGCCGCTCGGCCCGTAATCCGGTGAGGCCGGCGAGCCGGTGTCTGAACCGACGTCGCAGGCCTCGTCGGCCGAATAGCCCATCGGCTGGCTGCGCTCGACCCTTCCCTTGCCGACCGCTTCGCCGTCGTTTAGAACGTCACGTCGCCGCCTTTCGCGAGGCCGCCCCCGTCGTATTTGAACTCCATCCGCACTTGATGCTTGCCCGCGAGGATCGGCTTCTCGGCCACGGCGAAAAAATAGTCGATGCCGAAGAAATTGTAGCAATATTTGAGCTTGCCCTCGTGGCAGTAGAGGGTCCAGCCGCCGGCCTCGCCGCCCTGGGTGATGATCACGCCCTTGGCGCCGCTTGCGTTCTGATTTGGCGACGAGGAAAATGTATAACATACAATTCTGTTTTTCTCAAGAGACGGTTCGGATTTTTTGATTCCCCCGCGCCTCGTGACGATTCCGTCGGCTAGAGCGCGATCTGGTTAGGCTGAAGCGTATCCTGCGTTCCTGAAGTAGTTTGCGCATTCGGTCGGCGTGAAGCAGTCGAGCAGCGCGCCGATGGTTCGCCAGGTCTCGTCGATTGTTCGGGCGTCGGCCTTGCGCAGCAGAGTTTTCATTTTGGCGAAGGCCTGCTCGATCGGATTGAGGTCTGGCGAGTAGGCGGGCAGGAAGAAGAGCTTGGCCTTGGCGGCGCGGATCGCTGCGCGAACGGCGCGGCTCTTGTGGCTGCCGAGGTTGTCCATGACGACAATGTCGCCCGGCGCAAGCGATCGGGACGAGAACCTGCTCGACATAGGCGCGGAAGCTCGCGCCATTGATCGGTCCGTCGATGACGCAGGGCGCGGTGAGCCCGTCGCAGCGCAGCGCCGCCAGAAACGTGAGGGTCCGCCATTGGCCGAAGGGCGCTTTGGCGACGAGGCGTTGACCTCTGGCGCATCGGCCGTGGGTGCGCGTCATGTTGGTTTTGGCCCAGGTCTCGTCGATGAAGACCAGCCGCCTCGGATCGATCGTCGCCTGACGCGCCTTCCATCGCTCACGCCGCCTGGCGACGTCCGGCCGGTCCTGTTCGGAGGCGCGAAGGCTTTTTTTTGAACGTCACGCCTTCATGCTGGAGAAAATGCCAAAGCGCGTAATAGCTCACCACCAGGCCGCGGTCGGCCAGCTCCTTAAGCAGAGCGCGCAGCGTGAGATCCGGCTTCTCGGCGATCCGCGATAGAACCCAATCCCGCTCACGCGCCACAAGATAGGGCCTGCGCCCGCCCATCTTCAGCGCCGCCGGACTGCCGATAGCGCGCTGGCGCTGCGACCACTTCACGACGCTGGCGACGCTGACCATGAACGTCTTGGCCGCCGAACGGCAGGACTGACCCGCCGCAACCGCCGCCACCACCCGCTCCCGCAGGTCCAAAGAATAAGCTCGCGCCATCCCTGCTGGCCTCCAAACCCAGCCAGCGTTCGATGTTAACGGCATTCCAAACAACCAAGGTCGTCCTCACTCCGGCAAACCGGCTCTTCGCAAACCGTCAGACAAGACCGCCAAGTGTTCCGGGCGGTGGAACAGCAGCCAATCGTTGAGGCCGGACAAACGAAGCGCGGGATCGAGCCGGCGCAGATCGCCCATCGCTCTCCGGGCTTCGTCCATTCGCCCAGCGAGTGCATGGCTCGCGGCCATGACGCAGACGATGATCAGAAAGCTCGGTAACTCTCTCAACGCCTTCTCGGCCCAGCGCGCCGCTTCGTCGTAACGGCCCGCGAACAAATGCGCCAGCGCCGTTCCGCCTTGCATTCGATACATTTCCGAATCGAGCGGACTTAAACGCATCGCGTAACCCATACGCTCGATGGCGTTATCCGGCTCGCCCTGCATGATTTTCACGAAGCCGCCGAGGAACCACGCCGCGGCGAGATTTGGATTGAGAAGCAACGCCTTGTCGATAAGCGCGATGCCGCTGTCGACGTCGCCGACGAAATTCGCCACGCCATGTCCGCCTCGGGCGAGGGCCACCGCATCATCTTTGCCGAGTTCGATGGCGCGACGGGTCAGTCGCGCGCCTTCCGCCATCGCCTGCGAGCGATCCGCGACCCAACCATTGAACTTGCTCCAGAAAATACAGGCAGCCGCCATTGCGTAGCCAGACGCGAAATCGGAATCGTGGTCTATCGCCTGATAGAACAAGGGTAACGCCTCGTTCATGCCCTCGCTGTCTCCCCGGTGAAAGCTTGCCATGCCACGCAGGTAGTAGTCGTAGGCGTCGAGTTTCCCGGTCGGTTTGTGCTTCGCGCGCTGTATCTCCGCGCGCTCGAGCTGCGGAGCGATTGCGCCTACGACGCTTGTCGCGAGTTCATCGTGCAGATCGAAGATGTCTTCCAGGGTGCGATCGAAGCGCTCCGCCCAGAGATGCGCGCCGGTCGTCGCATCAATGAGCTGGCCGGTGACGCGCACCCGGTTCCCCGACTTGCGGACGCTGCCCTCGAGCACATAACGCACGCCCAACTCACGCCCGACCTGCTTCACGTCGACCGCGCGGCCTTTGTAGGTGAAGCTCGAATTGCGCGCGATGACAAAGAGCCAGCGCATTCGCGACAACGCGCTAATGATGTCCTCGACGACCCCGTCAGCGAAATAATCCTGGTCGGGATCGCCACTCAGGTTCAGGAATGGCAAGACGGCGACCGAGGGCTGGTCGGGCAGGGCAAGCCCGTCCATCGGCGAAGCGTCCGCGCCGGCTGGATCGAGTTCTGTCTGCGTTACTGTCAACGTCGCCGCGCCTCGCGATGGCGCCACTGTCACCTCGCCGACGAATTGAAACCCCTTGCGCGCGATTGTCCGGATCAGGCGCTGGTCCTCGCCATTGTCGCCGATCGCCCTGCGCGCGAAATTGACATGACTGGCCAAGGTGGACTCCGAGACGGTCCTGCCGCGCCAGACGACATCAAACAGCTCATCCTTGCTGACAACGCGATCACGGTTCGCGATCAGGCAGATAAGGAGATCAAAGACCTGAGGCCCGACCGCGACGGCCTCGCCGCGGCGCGAGAGCTCGCGCCGGTCGGGATCGAGCACACACTCGCCGAACACGAATTGCACGCGCCGCTCCCGTCGCGCCCGGGCCATGGCGCCTGTCAGCCTTCGATCCGGTTCCCGTCAGATAGCACGCCGAGCATTTTGGACGAAATTTCAAGCCGGGCTCAAGCCAAATTCGAGCTCGCTTCAAGGACGTTGAGGCGGTTTTCAGTCACCTTTCGCCCATCGAATGCGCATCGCGCCTTTGAAGTCACCGGAAGGAAGAGTTCATGAAAATCGTCGTCATCGGCGGCACCGGCCTGATCGGTTCGAAGACTGTCGCCATTCTGCGCCAGCGCGGCCACGAGGTGGTCGCGGCCTCCCCCCAGAGCGGAGTCAATACGCTCACCGGAGAGGGCCTCGACGAAGTCCTGGCCGGCGCGCAGGTCGGTCGTGGATCTCGCCAATTCGCCTTCGTTCGAAGACAAAGCCGTGCTGGAATTCTTCAAGACTTCCGAGGGCAACCTTCTCCCGGCGGAGGAGGCGGCGGGCGTCCGGCATCACATCGCGCTGTCCATTGTGGGGATCGACAGGAGCGACAACGGCTATTTCCGCGCCAAGGTCGCCCAGGAGAAATTGATCGAAGCTTCGGGCATTCCGTACACGATCGTACGTTCGACCCAGTTCATGGAATTTCTCGGCGCCATCGCCGATTCGAGCGCCGGTGGAAACATTGTCAGGCTTCCGCCCGTTCTCTTTCAACCCATCGCGGCGGACGACGTCGCCTTGAGCGTCGCCGAGGCGGCGCTCGCAGAGCCAGCGAAACGGCGTCGTCGAGATCGCCGGCCCCGAACGAGCGCCCTTCAATGAAATCGTCGCTCGCTATCTGAAGGCCATCGGCGATCCGCGCGAGGTGGTGGGCGACCCTGAGGCGCAATACTGGCGCGGGCGGGTCGAGGAGCGCTCGCTCGTGCCGCTGGGCGAAGCGCGCCTCGGCCGCATCGACCTCAACCAATGGCTGCGTCGCTCAAAGGCGGCGGCCTGATCCGACATTCCATTTCTCTTCTTGTCACGAGCGGAGGCAACCATGTCGCGCTTTCGAACTCTTGGAACGACGCTTGTTCTCGCATTCAGCATGCAAGCTGACCCCGAACGCACGGGCTGCGCCGCCGCAGCCGATTGTCGCTCCCGTCATGCAGAAGGATCTCGCAGACGCGCCCGGCAAGGAGATGGTGATGCTCACCGTCGAGTATCCGCCCGGGGCCGTTGAGCACATCCATCGGCACGACGCATACGCCTTCGTCTACGTGCTGGAAGGATCAATCGTCGAAGGGGTTAGAGGCGGCAAGGAGGTCACCCTGACTCCCGGGCAGACTTTCTACGAAGGGCCCGACGATGTGCACACGGTCGGGCGCAACGCGAGCGCGACCAAGCCAGCAAAGTTTCTCGTGGTCATGGTGAAGAAGAAGGGCGTCGACGCGGTTCTGCCCGCGGAATGAATGGCGCCCTTCTTAAGCCAGGCTCTCCGGGGATCCGCGGGAAGGCGAGCACGACCTCCAAAGAATTGAACTCGAACGAGCAGGAGACAAACATGAGCCTACATAACACCTTACATACCGCATACACCGGCGCCCAGCGAGTTGGTTCCGTCGCGCTACGCGGTGCGGATTGGCGAGATCGACGTGCTGGTGGTCAGCGATGGGGTGCTGCCGCTTCCAACCAAGATGTTGGGACACAACGCCGACCCGGCTGTGCGGGCGGCCTGGCTGCACGACATGTTCCTGCCGCCGGACGCTTTCGACTGGTCGCTGAACGAGGTCGTGGTCCGTAGCGGCGGCCAGACCATACTCATCGACGCTGGACTGGGGTTGGACCCAAACTTGAACTTGCCGCGGGCGGGACAACTCATCAAGCGACTGGAGGCCGCAGGAATCGATCTTGCCTCCGTGACCGACGTGGTGCTGACCCACATGCACATGGACCACATCGGCGGGCTCCTCGTCGAAGGGGTGAAAGAGCCAGCTGCGTCCGGACCTGCGGATCCACGTGGCGGCCGCCGAGGTCAAATTCTGGGAGTCGCCCGACTTCACCCACGTTTACATGCCGCCAGGATTCCCGGATGCGCTCCGCTCAACCGCCAAGCGGTTCGCGGAAGAATACCGCAGCCATCTGCGGCTGTTCGAGGACGAGCACGAGGTGGCGCCGGGGGTGACCGTCCGTCGCACCGGCGGCCACACTCCCGGGCATAGCGTGGTTCGCCTCAAGTCCGGCGGCGACCGCCTGACATTCGCCGGCGACGCCGTTTTCGCGGTCGGGTTCGACCACCCGGACTGGCACAACGGTTTCGAACACGACCCCGAGGAAGCGGCTCGCGTCCGTCTGAGTCTTTTAAAGGAGCTGGCGGCGACCGGCGAACAGCTGGTGGCCACTCATCTGCCGTTCCCGTCCGTCGGACGGGTGGCGGTCGACGGCGACGCCTTCCGCTGGGTGCCGGTCTTCTGGGACTACTGACCGCTCGTTGCGGTTAGGCCGAACCGGACGACCGCGTCTGAACAACTTGTCGATCGCCGCGTCGATCCGCTGCGACATTTTAGCGAGGCGTGTCGGCAGGAGCTCCAGGCGTTCGGACGGTATTGAATTGGCGCGGCGAACCGATGCGCTATCTCCTGGCGCCGCGCGACGCGGTCGCCGCCGCGTCAAGCGGCAGGAATTTAGCCCTAATTCATCGCCTTGAGAATCTGCGGCTTGACCTGGCTCTCGAGCGTCGACGCGGTAATCGGGCCGACGAGCTTGAACACCATCTTGCCGTCGCCCTTGACGATGAACGTCTCGGGCACGCCGTAAACGCCCCAATCGATGCCGGCGCGGTTATCCTTATCGAGACCCACCCGGGTGTAAGGGTCGCCCTTGGCGCCCAGGAAGCGGCGGATGTTCTCAGCCGAAGTCCTTTTGCGCGACGCCATAGATGGCGACGCCTTTGGCCTTGAGTTCGGGGTCGGCGGCGAGCGCCATCAGATATTGGTGCTCGAAATGACACGGCTCGCACCAGGAGCCGAATACGTTGACCACGCTGACATGGCCGGCGCGCAGGTCGGCGTCGGTCAGGCCGGGCGCGCCGTCGAGACCAGGCAGATTGAGCGGCGGCGCCGACTGGCCGATCAGGACCGAAGGAATGCTGGCCGGATCGCCGGCGCCCAGCCGTTGGAAGAGCAGCCACGCGAGCGCCATGAAGATGATCAGCGGCGCGTAGGCGAGCCAGCGGCGCCGCGGACGCGGGATCGGCGGTTTCGGCCTCGACGCTCATGGGCGCAAGCCGCCCTTCGCGCCGCCGCGCGCGCCGTCGAGCGCCCGCGTCGCCGCTGCCAGCTGGGCTTTCAAACGGCGGCCGTCCAAGATCACCCAGCCAATCATGGCGGCGATCGTCAAAGCCGCGACCGCATAGGCCGCAACGATGAAACCGAAATGCGGATCGCCCGTCACGCGCCCCTCGTCGCCAGTTCCGGCGCGAGCCGGTCGCCTTCGACAGCCGCCAGCATCGTGACCCGGGCGATTCGCCGGCGCAGGACTTCGTTGCGGATCGCCATCAGATGCAGCGTCAGAAAAAGGCAAGTGAAGGCGAGCGACATCACGAGCAGCGGCATCAGCAGTTCGGGCGCGATCGTCGGCCCGCCGAGCCGGAACACCGACGCCGGCTGATGCAAGGTGTTCCACCAGTCGACGGAGAATTTGATGATCGGCAGATCGACAGCTCCGACCAGCGTCAGGATCGCCGCCGCTCGCGCGGCGCGGCCCGGATCATCGATCGCGCGCCATAGCGCAATCAGGCCGAGATAGAGAATGAACAGCACCAGCACCGACGTCAGGCGCGCGTCCCACACCCAGTAGGTGCCCCACATCGGCTTGCCCCAGAGCGAGCCGGTGACGAGGCAGATGAAAGTGAACCCCGCGCCTAGAGGCGCCGCCGCCTTCTGGGCCGCATCCGCGAGCGGATGGCGCCAGACCAGCGTGCCGAGCGCGGCCAGCGTCATCACGCCATAGACAAAGGTCGCCATCCACGCGGCCGGCACATGCAGGTACATGATCTTGACCGTCTCGCCCTGCTGATAGTCGGGGGGCGCAACGAACGAGAGCCAAAGGCCGGCGACGAACAGGATCGCCGTCGCCGCCACGAGCCAAGGCAGCACCCGGCGCGTAAGCTCCACGAATGTGGTCGGATTGGCGAGATTGACCATGGGCGGCCTCTCTTATGCCAGCGGCGAACGGGGCGGCAATGCGGCGCGTTGGCGCCCCGACCTCCACCAGAATGTCGTCGAAACGATAGCAACTGGTAAATTCGCGCGCCATGCCGCTCGTCATGGAGCCGTTTCAGCTAATTGCAGACGAGCGACGCCGAGAAGACGAGCCGACAGTGCGAACCGCCTCAGCGGGAGATTGTCTCCAGCGCCAGATTGGTCGTGCGCGGCCCGAACAGGCCGATCGTCGCCATCACGACGCCCATCGCGGCGGCGATGAAGACAAAGACGCCGAGCGCGCCCGCGCGCTCAAGCACGAAGGCGATGAGGAAGGACGAGAAAATGACCGAAAGCCGGCTCCACGAATAGACGAAGCCCGCGGCGCGGGCGCGAATGCCGGTCGGGAACAGTTCCTGCTGATAGGCGTGGAAGCTGAACGACATGATGTTGGCCCCGAGCGTCAGCGCGACGCCCATGGCGATGATAAGCGCCGAATCGCGCGCTTGAGCGAAGACGAGGCCGCAAACGAGAATCGCGCCCGCCGCGGCGACGATGATCCATTTGCGCTCGAACCGGTCGCCGAGAAAAAATCCGAGCAGCGGCCCGACGGGCGCCGCAAGCGCGATCACCGTCGTGTAGCCGAGGCTGGTCGATATGGTGATCCCCTGCTTGACGAGCAGGGAGGGCACCCAATTGCTGAAGCCGTAGAATCCGATCGTCTGGAAGATGTTGAAGACGCTCATCAGGATGACGCGGCCGCGGACGCCAGGCGCCCACAAATCGAGAAAGCCGCTCGCCGGCGAAACCGGCTCCTCGGGGCCGCGGCGGCGGCAGCGGCCGACCGTGCTCCGCCTCGACCTTCGCTTCGATCGCGCTCAAGACCTGGTCGGCTTCGGCAAGCCGTCCCTGCCTGGCGAGCCAGCGTGGGCTTTCCGGCAGGCCGCGCCGCAAGACACACCACGACCGGCGCGGCGAGCGCTCCGATCAGCACCACCCAGCGCCAGCCCTCGAGCCCCAAGGGCGCGGTCGGCACGAGCATATAGGCCAGGAAGGAGACGACCGGCACGCAGACGAAGCCGATCGCCTGGTTGACGGCGAAGGCGCGCCCGCGCAGCCTCTTGGGCGCGATCTCGCTCAGATAGGCGCCGATCGTCACCATCTCGACGCCAAGGCCGACGCCTGAGATCAGGCGCCAGAAGTTGAGGCCGGCGGCGTCATGCTGAAGCGCCACCATGACGTTCGCGGCCGAGTACCAGAGCAGCGACCAGGTGAAGATCGCCCGGCGGCCAAAGCGGTCGGCGAGAAAGCCGCACAGCAGCGTGCCGATGAAGAGGCCGGTGAACAGAGCGGCGATGAAGCTCGCGACGCCGGTCGTGCCGAACAGGCCCTCGGTCGTCGCCGGTGAGCAGGCCCGACTTGACGAGGCTCGGCGCGACATAGGCCGAAAACAAGAGGTCGTAGAGCTCGAAGAACATGCCGAAGCCGAGCAGCACGATGATCGTCCAGATCGTGCGCGTCGCCGGCAGCCGGTCGATGCGGGCCGAAATCGTGCCCTGGCTCAGCATGGCCGCTCCGCTGTCGTTCATGCTTCCTCGCCTGATGTCGCGTGCGCTCGCGCCCATATTTGGCGCTCTTAAGACGCGCGCTGCCGGCGCGCGTCAAATCGATCGCGAGCTTCTCTGAAGCTGCGGTGTGGCGGCGCGACCTCAAGCCTGCTTCAGCATCGCGCGGTCGACGCTCACCGGGCCCGCGCCCGCAAAGGCGAAATAGAGGAAGACGAAGCAGTAGAGGACCGCCAATTCCCGCCTTGTTGACGAGCGGATAGAACGAGTGCGGCGCATGCGCCATGAAATAAGCGAAGGCCATTTCGCCGGACAGGATGAGCGCCACGATCCGCGTGTAGGCGCCGAGGACAAACAACACGGCGCCGACGGTTTCGAGGAACGCCGCGAGAATCAGCAGGCCGCTCAGCGAGGCGACCGGGCGAGGGGGCGGGAAAGCCGAACACTTTCGAAAGTCCGTGCTCCAGAAACAAGAGCCCAACGACGATGCGCAGAATGCTGAGGACGAGGGCCTAAACCTCTCCATCGTGGTGTAAAGCGCGTTCATGACCGCCTCCCTTCCTAAACCGATTCCGACCGGGCTATTCCGCGCGGTCGACCAAGATTTCCTGCTCGCGGACCGGAGCTCTCGGCACACGTGGTAGGGCGATCGTACGAATTCGCCTCTGCGCCGGCATCTCGAAGCCGTGGAAGATAACCCAAGAGAGGCCAAAGGTGACCGCCATGAATGCTATAAGCGCGAGGGGCGAGAAGAAGATACCCCGGCTGACCCCAAGCCGATCGAGGAGGAGGACGAGGGCGAGTTGAATCGGGAAGTGGATGAGATAAGACGCATAGGTGAGATCGCCGAGCTTCGAGATACTCTCGAAGCGTAAGCCCGAGACCTCGTTGAGCAGCGCGAACGCTGTCAGACAGCAGAACGCAAAGACAATAACCGTTCCGCTGCCAAGCCGGGTCGCGCCGATTGCAACAATCCCTGCAACGCAAAGCCAGAACGCGATCCTGCTTTGGGTGCGGTTCAGCTTCTCGATCAGCCTAACGACCGCGCCGCCGACAAAGAAATACTCGATGCAGACGAAGAGGTTCTGCGGCTGAAAATGATCCAGGGCCTTGAAAACGACGGCAACGACGAGACACAACACAAGGCCAGGCCTAAAAAAGCGGACCATCAGAAAGAAGAAGGCGTAGGCGAGGACCTCGACCGAAACGCTCCAGACCGATCCATTGAATGTGAGCGGGAGCCGTCCAAACCAATTGGAGGCGAACACCAGCTGGAGCAGAAAGTGGGGAGCGTCATTGTGATTGTAAATAAAATAGTCGCGGTGCGAAGAGATATAAGCAACTTGCAGCACCGCAACTATGATGAGTGTGAAGAAATGTAGAGGATAAAGTCGAGAAAATCGCAACATAAAGAAACTATAGGCTGAAACCTTGCGTTCGTGTAGCTCTAATCCGTACTTCCAGAAGAAAATGAAACCGGAAATCATCCAAAAAATCACGACGGCATGGTGACCATTCAGGTAAAAAAAGCTTAGTACGGAGTAGAATGGATATTTCGAAACGTCTGAGGGCGCTTCCGACCCCCCTGTCTCGACGCCAAGTTGAAAGAACTGTTGGTAATGCCAAAGAATGACGGCGAGCGCGCACAGAAAGCGGCCTATCTCGATACCGGTGAACGCCTTCTTTTCGGTGGCTGCGGCCATGTCCAATAACGACCTCTTGGGCAACAATTCTGACGGTGGCCCACCTCTTGGACGAGGGCGTGCTCAGGACCACGTAAGCCGAGAGTGGCGGCGGATTGAGGATAGCTATCTCGTCTGGCGGCAATAGTCATTCGCGCAATCGCGCATTTTCATGCGCCAGCCGCCTCGACCGTACCTGAAACGCAGCGTCGAATCCGTTGACCACCAAATGCCTAGCCGAACAGCGGACTCCACGGCGAGACGATCTGGGCGGCGTCCGCGCCTTACGCGGCGCGCGCAGAAGGAACGACCAAAGGCGTGTCGACCCGCCAATTAAATCGATCCTTCAGCTTTAGAAAAGGCTTCTCTACAAACTCAAACGAGAGCGCGGCGATAGCGAAAATCAGCGCAATAAGCGCTACTGCATACAGATGAAAAGGAGTGTAAATCTTCCAGCTTTCACCCAGGATAAAAACCGGCCAGTGGTAGAGATAGAGGCCGTACGAAATAGAAATTTGGCCGGTCAGAGTGAGTTCGTGTAGCAATATTGACGTGATCAGGTAGCCGCTGAGGACAAAGAAAACATCCACGCCGCCCCCAGGCATTGCCGGGTGATAGGCGTGAGTGACGAGGACCAAAGTTATCGCAATGGCGCGAACGCCATCAAGGGCAGGGTTGTAGCGCACTTTTATTTGCCCCATCCGTGCTGACGCCCTTGTGGTCGGAGCGTCGCCGTCTCCGAGAGCTAAAGGCCTTGCAGCGGAAGCCGCTTCCTCGCCGCAAGCCAGGAGTGGCGGCGCATCGTGGACGCGGGCCAGCAATGCGACCATGACGTCATCCGCTGCAAATTGTCGCGGTCGACGCGTGGTCTTCGTCATGAAATCACCGCCAACGCGCAAGCGCCAGGACCACCAAGGCAATCGCCTGGTGGCGCTAAGGTCCTCGTCGCGAAAGACGTTCAAAACGGCCTCCTGCGAACCGGAAACGCTCTCTTCGGGAATGAACAGAGCTTGATGTCGGTCCGCCTTAGCGCGACGCAACATAGGTGTTCGCAATCATTCAAATAAACTATAAATTTATCAATTGAGTCAAGTGAATTGTTGCAGAAGGACAGAAAATTTCTGTTAAGTTGCGCCGATGAGTTACGCTGTGAGCATTCGGGCCCTGCGATCCGGTCGCAATTGGACGCAGGCGGATCTGGCAAAACAGATCGGCGGCGGCATCACCAATCAGTCCGTTTCGGGCTGGGAACGTGGGAATATCCAAGCCATCCAGAGAAAACATATTTGAATTGTCTAGGATTTTTGGCGTTCCGTTGGAGCGATTCCAGACGGAATGCGACAACGCGGAAATCGCGCCGTCAGTTCAGGAGATTGAGCCCGCCGGCTCAGAAAGCCTCGTCTTTGTCGCGATCGAAGAAACCCTCAGGGCAGCGGGAATCAGTGAACCTGCTGCGGCAGAAATCGCCGGAGTCGTCGAGCTAGCGTTACAGAACCTGAGAGTTCCCCACGGGATGACCCCGCAAGCAGCCCTGAGGCGGATAATTGGTTGGGAAGTTCCGGAGATTCTAGAGCGGAAACAATAGCGGAAAGCTCGGAATACTCCTTGGCGCTCGGCGCCTACGTGACCAGCCCGTGGAGATAACGCCGACGATCTCGCCATCTCGCCCGCGCAGCGGTCGATAGTCCCGAGTGAGCAGGATCTCTCGGCCGTTGTGGAAAAACGGGCGATTTGAATAGCTTATCGTCTTGCCGCTGAAAATCAAGTCGCGAACTTCCTCAGCTGCTCATCAGGAACGTTCTTCTGATTATCGATGCGCCTACAGGCAACACATCGATTCTGGCGCTGGCCTCATTTTGATACGCGACTACGCTGTCGCGCCCCAATGTGATGAGCACCTCCATCGCAGATCCCCTGCCCCTTGCGAACTGCTAGGTCCGCAAAATTCGTAGAGGCAAAACAATTTTTCGTGACAACTCATTTATGTTAAACTATGTTTCCATTGAGAAGATCAATTGATGAGATCGTCTCCTCAATTTATGCGTCTTGGTCCAGCGGCTTGCCCCGGAGCGGTGGGCTCAGTACTCGGAACATTCGCTCGCCCGCATCCTGCCGGCCCAGATCACTCCCGCACCTGCCTCAGAGCCGCCGCCGCAGCGAAAGGCGCGGCGGCGATTGAGGCGAGTGACAGGGCGCAAAGCACCAGAAACGGACTTCCGAAGGGCGCCGCGCCGCCGCTCGCGGCCGAACCCGCCGCCACCCCAAAGATCAAGATTGGAATCGTGAGCGGCAGCACCAAAATCGCCATGAGCAGGCCGCCGCGCCGAAGCGAGACGGTCAGCGCCGCCCCGATCGCGCCAATCATCGTGAGCGCTGGCGTGCCGGCGGCGAGCGTCGCCGCGACGAGCGCGAGCGGCAAGGGCGCCATCGCCAGCATCAGGCCAAACAGGGGGCTCAAGAGAACGAGGGGCAGCGCGCTCGCCGTCCAGTGCGCGGCGCATTTGATGAGCACCGCGACCTCGAGCGGCAACGTCCCGTTGATAAGCAGATCGAGCGAGCCGTCGTCGTGATCGGCCTGGAACAGCCGGTCGAGCCCGAGCAACGTCGCAAGCAGGGCCGCGATCCATAGAATTGCGGGCCCAAGCCGCGCCAGCAGATTGAGGTCGGGTCCGAGCGCGAACGGCATGACCGCGACCAGAATGAGGAAGAACACGACGCCGACCGACGCGCCCCCGCCGATGCGCCGCGCAATGCGCCATTCACGAAGGAACAGGGCCCGAGCGGGTGTCATCGGAGACGTCTCACGCCGCTGCTTCCGTTGCGGCCCCGAGCCTCATCTCTTGCACGCCATCCAGTCCGAGCGGCGAGTGAACGGCGGCGACGAGGATGCCGCCGTCTTGCACATGCGCTCGCATGACGGCAGCGAGCGCGCCTTGAGCGGCGACGTCGAGCGCAGTCGTCGGTTCGTCGAGCAGCCAAAGCGGGCGCTTGGCGACAAGCAGGCGAGCAAGCGCCACGCGGCGCCGCTGCCCGGCGGAGAGCAGCCGCGCCGGGAAATCGATCACATGGCTCAAACCGAGCGCCGCCAGCGCCCGCGAGTTGTGCGGTGCGAGCGGAATCGCCGCCCAGGATCGCCGCGGCGAAAGCGAGATTCTCGCCTGCGGTCAGCGCGCCTTTGACCCCGTCTGCGTGGCCGAGATAATGCGCCTGTTCGCCGACCGTGCGCTCGCTATCGCCGCCGTCCAGCGCAAAGCCGCCCCCTTCGACCGGCAGGAAACCGGCGAGCGCCCGCAGCAAACTGGTTTTCCCAGCCCCGTTCGGCCCGGTTACGATGAGGCCCACGCCCGCCCGCGCTTCGAACGAAAGCTTGTCGATGACCCGCCGCCCCCCGCGCTCGATGGTCAGGTCCCACGCTCTGAGCCGCATTGCCTCTCCGTTCGGGCGCGCCGACGCGACCGGCCTCAGTGCCGGGGGCGAAGGCCGCCTTTGCGCGCGGCTTCCCCGAAGGATCTCCCCTGCCCGAATAAGCTTAAAGAAACGCCAGACCGCAATAGCCGCGCCGCGCTCGGCCAGAGCGAACGCGATGACTGGGCAGCGTCGCGCAAGACCCTTTAACCATCGCGACTCGCCCTGAAGATCAATCAGATTTGACAATCGGCTGCGGCCATTCGCCGGCTTAAAACTTGCGTAGGGCGCCAGTTGGTGTAGCCCGCGTAGCCAATTATATCTATAAGCCTTCCCACCCCCTCACGCCTCGTCCGGAGCGCCCGCATTGGCCAGCCTCAACAGCTTCAAGTGCCGCAAAACGCTGACCGTGGGGGCGAAGACCTATGAGATCTATTCCCTGAAGGCCGCCGAGAAAAATGGACTCGCCGGCGTCTCCCGGCTGCCCTTCTCGCTCAAGATCGTGCTCGAAAACCTGCTGCGCAACGAAGACGGGCGAACCGTCAAGAAGGAGGACATCGAGGCGGTCGCGGCCTGGGTCGAAAATCGCGGCAAGAAAGAGCACGAAATCGCCTTCCGCCCGGCGCGCGTTCTGATGCAGGATTTCACCGGCGTGCCCGCGGTGGTCGACCTCGCCGCGATGCGCGACGCGATGGTCGCGCTCGGCGGCGATCCGAACAAGATCAATCCCCTGGTCCCCGTCGACCTGGTCATCGACCATTCGGTCGTCGTCGACTATTTCGGCACCGGCAAGTCGCTTGGCCAGAACGTGGCTCGCGAATACGAACAAAACCAGGAGCGCTACCGGTTCCTGAAATGGGGCCAGCAGGCCTTCTCGAATTTCAGCGTCGTCCCCCCTGGCACCGGGATTTGCCATCAGGTCAATCTCGAATATCTCGCGCAGACCGTCTGGACTGCGAAAGAGAAGCGCGACGGCAAGACGGTCGAAGTCGCCTATCCCGACACGCTGGTCGGCACCGACAGCCACACCACCATGGTCAATGGCCTCGCCGTTCTCGGCTGGGGGGTCGGGGGCATCGAGGCGGAGGCCACCATGCTCGGCCAGCCTCTGTCGATGCTGCTGCCCGAGGTGATCGGCTTCAAGCTCGAGGGCGAATTGCGCGAGGGCGTGACGGCCACCGATCTTGTGCTGACCGTCACCCAGATGCTGCGCAAGAAAGGCGTCGTCGGCAAATTCGTCGAATTCTATGGCTCGGGCCTCAATGCGATGACGGTCGCCGATCGCGCGACGCTCGCCAATATGGCGCCCGAATATGGCGCGACCTGCGGCCTGTTCCCGATCGACGCCCAGACGCTTGCCTATCTGAAGACCAGCGGCCGCAAGCCTTCGCGGCTTGCGTTGGTCGAGGCTTATGCGAAAGCGCAAGGCGCCTATCGCACGCGCTTGACGCCCGATCCCGTCTATTCGGATACGCTCGAACTCAATCTCGGCGAGGTCACGGCTTCGCTCGCCGGACCGAAGCGGCCGCAGGATCGCGTCGTCCTGACTGAGGCCAAGGCCGGATTCGCCGCCGCCATGACCAGCGAATTCCGGCAGGGCGACACGATCGCCGAGCGCCACAAGGTCGAGGGGACGAACTACGACCTCGGACACGGCGACGTCGTCATCGCCGCGATCACCTCCTGCACCAACACCTCCAATCCGAGCGTCATGATGGCGGCGGGGCTTTTGGCGCGCAACGCGGTCGCCAGGGGCCTGACGGTCAAGCCATGGGTCAAGACCTCGCTCGCGCCAGGCAGTCAGGTCGTGCAGGACTATCTCAAGGAAGCCGATTTGCAGAGGCCGCTCGACAAGCTCGGCTTCAACATCGTCGGCTTCGGCTGCACCACCTGCATCGGCAATTCCGGCCCGCTCGCGCCCGAGATTTCGGCGACCATCGGCAAGCACAATCTGGTCGCGGCCGCGGTTCTGTCCGGCAATCGGAACTTCGAGGGCCGCGTCAACCCGGACGTGCGCGCGAACTACCTCGCTTCGCCGCCGCTGGTCGTCGCTTACGCCTTGGCGGGTTCGATGCAGATCGACCTCACCCGCGATCCGCTCGGCGCCGACAAGCAAGGCAAGCCGGTTTATCTGGCCGACATCTGGCCGAAGACGGAGG
Organism: uncultured Alphaproteobacteria bacterium; assembly: GCA_963762335.1. Classification (GTDB taxonomy): domain Bacteria; phylum Pseudomonadota; class Alphaproteobacteria; order Rhizobiales; family Beijerinckiaceae; genus Roseiarcus. The sequence goes on along the minus strand of CAVXKU010000011.1, from coordinate 52,741 downwards.
AGATCCAGGACTACGTCGAGGCGACCATCACCGCGAAAATGTTCAAGACCAAATACGCGAGCGTGTTCGACGGCGACGCCAACTGGCGCAAGGTGAAAGTCCCCGCCGGGCAGACTTACGCCTGGGACATGGGCTCGACCTATGTGCAGGAGCCGCCCTATTTCGAGGGGCTGACAAAGACGCCGATCCCGGTCGCCGACATCGAGAATGCGCGCATCCTGGCGCTGTTCCTCAATTCGATCACCACCGACCACATTTCGCCCGCGGGTTCGATCAAAGCGGCGAGCCCGGCCGGACAGTATCTCGTCGAGCATCAGGTGCGACCGGTCGACTTCAACCAGTACGGCACGCGGCGCGGCAACCACGAGGTGATGATGCGCGGCACCTTCGCCAACATCCGCATCAAGAACCAGATGGTGAAAGACGAGACCGGCGCGGTCGTCGAAGGCGGCTTCACACTCATGCAGCCGTCCGGCGAGCGTCTCCCGATCTATGACGCCGCGATGCGTTATGAGATCGGAGAAGGTTCCGCTGGTCGTGTTCGCGGGCCGCGAATATGGCACCGGCTCATCGCGCGACTGGGCGGCCAAGGGCACCAAGCTCCTCGGCGTGCGCGCCGTGATCGCGCAGAGCTTCGAGCGCATCCACCGTTCGAACCTCGTCGGCATGGGCGTCTTGCCGCTCGTGTTCGAGGAGGGGACGAGCTGGCAGACGCTGGGCCTCAAGGGCGACGAGACCGTGACGATCCACGGGCTGGGCGAATCCTTGAAGCCGCGTCAGACGCTGCACGCCGAGATCCGCCGCGCGGATGGAGAAGCGCTGACCGTTCCGCTCATCTGCCGCATCGATACGCTGGACGAGCTTGAATATTTCCGCAACGGCGGGATTTTGTCTTATGTGCTGAGGCAGCTCGCGGCTTAGCCGCCTCGCAACGGATGGGTCGCTTGGGTTTTCTTGGGCTCGGGCCGTTTGGCTACGAAAACCTAGATTTATCGCTATTGGATTTCCTTGGATTTCCTTGGATTCTCTCGACCGAATCGAGACTTATCAATGGGTTACGCGGCATAAAGCGAGCCAAAAAATTTCTCGGCGCTCTGTCCCCAACATTGAGAGGCGCCGAGACGTAAGTCCGCACGATACGGCGCCGAGGCGCGCAGGATTGTTCATAGAACAAGTTTAACTTGATTTCTGATTTTCTGCAATCTATTGTTGCTCAAAGCGTCCTGCCTCGGCCGCGTCAATCTGAAACCAGAAGCGCCATTTTCCCCTCCCTCACCTGAGGCGCCAGGCTCGCGGCTGCCGCCGGCTCAGCCCCACAGCTTCGTCGTGTCGAGCCAGATTGTCCGTCCGCCGCGCTGGCGGACTTCCTCCATCATGTGCTGCGCGCCGCCGGGTCCATCCCCTCCCTCACCGTTCCACAAGCAGACAAGCTCGACCTTGTCAGCGCCGAAGCGCATCGCCGCGTCGAGCATCCAGCGGTTTTCGCGCTCGTAAGCGTTCTCGCCCTCCGGCAACGGGCCGAGCTCCTCAGGCGCCACATGCATGGAAGCGCGCGCCTTTGCGGCGAAGAAGCGCGCGCGCCAGTCGCTGTTGGCGAAGTCGACCGATTTCTCCAGGAAGGTCGGCTCCTCGAAGGGGATGTAGATCTCCAGCAGCGCAGATCGCGCGAGCGCGGCTTCCGCGAACAAGAGATCGCCGCCGCAGGCGCCCCCGCAAATGCAAAGGTCATCGGGGCCAACGTGGAGATCTGCTAAAGCGTCGGCGATCGCCTTGGCCGCGATCGGCTCCTTGTCGGGCGGAAAACGCGGCTTCTCGCGGCCCGGCGCGTCGATCATGTGGCCGCTGAACAGCACAACCTTTCGCGGCTGCTGAGGACTAGACTCGGACATGCGGTCGCTCCGCTTGAGGTTCAGACCGACGCAGTTGCGAGGTCGAAGGTCGCCGGCAGATGTTCGGGCTTGACTTGCTTCGCGGCGGCGAGGCGGCCGAGGTCCGCGAGACCCGACAAGTTCGAGGGGTCGTCCATCTTGCGGAGCTGCTCAAGCTTGTCCGCGGCGAGATCAACGCCGAGCTCGGTTTTCAGCCAGTCCTGCTCCAGAATCGCGTTGTAGCGAACATAAGTCGCGAGCTGAGGTCCGCCTTGGCTGTCGAGCTTCATGTCGCCGACGGCCCGATCGATGATCCAGGGCGTCAGACAGTTTGTCAGCCATTGCAGGGTCGCACGATTGGTCCGCTCGCAATCGTCCATGAGCGACTGCAGCGCGGCAATGCCCTGCTTGGCGGCCACATCGCCGACGACGTCTTTGGCGGAGCGGGGCTGCTTGAACGCGCCCGTGCCGATCGAGACGATCAGCAGGCGATCCTTGCCCGTCGGCCACAGAAAGCCATGGCCTTGCAACGTCGCAAGCATCAGAAGCTGCAGCGCCGGATCATTGAACGGCGTGACGCCGCCGTCGACGAAGGCGCCGTCGACGACCGACCCGTTGCGGCGATGGATCGCGATTTCCTCCGGCGCAAAATACGTCGGGGCGGCCGTGCTGGCGCGGATCACTTGCGTCAAGTGCAGCGCCCCGTCCTGGGCGGCGTATGGTCCATGACCGCCGTTATTCAGAGGCCAAGGGCTGCCGGTGTCGAGCCGCTTGGTCATGATCATGAGGCCCGTGCGGATCCTCGCGCTGTCGAGCGTCGTATCCGCTCCGAGCTGTCTGTCGAGTTCGGCCTGGAGCGGCCCGGAGGGGAACTTGGGCGCCAGCGTCCCCCGAAGCGCACCTGGAAGAAACTTGCTGAGCCTGCCTGGCTGAAAGACGCTCGCGCCGATGTTTCGATAGAGGGTTTGCAACGCGTCGACGGTCATCCCGCAGGCAAGGCCCGCCGCGATGATTGACCCGGTCGAGGTTCCGCCGATGAGATCGAAATAGTCGCAGAGCAGGGTTTTGGCGCCGAACCTGGCTTTGATCAGGGATTCAATGGTTTGCAGGTACTGAAGGGTTAGGATTCCACGAATGCCGCCGCCATCGAGCGCGAGAATGCGCTTTGGCCCGGTCTTGGGATCGAGATGTTGCTGCTTGGTTAGCGGCAAACGGCGCCTCCCTCCGCTATCCTTTCGCCGCTTCTCCGCGGATCAATAGTCTTGGTCTGAACAAAGTCTTGGTCAACACAACGAAGCCAGCCCTGCGCGAAGGGAGCGTCAGGCCAAAACGCTTCCGCGCGATTGCAGCGCGCTCAGCCGACCAGAGACCATCGCTCGATGGAACGCCCTTTGCCGCTCCCGTTGCGTACTGTTGCTACGGCGCTCCGCGTTAAGCCGCCTACTTCACCAGACGGGGTCCGGCCCCGCGCGTGTACTCGCCCTCTTGCACGACGCCAAGCCTCCGGGCGACCTCCGTATAGGCCTCCATCATCCCGCCCAGGTCCTTGCGGAACCGGTCCTTGTCCATCTTGTCGTTGGTCTTGACGTCCCACAGACGGCACGAGTTGGGGCTGATTTCATCGGCGAGCACGATCCGCATATTCTCGCCTTCCCACAAGCGACCCGTTTCGATCTTGAAATCGACCAGCCGGATGCCGACGCCGAGGAATAGTCCGGACAAGAAGTCATTGACGCGAATCGCCAGCGCCATGATGTCGTCGATTTCCTGCGGCGCCGCCCAGCCGAACGCCGTGATGTGCTCTTCCGAGACCATCGGATCATTGAGCTGGTCATTTTTGTAATAAAACTCGATGATCGAGCGCGGCAGCTGCGTGCCCTCTTCGAGGCCTAGGCGGGTCGACAGCGATCCCGCCGCCACATTGCGCACCACGACTTCGAGCGGAATGATTTCGACCTCCCGAATCAGTTGCTCGCGCATGTTGATTCGGCGGATGAAATGGGTCGGCACGCCGATGTCGTTCAGCCGCTGGAAGACGTATTCCGAGATCCGATTGTTGAGAACGCCTTTGCCTTCGATCACCTCATGCTTCTTGGCGTTGAATGCGGTCGCGTCATCCTTGAAATACTGAATGAGGGTGCCGGGCTCCGGGCCCTCATAAAGGACCTTGGCTTTGCCTTCGTAAATGCGTCGGCGGCGATTCATGCGGTGCGACCGTGGCTTGAGGAAATCCATTCTTGTGGCCTTTTCTGACGGCTATCCCGGTTAAGCCGCGACGGCAGGCTCGGGATATGGGGATTCGGACCGCGAAACCCAAGCATTGGACTAGTCCGGGCCCGGGGGCCTGCTCCTTTCGGCAATCTAGCTGATTGCCGGCCCCGGCACAAACTTTCTGCGAGTGAAAGGGGCTAAGACGAAGGTCGTGTACCCCGAAGCTTCGTCGAGTTGTTTAAAAGCGAAATCAGGCTCCAGGGAGCGGACCCGTTCGACGGATCCCCCGTCTCGTGCGCGATCCCGCAGCCAGTTTTCCTAGTTTTCACAATTTTCGGCGGGCGCGCTTACACGCCGAGATAGCGGTGCAGGATCTGTGGATCCTCTCTCAATTCGCTAGCGGGGCCTTCGTGGACCACATGGCCGTTGTTGAGGATGTAAACGCGATGGGAGAGCGCCAACGCCGCCGCAATGTTCTGTTCGACCAGCACAATCGTCTGGCCGGCGGCCGCGAGAGCGCGACAGGCATGAACCAGGTCGCGCACGATGACCGGCGCCAACCCCTCGAATGGCTCGTCAAGCAGGACGATCCTGGGGTCCCGCACGAGCGCGCGGGCGATCGCTAACATCTGCTGTTCCCCGCCCGACAGATCGGTGCCGCGGCTGCCGCGGCGTTCCTTCAGGCGGGGAAACATTGTGTAGATGCGGTCGAGCGGCCAGGGCTGCTTGGCCGTAAGGCTCGCCAGAACGATATTATCCTCGACGTTCAGGCTGCCAAAAATGCGGCGGTCCTCATGCACCAGCTGCATCCCGCTCTTGGCGAGCGCGTGACTCGGCTGGCCAGCGTATTCAACGCCATCCAACATCACCGAGCCCGAACTGGGTCGAACCACCCCCATGAGACTCTTTAGCGTCGTGCTCTTTCCTGCGCCGTTGCGGCCAAGGAGGGCGACCACCTCGCTCTTCTCCACCCGGAGAGAAACGTCGAAGAGAATATGGGAATCCCCATAATGGCTATTGAGGCCGCCAACCTGCAGAAGGCTCATTATTCCAGGACGCCTCCGAGATAGGCTTCCCGCACGATCGCGTTGCCCTTGATTTCGTCGGGGGCGCCCTCGACAAGGATCCGCCCCTCCTGAAGAACCGTCACCCGCTCCACCAGCTCGAACAGCGCGTCCATGTCGTGATCGATGATTATGGTCGTGCGGCCACGGCTGATGGACTTCAAAAGCTTTACCGTTTCCGCCCGTTCTCGCGGGCTCATGCCGGCAAGGGGCTCATCGAGCAAAAGCAGGCTAGGGGAAGTCGCCAACGCGAGGCCAATCTCGAGGCGCCGCTTCTCGCCGTAGGCGAGATCCGAAACCGGGACGTCGGCGCGCCCGGTCAGTTCGACCAGATCCAGCGTATGATCGACCAGATCGGTGAGCTCCGGGATGTGAGCGGGGTCGCGCAGCAAGTCCAGCCGGAAGGACCCGCGCTTTTCCGCGAGCGCCGAAATCACGATGTTCTGGCGCGCCGTCAGCCGGTTGAACAGCTGGTTGACCTGGTAACTCTTGGTCAGGCCCATCTGGCAGACCTCGGTGACCTCGGCCCCGGTGATGTCACGGCCTTCGAAGGTGATCGTTCCAGACGTTGGATGAACCTCGCAGGTGAGCATTTTGAAGAAAGTGCTCTTGCCCGCGCCGTTCGGGCCGATAATGCCGCGAAGCTCGCCTTGCTGAACCGAGAAATCGATGTCGCTGTTCGCGAGCAACCCGGCGTAACGCTTCGTCAGGCCCTTGGTTGCGAGGATCGGTCCAGCGTATTTCGGGATGGGACGGCTGGGAAGGGGCGGCGTGCGCACGGCCGCCTTGTCGGTCGAGGGGCTGAACTCATCGAGGGACAAATCCGGCGTCGCGGCTTGTTTGCGCGCGGTCGCGCCAGCGCGCGTGAGATGCGCGTAGAGGTCTCTGACGCCGCCGAGGATTTCGCGTCTCAGGAATGAGATGAGGAGGACGAAGACGAGGCCGAGCACGAGCTTCCAGGAAGCGCCAAGACCCAGTCCTCCCTGCAGAAAGTCGCGCAGGTAGAGCCACACGGCCGCGCCGATCAGGGGACCAAACAGGGTCTGCAGCCCGCCAATCACGGTCATCATGATGACCTGCCCCGACGTGTCGAACGTGAAGGCGTCGGGGGGCATAAAGCCCTGCATGACGCCCAGCAATCCGCCGGCGGCGCCCGAATAGGCCGCGGCGATGACGAAAGCGAGCAGTTTATAACCATGAACGTTATGGCCAACCGCAGCCGCGCGTAGCGGGTTTTCGCGGATCGCGACCCAGATGAGGCCGACCGGGGACGCCACGATGCGGCGCGCGATCACGATGCCGACAAGGTAGCAGGCCCCGAGAAATCCATACATCGACCAGCCGCTGGTTGCGTGGATCGTCGCGAAGCCGAGGTTGAAAGTCGGCCCCGGCACGCCCGGCAGACCATTCTCTCCGCCTGTAAATGAAGACAGCGGTCCGTTCTCCATGAAGAAAAAGACTTCGCCGATCGCGACGGTGATCATCGCGAAATAGATGCCGGTGCGTCTCAGCGCGATCAAACCGACCAAATAGCCGGCGACGGCCGCGCCGACCGTCCCGATCGCCAGACCCAACATCACGCTGCTGAGGCCCGTCTGGGTCATGAGATAGGCGGCGATGAAGCCCCCGGTGCCGAAAAAAGCCGCCTGCCCAAAGGACAGCATCCCGGCGTAGCCGAACAACAAGTCAAACCCAACGCCGAACAGGCCGAAAACCAGAATACGGTTCATCGTGTCAGGGACGAGCCCGATTTTGGGCAACACAAACGGCGCGACCAGAAGCGCGAGCGCGGTTAACGCTTCGGGCAGGAGGGCTCGCGGTCCGCGTGGACGCTGGTTCATCGTCAGCTGCGTCCCTCGGCTCCGAGCAACCCGCGCGGACGGAGCACGAGAACGAGGGTCATCACGACAAACAGCATGACCTGCGAATAGCTCGGATTGATCATGGATGTCAGGCTCAGGATCTCGCCAGCGATCAGGCCGCCGAGAACCGCTCCAGGAAAGGAGCCGACCCCCCCGATGACGACGACGACGAAGGCCTCGACGAGAGTCGCCTCGCCGATGTCAGGCGTTATCGGCGCGATCGGGACGTTGACGATCCCCGCGAAGCCAGCCGCCATCGAGCCGATGCCGAAGACGACCATGAATACCTGCATCACATTGATGCCGAAGAATCGACCATGACCGAATCCTCGATTCCCGCGCGCACGATCATGCCGATGCGCGACCGGTAGAGAACGAGGTAGAGCGCCACCAGCGCGACCGCGATGATGCCCACGACCGCAAGGCGGTAAGTCGGATAAATCATGAAGCCGAGCGACGTCACGCCCGCCGCCCAATCTGGCGGAGGCATGGATTGCGAGAGGCTGCCGAAGAAGAAGCGGATGGTTTCGACGAAGACGATCCCCAAGCCGAACGTCACCAGGATCTGATCCTCGTCGGGCCGTCCGTAAAAATGTCTGATGACCAGGCGTTCCATCAGGACGCCGAGAACCAGGACGAAACACGCTCCGGCCGCGATCGCGACGAGAAAGGAGCCGGTATATTGGTAGGCGACCACGCCCGCGTAGCCGCCCACCATGAACATCGCGCCATGGGCGAGGTTGAGCACGCCCAAAGTGCCGTAAATAATCGTCAGACCCGAGCTGATCAGCGCCAAGAGAGCGCCGACCACCAGTCCGTTGAAGGTCTGCGACAGCAAATTCGCCCAAGAGAGCAAATGCGACTCCGCGCGCTTGAGCGAGATTCTGGCTCGGCTTAGGTGTAGCCGCCCATCTTGCACCCGAACGCGTCGGGCGCCTGCATCAGACCTTCGCCGGGCACGACCTCGACGATCTCGTAGAAGTCGTCGGGGTTCTTCATATCCGCCGGCTTTTTCCCGCGCTCGATGATGACGGGCCGCACCAACTGATGGTCGGCGCCGCGGAAATAGACCTCGCCGACCGTCGACTGAACCTTCGCGCCGGCCTCATAGGCCTTGACGACATCCGGCGGATAGAAGGACTTGGCCCGCTCGACCGCGTCCGCCCACATCGCCACCTGCATGTAGGCGGCGTTGGCGCCCCACTCCGGCAGGCTGTCGTATTTGGCGCGGAACGCGTCGTTGAACAGCTTCGCGAGCGGGAACTTGTCCTCCAACGTCCACCAGTAATCGGTCGCGGCGAGGACGCCCTGCATCGTGTCGGCGCCGACCTCCTTGGCCAGGAAAGGAGTGTTGTAGGGCACCGCCAGGTCCATCTTGTCGAGAATGCCGAACTGCTTGGCCTGCTTGACCGACAGGACCGCGTCGCGCCCGAAATTGATATTGACGACGACATCGGCGCCACTGTTGGCGACGTTCAACAGATAGGAGCTGAACTCCGTCGTTCCCAAGGGCGACACCTGGTCGGTCGCGGTGGTCCAGCCGCCCTCCTTCAGATACTCCTCCATCGACTTCTGAACAGTGTGGCCATAGGTGTAGTCGGGCGTCAGATAGGCGACCTTCTTGTTCTTGCCGACGGTCTTGATGAGTTGGGGAGCGATCGCTTTTGCTGCGGTCTGGCCGTAGAAGCACTCGCGGAAGGAATAGCGGACGCAATCCTTGCCCGTCGTGTCGTTCGAACCCGAAATTCCCGGCAGGTAGATCACCTTCTCACGATCGGCGATCTTGTTGTCGGCGACCGCTTCGGCGCTGGAAACGCTTCCGGTGACCATGACAGCCTTGTTGTCGCTGATGAACTTCGAAAGATTCTGCACGGCGGTGTTCGGCTTGGCCTCGCTGTCAGCGATGCCGAATTTGACCTCTTTGCCCAGAACGCCCTTTTTGATGTTGGGCGAGATCTTCTGCATCAGCGCGTTGCCTTCGTTCAGATGCTCGATGGCCAGCTGATACCCCTTGATGAGGTCCTCTCCGGCTGCCGCGTAGGTGCCGGTGCGTGGCACTGATATGCCGACGAAGACCGAGGGCCCGGACGAGCCATCGGGATAGGTTCCGAGCGGAGGGTTCTCCGCCGCGCGCCCCGGCAATATCAGCCCGCCAGGCAAAATCGCTCCACCGAGAATCCCGGCTGCGCTGTGCAGCGCAGCGCGGCGCGACACAGCCGCGCCCAAAATCGTTTTTGTTGTCCGCGACATGGATCATCCTCCCATTGATGATTTTTGCTTTGACCCAGCTTTAACTCCAACACCGAAGCCAGTTGCGCTCGGCCTTTCTCCCAACAAGGCTAGCGATCGCCTCGATCGGCAGCATAAAGTAGTCTCGGCTCAGGTTCGAATCGTCAATCAGATTTTCGTCAAGATTGGCGATAGGCGCAGCAGCCCGCGCCGACTATGCAGTCATTCGACCAGAAAAGAGAAGGGCCGCTCCTTTCGGAACGACCCTTCCATTGTCGCGCCACGCAAAGCTCGTCGGCGCCCTAGAGTTCTTGCCTAGCGAGAGCTATGCGCGAAATTCCTTCGCGGGGGCAATAACCCAGGCCTCGTCGATCACGCGGGGCGTAAGACAATGAGACACTGGATCACCTCCTTTCGGCTGGTTGACGACACCAACATGTTAGTGTGATTCGAGAAATTTTAAAGCAGGAATTTTTTTGGCGTCGTTAAGAATTCTTTAGGGTTCCGTGAGAGCGCTGGTTCGAGTCCTGCTTCGCCGCCCCTGCCCTACGCGGCGCCGGCGACCGCTTCGCAGACATTGCTGACCAGGGCGTCGACCAGCGCCTGGTCATCGGCTTCGCCCATCACCCGGATGACCGGCTCGGTGCCGGACGGGCGGACTAGCAGCCGGCCGCGTTCGCCAAGGCGAGCGGTCGCATCCGCGATCGCTTTCGTCACAGACGGATTCTCGAGCGGCTTACCGCCAGTGAAGCGAACGCTGCGCAACACCTGCGGCACCGGCTCGAAGCGGCGGCAGACCTCGCTCGCCGGCTTGCCCTGTTTCTGCACCACCGCGAGCACCTGCATCGCCGCCACAAGACCATCGCCCGTGGTCGAATAATCGGACAGGATGATGTGACCCGACTGCTCGCCGCCGACGTTGATGCCTTTCTCACGCATGCGCTCGATCACGTAGCGGTCGCCGACCGCGGTGCGCTCAAGTGTTAGCCCCAGGCCCGCGAGATGCCGCTCAAGCCCGAGGTTCGACATCACTGTGGCGACCACCCCAGGCTTGGATAGTCGCCCCTCGTCGCGCCAGCTCTCGGCGATGACCGCCATCACCTGATCGCCGTCGATCAGGCGGCCCTTCTCGTCGACCAGGATCATCCGGTCAGCGTCGCCGTCCAGCGCGATGCCAACGTCGGCCCGCATTTCGCGCACCTTGCGCGCTAGCGCCTCAGGCGCGGTCGAGCCGACCTCGAAATTGATGTTGAGCCCGTTCGGCTCGACGCCGATCTTGATCACTTCGGCCCCAAGCTCCCACAGCGCCTCCGGGGCGACCTTGTAGCCGGCGCCATTGGCGCAATCGACGACCACTCGCAAGCCCTCGAGCGACACTTCGCGGGAGAGCGTCCGCTTGGCGTATTCGATGTAGCGCGCCTCGACGTCGTCGATACGCTTGGCGCGGCCGAGGTCGGGCGAATTGGCGAGCTTCGGCGCCACGTCTCCGTCCATCAAAGCCTCGATGCGCGTCTCGACCTCGTCCGAAAGCTTGAAGCCATCCGGCCCGAACAGCTTGATGCCGTTATCTTCATAAGGATTGTGCGAAGCCGAGATCATCACCCCGAGGTCGCAGCGCATCGAGCGCGTCAGCATCGCGACCGCCGGGGTCGGCACCGGGCCCAGAAGCAGTACGTCGGCGCCGACGGACGCAAACCCCGCGACCAGGGCATATTCAATCATATAGCTCGAGAGCCGCGTGTCCTTGCCGATCACCACCCGATGGCGGTGGTCGCCGCGCCGAAACGCCAGGCCCGCAGCCTGGCCGACCTTCAGCGCCATATCCGCCGTGATCTGGCTGTTGGCCCGCCCACGAATGCCGTCGGTGCCGAAATATCTGCGCGCCATCTGTGAAGGCTCCCCGAGCGAGTTGCCGCTATTCGAACGCTGCGCGGCTGTCATATAGCATATGTGCCGGCAAAAGTTTCACAATTCATTGATAGGCGTTAACGATGCGGAGCGGCGTTGCCCGCCCCGGGCTGGGCGCCTAGAGTGCCCGCGCTCGCCCGAAAATTCCCGCAGCCGCCCTTTGGAAGGACGCCGATGATCCGAACCGTCGCCACCAAGCCGTTCGCCGACCAAAGGCCGGGCACGTCGGGTTTGCGCAAGCAAGTCAAGGTCTTCCAAGGAGCCGGGCTACCTCGAAAACTTCATTCAGTCGACCTTCAATTCGCTTGAAGGCTTTCAGGGCAAAACCCTCGTCCTCGGCGGCGACGGGCGCTTCTTCAATCGCGAGGCGATCCAGGTCGTGATCAAGATCGCCGCGGCGAACGGCTTCGGTCGGGTCGTGGTCGGCAAAGGCGGCATTCTTTCGACCCCCGCAGTCTCGGCGCTGATCCGCGCGCTGCACGCGTTCGGCGGGATCATCCTGTCGGCCAGCCACAATCCCGGCGGTCCGAACGGAGATTTCGGCGTCAAGTACAATATCGGCGCCGGCGGGCCGGCGCCGGAGAGCGTCACCGAGGCGATCTTCGGCCATACGAAGACGATCTCCGCCTACAAAATCTCCGACGCCCCTGACGTCGACATCGACCGCCTCGGGACCGTCAAGGTCGAGGGGATGGAGATCGAGGTCATCGATCCGGTCACGCAGTACACTTCGCTGATGAAGACGCTGTTCGACTTCGACGCGATCCGCGCTTTGTTCGCTTCGGGTTTCCGCATGCGTTTCGACGGCTTGCACGCGGTGACCGGGCCGTACGCGCACGCGATCTTCGAGGACGAACTGAAGGCCGGGGCTGGAACTGTGGTCAACGGAACCCCCCTGCCCGACTTCGGCGGTCACCATCCCGATCCCAATCCGACCTATGCCAAGGATCTGTTCGACTTCATGATGTCGGCGAACGCGCCGGACTTCGGAGCGGCGTCGGACGGCGACGGCGACCGCAACATGATCCTGGGCCGCAGCGCCTATGTCACGCCGTCCGATTCGCTCGCGATCCTGTGCGCCAACGCCCATTGCGCGCCGGGCTACGCCAAGGGCCTCGCGGGCGTCGCGCGCTCGATGCCGACCAGCGCCGCCGCCGACCGCGTCGCGGCCAAGCTCGGCATCAAGTCCTACGAGACGCCGACGGGCTGGAAGTTCTTCGGCAACCTGCTCGACGCCAATCTCGCGACCCTGTGCGGCGAGGAAAGCTTCGGCACCGGCTCGAACCACATCCGCGAGAAGGATGGGGTGTGGGCGGTTTTGTTCTGGCTCAACATTCTCGCCAAGCGGCGCATATCCGTGCTCGACCTCATGCGCGAACACTGGCGAACCTACGGCCGAAACTATTATACCCGCCACGACTACGAGGAGATTGATCTCACCGCGGCCAAAGGGCTGATGGCGGCGCTCCGCGACGCGACCAAGACCCTTCCCGGCAAGAGCTTCGGCGCGCTCAAGGTCGAGGCGGCGGACGATTTCGCCTATCACGATCCGGTCGACGGTTCGGACACGCCCGATCAGGGCATCAGGGTGATGTTCGAAGGCGGCTCGCGCATCGTCTACCGGCTGTCCGGCACCGGCACGGTCGGCGCGACGCTGCGCGTCTATATCGAGCACTATGAACCGCCCTCGGGCAAGCTCGATCAGGATACGCAGGCCGCGCTCACCGAACTCATCGCGCTCTCACGAAGTCTCGCTGAGATCGAGAAGCGCACCGGCCGCAAGGCCCCGACCGTGATCACCTGAGAGGGTCGTCGCGTCGCCGCAATACGGCGCCGACTTGAGAGCGCTAGCGCATCTTGAGGTTATAGGGGCCGGGCTTGCCGTCGAGGCGCATCGCGACGCCATTCACATTGCGATTGACGTCGTCGATCCTCTGCACGATCGCAAGCAGAGTGTCGGTTGTCGAGCGGTTATAGTTGGCGAGCGCCCGGACCAGGTTGGCCATGAACGGCGACGGCGCGCTGTTCAACGCGGTTTTCGCTGCGTTGAGCGCGGCGTCGAAATCGGTCTGGGCGTTCTTGAGCAATTGTTCCACGTCATAGGCCATGGCTTCTCTCCGGCTTGCGCTCTCTCGAACCGTCGCTCGACGCGATGTTCGGACCCCACTTGAGCATTCGAGTTCATCGGTGGAGCGATGGACGCCGCGGCGGATTTGTTTGTCGGTGAGATTTGCGAAGAAGCGCTCAACCTGACTGATCCAGGACGCCGAGGTCGGGGTGTAGTGCACATGCCAGCGCGGCCGCCTGGCGAACCAGTTGCGGATTGTCTGGGTCTTATGGCTGGACACGTTATCCATGATGATATGAACGTCGAGATCAGGCGGGACGTGGGCCTCGATCGTGTTCAGGAAAGCGCGGAACTCGCGCGCCCGATGTCGGGCGAAGCACCGCCCGACGACTTTTCCCGTGGCCGTATCGAGGGCGGCGAACAACGAGAGCGTGCCGTGACGGGTATAATCATGGCTGCGCCGTTCGGCTTGGCCAGGACGCATTGGCAATAAGGGCTGGCTACGATCGAGCGCCTGGATCTGGCTCTTCTCGTCGACGCACAGCACCATCGCTCGCTCAGGCGGAGCCAGGTAGAGCCCGACGATGTCGCGCACCTTCTCGACGAACAGCGGGTCAGTTGAAAGCTTGAAAGTCTCACTGCGATGCGGTTGCAGACCGAAGGCCCGCCAGATGCGGTGGATCGTCGAGGGGGCGTGGCCGACCGCTCGCGCCATCGAGCGCAACGACCAGTGCGTGGCGTCGGCGGGCGTCGTCTCCAGCGTTCGTCGGATCGTTTCGGCAATCGCCTCATCGCCGATCTGGCGCGGCGCGCCGGGACGCGGCTCGTCGTAGAGACCCGCCACTCGATGCTCGCCGAACCGCCGCCGCCATTTTCCTACCGTGTTGGGCGCAGCGCCCACCCGCAGGCTGATGGCCTTGTTCTCCCCGCCTTCCGCCGCGTGCAGCACGATGCGCGCCCGCTGCGCCAGCCCCTGCGCGGTCTTGCGCCGCGACGCTAGGCTCTCAAGTTCGCGCCGTTCGCTCTGCGTCAAATCGATCGCAGCAGCCGTCTTGCCCATCGCCAAAATCCTCCGCGCTAACGCTCACAGAGAATTGCATATATTTGCCGATCTGCAAGACGCCATGCAGCAACCTCGCATCCGTCCGCGCGGGCCGCTGGCTCACGCAAGGATCCGAAAGGTTGATCAGGAATGCTATCGCGCTGCGCCCGGGCACAAGCGCGCCTAAGCGAGCGACGTTTAAGCCACGCGCGCAGCGGCCAACCGACGGCGGGAAGCGAGCCAGCCGACCCCGCCAAAACCGACGAGCATAAGCGCCCAGGTCGAGGGCTCAGGCGCCGCCAGCGAGCTTGCGGTTACGGTGACTGTGCGGCGATCCAGTCACCGTCGCGGTGAACTGATCGAAGGCCGCCGTCGGATTGGCGCTGGCCGAGCTTGTCATGGAACAAACAGTAGGTATCGCCGCCGTCAACCTGCAGTCCGTGGCGCTAACCAGGACTTGCCCTGCCCACGCGCGAGCCGTGAAGTTGCCAAGGCGGTTGCGCCGTCGTAGCGTAGACCCAACGAATAGGGAGAGATTCATGAGGTACGATCTTGACGGTTGCAGCGCGCACGATCCGGCGGCAGCTCACGCGGACCTTGTCATGAATGTGTACGACGACGGGTCGCGGATCGGCCTCGTCGAAGTGCAACGTCGCCGGGTCGAACGGCTCGGATGATGCGATTCACTTCGATCAGCGCACGGACAGAGGCAGCCCGATCAAGGACGTCTCTGGCGTCGATGTGTGCACGTCTGCATTGCGATGCGCTGCGCCTTCGGTAACGACAGCACGCTCATCGTCGACGTCGTTCGACGAAGGTCTTTTATGTAACGTCGCAAGCATTTCAGTGCCGACAACGCCGGTCGATCTGCAGACATCGAAGACTTCTTCTCTCCGGATGCAGTTTTCAGATCATTGGCTCTGCGCCGCGAAGTTAACGCGGTTCACAACTCAGTCAAGCGAGGCAGCTACTTCTTTAGCGCCGCCAGCACCTTGACCGAAGGCGCGGCCGTTGACCTCGAGCCCGGCCCTCTGCTGGAAATCGGCGATCGCGGCCTTGCTCTTCGTCCCGACGTGGCCGTCCGGGTCGCCGCCGATGTCATAGCCGCGCCTCTGGAGCAGCGCCTGCAATTCCTTTCGGCCATCGCGCGACAAGAGCAGATCGTCGGTCGGCCAGGGGGTGACAATGCCGCGGCCGCCGCTCAAGCGATCGGCCAGCACGCAGGCGGCGAGAGTGTAGGATTCGGCGGCGTTATAGGAATAGACGGCGTCGAAATTGCGCGTCACCAGGAAGGCCGGCCCATTGCGTCCTGCGGGCGTCAGGAGGGCCGCGTCGCCCCCGCCAAGCGATCGTCCGTCAATGCGCGTCACGCCCCGCGCCGCCCAGAAGGACATGGACTGCCTGGCCTTGCGCCCCGACGGGCCCGAATAGCCATCGGGCAATTTAACCTCGAACCCCCAAGGGAGCCCCGGACGCCAGCCCGATTTGCGGAGATAGTTCGCAGTCGAAGCGAGCGCATCCGGGGCGGAATCGACAATGTCGCGTCGTCCGTCGCCGTCGGAATCGACCGCCAGGCGCAGGAAGGTCGAGGGCATGAACTGCGTCTGCCCGAACGCGCCCGCCCATGACCCGTTCAGCTTCTCGGCCGGCACGTCCCCGCGGTCGATGATCTTGAGCGTCGCCATCAACTCGGAGCGGAAATAATTGGCGCGATCGCCCATGCAGGCCAGCGTCGTCAGCGATTGCACGAGCGAGCGCTTGCCCATCTCCTGACCGAAATTCGACTCGACCCCCCAGATCGCCGCCAGCATGGTGCGGCTGACCCCATATTGCTCTTCCGCTCGCGCAAGCGCGCGCGACTCCCTCGCCATCGCCGCCTTGCCGTCGGCGACCCGATCGTCGTCCACCAGCCCGTCGACATAGTCCCAGATCGGCGTCTTGAACTCGGGCTGCTGCTTCTGAAGGTCGAGCACCTTCGCGTCCGGCTCGAGTCCGCTGAACGCGGTGTTGAGCGTCCTGGCGGAGATTCCGGCCCGGCCGGCGTCGGCTCTCAGCGAACTCACGCAGGAAGCGAAATCGGCGCGCGCCGGCACGGAGATGGAGGCTGCGACGGCTGCGGCGAAGCAAAGGACAAAGCGTTTCATGCTTCAATCATCTACGATTTGTGAATTCTCGTCGAGCCGCGAAAGATCAATAAGGCCCTCAGAAAAGGAAGCTCACCCACGTCGAGTTAAAAACAAGCCGTATTGTCTCTTAGGGAAGGACCACTGTAGGCTTCGGCGCGGGAGTCAACCAGGGAGAGACCGATGCAACGCCGCGATGTCAACGCCCCCGACGCGCCCCTTCCCATATCCGCGTACACCCAGGCGATCGAAGTCTCAGGCGCTACGCGCACCCTCTACATCAGCGGCCAGGTGGGCCAGAGGGTGGATGGCACCATCCCCGACGACATTGTCGAGCAGAGCCGCCTCGCTTGGCAAAATCTCGAAGCGCAGCTCAAGGCCGCCGGCATGACCTTGGACAATCTCGTCAAGATCACCACCATCCTGCCGAACCACGGTGATCTCGCTGCCGCCCGCGAGGGGCGCAGCAAGGTGCTGGGCGATCGCAAGCCAGCGAGCACTCTCATCGTCGGCGGGCTCGCCAACCCGGCGTGGAAAGTCGAAGTCGAGGGCATCGCTGTCGCTTGAACGGATAGCCAACGGCTCCGATCGCATCAACCTCATGCTCCAGTGGCCGATGCGACCGGCGTCTTCTCCTGCAAGCGAGACCTTCGGAGCGCGGCTTTTCGCAGGCCCTCGGCCGGACTTCCTCTCGCGAGCTCAGCGCGGCTGCACGCACCGGCGGAATCCCACGTGCGTCACCGAGCGGGCCTTTGGCAGCGTCTGGGCGAACATGCCAATTTTGCGCGCCGTGCGTCCCGAGCGGCGGTTCGACCGCGAGGACAAAGGCGTAAAAAAGGGCCGGCGCGCGGCCGGCCCTTCAACAACTTCACGCTTAGGACCTCACGCGTCAGCCGGCAATCGCAGGCTTAGCCACGACGCCGAGCTTGCGGCGATATCCGGCGACTCCAGCAAGACCGGCGAAGCCAAGACCCATCATGACCCAAGTCGACGGCTCGGGAATGGCGGATGGGATCGCGCCGGCCTTGAACAGATCGGAGAGCGAGTTCGCGCCGCCCGACGCCCCGAGATATCCACCGGCGCCGCCGCCAGCGACCCCGAAAATGTTCTGCAGCGTGACCAGATCAGAGGAGTGCGTGTACAGAACGTCGTTCGTGTAGGCGTTGCCCTTGGCGAGCGGCGAGATGATAATCTCAGTGCCCTCGAAGCCCGCCGTCGACCCGACGTCTTCATCGCCTTCGGTTTCGTCGTTCCAGATGACGATTTCGCCGTTGTTCTTGAACGCCTGCGACGCTTCGATTTCCGGAACGATGATCGAAAGGAAGTTATCGCCCTGCGCGATCTGCTCAGCGTCTGTTCCCGCTGTGTAGGTGACGCCGTTGTAGGTGAAGTTGGTATTCAGCGCCGTGTGCATATCATTGTACTGATCCGGTGTAATCCAGTTGAGGCGCGCGACGGTGTTGTTAGCGAGGTCCGTCGCCAGCTGCTGCATCGGCGCATAATTTTGCGCCTGTGAATTGGCCGGAGTCGGATCGTTACCTCCGTTGGTGGCGGTGAAGAACAACGGTGGGTTATGCTTGGCGGCATAGTTGTATTGGTTGCTGCCGTTGTAGGGGTTGGTGTAGCTGGCCGATGTGCCGGAGAATGAGGTCAGCGGCACTTCATACTGGCTTGTCGGCGCCACCGTGCTCGTTGGGGCGACGCCCGAGCCGTGTTGGCCGTTGATGTTGTTGCCGTTCGTGTTCACAAGATCCGTGTCCTCCTGATACGATCGCCAGGTTTGGCCCTTCGCCGCCATTAGCGCGCTAAGGCTGGGAGCGTTGACGATGTTGTTCGGATAGGGGTCGCTGTCGTTGAGCGGCCCATGAGTGCCGGACTCCTGCCAAACATAATTGGGCTCCGAAGGATGAAGGCCCGGCGCTACGTTCTGATAGTTGCTGGCGTA
Source organism: uncultured Alphaproteobacteria bacterium (assembly GCA_963762335.1). Taxonomy (GTDB): domain Bacteria; phylum Pseudomonadota; class Alphaproteobacteria; order Rhizobiales; family Beijerinckiaceae; genus Roseiarcus. Next base: position 34,421 of record CAVXKU010000011.1, on the reverse strand, counting down.
AGAGGTCATAGCAGCGTTCGGGTTGCCCGGTGTCACCAGGCTATTGAGAAATGGCGCCGCCGAGTTGCCGAGCAACGGCTCGGGGTCCGTCACGCTCGATGGCTGGGTGAAATTGTGGTTCTCGAGCATGATGTAGAAGACATCGCCGATCTGTTGAGCTTGTGCTGAGCTGGAGACGAGAAGAGCAAAAAGCGAAACCCCGATTGCTTTTGACATGAGTTCATCCTTGTGCGTGCGGCGTCCCGGTTCCGCACGCCCCGCTAGAGAAATGGACGAAGCGAATTCTAGCGGCGTCGAATGACGCTCCGTCGCCACGGCGGTGACAAAACGTTGACGCTCAGGTGACAGACAAGCGAACGCGCGAACGTTCGGACACGCGCCGCGCTCCCCGGAAGAGTGACTGTTGACAGCGTCGCTCGCGCGCCGAATATGTCGCGCCAAGGCCCTTTTCACCCGGTGGACATGCACAGAATCGCAAGACGACTGCTGGCGCCTCTCTGCGCTGGGAACGGCCCTTTGCACGGCCGCGCCCGCGCACGCCGATTTGCGCATGTGCAACAACACCAATAACCGCGTCAGCGTCGCACTCGGCTATACCGACGGCCAAAGCTGGGTCAGCGAAGGTTGGTGGAATCTCAAGTCGCTCGACTGCGTGACGCTTTTACGCGGCGCCCTGGCTGCCGAGTATTATTACCTTTATGCGATGGACGAACGCGGCGGCGAGTGGAAGGGTAAGGTCTTCATGTGCACGTCAGATCGCGAGTTCAAGATCGACGGCCGGCAGGACTGCCTGGTGCGCGGCTACAATCGCACCGGGTTCTTCGAAGTCGACACCGGCAAAGACACCAAGAGCTGGACGGTGCAACTGACCGACCAGGCGAATCCCTGAAGCAGCGAACGTCGTTCGCCGGTTCGATCACGCTGAAAGTGAGCGCGGCGGCAAGCAACGCAAGTTGGGAGAAAGCAATTGCAGTCCCGTCGCCGCCGCGTCAAAATCATCGCCACCCTCGGCCCCTCTTCGGCCGATCGCAAGACCATCGCCGCCCTGTTCGCCGCCGGCGCCGATGTCTTTCGCATCAACATGAGCCACGCGTCGCACGACGGGATGCGGGAGCGGGTCGCGATGATCCGCGAGGTGGAGGAAGAGACCGGCCGGCCCATCGGCATCCTTGTCGACCTGCAGGGGCCGAAGCTTCGGCTCGGCACGTTCGCCGGCGGCGCCGCGGACCTTCGCCAAAGCGAGGCTTTCATCCTGGACGGCGATCCCACGCCGGGCGGGCAGGCGCGCGTCTACCTGCCGCATCCGGAAATCTTGGCCTCGCTCGCCAAGGGGGACCGGCTGCTCATCGATGACGGCAAAGTGATGCTGCGGGTCGCCGCGGCCGAGGGAGGCCGCGTGCTGACCGTCGTCGAAGTCGCGGGGCGCGTCTCCAACAAGAAGGGCGTGAGCTTGCCGGACACGACCATTCCGACCTCCGCCATGACCGACAAGGATCACGCCGATCTCGCCGCCGCGCTTGAGGAAAACATCGACTGGATCGCGCTCTCGTTCGTTCAGCGTCCCGAGGACGTCGTCGAGGTCAAGGAAATCGTCAAAGGCCGCGCGCTGGTGATGGCCAAGATCGAAAAACCGCAGGCGGTCCAGCGCATCGAGGAGATCATGGCCGTTGCTGACGCCCTGATGGTGGCGCGCGGCGATCTCGGCGTGGAGATGCCGCTCGAGCAGGTTCCGGGCATCCAGAAGAGCCTGACGCGGCTCGCGCGGCGGCTCGGCAAGCCCGTGGTGGTGGCGACGCAGATGCTGGAATCGATGATCACATCGCCCGTGCCGACGCGCGCCGAAGTATCGGACGTCGCGACCGCGGTGTTCGAGGGCGCGGACGCCGTGATGTTGTCGGCCGAGAGCGCGTCGGGCCAATATGCGCTTGAGGCGGTCTCAACCATGAACAGGATCGCGGAAGCGGTGGAATCGGAGAAGATCTACCCCTCGATCATCGAAGCGCAGCGCGCAGCGCCAGAGGCGACGGGCGCCGACGCGATCGCCGAAGCGACACGCGACGTCGCCGAGACGCTCGATCTGAAGGTGATCTGCGCCTGGACGAGCTCGGGCTCGACGGGCCTGCGCATCGCCCGCCAGCGGCCGCGCTCCTCCATCCTGGCGCTGACTCCAATCGAATCCGTGGCGCGGCGCCTTGCCGTCGTCTGGGGGGTCCACCCGATCGTCACCGACGACGCGCGTGACGAGCGCGACATGGCCGATCGGGCCTGCCGCCACGCCTATATCGAGGGCTTCGCCGGCGAAGGCGAGCGCATCATCGTTGTCGCCGGCGTGCCGTTCGGCACCCCGGGCGCCACCAACAACCTGCGCATCGCGACGGTGGAGGCTTAGGCGCGCCGTTCCAAGTCCGATCCCCTTGGTGGTCGTTGCAGGTCACCGGACCGCGGCTGACTGTCCAGATTGCCGTCTGCCTAGGCTCATGAAGAAACGAAGGAGATAGCCATCCGGGTCGATGACGACGAACTGCCGATGGCCCGTTTCTTCGTCGCCCCGGCGATACCAGCGCTCCTCAAGCGGGATATAGATGGGGGCGCCCGCCCCCAACGCCTGCGCATGAAGATGGTCGACGTCGGGAACCTCAATCTGAAGGTTCATCCCTCTCCCGAACGGGTATTCCAGGGGAGCCGTGCGAAACCGGCGTCCGGGGCCATCCGCCTGTTCGAGCATCAGGTGGACGGGTCCGCGGGTCAGATAAGCGAACAGCTCCTCGGGACGTTCAATACGGACACGGAACCCGAGAACGTCTACGTAGAAGCTCAACGACCGGGCGAGATCGGCAACGTCGAGCTCCGGAACGACGGGCGGCGCGGTGGACATGCCGCAGTGTATCAGATTCGAAAGCGAGGCGCCGCGCCGCTCAAAGGCCCGCGTTCACGGCGGCGAGACGCGCCAGCGCGGACCAGTCGGAATCGCCCGCGCCTTGAGCCACTCCGGACAGAAAGTGATCGTGAACGAGGCTCGCGACCGGCATCGGCGCCGCAAGCGCGTCGGCGGCCGCGAGCGCGAGGCGAATGTCCTTCAGGCCCAGCGACATCTTGAACCCTGCCGGCTCGTATTTCTGGTCGGCGATGATCGTCCCATAGGTCTTGTAGGCGGGCGCCGAGAACAGCGTGTTGGTCAGGATTTCAAGATAAGCATGCGGCTCAACTCCGCCTTTGCGGACGAGCGCGAAGGCTTCGCCCAGGCATTCGATCATCGCTGCAAGCAGGAAATTGCCGCTGAGCTTGACGAGATTTGCCGACGACGGCTTGTCGCCGATGACGAAAGTCCGTTGACCGATCGCGTCGAACAGGGGCTGGCAGCGCGCAAGCTCGGCTTCGAGGCCTGCCGCCACAACGAAAAGCTTCGCCGCCGCCGCGGCCTCGGGCCTGCCGAACACGGGCGCCGCAACGAAGGCTTGCCCTGCGTTTCGGTGCGCTTCCGCCAACCGGTCGGAGAGCGCAACGCTGATCGTGCTCATGGAGATATGGACGGCGCCTTGGCCAAGCGCCGAGAGCCCGTTTCCGTCGCCGAAAAAGGCGGCTTCGACCGCCGCATCGTCGGCAAGCATGGTGATCAGCACGGAGCGACGGCATGCGTCGGCCACGCTTCCGGCGACCTCCGCGCCCTGGGATGCTAGCGCCTCGGCTTTGGCGCGCGTGCGGTTGTAGACGACGACATGATGTCCCGCCTTGACGAGGTTCAGCGCGATCGCCGAACCCATTTGGCCAAGACCGATAAAACCGACATCCATCGAGCTCTCCCTGGCTGAAAACCGCAGCCCATCGCGACAGCGGCGGAGCCCAAGGACCTACCGCTCCCCGGGGTTCAGCGCAAAGGAAGCGCTAACTTCAATCAGCACTGTGGGATCTGTCGCTCGCCGACATATTTGCCGGTGTTGTCGTAGTTGAGCTTGTGGATGACACAGCCTCCACTCAAGGCGCTCCCGGCGCCGCCAGGACCTGGATCGACGTCGATATTGATCACGACCGGTGCGCCGCCTTCGACAATGATCGGCTCGGACGCCCCGATAGGGGCTGGTAGAGCGCCGCTCCAGCTATCCCAGCCTACGAAGCCAAATTGATTTCGGCCAAAACGACCAAAACCGAAGTGTTTGAAGCGGTCGGGCGCGAAATAGCCAAACCGCTTCGGGAAGCGGTTGAAGCCCGAATGAGCAAAGCCGAAGCGCCCGTTGAAGCCGTGTGGCGCGAAGTGCGCAAAATGACCGCCGCCAGATCCGGGGCGACCCATCGGCCCGCCCATGCGAGCGAAAGAAGGCGTGAGGCTGAGGAGGAAAACGAACGCGGCCACGGCGCAGGCCCCCTTCTTCACTAGGGAAACACGCATGGGAATGAACTCCGGCGCCGCAACGTCAATCTAACAGCAACGCATCGCCGATGTCGATGATCCTGCGATAGCGCCCAACGCGGGCGGCCGGCCTACCGCACCACCGTCAGTTTCTGGGCGGCTCTCGTCAGACCGGTGTAGAGCCAGCGCGCCCGGTGCTCCCGGAAGGCGAAGCTCTCATCGAACAGCATGACGTTGTCCCATTGCGACCCTTGAGCCTTGTGGACGGTGAGCGCATAGCCGTAATCGAACTCGTCCGACTCCCGCCGCAGCGCGAAGCTCGAGTTCGCCCTCCGTTCCCTCGAAGAACGCCTTGAGCACAGCGACCTTGACCGGCGATCGCGCGACCCCTCGTCTTCCGAGCGCAAGGTCATCTTGACGAAGTCCTTTTTAACGCCGTTCAGCGTCTCGACCCGCCACAGGCCGCCGTTGATGAGGCCCTTGGTGCGATCATTCCGGAGGCAGACCAGTCGGTCGCCAGCGATCGGCAGCGGCTCCCGGAAACCCTTGAGATCACGCATGCGCTGATTGTAGGCGCGCCGGGTGCGGTTGACCCCGACCAGCACCTGATCGGCCGCAAGCACCTCTGCGGGATCGACGGCGGCGCGCGGGATAACGCGCGTTTCGCCGTAGACGCCTTCGCGAAGATCGCCGCCCGAACGGACGATCTCGGACAGGCGGATGATCGGATTGTCCTCAGCCTGGCGGTGGATGTGGGTTAACATGACGTCCGGCTCGCCCTCGGTGAAAAAGCCGCCGCCTTTGACGGGCGGCAGCTGGAAGGGATCGCCGAGGACGAGGATCGGCTTGCCGAACGAGAGAAGATCACGCGCCAGCTCCGCATCGACCATCGAACATTCGTCGATCACGATGAGCCCCGCCTTCGAGGCCGGGCCGTCGGCGTTGAGGGTGAAATTGGGCGCGCCTTCCGCGCCCTCGCTCGCCCGGTAAATGAGCGCGTGAATGGTCGTCGCGCCCGTGCAGCCTTTCGACCGCATCACCAGCGCGGCTTTGCCTGTGAAGGCGGCGAACGCAGTCTCCCCTCGCGCGCCCTCGGCGATGTGGCGCGCGAGCGTCGTCTTGCCGACGCCCGCATAGCCGAACAGGCGGAAAACCTGGGGCTCGCCCTGTTTGAGCCATCTGCCGACCTGATCGATCGCCCCGGCTTGCTCGGGCGACCATTCGCGGCCGATCGGGCGCGAGACCGGCTTGTCACTCACGGCAGAGACCTGGGGCGCCGCAACTGTCGACCCTTCAGCGGCTGACTGGGTTGTTGCTCGTTCATCCGCGCGCTTCGGCTCGGCCTTCGCTCCACAGCGCGAGCAAACCGGCGGCTTCCGCCCAAGATCGTAATATTTGGCGCCGCAAGCCAAGCACTGGCGCTTGGTTCCGAGCCGGCCCAACGCCACCGTCTTCTTGGTCAACAAGCCCGCCCCTTCGGCCCGAAGCGCCGAACATAAACGATTGGTTCAGATTTCGAGCGCAGCATTTTAACAGAATTGTCGCAACTACCGCCGAATCACTGTCTTCCGCTAGGGCGCCGCACGTCTTGAACGTTGGATCTTCGGGCTTATATCGGCTCGGTCCGGAACCCTGCATGGTCCGGATGGGTTGACGGCAAGAACCGGACCGGGCGCTTATGGAAGGCCTGAAATTCCGGGAAGCGCCTGAAAGGGGGCTTCGAACATGGTGCGCGTAACGGCGTTGGCTTCCCCGTTGCTGCTCGGCTTCGACGAGTTGGAGCGAGCGCTCGATAAGGTCTCGAGGTCGGGGACGGACGGCTATCCGCCCTACAATATCGAGCGAATTGCGGCGGACGGCGGCGAGCCGGAGAAATTGCGCATCACGCTTGCTGTGGCGGGCTTCTCTGAAGACCAGATCGAAGTCACGGTCGAGGAGAACCAGCTGATGATCCGCGGCCGGCAGCGGGAAGAGAAGACGCGGGACTATCTGCATCGCGGCATCGCCGCCCGGCAGTTCCAGCGCGGCTTTCTTCTGGCGGATGGGATGCAGGTCTTGAGCGCTGAACTCGCGCAAGGGTTGCTGTCGGTCGATCTCGTTCGGCCGCAGCCCGAGCGGACGGTGCGAAAGATAAAAATAGTGGCGCGCGATTGAAAGATGCGCATCTAGCGGCCGGCAACAGCGGCCGCCGGAAAAGGAGTAAAGCGATGAGATCCGAAACCAGCAAGACAATGGCCATGACACCGGACATCACAGCGCAGGAATTCGCCAATTTCGGCGATGGATCTCTCGCCTATGTGAAGACGATCGCTTCCGAGGACGTCGCGCGCCTTTTTCCTCAGGCGCCGGCAATGCGTCCGGGACTGACCTTGTTTGCGCTGCTCGGCGCCGATGGATCGCCGATCATGCTCACCGATTCCAAGGACGCGGCGATCGCCAACGCCTGGGAAAACGAGCTGGAGACGGTGAGCCTGCACTGAGGGTGCAAAACCTGCTGGCGCGGCGCTGAGGCGCCGCGCGCAAGCCTGCGAATCGGTATAGAGGTTGCGGTCGGTCAGGCGTTAAGAACCGCGAGCCCATGCAAGCCTATCTCGATCTGATGCGCGAGGCGCTCGATAATGGCGCCGTCAAACAAGACCGCACCGGAACCGGCGTGCGCTCGCTGTTCGGCCGGCAACTTCGCTTCGATCTCGCCGAAGGTTTTCCGCTCGTCACCACGAAGCGGCTGCATCTCAAGTCGATCGTGCGCGAACTGATCTGGTTCCTGCGCGGCGACACCAACATCGCCTACCTCAAGGCGCACGGCGTCTCCATCTGGGACGAGTGGGCTGACGCCGATGGCGATCTTGGTCCGGTCTACGGCAAGCAATGGCGCGCCTGGGAGGGTTCGGACGGACGGACCTACGATCAGATCGCCTGGGTGATCGACGAGATCCGCCGCAACCCGGACTTCGCGCCGGCTCGTGGTCTCGGCCTGGAACGTGGCCGAAATCGAGCGAATGAAGCTTGCGCCCTGTCATTGCCTGTTCCAGTTTTATGTGAACGGCGACAAGCTCTCGTGCCAACTTTACCAGCGCTCGGCCGACATCTTCCTCGGCGTGCCGTTCAACATCGCAAGCTACGCTTTGATGACCCACCTGATTGCCCACGAATGCGGGCTTAAGGCCGGCGAGTTCGTGCATACGTTCGGCGACGCGCATCTCTACCGCAATCATGAGGACCAGGCGCGCGCCCAGCTTGCCCGCGCGCCGCGCCCATTGCCGCAACTCAAGCTCGGCGACGTGGGCTCGATCTTCGACCTCAACGCTGACGCGATCGCATTCGAGGGCTACGACCCCTGGCCGGCGATCAAGGCGCCGGTCGCGGTGTGAGCGACATTCCGCTTGTCCTCGTTGCAGCGGTTGCGCGCAACGGAATCATCGGCGCGGACGGTGGACTGCCCTGGCGACTGTCGAGCGACCTGAAACGCTTCAAGGCGCTGACCTGGGGCAAGCCGCTGGTGATGGGGCGGAAGACGTTCGAATCGATTGGCCGCGCGCTCCCCGGTCGCGAAACGATCGTCGTGACGCGCGATACCGCGTTCGCTCCCTCCGGCGTGCTTGTCGCCCACAACCTCGACGCCGGCGCTCGCATCTTGCCGCCGAACGCGCTCAGCGCTGTGGGCGCGGACGAAATCATCATCGGCGGCGGCGGCGAGATCTATGCGCAAACGATCGCGGGCGCGCGTCGCCTTTTCATAACCGAAGTCGCGCTCGAAGCTCAGGGCGAGGCTCGGTTCCCGCCGATTGATCCGCTTCAGTGGCGAGAACTCAGCCGCGAGACCGGCGAGCGCGGCCCACGAGACGAAGCAGACTTTGCGTTCGTCGCGTACGAGCGACGAAAATGATCTGGCCTACTTCTTCTTGAACCGCAGGGCTCACGCCCGCGATTTGCACTGCTTCAACCAGCCGAATCCAGGACGACAAACCCGTCGCTCGACCGGGTCTTGGCGTCGGCCGGTTGGTCGGTGGTGACGATGGTCATGCCGAATTTGAGCCGCTTGCGGACGGCTTCACGCGCTGGCGCGTCAGCCTTGATCCTGCGCAGAGCCGCGCCATTGTCTTCGCCGGTCGTCTTTGCCGTCGCGCCGACCGCGGCGGCTTGCCATGACAGAAGGCCGGACTGGTCATCCGCGCCGTTCAAGGTGAACACACGCTCGCCCAGGGGCTTCTCCGGATTCTGGATCTCGACCTTGCCGGATGCCGCCAGCGCGCCATTGTCGAAGACATGAATCGACTTGTCGGCGCTGCTGACGACAACGCTCGGCAATTTCGGCGCGCGCTCGTGGCCTTCCGAATATTCCGTCGCCTTGATCGCTGTGTCGACCGCGTTGAATTCGCGCGCAGCGTATTCGCCGAGCACCATCCCGGGATGCGTCACCTCTTCGGGCTGCGATTTGTCGTCGGCGATGACCACCGTCATGCCGAGCTTGGTGACGCCAAACAGCAGCTCGGCGAATTCCTTTGGCAGGCGGACGCACCCGTGCGACGCGGGGTAGCCCGGTAATTGTCCGGCATGCAGCGCGATGCCCGACCAGGTAAGACGGTTCATATAGGGCATTGGCGCATTGTTGTAGGTCGACGAATGGTGGTTCTTGTCCTTCTGCAGGATCTTGAACACGCCAGTCGGAGTTAAATGGCCGAGTTTACCGGTCGAGCAAGACGACGAGGCAATGCGGACCCCGTTGCGATAGACATACACCCGCTGATCGGGCAGCGAGACAATGGCGATGATCGGGCCGGTCTCGGACCGGTCGGGATACCAGTTGAACTCGCCATTGGTGAGCTGGTCCGCATTTTTATCGACGCGCTGGGCGAGCGCCGGATTAAACGGGAATGCGGCGGCTGCAGCCGCTGCGCGGCCGAACTGACGGCGATTCATTCTCTTGCGTCCCCAACCGAGGTGTGGTTCGCGAATAGAAGGCGACGCCTCCCGTTGTCAATCATGAGCGCATCGCGAATCGGATCGTCGAATTGACCGCGCTGCTCGCGCATGGTCAATCGCTCTAATGTCGCCCGTGCTCATCGCCATCGACTGGGGATCTTCGAGCTTTCGCGCCTATCTCATGTCGCCGGATTGCGAGGTCCTCGATGAGGTCGCGTCGGGCGATGGGATCGGCAGCGTCGCGGCGGGAGCCTATCCAGCGACGCTCAAGCGCCTGATCGGTCGCTGGCTTGAGGCCCATCCGTCTTTGCCCGTCATCGCCTCCGGCATGGTCGGGAGCCGGCACGGCTGGCGCGAGGCGGCTTATGTCAAATGTCCAGCCGGCCCACGCGACGTCGCCGCGCATCTGACGCAGGTCGAGGCCGATGGCCGGCGTGTTCATCTGGCAGCCGGCCTGTCCTATGTCGACGAAGCCGGGCAGCCGGATGTGATGCGTGGCGAGGAGACGGAAATCTTCGGAATCGCCGATGCAGGCGCGCGCCTGATCGTGCTGCCCGGCTCGCATTCGAAATGGGCGAAGGTTGACGGCGACCGCATCGTCGCCTTCAAGACCTTCGTCACCGGCGAATTGTTCGCGGCATTGCGCGACCACACAGTCGCTGGCGCCTTCGCCAGGGCCGCGCCCGCAAAGAGCCCGGGAGAGGCGTTCGCGCTCGGGGTTGGGCGCGGCGCGGCGGCGGCGACCTGTGAAGGGAAGTCGGGCGTAGTCGGCCTTCTGTTTGGGGCTCGATCCCTCCCGTTAACGGGGGCCATGGCGGAGGATGACGTCGGCGAATACCTCTCCGGCCTCTTGATCGGAGCCGAAATCGGCGAGGCCCGCCGTCTCTTCCCGGGCGAAGAGCCGCATGTCGCGGGAGCCACGGCGCTGGTCGATCGCTATCTCGCCGCGTTTGAGGCGGTGGGCGTTGCCGCGCGCGCAGCGCCGCCACGCGCAGCGGCCCGCGGGCTGTTTCGGATCGCTCGCGACGGAGGTCTCCTGTGACGCTCACACTTGTTCCGACCCCGCTCGTCGCCATCCTGCGCGGCGTCACGCCGGACGAAGCGGATTCAATCGCCGCTGTCATTGTCGAATCGGGTTTCGGCGCTATCGAAGTGCCACTCAATTCGCCCGATCCTTTGGCGAGCATTGAACTCATTGCGCGGCTGTTCGGCGACAAAGTGCTGGTCGGCGCGGGCACGGTGCTCGAACCCGGTCAGGTCGACGAGGTCTGGGAAGCGGGCGCGAAACTCGTGGTCGCGCCCAATGCCGATCATGCTGTGATCGAGCGGGCGGCGAAGCTCGGGCTCGTCGTTCTGCCGGGCGTCGCCACAATGACCGAAGCGTTTGCGGCGCTCAAGGCGGGCGCGTCGGGGCTGAAGCTTTTTCCCGGCGAAGCGCTCGGCCCTGACGTCGTGAAGGCGTGGCGTGCGGTCTTGCCGAAAGAGGTGCAGCTCTATCCGGTTGGCGGCGTCACGCCCGAGCGTATGGGTCCGTACCGCCGCGCCGGCGCGAGCGGCTTCGGCATTGGCTCGGCGCTCTATAAGCCCGGCGCAAGTGTCGAGGAGGTCCGGCGCGCCGCGCAGACGTTCGTTAAGACTTGGAAAGAGGCGGGTTAGCGACCGTCATTCCAAATTGGTGCGCCACGAGCATAGACGAGCGCCGTTTGCGCGCCCGCCTCGTGCGCGATGTCGACGAGGGTGGCGAGCGTGAGCGCAAGCCCGTGCTTGCGGAGTTCTCGACCTTAAGCGCACTCCGCTGTGGCGGCGGGAGCTGCCGGCCGCCGAGACTTGGCGGCGAGAGCCTCGGCAGTCCGGCTTCGATCCCGGCTCCGGCGCGCGCTGACATAATTATCCAGGGAGAGCGGCCCGGCGCCGCCGAAGCAAAGCGCCAGCAGAGCCGCCACATAAAGTAGATCGGTTTCATAACCCGGCTGGCCAAAATGCGCGCCCGACGCGTCGTAAGCGATGAGCTTGATCGAGCTGAACCCGTTGGGAAGATGGACGGTGAAGATCGCGACGAGCAATACGACAATCATCGGCAGCGAGGCGAGAGGCACGAAAGCGCCGAACAAGATGAGGATTCCGCCGATGATCTCGACGATGATGGTCGCCCAGCCCAAAAGAAACGCGAATGGCGTCCCGAGCGCGCGCAAGATGCCGATGAAGATGTCAGGGCCGCGAGCCATTTTGGCTAAGCCGTGGGCGAGGAATCCGTAGCCGACAATCAGCCGAAGCGGCAACGCGAACAAACCGGGCGGCGAGGGGAGCGGAGCGAAAGCCAGTCGGTAAAATTTTGAAGCAGGCATCATGTGCGTTGCTTCGGTCGAAAGCGATCGTTTGTTACGTCTCCCCGTCGCTCAGAATCGGGCCGATAAACAACATCCAAGTCGCCGTCTCGGCATGAAGTTTGAAGCGAGAGTACACAATCAAGCCGGCATTCGCGCTTCCGCCTGGATCGTCCCCGAGGCCGCCCGCGCCAGCGCGTGTCGGATCAGGCGATCGACCAGTTCGGGATAGCTGATACCGAGCGCCTCCATCATTTTCGGGTACATGCTGATGTTGGTGAAGCCCGGCAGGGTGTTCACCTCATTGACCATGAGGCTGCCGTCTTCGCGCAGAAAGAAGTCGAACTCGCGCCAAGCCCTCGCACCCGAGCATCCGGAAAGCCTCAATCGACAACTTGCGAACCTTGTCGCTGACCCCAGAGGGGAGGTCAGCGGGGACCCTGATCACGGCGCCCTCCTCGTCGAGATATTTGGCTTCGTAGGTGTAGAAGCCGTGGCGGTTGCTCGGCACGATCTCGCCAGGCAGCGAAGCCGTGAGCGAGCCATCCTCGCCCTCGAGCACGCCGCATTCGATTTCTCGGCCTGGCACGAATTCCTCGACCAGGATCTTGCGGTCATGCCGGAACGCTTCGGCGATCGCGTGATCGAATTCCTCGCGCGTCCCCGCCTTGTTGACGCCGACCGACGAGCCAAGGCGGGCCGGCTTGATGAACAACGGGCGACCGAGCTCCGCGACGACCGCGTCGAAGGCTGGCGCATCGCCATGAACGAAACTCAAGAACCGCGCATTCGGCAGGCCCCCGTCCCGCATCAGACGCTTGGCGACATCCTTGTCCATGGCCGCAGCTGAGCCGAGGACGCCCGAGCCAACGTAAGGCACGCCCGCGATTTCGGCCGCGCCCTGCATCGTTCCGTCCTCACCGAAGGGCCCATGCAGAACCGGGAACACGACGTCGACCGCGCGCGATACATCGGCCGCTTCTTCCCCTCTCGGCAAGGATCACGAGCCGCCCGGCGCCGCCTGGCACAAGAGCAACCAGCGGTCCGCTCTCCGGAACCGAGGCTGGAAAGGCGCCCCCTTGAAGCGAGCACAGGATCCATACGCCGGCCCGGGTGATTCCGATCAGAACCGGCTCGTAGCGCGCCGGATCGAGCGCGCGGAACACGTTGCCCGCCGACAACACGGACACATCGTGCTCTTCCGACCGGCCGCCGAACAGCAACGCGACGCGCAGTCTTCCGGCCATGTCGCGGTCCCCGAATCAATCCAGTGGGACGCGACTTCGCCGAAAGGGGCGGGATTGGTCAACCGGAGTCGGTTGGAGACCGGGGCTGACCCGCGCAACCGCGATTGGGGCGGCGGCGAGGAGGTGCGACGCCGAGCGGTGCGGTCCAGGCGCCCGCCCGGCGTCATCGATCGCAGGACCGACCGCGAACGGCGTGGACCCACCCGACCGCTTACGATACACCGGCGTTAATACGGGCAGCGATACGTAAAACTACCTAGTCGGGCCCAGTTTAAGTTGAGGCCAAAGCGCCATATGCTGAATCCGCCTCGGGGATGCCAATGGCTCTTATAAATTCCCGCGACATGCCGCTTCAGGCCCTCCGGTCGTGGAGCGGCTCGGTTGCGGCCGGTGTGAAGTTTTGGACCACCGGCGCAGCCTTCATCGCCGCCTATTACGCGCTTAACCTTCTGACCCAGTGGCATGAATTTGATCGCCTCGGGATTACCCTTTGGAGTCCGGACGACGGTTTAAGCCTCGCGCTTCTTCTCGAGAGCGCAGCATTTGCGCCGTTCGTTTTCGTCGGCGCCGTTCTGGTCGATTTATCGATTACTGGCGTTCATCGCAGCATTGGCGTGACCATGGCTGCAGAGCTCTCGTTGACTATCGCTTATGCCGGTCTTGCTCTGGTTCTGAAGAATGCGCTGAAGTTCGACATCCGGCAGTTCAAGCTCCCCGATGTCGTTGCGTTCTTGCTGATTGTTCCCATCGGCGCCGCGGTGTCATCTTTTGTCTATTGCGGAGTCCTGTATCTAGGCGGCGACCTGTCGTCGGATAGGGTCTTGATGGCGATGGGCCATTGCTGGATCGGCGACGCCCTTGGGATCATCACGGTCATACCCGCCGTGACCTCGGCGTTTGTATACTTATCGACGCCCCGCGGAGGACGCTTATCCGGACAGACACTCTTCACCATTTTCATATTTGTACTCGGGATGTGCTCCGGATTCGGGGCGCTCGTGGGGGTCGGCGATCGGTTGCATTTTCTGTTCAATCTGCTTTTTCTGCCTGTCATCTGGGTAGCGATGCGGGAAGGGTACGCCGGCGCCGCGCTGGCGCTCGTGACCATCCAGGTGACGCTTGCCGCGGTCACCGCATTCGTGGGTTACGACACAACCGATTTCGCCATACTCCAGTCGCTGATGCTGGTGCTTTCAATCACCGGCCTGTTGCTTGGCGCCGTCACCACCGAGAGCAAAAACGCGGCGCTGCGCCTACGCGAGCAACAAAGAGAATTGGCGCGCATGGCGTCCGACGCCCGGGCCGGTGCAATGGGCATGGCGCTCGCTCACGAAGTCAGCCAGCCGCTATCGACGGTGGCCGCCTATGTGCACGCTGCGCGGCGGTTGCTGCAGCCCAGCGTCGCGAGCGCTCCGGTCATGGACGCGCTGGTCAAGGCGGAAGCGGAGGCTCAACGGGCTCGCGAGGTTCTCGAGCGCATCAGGGATTTCGTTTCGAGCGGGAACTTGAACTTGAAGGCCGTCGATATGCCCGCTCTCGCCGAACGGATCAGCGCGATTTGTCGCGAAGAGGCAGTCTCGCGCGGCGTTCACGTGGGGGTTGAAAGCGTTGGTCCTGTCCCCCCGGTGAACGCGGATGGGGTCCAGATCGAGCAGGTTCTGATCAATCTCGTCGGCAATGCGATTGACGCGGCTTCCGATCGATCGGAGGTGCGCGGGCGCGTGATCATCCGGGTCGCCGCAAGGCCCAACGCGATCGTAATCCAGGTCGAGGACAACGGCAGGGGGGTCGCTCCGGAGCTCGCGGACAACATTTTCGACGCCTATCAAACCACCAAACCGCGAGGCATGGGGATCGGCCTCCACCTAAGCCGGCGGATCGTTCAGAGGCATGCGGGCCATCTTCGGTGGGAGCCGATCCCGACGGGGGGCGCGCGATTTGTGGTCGAGTTGCCGACCAATGGGTGCGGTCAAAATGTTGAATGAACGTTGTGTGCACATCGTCGATGATGAAGCCAAGGTGCGGGATGCGCTGACCTTGCTGCTTTCGACCGCCCAAATCGAATCGAGATCCTATGGCTCGGCCGAAGAATATCTGACATCGCACCCGCTCAAGGAGCCGGCCTGCATTCTCCTGGACAACCAGCTTCCTGGCATGAGCGGCATCGAGCTACTCAGGCGAGTTGTCGCCGCGACCAGGGATTCATCGGTCATCATGATAACGGCGTATGGCGATGTGCCGACCGCCGTCCTGGCGATGAAGGCGGGGGCTTTCCATTTTGTCCAAAAGCCCTTCGACGCGGAGGCGCTGCTGGCGACTGTCGAGGAGGCCCTGGCGCGGGGCGACGACGGTGACGATTCTCCGTTCGAGATCAACGACTTCAAGGCCCGGCAGGCGCTGCTGACCCAGCGCGAGCGGGAGGTCCTTGCCCTTCTCCTGGAAGGCTTGCCGACCAAGCTCATCGCTCACCAATTGCGCATCAGCTCAAGGACCGCCGAGCACCACCGCGCCGCCGTCATTCAAAAGATGCAGGCGCGCAACATTTCCCATCTGATGCGAATGGCGTTCATTGCGAGAAATCTCAACGGCGCCGAGCGATCAGGGAAATAGCCTCTCTCGCGAGAGATTTGACAGCCCCGTCATAGCCACGATTTTGGCGCTTGGCGTTCCATGCGGAAAGATTGTACCCGCATGGCGCCGGGGCATAATCAGAAACCGAACCGATAGGTTGAGCGAGCGTCCTCTCGAATGGATGGCGATACTTTCGATTACATCATCGTCGGCGCCGGTTCGGCGGGCTGCGTGCTCGCCGATCGCTTGACCGAAGATGGACGTTCGAGCGTGCTCCTGCTTGAATACGGCGGCTCCGACCGCTCCATCTTCATCCAGATGCCGGCGGCGTTGTCGATCCCGATGAACTCCAAGACCTACAATTGGGGCTATCAGAGCGAGCCCGAACCGCATCTTGGCGGCCGGCGCATCGCCTGTCCGCGCGGCAAGGTTCTCGGCGGCTCGTCTTCGATCAACGGCATGGTCTATGTGCGTGGACATCCGCTGGATTTCGAGCGTTGGGAGGAGGAAGGCGCGAAGGGATGGGGTTATCGCCATGTGCTGCCCTACTTCCGTCGCGCGGAAAGCTTTCGCGGGCCGGCCGACGCCTATCGCGGCGACGCCGGACCGCTGGCGACGGCGCATGGCCGCAAAAGCAATCCCCTCTACGACGCCTTCATCGAGGCGGGCCGGCAGGCGGGCTACGCCGTCAGCGCCGACCTCAATGGCGAGCGGCAGGAGGGCTTTGGCCCTCTTGCCATGACGATCAAGGACGGCGTGCGCTGGTCAACCGCCAACGCCTATCTCAGGCCGGCGATGAAACGACCCAACCTCAAGGTCGTCACCCACGCGCTCGCGACCGGTATCGCCTTCGAGGGGCGCCGCGCGGTCGGCGTCCGCTACCGACGCGGCGGGCGCGAGCAAATGGCGAGGGCGCGGCGCGAGGTCATTCTGTGCGGCGGACCGATCAATTCGCCGCAATTGTTGAAGCTGTCGGGCGTCGGGCCGGCGGCGGAATTGCGTTCGCTGGGGATCGACGTCATTGCCGACCGGCCAGGCGTTGGCGAGAACCTGCAGGACCATCTCGAATTCACCTTTCAGGTCGCCTCCAAGCAACCCATCACGCTCTTTTCGCACACTGGCCTCTTCAGGCGCGCGCTCATCGGCGCTGAGTGGCTTGCGCGCGGACGCGGCCTCGGCGCCTCCAATCATTTCGAGGCCGGAGGCTTCATTCGCTCGCGCGCAGGCATCCCCTATCCCGACATCCAATTTCATTTCCTGCCGATGGCGGTCGCCTATGATGGCTCGACGCTGGCCCGCGAGCACGGCTTCCAGACGCATGCGGGACCGATGCGCTCGAAAAGCCGAGGGTCAGTGCGGTTGAAGTCGCCCGATCCGGCCGAACCGCCGCGGATTCAGTTCAACTATATGAGCCATCCCGAGGACTGGATCGAGACGCGCGCTTGCGTGCGGCTGACCCGCGAGATCTTCGCACAGCGCGCCTTCGACCCGTATCGGGGTCGCGAAATACAGCCAGGCGCCGATTGCGTCAGCGACGAGGCGATCGACGCCTTCGTGCGCGACCATATCGATACCGCCTACCACCCGTCCTGCACCTGCAAGATGGGGTCGTCGACCGACCCGTTCGCCGTCACCGATCCCGAAACCCGGGTGATCGGGGTCGAGGCGCTGCGCGTCGTCAATTCGTCAATCATGCCTTCGATCACCAATGGCAATCTGAACGCGCCGACGATCATGCTGGCGGAGAAAGCGGCCGACATGATCCGTGGCCTTGATCCCCTGCCCGCCTCGAACGCGCCCTATTATGTCGCCGCGGACTGGGAGACCAAGCAGAGGTAGCTTCGACGTCTGTATGCCTGCGCCTCAATTTTCGGGTTCAAATCCGCGCCGCTCTGGCGCAATCTCAAGGCCGAACGGGCAATACGAGCCTCAGGAAAGCGAGAGCACCATGACAGACACCGCGCCGGCTGCCGCCAGAGAGCCGCGCCGTGGCCGCGAAGCGCGCCGAAGCGCGCGCGCCCAACGGTCGCTCGCCTCCATCCCCTACATCACTCGCAAAATTCCGCTCACCGAGATGGTCAGCGAGGAGGGGTTGCAGACGATCGAACGCAACGCCGAGACGCTGCTTCAGGAAGTTGGCGTCGAGTTTCGTGAGTTTCCCCGAGCCCTTGAACTTTTTCGTGGCGCGGGCTGCGACATCAAGGGCGAGCGGGTGCGCTTCCCGCGCGGCCTGGCGAAGCAGCTTTGCGCCACTGTGCCGTCGCAATACGTGCAGCACGCGCGCAATCCCGAGCGCAATGTCACTCATTGGCGGCGATGCGATGGTGTTCGCCCCCAACTATGGCTCGCCCTTCGTCCACGACCTCGACAAGGGTCGCCGCTACGGGACGCTCGAAGACTTCCAGAATTTCGTCAAGCTCGCCTACCTGAGCCCGCACATCCACCATTCCGGCGGCACGGTGTGCGAGCCGGTCGATCTGCCGGTCAACAAGCGGCACTTCGAGATGGTGTACGCGCATCTCAAATATTCGGACAAGCCGTTCATGGGCTCGGTGACCAAGCCCGAACGCGCCGAGGACAGCGTGCGCATCTGCGAACTGCTGTTTGGCGAAGAGTTCGTTCGCGACAACACGGTGATGACGAGCCTCATCAACGCCAATTCGCCGCTCGTCTGGGATTCGAGCATGCTTGGCGCGGCGGAAGTCTATGCGCGCTCAAACCAGGCTTGCATCATCACCCCGTTCATTCTGTCCGGCGCCATGAGCCCGGTGACGGTCGCCGGGACGCTGACGCAGGTGCTGGCGGAAGTGATGGCAGGGACGGCGTTCTGCCAGCTCACCCGCCCCGGCGCGCCGGTGGTGTTCGGAACGTTCGTCTCGACGCTATCGATGCAATCCGGCGCGCCGACCTTCGGCACGCCTGAAGCGGCGCTGGCGATCTTCGGCGCGGGCCAGCTCGCGCGGCGCATGAACATGCCGTTCCGCACCGGCGGTTCGCTCTGCGCCTCGAAGGTCCCGGACGCGCAGGCGGCCTACGAGAGCGCGCAAACGCTTCTGCCGACGGTGCTGGCGGGCGCCAACTTCGTGCTGCATGCCGCAGGCTGGCTCGAAGGCGGCCTCACCGCGTCGTATGAGAAGTTCGTGCTCGACTTCGACCAGCTTGGCGCGATGCACGTGCTCGCCAAAGGCGTCGACTTTTCCGACAACGGCCAGGCGATGGAGGCGTTCCATCAGGTCGAGCCAGGCGGGCATTTCCTGGGCTGCGCCCACACGCAGGCCAATTTCGAGACCGCCTTTTATCGCTCCAATATCGCCGACAACAATTCGGTCGAGCAATGGCGCGAAGAAGGCTCGAAGGACGCCGCCACGCGCGCCAACGCGCTTTGGAAGTCAATGCTGGCCGAGTACGAACCGCCGCCGCTCGACCAGGCCAAGGACGAGGCGATCCGCGAATTCATCGACAAACGCAAGGCTTCGATGCCGGACGCGACCTACTAGTTCGGGTCGTTGCGAGAGAAACGGCGGCTATTGCGCCGGATATCCTTTCCACAGCCATTCGAGCGCCGCGGGCAGCGTCTGCGCTACCGTCGGCTTGTCGACATGTTTCGCGTTGCGGGCGAAGAGGAACTGGTAGTGATAGCCCTTATCGGCAAGGACCTTAGCGAAACGCTCGTCCGCCAGAACCCAGTCATGCATGCCGTCAGCCAGCGGAGCGCAGCAGGGTAGAACAAATCCTGGTCTCCCGGTCTCGAACCAGATACGGATCGGCTTCATCGGACTGTTCGGAATCAGGGGCGCACCGAAGTGTGTATCCGTCTTCGAGACATTGACGCCCTGGACGCTGAGATTGGCGACCGGCGGTCCGGTCCACGCACTATGATACTCCCAAGCGCCGCCGGGAAGCGCGGGATTATGCGGCCATTGCTGATTCACGACGGTCGGCGAATAAGCCAGCACCCTGTGGTACAGCTCAGGATGGAACCACGCCATCGTGAAGGCAGCCACGCCACTCGAACTGATGCCCATTGTGGCGCGGCCGTCCGGATTCTTGGTGAGCCTGATGTTGGCGTGACTCTCGGCCAGCGGCAGCACTTCGTTCTCGACGAACTCCGCATAAGCTCCCGAGACCGCATCGTACTCACGCCCTCGCTCGCTCCCCTGCGCGTCCTGTCCGCCCGCTCCGATGCTGATCGCGGCCATAGGCGGCACACGATGATCATGGATCAGATTGTCGAGAACGGTGAAGAATTGCTTTTCGTTGAAGAAACCGTTCGGGCCGCCGTCGCCAAGGATAATGAACGGCGCTTCGTTTCCCGCGACGTACCCGGCCGGAACATAGACGTCGACGACCCGGGTCCAGATTCCAGCATAAGCAGTCGGAACAAGAAGATTCGACTTGTCGCTAGCCGCAGTCTGCCCGGTGAAGAGGGATGCGTTAAGGCAGCCGTCGGGATCGTCACGAATCATGCCAGGATTGAAGACCGTGCTGTCGTTCGACGACATCGTGAAGGAATAGACCTTGCCCGTCGGCGCCCCGTCTTGCGCCACAAGTTCAGGGGCGGGCGAATGGGTCGGTCCGATGATATAGTTGCCCTCAGCCCCGCTGGCGGGGAGCGTTCCATCAGGCAGGTCGGTCGCCGGGGGATAATTTGGGTTTTTGGGATCACGCGTCGGCGGCAAGGTTTTGAAATCGAGGCCCGATGTATCGATGTAGAACGGCGCCGAGGGGTCGGTCGTGTTCGCGCCCGGGGGAATGCTCACGTTTCTCTTGAGGCAGTCCGCGCGTGCTGCGCCCACGATCACGAGGCAGGAGAAAGCCGCGACTCTCAGCGTGTTCATGATTGGCGTTCCCCCTTTGATTGTGATGCAATCGTAGGAAGAGGCGTCAGGTTGTCAACGAATGGCGAGCCGATCGACTTGTGGCTCAAGAGGACGTGAATGAGAACGCACGCGCGGGCGGTGGTGATTGGCGGAGGCGTGGTCGGAGTCTCGACGCTCTATCATCTCGCCAGGAAGGGCTGGACCGACAGCGTGCTCATCGAGCGTAAAGAGCTGACCTCGGGCTCGACTTGGCATGCGGCTGGTCTGTTGCCACTGTTCAACTTGAGTTACTCGGTCGGACAGATCCATAAATATTCGGTCTCGCTCTACCAAACTCTCGAACAAGAGACCGGGCTCGACCCAGGACTTCGCCAGGTGTCGAACATCCGCCTCGCGCGCACCCGCGACCGGATGGATGAGTACAATTACTACGCGGGCGTCGCGGAGACGATCGGCGTCAAAGTCAAGTTCCTGAGCCCAAGCCAGGTCAAGGAGATCTGGCCGCTCTGCAATGTCGAGGGAATAATCGGGGCGATCCAGCATCCCGAGGACGGCTACATTCAGCCCGCCGACCTGACGCAATCACTGGCGCGTGGCGCCCGCGACCGTGGCGCTGAGATCAACCGCCACACGACGGTCACGGCAATCGAGCGGCTGCCAAGCGGCGAGTGGAAAGTCTCGACCGACAAGGGCGATATCACTTGCGAGCATGTCGTTTCGGCGACCGGCAATTTCGCGCGTCAAACCGGACGCATGGTCGGAATCAACGTGCCGGTGATCCCGGTCGAGCACCAATATATCGTGACCGAGGCACACCCAGAGATCGTCAGGCGCAAGGCGCAAGGCTTGGCCGAAATGGGCGTCTTACGCGAATCGGATTCCGCCTGGTACATGCGCGAGGAGGCTGGCGGCTTGCTGCTGGGTCCGTACGAAAAGGGCGCGCCCGCCTGCTATGTCGACGGGCCGTCGTCGGACAGCGAATACGAGCTTTTTCCCGAAGATCTTGACCGCCTTGCGCCCCACATCGAAACAGCAATCGCGCGTGTTCCCGCCTTCGGAGAGGTCGGCGTCAAGAAGGTCTATAACGGCGCTATCGCCTATACGCCGGACGGTTCGCCGATCGTCGGCCCTGCCCCGGGTGTCAGAAACTTCTGGCTCAATGAGGGCCATTCATTTGGTGTGACGGCGGCCGGCGGCGCCGGCTGGCAGCTTGCCGAGTGGATCGTCGAGGGCGAGCCGACCATCGATATGCTTGGCGTCGATCCGCGCCGCTTCGGCCCCTATGCGGACACAGGCTATCTGATCGAAAAGAACGAGGAGGCCTATGCCAAGGTCTTCACCGTGCATTATCCCGACGAGGAGCGGGTAGCCGCGCGCCCGTTGCGTCAGACGCCCTGCTATGGGCGGATGAAGGAGCTTGGCGCCGTATTCGGTTCCGTTTACGGCTGGGAACGCCCGAACTGGTTCGCGCCTCAGGGATACGGCTTAAGCGAGGCGGATCTCGCCAAGCCGGATGTGCTTCTCAACGAGAACCATCCGCCCGTTGGCCCAGGCGAGAAGCCGCGCGAGAAATGGAGCTTCCGCCGCTCGAACTATTTTGAGTTCGTCGGCGAAGAGTGCCGCAACGTGCACGACAACGTCGGCCTCATGGACATGTCGGCCTTCGCCAAGTGTGAGGTTTCGGGCCCCGGCGCCGAAAGCTGGCTCAATTTCATCCTCACCAATCGCGCGCCGAAGACCACCGGCCGGGTCACGCTGACCTATCTTTTGACCAAACTCGGCGGCGTGCGGGCTGAGTTTACGCTGACGCGCGTGGGCCCTGAGCGATTTTATCTCATCTCGGCAGGCGCGCTCGAGACGCATGATTTCGACACTCTGGAGAGGCTTCTTCCTGCTGACAATAGTGTGCGCATCGACAAGGTGACGACGCAGCGCGGCGTGCTGGTGCTCGTTGGTCCCCGGTCGCGTGAGGTGCTGGCCAAGGTCGCCGACATCGATGTCTCGAACAAGGCGTTCCCGTGGCTCACCGCTCGGCGTTTGTCGATCAAGGGCGCGGGTCTGACGGCGATGCGGGTCAATTTCGTCGGCGAGCTTGGCTATGAATTCCACCATCCGATCGAGATGCAGAATGCTATCTTCGACGCGCTGATGTCAGCCGGCGCGCCGTTCGGGATCAAGCCGTTCGGGATCCGCGCGATGGATTCGCTGAGACTCGAAAAGTCCTACAAGCTCGTAGGGCGAGAATTGTCGATTGAATATGCCGCGCTTGAATCGGACCTCGAACGGTTCGTCGATTTCGACAAAGGTCCGTTTCTCGGACGCGACGCGCTCGTTGCCTGGAGGGACAAGGGCTTCGAGAACAAGCTGGTCACGCTCGAAGTTCAAGGCGTGACCGACGCCGATGCGCGCGGCTCTGAGCCGGTAATAAAGAACGGCGCGATGATCGGGCGCACCACCTCCGGCGGCTACGGCTGGCGGACCGGCAAGTCGCTGGCGATGGCGATGGTGCAGCCCGAATTCTCGAACGTTGGCGACGAGGTCGACGTGCGCATCCTGGGCGAGACGCGCCGCGCGATCATCATTCCTGACAGTCCGTACGATCCCAAGAACGCGGCGCTGCGAAGCTGACCGACCAAAGCGAGCCGCCCTCTACGCTTCTCCCGCCGCGCGGCGCTGCTGGAGCAGCGCGCGGTAAATCTCGTCGTCGCCGCACAAACCCGCCATCCGGCCGAGGTCGTCGACCAGCACGATCGGATTGCCCGAAAGGCTGCGCAGCGCGATCGCCGAGCGCATCTTCAGGTCGATCGGCGCGACGACGATATCAACGTCCTCGGCACGCGCTGCGACCTCGCCCGTAGCGCGGTCGCAGACCGCCATGGCGCCGGCGTTTCCATCAAGGGTCACGCCGACCGGCTTGCCTTCCGTGTCGAGCTGCACCCGGACGCGGCCGTCGCGATCGAGCATCACTTCGTTGTCGTTTCGGCGGAGTGAGGCTGCGGGCGTCATCAGCGAGCCGCCGCGCAGCACGTTGAGCGGATTCATATGCTTCACGAACTCCGCGACGTATGCGTCGGCCGGGCCGCAACAGGATGTCCTCCGCCGTGCCGCATTGAACGATCCGCCCGCCCTCGAGGATCGCGATCCGGTTGCCGATCTTCAGCGCTTCATCGAGATCGTGGCTGACGAAGATGATCGTCTTCTTCAGATCCTTCTGCAGTAGTAGCAGCTCGTCCTGCAGCTTGTCGCGGATCAGCGGATCGAGCGCCGAGAACGGCTCGTCCATCAGCAGAATGTCGGCGTCAGTCGCGAAGGCGCGCGCCAGACCCACGCGCTGTTGCATGCCGCCCGACAATTCGTGACCGAATTTGCCCGCCCATTGGGTCAGGCCCACCATGGCGAGCTTGTCGGCGACAATTTTATCCATCTTCTCCTTCGGCATGCCCCGAAGTTCGAGCCCGAAGCCGACGTTCTCCTTGACCGTGCGCCACGGCAACAGCGCGAATTGCTGGAACACCATGGCGATGCGGCTCGTGCGCAGCATTCGGAGCTGGTCTGCGCTGCAATGGGCGACGTCGATGGCTCCGTCGCCATGACGGACGAGCACCTTGCCCCGCGCCACTTTATTGAGGCCGTTGACGGCGCGCAGGATTGTCGACTTGCCGGACCCCGAGAGGCCCATAAGGACGCAAATTTCGCTCGGCTCGATGGAAAGCGTGACGCCGGCTGCGCCGAGAACGACGCCGGTCGATTTGAGGATCTCGTCGCGCGTCGCGCCGCGATCGACCATCGCGAGCGCCTCGGCCTGCTTGTCGCCAAAGACGATGTCGACGTTCTCGAAGACGACCGCTGACATCTTACGCGCTTCCTTTTCGCTCGGGGTTGCGGAAGACGCGATCAAGCACGATCGCCAAGAGCACGATCGACACGCCGGCCTCGATGCCCATCGGGATGTTGACCGTTCCGAGCGCCCGCACGACCGGCACGCCGAGCCCCGCGGCGCCAACGAGAGCCGCGATGACGACCATCGACAGGCTCAGCATGATGCACTGGGTCACGCCGGCCATGATCGTCGGCAGCGCGTACGGCAATTCCACCTTCCACAGCAATTGTCGCTTCGTTGCGCCGAAAGCCTCGCCTGCCTCCTTGAGCGGCGTCGGCGCCGAGACGATGCCGAGATAGGTCAGGCGGACGGGCGCTGCGATGGAAAAAATGACGGTCGAGATCAGGCCCGGCGCTGAACCCAGATGAAACAGGACCAGGGTCGGGATGAGATAGACGAAGGTCGGAAGCGTCTGCATCAGGTCGAGCAGCGGCCGCAATAAAGCGTAGAGCCATGGCCGATGGGCCGAGGCGATGCCGAGCGGCACGCCGATCACAACGCTTGCGATGGTCGCGAACCCAACCAGGGAAATCGTTTCGACCGTCGCCTGCCAATATCCGAGATTGGCGATGGCGATGAATGCGATGACCACAAAGGCGGCCAGGCGCCACGACCGGTGGAGCCAGTAGGCGAGAGCGGCGAGGGCAAAAACGACAACGAGAAAAGGGATGTGAAGCAAGATTCCGGTGAGACCGTCCACCAGAAAATTGATCAACGCCGTCACCGCATCGAAAAATCCGGCGGCGTTGTCCTGCAGCCACGTGATCCCGATCTTAACCCAGCGTCCAAGCGGAATCTTAGGCTCGGTGAACCAACTCTCCAACGCCGCCCCTCCAACAAGGATATCAGCGAGCCCTTTTAAGGACCGTCCGCGCGTCGCGCGGACGGAAAGGGCTCGCTTAGGAGTCGATCGCTACACTTACAGTCCGAGGCTCTTCTTGACCGCGTCGAGACCAGGCTTGCCGTCGAACGTCGTCACGCCATCGAGCCAAGCTGTAAGTTGCGGCGGATTGGTCTTCAGCCACGCCTGGGCCGCCTTCGGCCCCTCGTCGCCGTCGGTAAGGATCTTGTTCATCACAAGGTTCTCGATATCGACGGTGAAGATGAGGTTTTTGATGAGCTTGGCCGCATTCGGGCACTGCTCCGCCCAGCCAGCGCGCTCGTTGGTGTAGACGACCGCGCCGCCGAAATTCGGGCCGAAGCTGTCATCGCCGCCAGTCAGGTACTGGATCTTGAAGTTGACGTTCATGGGATGGGGCGCCCAGCCGAGGAACACGACATCTTCCTTATGGCTGGTCGCCCGCTGCACTTCCGCCAGCATTCCTTGCTCGCTCGAATTCGACAAGCTGGAAGTTTTTCAAGCCGAACTTGTCGCCCTTGATAAGGTCGAGAACCAGGCGGTTGCCGTCGTTGCCGGGCTCGATGCCAAAAATTTTGCCCTTGAGCGAATCTTTGAATTTCTCGATGTCGCCGAAATCCTTGAGGCCCTTGTCGTAAGTATATTGTGGAACGGCAAGAGTGTATTTTGCCCCGACCGGCAGGTTGGCCCCGGTCACGAGAACGGATTTGTCTTCGACGTAGGGCTTGCGATCGTTTTCCATCGACGGCTGCCAATTGCCGAGAAACACGTCGATGTCCTTGTTCTTCATTGAAGCGTAGGTCACGGGAACCGAAAGGACGGTGATCTTGGGCGTGTAGCCAAGACCTTTCAGGATTTCATTGGTCACTGCGGTCGTCGCGGTGATGTCCGTCCAGCCAACGTCAGAGAACCTGACGGTCTTGCAACTTTCCGGATCGCCGGCGAAAGCCGCCCCCGAGCTGGCGAGCGCGATCACGCCCGCTAATGTCAAAACTGCTGAAAGCCTCATCGTCTTCTCCCTTTATGGTGCGGTCGACCTCCGCACTCAACCGATCCTGAACAAGAGTATCGGCGGCAGGCGAAGCGCGGTCAAATCCAATAATTTCGGAAGCTGGCCGGCGTTCCAAACCGTTTGAGCTTCCACCCGTGAGCGGCTAGAAGCGCACGCAACCCGCCCCTTGGAGCCACGATGGCCGAGCCGCTCAACCCCACGCCTCAGCAGCAGTCCGAAATCCTGATGCAGGCGCTGCCGCACATGCTGCGCTACGACGATGCGATCGTCGTCGTTAAGTACGGCGGCCATGCGATGGGCGACGAGGACAAGGCGCGCGACTTCGCCAAGGACATGGTGCTGCTCGAGCAGTCCGGCATCAATCCGGTGGTCGTGCACGGCGGCGGGCCGCAGATCGGCATGATGCTGAAGAAGCTCGGCATCGAATTCCAGTTCTCCGGGGGCTTAAGGGTCACCGACAAGCCGACGATGGAGATCGTCGAAATGGTGCTCGCCGGATCGATCAACAAGCAGATCGTCGGCTCGATCAACGCCGAGGGTGGGCGCGCGGTCGGCCTTTGCGGCAAGGACGGCAATATGGTGTCCGCGCGCAAGGTCCATCGCCCGCACGCTCCCGGCGAAGATGTTGTCGATCTCGGCTTTGTCGGCGAGCCCGACAAGGTGGACGCGACGGTGCTTGAGCAGATCCTCGGCCGCGAGTTGATCCCGGTCCTCGCGCCCGTCGCCCAAGGGCCCGACGGACAGACCTACAACATCAACGCCGACACTTTTGCGGGCGCCGTGGCCGGCGCGCTCGGCGCCAAACGCCTCTTGTTCCTGACCGACGTTCCTGGCGTTCTCGACAAGAACAAGGGGCTCATCAAGGAATTGCGAGTTGACGACATTCGCGGGCTGATCGCCGACGGCACGATCACCGGCGGCATGATCCCCAAGGTCGAGACCTGCATTTACGCCCTGGAGAGAGGCGTCGAAGGCGTCGTGATCCTGGACGGCAAGGTTCCCCACGCGGTGCTGATTGAGCTCCTGACCGACTATGGCGCGGGAACGCTCATTACGAGATAGTGGGTCTGCAAGGCGGTGGACATGCGTATTCTGGCGATCGACACGTCTTGTGGAGCAGCGTCGGTCGCGGTCGTCGAAGGCGGTCGGAACGCGCCGCTGGCTGTGATGAGCCGACCGATGACGCGGGGCCACGCCGACGCTTTGCCGCTGATGGTCGAAGAGGTCATGCGCGGCATTGACGGCGGCTTTTCTTCGCTGGCGCGCATCGTCGTTGCAACCGGTCCGGGCTCCTTCACCGGCATCCGGATTGGCCTCGCGATGGCGCGGGCGATGGGATTGGCGCTAGCCATTCCGGTGGCCGGAGTGTCGACGCTGGCCGCGTTCGCCGCGCCGCTCTTGAGCGAGCCCCGCACGGGAATCATTGCTGCGACAGTCGATGCTCGGCACGGCTCCGTCTATTTTCAGTTGTTCGAGGCGTCGGGCCGCCCGCTGGGGCCGCCTCGTTGCGATACGCCCCGGGAGTGCGTGCGCGCGATCGGCGCAGGCCCGGCTTGGCTCGCAGGCGACGCGACGGCGCTTGTCGCCAGCGAAGCGCAACGAGCCGGGCTTCCTTACGATCTCGACGCCTCAAGAGCCGCGCCAGACATTGTCGCGCTTGCGTGGATGGGCCTCGCCGTCGACCCGGCGAAAAGCCCCGCCCGGCCAATTTATGTGAAGGCGCCTGACGCGCGGCCTAGCATGGCGGAGCCCATCGCCCGGGCGCCGGCCTGAGCGCTCCGGCCGAACCCATGATCTTCGGCCTGCGCCGACCTCCCCCGCCCATCATTCGCCTTCTGAGGCCAGACCGGGCCCAGGCTTGCGCGCGCCTGCACACCGAGGGCTTTGCTCATTCCTGGTCGCCAGAGGAGTTCGCGTACGCTCATCTCAAGTTCGTCTACCCTTGGCGCGGCGGCGCTCGATCCGGCAAACGGCCGCTTGCGCGGCTTTGTCCTGTCGCGTCTGGCGGCGGACGAGGCGGAGATTCTGACCATCGCTGTCGAGGCTGCGTTCCAGGGCAGAGGGGTGGGCCGAGCTTTGCTCAGCGAAAACCTGCGTCAGACGTCGAACGCGGGGGCGAGGGCGATGTTTCTCGAGGTCGCCGAGGACAACGCGCCGGCCTTAGCTTTGTACGAGCGCTTCGGATTCGTCAAAGTCGGGGAGCGCGCCGGCTACTATCGCCGCGCCGATGGAACGCGCACCGCGGCTATCGTCATGCGGAAACAGCTCGGCTGAACAGCGTCGCGCCGCTTGCGGCAGCCTGCCGGCCTGCGACTTGCTCGTCATGGTGTAGTCAGAGCCCTTCACTGCCTGATCTCGCGCTCACAGGCGTCGCTTGCTCGACGCGGTGACTTGGGCCAAGGCTTCAGCCCGTGGCCCGGCAGCGCTCCCCTCTCAGTCTTTTGGCTCGTGGCGTCGGCTGGACGATGCTGGCCCTTCTGGCTCTCTTCATCGGCCTCGTGGCGCTCTATGCCGTTGCGCGGCCAGTCTCGACCCTGATGCTCGCGCGAACGATCGAGGGCAAGAGCTACCAACGCGACTATGCGCCGCTCAAGTCCATCGCGCCTACGGCCCTCGCTGCGGTGATCGCGTCGGAAGACGCCAGCTTTTGCGATAATTACGGCGTCGACTGGGGCGAGCTGCGTGAGGTCATGAACAACCGCCACGGCGAGCCGAGTCGCGGCGCCTCAACCATCACCATGCAAACTGCGAAGAACCTTTTCTTGTGGCCCGGTCGTTCCGCCATTCGCAAAGGCATCGAGATCGGCATGGCGCTCGTGTTGGGCGAGGTTTGGTCGAAAGCCCGCACGCTCGAAGTTTATCTCAACATCGCCGAATGGGGCGATGGACTCTACGGGATCGAGGCTGCGGCGCAACGCTACTTTCATAAGGGCGCAAGTCAGCTCAATCCGCATGAAGCGGCCCTGCTGGCGACTTCGCTGCCGAATCCAATTCGGCGCAACCCCGCGCGTCCCTCGCCGATGCAGCGGCGCCTCGCCGCCGGTCTCGAAGCAAAGGCGCGCGACGCCGATTTGCTCAAATGCCTGCACCGATAGAGGCGCCGGTGGGACATGAACCGGGGTGACAGCGGGATTTCGAGAGACCGCGAATTTGGCGCCGGCCTCATGACTAAGTGCAATGCTACGCACGCTCTTTGAGAAGGCCAAGACGCAAGAGACTCTGCGCCGTCGCGACAAGCGCATCTTCGCGGGAGATTGGCGACCAGTCGAGCACACGACGCGCCTTATCGCTCGTCGCATTCCTCGGCTTGCCCAGCTCGGGCAAGATCTGACGGATAGAGGGATCGAACAGGGAAGCAGCCCGAAGGAGCCAGTCCGGTAATTCACGTGTCGGGACCCGCTTGGCTGCTGCTCCAAGGCGAGCCCTGAGGGTCATCGCAATTTCCCGGAAGGACATGAAGTCGCCTGAGACCGCCAGGAACCTTTCCGCCTTTGCGCGCGGATCGGTCATCGCTCGCAGATGCATGCTGGCGACATCGCGCACGTCGACCACGCCGAAGTTCATCCGTGGCAAACCCGGAACCGCGCCGTCCATGAGCCGCTGGACGATGGTGATAGAAGTGGAAGTGTCCGGACCGAGCACCGGTCCAAACACCCCGACAGGATTGATCACCGCCAACTCAGGCCCTCCCTCCTTCGCAACGAAATCCCAGGCTGCGCGCTCGGCAATGGTTTTGGATTTCGCATAAGCACTGACCCCTTCGCCGTTCACGTCGGTCCAGATCGTTTCATCGAAAGGCTTTGTTTGCGATTGGTGGCCATAGCCAATCGCCGCGAAAGACGAGGTCAGGACGACGCGCTTCACGCCGGCATCCTGGGCCGCCCGCAGCACGCGCAGCGCTCCATCGCGCGCCGGGACGATCAGTTCGTTCTCGTCCTTGGGCACGTTCACCGGGAAGGGGGAGGCGACGTGGAGCACATATTCCACGCCCGACGCGGCTTCCTTCCACCCGGAGTCCCGTTCGAGATCCGCTGCGGTAAAGGTCAGGCTGTGATCGCTGCGCACACCCGCCTCCTTCAGGAGACGACGCACCTCGGGTTCACGCTTGAGGTCGCGGACGGTGGCGCGGACCTCGTGACCTGCCGCAAGCAATTGCATGATGCAATGGCCAGCGATGAAACCTGACCCGCCGGTGACGAGAACCTTGCTCATGCCCTATCTCCTTCCGGAACATGGTGCGTTCAACGGGACGTTTCGTCCAGTCAGCTTTCATCGGCGCATCAGATCAAGAGGCGCTGCGGTTGGCGCGTCATTGAATATCAAAACAGAAATCGCTCGCCTGGGATTGACATCCAAGGCTGCCTCCCGTTCCGCTCAAAGGAGCTTAGCTCCAGGCGCTTCGCGGCGCGAACCGCCGCCACTCGAGGACGACATGACGATGACGAATGAAACTGCGGATGAGCAGCTAATGCCTTACCAGCTTCCGTTTCCGGCCGACGCCTTGTCGGAGATCGTGGTCCCGCGGGCCATCCCCGACGACGAACGCATGTGGGTGCCGCAGGCCAAGAACGTTTGGTTTCGTCCTTTATGCCTCAACCGGTCGACGGGTTACTGGATGAACCTTTTGCGGGTGCGCCGCTCCGGCGTGCTCTCACGGCACCGGCATCCAAACGCCGTGCATGGCCTTGTCCTTAAGGGACGCTGGCGGTACCTCGAACATGATTGGATTGCGGAAGAGGGCTCGTATGTGTTCGAGCCTCCGGGCGAAACGCACACACTTGTCGTTCCTGATGGCGTCGAGGAGATGATTACCTATTTCCAAGTGAATGGGGTGATGTACTACGTCGACCCCTGGGGCAAGCACGTCGGATTTGAGGACGTTTTCACCAAGATCGACATGTGCAGGAAACATTTCGCTGAAGTGGGCCTTGGCGCGGACTTCGCTGACCAGTTCATCCGGTGACTGCTATGGGGCTTTGGCCTGAAGGGTGCTTCCAGGACCGGCGCGTGCTTGTCGTCGGTGGCACGTCCGGCATAGGGGCCGGTGTCGCGCGCGGGTTCCTCAAGGAAGGAGCGCAGCTCATCGTCACCGGCGCAACCGCGGCGGAAGCTGAGACCGCGCGGGCCGCGCTCGAAGGCGCTCAGACCTTGGCCTTGGATGTGAGGGACGCCGAGGCGGTGGAGCGCACAATCGGCGGCCTCGGATCGCTGGATCATCTCGTCTATGCGGCGGGCGTCATTCGGCGCGGAGAGGAGCACGACCCGACAATCTTCGACATGGTGCTGGACATCAATCTCCATGGCGCGATGCGAGCGGCTACGGCGGCGCGGCCAATCCTCACTCGAGGCAGCGGCACGATCCTCAACATCGCTTCGATGCTGTCGTTCTTCGGTGGAGCGCTCGTTCCGGGCTATTCCGCATCGAAAGGCGGGATCGTTCAGCTCACCAAGTCGCTGGCGCTCGCCTATGCCGCTGAGGGCTTGCGCGTGAATGCGCTTGCACCCGGGTGGATCGCGACGCCCCTGACGCAGGCGCTCAGGGACGATCCGGCGCGTTCTGAGGCCATTCTGTCGCGGACGGCGTTGCACCGGTGGGGGCAGCCTGAGGACGTCGCAGGCGCCGCGGTGTTCCTTGCGTCTCCGCTGGCTGCTTTCATCACAGGGGTGGTTCTGCCGGTGGATGGCGGCTACCTCGTCGCGTAACCGCTTTTCCCGGGCATAGCGTCGTCAAATCCAGGCGGCGCTGGCGGTCTCTGCGGCCGCGGCCTTGGCGCCGTCCGCAGCATCACTCGCTATGCCCCGCCCTTGGGCCTTCTCGGCGCCCTCCACACATTTGACTATTGGCAATCGTGCAAATCGACGGCTACTTCGGCGCACGTATAATTCAGATTTTTTGGAGGCCTGATTTGAGCCGCCTAGCCTGGTCGGTAACGTCTCTCAGTCCAACGCGACAGGGGGAGTTCTTGGCGACGCAGAATCCGGACGGCTCTGTTGTCGTCTCGGCAATGCTGAACGACGAGCAGGGATTATTGTCCTTCCTGCTCGTTCCGCCTTCCGCCAAACGCGCTCCACAGCGACAACGCCACGCGGGCTCGCCCGGCTCGTAGGTTCGAGGTCTATGGAACTCGCGTTATCGCCTAGCGACGACGCTCAGGCTGCCCGCGTTCAGCGACCCACTGGCTAGCGTTGTCGAGCGATGCGGCAGGAGCGCGCTGCGACGCGACGCGCCCTTAGCGTAGGATCATCGAGCCAGACACGCCGATCGCCTTTCGACGCTCTATGCTGGCGCAGGGAGTTGCTTCTCCTTGCGGACCACGGACGGCGAACGGCCTGTCCAGCGCGCGAACGCATGATTGAACGAGGTCGATCCTTCGTAGCCCAGCAACCACGCGATCTGTGACAACGATATGCTGCGAGCCCTGATGTATTGGAACGCGAGACTTCGTCGCAACTGGTCGACAATTTCTTCGTAGTTTGTCCCCTCGCCGGCCAGTCTGCGAGACAAAGTTCGCTCGCTCATCCTCAGCGCCTTCGCCACCGATTGTCGGTTGGCTTTGCCGTGCGGCAGAAGTTTCTGCAATTCGTTCTCGACAGAAGATCGTAGGGTCCCGACGGCTGTATTCCGCTCCCTTGCCGCTTCATCGCAAAACGGCTGCAGCGTCCCCAGCAAATATGGATCTCCGGTGATGAGCGGCGCAGCCAATGTTTCGTTCGAGAATGACCATTGGTCGGATGCGGAGCCGTACTCGACAGGACAACCGAAGAAACGCTCGAACTCCAGCAGGTCGGAGTCGCGGGGATGTGCGAATGTAACTCCGATCGGCCGGATGTTCAGGCCGGCATTTTCACGCATGCCCTTCAAATTGGCGGCGAGCACAAACTCGGCGTTTTGGCGGAACTGATGACGCGAAAGACCGACAAAGTTGATCTCGATTGCAACGCCGCTCTGGTTTCGCAGCATTTTCACCCGCACCGCTTCATTGACGATGCGGCAGTAGCGTTCATAAAGCGGCAGCGTCTCGCCGATCGTTTTTGCGGCGGAGGTGACATAGAATAGCAATCCCGCCTGGCGCAGATTCGCCTGCTGGGCGAGATGCAGCCCGAAGGCGCTATCGCCTAGCGCCTCCGCTGCGCACTCAAGGAGCTTTCCCTGGGCGTTAGCGGAGATGCGAAGTTGACCATCATCAAGATCGCACTCTGAAAGCCCAACGCGGCGAAGCAGGGGCGCGACTGCAATATTGCGCTTTCGAAGGACTGCAATCGCCAGCCTTGCGGCGAACCCGGTCGCCGTCGGCAGAGCTTCGTGAGATGTACCCTGGACCATCTGAACGCTCCGAGTGCGGCCGCTGAGGCGGGAGCATCCCCGAGCTTTCAGCGCATTCTCCGAGAGCCGCACGAAATCAGAGACGCGGACCCCTGCGCCTTCCGAAAAGACGCAAGGACCCACGCGCTCACACAGAGAAGGAGGAGCAGCCTGGCCGCGCACCTTGAAGGGTTGGGCCTCTGACGGCTTTGCGTCAAACCAACAATCTTGGGGAGCTTCTAGTAGCGCGAGTTACAGAGGCGCTTGAAAGTGCGCGTCCGGTTGGGCGGATTAACAGGCGATTTTAGCGATCTTGGATTCTTGGAACAATTTCGATCCAAGCAGCCTATCGGTTCAGGTCAGGGACGGCCTCCCCCGTCGCGGCTTCGTGCATTAGCGTCGATTTTCGCGTCGGAGCGGCCTATTCCAGTCGCCCGTTCCGCTTGGCAGGCGGAGGTCAAGATTGCGCGTTTCCCCAAACCCCTCGCAACCACTGATACGAGGGGCCGCTTCTCATTCAAGGCGCCGACTTTCGCGCGTTCATGAAAGAGCGCGAGCCGGTCAAACAGTGCTGCCGACCCGGCGAGTTCTACTGTTTCTCGTGTCGCGCGCCCAAGCGGCCAGCTCTGGATATGGCTGACTATCATCCCCGCACGCCCTTGCGCGGGCAGATGAGCGGCATCTGTTCCGTCTGCGGACGAATAATCTATCAGGCGACCACGCCCGCCGAGCTGGGTCAAAATTGGGGCGGCCTCGCATTTCCGAAGGCTCAGCAGCGCATAGACGATAGCGCCCGCCCTTTCTCCAATGCTGATCTCGATGGAAGCCAAAACGCATGAGCGACTAGAACTCCGCCCACGATGCTGCCACGGCGGCTGCGAGCGTCTGTTACCCGGAGAGATCAAGCAGATCCCAGCTTCCCTTGGGAAATTCTACGCGTCGTTTCGAAAGCGCTCGCCATCGCGGGAGATAGCGTCGGGGGCGCCAATGGTCAGGTCTTAAGGCGACCGAGACGGCGACCCGCGTTCAGTCGGGTTCGGCAATCCGACGAAATGACCGAGGCTCGCGTCTTGGTGGGCCAACGCAGGACTCGTGTCGATGTCGACCAGGCGGCGCCGCTATCTCTGCAGTGGCTCT
>CAVXKU010000010.1:0-94348 GCA_963762335.1 uncultured Alphaproteobacteria bacterium | reverse complement strand
CGTGAGCTTGCTTGCCGACTCGCCTAAAATCCGCGAAACGATCAAAGGATTTGGGCGGGCAACAAGACAATTTCGATGTCGTTCACCAGGCTCTACGCGCGCGTGCTCGGGTTGCTCGCGGCTCAGAAATGGCTGGCTGCTGCGCTGGTCCTCGCCAATGTCGCGCTCGCAGTGTCGCAATTCGCCGAGCCGCTTCTCTTCGGCAAGGTGATCGACCAGCTTTCGCATTCCCAAGGGG
The DNA here is from genome assembly GCA_963762335.1 of uncultured Alphaproteobacteria bacterium. Lineage (GTDB taxonomy): Bacteria > Pseudomonadota > Alphaproteobacteria > Rhizobiales > Beijerinckiaceae > Roseiarcus. The sequence continues at coordinate 94,110 of CAVXKU010000010.1, read as the reverse complement.
CGGGCGCTTCGCTGCAGTGGAGCGGCATTGGGCCCGCGCTCGCGGCCTGGGCGGCGTTCGGTCTCTTTAGCATCGTCGCCAGCGTGGCCGTTGCGCTGCACTCCGACCGGCTCGCGCACCGCCATCGCGTCGCGGTCATGGCCGCCTTCTTCGAACACGTGCTGCATCTGCCGATGAGCTTTCATTCGAGCGCCCACACCGGCCGTTTGCTCAAGGTGATGATCGAAGGCTCGACCGGCATGTTCGGGGTGTGGCTGTCGTTCTTCCGCGAGCACTTCGCCGCGCTGGTGGCGATCGTCGTGCTCCTGCCGACGACACTCGCGGTCAACTGGCGGCTCGGCGCGATTCTCATCGTGCTGGTCGTGGTGATCGGAGCCGTGATGAACCTCGTTCTGCGTCGCACCGAGATCATGCAGAAGCAGGTGGACGTCTATAGCAACCAAGTCGCCGAACGCGTCTCGGACGTGCTGGGCAACATGCCCGCAATCCAAAGCTTCACCCGAGCCGAGGAGGAAACGACAGCGCTCCGACGCCTGATCGATCTGATGCTGAACGCACAGATACCGGTCTTGACCTGGTGGGCGTTGGGGACGGTCGTCACCCGATCGAGCTCGACGGTCGCTCTGGTCGCCATCCTTGTCACCGGCGTCTGGCTGATGATGCAAGGATTGACCACGGTCGGCCAGATCGTCGCGTTCATGAGCCTGGCGACCATGCTGGTCGGCCGGCTCGAACAGACCGTCACCTTCACGAATTTCATGCTGAGCCAGTCGCCGAAACTGAGGATGTTCTTCGAGGTGATGGACGAGAATCCCGACGTGGCTGACGCGCCCGGCGCTGTCGCGGCTGGGCGCCTTGCAGGCGATGTGCGGTTCGAAAACGTGTGGTTCAGCTACGACAAGAAGCGCGAGGTGCTGCAGGACGTCAGTTTCGACGCTCCCGCGGGTCAGACCATCGCGCTGGTCGGCGCGACCGGCTCGGGCAAGTCGACGACGCTGAACCTTCTGCACCGGGTGTTCGATCCGTCCCGGGGCCGGGTGCTGATCGATGGGCTCGACATCCGCTCGCTGACCCTCGAGTCTCTCAGGGACAACATCGGGGTCGTCTTTCAGGAGCCGTTTATATTCGCCCGCTCGATCGAGGAGAATTTGCGCATCGGCAAGCCCGACGCGACCGCGGCCGAGATGGAGCTGGCGCTCGAGCAGGCGCAGGCGAGCGAATTCGTCAAACGCTCGCCGAACGGCCTTCAGACCGTGATCGGCGAGCGCGGCCGCAACCTGTCGGGGGGCGAGCGACAGCGCTTGTCGATCGCCCGTGCGCTCCTCAAGAATCCGCCGATCATGATTCTCGACGAGGCGACAAGCGCGCTCGACGCCAAGACGGAACGCCAGGTTCAGGAAGCGATCGACGCGGCGATGCGCGGACGCACGACCTTCGTCATCGCCCACCGCCTCGCGACAATCCGGAACGCCGACCGGATCCTGATGTTCGATCAGGGCCGGATCATCGAAAGCGGAACGTTCGACGAGCTCGTCGCGCAGGGCGGGGCTTTCGCGACTCTCGCCAGGGCGCAGTTCATGGCGGGAGCCGAACCGGCTCGCGTGTGAGCGAGTTTACGACCACGTCGCCTCGTCCGGCAGCAATTGGCTGGTCTCGCCGTTGCGGATCAATCCGGATCTGATGAGACGGGGTCTTGCCTTAACCTCTTCCATAATTTTTGCGATGTACTCGCCGACGAGCCCGACCGCAAAGAGATTAATGGCGCCGAAAAACAATGAAGCGAGCAATAGCGTCGTGAAGCCGCGCGGCGCGATATTGGGTATCCACAAGCGCAGCGCGATGACGATCAAAGCCATCACGACTGACAAGCCGAGCAAAACGACGCCTCCAGCCGAGAGCAATTTGAGTGGCGCATTGCTGAATGAAAAGATGCCTCGCTTCGCCCATTCCAGGTTCTTCAGGAGGTTATTTGTGCTCTCCCCGAACGCGCGCTTTGGCCGGACATAATCCACTCCAGTCTGGCGGAAGCCGATGTAAGCTCGCAATCCTCGCAAGAAACAAATCTCGCTCCGGGGATCGCAGCAGCCAGCCCACGACTCTTCGATCGATCAACGAAAAATCACCGGCGTCGAGGGGTATCTTGACATAGCTCAAATACGCGAAGAGCCGGTAGAAAGCCTTGTACAAGACGCCCCAACCAAACGGCATGTCCCGCTTCACGCGTCGGCCGTAAACGACATCGAAGCCGTCCGTCCATTGATGATAAAATTGCTCGATCAATTCGGGCGGGTCTTGCAAATCGCCGTCGAGAAGGACGCAGGCTTGCATGACCGACATTTCCATTCCGCTTCGGAAAGCCATCTGCGAGCCGAAATTGCGCGAGTGCGTAATCCCGAGGACGTGCGGATCTGTCGCCGAAATCTCCAGAATGCGCTCGGCGCAATTGTCCGGACTGCCGTCATTCACAAAAATGATTTCGTAGTCGACGTCCAACTTCTTGAACGTGTCGGTCAGCCTCCGATGCATGATCGGTATGGCCGGCTCATCTTTGTAGCAGGCGATGATTGCTGAAATGCTTCGACGTCGAGGACTCGCGCCACCGCGCTTCGTCATTGTTACCGGGTCCGCTCCCTCGAGTGATCGAATCCACTCAGACGTCAGCTTCAGACCCGTGGCGAGATCTGTTTTCGCCGTCCAGTGAAGCAGTTGCTCCGCCTTGCCCGGAGCCGCGTACCAATCCGGCAGGTCCCACGATCGCCCCGCCATCGACCCAAAGATTGGCTCCTCGCCGATCGCGAACACATCGGCCGCGATCTTCGCGAGCTGACGGATTGTCGTTGCCCGACCTGTGCCGATATTTAGAGCCTCGCCATAAATATCCGGCGTCAATCGCGCAGCCGCTTGAATGAACGCATCGCAAACATCGTCGATGTAGATGAAGTCGCGCGACGTGTTCGGGTCGACCAGCGGCGGAAACGCGCCTTTCAAACCCTTGGCGACCAAATTCGGAATCAAACGGGATGTGTCTTCGAGTGGCCCATAGACGGAATAAAGTCGCAAGTTTACGATCGGAAGACGGCGAATCTTCCCGGCATAGGCGATGTAGTCACTCGCTGCGGCCTTCGACACCGAGTAGTGGCTGTTCGGTTGAAGAGACTCCTCTTCCAACGGACCCGCGCTCTTGGTGCCGTATTCTGACGAGCTTCCCGCGTGAATGAACGCGGCAAGATCCGTTTCCGCCAACAATTCCACCAGCTGGACGAGAGAGCTGAAGTTGGTTCGATAGATCAGATCGAAATCTGTCTCGAAGGAATAGGCGCCATAAGCAACGCAATTGAAAATGGTGCGCGGGCGAACGTTCGTCACCAGGTTGCGCGCCGCGGCGAGATCTAACAGATCGGCTTCCAGAATGTGGCGGCGGTCGATCCCTTCGAGACGCCAGGCGGGCAGAAAGCGGACAACGCCGAAAACATCGTTGCGGTGTTTGAGCAGCTGTCGCAAAAGGTTTGCGCCGACAAAGCCGCCCGCGCCAAGCACCACAATTGGTCCGCGCAGGGCGCGCACCCAGTCGCCACGTTCCAACATCGTCAGCTCGCCAATGTCTTCGCGGCGAGCGCGATTCCCTCGGGATCGAGGCCGCTGCGCCGCCTCAGGAAAGCTTGCGAGCCGTAAGTCGATCCCGGGCGGGCTGAAGCGTGAAGATGGCGAAAGCGATCAAGGCCAATTCCTGCTTCGACCACCCAATGGCACATCGCCTGCCCAACTCCGCCGTGCGCGACGTGCTCCTCAACCACGGCAAGCCGCCGAGTTCGGCTCAGCGCATCCGTCAACTCCACCGGCGGCGGGTTCGCCTCGATCGGCAGTTCGCTGACCGCCCATAAAGCTGGCCGGCTGGCCGGATCGAATTGGCGCAGGACGCCCCAGGCGGAGCCCGCCAGAGGACCAACCGCGATCATCACGCCCGCGTCGCCGTCGAGGAGCCGACGCCAGGGAGCGTAAGCCGGCACAACCTCACCTTCGGGCTTTTCACCGCGCCCAAGGCGAATATAGGCTGGGCCCGACAAATCGCCGGCGCGTTCGAGGGTTTGGCTCATATCTTCCGTGAAGGCCGGGACGAACGCGGTCATGTTCGGCAGGGTCAAGAGAATGCCGTAGTCCTCGAGCGCGTGATGGGTCGGACCCATGACGCCATAGGCATAGCCGCCCCCATTCGCCAGCAGCTTGACCCCAAGGCCGTGAAGGCAGACATCGTTACGGATCTGTTCAAACGCTCGGGCGTAGCAGAATGGCGCGATCGTGTAGGTCCAGGCCTCCAATCCCTCATAACTGAGAGCGGCCGCGACGGAGACCATGTTCTGTTCGGCGACCCCGCAATTGATGAAGCGCGGTCCCATCGCATCCCGCAATGGCTCCAGGGCCATGAACCCGAGATCGCCCGTCAGAAAGACCATCCGCTCGTCGCCCGAGCGGCCGACAAGCTCGCGACACAGCTCGTCTCTCATCGATCTGTCTCGACCTGCGCCATCGCGCGAGCATGGTGCTCGGCCATCACGGGTTGGTGGCGGCTTTCTTTATCCAGCTGCGCCGTCGCGCCGGCATATTGCTCGGCCGTCAAGGGCAAGTAGTGGCTTTCCATGGTGTCGGCGAAGTGGGGAATGCCGCGCCCCTTTATCGTATTAAGGATGACGAGAAGAGGACGATGCCGGTCCGGGGCAAGGGCTGCGCGTATGCTCCCGAGATCGTGACCGTCACACTCGCGAATCTCGAAGTCGAGACCGCTCAACCGTTCATGGAGGGGGTTCATCGACGCAACCGCGTCCGTTGAGCCGAAACCTTGCAGACGGTTGTGGTCGACCAGGATCGTCAGATTGTTGAAGCGATGGTGGGCCGAAAAAATAGCGGCCTCAAGGGTTGAGCCTTCCTGCCACTCGCCATCCGAGGTTAGGCAGAATACGCCGGCGGTTGGCGCCTTGTAGCCTTGCCGCTAGAGCCAGCCCTGCCGCGAGCGAAAGACCGTGGCCCAGACTGCCGGTGGCGAAGCGGATATCCGGGATACCTCTCGCCGGCGGATGACCTGCGAGCAGAGTATCGTCCTGGTGGAATCGGTCGAGATCACCGTCGGTCAACCGACCCAGGCTCCACAAGGTAACGTAGAGCGCGCCGGCGGAATGCCCCTTCGACAGGATGAACCGGTCATCTGTCCGCAGGTGTTCGTGGTGGACCAGCATCATCGCGTCCAGACACGAGAGATTGCCTCCTAGATGCCCCACCTTGGCGCGATAATGCATGTCGATCAGGCGACGGCGCGCTTTGTTGAGTACAACTGTAGATAGCGGCATATTACACGCCGCTCCCCCGGCGACCTGAACACGTGGCGTCGGACGCCTAGCACGCGAGGTTTTGGATGTCATCAACCCGTAAGATGCTCACAATTCAGGAAACGCGGCAATCCCATTTGCCATGCAGAGACTAGCGTGACAATGAATTCGCCCTCGATCGCTCGGCCGCCGAGCATCCACGTCGGAGCAAAAGGCGCGGCGGATTTTCTACCGTCGAGGTGTGGGGCGGGCGAGGTTGCCCAACGAAAAGCGATCGAATGAATTTTTTGCGCTACCTCGCTGTCGGCGGACTCAACACAGCGTTCGGCTATCTTTGCTATGCAGTTTTCGTGCTCGGCGGCGCGCCGATTTGGCTCGCGGTAAGCAGTTCGACGGTGCTGGCGATCTTGTTCAACTTTTTCAGCTACGGCGGCTTAGTGTTCGGCAATACGTCCCGTCGATTGCTGCCCCGTTTTGTCGTTTTCTACGCCTGCCTTGGCAGTCTGAATTTTCTCTTGCTGCGCGCCTTGATATGGGGAGGCCTGGGGCCGCTCTGGGCGCAGGCGCTCCTCCTGCCCGTGCTCGCGGGCGTTGGCTTTGTCGGGATGCGTCGTTTCGTCTTTCATAACGGGGCGCCCGGCTCGCTCCGCGATGTTAGGGCTGCCGATGGCGAAACTTAGTCTTCAGGACGAACGCGGATTCAACCAGATCTTCGCATCCGTCGGCTCCACGCCGCAACGAGCGACCCGCCGCAATGACTGGTTCGTCGAGATGGCCAGGAAGGTTGGAGCAAGGCGGATCCTCGAGATCGGCTGCGGTTCCGGCGCGGCGGCGGCGCATATCGCTGCCAAGACCGGACTCGAGGTGGTCGCCGTCGATATCAGCGACAAGTTTCTCGATCACGCGAGAAAGACCTATTCGCTTCCAAACCTCAGCTTCGAAAAACTGGACCTCCTGGCCGACGACGTCGGACGCTTCGGCCGGTTCGATCTTGTGTTTGGCAATGGCATCCTGCACCATCTCGTCCTGCGTCTCGACGACGTGTTGCGCGCCTTGCATTCCCTGAGCAACGCCGGCGGCGGCCTCGCCTTCATCGAGCCCAATTTCCTCAATCCCTATTGCGCGTTCATTTTCGGCACACGTATCGGTCGACGGTTCGCCAAGCTCGAACCCGACGAAATGGCTTTCACCCCTGGCCAATTGCGCCGGGCGCTTCCGTTGGCTGGGTGGCGGGACGTGACGGTGACGACCAAAGACTTTCTGTTGCCCGGGTCTGCCGAAGGCTGCCGCCCGCCCCATCCTTGCGATCGAGCCGGCCCTTGAGGCTTCGGCGGCGACCCGCTGGCTCGCGCAATCTCATTTCATCTCGGCAAGGGCCTGAACCGCGCCGCTGTGGCGGAACGGAGGTCCTCTTCCGCCTATGACCGATCCGCGCCCTCATCCGCTCCGCCAGGTTTCGCCACTTTGCGACCACCCCTGTTGACGTGACGGCTAACCGAGTTAAACGACGCTGACCTTCCCAAGCAGCTGACGCTGGGGCGGCTGATCGGAGAAAGGACGCCTCTCGTGTTTGAGCAAAAGGCCGCCCTGTTGGCGGTGTACGCTGTACTATTGCTTGCCGCCTGCATTCTGCCTTTCGCCCTGCAGCTCCGGACCTCCAAGTCTCCTTCGGCCTGGACAATCGACCGAGTCTACGGCGTCATACTGGCCCTCTGCGGACTTGCGCTGCTGGCGGCGCGCCCCTGGCCCGGGCTGACAAGTCCGGTGATCCTTTCCATTGCATTCGCAGCGCCGCTGCTTCTTTCGGGCGCAGGATACGCCATCGGCGGACTCCTGGCCCTGCCTCTCGTCGCCTCCGCGATCTGGTGGGATTTGGGCCTGCGCCTCGATGCGCCCCGGGCTGTAATTTTCCTTCTCGTGGGCCTATTCGCCGCCGCGCTTCCGCGATTGCTGCCCCGGACCGGAGGCGGCGCGTCCCGTGTCTTGTCACTCGTGGCGCTGCTCTTCTTCGGGGTCGTAGCCGTGGCGCTCACAGGCGTGATGCAATCCCCGCAGGGCTTTGGAACCGTGTGGCACCACTGGTCTGTCTACGTCGGCGCCGCCGAGGCGCTTTTGGGCGGGGCCATCCCGTTCTCGGACTACCCCGTGCAATATGGAATGGGGCCTACTCTGCTGGTCGCCGGCCTTTGTCGTGAGGATTGCTGGAGCGGGACCTATATCGCCGTGGTTGCGACCAACCTTCTCTACGTCCTGGCGATGGGCGGGGCGGTGGTCGTGCTGACCCGGAAACTGCCGCTGGGCCTTACGCTGGTCGCCCTCGCCGCCATGGGCTGCGCGATCCTGATGTGGACCGGCTATCCACCGGATTTCAAGGGGCCGATCGCCACCCCCTCGGTCGACGGAATACGGTTTTTCCCGCTTGCCGCCCTCCTGTTTTTCATAATAGCGGCCGAGGAACTCGGGTTCCGAACGGACTTTGCAGGTCACGCCCTATGGCTCCTCGGTGTGGTGTGGTCGCCGGAGGCCGCGTTCTACGCGACGGTCGTCTGGTGGCCCTATCTTGCGCTGAGGCGGGCTCAGACCATCGGCGCGACGAGCGTGCCAGACGCTGCGATCGCGGTCTTGCGCGGCGCCGGCGTCGCGATCGTCGCAACGGCTGTGGCCTTCGCCGCTCTGGCGGTCCTGTTCTGGATTGCCTATCGCCAATGGCCTTCAATCGCGGGCTTTACGGCCTATGTCCGCAATCCGCCCGGAATTCTCCCAGCCAATCCAACGGGTCCAATTTGGCTCGCGCTCGCCGCGGCTGCGGCCGTGGCCGTCGCTCAGTTGCGGGCCGACGCGCGCGGGATCCGCGTGGGCTTCGTCTGCCTCATGGGCCTTCTCGGCGCCGGCTCCTATTATCTGGGGCGCAGCCATGACAACAATGTGCTCAATCTCCTGCCGTTCGTTGTGCTGGCGCTGACGGCGGCGCTGGGGATCGGCTTGAAAGATATAGCCTCCGGATTTGCCCAGGTCGCGCTCGCGGGCCTGGTGGCGTTGCTGGCGACGTTCGGCTTCGAATCGTGGGACGCCGCGGCGCGCAGCGGCCAGGCCTGGAATATCGGACCGAGCCATTTCATCAACGCCATGCGCCTGGCCACCCCGGAGTCTCAAGCGCTTATCGACGCGAGCCTCGCGAATTCGCCAAGCGGGCACTCGCCAGCGGCGGACGCGGCGGCCGCGCAGGATTGGCTGCGCACGCGAGGGGAAGGCAAGCCTGTGTGGGTTTCCCCATCGATGTTCTTGCCATACGGAGCCCCAGGCGCAGCATGGACTGCGATGAACGACGTCGGCGCCTACGCACTTCTTCCGCAAGACGAGGTGGGCGGCTTCATACGCAACGGCGCCAAACACCTGAACAGGCCTGGGTGGATCTTGGTCGATCGTGCGCAGTCAACTCCCTGGCCAGCGCTGTTCCTCGCCGCCTATTCGGTCACAGAGCAGCACGATTTCGGCGGCTACACGGCTTACCGGCTCACTCCAAAGTGACCGCTGTTCGGCAGCTGATTGACCCGCTCGGGCGCTCGATGCGATCGATCGCCGATGGCGCTCAAGATCCTGCTCGTCGATTTCGGAGGCCGAGCGCGCGCGCTCGCTTGAGCAGACGCTGGCCGCGGCGGGCTTCCCCGAGATCATGCGGGCTGAGGCGGGCGTCGACCTCGTCGAAACCGTCCGACGTCTGGCCCCCGACCTCGTCGTGATCGATATGGCGCTGCCCGATCGCGACGCGCTTGAAGGCGTGAAGGCGCTGTCGGCGAGCGCGCCGAAACCGATCGTCATGTTTTCCGACAAGGAAGACCCGGCCTTCGTCGCGGACGCGATCGCGGCCGGGGTCTGCTCCTACAATCTCTCCGGCGTCTCGGACCGCGACATGAAGGCGATCGTCGCGTCGGCGGTCGCGCTCTTCAAGCGGTATTCCCGCGTCGAGACCGAGCTTGCCGCCGCGACCGCGCAGCTCAAGGAGCGGCAGATCATCGAGCGCGCAAAGGCCTTCCTGATGGCCACGCGCAAGATGAACGAGCCGCAAGCCTACCGCTGGCTGCGCAACAAGGCGATGAACGAGAATCGCCGCATTGCTCACGTGGCGGCCGAATTGATTGAGGGAGAGGAAACCGATGGGCTCCTGCGATGACTGATCCGCACCTGCGGCGCGACCCAAGGATCGCGATCGGGCTCTTGCGTCTCACCGATTCGGCGCCGGTCGTCGTCGCGCACGAATTCGGCTTCTTCGCCGACGAAGGACTCGACGTGGCTTTGTCGATCGAGCCTTCCTGGGCGAACATCGCCGACAAGCTCGCCTATGGGGCGCTTGACGCCGCCGTCATCGTTCCGCCGCTCGCGCTCGCTGTGTCGCTCGGGCTGCGCGGCCCGGCTGAGCCGCTCGTCGTGCCCTATGCGTTAAGCCTCGGGGGCAATACGATCACTTTCGCCAGCAGCCTCGTGAAAGAGATGCGGGCCGACGCGCGCAAGGCGGGATTCGCCGCCGCGCTCGCCGCGCGGCTCAGGCGATTGGACGAGAAGCCGACGCTTGCTGTCGTTCACGACTATTCCACTCACAATCTCGAGCTTCGCTATTGGCTGGCCGCCGCGGATGCCGTCGCCGGCCGCGATTTCGAGCTTTGCGTGACGCCGCCCGCGCGCATAGTGGAGGCGCTCAGATCAGGCCGTATCCTCGGCTTCTGCGCGGGCGCGCCGTGGGGCGAAATGGCCGAGCGGGCCCGCGTCGGCCTGACGGTCGCGACGTCGAACGACATCTGGCGCAACGCGCCCGAGAAGGCTCTTGCAGTTCGCGAACGCTGGAGCGAGGCGAATCCGGAAGCGTTGCGAAGCCTCCTGCGCGCCCTCTATCGCGCCGGGCGGTTTTGCGACGCGCCCGACAATTCGACCTATGTCGCGGCGCTCCTTTCGCGAGGCGCCTGGCTCGGCGTCGACAGCCACGCGATCCTGCAGTCGCTGCCCGGGGCGCACGGTTCGCGCAACGAGACCCGGTTTCACGCCCATGCCGCCACCTATCCGTGGCGCTCGCACGCCCTCTGGTTCCTGGCGCAGATGCGGCGGTGGGGGCTGATCGAGGCCGGCCTGCCGCTGCGCGACATCGCGCGGCGCGTCTACCGGCCCGACCTCTACGCCGATGCGCTTGCGGCCGTCGGCGCGCCGATCCCCGCCTCGGACATGAAGAGCGAGGGCGAGCACGCCTCGGCCTGGTCGCTGCCCGCCTCGCCCGGGCCGATCGCCATGGGGCCGGACCTCTTCTGCGACGGCGCGGTGTTCGATCCCGCCGGCGTGTCCTAGGGATACAACCAAAGCGGGAATTTGGCCGCGAATAAACGCGCCTAAACGCTAGTAAGTGCTAGTAAACGCTAGTAAATTTGCTAGCGTTTACTAGCGTTTATTTTTTCAAATCGGGACTTTTCAATGGGTTACGGTCGATTTGGAATAAAAAAATTCAACCCGAGTTCCAGCTCGCGCGGCGGATTCGTTGGCCAAGTGTCAAACAGCCACGGCTTCTCGTCTTTCGCCTGTCTTTCGGCGAGTGGGAGATGGATTCCGACATGTCGAAATTGATAGCGTAGATTTCTGATTTTGTCAAGACAATTCGCAACTCTTATTGCGCTCCGTGTTGGCGACCAGGGAATTTCGAATATTGGGGCGGCGCGAGAGGGAGCCCGAAGCGTCATGGCCGGGCTTGTTATTCGGCCATGACGGCCGAAGTTCCAAGTCAGGGCCAAAGCAGCCGACCGACAGCTAACCCTATAAGAACCAAATTCGCAGGGATTTCGTGGCTCTTATGGCGTCGGCTGTTGGTCAGCCCTCCGCGGCTGCGCCTTAGCGCCTGAGGCGGCCGGTCGTCTGTCGCCGCGCACAAGACTTCATCGCCTGAGAATCGTTTGGGCGCCGATCCCGCTTGGCTTCAGCGCTAACCCCTTGATGTATCGGGATCGGGACGGTTGGCGCAGGATTTGCGTCCTGCACCGATAGCCGCGCCTTTCGGAGGAGCGGCTTGGCTGCGCCAACGACGGCGCGCGCCATGGCGAGCTCCGGCGCACGCCGTCGCTCTGAACCATCATCGGCGAACCAATGACGGTTCGCCTGAAGCGCGGGATCGCCCGACGCCGCGGCATGTGCGCCGCGCGTGAGAACTCTTGCAACGTCACGCGAATCCTGCGGCCACCCGAGCGCGTGCGCTCGCTTCCTGGATTCGGGTGCGCGACGGACGATCCCTCGACGGCGGCCGCAACTGGCCGCTCACCCCCGAAAAGGAGACGCGATCCATGACTCCGCATCAAATCGATCTCGTGCAGTCTTCCTTCGCCAAGGTCGCGCCGATCGCCAACACGGCGGCGGTCATTTTCTACGACCGTCTGTTTGAAATCGCGCCCGAGGTCAGGCCGCTCTTTCACGGCGATATGGCGGAGCAGCGCCGCAAGCTGATGACGACGCTCGGCATCGTGGTCAACAGCCTCCGGAACCTGGACGCCATCCTCCCCGCCGTAAAGGAGCTCGCGGTGAAGCATGTCGGCTACGGCGTCAAAGCGTCGTATTACACACCTGTCGGCGAGGCCTTGATCTTTGCTCTCGGCCGCGGCCTTGGGCCGGATTTCACGAGCGAGGTCAAGAGCGCCTGGCTCGCCGCCTATGGCGTCGTCTCGGGGGCAATGATCGGCGCGGCCTACGGCGAGCAGGACGCAGCATGACGCGCGGGCCCGAGCGGCGGGACCTGCTGTTCGGGCGCCTCTTTTGTTGTGCGATGCGCAAAGCTTCATCGCGCGCGCGGCGTTTGTGGGCGCCTCGCGTGCCACCTCTCATCGCTAACCGATTGATGTTTCGTGGTTCGCAGCCTGGCATGAGGCTTGCTTTCACCTTATGGTCCGTGCCGCATGAAGGCGCGGGTTGGGCTGCGCCAATGACGGCGCGGGCCATGAGCGGGCGGCCGAGGCCGCCCTGATCGATCGGCGGGCCAATGGCGGTCCGTCTCCGGACTTGGGTCCGGCGGCGCATGGCATGCGCCGGGATTGAAAGCCTCATGCAATGAACCGCGGTTTTCTGCGCGCCGGGCATCTGCCCACACTCGTCGCGGCGTTCCTCTATTTCGACGTCAGCTTCATGGTCTGGGTCATCCTCGGCCCGCTTGCCGTCTTCGTCGCCAAAGACCTGCATCTGAGCCCGGCTCAGAAGGGCCTGATGGTCGCAACGCCGGTGCTCGCCGGCGCGGTCCTGCGCATCGTCAGCGGCGTGTTCGCCGATCATCTCAAACCGCGGCTTGCCGGCGTCCTCATGCAGGTCATCGTCATCGCCGGACTTGCCGCCTTTTGGGCCTTCGGCTTGCCCAATTTCGAAGCGACGCTTGGTCTTGGCGTCGTGCTCGGCGTCGCAGGCGCCTCGTTTGCGGTCGCGCTGCCGCTCGCTTCTTATTGGTACCCGCCCGAGTATCAAGGCACGGCGCTTGGCGTCGCCGGCGCCGGCAATTCGGGCACCGTGCTTGCCGCCCTGTTCGCGCCGTCGCTCGCGGTTCTGCTTGGCTGGCGCAACGTGCTCGGTCTCGCGATCGTTCCGCTCGCGATCGTGCTCGCGCTTTTCATTCTCCTCGCCAAGGACAGCCCCCGGTCGCCGCCGCGGAAATCTCTCAAGGACTATGCCGACGTTCTCCGCGCGAGCGACGCCTGGTGGCTCATGGCTTTCTATTGCGTGAGCTTCGGCGGCTTCGTCGGCCTGTCATCGTTCCTGCCGATCTATTTCAACGACCAATATGCGCTCTCGCCGGTCTCGGCCGGTTATTGCACGGCGGCCGCGGTCTTCGCCGGCTCCTTCATCCGTCCGCTCGGCGGCGCGATCGCCGACCGCATCGGCGGCGTCAAGGCGCTGAGCTTCGTCTACGGGCTTGTCGCCGTCCTGCTTCTGATCCTCAGTCGCGGTATTGCGAACTTGAGCCTCGCGCTGCCGATCATTGTTGTGATCATGGGGGCTCTTGGCGCGGGCAACGGCGCAGTGTTCCAGATCGCGCCGCAGCGCTTTCCGCGCAATGTCGGCGTCGTCACTGGTCTCGTGGGCGCGACCGGCGGCGCGGGCGGCTTTTATCTCGCTGCGAGCCTCGGCGCGGCGAAGCAGTTCACCGGCAGTTACGGCGCAGGCCTCGCGATCTTCGCCTGTCTTGCGCTCGCCGCGTTGACCGCGCTGACCGGCGTCGGCGCCCGCTGGCGCCGCACCTGGCTCGACCGCTCGGCGCTCGCCGCCGCCAACGCCTGAAGGGCAGCCCTATGCGCCACATCCAGAAGGAAGCCTTCGACGCCGACGTCAAGACTGCGCCGCGTCGGCGTCTCGTCATCATCGGCAACGGCATGGCGCCCGGCCGCATGCTGGAACATCTCCTCGAAGCGGCGCCCGGCCGCTACGAGGTCACGATCTTCAACGCCGAGCCGCGCGTCAATTACGACCGCATCATGCTCTCGCCGGTCCTCTCGGGCGAGAAGAGCTTACGAGGAGATCATCATCCACGGCGACGGCTGGTACATCAAGAACGGCATCACGCTCTACAAGGGCCACAAGATCGTCGCGATCGACCGCGTGGCCAAGACCGTCACCTCCGAGCACGGCGTCGTCGCGCCTTACGACAAGCTCGTGATCGCCACCGGCTCGGTGCCCGTTCATCCTTCCGGTGCCGGGCAACGATCTCGCCGGCGTGCTGACCTATCGCGATCTCGACGACGTCAACGCCATGCTGCTCGCCGCGCAGTCGCGCGGCAAGGCGGTGGTCATCGGCGGCGGCCTGCTCGGCCTCGAGGCGGCGGCCGGCCTCAACGAGCAGGGCATGGACGTCACCGTCCTGCATCTGATGCCGACGCTGATGGAGCGCCAGCTCGATCCGGCCGCCGGCTACCTGCTGCAGACGGGCGATCGAGGAGCGCGGCATCAAGGTCATCACCAAGGCCAACACCAAGGCGATCCTCGGCAACGAGCAAGGTCGAGGGCGTGGAGCTGGCCGACGGCACGATCATTCCGGCGACGCTCGTCGTCATGGCGGTCGGCATCCGGCCGAACGCGGCGCTGGCCAAGGAGGCCGGCCTCGACCGTCAATCGCGGCATCGTCGTCGATGCCGGCATGCGCACCTCCGATCCCGACATCTTCGCGCTCGGCGAATGCGCCGAGGTCGGCGGGCATGTCTACGGCCTCGTCGCGCCGCTCTACGAGATGGCGCGCGTCGCGGCGGCGCAGCTCGCCGGCGACGACGCCGCCGCCTTCGTCCACAGCGACACGCCGACCAAGCTCAAGGTCACCGGCATCGATCTCTTCTCGCTCGGCGACTTCGCCGACGGCGACGACCGCGAGGAGATCGTGCTGCGCGACGCCGCGCGCCGGCGTCTACAAGCGCCTCGTCCTGCAAGGACGACCGCATCATCGGCACCGTGCTCTACGGCGAGACCGCCGATGGCGCCTGGTTCAACGACCTGAAGAAGAAGCAGACCGACATCTCGGAGATGCGCGACACGCTGATCTTCGGCCAGGCCTACCAGGGAGGGCGCCCCGCTGGACCCTATGGCGGCCGTTGCAGCCTTGCCGGATGATGCGGAAATCTGCGGCTGCAACGGCGTGTGCAAGGGCAAGATCGTCGAGCGCGATCACGGCCAAGGGGCTGACGTCGCTCGACGACGTGCGCGCCCACACCAAGGCGTCCGCCTCCTGCGGCTCCTGCACCGGCCTCGTCGAGCAGCTGATGACGCTGACGCTCGGCGACGCCTACAATCCGGCCGCCGTGCAGCCGATGTGCGGCTGCACGACGCTCGGCCACGACGACGTGCGCCGCCTGATCATCGCCAAGGGCCTGAAGACGCATCCCCGCCGTCATGCAGGAGCTGGAATGGAAGACCTCCTGCGGCTGCGCCAAGTGCCGGCCCGGCGCTCAACTACTACCTCGTCTGCGACTGGCCGGACGAATATGCCGACGACTACCAGTCGCGCTTCATCAACGAGCGCGTGCACGCCAACATCCAGAAGGACGGCACCTATTCCGTCGTGCCGCGCATGTGGGGCGGCGTGACCAGCGCCGCAGGAACTGCGCGCCATCGCCGACGTCGTCGACAAGTTCGCACATTCCGACGGTCAAGGTCACCGGCGGCCAGCGCATCGACATGCTCGGCGTCAAGAAGGAAGACCTGCCGGCGGTCTGGGCCGACCTCGGCAAGGCCGGCTTCGTCTCCGGCGCACGCCTACGCCAAGGGCGCTGCGCACGGTGAAGACCTGCGTCGGCTCCGACTGGTGCCGCTTCGGCACGCAGGATTCGACCGGGCTTGGCATCCGCATCGAGAAATTCATGTGGGGCTCGTGGACGCCGGCCAAGGTCAAGATGGCGGTCTCCGGCTGTCCGCGCAATTGCGCCGAGGCGACCTGCAAGGACGTCGGCGTCATCTGCGTCGATTCGCGGCTACGAGATCCATTTCGCCGGCGCGGCCGGTCTCGACATCAAGGGCACGGAGGTGCTCGTGCCTCGTCAAGACCGAGGACGAGGCGCTCGAGCATCATCGTCGCGCTGGTGCAGATGTATCGCGAGCAGGGCCGCTATCTCGAGCGCATCTACAAATGGGCGAAGCGCATCGGCGTCGACGAGATCCGCCGGCAGATCGTCGACGACTGCGAAAAGCGCCAGGCGCTACTTCGACCGCTTCGTCTTCTCCCAGAAGTTCGCGCAGATCGATCCGTGGTCGGAGCGCGTCTCCGGCAAGGACAAGCACGAGTTCCAGCCGATGGCGACCGATCGGCTTCGCCGCACGGCAGCCGGCAGTGACCGAGGCCGATGAACTGGATTGCATCGGCGCGCTCGATCGACATCCCGCGGCGCGGCGCGCGCTGCGTGCAGCACGCCGCAGGGCAGGATCGCCGTCTTCCGCACCGCGGACGACCAGCGTCTTCGCCATCGACGATCGCTGCCCGCACAAGGGCGGGCCGCTGAGCCAGGGCATCGTGCATGGCGACGAGCGGTGACCTGCCCGCTGCACAACTGGGTGATCTCGCTGGAAACCGGCAAGGCGCTCGGCGCCGACGAAGGACGCGTGCGCACCATTCCGCTGCGAGGTCGAGGACGGCGCGGATTTTCATCGCGCTCGAAGCGCTTGGCGCAGACGAGCCGCCTGAGACAGGACGCGGCGCGACGAGCCGCGCCGGTCAGGACGACCTGCCCCTATTGCGGCGTCGGCTGCGGCGTGCTCGCCGAGGTCGCAGCGGACGGCGCGGTCGCCGATCGCGGGCGATCCCGATCATCCCGCCAATTTCGGCCGCCTCTGCTCCAAGGGCTCGGCGCTCGGCGAAACGCTCGTCGCTCGACGGACCGGCTGCTCCATCCGGAAGTCGATGGCGCGCGTGCGAGCTGGGACGACGGCGCTCGATCTCGTCGCCCGGCGCTTTCCGGAGACGATCGCCGAGCATGGCCCCGACTCGCGTCGCCTTCTACGTCTCCGGCCAGCTGTCTCACCGAGGACTACTACGTCGCCAACAAGCTGATGAAGGGCTTCATCGGCTCGGCCAATATCGACACCAATTCGCGCCTCTGCATGGCCTCGTCCGTCGCCGGCCATCGCCGCGCCTTCGGCTCGGACACCGTGCCGGGCGTGCTACGAGGATCTGGAGCTGGCGGATCTCGTCGTGCTCGTCGGCTCCAATCTCGCCTGGTGCCATCCGGTCCTCTACCAGCGGCTGATGGCGGCGAGGGAGAAGCGGCCGGAACGAAGATCGTGGCCGATCGATCCGCGCCGCACGACGACGGCCGACATCGCCGACCTGCATCTGGCCATCGCGCCCGGACGGCGACGTCGCGCTGTTCGCCGGCCTGCTCGCGCCATCTCGCGCAAGACAGGCCGCGTCGATCGCGACTATGTCGAGGCGCACACACGGCGGCTTCGATGGAGGCGCTGCCGCGGCGGCCGATTCGACATGACCTCGACGCGCTGCCGCGCGCGACCGGGCTTGCCGCCGGCAGATCGCTGCATCGTTCTATCGACCTTTTCGCTGCGACGGAGAAGGTCGTCACCGTCTACAGCCAGGGCGTCAACCAGTCGTCGTCGGGCACCGACAAGGTCAACGCGATCATCAACTGCCATCTGGCGACCGGCCGCATCGGCCGGCCGGGCATGGGCCCGTTCTCCGTCACCGGGCAGCCCAACGCGATGGGCGGGCGCGAGGTCGGCGGCCTCGCCAACATGCTCGCCGCGCATATGGAGATCGAGGACGCCGACGCACCGCGATCGCGTGCAGCGCTTCTGGCGCTGCGCCGACGATCGCCGACGAAGCCCGGCCTGAAGGCCGTCGATCTGTTCCGCGCGGTCGGCGACGGCCGCATCAAGGCGCTCTGGATCATGGCGACCAATCCGGTCGATCATCCATGCCGGACGCCGACGCGCGTCGAAGCGGCGATCGCGCGCCTGTCCCTTCGTCGTCGTCTCCGACGTCATGCGCGCAGACCGACACGACCGCGCTCGCGCATGTGCTGCTGCCCGCGCGCGGCCTGGGGCGAAAAGGACGGCACGGTCACCAATTCGGAACGGCGCATCTCGCGCCAGCGCGCCTTCCTTGGCGGCGCCGGGCGAAGCGCGGCCCGACTGGTGGATGATCTGCGAGGTCGCGCGCCGCATGGGCTTCGCCGAGGCCTTCGCTTACGCATGAGCCGGCGGAGATCTTCGCCGAACATGCGCGCGCTGTCCGCCGTTCGAGAATGACGGCAGCGCGCGACTTCGATCATCGGCGCGCTTGCCGATCATCGACCGCGAGGCTTACGACGCGCTGGCGCCGTTCCAATGGCCGCGTCCGCGCGGACAGGAGCTGCGCGGCGACGCGCTTCTTCGCCGACGGACGCTTCTATCACGCCGGACGGCAAGGCGCGCTTTGTCGCCGACGCCGCCGCCGCGCGCTCGCGCCGCGTCGATGCCCGCTTTCCCACTCATCCTCAACACCGGCCGCATCCGCGACCAGTGGCACACGATGACGCGCACCGGCAAGACGCCCGCGGCTGTCGCGCATATCGCCGAGCCGTTCGTCGAAATCCACCCCGCCGACGCGGCGGCGATCGGGGTCGCGCCAGCCGATTTGGCCGAAATCGAGAGCGCACACGGCCGCGCCATCCTGCGCGTCGTCGTCACGGAGCGGCAGCGGCGGGGCTCGCTGTTCGCCCCCATGCACTGGACGGATCAGCACGCCTCCCTCGCCCGCATCGACGCGCTCGTCGGCGCCGCGGCCGACCCAGTGTCGGGCCAGCCGGAACTGAAGGCCGCCCCGGTCGCGGCGCGGCGCTTCGACGCCACCTGGCACGCCTTCGCGGCTTCGACCCGACCCATCGCCGTTGACGAGACCGACTATTTCGCTGCGGCGGTCACACGCGGAGGGTGGCGCGCCGAGCTCGCGGGCGTTGAAGCGCCGGACGATTGGACCCTGTTCGCCCGGCGAAGGCTAACGCTCGGCGACGACGCGGATCTCATCGCCTATCACGACGCCGCGGCCGGCCGGCGACGCTTCGTCGCGTTTCGCGACGGCGTGTTCGCCGGCGCTCTCTTTGCCGCGACTGGACCCGTCGCGGTCGCGCGCTCCTGGATCGTCGACCGTCTCGGTGAGCCGGTCCCTCCGGCTGAACGGCTGCGGCTGCTGACCGGCCGGCCTGGCGCCGAGGTGCGCGACCGCGGGCCTGATCGTCTGCGCCTGCTTCGATGTCGGCCGCAACGAGATCCTGGAGGCGGCCGCCGACCTCGGCGATGCGGCGACCGTCGCTGCGATCGGAGCGCGTCTCAAAGCTGGCGCGAACTGCGGCTCCTGCCGCGGTGAGATCGCAAAACTGATTGCCCCGCCGCCGCTCAACGCATGCGCTCGACTTGAAACGTGACTTTGGTCGGGGAACCAGTCGCAGAGCACTGCTTTCGCCGCCACGCGGCGTCGCTCGAAGGCCCGAGCAAAGGCGAAGGAGTCCGGGGCTTCTGCTTCGGGCAGTGAAGCCTATTTCGCGCTCGCAATGGAAGGGCGGCTATGGCCCCAACTCCGGTCCTTCCCGAGGCGATCCCGGTAGGGGCGCGCTATCCGCCCGTTGGAGACGTTCCTTGGCTGCCTTGGGAATGACTGCTCTGGGGCGCCGCCCGTTCGCGTCTCAGTATGACTGTTCACTACCGCTCCGACCGTCCGTGGTCGCAAAGTTCTCTCTTTTGTTCGGTCCGTCCGGGAAAAGATCCGTCAGATCAGTTCGGTGGAAGATTTGGCGCGCCCGAGGGGATTTCGAACCTCTGACCTTTGCCTTCGGAGGGCAACGCTCTATCCAGCTGAGCTACGGGCGCGCATACCGGCGAGAACATCCGGTTCGCCTCTCTTAACCGAATTCAGGGCCAGATGGAAACTCGCCGTTCTGCGAAGCCCTATGGACGCAGGGTTTGCGCGCAAGCTCTCCTAGGCCCGCAAGCGCTCGCGCCATGGGGCAGAGAGCCGCGCAAACCCGTTCTACCGTCCCCGCCAAAGCACTGAACTCGACTGGCTTGATCAGAAACGCGTCGAACCCGGCGCTCGACGGAGAGCCTTTTCGCTCGTCGAAGGCGTTGGCGGTGAGAGCGACAATGGGCGTGGGTGACCAACCGCACGCAGCCTCGAGCCGTCGCAGACGTCGGGTGGCCTCGTATCCATCCAGACCGGGCATCTTGAGATCCATGAGGATGACGTCGAAGGGACGAGCCTCAAGCGGAGCGATTGGTGAAGCCAACCGGAGCGCCTCTTCGCCGTCGAGCGCGCGCACGACCTCGAATCCCAAGCGGCGCAAGGCCTTTTGAGTAATGAGGGCGTTTATGTCGTTGTCCTCGGCGACCAGGGCCCGGCGGAGCAACGGCGGAGTGGAGAAACGCGCCACAGGGTCGGCGGTTGGTTGAAGGTCCCACGCCACGCGCTCAAACAGGGAGCGAGCGCGGACTGGCTTAACCAGCCACCCGTCAAAGCCTTTGAGCGCCGTCTGCCCGAAGGCGCGGCGTTCGAATGGCGAAAACAGCACAAGGCTCCGCCGGATCCCCGCCTCACGCGCGGCCTGAGCCAACCGATTGGTCGCCTCTGGGCCAAGGGCGCAATCGACAATGACGACGTCGGGCTTCTCCAAACCGCTCAACGCCAAAAGGCCGGATTCGAGACCACGCGCGCGGCTCACGCCAACGCCTGCTTCCGCGAGTTGCGCTTCCATGGCCGGCGCCTCGAACGGCGAATCGGCGACAATGAGAGCACGAAGGCCTTCGGTCGCGCGCCCCCTCGTCTCCCGGGCGGCCAGAGGATCGACCACCTCGCATTCGGGTAACCGAACCGTGAAGGCGAAGATCGACCCTCCGCCTGGATTATCGGCAAGAGTCAGCTCGCCGTCCATGAGGCGGAGAAGTTCGCGCGAGATGGCGAGCCCCAGTCCCGCGCCCTCAAAACGGCGCGCGTTCGAGCCGTCGCCCTGCTCGAAACTGTCAAAAATCGCCGCACGCCTGTCCGTCGGCACGCCTGGGCCGGTGTCGATCACCGAGAATTTCGCTATTCCGTTTTCACCGCGCTCCACCATCACGCAGACGCCGCCCCGATCGGTGAATTTGACCGCGTTGCCAGCAAGGTTCGTGAGAACCTGGCGCAGGCGCTGGCCGTCGGCGCGGACGAAGCGCGGAGCAGCGGCGCTGAACGAGGCCGCGATCTCGATGCCCTTGCTCTGAGCCCGCGGCGCGAGCAGTTCGACCACGCTTTCGGTGAGCCGGCGCAGGTCCACGGTCTCGACGACGAGATCGAAGCGGCCAGCCTCTATCTTCGCGAGATCGAGGATTTCGTCGATCAGCGCGATCAGCGCGCTCCCCGAGCTGCGGATGGCCTCGACGTAGCTTGCGTTTTCGGGGTCGAGCGAAGCCTCCCTGAGCAGGTCCGCCATGCCAAGAATGCCGCTGATCGGCGTGCGGATCTCGTGGCTCATGGTGGTCAGAAAGCGCGATTTGGCTTCGCTCGCCGCTTCCGCCCGATCGCGCGCGCCCGCGGCTTCCTTGAGCCGCCAGAGCTCATCGCGGAGGGCTTCGTTCTCCGCCGCGCTCCACGTCGCGCGGGCTTCCGCTCGACCGCGAGCGTGGGCCACGGCGGCCACGAGCGCGACCGCCAAAGCGATCATCACGCCGGCCTGAAGGCACAACGCGTGGCTCGCAATGTCCGCCAGACCGGCGCCGAAATCCATTCGCAATCCCGCTTGAGCCGCCCCATTGCGCTATGCGGTGCATGGTTTCAGGCGGCAGTTGCGGTTCCCTTGCGGAATTCGACCAAATTGTACGGATCTGCCCGATTCGCGCCTCAGGCCGCCGCGGCCGCGCGATCGGGCGCGCCGCGGTAGGAAAGCGCTTCGGCCAGATGCGCGCGGCGAGTCGGGCCGCCGCCGTCAAGGTCGGCGAGCGTGCGGGCAAGCTTCAGCACCCGATGATAGCCCCGGGCTGAGAGACGCAGTCGCTCGGCGGCGTCGCGCAACAGCGTGAGCCCCGCCGCATCCGCATTCGCGATCTCCTCGACGAGGCTCGCCGGCGCCCTGGCGTTGCAAATAACCCCGTCGAGTCCGAGTTCGGCGTAACGCGCGAGCTGGATCTTGCGCGCCGCCCCGACCCGGGCGGCCGCTTCAGCCGAGCCTTCGCGCGCCGGCGGCGTCATGAGATCCGCGGCCAAGACCGATGGCACGTCGATGACAAGGTCGAAACGATCGATGAGCGGGCCGGACAAACGGCCAAGATATTGCGCCACACACCGATCATTTGGCGCGCGCTTGCAGGCGTAGCCTGGCTCATTGGCCATGCCGCACCGGCACGGGTTCATCGCCGCGATCAACTGAAATCGCGCCGGGTAGACGACCCGATGATTGGCGCGCGCGATCGCCACTTCGCCGGTCTCGAGCGGCTGGCGCAGGCTATCCAGCACCTGGGGCTGGAACTCCGGCAGTTCGTCAAGGAACAGAACGCCATTGTGGGCGAGCGAAATCTCGCCGGGCCTGGCGTGCGCCCCTCCCCCGACCAGCGCCGGCATCGAGGCGGAATGATGGGGGCTTCGGAACGGGCGCCGGTCGGTCAAGGCGCCGCCGGCGAGCGCGCCGGCGACCGAATGGATCATCGACACTTCGAGCAGTTCGCGCGGGGTCAAGGGCGGCAGGATCGACGGCAGGCGCTGGGCGAGCATTGATTTTCCCGCGCCCGGCGCGCCGTTCATGAGCAGGTTGTGGCCCCCGGCGGCCGCGACTTCCAGCGCCCGCTTGGCGCTCTCCTGCCCCTTGATGTCGCGCAGGTCCGGTTGGGGTCCCGCGAAAGCGCGCAAGGCAGGCTCGGGGCGCGACAACACTTGCGAGCCCTTGAAGTGGTTGGCGAGCTGGATCAGCGAGCGAGGCGCGAGGATCTCGAGATCGGCCGAGGCCCAGGCCGCCTCGGGGCCGCAGGGCGCGGGGCAGATCAAGCCTTTGCCTGCAGCGTTGGCGGCGATCGCGGCCGGCAGCACGCCCGCGACGGCGCTGATCGTCCCGTCGAGCGCCAGCTCGCCGATCACAACGAAGCCGTCGAGCGCGTCGGTCGGAATGGCGCCGATCGCCGCCATCACCGCGAGCGCGATCGGCAGGTCGTAATGGCTGCCCTCCTTCGGCATGTCGGCCGGCGCGAGGTTGACGGTGATCCGCTTGGCGGGAAGCGCGAGGCCCGAGGCGATCAGCGCCGAGCGCACCCGCTCGCGCGATTCGCCCACCGCCTTGTCGCCGAGGCCGACGATGGTGAAGGCCACCGTCCCTGAGGCGATCTGCACCTGAACATCGACTGGCCGGGCCTCCACGCCTTCGAAGGCCACCGTCGATACGCGCGCCACCATATACCGCCCCCGCCCGGGCTTGCCCGATGGTTAGAACGTATGCAGAACAATGACCCGAGCGCAAGGGGTAAATTGGCGGAGGTTCGGGCTCTCGGCTATGCGGCCCGTGAGACCTAGAATACAACTCAGAGGGCGACTTTACGCAAATAAAAGCCAGCAAATTCAAATAAATGATAGTAAAAATGCTTGCATTTACTAGCAGCTATTTTTCCGAATCGGGGCTTATCAATGGGTTACGGCGGATTCAAATAAGAAAAAATCCGCCTCTCGCCTGGGTTGTATGCAAAGTCTAGGAGCGCCCAATTGCCTCACAGCAACCCTCTTACCCGCCGCCCTAGCCATATGCGGCGAATATCCCATAGCTCCAATCTATATCACAAATTTCTATTTTTCGAAAGCGATTGTCGACAATTCGTCGTGTGATCCCGACCCGAGGTCGTTTCCCTCTCGGCGAGACCGGGATGGCTCGGCGGACAAATCACTTCTACGTGACTTAGATGCAATTAATGGACGGATACCCGCTCGCGGTTGTATCGCTGACTAAACTGATTTTTGGGCACGGGGGGAACGCAATGTTAGACCGGCCGAATTTCGTGGGCGGCGTCGAGCCATCTTGCAACGATCAGGCCCTCGGAGACTTCATCGCCCAGCACGGTGTCGAAGTTGTCTATGACATCGGAGCCAAAGCTGGTCAATTCGGCAAGGCGCTCCGAAATTGCGGGTATACCGGACTTATCGTCTCCTTTGAGCCGACGAACTCGCATTACGAGACGCTGGTGCAAATCGCCGCTGCCGATGGCGCCTGGGACTGTTTTCACTGCGCGCTTGGTTCGCGTTCAGGTCAATTTCCACTCAACAATGACTTGACTATCATTCAACCTGCGCCTGATCCGCAGCATGTGGTTGATCCTAAACCGTCAATTCAGCCGGAGGAGGCTGTCCAATTTCACACTCTGGATTGGATCGTTGGGACGATGCGACTTTTCATCTACGCGCCCTCACTGATCAAGCTTGATGCTCGAGGATTCGAGCGAGAGGTGTTGAAAGGCGCGGCTCGCGCTCTGACGAAAACCGCCGGAGTGCTTGTTGAGGTGCCGATCGACGACGGTCGCGACAGAATATGGAGCTTCTCGGAGGCTGAGCAATCTTTTGCCAAGCTCGGCTTTTCCCCCTGCCCGGTTGACCCCGTGGATCATCATCTGGAGCATCGCGCGACAGCGCTCACGACTGAGTGGCTGTTTGAGCAGAAGTCGGAGGGCGCAGAGAGGCGGGCAGACGGCATTCGGTCAATTCACTAAGAGTCCCGTTTGCGCTCACGCCGCGCTGGCTTAACCTCTCGCAGGTTTCCGTCTCACGTGGCGAGCGTCCGTAGCCCTGAGTGGTCCGCTATTGGCCGGCGGGCGTGACGCGCCAGACGGTATTTCCCACATCATCGGCAATCAGAAGCGCTCCGCTCTTGTCCAGGGCGAGGCCGACCGGACGACCGCGCGCATGTCCCTCCGCGTCGAGGAAATCGGTGACGACATCCTCAGCTTTGCCGTCGGGACGCCCGCCGCTGAAGGGCACGAAGACGACCTTGTAACCATTGAAGGTCGGCCGATCCCAACTTCCATGTTCGCCGACGAACGCGCCGCCGCGATATTTCTGCGGCAGGCTGTCGGCCGTGTAGAAAACGAGCCCAAGCGGCGCCACGTGCGAGCTCAGCGCGTAGTCGGGAGCGATCGCTTTCTCGACCAGATCGGGGCGCTGCGGCTGCACGCGCGGATCAAGATGCTGGCCGTAATAGCTGTAAGGCCATCCATAGAAGGCGCCGTCTTTCACGGACGTCAGGTAGTCGGGGACCAGGTTCGGGCCGAGTTCATCGCGCTCGTTGACGACAGCCCACAGCGCCCCGCTTTCCGGCTCGAAGGTCAGTCCATTCGGGTTGCGGAGGCCGCTCGCGAAAATGCGCCAGCGTCCGCTCGCGCGATCGACTTCCCAGATCGCGGCCCGATTTTTCTCCGCCTCGATGCCGTTCTCGGTGATGTTGCTGTTAGAGCCGACGCCGACATAGAGCAGCGAGCCGTCCCGGCTGGCTGTCAGGCTCTTCGTCCAGTGGTGATCGATCGGGCCGCCCGGCAGCTCGGTCAGAGTGACGCCTTCGCCGGAGATCGTGAGATCGCCGTCATGGTACGGATAGCGGACGATGGCGTCGGTGTTCGCGACATAGAGATCGTTACCCACCAGCACCACGCCGAAGGGCGAATGGAGATGATCGAGAAAGACCGATCGCGTCGGAGGCTTCCCGCCGGCCGCATCGTAGCGCAGAAGCGTGATGCGGTTGCTCGGTCCCGGGGTCGCCGCCTGACGTCACCCCCTTTTCGATGAACCGCATGACGAGGTCTTTGGGCCGGGTGATCGGCTGCGGCGGGGGCGCTTTCGATTCGACCACCAGCACGTCGCCATTGGGAAGCGTGTAGAGCGAGCGCGGATGCTGAAGGTCGGCGGCGAGGGCCTCGATCTTCAGCCCGGCGGCGACCGTGGGCTTCTCGCCGTTTTTCCAGCCGACGACTGACGACAGATGCATCGGCGGAAACAAATATTGCTGGATGTCCGGCAAAACGGGATTGGGGCCGATCTGGCTTTGAATATCGAACGGCTCTTCGGCGGAGGCCGCGAGCGGCGCCAGAACGAACGCGGCGCACAAAGCCATCGACAACGTGTGTGGGGTGGATTTCATTCGGCGACCCCGACTCGATGGCCATAGACCAGCGCTCGTCCCATCCAGGCGGTGAACAGGAGAACCAGCACGGTCGCGGCCGAAAGCGCGAGTCCCCACGGCACGACCGAAGTCCATGCGTCCCGCGAATGAACGAACATGTTGAGGGTCGCGAGAATGAGCAGCACGACGTTCCCGATCGCATGCGGCCACGCCGGCTTTTGAGCGCGGATTGAGCGGCTGCCGAGAAAATCGATCAGGCCGAAAATCGCGGCGAGATAGCCGAAGATCACGCCGACGCTCACGAGCCATGCGGAGAAATTCGCCCACATCATTTCCGCTGACCACCAGTAGGTCAGGTCAGTCAGAAGAACGCCGACGAAGCAGGCGATCGGGATCGGCACGAGCATCGGATGGATGGGTTGCCGGAAGATCCGCGCGGTAGAGCGGGGGTTTGCAAGAGACAAAGGTTTCTCTCCACAGGCGCCTTGAACGCTCTTGAACGAGCGGCGGTCGCCAATGGTTCCCGACTAGGTCACTTGACTGCACGGAGGTTGCCGATCGCGAGGCTCCACGACGGACCGACGGGCGCAGGCGGGCGCATTAGGGGAGATTGCGTTTGGGTCAACGCGGCCGATTGTACCGCGCTCGATAGCCCGTCATCTGACGGGCGCTTCCGAACGCCCTTTGAGCGCGGCGACGCGGTCAACGACCGCGTCTACAAAGTCCGATTCGACGGAACTGCAATCTGCTCTAGCGGGCGCCGCCGCGCGAACGAAGGCGCACTCGCTCTTTTTGTCTGCTCCGAATGCGTCTCAGCGTGTGATTCCGACCTTTCGGATCACAAACAATGGCTTTCGTAAGCGCCGCTTACATTGGTAAGCGACCCCGCGGCGTCCGCTCGCCACAGCACGTGAACGATCCGATCGCATAGCAAACCGTTGAAGATGAACATGCTCGACTTGGTGTCGCGTTGAGTCCAGTCAGGAATAAAGTTCGCCCCGACGAGGTAGCCGATCAGCTTGTCTTCGCTGGTTCCGATCGGAAAGCGCTCGCGAAGCCGGGCGTCGAGTTCGCGTGAGAATTGGGATTCGTCGCCAGGCAGCGTCGCGACGATTTCAGGCATGATCCGAACGCCCAGCGTCATTCTTCCGGCGGCGAAAGACAGCGCCATGAGAATTAGCGTCGCCGCCGCCCAAGCCGCACGGTGCATCGATTCACTTCCTACGCCGCTGAACGGGACGAATGCCGCGACGGTCGCGGCGCCTCAAGGCTGACCTGCCGGTTCGCGTTGAAACGCCGCGACGACGGCGCCCACCGCCAGGATGCCGACCGACAGCCACAGGCCGGCCTTGAGGCCGTTCGGCCCATCGGACAGCGCGCCGCTCAGCACCGGGCCGATGCATTGGCCTATGCCGAACACGACGGTCAGGGTGGCGATCGCCGCCGTCACGGCATGCGGCTCGACCACACGACGCGCGAACGACGTCACGGCGGCGAGGACCGCGAGAAACGAGCCCCCGAAGAGAACGGCGGACAGATAGGCGCCGGCCGGCGTGCTCCATACGAGCGGCGCCGCGGTCCCGATCGTGAGAACGCCGAGTGTGGCCGCCGTTCCCCAGCCGCCCTTCAGTCGGCCCAGGATGCGTCCCCACGCGAATGCGGCGGCGACCGAAGACAGGCCCAATATCGACCAGAACCGTGTGACGCCTCCACCGGAGAAACCCTCGGCGCTGCGCAAATAAGCGACGATGAAGGTCGCATAGGCGATGTAGCCAGCGCCGAAGAGACCATAGGCCACGAGCGTGCACGCCATTGATCGCGGCGACCAACCCCTTCGCGCGGAGCCCGCCGAGGCCTGAGAAGGCCTCAGGGGCGCGCCGCAACGCCAACAATCCGAATGCGGTGGCCGCCAGCGCAAGGGCGCCCAGGACAAGCCAGCCACCGCGCCATCCAACCCTCTCAAGCAAGGGCGGAACCGCCAGAGCCGAGGCCGTGACGCCCATCCCGGCCCCCGCGAAATAGACGCCCAACAGCGTCGGCGCCCGGTTTCTGGAGCCGCCCATCGCGGCGGCGGAGGTCAGCCCTGCTCCGCACACGAAGGCCAGCGCGCCGGTGAAACCCGCGGCCACACGCAAAACCGACAGCACCGTGAAATCGGCGCTAAGACCTGACGCGCCGACCGTGAGAGCCGTCAACACGAGACCGACAGCGAAGATTGTTTTGTCGCCCATCCGCCCGCCGAGGGGCGCCGCCGCCAGCGCGCCTATGAGGTAGCCGCCCGCATTGGCGGTGTTCATGGCGCCGGCTTGCGCGAAACTCCAACCGAGGTCGGCGCGCATCGGCGGAAGCAGCAACGCATAGGCGAAGCGGGCCAAGCCGATCGCGACGGCCGGACCCATCGCGAGGCCAACGACGACCCACGAGGGCGTCAGGTCCGGATGTCGGTCGGCCGCCGATCGGCCGGGAATGGAACCAGGGCCGACGTTCATCGGATTGCGACGCTGACGGCTGGACCAGTCTGACACGCTGACATGAGCGTCATACCTCTTTCGTCGCTCGAGCAGCGCCCGCCGCCTGTTCGAGACGCGCTCGTTCCCGGGTCACCGTCCGCTCGCGCAGCGAATCGTAGATCGGGGGATCCTTGAGGAGGGTCGGCGTCAGCATGGCCATCGCGCACGCGCCAAGCATCGGCAACAGCATAGTGACGTCCGCCGTCATTTCGGTGGCGAGCACGATGCCGGTCAGCGGCGCGCGCACGACGCCGGTGAACAAGGCGGCCATGCCGACCACCGCGAATCCTTCCGGCTGAATGTTGAGACCTGGAAATGCGAGCTGGCAGGCCAATCCGAAGAACAGTCCGAATTGCGCGCCGAGCACCAGCATCGGGGCGAACAGGCCGCCAGGCGTCCCCGCCGAATAGGACACAGCGCCAAGCGCCAGCCTCAGCAGAAACACCAGCGGAAGCATGGCGAGCGTTCCGGCGCCCAGCAGCGTCCGCTGGGTGATCGGATCGCCTCCGCCGACGAGATCGGGGAGAACCCATGCGAGCGCCCCGACGCCCGCGCCGATCAGCGCCGCGCGCACTTCGACCGGCCAATGGTCCAATCGGTCAATCGTCGCCATCGTTCGCAGGAGCACCCGATTGTAGATGACCGCCATGACGCCCGCGAACGCCCCGAGGACGAAGAAGAGCGGCCGTATCGGCAGACTTGGCGCGGCCAACGCCGCCAAATGGAAATCCGGGGCGTCACCCAGAATGGCCCGCGACACGGAGATCGCGGTCGCGGAGGCGCCGAGCGCCGCGATCGCGACGCGCAAGTTCGAACCGCCGCACCAATTCCTCGAGCACGAAGATTCCGCCCGCGATCGGCGCGTCGAACGCCGTCGCGAGGCCGGCCCCGGCTCCCGCGGCGAGCAGCACGCGGCAATCGGGCCAATTGCGACGAAAGGTCTTGCCGACGAGATGCCCCAAGGTCGCCGCCATATGCACGCTCGGCCCCTCGCGGCCAAGCGCAAGTCCGGAACCGATGGCGAGCGCGCCGCCGATGAACTTCACCGGAATGATGCGAAAGGGCGCCTCTGGCAATTGCTCGTTGAGAACGGCTTCGACGTGGGGGATGCCGCTTCCGACCGCCTGGGGCGAGAGCCGCCGCACGAGCGAAGCCGCGATTCCCGCCGCCGCCGCGCAAGCCGCAAGCAATAGCCAAAAGCCCTCAGGTCCTTCCGCATGCGCCCGCACAACAAGCCCATCGCGCAATTGGTCCGCCTGTTCGAGCAGGAGCATGAAGACGGCGACCACTGCGCCGGAGATCGCGCCGACCACGAGCGCCAGGACAGTCAGGACCGCGAGGCTCCCGCCCTCCCCTTCCGGTTCGTTCCCACCGCTCAGCTCCGGGATCATTCGCGACTCGCAGGGTTTTTCTTAACCGCGCTCACATAGGACATTTTCTGTTCGCGCCTCGATGATTCTTCGGCCGCTAAAACGCTCGTGGAGCACGCATATGGACGTTCGTTTCGCAAAAAGGCTCGTCGCGGTGTCGATGGCGGGGTTGCTTGCGGGGTTAGCAGGGAGCGCGGAAGCCTGCACCTCGATGATCTTCAAAGCCGAGGACGGCACCCGCATCTATGCGCGGACGATGGAATGGGGCGCCTCCGATCTCAAATCCGAGATGATGCTCGCGCCTCGCGCGATGACGTTCTCGTCGCCGCTTGGCGACGGCAAGACGGGCGCGGCGTGGAAGAACCAATATGGGTTTGTCGGCGTCAATGCAGGCGGCCTCGCTTATGCGACGGACGGCATGAACGAAGCGGGCCTCACCGTCGGCGCGCTCTTCTTTCCGGGCTTCGCCAAATACCAGGAGGTGAAGGCGGACGAATTGTCGACGACGGTCAGCAACGTCGATCTCGTCAACTACATCCTCGGCAATTTCAAGACCGTGGACGAAGTGCGCCAGGCGATGCCGAAGATTAGGGTGGTGCGCAACGCCGAGATCGAAAAGGAATTCGGCACGCCCCTGCCCCTCCATCATATCGTGAGCGATTCGACCGGCGCTTCAATCGTCATTGAATACGTCGACGGCCAGCTGAGCGTGACGGACAACAAGGTCGGCGCGATGACCAACTCGCCCAATTACGACTGGCATCTCCTGAACCTCAGGAACTACGCCAACCTGACGCCACAGCCGGCGCCGGCGCGGTCTATCGACGGGGTCTCGCTCGCGCCCTTCGGAGCCGGAAGCGGGATGCTCGGATTGCCGGGCGACTTCACGCCGCCTTCGCGATTCGTGAGGGCGGTCGCCTTCGTCAACACCATGATCCCGGCCAAGGACGCGGCCGACGCCGTCAACGCCGCGTCCGTGATGCTGAACAACTTCGACATTCCGAAGGGGCTGGTGCGCGAAGGGAACGCCGAGGACTTCCATCTCGGCTACACGCAATGGTCGGTCATCGCCGACATGAGCCACAAGGTCTATTATTACTGGACGATGTACGACCGCAGGATGCGTTCGGTCGATCTCTCGAAACTGGACTTCGCGGGTAAGGCGATTTCCTCGTTCCCGCTCGACAAGGTCCGGACCGAAGACATTCAGGACCGCTCGGGCGACTTCCCGCACTGAGCGAGACAGCCTCTACTCGCCCCCCGTCGGATGTCATGCCCGCGAAAGCGGGCATCCAGACTTTCGCCGACACGCCTGGATTCCCGCTTGCGCGGCAATGACAAGATGGCGCTCTACCTCTTCGCCGCCGCGAGGATCGGCCCTGCCCCGTTCGCCTGCACGAGCGCCGCCTCGGCGAGGCTCGGGTCGCCGCCGCGCGGCACAGCGAAGGTCGCCGGTTCGCCGCGCCATTTGCCCAGCAGGACCATTTCGCGCACCACATGCTTATAGGGCAGCGTGTGGCCGGCGTTCTCGCCGCGCGGGATCGTGACTTCGACCGCGTGCGGAATATAGCGCGCGAGCCAGACGTCCGCGCCGCCGGCCGGAGCCGCGCCCCGTCCGACCGTCACATTGTCCCCCGAAAAGCCGATGCTCGGTCCGCCTGCGCCGCGATCGCCGCGGCTCATGAGCCCAGCAAGCGCGCTCGGCTCCAAGACCGTCGCCCTCGACCTTGCCGTTGACGACTGACCTGAGGCGTGTAGACGTTTTCGCCATGCGCAATCGCCTTCGCATAGGCGAATTGGCGCGCCGTCCAGGCGGGCTTGGAAAATGTGTCCTTCCAGCCCAGCCGATCCCAGTAGTCGACGCTAAACGAGAGCGCGAGCACGTCCGGGCGATCGGCGATCGCCCCCACATTGGCCTCCGCCGGCGGGCATGTCGAACAGCCCTGACTCTGGAACAGTTCGACCACGGTCGGGTGGGCCGCATCGGCCCCGAAGGCCAATCGCGATGGCGAAGCGAGCAGACCCACGGCCGCGAGCCCAAGGCCGATTTTCCTCAAGGCCGTCATGATTTCCTCCGCCCGCCAAAGCCGGCGCCGCCGCGCCTCTGAACCCGCATTCGTCGATGAGAGGAATTTGTTACCCGGACGCACTCGCGCAAGCTATGGGAGCGGATGGCTCGAACCGACTTCAGGACTCCCCGCCTTCACGTCTCCCAGGATCTGGCTGCCGGCGCCGAGTTCAAGCTCGATCCCCAGCAGGCGAATTACCTCGTCAACGTGCTGCGACTCGGCGCGGGCGCTCCCGTCCTTCTGTTCAACGGCCGCGACGGCGAATTCGCAGGCGCCCTCGCAGGCTCGCGCAAGTCGGCGTCGCTCGTCGTCGGCGCGCAGACCCGACCCCAGGAGGCGCCGCCCGACGTCGATTATCTGTTCGCGCCGCTCAAGCACGCCCGGCTCGACTATATGGCGCAAAAGGCGGTCGAGATGGGCGCGCGGCGCTTGCGGCCGGTTATCACGCGCCACACCCAGGTAGCCCGCGTCAACCTGGAGCGCCTGCAAGCCAACGCGATCGAGGCTTGCGAACAATGCGGGGTGATCTGGACGCCGGAAGTTGCGCCGGTCGAGCCGCTTGGCGAAGCGCTTCGGAGTTGGCCGGCCGAGCGCCTCCTCGTCTTCTGCGATGAGGAGGCGGAGCAGGCCAGTCCGCTCGACGCGCTCGCGAAAGCGCGCGGCGAAGGCGGGGTCGGCCTGCTTATCGGGCCGGAAGGCGGCTTCGACGATGACGAACGCGCCGCAATCCTTTCCGCGCCTCGCGTCGTTCGCTTGAGCCTCGGTCCGCGCATCCTGCGCGCGGATACGGCGGCGGTGGCGGCGCTGACCCTTATCCAGGCCACACTCGGTGATTGGCCGAAAAGTCACACCTGACGTTAGTCTCCATTACGAGGGCCTTTTGCCATTTTGCCGCCACGTTGTGGCTTCATCTCGGCTATCAATGATTCATAATTCCATCGGCGCCTCACGCAGGGTTGTTTGGGCAATCGCGGTGTCAGGGCCTTTGCTGACCATCGGCCTGTCCAATCTTGCCAGCGCGGGCGGCGCCGCGGCGCCGGGCTCTCAGCCAACGCTCCGGGGGTCCTATTGCGAGGGATCGGATCAGGGTTTGGCGCCGCCGGCCAGAGCCGGATGTGCGCGGATCAGTGGCTATATTGCGGCAGGCGCACGTTTCGAATCGGACCGGCGGGTCGGCGGCAGAGTTGATCCGTTCGCATCGCTTGATACGCCGGGAATCGCTGGCGCGCACTCGTCGTCCGGCCTTGTGGTCATCGGCACTCCCTTTGGCGGAAGCATCGTTTTGCCATCCGCTGTCCCCGGCGACATCGCGCGCTGACGCCTAGCGCGCTGTACGCCCCCGGAGCGCGGGAGCAACGTGGGTACGACGCTCCCGTCTCCCGCGGAGACTAGACCATGCGCATGAGTTCAGACCAGATCCGCGACTATCCGCAATTTGCCCATTACGTCGCTAATGCGCTTCCCAAGGTGGGTGCGCAAAAGAACATTATGGCCGCCATTCAGAACAACTCGGGGGCCACTGAAGAGATCGTCAAGGAGGGCCTGTATTGGGGCAAGGGTCCGGTGGTCAACGTGAAGATGCTCGTGCCTCAACAGCGCAACGGACACGTATACACCCCGACGGGCGGATATACGTTGCACACGAATATAATCGACGTTGCGACGGCTGATGTCGGCCGATATCAAACCGGCCAGGACATGCGTAAAACTGCGCTCGGACAGGTGCATTTGATCACCATCATTCTGCTGCACGAATTGACGCACTGGGCCAGAGAGCGTTCGGGAACGGACGACTCTCCGGATAAAGAGGACGGTTTCGAGTTCGAGAAGGAAGTTTACGGCAAGATTATCGATCGCTAGGACATTGCCGCCAGCGAAAGCGCGCCTGCGTAACGAGGACGATCGGCGGCGGGGGCAGGATTGCGGGCGTCCAAGGGTCGCTTAATGATTGCTAAAACGTCGCCTCGTCAAAGGCCGGCTCGACCGAACGGCCCCACGGACCTTCGTAGCGCTCGATCCAATGCCGCGCCGGCTCGCGGCCGCTCTCCGCGATCGCCTCGAGCGGACGAAGGTAGATGGTCTCGTCCTCGCCCTTCGCGTTGAGCCGGGCGCGCCGCTTGAGGCCGCCGTGGGCGATCGCCAGCATGTCCGTCGCGACCGAACGCAGATCCCGGCCGCGAATTTCCGCGGCGAGCCCAAGCACCGGCGCGTCGTCGCGAAGCTTCTGCCGGTCTTCGCGCCGTCCAGCCTTCGATCAGCGCCTCAGCCGCCTGAAGCGCGCTCGGGTCGTAATAGAGGCCAGCCATCAGCGCCGCGAGCGCGACGATACGATCGGGTGGACCGACGTCCGCGCCGCGCATTTCGAGGAAGCGCTTGAGCCGCACCTCTGGGAAGATCGACGACAGGTGGTTCGCCCAATCGGCGAGCGTGGCGCGCTCGCCCGGCGCTTGGCTAAGCCGGCCGGCGAGCAGGTCGCGAAAGTTTGCTCCCGCGACGTCCTGATAGTGGTCGCCGCGCTTCAGGAAATAGAGCGGCACGTCGAGCGCGTAGTCGACGTAGCGCTCGAAGCCCATGCCGGGCTCGAAGGCAAAGGCGAGCATGCCGGTGCGCGCCGGGTCGGTGTGGCGCCAGATCTCCGAGCGAGCGGACACGAGTCCATTGAGCTTGCCGTCCGTGAAGGGCGAATTGGCGAACAAGGCGGTCATCGCCGGCTGCAGCGCGAGGCCCACGCGCATTTTGGCGACCATGTCCCGCTCGCTCGCGAAGTCGAGATTGGCCTGCACGGTCGCAGTGCGAAACATCATGTCGAGGCCGCGCGTCCCGACCTTCGGCATGTAACGAGCCATGATCGCGTAACGGCTTTTTGGCATGACCGGCGTCTCGGCCCGCGTCCATTTGGGGCTCATGCCAAGCGTCAGAAAGCCGATGCCGAGCGGCTCGGCCACTTTGCGGCAAGCGGCGAGATGACGATCGAGCTCGGTTGCGGTCGCGTGCGCGTCGTAAAGCGGCGCGCCCGAGAGCTCGAACTGTCCTCCCGGCTCGAGCGAGATCGCGCCCTCGCCGTTGGCGTCATAAAGGCCGATCAGGTTTTCGCGATCCTCGATGCCGTCCCAGCCGAGATCGGCGCGCATGCCCTCCAGCAACGCCCGAATGCCCCGCTCGCCGTCATAAGGGACGGGAGAATGATCGGCGCGATAGAAAGGGATCTTTTCGTGTTCCGTGCCGACCCTGAACGGGCCCGTCCGGTTTGCATCCCGCCTCGAACCAGGCGACGAGCGCGTCGCGCGATTCAACGACTTCACTATCGACGACGTCCCGAGCCATAAAGGCGCTTACCCCAGCGGCCGGTGAACCGGCGAACCGGCTAGATAGTCGCGCCGCTCCGGACAATGCAAAGGGCCTCGGAAAGATACAGAAACGCGGCCGGCCTTGGGACCGCCTTAACCGTTGCGGCAGGCGCCCGCCGCGAACCCAAAAGTCTTCGCCCGGTCTCATCCGTTGTTAGGAACTTTCGGGCCTGATGCGGGGGAATTTCGAGGACACCCGCCATGACCAAGCTGTTGCGTCGGTTCATGCTCTGCGATCAGGGGGTAACGGCGATCGAGTATGCGCTCATAGCCTCGTGCATCGCGATTGCGATCGTGACGGCGGTCGGCGCGGCCGGAACCCAATTGAAGTCAAGCTTCACGAACATCGCCAGCGCGTTTCCGTAAGCAGCGCCGGCGCTCAGGACGTTTTCGCGACCTGCCCCGCGATCGCGGCCGCGCCTGGGATCTGACGCGCTCGCCACTGTCAATCGCCTTCGCCAGCCGCCACGTCGCTCCATAAGCCGTCGCAACGGCAAGCAGGCCGAATATTGCGCACCCAAGCGCAAAGCCCATCATGCCGCCCTGCACGCCGCCGTAACGCGCGCCGATCGTCACGAACGGAATCGTCCCCAGCGTCGCGCGCGCCCAGTTGAACACCATCGAGAGCACCGGAAAGCCGAGATTGTTGAACGCCGTGTTGGCGACGAACAGGCATCCAAGGAAGATCCAGGCGGAAACGCCGTACCGGCAATAGAAAGCGACGTATTCCGCGCTCTCGCCCTGTGGCGTCGAAGGCGGCGATCAGGGCTGGCGCGGCGAGCGCGAGAACCGCCCAGGCGAACAGCACGTAGCCGATCGACAGGATGAAGGAATCGGTCAGCGTCCGCTGCACCCTTCCCATCAGTCTCGCGCCGTAATTCTGGCCGATGATCGGTCCGACCGATGCGGTGAGGGCGAAAACGACTCCGAACGCCACCGGCGTCACGCGGTCGATGATGGCGGAAGCCGCGATCGCCGCCTCGCCGAAATCGGAAAACACGCGCAGCGTGTAAGCCGAACTGACCGGCGCGGCGACGTTGGCCATGATCGCCGGAAAGCCGATCGCCATGATCGGCCCGAAGTCGCTGCGCGCGGCGTTGAGCTTCGGCCGCGCGACGAGATCGTGCACGCCGACCGCGCCAATCCAGCCGACGGCGAGCAGGATGAAGCGCGAGAGAACCGTCGCCCAGGCGGCGCCATAGACGCCGAGCCCGAAGCCGAAAATAAGCAGCGGGTCGAGAAAAGCCGTTGCGATCCCAGCGGACAGCGTGACGTACATGGCCCGGCGCGCATCGCCGACGGCGCGTAAGAACGCCGGAAAACGTCATGCCGACCGCGAGCGGCACATTGGCGGGTATGCTGATCGCGATGAATTTCGAGGCGACCTCGGCCGACTCGCCGTGCGCGTGCAAGACCGTCGTCAGGATCCAGTCGCGCAATACAAACATCACGATCGTCGTCACGACGCGAGACGAGCGCGGTGATGGTGAGCGCGGATGCGGCGAGCCGCCTTGCGCGCGGCCGGTCGCCAGCGCCGAGCGCGCGCGAGACGGTCGCCGAGCCCGCGATGGTCAGCCCGATGTTGATCGACATGACGAAGAACGTCATCATGCCGGCGTAGCCGACCGCGGCCTTGAACGACTGGTCGCCGAGTTTCGACACCCAGAACAGCGACAGAAGATCGACGACGAACACCGCCATCAAGCCGATCGCGCCGGTCGCGGTCATCACCGCGACGTGGCGCATCAACGAGCCGTGCGTAAACACGGGCCGCTTGTCGTGAGCGGCGTGGGGAGCGTTCAAGAGAACTTCCTGTTTGGCCAGGGCCGCGGTCTTAAAGCCTGGCAAGCGCGGAAGCTAGGGCAGAGCCCAGGTGCGCTCTCCTCCCCGAACAAGACTTTTGACAAGCGGCTCGAGGTTTTTCGTTTGACCGCTCGATCGCCCGCGTCCTATCTGGCGACCGTCATTCAGTCCGCTTTCAAGCGGCAAGGGAGGGAACTATGCGCATCCGTCATATCGCAATCGCCGCCGCGCTGTCGCTTACGGCGCTCGCATGCGCCGGATCGACCGCGCATCGCCCAGCAGGCCGAGGCGATGAAATATTGCAAGCCGGATGTGGCGCGGCTTTGCCCGGGCGTGCAGATGGGCGGCGGCCGCATCATCGCCTGCCTCAAGGAACACAAGATGGAAGTCAGCGTCGGCTGCGGCAAGGCGCTGCAGGCGATGAAGGCGAAGATGGGCACATAAGGGCGGCGCTTCGCCATAGCCGACCGAAAGGACGGGCGCCTCTCGACGCCCTATCCGCTCAGAACCGCTCGCCGACCATCTCTTCGCTCTTGGCCCATAGCGCCTTGGCTGTCTCGGGATTGAGCGCGTAAGGCTTGACGCCGGCGCGCTTGGCCGCGTCAGGCTCGATCTCCGCCACGTGGCAGTCCTCGCAATAGCGGCCGCCGACGTCATCAGCCGCCGCAACCACGCCCGCCCAGACCGACGTCGCCGCGCCCTGCGGAATCGTCTTGAACTTGAATTCCGGCTCGCCGGCGGCGCGCGTCTGCGCGTTGATGTGCTCGATGAGCTCCCTGATCCCCTCCTCGCCGATGTGGCGGGAGAGTTCGGTCTCGATGCCGCCGGGATGGACGGCGGTCGCGCGGATCCCGTTCCGCCTTGTGGCGGCGATCGAACTCAACGGCGAACAGGATGTTGGCGGTCTTCGACCGTCCGTAAGCCGCCCATGGATCGTAAGGTGTGCGCTCGAAGTTCGGATCGTCGAGATCGACGTCGGAATAGCGATGGCCGGCGGACGACAGATTGACCAGCCGCGAGCCTCGCTTCATCAGCGAAGCGATGCGGTTGACCAGCACGAAATGGCCGAGATGGTTGGTGCCGAATTGCGTCTCGAACCCGTCGCCGGTCTTGCCATAGGGACAGGCCATGACGCCGGCATTGGCGATGACGAGATCGAACGGGTTGCCGGCGTCGACAAGCGCGTTGGCGCAGACGCGCACACTGTCCAGTGACGCCAGATCAAGCTCGACCAGCTCAAGGCCGCCGCCGTTGGCGCCTGCGCGCACGCCCGCGGTCGCCGCTTTGGCCTTGGTCAGATCGCGAGCGGCGCCGACCACGTCCGCGCCGTGAGCGACGAGCGCGCGCGCCGTCTCCACGCCAAGGCCAGCTGACACGCCGGTCACCAGCACGCGCTTGCCCTTCAAGTTCACGCCACCGAGCACGTCGTCGGTGGTGGATGTCGCGCCAAAGGTCTTTGCTGCAAGGGTTTGATCGAGTGCAGGCATAGGGATCTCCTGGATGTTGGGTCGCTCGCCGACCCGCTGTTGCAATGAAAGAAGCTGCGAAGCTCGCGGCGTCGGCTCAGGCGAAAAGCTCGCCGACCATCTGCTCGCTCTTCGCCCACAGAGCCTGGGCGCGCTCGGGATTGAGCGCATAGGGGCGCACGCCGGAGAAAGTGAAGCCGGGCGCGTCGATGACTTCCGCGACGTGACAATCCTCGCAATAGCGTCCGCCGACCGCGTCGGCCTTCGCGACCGCCGCCGCCCAGACCGACGTCGCCGCGCCCGCCGGGACCGACTTGTACTCAATCGGCTTCGCGCCCGGCAGCTTCGCCGACCTGCGTCATGATTTCGGTCAGTTCCCGTCGCGCCTCCTCGTCCAGGTAGCGGCTGAGCTCGGTCTGAATGGCGCCCGGATGGAGCGCGGCGGCGCGGATGCCGCGCTCCTTGTGGCGGCGGTCGAACTCGACCGCGAACAGGA
Organism: uncultured Alphaproteobacteria bacterium; assembly: GCA_963762335.1. GTDB lineage: Bacteria > Pseudomonadota > Alphaproteobacteria > Rhizobiales > Beijerinckiaceae > Roseiarcus. The sequence goes on along the minus strand of CAVXKU010000010.1, from coordinate 55,155 downwards.
TGTTGGCGGTCTTCGAACGGCCGTAAGACGCCCATGCGCTATAGGGCGTGCGCTCGAAATTCGGATCGTCGAGATCGACGTCGGAAATCTGATGGCCGGCCGACGACAGATTGACCAGCCGCGCGCCCGGCTTCATCAGCGATGCGATCCGGTTGACCAGCACGAAATGGCCGAGATGGTTGGTGCCGAATTGCGTCTCGAACCCGTCCGCCGTCTTGCCGAACGGCGTCGCCATGACGCCGGCATTGCAGATGACGAGATCGAACGGCTTGCCATTGGCGACGAGCGCGTCGGCGCAGGCCCGCACGCTCGCAAGCGACGCCAGATCGAGCTGGACCAGCTCAAGGCTGCCGCCGTTCGCGGCGTCGGCGCGCACCGGCGCGGTCGCCGCTTTGGCCTTGGTCAGATCGCGCGCGGCGCCCACCACCTCGGCGCCATGCGCCGCGAGCGCGCGAGCAGTCTCAACGCCGAGACCCGCCGATACGCCGGTCACCAGCACGCGCTTGCCGTTCAACTTCACGCCGTCCAGCACCTCGTCGGTGGTGGATGTGGCTCCAAAGACTTTGGACATGATCGTCTCCAGGTTCAAAAAGCGAAGGCTCTCGCGGCTGCGGCGCTGCGGCGGAGGATTGCCAGGGGCGCGAAGCAGGAATAAACGGAGGATGCCTCCGGTCGATATACGGAGGAGCCCTCCGTTTAGCAAGAGGACACGCGAAATTTGAGCGCCGACGTCACGAGCCGCTCCCGCCGCGCGGCCGGCGGGAAAGCGCCGAGCGCGGCGCGCGAAGCCCCGCGCCGACGCTCAGCGCAACCGCGACGGGCTGCTCGAGGCGGCCAAGGCGGCGTTCGTGGAAGTGGGACCGGAGGCGAGCCTCGAAGAGATCGCGCGCCGGGCCGATGTCGGAATCGGCACGCTTTACCGGCATTTCCCGACGCGCGACGCCATCGTGGAGTCGGTCTATCGCCGCGAGGTTCAGCAGTTGGCCGACGCCGCGCCGCGCCTGAGCGAGAGCCTGCCTCCGGCTGAGGCGCTGCGCGCCTGGATGCGGGTTTTCATCGACTACATCGCCGCCAAGAAGGTGATCGCGCCCGCTCTGAAATCGCTGGTCGGCGGCGGCTCGGCGCTCTATGCGGATTCGAGCGCGCGGATCAATGGGGCGATCGCGCTCCTTGTCGAGCGGGCGCGGGCAAGCGGCGACATTCGTCCCGACGCGGATTCCGCCGATCTCCTGCGCGCGCTGGTCGGCTTTGCCTATGTCAATTCGGCGCCCGACTGGGAGGCGAGCGCGCGGCGGCTCATCGACCTCCTGATCGATGGGCTGAAGTCGAAGCGCGGCGAAATCGTGACCGCCGCTGCGGCCGGCCGCGAACTGCGCGCGCAACAAAATCAAAAGCAAGGGGTCAGCCGAGACGGCGGCCTCGCTACATGAGGAGCGATTGATGGACATCAAGCGAGCCGGTTCGAGCGCGTCCGACCAAAGGACCAGCGGAATATTTCACCGGAACGGTCCGCATCGACCCGCTGTTCGCAGCGACCGCGCCCGCGCGCGCGGCCGGCAACGCGGTCACCTTCGAGCCTGGCGCGCGCACCGCCTGGCATACCCATCCGCTCGGTCAGGTTCTCATCGTCACGACGGGCTGCGGCCGGGCGCAGCGCGAGGGCGGCCCGATCGAGGAAATTCGCCCCGGCGACGTCGTTGTCTTCGCGCCAGGCGAGAAGCATTGGCACGGCGCCGCGCCCACGACCGCCATGACCCATATCGCCATCCAGGAGGCGCTCGACGGCAAGGCGGTCGACTGGATGGAGAAGGTGAGCGACGAGCAATATCGAGCCTGAGCTCCCGCTTCACAAACCTCACCGATCCGCGACATCGGCGCGAGGGTGTCTCAATTCTACAAGGAGACGGCGATCTCCGGCGACTCCTTTGCGAGCATGGTCGTGTTCGCGATGAGCCAGCCAGAGGATGTCGATGTCAACGAGATCCTGTTCAGGCCAACGCGTCAGGAATATTGAGCCTCCGACGACCAGCGATTATCCGCAGGCCGGCGCCACTCCATCCTAAATGGGGGCTTGACGGCGCGCGATTTCGATCGACACGCGGCACTCCGCCCTTGACTTGACAGTCTTGCACTCGCAAAACGCGTCTATAGTCTGGAGATCGAGGGCAGTGCCCGCCATGCCGACAAAGCCGCCGCTCGGCGCCGTCCTGCCCGCGCGCCGCGTTTCGCGGCCGGCGCGCGTGCGCAACGCCCAATGAAGAGAAGGCTGCTTATCGGCGCCCTCTCCGCGCTCGCCATCTTTGCTGCGGCGGCAACCGCTGGGCGCGTGCTGTATCGCATATACCCAGTCCAAATGTCGGTCTTTGCGGCTCTCACACGCAACACCATTCGCTCTTGGCGCGCGCCTCCCGGTGCGACAACAACGGAGGTGAACGCTGCTTACAAGGACGCCGTCGCGCCCCCGACCACGCTTTCGACCGTGCGAACGGTCGAAGTCACTGACGACGACTGGCCGAGCTACAACAGGACGCTGACCTCGGAGCGCTTTTCTCCGCTCGCCGAGATCAACGCCAAGACCATCGGCAAGCTCAAGGTTTTGTGCACGTACGACACCAAACAATACACGAGCTTCGAGCCCGGGCTGATCATGGTCAACGGGGCACTGATCGGCACCACGCTCACCGACATCTTCTCGATCAACCCGGCCAGTTGCAAAGAGAATTGGCGCACGCGCGAAGAGCTCGCGCCCTCGATCCTTTCGGCCATGCGAGGGGCCGCCTATCTCGACGGTATGTTATTTCGCGGGTCACAGAGCGGGCAGGTGCTGGCCTACGACTTCAAGACCGGTAAGCGCCTTTGGCAGACGACCATAGCTGATGGAAGCAAGGGCGAGTTTGTCGCCGCCGCTCCGATTGCGTGGAACGGACTGGTCTTCATTGGCGACGCCGGCGGCGATTCCAAGGGCGGCAAGGGGCGCATGTACGCGCTCGACGCCAAGACCGGCAAAATCGTGTGGGAGTTCTATCTCGTTCCGAAGGTCGCGGGCGATCCAGTCCGCGGACCGCAGGGCGCCTCGCCGCTCAATGCGTCGAGCTGGAACAACGGACCTGGATTTCCGATCAGCGGCGGCGCGACCTGGACGTCGTACACGCTCGACCCGGCGGCCAAAGAATTATACGTGCCGGTCGGCAATCCGTCGCCCGCTTACGCGGTCAGCGTGCGCGAGGGCGAGAACCTCTACACCGGCTCGGTCGTCGTGCTCGACGCGACGACCGGCGCCTACAAACGCCATTTCAAGCTCGTTCCCAAGGACTGGCACGACTGGGACGTCGCGAGCGCGCCCGCCTTGATCAACACGCAAGGCGGCAAGAGGCTGCTTTCGGTGGCGCCGAAGGACGGCCATCTCTACGGGATCGATCTCGCGGACAGCGCTCTCCTTTATCGCACGCCGGTGACCAAGATTGAGAATGTCGACGCCCCGTTCGCGCCCGACAAAGCAGTGCATTTCTGCCCGGGCGCGTCTGGTGGATCCGAGTGGAACGGCCCCGCCTACGATCCGACAACAAATCTCGTCATCACCGGGGAGGTCGACTGGTGCACGACGGTGCAACGTCAGAGCGACGAGCAGCTCCAGCATGCCCCCACCGGCGGTGTTTGGTTCGGCAATGCCATGCGGAACCCCTTTCATGTGTTTGGCCGGCAGGATCCGAATTTCTGGGCAGGCTGGGTCTATGCCGTCGACGCCGACAGCGGCGCCTGGAAATGGAGACTTAAGTCCAATTACCCGATCGTGGGCGGCGTGACGCCGACCGCCGGCGGGCTGGTGTTCGTTGGCGATGTCGGCGGCAATTTCTATGCGCTCGACTCTGCGACCGGCGAAAAACTCTGGGGCCAGAAGATCGGCGGGGGGATCGGCGGCGGCGTTATAACTTACACGGTCGATGGCGAGCAAAAAATCGCCGTGACCACCGGCCTCACGGGCGTTGCATGGCCAACCGAGGTGACGACCGGAAAAATCGCCGTGCTCGGCCTCGACGGCAGCTCAGGAAACACTCAGGCGCGCCGAGATCAGTGATACTCTGTGGCGCTTCGGTGCTTCAGTCCGGTGGGTGGCGGCGTTGCGTGAACGTGGCAGCTGCGCGCCGTTGCCGATGGGCGGCGACACGCGTTCGCGGCGTGTCGAGGCTCATGCCGATTATCTTCTGCGCCTTCACCGGCGCGAGCCGGACCTGACGCTCGACGAAATCTGCGGCCGTCTGGAGCGTACCCGAGGCGAGAAGGTGTCGCCGTCGATGATCTGGCGCTTTTTCGACCGCCACGACATCACGTTCAAAAAAAGTCGGCGCACGCCAGCGAACAGGACCGCCCGACGTCCTTGAACGGCGGCGGCGATGGTTTGACGGCCAACTCGACCTCGATCCGCTGAAACTGGTGTTCGTCGACGAGACCGCGGCGACAACCAACATGGCGCGCCGCTACGGCCGGCGACGGCGTGGTCTACGCCTGCGCTGCGGCGTTCCGCACGGCCATTACAAAGCGATCACCTTCGTCTGCGGCCTGCGCCTGCGAGGCGTCGTCGCGCCCAAGGCCTACGACCGCGCCATGAACGCCGAGACGTTCGAGGCTTGGCTCGAGCAACATCTCCTGCCGACTTTGGAGGAAGGCGACATTGTCGTGCTCGACAATCTCAAGGCTCACAAGAGCCCGAGAGTGGCGGAAATCCTGGCCGCGAAAAACTGCACGGTCCGATACCTGCCGCCCTACAGCCCGGACTTCAACCCTATCGAAATCGCGATATTCCAAGCTGAAGTCCGCGCTGCGGAAATTGGCCGAGCGCACCGAGCGCCGTCATGCAACCTTTCCGCCGCGATATTGTTTCCCATTGAGGCTGATTCTGGGCCCATGAGCGGGGGAGATTCATGTCGACGTCTACTCACGCCTCGGCAGAGGTGACGACGCTCGTTCCTGCACGGCTGGAGCGCCTGCCATGGGGACAGTTTCATGTCCTCGTGATCGCCGCTTTGGGCATAACCTGGATTCTCGACGGGCTTGAAGTCACGCTGGCCGGGTCGGTGGCGCCGGCTTTGAAGGAAAGTCCCGCGCTCCATTTCTCGGATTCCGAGGTGGGGTTGGCGGGCAGCGCCTATCTTCTCGGCGCCGTTGTCGGCGCGTTGTTTTTCGGTTGGCTGACAGACCGCCTTGGACGAAAAAAACTGTTCTTCATCACCATCGTTGTTTACCTGATCGCGACTGCGCTCACCGGGCTCGCGTGGAACGGCTTCTCTTTCTTGCTGTTTCGCTTCTTCACTGGCTGCGGCATTGGCGGCGAATATTCCGCCATCAATTCGACCATTCAGGAGCTGGTCCCGGCTCGTTATCGCGGCCAGCTTGATCTCACGATCAACGGCAGCTTCTGGGTCGGCGCGGCGCTCGGCGCTGTGGTGGCGGTCGTGCTGCTCAATCCGGCGCTCATCCCTTCAGAGTGGGGTTGGCGCGCTTGCGTTCTTGACGGGCGCTATCCTCGGCCTCGCCGTCTTTCTTCATGCGCATGTGGGTGCCTGAAAGCCCGCGTTGGCTCGTGATCCACGGGCGGGAAAAGGAAGGCGAGGCTGTCGTCGACGGAATCGAACAACGATTTCGCGACGAGGGCGTGAAGCTCGACGCCGGTTCCCGCCGACAAATCGATCCGCCTGCGCTCGCGCGAGCATACGCCGCTGAGCGAAGTGTTCGACACCCTCATCAACCGCCATCGCGTGCAAACCTTCGTCGGCCTCACGCTGATGGCGGCGCAGGCGTTCTTCTACAACGCCATCTTCTTCACCTATGCGCTCGTGCTGACGAAATTCTATTCGGTCAGCGCCGGCTCGGTTGGCTGGTACATCCTGCCCTTCGCGCTCAGCAATTTCCTTGGACCGGTCATGCTCGGGCGCCTGTTCGACACGCTTGGGCGCCGGATCATGATCACGGTGACCTACGGCCTCTCAGGCGTGCTCATGATCGCGGTCGCCGTCGCCTTCCAGCAGGATCTCCTGTCCGCGATGGGTCAGACGATCGGGTGGATGATCGTGTTCTTCATCGCGTCGCCAGCGGCGAGCGCGGCCTACCTTACGGTCAGCGAGACGTTCCCGATCGAAATTCGCGCGATGACGATCGCGATCTTTTACGCCATCGGAACCGGCGTCGGCGGCGTCGCCGCGCCGCTCATTTTTGGCAGGCTGATCGAAAGCGGGTCGCGACAGGCCATCTTTGGCGGCTATGTCTTCGCCGCTCTTCTGATGTTCGCCGCCGCCGTCGTCGCCTGGCTGTACGCCATCAACGCCGAGCGTAAGTCTCTCGAGGAGGTCGCCGCGCCGCTTTCCGCGGTTGGGTAGAGCGGGCGGCCTTAGAGAACCCAGGCCGTGCTTCTCGAGGCAGGAGCAAATCTCAGGCCCTGCCGCCTCGAAGAACGCTTTCGTCCAACGATCGGCGCTCGGCCGGTCGAGATGGTAGCCGTCGGACGTGTTGAGTCCGTCCAACTTCGGCGCGACGAGTGGCAGACCAATCCCCGCTGCGATCGCTTCCGCGTTGCCAATCTTGGTTTGCGGATAGGGAACGTCCGTGAGAATCACACATTTGCCCTTGGCGAACTCCTTCAGGAAACCGATCGCGCGGGCCGTACTGTCGCTGACCTCCGCCTGGTCGACCGTTTGGTCGTAGCTGGCCGCGTTTTGCGGGTAGATCGGCTCATCGTGCGGAATTTTGTAATACGCCCCGGTCTCGCGGGACCGGAAGATAACGAATTTCTGCCCACAAAGCGCAGGGAATTTCCCGCAGATCTTTTCGTGCCAGGATTGGGAGAATTTTTTGAACTCGTACCGCCCCTTTGCGGCCGCATCGTGCAAGATTGATTTTGCGGCCTCGGTTTCTCTTCGATCAAAAAAATCATCAACATTGATGATGAAGACGCTGGCGCGAGGTTTCATCTTGCGCAGAAGTTCCTGAACGAAAACCATGTTCTCGTTGTAACTGAACCCCATCACGTAATATTTAGCAGCGGCGCTCTTGAACCAATCGGCAGCATCATCGTTGGACAACGCCACCTGCAAGCGGCTGTTTCCCAGAACCAACACATCGGCGTTGCTGGCGTATTCCAGAGCTGGGGGTTCGAGGTTGTAGTAGAAAGCGCCGTGCTCGAAGTCGGCATAATTCGCGCCGCCGCAATAAGCGAGATAACGTTCCGCGCTGTATCCGTTGGCTTGGCAAGCGAAGATTGATCTGGTCTTCAGCCAATAGGCGTAAGAAGCAAACGCCGCGATAAGAACAACACCGATATAAAGCGCCCACTGGTTGGCAAAGACGCCTTCTCGCGGTTTCGCCAGTGTTTTCGCCCCCGCGGGCAAATCCAAGGAAGTCTGATCCATATGCGGGTCTCGCGGCAGCGGTGAATGGGGAATATGTCACGCGGCGCCTCGGGCCAATCATCCCCGTCGGGCGCCGCCGGCGCAAGGCGCAACAACAACGATACCGGCCAAGGAGGTAGGCCGCTTAAATCACCAAAGACGTCGTGTTTTTGCGGGCACCATAAGGTTCGACGGTCGCTAAGTCTACAGTGCGCACTTATCCCGCACCTGGGTAGCTGCAAGACCGAGAACAGCTACCAATTTGCAGCCCTTCTCCTCAACACAGAGATTTGGATTGCGGTCCTACCCGATTGTTGCTCTGCTCCAAGAATAAACGCGGGTCCGCCCGTGTTTAGACGGGGTAATCGTCGGGGAGAGACTCATGAAACGCTCGATAGCTGTGGCGTTAGCTCTGACTTGCGGAATCACCGCCGTATTTGCCGACACCGATCCGATCGCCGAGCGGCGCGCGCTCATGAAACACGATGGCGAAGCCGCGAAGCTGCTGTTTGGCATGTCGAAGGACAAGATTCCGTTCGATCTCTCGAAAGTGAAGGAATCTCTGAAGACGCTCGACGAAGGCGCGACGAAATCCGCGGCTCTGTTTCCCGACACCAGCAAGACCGGCGGCGGGACGGCGGCGCTCCCAGCGATCTGGGAGAACAAGGCGGATTTCGACGCCCGTTTCGTCCAGTTCGTGAAAGACGTCCAGGCCGCCCAGGCCGGAATCACGGATGAAGCAACCTTCAAGCAGTTCGCTCCGACCGTCTTCAAGAACTGCGGCGGTTGCCACGAACTCTATAAGGCCAAAAGCGGCTAAGACCCGCGTTCACCCGCGCAAATTCGCCTGCGCGAATGAAGTGGATCACCGTCATCCTCGCAATCGTCGTTGCGACGGGGGCTACGCTGGCTTGGGCGCTGTCTGCGCCGCAACCGCGTTACACGGCTGATGAGTGGCAGGCGCTCGGTTTGGCCGGCGATGCAGCCGCAGGGCGACTTGTTTTCTTCGCCGGGGGCTGCGAGTCCTGTCACAAATCGCCGGGCCAGGACGACCTTTTGCGGCTCGGCGGGGGCCTCGAGCTCAAGACGCCGTTCGGATCGTTCTACGCGCCAAACATATCGAGCGATCCCGTCGACGGGATCGGCGCGTGGCGGCCCGTCGATATCGCCAATGCGCTCTTGTCCGGCGTTTCTCCGAGTGGCGGCCATTTGTACCCCGCCTTTCCCTACCCGTCCTATCAGCGGATGGCGCCGAAGGACGTCGCCGATCTCGCGGCGTTCCTGCGCACGCTGCCGGCGGTTAAGGGCAAAGCGCCTCCGAACGCTCTTGCGTTTCCCTTTTCCATCCGCCGCGCCGTCGGCTTGTGGAAGCTCCTCTTTTTCGACAATTCCGGACTCCGCTCCGATCCCTCGCAAACCGAACAATGGAACCGCGGCCGCTATCTCGTCGAGGGCCCCGGCCATTGTAGCGAATGTCACACGCGGCGGGGATTTCTGGGCGAGACGGAGCAAAGCAAAGCGCTTGGGGGCGCGCCGCTGCCTGACGGTCACGGCAAGGCGGCGAACCTGAGGGGCGGCGATTTCCTGAACTGGAACGACGCCGACATTGTCGAGGCCCTGACCAGTGGCTTCACGCCTGCCGGCGATGTTCTCGGCGCCGGCATGACCGCGGTCGTGCGCAACCTCGCCGAATTGCCCGAGTCCGACCGCCAGGCGATCGCCGTCTATCTGAAGAGCCTGCCCCCGCTCGGGCCGCCGACGCCAACGAAGCCGTAACGCCGTTCTTCGTATAGCGATGTTGCAGGCGTCAGCCCTGCGCGTTTCCGGATGGCCAATTGGCGCGGAGAGCGAAGGCGCCCGCGCCGCATCGCCTGAGGCAGTTGAGCGCTGCGGCGAGCTTGATGCCTGCAGGCCGAACGACCTCCGCGGAAAAGAAAAAGACCGACCCTGAATGCGGGTTTGGCGCGCCGGGGACGAAGATCGAGACGAGCCCATTGCTCAGCGTTTCGGTTTGAACGCCAAGCTGCCATCCCCCTTCCATGGGCACGAACACGACCGGAAGCTCGCCAATCTCGGCGACGCCCAGGGCGCTTGCGCTCTCCTGTTTCAGATATTCGTACGCCGGAATCTTCGACAGCACCGAAGACTCCAGCACGTTGACGACGCGCTGCCCGATCAGGGTCTGAGCGATGAGGCCAGCCAGAAGGCAGACGAGGGCGATCGCCGCGATCGAAAGCGCCGTCGCCACGCCAACTCTCAAGTCCGAAACCATCGGAACGTGGACGACAAGCGGCGTGTACGCCCGTCTTTGCGTAACGCGAACGCCTTGGCGAGAATGACAATCAGCACAATGATCGGCGCCAGGAAAAAGACGCCGCCGAGGATCGTCGACCGCACGAATAGAGCCAGGGTTTTCATCTGATCATCTCCCTCAACGTCTGACAGGGCCGTCGCGCCGCCGTGTTCATAGCCAGGCCCCACAATCAAAAATATTCGCGTGAGAGACCGAACACGATTGAGAATCCGCTAAATCTCCTGACCACCGCCCCTTCGTCCAAGGGCAGTGAAAAGGGACGGCGATTGCTCGACGAATAGGCAGCCTCAAAGCGGTCGACAACTCGAACTCACCGGGCCGTCCAGACCAAAATTCCGGCGGCGACGACGATCAAGCTTATCCCGAGCCCCTCGCGCAGGCTCGGCGGCTCGCGGAACATCTTGAGTGACACGACCTGAGCCATCGGCACTTCGATCAGCGCCAGCGTGCGCACCGGCGCCGCGTCGCTGAGGGCAAAAGCGACGAACCAGAGTTGGGATGCGAGTGCACCCATGAACCCGGCGAACAGCGAGGAGCGCCAGGAGGCGACAATGGCGCGCGCGCCGGCGCGGTCGTAGAGCGCGAGATAAAGCCCGAGGGCGGCAGACTGAATCGCTAATCCCACAACCAGAATGACTGACGCAGACAAGACGCGCGAAGGGCTGCCGACGGCGATCACGGCGAATCGGAAACCAATGGCGGCGAAAGCGAAGAAGGTCGCAGAGAATATTCCGAGCGCCGCCGATCGCCAATCGGCAGCAAGCTCTTTGCGGCTGCGGATCGCCATCAGCGCGACGCCGATTGTCGCCAACGCAATCGCCGCGACGAGCGCGAGCGTTGGCGGATTGTTGAGCGCTATGAGGCCGAAAAGCGCAATCTGCGCCGCTTCGGTCTTGGTGTAGGCGACCGCGACAACGAAGCTCTTCGTGCGCATGGCCGCCAGCATGAGCGATGTGGCGATCACCTGCGAAACGGCGCCGAACGCGGTCCAGGCGAGATTGATCGGAGTCAGGCTTGGCAGGTTGAGCCCAGTCGCGACCGCAACGCCTGTGAGGAACAGCACGGCAAACGGCAAGCCGAACAGAAACCGCACCTGCGCCGCGCCAACCGCCCCGAGCGCGCCAATCAAATCGCGCTGCATCGCGTTGCGCAGCGTCTGCGCGCTCGATGCGAGTAGCGTGACTGGAATCCAAACTCCGCTGAGGGCCATTGCCAACCTCCGCCGACCCTTGTATCGCGCTTAAAGTCTTCGTCGAGTGGCGATCAGAGAGCCGGAGGGGTAAGGTTCGCCGCGGCGTTTATGAAGCGCCGCGTGTGTTGCTCGCGGCGACGGTCCGCCAGTCGGGCGCGACGACATGGTCGTTTCCAATACACATCGCGTGTTTCGATTCTCGAAGACGGTCCGCCGTCACGGTGAAGCCACGGAGGGGAACATGGATCTCGGATTGAAGGGCTTGCGCGCGGTCGTCACCGGCGGCACCAAGGGCATCGGACGCGCGGCGGCGGACATTTTCGCGCAAGAAGGCGCGAGCGTCGCCATCTGCGCCCGCAATGCGGACGAGGTGAAGGCCGCGGTCAAAGACCTCAGCGCGAAAGGCGTGAAGGCCTACGGGGCTGGCGTAAACGTGGCCGACAAAGCAGCGCTTCAGAAATTCATCGCTGACAGTGCGCAGGCGCTTGGCGGCATCGACATTCTCGTCGCCAACGTCTCGGCGCTCGCAGCGCAGGATTCCGAGGAATCCTGGAGCCAATCGTTCGATGTCGACCTGATGCACACGGTGCATGCGGTCAACGCCGCCCTGCCCCATCTCGAAAAATCAAAACATCCCTCGATCGTCATCGTCTCGTCGGTCTCTGGCCGCGAGGTCGATTTCACCGGTCCGGCCTACGGCGCCATGAAGGCGGCGCTCATTCACTACGCGCAGAGACTCGCCTTTGAGCACGCGGCGAAGATGATCCGGGTCAACGCGGTTTCGCCAGGCAACACCTATTTCGACGGCGGCATCTGGCAGAACATCGAAACGAACGTGCCTGACCTTTTCAAGAACGCGCTTTCGCTAAATCCGACCGGGCGGATGGCGAAACCGGAAGAGATCGGCCGCGGCATCGTGTTTCTCGCCAGCCCCGCTTCCAGTTTTACGACGGGGACCAATCTGGTGATCGACGGAGCGTTGACCCGCGGCGTGCAGTTCTAAGCAGCAGAAGCCCGTCCCGAAGGAACAAGTTCGAGCGACGGCTGCGAAGCTTCCTGCACGCCGGTCAGGAATGATCGCCTAGACTGGCGCGATCTGCGCCGAGAACGGCTGCGGGAGCGAGCACGCGCTCGTAACTCGCCACATATTTGCGAGCCTCATTCTCCCAGAGAAATTTTTCCGCCGAAAGTTTTGCGCCTGCCGCCGAGGAGCGCGCCCGCAGGCCCTCGTCCTGCATCAGCTTGAGGCAGGCCTCAGCAAGCCCCGCGGGATCAGCTGTCGGCGCATAGACACCCGCCTCGCCGAGGAGCCGCTTCGTCTCTTTTAGGGGATAGCACGCGGTCGGAATTCCCAAGGCGCAATATTCGAACACCTTGTTCATGCTCATGAGGTCGTTGGCCTCGTTGACCGGATCAGGGATCACGCCGATGTCGAAGGCGCTGATATAGGCAAGCAACTGCTCGCCCTTGAGATAGCCGGGAAAAGCCAGAAAATCCTCAACTCCGAGCGAGCAGGCGAGCGCGCGCACCATTTCGAGCGCCGGGCCTGAGCCGACGACAACGGCGCGAAAGTCGCGAAATCCCTTGACCTTGACGAGATGGGCGACCGCACGCACGAGATGCTCGACGCCGTCCTGCTCGTTGATGATCCCAAGATAGCCGAGGACGAACTTGCGCCCGCCGTGCAGGCCAGGCTCAGGCTCGACCCGATGGATGCGCTTGCGATCGGGCACGCCGTAAACGACCTCAACGTCCGAGGGCGCCTTGCCACCTCTGCTTACAGCGATGTCCTTGAAGGTCGCGTTGGCGGTGATGACCAAATCCGCCATGCCGTAGCTCATGCGCTCAAAAAACATGAGTGCGCGATAGAGAAATCCCTTCTTGCCAAATTTGACGACAAACAGTTCAGGCGAGACGTCGTGCTGATCGAAGACGAACTTTTTGCCCATGACCTTGAACGGGAGAGCGGCGAGAAAAATAAGGTCGGGCGGATTGCAAGCCTGAATGATCGAAAACCCGCGTTCGCGGTGAACCTTGAACAGGAGACGGAATTCGTGAATGAGCGCGGTTGCATATTCGCGAAAGTAAGCAAGCGCGCCGCGGCCCTCTGGCGGCAGCGGATGCCGGTAGATCGCAATGTCGTCTATGACCTCAAACGTCTTCGGAAAGTCGGGGTTGGTTGGACAGATCACCGACACTGTCCAGCCGGCGCGATGAAGGGCTTGAGCCTCCTGCCAAACCCGCCGATCGAAAGGAACCGGCAAATTTTCGACGACAATGACGCATGAACGAGGTTGTGGCGGAGGCATTGACGACTTTCAATTCTCGGAATTGACAGCTATGGTCGAAATTGACAACTCACGCCGCCAGGTCGCGCGCCACAATTGCGCCGTGCGTTGCAACGTAGCGCCCACGGGTCAGCCTTCCCCCCGAACCCTCGGCCAACGCAGACGTAACGAAATCCGAGCGCCTTCATCGTCTTGATCGGATAAATATTGCGCAGGTCGATAATGATTGGCGTGGTCAAGCTCGCCTTGACGCGGGCCAGATCGAGAGCGCGGAATTCGTCCCATTCCGTGACGATGACCGCCGCGTCAGCGTCCTTAAGGCACGCATAAGCGTTGTCTGCGAACTCGACGCCGGGAAGCAGCGGCTTCGCGGTTCGAACGCCTTCCGGATCGTACGCGACGACGTGGGCGCCCGCTGCTTGCAACTCCGGTACGATAACAAGGCTTGGCGCGTCGCGCATGTCGTCAGTCTTGGGCTTGTAAGTGAGGCCAAGCACGGCGATCCGCTTCCCCGCAACCGAGCCGCCACAGGCTGCGACGACCTTTGCGGCCATCGCTGTTTTCCGTTTTTCGTTAACGTCGACCAGCGTTTCGACGAGCCGGATCGGCGCCTTGGCATCGGCGGCGAGCTTGGTCAGCGCCAGCGTATCCTTGGGAAAGCAAGAACCGCCGAAGCCCGGGCCCGGGATTGAGAAACTTGCGGCCAATGCGGTCGTCGAGGCCAATGCCGTGGGAAACGTCCTGAACGTCGGCGCCAAGACGCTCGCACAGGTCAGCAATCTCGTTGATGAAGGTGACTTTCATCGCCAGGAACACGTTCGCCGCATATTTGATCATCTCTGAGCTGCGGCGCGAGGTGTAGACGATCCGGCCGCCGTTGCGTTCAATCGGCTGGTAGATCTCGCGCATCACCTCCCGCGCGCGCTCGTCTTCGACCCCGATGACAACTCTGTCGGGCCGTTTGAAGTCCTCGATCGCCGCGCCCTCACGCAGGAATTCCGGATTGGAGACGACCGCAAACGATTCTTTGGGCGCATGCTTGGCGATGATGCGCTCAACCTCGTCGCCCGCGCCAATGGGAACCGTGGACTTCACCACGACAACAGTGAAGTCTTTGATAATCTCGCCAATAGCCCGAGCGGCGTCGTGAACGAAGTGCATGTCGGCCGAGCCGACTTCCGCTAGCGAAGGCGTACCGACGGCGATGAAGATCGCCTGCGCGCCGCGCCCGGCCTCCTTCAGGCTCGTCGTGAAGGACAGCCGCCCCGCAGCTTGATTGGCGAGCGCCAACTCGCTCAAGCCGGGCTCGTAGATCGGAACGCGGCCCTCTCGCAGGCCCACGACCTTTTTCTCGTCGACTTCGACGCAGACCACTTCATGACCGAAATCGGCCAAACAGGCCCCGGAAACGAGACCGACATACCCCGCGCCGACCATCACGATGCGCATCGAGTGGACCCCCAATCCAATCGCCGCCAGCATTCGCGCCCCGCCAGGGCGCCCTGGCGGCGCGACTACCAAACCTATTTCCTCCAGGCGTTCTCCACGAGAGCCGCGCGACAGCCAATCAGCCGTCGAGGCCCGTTCAGACCGCTCTTTAACGCGGAACTCGCTTAACGCAATCTGAAGCCCGAAGGCCTTCAACTGCGGTGCAGCAGCGATTGACGGGTCTTATACACGCCGCTAAGCGGGTCCGCCATCGCCCTCGTTCGATGGGGACGTATTTCACGGACGGGACATGGCTGTCTACACCGAAGTCTCGGACGATGCGCTTCGCGCTTTCTTGGAGCTCTACGACCTCGGCGAGGTGACTTCGTTCAAAGGCATCGCCGAAGGCGTCGAGAATTCCAACTACCTGCTGCGCACCACCGGCGGCCAACACATTCTCACCCTTTACGAGAAACGGGTGAAGGTCGAAGACTTGCCGTTCTTCATCGGTCTGATGGAGCATTTGGCGAGCCGAGGCGTCACCTGTCCTCAGCCAGTCCGCAATCGCGCTGGCGCCGCACTCGGCGAACTTGCGGGACGTCCCGCGACGATTGTCACATTTCTTGACGGATTGTGGATTCGTCGCCCCAGCGTTCGCCATTGCGGCGAAGTGGGCGAGGCGTTGGCGCGCATGCACCTGGCCGGCGCGGACTTCTCACTCAAGCGAGCCAACGCCCTGTCGCTCCAAGGGTGGCCGGCCCTGTTCCAGGCCGCTAGCGCCCGCGCCGACGAGGTCGCTCCGAATTTGCGCGAGGAGAGCGCAGCGGAGCTTGGCTTTCTCGAAGCTCACTGGCCCCGGGACCTGCCCGCTGGCGTCATCCACGCCGATCTTTTCAACGACAACGTGTTCTTCCTGGGTGAGCAACTCTCCGGCCTTATCGACTTCTACTTCGCTTGCAATGACGCGCTCGCATACGACCTTGCGATCTGCCTTAGCGCCTGGTGTTTCGAGCCCGACAATGACTTCAACGTCTCCAAGGGCCGAGCGATGATCTCCGGCTACGAGCGACTGCGACCCCTGGGCGAGGCCGAGATCGATGCGCTGCCGCTCCTCGCTCGCGGCGCGGCGCTTCGATTCATGCTGACGCGGCTCGTCGACTGGCTCAACGTGCCGCCAGGCGCGAAGGTCGCGCCGAAAAATCCGCTCGAATATCGCGACAAATTGCGCTTCCACCAACGCGTGAGGTCTGCCGCCGACTACGGTCTCATGCGTTGAGCGAACGGGTCTCGATCTGGACCGACGGCGCCTGCTCGGGCAATCCCGGCCCTGGCGGCTGGGGAGCGGTTCTGCGCTACGGCGACCATGAAAAGGAGCTGAAGGGCGGCGAGGCGCTCACCACCAACAACCGCATGGAGCTCACCGCGGCGATCGAAGCGCTTCGATCCTTGAAGCGCTCGTGCGAGGTGATCGTGCACACGGATTCCCAATATTTGCGCGGCGGAGTCACCGGCTGGATCGACAGCTGGAAAAGCAACGGCTGGCGCACGGCGTCCAAAAAGCCCGTCAAGAACGAGGACCTCTGGCGAGTCCTCGACGCGGCCGCCGAGCGGCACACGATCGAGTGGCGCTGGGTCAAGGGCCATGCGGATGAGGAACTGAACATCCGCGCGGACAAGCTGGCCCGCGAAGGCATGGCCCCGTACTTGGCGAAGAGCGCCCGCGTTTAACGAAGCGAATGCGAGCCGGACTGGGCCCTTTCGCCTGTCCATCCAACTGAGAAATCCCCGGCTTTCCACATGGTCTGCCGGGACCAACTGCGATCCAGCCATGTCGCGCCGATGCCTCGGCTACGCCTTGCCGGTTGAGCGCCTCGCGAGGCGCTTCGGCCTTCGATTTAATATTGACATAATTTCGCAAGATTATTTTAGTGCTGTTGAGCATTACTGCTAGGTGGCTGAAAGCGCTTACTTAGACTAACTTGTCCGCCAAGGTTCGCTGTCGAAACGGAAGAGGGCCAGCTTCCACCGTCTCCTCAGTGCTTTTTAAGTTAAAGCTTTTACTCCTCCGCTTACGAATTATTGATAGTGCATGAACGATAGGCGCTAAGCGGCGTTGAGAGCCTTAGATACTGGTGGCTGTACTATGAACAAAATTCTCGTTGGAGTTGTATCCGCCGCCGATTTTGAGCGCGCGCGGGCTCGCATTTCCGAATTATCGAACTATGGCGGCTATGACGATTGGCTGGATAGCCGTTATGGCCACTTCATGGGCCTTTCGCTAGGCGGCGCCGAGGCAAGTCTGGAAACAGTCGCACTCGACGATTTCCTGAACTGGTGCGGGGCGCGCAAGATGCGTCCGAGCGAGGCCGCGCTTGACGCCTACGCCCAGCGCTTGGCGCCGGGCTGCCGCCGCGAACCTCTTTCGGCCGCGTAGCGAGCCTAAGCTTACAAGTTCCGCGCCCAGGCCTTCGCCTGCCCTCGGCGCGGTCGGAGCCGCCCTTGTTCGGTCCAAACAGCGCTTCTCTCTCCGCGGGCTGGACTTGAAAAAGGGATAGCGGGTTTCGATGAACTCCCGCGCAAAGCGATAATCGGCGCCCACGCAAGCGAGCTTTGCGGTCAACCCCGGATAGTCGCGGGGCGGACGCCACACAGTCGCGCCGAACGCTCGCCGATAGAAGGCGATGTGCTCTGCGCGCGGGCTGCCAACAGCGCAGTCAGCGTCAAAATGCTCCGCGGCCATAAAGGCCGGGCGCATGATGACGTAAGCCAATTCCGGATAAACGCTCGACAACGACAGTCGAGCAGCAAGGCGTGTGAACTCGGCGATGACTTCGCCGGCCGACAGTCTGGGAACGAGAACGTCGGCGAACACCTGGAGACCGGGAAGGATCGCGTTTTCGCCCGCGCCGATATTGACCCTGACGGTGCCGGCCAGCTCCCCGTCAATGAACGTCGTCGTGATCCAAGCATTCGGCGCGTCGTCGTATCGTGGGTCGTAAAGCCGGTCGCCATCGCTTCGCTGCAGGAATCCGATCTTCTGGTAGGCCTCGAACCGCAAGCGGAAAGGCCGCTTCGCGATCGGCCGGCTCTGTCGCGACGCGATGCTTCACTCTTTCCAATAAACGCAGAACGCGATCCGAAAACGACTGCGGAGCGCCCGCTATTGCCCCGCTCATCGAACTTTCGTCCACCATTGCCACTTCCGACCAGGTTAACAAAACGTGAACCAATGTAAATCATTGGCGCGCAATTTACGAGCGGTGCAGTTAATTACCCGCAGCGGATATCAGTCGCCGCCCGACAGGCAAGAATGCCTTGCAAAGCTTGACTAGGGCTGTCGTTCCGGATCGATCAGGCCATATTCACGTTCGATGTCGCGCAGATATTTATCGTTTCCCTTAAAGATTTCAGAGACCGCTGTTCTTACGTCTGGTTAAGGGACTTTTTAATTCTCCAAGCCGATACTGGCGTCCGGTTTACCAAATTCGGCTCTTTGCATGGCGGACGTCCGGCGGAGCGATCATTCCGCGCCAACTAACGAACTGCCGGACGAGATCTATATCGGATTCGTCGACGGCCTTCTCACCGACATTGTCCCGGTCGTGCTCCTGTCGGCGATCGCGGTCACGTGCGGCGAGCTTGCCGCCGCCGATCGCCGCAAAGAGCCTCATTCTGGCCGTCACCGCGCCGGCCCAACTTCTGATTGCCGCGGTTCGCCTGCAGTTCGCCAAGCGGCACGCGAGAAATATTCCGAGCCCGACGGTCGAGATCGCCCGCATGCGGGAGCAAATCTTCTCGACGGGCGCCGTCGTCAGCCTGACCGCGCTGTCGTCGTGGACCCTGCTCGCGTTCTGCGTGACCGACAACAATTTTGCGCATTTCACCGGCGTGTCGATGACGATCGCCTATGCATTCAGCCTCATGTCGCGCAGCTACGCGATCTACCGCGGGATCAACCTGCAGCTGTTCGGGGCCTTCGCTCCGCTTTCGATGGCGATGATCATCGCCGGCGGCTGGTATCCGATGGGAATCGTGGTCGGGATCGCGCCGCTCGTCCTCTACATGAAGTCCTACGCCAAGCGGCTGCGAGACAATTTCATGGCGGTGGTGGCGTCGCAGCAAGAGGCCGCAATGCTCGCGGCGCGCCTCGACATGGCCCTCAACAACATGTCGCACGGCCTTTGCATGTTGAACCCGGACGGCCGTCTCGTTCTGACGAACGACCAGGCCCTCAAGATGTTCGGCCTTCGGCCCGACGACGCTCCCGTTGGCGCGCACGTGAAATCGGTCCTGGCGAAATTGGTCGGCGCCGGCGTCCTCGCCGAGCTGCAATTCGCGCGTCTCGCCTCCATTCTCGCCAACGACCGCAGCGGGGTCGATTTCGTCATTCCGCTCGAAACGCTCGACGATCGCGCGTTTGAAATCACTGTCCACCGCATGACGAGCGAGGGCACCGTTCTGGTCGTCCAGGACGTCACCGAGCGCCGCAACGCCCAGCTCGAAATCAATCGGATGGCGCGGTTCGAACTCCGTCACCGAACTGCCCAATCGCCGATGCTTCGAGGAGCAGCTCGCCCTTGCCCTTCGTCGCGACGACGCCACCTGGCGACGGCCTGACCGTGATGTTCCTCGATCTCGACGACTTCAAACAGGTGAACGACAGTCTCGGACACCGAACCGGCGACAAGCTCCTGGTCGAAATCGCAAGCCGGCTGCGCGCCATCATCGGACCGCGCGACCTGGTCGCGCGCTGGGGCGGCGACGAATTTGTCATCCTTCACCACCACGACGCGCGGTCAGTTGGAGACGCAAGATCTGGCCAAGCGCATCATCGACGAAATCAACCGGGCCGTGGTCATCGACGGGAGCGAGGTGATCGTCGGCGCAAGCATCGGCAGCGCCTCGGCGCCCAACGACGGATCAAGTCCCGACGCCCTGCTCTCCAAGGCGGATATCGCGCTCTATGCGGCGAAAGCGGATGGGCGCCGGTCCTGGAGAGCGTTCGAGCAGGAGATGGACGCCAAGATCCAGATTCGCCGGCTGATCGAGCTCGAACTGCGTGCCGCGGTCGCCACCGACCAGATCGAGGTCTATTTCCAGCCGATCGTCTCTGTCGCCACGAGACGGATCGTCAGCTTCGAAGCGCTCGCGCGCTGGCGCAGCACTCTGCTTGGGCCCGTGTCGCCGGCCGAATTCATCCCGATCGTCGAGGAGATCGGGCTGATGGAGGAAATGGGAGCGGCCATGCTGAGGCGCGCCTGCAAGGCGTGCGCGGGATGGCCGGATGAGGTCAGCGTGTCGGTGAACCTGTCGTCGACACAGTTCCGCAGCGGCAATCTCGAAAGCACGATCCTCGGCGCCCTCGCGGACGCTCAACTCGCGCCGGAGCGGCTCGACCTGGAAATCACGGAATCGACCCTGCTCGAAGATCGGGGCGACACGCGTCGCACGCTCCAGTCCTTGCGCGCCCAGGGCATGCGCGTTTCGCTCGACGATTTCGGCACCGGATATTCGAGCTTGAGCTACCTTCTCAGCTTCCCGCTCGACCGCATCAAGATCGACCGCTCCTTCACCATGGGGCTTGGCCTGCAGGAACGCGCGTCCGTGCTGGTCGAAGGCGTCTCATCCATGAGCGGTCGGCTCGGCATGACCGTGCTGATCGAGGGCGTCGAAACGGCCAAGCAACTCAGAATGATCGAAGCGCTGGGCACGATCTCTGAGGCGCAGGGGTATTTGTTCAGTCGGCCAGTCCCGGAAGCGGAAGTCGACGGACTCCTCCGGCGCGACTTCCACGTTCAGGCGGCCTGAGGCGACGGCCCGCCCCGCTGGCGCCATTGGCCAGATCGGGCCAGTGTTCAGTTCTGCGCGCGACCGTGTCTTTTCAGTCGGTTAGGCTTCGTTTTCTGCAACTCGGGTTGGACCGTTGCGCGCGGCCCCCTCACCTATTTCGCGGGAAAGACCACGGGCGCGCCCTTGTCCTTGACGAAGAAGGCGAGGAACCTGGCGGGCTCGGTCTTGCTCGCGTTTCGCCCGACGGAATGAATGTCCTCGGGCAATTCGAAGAACGTCTGTCCCTTGTTCAGCGTGACTTCCTGACCGCCCTTGACCTGCATCACGACGCTACCTTCCAGGACATAAACGAAGACAGACGCGTTGTGGCGATGGATGGGGTCTGAGGCTCCCGGCGGGTATTCGACGAGAAACAACGATCCTTCCTTGCCAGGCAGGCCCTCCAGATCTTTCGACGTGAGAGGTGTGACCTTCGTCGTCATGGCGGGAGCGGCGGTCTCGGCCGCGGCGGCCGCCATCGTCCAGGCCAACAGGCAAACAGCAATCAGTCGCAACATTGGAGCGTCTCCTTTTCCCCTTCTGTGTTATAACGAGGACTATGAGACTCCTTGTTACGATTGGCAAGACCCAAGGGCGCCGGCTTTACCCGCCAAACAGACGAACCGGCATGGCTGGAACGTGACGATGGCCTATCTCGGAAATAGCGTTGAATACGCGCTGCACAGCCTGCTCTGGCTCGCGGCTCCGCTCGAGCAGAGGCCGAGCGCGCGTGATCTTGCCGCGCTGCAAGGCATTTCGCCGGCCTTTCTGGCCAAGATTTTCCAAAAACTCGAGAAGGGGGGAATCGTCGAGGCGAGCGGCGGGATACGAGGCGGTTACCGGCTGGCGAGGCCCGCGGACGATATTTCCGTCCTCGAGATCATCGACGCCGTCGAAGGACGCAAAAGTCTGTTCGACTGTCAGGAGATCCGGGGCCGGTGCGTGCTGTTCAAGGACAAACCGCCGGCCTGGGCCACACGTGGCGTTTGCGGCATCCATGCGCTCATGCTGCGCGCCGAGAAGACGCTCCGCGACGAACTTGGGAGAAGCAGTCTGGGGTCGTTATCCGCGGGCTTCCGCAACAAGCGGCTTCCGCCTCAATTCTCAGACGCCGTCCAGGACTGGTTCGCGGCCCGCCAGGGCGACCGTGAGGACGCGCGGCTGTCGGCGATGAGATCGCGCCCGCGGAAGAAGAATTAGGGGGCGCTTCGCCAGAACTCCTCCGATCCGCCCTTGCCGGCCGCCGAATTGCCGCCTTCCAAATGTCCGGATCGGCGCCACCTCGAACGTGATGCGATGCGATGTCAGTGCACGTATTTAGCCAGAACACTAATGTAATGCGCCTGATAACCCGTAGATGGTTCAGTTATCTCCCACGAATTAGCCGGCCACCCTTCGTTGAACTCTCGATACGATTTGAGTGCTGGCTGCCCGAGTGGTGGCGTGTAACTTGTTGCTGCATAAAGGAGAAGCGGCCGAGTGAAGGAAGCGATATCACCGCGGCTCCGAAGCCGGCGGCGCAATATGCATCATTTGAGTAGTGTGGATTGGGCCCCCCCACAAGATATCCTGGCGGGGGACCCGGCATGGCGCCGCTGGTCCTTTCCCAGCGCGTGTCGTGGGCAAACCAATTGTGAAACATGGTGCTGGCGGAATGACTCTGCCCCGGCCGATTTCATATTGGTTAGATAAACAAGACCGAGTGGGTTTACGCCGTGAATGTAGTGGAGATATCCGATTGCCGCCTCATCCGCCTCAGCTGCTGTGGCAGAATCCTCGTCATACAAAGCCAAAAGCTGATACAGCCTCGCTTGTAAAAGCTTTGACTGGTTGCTACCCCAGGTATAGTCTTTGATAGGCGAGCGATAAGCATCTTTATTATTTGTAATCATAGGAAGTTGGTCTGCGTTCTCCGTCATATTTGTCACGAATTTGCTCAAGATCGCGGATTTCACTTGTGGTGAAATATCTCGGCAAGTTGTGTGTAATAGAGCAGCGCCTCCTGTCTATCCGCATCCCACTGCGTCGGGCCATCGCTCGAAACGATTGACGGGTAATTCGATTCGACGAAGTCCTTGTAACTCACGTCGTTAGTCAGTTCGTACAGATAGACAGCAGCCTCGAATTTCGCAAACAGGCGCTCCGTGTCGTTCATTTCCTGCTGGCCGGAAGCGAGTCCACGGGAACCCGGCTGCTTTGTGTCGTCGTTATTGTAATAAAGGACGGTTGGATTGGCGGTCGCCCAATCCCATGCTCTTTGGGCGCGGGTAGCGAGATCGTTTCCGTAAGCCTTGAGATTGGCCTCGGATCGCGCCGAATAAATCTTGGCAGCATAGGCAAACGCTGCCGCGCCCATCAGGCTCGCGGCTGTCGTTGGAGGACCATAATAGCTTGGCCCCTTGGCCGCCGACGGTGGGCTCGCCTGGTCCAAACCCTGGACGCAGAGCAGCGAGCCATCAGTGTTTTGCATGCGCGCCAGCCAGTCTAACTCCCACTTGACTTCGTCGAGAATGTCGGGAACGCCGTTGCCCGACTCGGCTATGCCGCTGTCGTCGCCGAATGCAGTCGGGATTTTCACTATAAGCACGCAGCAATACAATAATGTTGCGAGCTGCCCAGCTCGTATACTTGTTGTAGTCGCCAGCGTCGAACCAACCTCCGTGAAGATCTTTGATCTAGCGACCCCTCGCTACTTGCTCAACCCGTGCTCGGCCGGCCAGGGGCGGGTTTGAGGATCCTGTCCGGGCCCCATATGGCTTGCAGCATCAGCCCAGTCGGATCCTGCCGTCTCGGCGGTCTTTTTGAAGCCGGCTCGCTGGTAAAAATACATTCTCACAGCGTGCTTAAGGACGTCTCGGTAAACCCGATCATCGATCTCGGAATTCGGGGGAACGTAATCCCTTGTCAAGATCAACGACCGCGTAGGTTCCCGGGAGTTGTGACATCCGAGAAATCAAACCACCAGACCTTGTCGCCTGAGGCGCTGTCCGTAGCGCCGTCATTCCAAGGAATTGGCGAGCCCTGTTTTGCAATCTTCCCGGTAGACTGATCGACAAGCGGCGTAGGTACTGTCCTGGGGTGAAATGGGCCGCGTTGTCGTAGCCCTCCCTCGGATCGCGGATCACGGCGATTTTCGAGGCCTTTGTCGGGTAGCCGAACTGGTCGACAACGATCACGGGGATCGGCCCGTTTACGCCCAATGCTAGGCCTTGGCTCCAGGTTGTGTCAGCGCTCGATCCTAATGCGGAATAAGAAGAGGAGGAAAGATTCTCAGCAATGGCGCCCGCAAGAACTCGATCGGACCAACCTGGCGAGGCCCGCTCCAAGAACAGAATCAAAAGGCATAGAGGCAGTCCTCTGATGAGGAAATGTCCCGACATCTGTTTCAAATTCCAGGAATTAGGCGCTGCGTGAAGGCTGAGCATTCGGGCGACAATGCGCGCCTACCCGCCCTTCAGCGCCTCGACCAACGCCTGCGCCTCGGCCGAATCCCATTTGGCGCCGCCCTCGACAACGCCCGAGCTCGCACCCATCCTTGTCGATCACCAGGGTCACCGGCAGTCCGAGCGCCTTGCCGTCCTTATGCAGGGTTTCGAAAGAATCCCCGCTCGAATCCGAGATAGCGGGCGAGCGACTTCACGCCGACGCTATCCAAAAACGCGGCGCGCCGTTCGGGCTTCGCGGTGTCCACATTCACCGCCACCACTTCAAACCCCGGCCCTCCCTTGGCGGCCTGAAGCCGGTCGAGCGCCGGCATCTCGACCCGGCAGGGAATGCACCAGGTCGCCCACAGATTCAGCAGCACGGCGCGGCCGTGAAAGTCGGCAAGCGTGAGCTTGCCGCCGTCTTCGCGCTGGAAAGCGATTTGTATCGCTCGCCTGGGCTCGCTCGACACCTGAAGCGCCGCCAGCTCGCCCTTGGCGAGGGGCGCGAGCCTGGCTGCCAGCTTGGCCGAGTCGGCCGGGCAATCGCTCGCGGCCTTGCCGGCCGGCGCAACCGTCCCGTATAGGACGACGCCAGCCGCAACCGCCGCGAGCGCGCCAAGAACAGGCAACAGAACATTTCGCCGGCGCGGGGGCTTATCGATATCCGTCATATCCAATCATCCGAGACGACACGCATGAGCAACAGTATGTGGGGCGGCCGGTTCGCCGGGCGTCCGGCCGAGGCGATGGAGGAGATCAACGCCTCGATCGATTTCGACCGCAAGCTCGCCGCCCAGGACATCGCCGGCTCCGAGGCCCATCTCGCCATGCTCGCCGCGCCAGGGCATCGTCGAAGCCGCCGACGCCGAGGCGATCGCCAAGGGTCTCGCCCAAGTCAAAGGCGAAATCGAGGCGGGCGACGTTCTCGTTCTCGCGCGCGCTCGAAGACATCCATATGAACGTCGAAGGCCGCCTCGCCGAGATCGTCGGCCCCGCGGCCGGGCGGCTGCACACCGCGCGCTCGCGCAACGACCAGGTCGCCGTCGATTTCCGCCTCTGGGTGCGCGACGCGATCGACGAGATTCTTGGCCAGATCGCCCAGTTGCAGCGCGCGCTCGCCGCCCGCGCGCTCGACAGCGCCGCGATGGTCATGCCCGGCTTCACCCATCTGCAATCGGCGCAGCCGGTCACCTTCGGCCATCATCTCATGGCCTATGTCGAGATGCTGGGGCGCGACGCCGGGCGCTTCAAGGACGCGCGCAAGCGCCTCAACGAATGTCCGCTGGGCGCGGCCGCGCTCGCCGGCACCTCGTTCCCGATCGACCGCGACATGACCGCCAAGGCGCTCGGCTTCGACCGGCCGACCGCCAATTCGCTCGACAGCGTCGCCGACCGCGACTTCGCGCTCGAGGCGCTCGCGGCCATCGCGATCACGGCGACGCATCTCTCCCGCTTCGCCGAGGAGATCGTGCTGTGGACGACGCCGCAGTTCGGCTTCGTCAAGCTCTCCGACGCGTTCTCGACCGGCTCCTCGATCATGCCGCAGAAGCGCAATCCCGACGCGGCCGAACTCGTGCGCGGCAAGACCGGCCGCATCGTCGGCGCGCTCATCGGCCTGCTCACGGTGATGAAGGGCCTGCCGCTCGCCTATTCCAAGGACATGCAGGAGGACAAGGAGGGCGTGTTCGACGCCTTCCGCACGCTCGCGCTCTGCCTCGCCGCGATGACCGGCATGGTCGAGGACATGACGCCCGACCCCAAGCGCATGAAGGCCGCGGCCGGCGCGGGCTACGCCATCGCCACCGATCTCGCCGACTGGCTGGTGCAGGCGCTCAAGATCCCGTTCCGCGAAGCCCATCACATCACCGGCCGCATCGTCGCGCTCGCCGCCAAGCGCGGCGTGGCGCTGGAGAAGCTGACGCTCGACGAAATGCAGAGCGTCGAGCCGCGCATCACCAAGGACGCCTTCGGCGTGCTCGGCGTCGACCGCTCGGTCAAGAGCCGCACCTCCTACGGCGGAACCGCGCCGGCCAACGTGCGCCGTCAGGCGAAGGCATGGCTCAAACGGCTCGGAGCGGGCTGAGGGCGCAGTCGACGACGGTGACGCGCTAATTGTCGCGCGCCGCCGTCCTTGCAGATGGTCACCGCAACTCAGGCCCGCGCGTCCGACGGCTGTGCTCCAAGTTGCTGCGTAAGCGAATACAGATTCGCAACGCCCCAATGTTCAATGATCTTGCCCTTATGCACGCGCATGGCGTCTACCGCCTCGAAACGGATCTTACGGCCGGTCGGCGCTATGCCAAGGAATGTCCCCTGGTGTGTCCCGTGATAGGTCTTGAAGGTCGTTACAATCTCCCCATCAGCAGTTTGCCAATGGATGACTGCGTGGAAGTCGGGGAAGCTCGTCCGAAGCGCCTTGTAGAGGCTCCGCACACCGGGCTTGTCAGGGGTCATGTTGGGTTGCGGCGTATGGTCGACGAAGTCTTCACCGAAGAGCTCCTCGAAGACGTCGAAGTTTCCTTTGCCTTGCACTTCTTCGGTGTTCCGGCGGACGACAGCCTTGGCTTCCTCAGAAACATTGTTGCTCATTGGCTCGCTCCGTCACCGACAATGCATTGAGTGCAGTACGCGATCGCGATCTCGAAGGCTCGATGTTACGACTGGAATGGATGCCGCGCAAAGTCGAGCAAGAGCTTCTGCAGTTCGAAGATTGCTGTCCGGATGCCGCGTGCGACTTTGCCACCATCGATCCGGGTCAAAACTCGAGTAGCGCGCGGCTCGAACCGTGACCTGCGTCGGATGGCCTTTCATCGCTCGGTCGAGCACCCGCTGCGTTCGCCGCGAATGATCCTTGGTGGACACCACCACCATGGATCCGAGATGCTGCTGGTCGGCCCATTGCGGAAGCTCCTTACCTTCACTTTCGGTTCCATCGACTCTGGCGATCTGCGTGACGTCCGTCACGCCCAGCATCTTCAGTTGGCGAATTTGTCTGGCTCCTGCATCCTCATACGGAAGCCCTCGGCGAATGAACTCAAAGTCTTCTCCGCTCGGAGGGTCTTGAAAAACCGCAACTCGTTTTGAGACGCCGCTATGCACAAGGTCCGCCGCCTCGAGCGCCCCCGCCCCATCGGAATCAATCGATACGACGATGACGTCGGCAGGGTCGACCGGTTCGTCTTTAACGACAAGCGCCCAACCTGCGGCTCGCAAAACCGGTTCGCGAATAGGGCGAATAGCGAGGATCGCAAATACGACCAGAGCCAGCGCCGCAATTATCGTGGCCCATCTCGGCCACCCGAAGAATCTTCCTCGCTTCATAACTTAGGCCGCGCAGTCCCGGCACAGACCCACAAGCTCCACCATCTGCCGATGCGGGGCAAAGCCGGCGCGGGCGGCCGCGTCCTGCAGCAGACGGTCAAGCTTGACGTCCTCGATCTCGTCGCTGCGTCCGCACTTTTCGCACAGCAGCAGCGCGCCATGGTGCGCGTGACCGAGGTGCTCGCAGGGCGCGTAGGCGTTGCGGCTCTCGATCTTGTAGACGAAGCGGTGCTCAAGAAAAAAATCGAGGGTGCGGTAGACGGTCGGCGGCGCCACCGGTTTGCCTTCGCGCCGCGAAAGCTGGTCGATGATCGCATAGGCGCCGAGAGGCGCTGAACTTTCGGCCAGGATCGCCAGAACCTGCCGGCGCAGCGGGGTCAGATGCAGACCCTCCCTGCCGCAGGCGCTCTCCACCTGCTCCTGCCAGCCGGCGGCTGTCGGCTCGGGCTCGGGGGCCGTATTTTGCACTGGCGCTGTCTTTTTTCTCATCGCGGCTTCCATCCTACCATGGCCAACCCTTCGATATGATATAAAGTTGCAGTCGGACTTGTCAGTCGATAGGATATAACATAACAGTCGCTGCTCGCGCTGAATCTGGCGCTCAAATCGACGGAGGCTGTTCCCATGATCAACAAGCTCCCTTGGCTCGCAGCCGTGGTGGTCTGCACGCTCAGCGCCCCCGCTTTCGCCGATCCGGTGAAAGTCGTCGCGGCGGAAAATTTCTACGGCGATATGGCGAGCCAGATCGGCGGCGCGAATGTCGCGGTGACCAGCATTCTCTCCAGTCCCGACGACGATCCGCACCTGTTCGAGGCCAGCCCGGCGACGGCCATAGCGCTGAGTGACGCCAAGATCGTCATCGCCAACGGCGTCGACTATGATCCGTGGATGGAGAAACTCCTCAGCGCTCACAAAGCGGCGGGCCGCAAGGAAATCGTGGTCGGCGCGCTGGTTGGCCGCAAGGCCGGCGACAATCCGCATTTGTGGTACAATCCGGCATACATGACAGCCGTCGCCAAGGCGCTAGTCGCGGACCTCGTCGCCGCCGACCCTGCGCACAAGGCGGACTATGAGCAGGGCGAAGCCAAGTTCCTTGAGTCGCTGAAGCCTCTCGACAATAAGATCGCCACGATGCGCAAATCGTACGCTGGCCAGCCAATCACGGCCTCAGAACCGGTGTTCGGCTATCAGGCGAAGCTCATTGGGCTTGAGGTGCGCAACGAGAAATATGCGCTTGCGATCATGAACAACGCCGAGCCCAGTCCGTCGCAGGTGGCGGCGTTCGAAAATGACCTCAAGGGGAAGAAGGTCAAGGCGATGCTCTACAACGCGCAGGCGAGCGAACCCGCTGTCGGCAAGCTGGTGCAGATGGCCAAGGACAGCGGCGTCCCGGTCGTCGGCGTCTCCGAGACCGAGCCGCCCAACTCGACCTATCAGGACTGGATGATGGGGCAATTGAACGCGCTCGATAAGGCGCTCGCTGGCGGGGCAAGTTGAGCGCACTTCAGTTCGACAATGTAACGATCAAGCTCGGCAGCCGGGACATCCTCTCGGCCGCCAGCTTCGTCATCGAGGAAGGCGAATTCGTCGGCATGCTGGGCGCGAACGGCGCCGGCAAGACGACGCTCATGCGCGCCGCGCTCGGCCTCGTTCCCTTGAGCGCGGGCGGGGTCTCCGTGCTCGGCCAGCCGGCGACGCGCGGCAACGCTCAGATCGGCTACATGCCGCAAAATCGCGGCGCGATCTCAAGCCTGAGGTTCACGTGTTGGGACGTCGTCGCCAGCGCAGCGATCGGCGGACGTTTCGGTTTGGTCAGACTCGACAAGGCGACACGGCGAGAGATCGACTGGGCGCTCGACGAAGTCGGCGCGCGCGATTTCGCCCACCGCTCGATCGGCGAATTGTCGGGCGGCGAGCGCCAGCGCGTGCTGTTGAGCCAGGCCCTCATCGGCAGGCCGCGCCTGCTGCTGCTCGACGAGCCGCTGATCTCGCTTGATCCGGCGCATCAGAAGAGCGTGGTCGAAACCGCCAGGGGCATTTGCCACGATTTGAAGATCGCGATTCTGTTCAGCGCCCACGAGCTCAATCCGCTGGTCAATGCGATTGACCGCGTGCTCTATCTCGGCGGCGGCGAGGCGGTGATCGGGGCGGTCGATGAGGTCGTCACAGGGCCAGTGCTGTCGCGGCTCTATGGGACGCCGATCGAGGTCGTGCGCGTCAGAGAATCGCTGTCTACGTCATGGCGGGCGATGTCGACGTCGAGC
Organism: uncultured Alphaproteobacteria bacterium; assembly: GCA_963762335.1. GTDB lineage: Bacteria > Pseudomonadota > Alphaproteobacteria > Rhizobiales > Beijerinckiaceae > Roseiarcus. The sequence goes on along the minus strand of CAVXKU010000010.1, from coordinate 25,715 downwards.
GCGACGCGCATCGCCAGACGACCATGCCCACACCCATGCTTGACTACGATTTCATGCGCACCGCCTTCGTCGCCTCGGGGATGGCGGCGGTGCTCGCCGGCATAGTCGGCTTCTTCCTCGTTCTGCGCGGGCAGACGTTCGCCGGCCATGCGCTGTCGCATGTCGGCTTCACCGGCGCGACGGGCGCGATTCTGTTCGGCCTCTCGCCGCTCGCGGGCCTGGTCGGCTTCACCCTTGTCGCCGGGATTGGCATGGGGCTGTTCGGCGAAAAGCTCGCCACGCGCGACGTCGCCGATCGGCATGATGCTGTCGCTCGCGCTCGGCTTAGGGTTGTTGTTTCTGCACTTCTACACGGCGGCGGCGACCCAGGCCGCAGCGCTCTTGTTCGGCAATGTGCTGGGCGTCGACTCGACGGCGCTCCTGACGTTGGCCGTGCTCGCGATCGTGAGCCTGGTCGCGCTCGCGATGATCATCCGGCCGCTCATCTTCGCCTCGCTGGAAAGCGAACTTGCCGAAGCGCGTGGCGTGCCAGTCCGCTTCGTCTCGGTGGCGTTTCTGGCCATTGTCGCGGTCGCGGTCGCCGAATGCGCCCAGATCGTCGGCATTCTGCTGGTGTTCACGCTGATGGTCGGGCCCGCCGCGGCGGCGCAAAACTTTTCGCGGCGGCTGATCGGCGGAGTGTTCCTCGCTGCGGCTCTCGCGCTCGCGGAGGCGTGGGGCGGGTTGACGCTGGCCTACTACACCGACTGGCCGACGTCGTTCTGGATCACGGCGCTTTCCGGTCTCGTGTATCTCGCGAGCCTCGCCGCCCGGTTTCTGGCGCGCTGACGCGCAGCCGGCGGGAAAGGCGGCCTTGAGCCGCCCTTCCCTCTTCCGTCATCGACCCGGCTTCGGGAAATCGAACGGGAAATCCCACCCGAATTCCGCCGGCCAGGGCTTCTCGGCCTGTGGTGTCTCACGACCATTATTGGCGACACCGTCGTCGACAATTCCGGTCGCCCCGGTCTCGGGGACCGGGCGTTCGTTGACGTGGGTGCGGACAGCAGTCGCCGTCCTCTTTCGAGCATTCGCCACGACATAACTCCCATGTTTGGTCGAATGAGTTTCGGGTAGCCCATTCACAGTTTCTGTGCTGTGATCCAGGTCACATACTCGAACTTCACGGCCTTTCAACCGCGATCGTTTCACTTTTGCCGTCGTTTCCGTCATCGTGTTGAAGAACATTTTGATGCGAACGGATCGTCACAGGACCTGGTTTCGTGCACTTTCGCAGGCTCCTTCGCTTGATCACCTTGCCGCGATGGCGCAGATGAAATCCCAATGCCCAGCCTTCGCCAGATCTGGCTCGCAACCGGGCTCGTGCTTTATGTCTATGTGACGCTGCATTTCGCCAATCACGCGCTCGGCAACATTTCGATTGGCGCGACGGAGAGCGGCCTCGCTGTCCAAAAGCTGATCTGGCAACCGCTGCCAGGCGCTGTGATCCTCTACGCTTCGCTGCTGACCCATATGAGCCTCGGCTTCTGGACCCTTTACGAGCGGCGCCGGTTCCGTTGGACACGAGGCGACCCAGCTTGTCCTCGGCCTCTCGATCCCATTCCTGCTGACCAATCACGTGATCGGCGCCCGCGTCGCGCTCAGCCAATTCGAGCTTGAGAAGGGATATGCGCAGGAACTCGTTAATTTTTGGGTCAACGCGCCCTTGCTCGGCGCGGTGCAAGCGGCGCTGTTGCTGATCGTCTGGATTCACGGCTGCCTCGGCATCCATTTCTGGCTGCGGCTCAAGCCGCTCTACCCACGCGTGAAGGCTGTGCTGCTTTCGATCGCGGTGCTCCTGCCGGCGCTCGCGCTGCTCGGCGACTACCAGGGCGGCGAGCGGATCTTAGCCGCGGTCCAGGACCCGGCGTGGCTGGCGCGCACCATGTCGCCGGAGCGGCCTCTTCGGGCATCGAGCGTTATGTGGTCATCATGTTCGTCGACATGCGCGGATCGAGCCGACTGGCGGAGAGGCGCCTGCCGTTCGACACCGTGTTCATCATCAACCAGTTTCTCAACGCCGTGAGCAGCGCGTGTTGAGCGCCGGCGGCGAACCCAACCAAGTGCTTGGCGACGGGCTGTTGGCCCTGTTCGGCATGAACGGCCCGCCTGATGTCGCCTGCCGGCAGGCGATCGCCGCCAGCGCTGCAATCGCGGTACGAGTCGAGAGCCTCAACAAGGCGCTGGCTTACGCGCTGGTCGAGCCAATCCGATTTGGCGTCGGCATTCACGCCGGCGTGACCATCGCCGGCGCCATCGGATACGAGCGCCACGCACAATTCACGGTGATCGGGGATCCGGTCAATGTCGCGGCTCGTCTCGAGGCGCTGACAAGATGCTGGGTTGCGAAGTCTTGATGTCGGAAGAGGTTTACGAGCGCGCCGGCTTCGGTCCGGACGACCTCCCCGCCCACGACGTCGAGGCTCGCGGACGCGAGGCGAGCGTGAAAGTCCGCAGCGTCGCGCGGGCGGCGGATCTGGCGCGTTTCATGCCCGCGGAAGCGCCAGCCGCGTCGTCACCGCCAGCGACGAATTTGCCGTAACGCGCCGCTGGACAAAGGTCGACGCTCTCGAGCGCTCGACGGGCCGAACCGTTCACGCCGCCGGAGGTTCGGTCGCGCCTGGCCCGAGCGAGCGCTGCATCATGATCGAATCCGTCCAGCGGCCGAATTTGTAGCCGACTGCGGGCAGGTAGCCGACCTGTCTGAAGCCGAACCCTTCGTGCAACTTGATCGAGGCGACGTTGGCGCCGTCGATGTAGCCGATCATCTGGCGAAACCCTGCCGCAGCGCACGCGTCCATCAGCGCGGTCATGAGCTGGCGCCCGATCCCCGCGTGCAGACGATCGCTGCGCACGTAGATCGAATGCTTGACTGTATAGCGATAGGCTGGCCGCTTGCGGAACGGCACCGCATAGGCGTAACCGACGACCGTTCCTGCCTCCTCCGCAACCAGATGGGGCATCTTCCGATTGTTCATCGACCTGCGGCGCCGCTTGAGGTCATCGGCGTCCGGGGTTTCGAACTCGCCATCGACGCCGGGATCCACCCCGCGCCGGATGTGGTGCAGGTAAATCGCGAGCATTCCCGGCACGTCGCCGTCACGCGAGTTGCGCACCACGATCCGAGGAGGGTCGGTCCGTTCGCTTGCTTCGCCCGAGGCGGCGCTGTTCGTCGTGTCCATGGGACGCCCTTTACGCGAAATCCCCTCCGCGCGGTACTCCCCGTCCCTCCCCCTCGCCCGACCGGCGCGGGTCGAGAACGGCGGAGATCGCACGCGCGACGAGCGGCGCCGCTGCCGCCTGAGCGACGATGACCACGACAATGCCGCCGCGCCGAGGACGATCCAGCGCAGGCGGCTGGTCCCAGAGCGAGGCGGCGGCGGATCGTTCTGGGGCGGAGCTGACGACACGCTTCCGGGGTTCTCAGGTGGCGCGAAGGGTTTCTACACCGTCGCCAGCCGATTGGTCGCCCGCTTTCTCTTCCACAGAGCCGGTTCAGGCGGCGGTCTCGCGAACGACATAGGTATAAAACCGAATCGCTCCCGACGCGTCGACCTCGCGATAGAGGCCCTGCACCTCGGCTTCGAAGCCCGGAAACACGTTGGCGCTCTTCTCGAACATCTTGAGATAGTCGATCATCGGGCGCGCCCGGTCGGTCAGCCGTTCGCCGGGAACGATGGTCGCAATGCCAGGTGGATACACGACCCAGAGCGTCGTTGCGATCCGGCCGTCGATTTCAGCAAGCGGCAGATAGTCGACATTGTTGCGCACCAGTTGACGCGACGCTTCGCGGGGCGTCATGGCCATCTCCGGCAAATGCTTGGCGGCGAATTGCGCTCTCTGAAGTTGGCTCACGCCAAACTCGCGAAAGAACGCGTGCATTTCGCCGCATAGATCCTTCAGCCGCTTGCCGCGATAGCGCGCCGGCCGCTTGGCGACGAATTCCGGCATGGCGTCCTCGAGCAGGATGTTTTCGTCATGCAGCCGTTTGAAGGCGACCAGCGATGACACCAGCGTGCCCGCCTTGCTCGAACTCGACACCGGGCGTCAACAAAAAGAGGAGCGAATTGAGGTCGTTCTTCTCCGACACCACCCGGTTCTCGCGCAGATATTGAGCAACGACCGGGGCTGGCACGCCATGGGCTTCGTAAGCTGCCTGTCGCACGGTCGAAGCCCGGCGTGAGCAGGGTGAGCTTGGCCGGATCGGTCATGGCGAAACCGGCCTCGAGTGACTGAAAGCCGTGCCAGGTCTCGCCCGGCGCCAAGCGCCCAATACCGCGGATCGCGAGCGAGCAGGTCGGTCGACACGCTCTCCCAAGGCACATCGTGAGTCGCGCCCTCGAGCGCGGCGTCCCGGATCGAGACGCGCTGCGGCACGAACGGATCGAAGAACCAGCGCCGTGCGGGATCGCGCTCCTTCTCTTCGAACTCGCGTCGGACAGCGCGCAACTTCTTGCGCAGTTCAATTCCAAGGCGAATGGCGTCATCCCACAAAACTTCGCCCGACCGGCCCTTCATCATCTGCGCGCCGACATCAAGCGAAGCGAACAAAGGATAGAACGGCGAGGTCGAGGCGAACTGCATGAAGCCTTCGTTGAAGCGGCGATGCTCGACACGCCGGCGCTGCCCTTTGATGTGCCTATCGCGCATATGAATCTGGGACGCCTGCGAGAAGCTCGCGAGCTGCTTGTGCGCCGACTGGGTGGCGATGATGCCTGGCGAGGCTTCATTCAAACCGCGCAAGCCCATGGCGAAGCGGCGCTCATAGAGCGGGTGAAACTTCATGAAGCCGGCCCAGGCCTCGTCGAACATGACATAGTCGCAAAGATGTCCGATGCGCTCGACAATGCGTTCGGCGTCGTAGATCGTGCCGTCATAGGTACATTGCTCGATCACCGCCGCGCGAAATGGGCGCTCGCGCTTCCACGCCTCCTTGTCCTTCACCAGCGGGTTGTCACGAATGCGCTCGCGGATCGTCGTCTCGTCGAAATCTTCAGGGCGAATCGGACCGATGAGCCCGTAAGCGTTGCGGTCGGTCGAAAGATAAATGGGAATGCCGCCGCCCATCAGCAGCGCGCCCTGGTGCGCCGCCTTATGATTGTTGCGGTCGAACAGCACGAGATCGTCCTCGGCGATGAGATTGGTGCAGACGATCTTGTTGGACGACGAGGTGCCGTTGAGCACGAAGTAGGTTTTCTCAGCGCCGAAGATCGCCGCCGCTTCTTTCTGCGCCTGAAGCGCCGGACCCTCGTGGGTCAGGAGATCGCCGAGTTCGAGAATCGAATTGTCGAGATCGTCGCGAAAGACCGCTTCGCCGAGATGCTCCACGAAGATGCGTCCGATCGGACTGCGGCTATAGAAGACGCCCCCGTTGTGGCCCGGGCAGGTCCACAGCTGATTGCCCTCTTCCTGGTAGTCGACGAGCGCCCCGAAGAACGGCGTCTTCAGCGTGTCGGCATATTGCTTCAGGCGCGAGACCAGATTGCGTGCGATGAATTCGGGCGTCTCTTCGGCGAGGAACACATAGCCGTCGATGAAGTCGAGCACTTCGACCGGAATGTCCTCGAAGCGCTTGCGCCTGACAAGCACGACGATCGGCATGTCGAGGCCGCGCTTGCGCATGAGATTGATAAGCGAAGCGGCCTTGCCCTCGATGCCTTTCTTGCCCCAGTCGACCACCATGCAGCCGATCGCGGCGTCGGTTTGCACTGCGATCTCGGCGTCCTCGAGACGTCGAGCCTTGATGACCTGGAATCCCATCCGCTCGATCGCAGCGATGATCTGGCTGACCCTGAGGCCTTCGAGATCGTCGGCGTCGAACATCGGCGCGGAGAACAGAAAGGTCAGGCGTTGGGAAAAGTTCATCGATGGTCCCGGCGGCTCGGTCGGGGCTCATGTCCCGAGGGCCGCAGCTTAAGACAGCATAGTCGGGGCAGAATCAAGTGCGGCGCGCCGGCGCAACATCATATCGCTGAGCGGGCCAATCCCTCGCGTGCGAGCGCGCCGAGCCGAGGCTCGCGTCCGCTGCTTTCATCGAACTGTCATCGCGTTCAACTTATCGTGTGTGTCGCACGGTAGAAGCTGGTTGCGAACGCGCCGCCTCGCTGGCCGTGGTCGGTGGCAATGTGCTAGTGGTTTCAGCCTTTCGCGCGGGCGGAAGCAGCGACCGGCGCTCGGGGCTAAGCGCCTGTCACAGCGACGAGCCGGGTCGACAACGAGCGCGCCCGGCTCGTCTCCCTGCGCTGGCGCAGCTTTGCACGAGATCGGGCGCCGGGGCGTTTGGTCGGAGCCCGCGGACGCCGAAGCGGAGTGACGCATTTGGATTCAGTGATCCTCACTCTCAACGCCGGTTCATCGTCGCTCAAGTTCGCCGCGTTCCGCCTCGCCCATGGAGCGCGAGACCGAGCCTGCTCGCCTCGGGCCAAATCGAGGGGATTGGCGCGACCGCGAAAGGTTCCGTCGACACAGCCTCGGGCGAGACGGCCAACCTCAGTTTCGACCAATCGCTCGCGCACGTCGATCATGAGGCTGCGATGGGCGCCATTCTCGGTTGGCTCAAGACGTCGAACTACGATTCTGCGGTCGCCGCAGTCGGCCATCGCATCGTGCACGGAGGGCCGGATTATTCCGAGCCGGTCCTGATCGACGACGCAACGCTCGCGAAGTTGCGGTCACTCATTCCGCTCGCGCCGCTCCACCAGCCGCACAATATCGCCGGCGTCGAAGCAGCGATGAAAGCCTTCCCGTCAGCGCCGCAAGTCGCGTGTTTTGACACCGCTTTCCATCGCAGCCATCCGTTCATCGACGACACGTTTGCCCTGCCCCGCTCCTATTACGACGAGGGCGTGCGCCGGTATGGGTTTCACGGGCTGTCCTACGAGTTCATCACTCGAAAGCTGCGCACGATAGCGCCGCAGATTGCGCGAGAAGATGTGATCATTGCCCATCTCGGCAACGGCGCCTCGATGTGCGCGGTCCGTAACGGCCGCGCCATCGCATCGACCATGGGATTCACCGCGCTGGACGGGCTGTCGATGGGCACCCGCTGCGGGCAGATCGATCCAGGCGTGGTGCTCTATCTCATGGCCGAAAAGAAGATGAGCGCCGACGAGATATCCGATCTCTTGTGGAAGAACTCGGGACTCAAGGGCATGTCGGGCCTGTCGCAGGACATGCGCGAGCTCGAGGCCTCCGATAGCCCGGCCGCGCGCGACGCGATTGACTATTTCGTCTCCCGCATCCGCCGCGAACTCGGCGGACTTGCAGCGTCCGTCAACGGCGCCGAGGCGGTCGTCTTCACCGCCGGAATCGGCGAACACTCATGGAAAGTGCGCGAAGCAGCGCTCAAGAACATGGAGTGGATGGGCATCCATCTCGACGCAGACGCAAACCGGGCCAATGCTCAGATCATCAGCGCGAAGTATTCGCCCACGACCGTGTTCGTGATCCCGACCAACGAGGAGCTCATGATCGCCGAGCACACGGCGAGCGTCGCCGCTATCGCGAACTGACGGGACCGCACGGGCGCTAACGTAACAAGCAACAAACAGCCCACGACGGCGTCAGATCGAGGGCGCATCTTCCACCGTCTCTAGGTACATTTACGTATTGCGCGAAGCTTAGTTTCGTGCGCGACTATGACTGTGTTTATTTGCCCTACGCGTGCAAACATTTTGCGCCGCGTTCATTTTGTGCCGCGCACTACGGATGCAGTTTTACAACTATTTGTAGATATAATATCTAATTGCTGTAGTATATAACTCATTTTGCAATCGATTCTCAACTAATTACTACTCCGCTATTATATAATCTAAGTACAATCATTATTGTTGGTGACCAGACTACGGCGGCGCCAGCGTATTTTTTGACCCAATACTTATTTTAATTCATCGGAGGCAGAACATGGCCATTCTCAACAACCAATCGGAAGATTTCTGGCAGAGGCGGCGGACGGTACAGGCTCGAACTCGTCGGGCTGACCTCCGTCGCCGACCGACCCGAGATCACGATCCAGGCGATCGACGCTAAAAACGAAACGCTATCGGCGCAGAAGGTTGAACAGGACGGCCGCTTCACGCTGACCGGTGACGTCCTCAGGCGCGCTGCTCGCGTCGTGGTTGGGGCGTCAGACGGCGAGGACGGCGTCAAGCGCGAAGGCGCTCGTCAGCTTTTCTGCAGAGGATTTTCAGGCGCAAACCGCGAACGGCGTGCTGGCGCTGGCCGAACCGGTCTGGTCGGGATGGCGGTATTATTGGACCTGCGTCAGCGGCAGCGTTCGAGTCTGCCGGCGGCGACCCCGGTGGTTCGACGATCTGATTCAAGCATCGGCCAAGGTCTCGGTCCTGACGAAGTCGCGCGCCCTGTTCTCAGGCAGTTCGATACGCGGCGAGTCGAGCGTCGCCGAAGCGCTGACGCCGTCGTTCAGCGAACTGCTCGCCTGGCCCGTGCGCTGCGCGCCGGTCTGCCGCGGCACAGTCACCGTCTATCGGCGCACCTGTTGCTGCTATCCGATCATCATCGACGACCGGCGCATCATAGACCTGATACGCGATCTCGAACGCGTCGTGTCGCAATTGCCCACCCAGAGCGGGCCGAAGATCAAAATCCCGCCGCCACCTCCGCCGCCGATCGGCGATCCGTTGCAGACCCCGTATTTCAAGGGCGGGGCGCTGAACGAATTGGCGCTCAACGCGGTCATCGACCTTCAGGAATTGCGCTCGCTGCCGCTTCCCCAGGCCACGCAATATGTCGAGGCGCGGCCGTATCTCCATCATCGACTGTGCTCGTGCGGCAGGCCGGTGAGAGTCGGCAGCGGCTCCCTCCAGGAGGACGGAACGTTCAATGTATGCTGGTTGGAAGCCCTCCGGCTATTCCGGCCGAACTGCTTCGATCAATACGCCTATGTTGTGAAGCAGACGATCGGCGGAACGACGACGACGATCTACGACGGCCTCGCCGCGGGCGCCTGGTTCGGCGCCGGCGAGCAGCCCGTGCTGACCTCGTATAACCCGAAAGCGTTCAGCTGCGACCAGACCGGCCCTGGCGGCGGCGATGCTTTCGTCTTCCTCGACCTGATCGGAGACACCGAAAGCCACGAACTCACAACCCCTGCTTCCACAGGCTGGGACCGCGTCGCCGCGCCCACCGCGACATCCGGCCTCCTGTTCCCCAACCCCGGGCCGCAGGGGCATTTGCGCAACCTCGGCGGGGGTGTCGAACTGACGTTCATCTTCAGTCTCGGCATGCGCGACCCAGCGGTGGGCGCATACTACTATAGGGTCAGCGTCAGCGAGGCGGACGCAGCCGGCCATCCCACCGGCGCGCGCTTCTACCAGGGCGACGGACTAGCCTGGGAGAAGGTCGTCGGCGCGGACATCGTTCCCGAGTCGCTGGGACCGGTCACGGTCGGCGGCGAGAGCAACCTCTACCGGATTCCGTACAGCGACGAGGCGTGGGTTGGATCCGTACGCTATCACGCATTGATCAACACTCTCGTGACAGATCTCAACGCGCCGCCAGGCGCCGATCTCGCGGCGCTCGCGAAAAACCGGCTCGTGACGCTGGAGGTTTTCAATTCTGCCGGAGAACGGCTACGTCCCCTCGGGGCGCCGGCCTCGGGTCAGTCCGGCGCGGAGGCGGCAAAGGCGTTCAAGTTCCGCCGCTGGTTCCAGCCGGGTGGCAGCGTCGGCGACGACACGGTGGAAGTGCCGTACGCCGCGTTGACGCACCTCTTCTGCTGGGACAACCGTGCGCCAGTTGCGGACATCACCAGGTTGGTCATGAACGCCGCCGCTTCGAACGAGGAATGTCAGTTCCTCGAGGGGCCTGCGACGTCTGAATTCGCCATCGAGTATCGCGCCTATGTCGCCGATCAGCGCTTCCAGGAGAGCCACTCGATCGGCTGGCTGCGGGGTCTCAACGCCTCTGCCGCGAACGGCGGCGTGGGATCGCTGCCGACGCCGCTCAGTCCGGCCAACGTCGGCAAGCCGCCGGCATTGCCGGTGACCAGCGGGTCCAACACCTTCGAACTGATGCTCACCCGGCTGGATGCGCCAAATCCGCCGGTCGTGCTGGAGCGCTGCTCGTTTGCAGCCACGCTGACGACTTACGCGAAGACCACTAACGGCGCGGACTTCAATTACCCCTATGCGCAAGAGACGGCCGCGTTCGCTTTGGCCATCGATTGAGAGGAGCGTCACGCGGAGGTGGGGCGTTGAGTTTGGATCCCGATTTCTGGCCGAAGTTCGTGGTCGGGACCTTCGCAACGTGGCGGCTCACCCACCTGCTGACACGTGAGGACGGCCCCGGTGACATCGTCGCTCGGGGCCGGGCCTCACTGGGCAACGGCTGGATAGGCCGGCTGTTCGACTGTTTCCAGTGCTTGAGCCTATTCGTTGCCGCGCCGGCCGCGTTGTGGCTGACCACGCGGCCGGCCGATCTATGGTGGACTTGGCTCGCATTATCCGGGGCGGCGTGCCTGTGCGACCGCATTGCTCAGCCCGCCGTGGCGATCACACCTCTAACTGACTCCACACGGGAGGAAAAAAAAGATGGGATGCTGCGGTCAGACACGTAGTCTCGCAAGCGCGCCGCCACAGTCTGCCATGACCGTGTCAGCCCCAGCGGCGACGGTTGCATCGGGCGTTGCTAAATCGTCGAACGAGGTCGTTCTGCGCTACCGTCAACGCGCACGAATACTCGTCCGCGGCCCGGTAACCGGAAGGCCTTACGTCTTCTCCGTGGATCAGCCAACGCAACTGGTTGCGTCGCGAGACGCCGAGCTCTTGCTCACCACCCAGTATTTCGCCCGCGGATAGAGGCGCTCGCCTTCATTGCCTGGCCGGAGAGATCGAAACCCAGCGCCTCCCTGGCGGCGCGCCACCGCGCCTGCAGCGCGGCGATGTCGGCATCGTCCAGCGGCGTCGTGCGTTCGAACACGACCGCGCTCACGCCCTTCTCCAGATGGAAGACTTCGCCGGTGCGGCGGAACTTCGCGCCGATCCCCTGCCCTGTCAGCATCTCGCGCGACGGGACGATGACCGTCTGCTGATAGTTGGGATCGAGGTGGGTCTGGACCGGATCGCCGACGATCATGATGGCGCAATCCTTCAGCGCGGCTCCTGGCGGTCCGTCGACCGTATCGACGTCCGGCATAGCGACGCCGCGCTTGGGTCCGCTCGAAGCTCGCTCCGGGTGGAGCTGCCATAGTTCGCCGATAAGCTGGTCGCTGAACGTGTAGCTCGAGCCGAGCCCGCACACCTTGGCGTCCGGTCGCGCGCGCTCATCCACCCAATCCTTCAGCCGCTTGAGTTCGTCGAGATCGGCGCGCGGCGCTCGCGGCAATCCCGCGATCGGCGCGAGGCCCAGCGGATGGAGTGTCGCCGCCAGCGGTGAGAGCGTGATCGCGCCAAGCGCAGCGACGCCGAGAAGCGCGCCGCGCGGCGACCGCGCGAAGAGAAGCATCAGCGAAGCGGCGATGGGTACGACGATCGCCGGCGCGATGAGGTCGAGATGGTGGATGTAGGGGGTCTGAATGCGCAAAAACAGTACGGCGGCGATTGCGGCGCCGCCCAGGGTGAGACGCAGCAGGCGGCTGTCGCGCGAGCGCGACCAAAGAAACGCCGCGCCAGCCAGCGCGGCCAGGGCGGGGATCAATCCGACCCAATCGCCGAGTTCACGCAGAAACACGTCCGCAGGCTTGCGATAGCCGGCGTAAGTGTTTGCATAGTCATGCGCGCTGAGGTTCGGCGCCCAATCGACGAGGATGGGGCTCAGGAGCGCGAGCAGGGTGAGGACGCCGAGCGCCGCCGCCGTGGCGGCGTCCTTCCAGCGAAAGCGCGCGCCCCGTCTGAGCGCGATCCATAAAACCTCGAACGCCAGCATGACGACGATTCCGGCCGCGGCGAAGGCATACCAGCGCCGGAAGGCGAACATCGCGTACAAGGTCAGCGCCAGCGCCAGGGCGACACGGCCGATCATGGACTTGATGCGTGCGTCGTGTCCTCGCGGCAGCGCGAGCAATCGAACGAGGCGTTCGGCCAGCCTGAGCGCGCAAACAACCAGCACGAGACCGCCGACGTCGGGCATGCCGCGCGCGGCGACCGCGAACGCGGCGGGATATGCGACGAGAACGGCAACGACGCCCCAAGTCCCGAGGACGACGCCCGGTCGGCCGCCGCGTGCAAGCCCGGCGCGGCTCGCGCAATCGCGCGCGAGAATCGCGAGCGCCAGCGCGGCCGGCGCAGCGTAGAGAGCCAGAACTGCGAAGGTGTACACCGCGCGCGACGTCGGATCGGTGAGCGCCAATGCGAGGCCCGGAGCGAACGCCGGCGCCCAGGAATAATCTTGCGTGATGGACTGGACGCCGGCGCCCAGCAGCAATGGCCAGTTTCCCGCGTCCGCAAGGCGCGCGACCATCATCGCTATGCCCCGATAGGTCATGAAGTCGGCGATCATCAGATCGCGGGAAACGAGCACGAGAGTGCCCGCGTAAGCCGACAGGCACGCAAGCGCACCCAGAAACAGCGCCGCCAGAGGCCATGACATGCCGGGGAGCTTCCGTGCTGTGCGTGCGAGCCACACGGCAAGTCCGACGCCGAACGTAGCGGAAGCAAAACTAAAAAGCCTCAGCCTCGCGTCTAGGCCGACCAGCGCGCCCAGCGCGATCAACGCCACACCGGCCGCAAGCGCCGTTACGAACTTGGATAGCGCCGCCTCATCCAGCGTGAAGGCCAGCGTAAGCGCGGCAAGGCCGGACAAGCCGGCAAAGGCTATCGGAATGAGGGCCGATCCGCCGGGCGCAATGCGCAAGAAGAGAAACGCAACGGAAGCCACCAGCGCCAGCCCCGCGAGGGCGCCGAGGGTCCGCTTGGCGGAATGGCGCGGCAAGGAAAGGGAGCGCGGGACGACGGCGGTCACGCAGCCTATTCTAACCAGCCACGGTTAAGGATTTTCTGGCGTTGAATGAAGCCTGCTTGACGTCGTGAGGTGGGCCACGCGACGTTCGCGCTTGCCCGGCTGCGGCTACTTCCCCGCGAGGCGGTCAGCAAACAGCGCGACTGTCTTTGCGTAAACCTCCGCCGAATTCCATTGCAGAATCGCGGCGAAGTTGGGCTCGCCTTCGTTCCAGCCGGCACCGGTCTGCCAGCCGTGCCCCTTGAGGAAAGCGGCGGTCGAGGCGAGCGCGTCGGCGGAATTGTGAATGAGGTCCGGGGTTCCGGAGCCGTCGGGGGTCGTTGCGAACATGAGATAGGCAGACGGCATGAGTTGGGTCTGGCCGATCTCTCCCGCCCAGGCGCCGCGCAGCTGGCGCGGCTGCGTCACGACGCCGCGGTCGACGAGGGCGATCGCATCGATAAGCTCGGCACGGAAACGATCCGAGCGGCGGCAATCATAGGCGAGCGTTGCGAGCGCGCTGAAGGTTGAAAACGAACCGTTGTTGCCGCCGAAGCCGGTCTCCTGGCCCCAGATCGCCACCAGCACGGGGGCCGGCACGCCAAAGCGCTGCTCGATCTTCGCGAGCGGCTCGGCATATCTCTTGAGTTCAGCCTTGCCCCGCGCGACCATTCCGGGTGTCACGTGGCTTGCAGCGAACCCGGCGAAGTTATGCCCGAACATGGCGGCGCCGCCGTCGTGCCGCTTGACCGCAGGGTCATAAGCGACGCCGTCGAGCGCAGCGTCCACAGCCCTCGGCGACAGGCCGTTACCCATCGCGACCTGCTTGAAAGAGGCGAGCCAGGCGCTGAAGCCCTCCCCGTTCTTGCCGCAATCCGGCGCCTGGGCGCGAGCGGGCGCGGCGGCGAGGAATGCCGCCATCGCGACGAATGCCAATGCTCTCAATGCCGTCCCCAAATCACCGATGCCGCAATACCAAAAGCGCGCGACGCGAATCGCGCCTCTTACATTCCGGGAATATGCATGATTTCGATGACCTCGATCCAGCCGCCGGGGATCTGGAGATGCGGATGATCCTTGCCGAACAGCTTCGTCGCGGCTTCCGCATTTTCGGCTTGCACGATCGAATAGCCGCCGATCCCGTTCTTGGTCTCGGAAACGCCATTGGCGTCGACTCGGCTCGTCTTACCCAGCGGCGCGCCGCCATCGACGAGCGACGGTTGGTTGTCGCCCATCCATTTGATCCACCCTTCCATGCCCTTCTTCTGCTGCTCCGGCGTAGACTCCTTCATCATCTTCTCGAAGTCGGCAGCGGTGGCCATGTACAGGACCATGAATTTCTTCATTGGCTAGTCCTCCCTGTCGCAAGAAATGAAGAGAAATATTGGGTATCAAGCGTCTTTTACGTGCTTTCCCCCTGCCGGACAACGACACGAGGCGCTCGCGCGAGCAGCAATCCGATCAGGCTCCGGGAGGCTCCGGCCAGGGCCTCGCCTCGAACGCCCGCATCGCCTCGAAAGCCCGCGCGACCGCCAGCACGCCAAGATCGTCAAAACGGCGCCCGATGATCTGCAAGCCGATCGGCAGGCCCTCGGAATCGTAACCGCAATTGACCGACGCCGCCGGCTGCTCGGACATATTGAAGACGGCCGTGAACCCGATTTGAGGAAGCGGATTGAGCGGGTCGCGGCTAGGCGATGGCCAGTCGGCGGGAAAGGCCGTCATCGGCGCGGTCGGCGAGAGCACATAGTCAAAGGGAGCGGTCGCCTCGATCGCCGCCTTGCGCATCGTCATGATCTGGCTGAAAGCACGAAAACCCTCTTCGGCCGAAAGACTGGCGGCCGATTCGGCCCAGTCGCGGATGAATGGCAGGATCTTGGCGCGCCGCTCGGCGCTGAGCAGCGCGATATCGGTCAGTCCTCGGATGCGCCAGAAGCGATCGAGGCCGTCGAGCATGTCCTGGTTTAGGAACGGCTTGAGCGGCTCGACATGGGCGCCCGCGGCCTCGAAATCCTTCGCCGCGCGCTGGATGGCGGCGGCGACTTCGGGCGTCGGCGCAGCGCCGCAGCCGGCCTCCATCAAGAGGCCGACGCGCAGGCCCCTGAGCGCGCGGGCTCGACCGTCCAGTCAAGTTTCTCGTATTTGAGGCTGGTATAGTCGCGGGCGTCCGGCAGCGACAGAGTCGCCATCAGTAGCGCTGCGTCGGCCACATTGCGCGTCATCGGGCCGGCGGCGCGGCCGATGTAGGGCGGATCGACTGGGACCCGGCCAGCGCTGGGCTTGAGAGCGAAGATTCCGCACCAGCCGGCCGGCAGGCGAACCGAGCCGCCGATGTCGGTGCCAAGATGCAGCGGGCCATATTGCGCGGCCGCCCCCGCGCCTGCGCCCGACGACGATCCGCCCGGATTGCGATCGAGCTTCCACGGGTTGCGCGCAAGCGGATGGAAGCTCGACAGCCCTGACGACAGCATGCCGTAATCGGGCATCGTCGTCTTGGTGAAGATGATGGCGCCCGCTTCGCGAACCCGCGCCGCCGGCGGCGCGTCGGCCTTGGCCGGCGCCATGTCGCTCGCGGCCGAACCGACCGGCGTCGGGTCGCCTTTCGTCGCTATGTTGTCCTTGATCGTGACGGGGACGCCATCCAGCGGCCCCATCGGCTCAGCCCTGGCCCAGCGCGCTTCGGAGGCGCGCGCGTCCTTCAGCGCCCGCTCAGGCGCATAAAGATAGGTCGCGTGAATATGGGGTTCGTAGGCTTCCACGCGCTCGATCACCGAAGTCATCGCCTCGACCGGCGATAGCTCCCGCGTTCGATAGAGGCGCAGCAGCTCCAGCGCCGACATGG
Source organism: uncultured Alphaproteobacteria bacterium (assembly GCA_963762335.1). Classification (GTDB taxonomy): domain Bacteria; phylum Pseudomonadota; class Alphaproteobacteria; order Rhizobiales; family Beijerinckiaceae; genus Roseiarcus. The sequence continues at coordinate 9,943 of CAVXKU010000010.1, read as the reverse complement.
CGTATGGCTGCGTGCTCGCCGCTTTGGCGGCCCTCGCGGGCTGGGTCATTGCCACGCCATCGTCGAGAGATCGTTGACGAAGATCGGCGCGTTCTTCCACAAACCTTTCAGCTTCGCGTCGGCGACGGTCACGTTCGGCAACTGGAACAAGAAGGCGTTCACGCTGTCCTCGGCGAGCTTCTTCTGCGCTTCACCGAGCGCCGCCTTGTAGGCGTCGAGGTTCGGCGCGGACGCTATCCGATCGTCGATCGCCTTGAACGCGGGGCTATCATACTGGAAGTAGTAATTCGGATTGGCGTAGATGCCGATGTCGAGCGGTTCGACGTGGCTGATGATGGTGAGATCGTAGTTCTTGTCTGTGTAAACGCCGCTCAGCCATTGCGCCCATTCGACATTCTGGATCTTGGCGTTGATCCCAACCTCGGCGAGCTGAGCAGCGATGATCTCGCCGCCCTGACGCGCGTAAGAAGGCGGCGGCAGGATGAGGCTGAGCTCGAGCGGCGTCGTCACGCCCGCTTCCTTCAGCAGCGCCTTCGCCTTCTCGGGATCGTGCGGATACATGCCCGTGAGATCGACGTAACCGGGGTCGTTCGGCGTCATGTGGCTGCCGATCGGCGCGCCGAGGCCATTCTGGGCCCCATCGATGATCGCCTTGCGGTCGATCGCGTAGGCGATCGCCTTGCGCACGCGCACATCGTCGAGCGGCTTCTTCTTGTTGTTCATGGCGAGGATGGTCTTGCCCTCGGTCCCGCCGACCAGCACCTGGAACCGAGGATCGCTCTTGAACTGGTCCAGCGCCTGGTTGTTGGCGAAGCGCGGGAATGCGTCGACGTCGCCGGCGAGCATCGCCGCAACCGCGGCGGAAGGATCGGAGATGAAGCGGAAGGTCGCGTGAGCGAGCGGGATCTTGGACGCGTCGCGGAACCCATCCCACTTGTCGAGCGTGATCGTCGAGCCCTTGGTCCAGGAGGAGAGCTTGTAAGGTCCGGTGCCAACGGGGTTGGTCGCCGCGGTCGTCGCGCTCTTCTCGTCGAGGATGACCGCGGTGTCCATGCCAAGACGATAAAGCGCCTCGAAGCTTGGCTGCTTGAACTTGAGAACCACCGTCATCGGATCGGGCGTGTCGATCGACTCGATCGAAGCGAAGAAGGCCTTGTCCTTGTTGGTCGAGTCCTTGGCGGCATAGCGCTCGAAGGAATATTTCACATCCTTCGACGAGAACGGCTCGTCGTTCTGAAACTTGACGTTCGGCTTGAGCGTGAAGAGTCAGGGTCTTGAGATCAGCCGAGAAGTCCCATTTCTCGGCCAGAAGCGGCGTGATCGAGAAGTCCTCATTGATCTTCGTCAGGCCCTCGAAGACGTTGTAATGCGTGACCTCGCCGATCGCCGCCGCCGGCGCGGTTGTCGGATCGAGGCCCGGCGGCTCGAGAACCATGCCGATCGTCACGCTGTCTTTCGCCACGGCGAGGCTCGCCGACGCTACAAGGCGAGACCAAGCGTTAGGAAGAACCGATGGACGCGGCGCATGGAACGCTCCGGGGCTGGCGAGAAAGCCCCGAGCATAGCACCGCAGGACGCAAGAGCGTCAAGCAGAAGTCCCGTCCTCCCGCTCAGGGGAGAAGGGACCGTTCAGTTTCACCGTAGCCGCGGTCGCCTGACCGCGGCCGACGCGATCAGCGATCGCGTCTACAAAAAGGAGCGCTCAGTTCGCGTTCGGGCTGCCCGCGGGGCGGGGCCGACGCTCGGCCATGAACCGCTCGAACTCCTCACGGTCCTTGGCGCGGCGAATCGCGTCCGAATATTCGGCGAATTCGCGCTGCGCCTCGTCGAGCTTGCGGCGCTCTTCGTCGAGCCGCGTCAGTTCGGCAGTCCGCCATTCGTTGAAAGCCGCGTTGCCGGTCGAAGCGCCGTAGTAGTGGCGCGCCCGTTCACCGCGCCGCAACCCCAGGAAGAAGTCCAAGAAGAATTGCTCGACATCATGGTGCGTGCATCCTGCCATTTGTTGGTCGCCAGCGTCTGCAGATCCGGGCCGCCGTATCGGCGCTGCCAGAACTTGTAGCCGAGGATCGCAAGACCGATCGGCCAGAAGACGATGAAGCCAAGAACCATCGCGATGATTTCGAACGCCGACCAGCGCGACCCGCCGCTCGCCGCCAGCGAGCGCCCGCCCACTCGCCCGCGCCGAATTCCCGCGCGCCGTACGAACCACCCATAGCACTATCTGCAGTGCCCATAACGAGCCTCCATGTCCTCTCGCGAGCAGCGACTAAGAGAGCGGTCGCTTGACGCGCATTGTGAGATTGGGAGCAGCCAAGCGGCATGCAAGGGTATCCGCGACGTAAAAATCATTACATTAATGTCAGGGACGCTGACCTAATCAAGGGGAAATGGCACGCGACCTTGCGACTCCCTCGCCCTTCGTTTCGAGGATCGGCGCCTCCTCGCGGCAACGGGGCCGGGCGAATGCGCAGCGGTCGGCATAGGGGCAGCCCTCGGCCGTTTCGGGCCCGCCATTTAGAGCGTGATGCGATGGGATCGATTCGGACTTGTAGACGCGGTCGTTGACCGCGTCGCCGCGCTCCAAAGGGCGTTCGGAAGAACGCCCGTCTTTCCACGGGCTACCGAGCGCGGCTACATGCATCGAACCAAACGCATCTCGGTCTAAGGAGCAAGCGGCGCCACCCGCGTCGGCCGGTCGAGCGCGGAGTCGCGTCAACCAGTTCGCGCGTATAGGGATGCGCCGGATGGGCGAACAAGGTCTTCGCCAATCTCGACGATGCGCCCGCGGTACATGACCGCAGTCGACTCGCAGATATGGGCGACGACGGCGAGATCATGGCTGATCAAGAGAAAGGTCACGCCCGCCTCGCGCTCGAGATCGCTCATCAGGTTCAGCGTCTGCGCCTGCACCGAGACGTCGAGCGCCGACACCGGCTCGTCGGCGACGACGAGCCTCGGCCGGGTGATGAGCGCGCGCGCGATGGCGATGCGCTGGCGCTGGCCGCCGGAAAACTCGTGCGGATGTTTCGATGCGTCGGAAGCCTTGAGGCCGACGGCCTCGAGCGAGGCCCGCACGCGGGCGCGGCGCTCGCGCCCGTCGCTCCGCCCAGCGCCGCCAGCGGCTCCGCGACGATTTTCTCCACGCGCTGGCGCGGGTCGAGCGAACCATACGGGTCCTGGAAGATCATTTGCATATGCGCGCGCATGCGTCGCAATTCGCGTCGCGACATATCGAACAGCGAGCGTCCCTGAAGACGCACCATCGCCTGAGTCCGGCCGGTCGAGCGCGAGCGCGATGCGGGCGAGCGTCGACTTGCCGGAGCCCGATTCGCCGACGATTCCGAACGAGCGACCCTGCTGCATGAGAAGCTGACCCCGGCCAGCGCCGGGCGCGACATTCTTGCGCGCAAACGGGCCGATGCCCGGCGAACGATAGGTCTTGACGAGCGCAGAGACCTCGAGCAGCGGCGCGCTCGCTCATGGCGCGAACCCCACCTCGCGCGCGCGATGACAGCGCGAAACATGGCCAGCCTCGAAGGCGACCTCCGGCGGCGGCGCGTCGCGGCAGATCGGAACCGTGAGCGCGCATCGGCCGGCGAACGGGCAGCCGAGGGGATGCTCGTGCGCAGCCGGCGGCGCGCCCGGGATGGTCTTCAACCGAGCGCCGCGCGGCGCGCCTGGTCGCGGGCGGGCTTCGAGCAGCGCCAGCGTGTACGGGTTTCTGGGCTGGCGCAACACCGCCTCAACCCGCCCGCTCTCCATGATCACGCCGGCATACATGACGATGACGCGGTCGCAATGTCCGGCGATCACCGCGAGGTCGTGGCTCACCAGCAGGATCGCCATCTTCGATTCCGAGCGCAGTCCGTCGATCAGGGCGAGGATGCGCGCCTGCACCGTGACGTCGAGCGCCGTCGTCGGCTCGTCGGCGATGACGAGGCGCGGCGAACAGCCGATCGCCATGGCGATCATCGCCCGCTGCCGCTCGCCGCCAGAGAGCTGCGAACGGATAGGATCGCGCCGCGCGTTCCGGCTCGGACAGCCGCACGCGATCGAGCAGCTCGACCGCGCGCGCCTGCGCTTCGCGCTTGGCTCAAGCCCCGATGCAGCATCAGCGGCTCGGCGACTTGCGCGCCAACCCGGCGCAGCGGATTGAGAGCCGTCATCGGCTCCTGGAAGATCATGGCGATGCGATCGCCGCGCAACTGACGCATTTCATCTTCGTCGAGATTGACCAGCTCTCGCCCCTCGAAGCGGATCGACCCCGAAACGCGCGCGCCCTCGGGCGTCAAGCCCATCAGCGCGAGCGCAGTCATCGTCTTGCCGGAGCCGGACTCGCCCACAACGCCGAGGCTCTCGCCTTCCCTGAGCGAGAACGACGTCCGATCGACGACACGCTGCAATCCTCCGCGCGTCTCCACATCGACAGCGAGCTCGGAGACCTCGAGCAGCATGTCAGCTCCGGGCCTTCAGTTTCGGATCGAGCGCGTCGCGCAATCCGTCACCGAGCAGATTGAGGCCAAGCACGCTGAGCGCGATCGCGATGCCCGGATAGAGCGCGAGCCTTGGTGCGTTGTAGAGTACGTTCTGGGCGTCCGCGAGCATCTTGCCCCACGAGGTCTCAGGCGGCTGCGCGCCGAGGCCAAGATAGGAGAGCGCCGCCTCGGCCAGAATGGCGATGGCGAATTGAATCGTCGCCTGCACGATCAGCGCGGGCGCAATATTGGGCAGCACGTGATCGATGGCGATGGCGATCGGTCCCCTGCCCGCGGCGCGGGCGGCAAGCGCGTATTCCCGGGAGAGAACACCATTGGCGGTGGCGCGCGTGAGCTTCGCGATGATCGGCACGTTATAGATTCCAATGGCGATAATGGCGTTGACGACGCCCGGGCCGAAGGTCGCACGTCAGCATGATCGCCAGGAGCAGCGCCGGAAACGCAAAGACGAAGTCGCTGAGCTTCATGAGTTCCATCTTCGACAAGGCCCTTGGAGAAGGCTGCGATCAGGCCGAGAATGCATCCCGAACACGAGACCGATGCCGACCGCAACCACGCCAACCAAAATCGACACGCGGGAGCCCACGAGAATCTGCGAAGCGACGTCGCGTCCGAGATTGTCGGTTCCGAACCAGTGCGCCGCGGAAGGGTGCGCAAGCTTGTGGGGGATGTCGATCGCGCTCGGCGGATAAGGCGTCCAGATGAGCGACAGGACAGCGGCGGCGACCAGCGTCGCCACGAGCGCGGCGCCGAGCCACAGGCTCAGCCCCCCGCGCGGGCGAAACCGGGCGGCGAGGGTCACGCCGCGGACGCCCTGAACCTCGGATCGATCGCGGCGCATGCGATGTCGACGATGAAATTGAGTCCGATCACGATCATCGCCAGCAGCATCACCCCGTTCTCGACCACCAATGTGTCGCGATTGGAGATCGATTGCAGCATGAGCCGACCCAGACCGGGCAAGACGAACACGTTCTCGACCACGATGGCGCCCGCGATGAGGTTGGCGAATTGCAGCCCCATGATGGTGAGGATCGGCGTCAGCGCGTTCGGAAGAGCATGGCGCCAGAGCGCCGAGCGCCTGGAAACGCCCTTGGCGCGCGCAGTGCGCATGAAATCCTCGTTCAGCGCCTCGATGAGCGCCGACCGGGTGACGCGGGTCACGATCGCGGCCTGAACGACGCCAAGGGCGATCGCTGGGAGCATGAGCGCGCCGAGCGCCCGCGCCGGGTCATGCCAGCCCGGAAATCCCCCGGCCGGAACAAGCCTCAGCGTTACGGCGAACACCAGAACCAGCAGGATCGCCAGCCAGAAGTTCGGCACAGCGATACCGATCTGGGTGAAGCCCATCACGACCGCGTCGCCCGTCCGGCCACGCCGATCCGCCGCGTAGACGCCGGCGACAAGCCCGACAGCCGCGGCGAGCGCCATCGCCATCAGCGCGAGGGGAGCACTCACCGCAAGGCTCGAGGCGATCAGCGGAGCGATCGGCGACCCATAGGCGTATGAAAGGCCAAGATCGCCATGCAGAGCGCCGATTATCCAGCGCGCGTAGCGCACGGGCGCAGGGAGATCGAGGCCGAGCTTATGTGAGAGGGCCGCGACCGCCTCGGGCGTCGCCGTCGGCCCCAACATGGTCTGCGCCGCGTCTCCCGGCAGGATCTGCATGACTGCGAAGACGACCAGCGACGCGATGAGGAGCGTCGCCAGCAGCACGGCGATCCGTTGTCCAACGTAGAGCAGCATCGCCTTAAGCTAGCCGCGCGCCCAGTGGAGCGCGGCTCTTACGAGGGTTTCGCCGCCAGCTTGGCAGCGAGACGCAGGGAGATCTCCTGCGACAGCGCGCGGGCCAGCCGGATCTCGGCGTCCCGCGCGGCGCGCAGATCGTTGTAGCGCTGCTGGGAGCGGTCGTAAGCCGCGGCCGCCGTCGCCGTGCCGGACAGAACTTGCGCGCCGCCCTCGACCTTATTCAAGGTAAAACTGGCGTCGCCGATCATGGTCGCCGAGGTCGCGACATTGGTCAGCGAGCTGACCGTTGGCGTCGTCGTGCCGAGCGTGAGGGTCACTGTCAGACGATATTTTGGCGGCGGCGTCTGACCGGTGCCGTTAAGGTCGGTGGCCAGATTGTCGGCTAAGTAATGGCCGATGCGATTCTTGATCGGGGCGATCTCGATCGCTCGCAAGTCCTCCACCAGCCCCGGATGCGCGGCCTCGCTGTAAAGCGGTGTGAAGCAACCGGCGAGCGCGCCTGAGAGCGCGAGCGCTGCGAGCACGGGAAGACCTCTAGACCACGACATTGACGATCCTGTGCGGCACGATGATCACCCGGCGGCGAGGCTTATTATCCATCGCCCGCACGACGGCGTCGAGGGCCAGCGCCTCGCGCTCGACCCGCTGCTGATCAGCCTCTCGCTCGATCGTGAGTTCGCCCCGCTTCTTGCCGTTGACCTGCACAACATAGGTGACGTCGGAAGAGGCAATGAGGCTTCGGTCGGCGACTGGCCAAGGGCTTTGCGCGACGAAGGTCTTGTGGCCAAGAACCTCCCAGCATTCTTCGGCCAGATGAGGCATCATCGGAGCGAAGCAATGAACAAGAATGTCGCCCGCCTCGGCGAAAGCGGCGCGCAGATCGTCGGCGATTGGCGCCTTGTCGATCGCGCCAACCGCTGCGCCGAGCTCGTTGGCCAGCTCGTAGACCGCAGCAATGCAGACATTGAAGCGCAGGCGCTCGACCTCGTCCTCGATCTTGGCCAGCGCCGCATGAGCGATTCGGCGGATGCGCTGCGCCTCGTCGCCATAGTGCGCGGGCGGCCTCGCGCGCTCAGGGCCAACGATGCGCTCGATCTCGCAGGTCAGGCGCCATAGGCGCTGCGTCTGCTTGAACGCCCCCTGAACGCCGGCCTCCGTCCAGATGACGTCGCGCTCGGGCGGCGAATCGGACAGCATGAACCATCGCGCCGTGTCGGCGCCGTAGGTCGAGATGATCTCGTCCGGATCGATGGTGTTGCGCTTGGACTTCGACATCTTCTCAGTTGCGCCGATCTCGACCGGCGCGTCGCCGGCAAGGAGAAAGGCGCGGCGGCTGTTCCCGTCCGCTTCGACACGCACTTCGGACGGCGCCAGCCATTGGCCGTCCTCGCCGCGATAGGTCTCGTGCACCACCATGCCCTGGGTGAAGAGGCCGGCGAAAGGTTCGTCGAGACCGAGATAGCCGCACTTGCGCATCGCGCGGGTGAAGAAGCGCGAATAGAGGAGATGCAGGATCGCGTGCTCGATGCCGCCGATGTACTGGTCGACCGCCAGCCAATGATTGGCCATCGCCGGATTGTCCGCGGCGGCGCCGATCCGCGCTTATGTTCGCACTCGCGCCGGGCTGGATGCGCCGGATGCCGCGATCTCGTGGATCCCCTTTCTGGTCGGCCAGAATTTCAAGCTTGCGAAAAATTCCGGCGTCACCGCGATCATGAACATCCTGCGCTCGGAGAGTATCGGGAGCATTCATGTGTCTTCGAAGGCGCCGAATATGCCGCCGGCGGTCCGCTTCAATTTTCTGAGCGCCCAGCTCGACCGCGAGGTAACCCTGGAGGCGATGCGCATCGCGCGGCGGATCATGACCGCACCCGCCATGCGAGGCATTGCCACCGACGAAATCGCGCCCGGGGTGAATATCCAGAGCGACGACGAATTGCTCGACTGGGTCAGAAACAACGCCGAAACCACCTACCACCCGGTCGGCACCTGCAAGATGGGCGCGGACCCGATGGCGGTGGTCGACGACCAGCTTCGGGTGCGCGGCATCGAACGGCTGCGCATCGCCGATGCGTCGATCATGCCGACGCTGACCTCGGGCAACACCAATGCGCCGTCGATCATGATCGGTGAGAAGGCCTCGCGGATGATACTGGCGGCGGCGGCCTGATCCGCCGGCTTTTTTCCGCCCGAGGTCGTCGCGATCATGGACGAACTGCGGAACGCCCGCCGAGCGCCGAGCCGCGCGCGCCGCGACCACAGCTCCGCTGATCACACCAGCATAAGGTAGACGCGCATGCGCAGGTTCTTCGGGCCGATGGGTTCCGTCAGCCGGGTCACGATCGAGAGCCAAGCCCTCAAGAGCAATATGCTGGGTGATCCGTCGGTGCGCGTCGTCGATGTGTACGTCCCGGCTGGGCATGACGGACAAGGATTGCCGCTGCTGGTGGATCTTGTCGGCTTCACCAGCAGCGGCCTGTCCCACACGAATTGGGTCGGCTTCCGCGAGAACCTGCCGGAACGGCTCGACCGGCTGATCGGCGAACAGCGCATGCCGCCGGTCGTCGTCGCCTTTCCCGATTGCTTCACCCGGCTCGGCGGCAACCAATACATCAACTCGGCGTCGATGGGTGCCTGGGAGGACTTCCTGCTGCAGGAAATGCTGCCGGCGATCGAGCAGCGCTTCGGATGTGGCGGTAACGGGCGCCGCGGCGTGTTCGGCAAGAGCTCCGGCGGGTATGGCGCGATCACGCACGCGCTGCGCCACTCCGACATCTGGTCGGCCGCGGCCTGTCATTCCGGCGATATGGGCTTCGAGTTGTGCTATCTGCCCGACATGCCGGCGGTCCTGCGCGCCCTCGCCGGCGCCGAGAACTCGATCGAGCGCTGGTGGCAGCAGCTCGAAGCGGCCCAAAAGCATCCGGAGGGTTCCTTCAAGGTGGTCAACGCGCTGGCGATGGCGGCCAGCTACGATCCCGATCCCGACGCAGTTTCTCGGGATCCGGCTGCCGGTCACGTTCGACACCTGCGAGGTCATCGAGGAACGCTGGGCGAATTGGTTGCGGCAAGACCCTGTCGTTGCGGTCGAAACCCAGGCGGACAATCTCCGCCGGCTGAAGGCGCTCTACATCGACTGCGGCGAGAAGGATCAGTTCAATCTGCTCTACGGCGCCCGCAGGTTCGTGCGGCGGCTGAACGAGCTTGGCATTGCGCATCGCTACGAGGAGTTCCCCGACAACCATACCGGTGTCGATTACCGGATGGACGAGAGCTTGCCGTTTCTCGCCCAGGCGCTGTCCGGCTGATTTATCGCCGTCGTGCAAACCCACCCCAGCGGCCGGAACATGACCGGTGACCGCCGGCTGGACGGCATTGACAGCCAATGTGCGGCGGTACACGGTCAATCGCAAAGCGGCGGAGGAGCAAGCAAATGGTGTCGTCCCCCCAGCAGAAAATCGGTGCCAACGCGCAGGCGATCGAAGTAATACCCCTCACCCTTCACATCGGCGCGGAGATCCGCGGCGTGGATCTCTCCGAGCCCTTGCCGCCCGACCAATTGAAGGAGGTGCGGGACGCCTTCCTGAAGTGGAAGGTCATCTTCTTTCGCGGCCAGCATCTCGATCACGCGCAGCACGTCGCGATGGCCCGCCAATTTGGCGAGCCGACCATCGGCCATGCCGTGTTCGGCCATGTCGAGG
>CAVXKU010000009.1:0-106029 GCA_963762335.1 uncultured Alphaproteobacteria bacterium | reverse complement strand
GCCGACAGGGCCTGGTAAGCCGCGACATTCGATCCCCACAGGGTGTCGCCGCCGCTCGACGGCAGGCTGCGCGGCGTTCAAGAAATCGCCGCGAAAGGCGGCGTCTCAATAAAGGTGACGTCGGTGTGCCCGAAATTGTTTCGTATCCGGGAGATCGTCAGGGCGCGTTTCGATAGACGTGATTTCGGGAACGCCATCGACATGGGGATAGACAGGATGGACGTGAAGCTTGCCGAGGCGACCAGCGAAATCGCGCTGAAGTCGCTGGGTCCAGCGTTTGCCCTTCGAAAAAGAGCACGTGCCGCTCGGCCACTGCGGCCCTGAGTTTCGCGATGACGATGTCCGAAAGCAGACGCACGAGATCAAGACCGTAACCAGCCCGCGATCGCGGGCGTAAGCGGGGCGATAGCGAACCCGGCGCTCGGTGCGTTCATCGGGATATGTCCTGACGCTGCGCTCGGAGGGCGTGCGTCGTTGCAGTTAGTCTACATTATTGATAGACTAAATAATCTGTCAACAAGAAATCCAGGAGCAGCAGTGGGTATCACGCGGCCTAGAGTCTGGTCCACGCCAATCAAGGGATTAGTTCGATCGGCTGACCGGCAGCTGCGCCTCGGCGCGTCCGTCGTCCTGTCGAATTCGTACCGGGTGGTGGCGCTATCCCGGCGCCTACCCGGACGCGAACTTCAACTTCCAGCGCCTGAAGAGGCTCGCTCAGACGCTGGACGCGGAAATTCGACGCGTCTCATGGCCGACCGTCTCGCGGTGCTCAACATGCCGATCAAGGCGTTTAGACGAAGCGCAACGATCACATCATTCGAGCCCTTTACTTTGCTCTCGGCTCTCGCGGGCGCAACCGAACGCATCGATCTCATTCCCACGGCGTCCACTACCTTTGACAGCCCTAGCACATCGCGCGCCGCTTCGCGTCGCTCGATCGCATCAGCAGCAGTCACGCCAGTTTGGAACATCGTGACCACCTCCAATCCGGACGCTGCTCTCAACTTTGGCCGGGAGGATCACCTGGACCACGACGAGCGTTATCGCCGCGCGCGCGAATTCTACGACGTCGTGACCGGTCTCTGGGACAGTTTCGCGAGGACGCGTTCGTCCGCGACGTCGAGTCGGGGCTCTATTTCAATCCGGATCGCATGCATACGCTCGACCACAAGGGTCAGTTCCTCAAGGTTCGCGGTCCCCTCAATATCGCCGACCCCCCCAGGGCTGGCCGGTCGTCGTGCAGGCGGGCGCCTCCGAGGCGGGCCGTCAGCTCGCCGCCGAAACCGCGGAGGTGATTTTCGCCGCTGGAGGCTCGCTTGCTGAGGGCAAGCGATTCTACGCCGATGTGAAATCGCGCATGAAGACGCTCGGCCGAACCCTGAGCACTTGAAGGTCTTGCCGGGCGCGTTCGTGGTGGTGGGCGACACGGTCGATGAAGCCCAGAGAACGAAGGCGCTGCTCGACAGCCTTGTTCATCCCGACAGCGGCCTCGCGTCATTGTCGATTGCGCTCGGTTGCGACGCTTCGGACTTCGATCTCGACGGTCCGCTTGCCGGAAATCCCCGAAACGAACGCCAGCAAGAGCGGGCGCGAGCGCTTCGTCACGCTCGCCAAGCGCGACAATTTAACGGTCCGACAGCTCGCCCAAATCGCCGGCAGCTTCGGCGGCCTCGCCTTCATCGGCACGCCTGCGACGATCGCCGATGAAATGGAGCGATGGCTCTTCGAGGAGGGTTGCGACGGCTTCAACGTCATGTTCCCCTACCGTGCCAGAAGGCCTCGACGACTTCGTCGACAAGGTTGTCCCTGAATTGCAGCGCCGAGGTCTGTTCCGCCGCGAATACGAGGGCAAGACGCTGCGGGAAAATCTCGGATTGCCGCGACCGGAGAACCAGTTCTTTCGTTCGTCGGATGATCAGGACGCTGGTCGGGCCGAGCCCGCGCCTGAGCTTCGCCCGCTCGAGAACGACTGAGGCTGTACGTCCGCATGGCGCCGACGCGACCAAGACGGTTCGGTTTCTTCACCCGGCTTCTCGATCGGGCGACAGAGGGCGAGTGGATCGCCTCTCTGCCAACGGTTCTTTTCCGGGAACTTCATCGGATTGCGGCGGCGCGCCCCGGAGAGGGGACAGTAGACGCGCCCCCGAGATAGAAATCGCTGACGTCGTCGCGGGCCGCAAGTTCCGCGGCCGGACCCGACGCCGCCACTCGGCCATTCTCCAGAACGACGCCATGATGAGCGTAGCGAAGAACGAGATGCGCGTTCTGCTCAGCGAGCAGGAAGCTGACGCCTTCGTCCTGATTCAACCGCTGGATGATCTCGAAGATTTCCTCGACGATCATAGGCGCGAGACCCATCGAGGGCTCGTCGAGCAGCATCAGCTTCGGCCGGCTCATCAGTCCCCGGCCGATTGCGGCCATCTGTTGCTCGCCGCCCGACAGCAGGCCAGCCTTGCCCTGGCGCCGCGCTCTAAGGCGGGGGAAGATCTCATAAATGCGTTCGAGGTCTGCCTTGAGTTCGCGCCCACTGGGTCTTCTGGCGAAGCCGCCGGACAGCAGGTTCTCCTCGACCGTCAGATGGGGAAAACAGTGTCGTCCCTCCAGCACCTGAACGATGCCCCGGCGGACCAGATCAGCGGGGTCGCGCCGAAGGGTCGGCTCGCCGCGATAGCTGATCTCGCCTTTGACCACGGCGCCGCGCGAGGCGCCGAGCAGGTTGGACACCGCCTTCAGCGTCGTCGTCTTGCCCGATCCATTGGCGCCCAAGAGGGCGACAATGGATCCTTCGGGGACGCCAAGCGACACCCCGCGCAGGGCCAGGATCGAGTCGCCATAAACCGCCTCGACGTCAGCGACACGAAGCAGATCCTGCGCGGGGATCGTCATTGTCGGATCTCTCTCAGTTCGTCGGCGCTTCGCGAGGCGGCAGGTTCTTCTCCTTCGCGTAGGCTGCGGCCTTGGCGTAGATCGCGTCGTGAAACAGCGCGCGGTCTCCATTCAGCCAGTCGGTCTTCGCTTGCCAGTCCTTGCCGTCCCACTGGACGATTTTGGCCGCTGGATTGCCCTCGTGATCGGTGGGCGTCACCTTGAGCGGGCTGAGCAGGCCGGTCGCGCCGAGTTCCTCGATGCGCTCCGGCGTGATGTCGAGATGCTCGAGCGCCCACTGGCCCTGCTCCGAGGTCAGCGGACGGTTGCCGAACTTCTTGTGGCCGGTCCGCAGCGCCTCGACGTAGATGATCGCGGTCACGAGGCCCGCGTTGTAATAGACCGAGCCGAACTTCGACTGATCCTTGAGATCGCCCTTGCCCGCGTCGATCACGTCTTTCTTGAGGATCTGGCTGATCTTGAAGTCCGTGCCTGACGGGAACACCGGAGACTGCGAGATAGCCGTTGGCCGCGGCGCCCGCGGGCCGCACGTCCTCCTCCGACCCGCTCCAGATGTCGCCGATGATGTGGTCGGCGGGAAAGCCGACGCGAGCCGCCGTCTTGATGCCGACCGGCGTCATGACGCCCCAGGCGCGGAAGAAGACCCAGTCGACGCCCTGCTGCTTGATCTGCTGCCATTGCGCCTGCTGCTGCTCGCCGGGATGCGGCACAGGGATCTCGATGTCCTCGAAGCCGTATTTCTTGGCGAGCGTGGCGAGCGGTTCGATCGTGTCGCGGCCGTAGCCGGAGTCGTGGTAGACGGTGGCGATCTTCTGGCCCTTCAGCTTGTCGTAGCCGCCGACCTGCTTGGCGATGTAGTCGACGACGATCGACGCTTCCGTCCAGTAGTCGAACAGAAGCGGGAACTGGTACGGGAAGACGCGAGCCGTCGACCGCGTCTTCGCGTCCGCCGCGCGGTCGTCACGAGCGGGATCTTGTCGGCGCGGATCTTCTCGGACGCCGCGACGTCGAAGCCGCTCGACGTGCCCATCAGGATCGCGACCGGCGCGCCGTCGTAGCCGTTCTTGTAGCGCTCGTAGCATTCGAATCCGCGCTCGAGCGTGTAGGCCGTCTCGCATTCCTGGACGAATATCTTGACGCCGTCGACGCCCCCGTGGTCGTTGACGTAGGTGATATAGTCGCGAATGCCCGCCCATTGCGGAATGCCCGACGATGCGTAGGGGCCGGTGCGGTAGGAGAGCAGCGGATAGAGCTGCTGGCCGTCGTGTTCGCCGGCTCGCGCCGAGATTGCGAGGCTTGTCGAGCCGAGCAGAAGCGCGCCAAAGAGCGCCAGAGTCTTACGGAAGCGTGTCATCGATAGATCCTTTCCAGATTAGGCAAAGCTCTTCCTGCGCCGCCCCAGGGGAGCGGCTTGTTCAAGTCGAGACAAACGAATCCCCTGCCGGCCGCAATGTGCGTTCGACCGGGTGAGACGGGGAAAATCGGATGTCGTTCAGGCGGTCAGCCTGAAGCCAAGCCGAAGTCAGCCGGAGGGACAGGTCGTCATGAGGCCCTCCTCTTCAGTCGGGCGGTCGAGAGCAGTCTGGCGAGCCTGCCGATTAGGCTCGCCAGGCCGTCCGGCTCCTTGATCAGGAGCAGAATGATGATGACGCCGAAAATGATGTGGAGGAGATTGGTGACCGTGCCGTGGTCGATGACGTTGTCGAGACGCAGCCCGAGCACCGCGAGATCGAGAGCGATCGGCGTCAGCACGATGAAAGCCGCGCCGAGAAAATTGCCGGCGAGGCTCGCCGAACCGCCGATAATCACGATGAAGAGAACCTGGAACGACTTGTCGAGGTCGAAGGCGTGCGCGTCGGTGGTGCCGAGATAGCAGAAGGCCCAGAGCGCGCCGGCGATGCCGCAGAAGAAAGAGCTCACGCCATAGGCGAGCAGCTTGCGGCGGCCGATCGGAATCCCCGCCACCGCGGCGGCTGTCTCCATATCGCGAATCGCCATCCAGTCGCGGCCGATGCGGCTGTCGATGATGTTGTGCGCAAGCCAGTACAAGAGAACGGTCGTGGCGGCGACGAGGAGCATAGTGGCCCGCAGGCGAGTTCAGGTCGTGGCCGAAAATCTCGAGACGCGGAGCCGAGATCGTCAGCGTCAGGCTGTCGTTCGAAAACCAATGGAAGTTGGTGAACAACCACTCGAAGAAGAACTGCGCGCCCAATGTCGATGCGCTGAGATAGAAGCCCTTGATGCGCAGACTCGGAAGGCCGAACAGAACGCCGAAGAAAGCCGCGATGAGCCCCGCGCCGACAAGCGCGAGCGGCAGGGGAAGAAGCGGAACGCGCAGCAACAGATTGTAAGCCGAGAAGGCCCCGATCGACATGAACGCCGCGGATCCCAGGGACACCAGTCCGGCGTAACCGGTCAGGAGGTTGAGTCCGAGGCCGGCCAGACCCATCACGATCGTCGGGATGATGATAGAATTGAGCCAATAATCGTTGCCGACGAGCGGGACGGCGGCGGCGACGACGAGGCCCGCCAGAATCGCGAGACGGCGCGGATTGATCGGCTGGGATCGCTCTGCGAGGGACGAAGCGACGGTCGTCATCGGATCAGACCCTCGCGATCTGCTCTTCGCCGAACAGCCCGGACGGCCGGATCAGCAAGAAGGCTACGGCCAGGATGTAGGCGAACCAGTTGGAGACGCTGCCGTGGACAAGCGGGCCGATGTAGATGTCGGCCAGGTTTTCCGTGGCTCCGACCAGAAGGCCTCCGACGATGGCGCCAGGAATGGAGGAAAAGCCGCCGATGATGAGCACCGGCATGGCTTTGAGGACCACCAGCGACAGCGAAAATTGCACGCCCTGACGCGCGCCCCAAAGAAGGCCGGCGACGAGCGCGACGAACCCGGACACGCTCCAGACGATGCGCCAGATGTGCGGCAGACGGATTCCGACCGACTGCGCCGCGAGCGTGTCATCGGCCACGGCGCGCAGCGATATGCCCATGCGCGTCTTGCTGAACAGCGTCGCCAGGACGGCCACCATCACGATCGAGATCGTGGACGCGAAGATGTCGAACGCGCTGATCTGCAGGCCAAAGAGGTCGAGCGGCGTATCGTCGATGCCCAAGTCGAGCTGGTGCACGTCCGAACCGAAAAGAGACTGCGCGAGCCCCTCGATGACGAAGCTGAGGCCCAGGGTCGCCATGAACAGCGTGTTCGGGCTTCGGTTCACCAACGGACGCAGCACGAGCCATTCGATCAGCACCGCGCCGATGATCATCACGAGAACGGTTATTGGAAACGCGGCCCAGAACGGCAGTCCGTGCTCGTTCAACACGACGAACGTCAGCGCCGCGAAGAAGACCATCGTCCCTTGGGCGAAGTTGAAGACGCCCGAGGCCTTGTAGATCAGCACGAAGCCGATCGCGACCATGCCGTACATCAGCCCGGCCAGGAGTCCGGAGACCAGAACGTTGAGGAAGAACATCGCGCGGCCTCAGTGCTTCACGCCGAGATAGGCGGCGATGACCTCCGGATTGCGCCGGACCTCCTCGGGCGTGCCGTCGCCGACTTTCTTGCCGTAGTCGAGCACCACGACATGGTGCGAGAGGCCCATGACCACGCCGATGTCATGCTCGATCAGCACGATCGTCGTCCTGAGGGCTTGATTGACGTTGCTTATGAAACGGCCGAGCTCCACCTTTTCGTCCGCATTCATTCCCGCCATGGGCTCGTCGAGCAGGAGGAGTTTCGGAGAGGCCACCAGCGCGCGGGCGAATTCGACCCGCTTCTGGAGTCCGTAAGGCAGGCTGCCGACGACAGTTTCGCGATAGGGCGCGATCTCGAGAAAATCGAGGATCTCGTCGGCCCTCGCGCGGAACGAGCGGCGCTCGGCGCCGTGGCGCCCGACGCGGAAGGCGATCTCCAGAAAGGTGCTGCGGCCAAGTCTTGTCAGACCCGTCAGCACATTGTCGATCACGCTCATGCGATGAAAGAGCGCGTTGTTCTGGAAGGTGCGTCCGATGCCGCGTTGCGCGGCCGCCATGGGCGTCGGTCGCTGAAACGGCTCGCCGTCGAACATGATCTCGCCCGAACTCGCCCGGTAGACGCCGTTGATGATGTTCAAGAGCGAGCTCTTCCCCGCGCCATTCGGTCCGATGAGCGCGCAGATCTCGCGGTGAGCGACCGAGAAGCTCAGTTCGGAAAGAGCCTTGACGCCGCGGAACGAGAGCGAGACGTCGCGAACGTCGAGCAGGGGCGCGGTCATCCCGCCACTCCGCAAGCCGGAGGCTGCGGTGAAGGTCGTCCAGGAGGCGCTGCGACGAGTGTTTCTGAACATCCCGTTGGTTCGACCTTGGTTGAGCGGTGAGCGCGATGCTGCGGTGCGGGACGACAAGAAAGCCGATCCACGAATAAATGTCTAGTAGGTCTATAGACAAAATTATCATTATCGATCTATGAGAAAGCCTCGCGGCTCGTGGCGCGGCGCCTGGTTTGCTGGCGGCATCGCGAGTTTGCGGTGATCGAAAGAGTTTGGGTGTATCTGTGGCTCTTCAGACGACGTCGAGGGAATCTGCCCAGGCCTATGCTCAGCTGAAGGCGCGGCTTCGCGCCTCGTTGGCAGCGTCTGGGCTCGGATCGAACCGCTGGTCCGGCGTTCAGCCGCGATCGTGATCTTCCTTCTTCTCTGGGAGCTGGCTCCTCGCTTCGGTCTCATCAACCGAACGTTTTTGCCTCCATTCTCCGAGGTCGTCGTCAAAGGCGTCCAATACGCGGCGGCTGGGAAGTTGCTGCCGCAGGTCCTGGTGAGCCTCGGTCGGGCGGCTGGCGGCTTCGGCCTTGGCGTGCTCACCGCCGATCCCGCTTGGGCGTCCTGCTCGGCTGGTACCGCCCGCTCGAAGCCTATCTCAATCCGCTTCTTCAGCTGCTGCGCCAGACCAATCCCGTTTCCCTGTTTCCGGCCTTCATCCTGTTCTTCGGGATCGGTTACGCCACGAATGTCGCCATCATCTACTGGGTGGTGGTCTGGCCGATCCTGCTCGGCACGGTGAATGGCGTGAGGCAGGCGGATCCGGCGCTGGTGAAATATGCGCGCTCCGTCGGACTGCCGGACTGGCGCATTTTCACCAAGGTCGTCCTGCCGTCGGCGGCGCCCTCGATCATCACGGGCATGCGTCTTGCCGCGACCTATTCGTTTCTCATGCTGGTCGTTTCGGAAATGGTCGGCGCGAGCAGCGGCCTCGGCTACCTGATCGTCAACGCGCAATATCTGCTGAGCGTTCATCTCCTGTACGTCGGGGTGATCGTCCTCGCGCTTCTGGGAATCGCGAGCAACTGGGCGCTCGTCGCACTCGAACGGCGCCTCGGCGCATGGCGCCCTGATCTCCAGCCTTGAGTCGTTCGGCGTCGAAGCGGGGCGACGTCGAACAATCTTGTCCCCGACTTGTCCTAAGGAGAACGTCATGAGTTTGCCATCGCTGAAACTGTCTCGACGCGGTTTCGCGCGCGCTGCGGCGTTCGCGGCGCTCGTCCTTGCTGCTGGCGCAGAAGCCATCGCGCCAGGCGCGGCGGAAGAACTCAAAACCGTCAGGATCTTCTATCCGCCGCTCGATTTCGGCTGGACATCGGGCTATGAGCTCATCGAGGTCGCGAACGCGCAAGGCTACTTCAAGAAGCACGGGCTCGACGCCCAGCTCGCGGTGGTTCCGTGGGACCAATACACCGTGGCGCTTGACAGCGGCGCGCTCGATTTCGCCCCCTTCGCCGACTACGCCTATTTCATCAACGCGCTCGACAAGGGCCTCAAGGCCAAAGAGGTCGTCTCTTCGACGCTGCCGTTCATTCCCGAGGCGGCGGGCGAGGGGCTGATCGTGAGAGGCGACGGCCCGATCAAGACGCGCCGAGGATCTCAAGGGCAAGAAGATCGGCACGCAATGGCCAAGCTTCTCCGGGGTCTGGTTCGCGCTCGACTGGCTGTCGAAACACGGCGTGACGAAGGACGACGTCACGATCGCGCCCGTTCCGCAGGCGCAATTGCAGCAGGTTCTCGACCAGGGCGGGGTTGACGCGATCATCGCCTACGCGCCGACCAACATCAACCTCACACGCAAGGGCTATCGCCAGCTCTTCTCAGTCGCCGATGTCGCGGGACGCTTCGTGACGCGCGGCGGCACCATGGCCTCCGAAAAGTTCATCGCGGAGCATCCCGATCTCGTGCGCGCGTATGTCGCCTCGATCTCCGAGGCAGCCGACTGGGCGAACGCGCATCCCGCCGAAGTGATCCAGCTCGGCGTCGACAAGGGGCGGCTCGATCCGCAGTACCTGCCCGATCTCTACACGAAGAACGGCAGCAAGGATTACTCCGTGCTGCACTGGGCGCCGCACGGACTCAACAACGAGCAGGATCTCGCCTTCTGGCTGCAGCTGGTCGAGCACGCGGGCATCGTGCCGGCGGGCAAATACAAGCCGACCGATTTCTACACCAACGAGTTCAACCCGCACGGCAAGGACACGGCTTCGGCCCAGTGAGCCACCCTGGGTCGTTCATTCTGATGCCAACGATGAGCGCCGGATCCGCAAATTTCGGCCCGGCGCTCAAAGCAAGCCCCATTCCGCCAGGGAGCGCATCCCGCATGAGCAGCGCGATTCAGATCCAGAACGTCGGTAAGAGTTTCCCGGTCAAGACATCGCGCAAGCGCGCAGAAGACGGCTTTGTCGCGCTGGAGAACATCAATCTTGAGATCAAGGCCGGCGAGTTCTTTGTCATCGTCGGCCCGAGCGGTTGCGGGAAATCAACCCTGCTCGATCTGTTGGGCGGGCTGACCCGCCCAACATCGGGTCGCATCCTGATTGGAGGGTCCCCAGTGACGGGCCCGGCGCTCGATCGCGGCCTGGTCTTTCAGCAATATGCGCTGTTTCCCTGGCGGACGGCGCAGAAGAACGTCGAATTCGGTCTGGAGGCGAAGGGCGTTCCTTCGCGCGAACGCGCAGAGCGCGCGAAACACTTCCTCGCTATGGTCGGGCTTGCGGAATTCCACGACCGCTATCCTCATGAGCTGTCAGGCGGCATGAAGCAGCGCGTCGCCATCGCGCGCAGCCTCGCCTATGATCCCGACGTCCTCCTGATGGACGAACCCTTCGCGGCGCTCGACGCGCAGACCCGCGAGATTCTGCAGGGCGAGCTTCTTCGCATCTGGGAAGAATCGGGCAAGACGATCGTCTTCATCACGCATGGCATCGACGAGGCGGTCTATCTCGGACAACGCGTAGCCGTCATGACGTCGCGACCGGGACGCATCAAGCAGGTGATCGACATTCCGCTTGAATCTCGCTCGCGCGAGGAAGACCTCCGCGCGACGCCGGAGTTCTCTCGGCTACGGCATGAGGTCTGGAGCTTGCTGCGCGACGAGTTCCGCCAAGCCCAAATTCTTGAACGCGAGCGCGTTTCGGGCGCCGGCGCCGCCGCTTGAATTCCGCGAAAATCCGGAGAGACGCCATGACCAGACAGATCCGCTTCAACGCGTTCGACATGAACTGCGTCGCCCATCAATCGCCAGGCTTGTGGACCCATCCCCGCGACCGTTCCTGGCAATACAAGGACGTCGAGTACTGGACGGAGCTCGCGACGACGCTCGAACGAGGAATTTTCGACGGCATTTTTATCGCCGACGTCATCGGCTATTACGACGTCTACAAAGGGAGCAACTACCACGCCATTCAGCAGGCGGCGCAGATTCCCGTCAACGACCCGCTGCAACTCGCCGTGCCGATCTCGATGGCGACGAAACACCTCGGCATCGGCATCACGGCGTCAACCTCTTTCGAGCATCCCTATACGTTCGCCCGGCGCCTCTCGACCGCCGACCATCTGACGAAGGGCCGCGTCGGCTGGAACATCGTCACGTCCTATCTCGAGAGCGGCGCCAAGAACATCGGGCAGGGAGGCCTCCGCCGACACGACAATCGCTACGAGGTCGCCGAGGAATATGTCGAAGTCCTCTACAAGCTGTTCGAGGGCAGCTGGGAGGAAGGCGCGATTGTGCGGGATCGCGCGCGCGGTATTTTTGCTCATCCCGAGAAGGTCCACGAGATCGGGCACAAGGGAAAATATTTCGACGTGCCCGGCTATCATTTGTGCGAGCCGTCGCCGCAGCGCACACCCGTTCTCTATCAGGCCGGCGCGTCGGGACCCGGCAAATCGTTCGCGGCGCGAAACGCCGAATGCGTTTTCGTCGGCG
The DNA here is from genome assembly GCA_963762335.1 of uncultured Alphaproteobacteria bacterium. Taxonomy (GTDB): domain Bacteria; phylum Pseudomonadota; class Alphaproteobacteria; order Rhizobiales; family Beijerinckiaceae; genus Roseiarcus. Next base: position 94,911 of record CAVXKU010000009.1, on the reverse strand, counting down.
CCCAGTCGAAGCGACTCTTGAAGGCCTATGTCGGCGATGTGAGAGCGAAAGCGGCCGCAGCCGGCCGCGATCCCAAAAAGGTTTTCATCTATAATCTGGTCACCGTCATCGTCGACGAGACCGACGCCAAAGCCAAGGCCAAATTCGAGGACTATCAGCGCTACGCCTCCTACGATGGCTCGCTCGTTTTCATGTCGGGTTGGAGCGGCATCGACTTCGGTCGTTTCAATCCGGCCGACGTCATCAAGAAGGAGGAGACGAACGCCATCCATTCGTTCGTCGAGAATCTCGCTGGCGGCGACCGGACCTGGACCATCAAGGACCTCGCGCAATGGGGCGGAATTGGCGGGGTCGGGCCCGTCTTCGTCGGCTCCGCCGCCACAGTCGCCGACATTCTGCAGGAATGGGTTGAGGAGACCGACGTCGATGGATTCAATCTCGCCTACGCGGTGACGCACGAGACGTTCGAGGACGTCGTCAATCTTCTGGTGCCCGAATTGCAGCGACGCGGCGCCTATCCGACCGCCTACGGCCCCGGAAGCACGCTGCGCGAGAAGCTGTTCTCGGCTGGCCCCTATCTGCCGGCGAACCATCCCGCAGCCCAGTACCGCGACATCGAGGCGTTCAAGCGCAAGCAGGCTGAACGCGGCGCTGCGGCCGAGAGGCAAGTCAACGTCGTTCAGGAAGTCACGGCATGAACGTTCTGCGAACAGCTCATGCCGATGCGGAGGCGCATCCAGGACGCTCCCAAACCGGAGCGCGGGACGACGGTTCAGAATGGAGTTTGGGGGGCGGCTCCGTCGCGACGATACGACGACCTCGCGGCGCCTTTCCGGCCTATTTTTCGCCGCATCCAGGAAGGCGCGATACAGAGGGAGCGTGACCGCGTCCTTCCCTTCGAGGAAATTCAATGGCTGAAGGATGCGGGGTTCGGCGCGGTCCGCGCGCCCAAGGAATATGGCGGACGCGGCGCGACACTGCCGGAGTTGTTCGCTTTGCTGGCCGAGCTTGCCGAGGCCGATTCCAATCTGACCCAGGCGCTTCGCGTTCACTTCGCTTATGTGGAGGACGTCCTCAATTCTCAGGATCAGGCGCGCCGCGAACGATGGTTCAAGCGCATCGCCAACGGAGACATTGTCGGCGGCGCGTGGACCGAGATCGGCGACGCGAAGATGGCCAGCTTCTCAACCCGGGTCAGCGCGAAGAATGGACGCCTGACGCTAACCGGCGCAAAGTACTACACGACGGGCTCCCTTTTCGCCGATTGGATCGACGTCGGAGCGGTGAACGACGCTGACGAGACGGTTTCCGCGGTGGTCGCGGCCAAAGCGCCGGGAGTCGAGATCGTCGACGACTGGGACGGCTTCGGCCAGAAGCTCACGGCGAGCGGCGCGGCGACCTTCACCGACGTTCCCGTTGAGCCGGAGCATGTCGCGAGCGGCGAGGACCGCTTCGGCTACTCGGCCGCCTTTGTTCAACAGGTTCATCACGCGACCCTCGTCGGAATCGCGCGCGCTGCGTCCGGCGACGCGGCGCGGGCCGTCGCCGAACGCCGTCGAAACTACTCGCACGCGGCCGCTTCTCGTTCGAGCGCCGACCCGCAGGTGCTGCAGGTCGTGGGCAGAGTTCATAGTCTGACCTACGCGGCCGGCGCCGTCATGCTGAAGGCGGCTGAGGCTCTTGAGCGAAGTTTTGAGCACAGAGCCCAGGCTGACCTCAGAGAGGCCGCCAACATAGCCGCGGAGATTGAGATCGCGCAGGCGCAGACGACCATCTCCTCGCTGGTGCTTGAAGCAACCTCGGCGCTCTTTGACGCGCTCGGCGCCTCCGCCACCAGCGTCTCGAAAAGCCTCGACCGCTATTGGCGGAACGCGCGCACCGTCACTTCGCACAATCCCAGAATCTACAAGGATCGCATTGTCGGCGATTTCGTCGTGAATGGAACGCCGCCGCCATTCCAGTGGCGGATAGGACAAACCTGATCGCGACTGTTCGTGAGCGACCACGGCTGAAGCTGGCCGGGAACAGCAAGGTCGGCAGAATGTCGCTGGCATTCCTCCTCACTCTGCCTCGACGACTTGTGATCGTGGCGCTTGCGGCACGGCGAGATAAAGTCTACTAAATTGATAAACTAACTCTAGCCTGAGGTCACGCCTTGAGTACGCTCAACGACTACCTCGCACAAAAGCGGGAAGCCTTTCTCGACAGGCGCCGGCGTATTGCCGACGGCTCGCTAGGACCTGTGCCGCTGAAGGCGAAGGCGACCGCGGAGGGCAGAAGCGGCGTGCGCCGTATCCGCATCCGCGACTTTCAGGTCATCACGGATTCGCCGCCGGATTTTGCCGGATATGACCTTGGTCCCAGCTCTCCGGAATTGGTGTTCGGCGGGCTCGCCTCCTGCCTGAACCACTCCTATCTCATCCAGGCTGCGGCGCTCGAGGTTCCGATCGAGTCCATCGAGGTCGAGGTCGAGGGGATCATCGATCCGCGCGCTGGTAGTCCAGGCTATGAGAACACGCCGGTCTATCCGCAGAATATCTCGTACGTCGTGAGGATCGCCAGCCCGGCCTCTGCGGCGGAAATCCAGACCCTTCGCGACAATGTCGAGAAGTTCTGTCCGATCCTCAACCTCCTCAAGCAACCGCAGACAATCGAAGGCCGCCTCGATCTTCGCTCGACTGTTCCAGCCGCCGCCGCTGAATGAAGCCAGTGGCAACCACGCTGGGCGCTTAGGGCCTGACGCTCCTTCCGGTCAGAGAAAGGCGTAAGATGCCTGTCGAGTTCATCGGGTTCATCGGCAACCACAATTCCTCAGAAATAATCCCGCGCAGCGGCCCGGTCGTCGACCCGGACTACATCGGGACCGTCGCGAAGGCGCATGAATACGCAGGCTTCGACCGCGCGCTCCTCGCCTTCCACGCCGACGCCCCGGATCCGCTGGTGATCGGCCAGCATGCCGCGAGCGTGACCGAGCGGCTCGGAATCTTCATCGCCTACCGAACTGGCTTCGTGGCGCCGACGGTGCTCGCGCGTCAGTTCGCCACCCTCGATCAGCTTTCGAAAGGCCGCGTCTCTTTCAATGTGATTACGGGCGCGGAGGAGAAGGAGCTTGCGCGCGACGGCAATCTCGTCGCCGACAAGGATGAACGCTATGCGCGCACGAACGAATACCTCGACGTCGTTCGCCTCGAATGGACGAGCCGCGAGCCGTTCACATATCGAGGCAAATATTATCAGGTCGAGAACGGCTTCTCGCTGGTGAAGCCGTATAACGACCGCGATCGACATCTACGTCGGGGGCGCTTCCGACGCGGCGATCGAGGTGGCCGGACGCCATGCCGACATCTATGCGCTCTGGGGTGAGACCTACGAGCAGGTGCGGGATGTGACGGGGCGCGTGCGCGCGGCCGCCGCCAAGCACGGACGCAACCCTGAATTCAGCCTCTCCTTCCGGCCTATTCTCGCCGACACCGAGGAAGCCGCGTGGGCCAAGGCGGACGCCTATCTCGAACGGGCGAAGGCGCTAATTGAGCGCACCGGTTTCCGGCGCGGCGCGGACGAGCCCGCCAACGAAGGGGCGCGCCGCCTACTGGCTGCCGCCGCAAAGGGAGCGCGGCTCGACAAGCGCCTGTGGACCGCCATGGCCGCACTCACCGGCGCCAAGGGCAATTCGACCTCGCTCGTCGGCACGCCAGACCAGGTGGCTGACGCGCTCCTCGATTACTACGACCTCGGCGTTCGCACCTTCCTGATCCGCGGCTTCGATCCTCTCCCCGACGTGCTGACTTACGGTCGCGACCTCATCCCGCGCGTCAGAGCGCTGGTCGCCGAGCGCGAGCATGCGCAGGCGGCGGCGGAATGACCTCCGCGTCGCGTTTCATGAGGGTCGCGGCGAGCCTCCTCGCTGCGCTGACCGTCGCGACGGCCCTCACCGCCGCAGCGAGGGCAGAGACCATCTTGCGGGTCGGCGATCAGAAGGGAAACGCGCGCGCCGTCCTGGAAGCGGCAAACGCGCTCGTGGGCGTTCCCTATAAAATCCAGTGGGTCGAGTTTCCTGCTGCAGCGCCCTTGCTCGAGGCCGCGAAGGCCGGCGCCATCGACGCGGGAACCGTCGGCGACGCGCCCTTCACCTTCGCGGCGGCGGCCGGGGCGCCGGTCAAGGCGATCGAGGCCACCCGCTCAGGCCAGCAAGGACTGGCCATTGTCGTGCGCGGCGACTCGCCGGCCCATTCGTTCAAGGACCTCGTTGGCAGAAAGATCGCCACCGGACGCGGATCGATCGGACACCAACTTATCGCTGCTCTCCTCGAAGCCAATGGCTTGAGGCCATCCGACATCCAGCTTGTATTTTTGCCGCCTGCGGACGCATCCGTGGCTCTGGCGACGGGCTCGATCGACGCCTGGTCCACCTGGGACCCCTATGTGGCGCAAGTCGAGATCGCTCAGCATGCCCGGACGGTCGCCAACGGCGTTGGGCTTACGCCGGGCCTCGGCTTTTTCTTCGCTCACGACGACGCGCTCGCCAATCCGGAAAAACGCGCCGCGCTGCAGGATTTCGTTGCTCGCCTGGCGAACGCGCGCCGTTGGGGACTCGGCCATATCGATGACTACGCGAAGACGTGGAGCGCAATCGTCGGCCTCCCGATCGAGGTCGGGGAAAAGGTCCACGCGCGCGCAAAGATTCAGCCAACGCCAATCGACGCCAGCGTCATCGCCGACGAGCAGAGGACCATCGACCTCTACTATCGTTCAGGGCTGATCGGCAGGTCGATTGACGCCTCGACAATTGTTAGCGCGGTCTTCACGCCCGCCATCGCCGCGGCGCTCGCCCCATGATCTTCGACACCGCGCTCGACGACATCGAGGTGACTGCGACCGCGCTCGCGCGCGAATTCGCCGAGACGGCGAGCGAGTATGATCGGACGGCGGCTTTCCCCTTCGCCAATATCGAGCGGCTGCGCGAGACGCGGCTCGCCGCGCTCGTCGTTCCGCGTGAGTACGGCGGCCGGGGCGCGGGGCTCGTGCGGGCGAACCGCGTCGTCAACGCGATTGCGCGAGGCGAGGCCTCGACCGGCCTCGTGCTGGCGCAGCAATATCTCTTTCACGGCGCTTTGCGCGCCAATCCTGACTTCTCGTCCGGCGCTCAAGGACAAAATCTTCCGCTCGGCCGCCGAGGACGGCGCGTTCGTCAACTCGCTGCGGGTCGAGCCGGAACTCGGGACGCCCATCCGCGGCGGTCTGCCCGCGACCATCGCGCGTCGGACCCCGACTGGCTGGGCGCTGAGCGGACGCAAGATCTACGCGACCGGCTCGCCGGTTCTCGCCTGGAATGCGATCTGGGCGCGGACGGACGAAGCCGAGCCGCGTGTCGGCCCGTTCATCGTTCCGGCCGGCGCGCCGGGCTTCGCCATCGAGGAGACATGGCGGCAACTCGGCATGCGCGCGAGCGGGAGCCACGACGTCGTGCTCGACAACGTCGAGATTCCCTTCGATCACGCCGCCGATCTGAAGACGCTGGATGAGCTGACAGGCCCCGACGCGTCGCAGATGGCCTGGGTCGCCGTCCTGTTCAGCACGGTCTATGACGGAGCGGCGCGCGCTGCGCGCGACTGGTTCGTCAAATTCCTGCGCGAACGGGCGCCGACCAATCTCGGTGCGCCGCTCGCGACCCTGCCGCGCATGCAGCAAGCGGTCGGCGAGATCGATTCGGCGCTCTACGCCAGCCGCATTCTGCTCGCCTCGATCGCCGAGCGGATCGATCGGGGCGAGACGCCGCATCCGCAGGAGAGCCTTTACGTCAAGCATAACGTCACGAAGAACGCGCTCGACGCGGTCTCGAAGGCGATGGAGTTCAGCGGCAATCCGGGTCTTGCGCAAGCAAACCCGCTCGAGCGTCACTACCGCGACGTGCTGTGCGCGCGCGTGCACTCCCCCCAGAACGACTCGATTTTCCTGAGCGGCGGCCGTCTTGCCTTGGCGGACGCTCCCGCAACCCTCTGACCCTCGCCGCGGAGCCTTTCAATGAAACCGGAGCTTCCTACCCAACCCCCTCTCGCCGGCGCTTTCTCGCTCGCGCGGCGACGCTGGGACTGGCGGCGCCCTTCGGCGTCGCGGCCGGCAGAAGCCTTGCGCTGCCCCGAGTGGCGCCTCCGTTCGATCCGCACGCGTTTCCGATCTGTCGGGCCGCCGCGACGGGCGACGCCGTTCCATCGGGCGAGTTGAAGAAGATCTCCTTCGCCTGGAACGCTGGCGCGCCCTGCCTGCTCGCCGTCACAGTCGCCAAGGACAAGGGCTTCTTCGCCAAGCACGGGCTCGACGTCGACCTCGTCAATTACGCCGGCTCCACCGATCAGTTGCTCGAGACCCTCGCGACCGGCAAGGCGGACGCCGCCGTCGGCATGGCGCTGCGCTGGCTGAAGCCGATGGAGCAGGGCTTTGACGTTAAGATTATCGCAAGCCTGCATGGCGGTTGCATGCGCCTGTTGGCGCCCGCCGATTCCGGAATCAATCAGGTCGCCGATCTCAAGGGCAAGACCATTGGGGTCAGCGACATGAATTCGCCGGCGAAGAATTTTTTCGCCATCGTGATACGCAAGGCGGGCCTCGACCCGACTGCCGATGTCGAGTTCAAGCAGTTCCCGGCGGCGCTGCTTCGCGTCGCGATCGACAAGGGCGAGGCGCACGCAATCGCCGATGGCGACCCGAACACTTTTCTTTGGCTGAAGGACGGCAAGCTGAAAGAGATATCGTCGAACCTCAGCGGCGAATACGCGCACCGTGTCTGCTGCATTGTCGGCGTGCGCGGCAGCCTCGTCCGGGACGACAAGCGCACCGCGGCCTCGATCGCGCTCGCGCTGCTCGAACTCGGCCGAATACGCCGCTCAAAACCCCGCCGAAGCGGCGGCGACCTACGCGCCGTTCGTCGCCGGCAAGGTCGCCCCGGAGGACCTCTTGGCGCTCGCGAAATATCACACCCACCATCACCATCCGATGGGCGACGACCTGAAGAAGGAACTCGCGCTCTACGCCGAGGAGTTGAAGCAGGTTTCCGTCTTCAAGCCGAGTTTGGACACGGCTAAATACGCCGATCGAGTTTACGCCGACGTGTTGAGCTGAGGAGTCGCGAGCGCGGTCGATGTCTGTTCTTTCTGAGCGCGAGGCCAGCGCTTCGGCGATCGCGCGACGCCCCGCGCTCTCTCGGGCTTCTGGGCCGTGCGGGGTTCGACGCGATTCTGGCTTTCGCCGCGGCTGCCGCGTGGCTCCTGCTTGCTTTCGTCATCCTGCGATGGCCGGACTTGGGCGATTGGGACCGCGGTCCGGAACTGGCCTACGCTTCCGGCGCCCTTGCGGCCGTTCTCATCGTGTCGGGCGTCCTTCGGGCCGCGGGGTCGAGTGCCTTCAGCCGCCTCAAACGCGCCACCCCCTGGCTTCTCGCCCTCGGCCTCGTGTTTTCGGTTTGGGAAGCGGGAAGCGCCAAATTCGGCTGGCTGCCTCAGCCTTTCTTCCCCCCGCCGCACGCCATTCTTGAGGTCTTCGCCGACGACTGGCCGAAAGCTCATCGAGAGCATCGTCGCCTCAGTCAAACTCGAGTTCCTTGGTTTCGCGCTCGGCGCGGCCGGCGGCTTCACGATCGGCGTCCTGCTCGGCCGCTCGCGTCTGTTCGGCTATTGGGTTCACCCGGTGCTGAGGCTGATCGGTCCCCTGCCGGCGATTGCCTGGCTGCCGATCGCGTTCTTCGCTTTCCCGTCGAGCTGGAGCGCGTCGATCTTCCTCATCGCCCTGACCACGGGCTTTCCGGTCGCCGTGCTGACCTGGTCGGGCGTGGCGGGCGTCAATCCCGCCTATTACGACATCGCCAGAATGTTCGGCGCAAGCCGCTTGTACCTGATATTCAAGGTCGCCATCCCCGCCGCCCTGCCGCAGGTGTTTGTCGGCCTTTTCATGGGCCTCGGCGCATCGTTCGCAGTGCTGGTGACGGCTGAGATGATGGGCGTGAAGGCGGGGCTCGGCTTCTACTTGCAGTGGGCGCAGGGCTGGGCCGCCTACGCCAACATGTACGCCGCGCTGATTGTCATGTCGCTCATGTGCACGACATTCGTCAGCATCCTGTTCAAGGTCCGCGACCGCGTGCTCTCGTACCAGAAAGCGGATCTGAAGTGGTGACCGCGGCGGCCGTCGTGGCGGAGAGCCTCGAAGGTGCGCGCACGCCGTGAATTCGACCTCGACTTCCGTTTCCTTGAAGCGCCCATGCGTGTGGCGGGGACGTCGGGTGATCAAGCCCCCAGTGGCTCGACGTAGCGCCCAACATGCATCAATCGGAGCAACCGCAATGGTTGACCTCACACCCGACGTTCTGCCTCATGTTCAGGCCTCGCTGAACTACTTAGTTTCCGCCGGCGAGAAGCCTGTTACTTACGCATACCCACCTCCACCGGGCGTTCCATGGTCCAGCGCAGAGGTTCATGACCATGCGACCACCATCCACAACCTTCGTCCCGCGGCGGCGGAATTCGCGCTCGACGATGCAGGTTTCCAACTACTAACGCATCAAAGCGCGGTGAAGAACTTCTGGGATGAGGACGAAATCAAACGCGTCTACTACCCCGAATCCGTTGAATTCTTGAAGCGGGTAACTCGAGCTGTGGAAGTGCGTGTCTTCGACCACACGCTCGGCGCCGCGTGCCTGGAGAAAATGATCGCTCAACGAAGCCCGACGTTCCCGCCAGCCCGCCAATCGCGTTCATGTCGATCAGACGGCGACCTCGGGCGTGACGCGTCTTCGACTTGAGTATCCCGACGAAGCTGACGCCTTGCTTCGCCGCCGTGTCGCGATCGTTAATCTGTCGCGGCCGATCAAGTCGCCCGTGCTCGATGCGCCACTCGCCGTCTGCGATGCGCGCAGCGTCGCGCCGCAAGACCTCATCGCCTCCGATCTCGTCGACGCGGCGAGACTTACAACCTCGTCTATCGGTCGACCGGGCCAGCGGCGCCGCGGAAGTTTTTCCATCGCCGCTGAGGTTCGCGTCTGAAAGAAGGGCGTTGCGCAGAAGAGCGCCGACGAGAATTGCTCCGCTCCGCTTAGCTTGGCGCGGAAAAGACCGCACTGGCGCGTGCCGCCGCGAGGCCGTGAGATCGCGCTCGACAGGCGTGAAACCTACGAGCCGGTCGACCTGCGTGGCGTTGTCGCGCGCTTGGCGGAAGGTGGAACGAGGAGGAAGGTCAATAATCCTTGCTCGTCGTTCGGCATCGCCGAGACGACTACGGAGCCGTCCGGATTCTGTGTGGCCAAAAGCCAGACGCCCGGTTGGCGCAAAAAAGCAGAACTTTGGCCTTTGCCGGCAAGTGCGCCACGGGCCGACCGTTTATCAATCCCCGCTCAAACAAATCTCTCATCGGGGGCACAAATGAACAAGACATTGCTGGCGGTCGCTGCTCTAGCGGTAGCCGTGTTGGCGCCGACCATGGCCAGCGCCGCCATCGAGGAATTCAAGTTCAACAGCGCCGACATCACCGCGACGTTCTCCGTCGACGTCGTCGGCGGCCAGGCCGTGAGCGGCGCCGGCGAACTGTGGAGCCCCTATTGGGCGGGGCCCGCCTCGATGACCCTGGTCACCTTGTCGACCACGCACGTTCACGACCTCGGTGGGGGATCCCTGTCCTATCGCTTCGGCGGCGGCACAGACCTGATCGGGGACACCACAGCGCCGATCGACGGTTCGGGGCTCGTGTTCTCCGTCAACACCAATCCGGATCTCGATGTCGGTTTCAACCTCTGGAGCAATAACGACGGCAGCTTTACCGGGTTCATTGCCGGCAATTCTCCTGCGGCGAGTCAGCCCATCATCTATCTGGGCGAGACAGGCGCCGTGGCCTCGGGGGCCGTCCCGGAAGCCTCAACCTGGGCGATGATGTTGGCCGGCTTCGGCGGGCTCGGGTTCGCTGCGTTCTATCGCTCCCGCGGGAGCCGCGTGTCCGCCGTCGCGTAAGAAAAAGCTTTGTACAGACCTTGCCAAGGCCGCCTTAGGGCGGCCTTTCTTTTGGGCGGGTTGGGGTCGCGAGAGCCGCGGCTCGCGCCGCGACGATCAACCAGTGGGGAGTTGCGCTTCGCCCGAATGAGCCGGCGCATTAGGGTTCGCCGCTTCGCAAGCGGTGGGCGGCCGCCAAATCGTCCGGCGTGTCGATGTCGAAAATCGCGCTCGTGTCGGACGCCTGGACTTCCACCAATTCGTCGGCGCTGAGCGCGCCGATCAGTCTGCGCGCGCCCTCGTCGCCCTGTGAGGCGCATCGCCGCGTCGAATAGCCCCCGGCCCAAAAGAACGGGATTGCCGCGCCGGCCTTCGTGCAGGGGGACAGCCGCAAGCGCGTCCTTGCGCGCCAGGAAAGCATCGATCAGCGCGTCGATGAGCCTGGGTTCGATCCATGGCATATCGCCCAGGAGCACGACCGCGCCCGTGACATCCGCGGGCATGGCGGACAGACCGGCGCTCAGCGAGGAGGCGAGGCCGCTCGCGAATTTCGGATTGAAAGCGAACTCGACGTCGACGTCCGCGAGCGCCGCCTCGCACCGAATCCCGCGCATAGCCCGTGACGACCACGACCGGACGCGCCCTGGTCGCCAGCGCCGCTTCCACGACCCGCCGCACGATCGGCTTGCCGTCCAGTTTCGCCACGAGCTTCGTCACGTCCGAGCCGCCCTGCGCGCGAAAGCGCGACGACTGGCCAGCGGCAAGCACGACAGCGCCGACCCTCGTCACCCGGGCGCCCGCTCTAGTCACCGGACGCGCGCGGCTGCGGGCGCGAGGGAATCTCCATCAGCAGGCCGCCGAGACCCATCGCGCGAATGTCCGCGTCGCGAATCGGCACGCCCGCCAGCACGCGGTGCAGGACCCAATCAAAGCCGTTCTCTTTCGGCGAGCGCGCGCAGCCCGGCGCGCCGATGATCGGGACGCCGTGGCGCTCCCCAAGCAGCAGCAGATTGCCGGGATCGACCGGCATGCCGAACCGTTCGATACGTCCGCCGATCTCCTCGATGGCGGCGGGAATGACGTCGCGGCGATCGGTGATGGCGGAGGCGCCGAACGCAATCAGGGCGTCGCTGTCGTCGATCAGTCTTCCAAGCGCTTTTGCGAGCGGCCCAACCTCGTGCGGAACGATTTCTTGCGCCACGATGCGCGCCCCGGTCGGGGCGAGGCGCGCTTCGAGGATGCGCAAGGTCTTCGCGACGACCGAGGCTTTGAGGCCAGGAAGCGTCGTTGAGATCACCCCGATGCGCAACGGCTTGAAGGGTGTGACCGTGATCGCGCTCGCGGGCTCGCCGCGAGCGCGGCCTCGAGCATCAGACCGGGAATCGCAAATGGAATGATCTTGACGGTCGCGACCATGTCGCCGTCGGCGACGGCCCGATAGGGAGGCAACGTCGCGATCGGTGATCGCTTCGTCGACCGCATTGACCCGGTCGACGGTCTCGGTCTCCATGACCACGAGCCCGGCCTTCCTGGCGAACAGGTTGACCCGCCCCGTGAACGGCGCCGAGCAACGCAGATGCGGGCCGGCGAGACGCTCGGCAAGCATCATCGCCGCCTCGTTTTCGCCGACGTCGCCGGGCTCGAGCCATGCCGCGACGACGCATCTCACGCCCGCTGCGCCCAGGGCCAGCTGGCGCTCGCGGGTGACCGTGTCGCCCTTTTTGAACGCGACGCCGTCGATCCGCACGCCATGCGCGAGGACGGCGCCCTCAGCCTCTTCAATCGGCGTTGACCCGAATTTCATGCCGCGACGCTTTCAGCCCGCAATGGCTTCTTGCGCAGCGAGGCCACGATCTCTCCGATGATCGACACCGCGATTTCGGCCGGGCTGACGGCGCCGATGTCGAGCCCGATCGGCGCGTGGATACGCGCCAGAACTCGCTTCGTCGAAACCTTGCGCGCGCATGCGCTCGATCCGTTTTGCGTGCGTCTTCCGCGATCCGAGCGCGCCGATATAGAAACAATCGGCCTTGAGGGCGACGATGAGCGCCGGATCATCGATCTTGGGGTCGTGGGTCAAAAGGCAGATTGCGGTGTAGCGATCGAGCGGCGCCTCGGCGAGCGCTTCGTCCGCCCACTTGGCGATCACTGGCGTTTCGGGAAAGCGCTCCGGCGTCGCGAAGGCCGTGCGCGGATCGATGATCGATACGTCGAGGCCCGCGATGCGCGCCATCGGGGCCAGCGCTTGCGAGATATGCACGGCGCCGATCAGCGTCAGCCGCGGCGCCGGCGCCTGAACGGTCAGAAAATATGGCTCGCCCTGATGAATGACGGTCGCGCTTTTGCCCATGCGCAGCGCCGCCTCCAACTCCTGGGCCAAAGGGTCGGCGTCGACAAATTCGGCGCGAACAAATCGCTGCTCGTTGTCGGAAAGACGGGTGACGATGGCGCCAGCGCGCCGCTCGCTCCGGGCCAGGTTCATCGCTTTGAGGACATCGAGCCGCATCAGGCGAGCTTCTCGACATAGACCTTGATGCGGCCGCCGCATGAGAGCCCGACGCGCCAGGCCGTCTCGTCTGCGACCCCGAACTCGAGCATGCGCGGCGCGCCGTTGGCGATCACGTCCGCGGCCTCTTCCACAACCGCGCCCTCGACGCAGCCGCCGGATACGGAGCCGAGAAAATTGCCCTCGCCGTCAATGACGAGATGCGACCCGATTGGCCGCGGCGCCGAGCCCCAGGTCTCGACCACGGTCGCAATCGCCACGTCCCGTCCAGCGTCGCGCCACGATTCCGCGGCGGCAAGGACGTCTTCGTCTCGGGTCAGCATCTCACGGTCTCCTTCTTCTTCGTCCGGCTCAAGGCGCGACGAACCCGACCTTCGCGTGCGCGCCGTCGCAATAGGGCTTGTTGGCTGAATGACCGCATCGGCAGAGCGCGGTCCTCTCGACGCGATTTATCGTGCGCCCGGTGCCGGAAATGATCTCGACCGGACCGGCGACGCCGAGCGGCCCATTCGGATAGGGCGTGATCGACAAGGCGCCGTCGCGCTTGGCCAATGCAGCGCTTTCGGTCGTTGTCGGCTCGCCGGTGGCCGCGAACGCGGCGGCCACGTGGGAGCTGTCGCAATAGGGCTTGTTCCTGGACAAGCCGCAGCGGCAGAGCGTCGCGCGCATTCCAATAGGCTCGCCGGCCAGCATGATCTCCGCGTTGATCGCCAGCGGCCCGTTTTCGCGCACCGAGATCGTGTTGACCTTAGGGTTGGTTTCATTCTCGCCGCCGCGAGAAACCCGGATCGCGCCGGACGGACAATTCAAGGCCACATCCAACAGCGCCTCGGCGCTTGCCGCGTCGGGGTCGATCCACGGGCCTTCGACATTGGCCTTGAAGACGGTCGGCTGCGAGAGCACGCAACGGCGAGCGTGGATGCAGAGCTGGCCGTTGAATTCAATCGTCGCCGACTTGCCGATCGCAGTCTCGATGGTCATTTTTTCGCGTCCTCTCTCGCCGTGCGCCGTCCCCCCAAAGAATGGCGCTGCACCGGTCGCTCCGCAAGACTATAACGGGAAATCAATCGGCGGTCAGGAGGCGCGCCTTTGGATTGTCGGGCGAATCCCGGCCGCCCGACAATGCCTGGCAAAGATCCGCCATGCTGGCGAGATTGTGGATTGGCCGGAACGAATCGACATACGGCAGCATGGTTCGAATCCCCCCGCCTTGGCGGCAAAGTCGCCAAAGCGCAGGAGCGGGTTGACCCAGATCACGCGCCGGCTCGATTTCGCGAGCCGCTCCATCTCGGAGGCGAGTTTATCGAGGTTGTCCCGCTCGAGCCCATCTGTGATGAGGAGTGTAATCGCGCCCTGGCCGAGCACGCGCCGGGACCAGTCCCGATTAAAGCGGTGCAGCGCCTCGCCAATACGGGTGCCGCCCGACCAGTCCATGGTCATGGCCGAGCACCGCGCCAGCGCATCGTCCGGATCGCGGGCGCGCATGGCGCGGGTCACGTTGGTCAGGCGGGTGCCAAACAGGAAGGTCGACACGCGCCGCGTCTCGCCCAGGACATGCAAGAAATGCAAAAAGAGCCGCGTATATTCGTTCATCGAGCCGGAAATGTCGCACAAGGCGACAATTGGCGGCGCCCGATCGATCGGCGATCGAAACTCGAGGTCGATCACGCCGCCGGGCTGGAGCGAACGGCGAAAGCTGCGGCGCGCATCGACGCGGATTGCCGGACCGCCCGCAGCGAAGCGCCGCGTTCGACGCTTGTCTTCCGGCATCGCAAGCCGCTTGATCGCCTTGCGGGCCTCCTCGATTTCCGCCGCGCTCATTTGCGCGAAATCCTTCGATCGCAAAATCTCCGCTCTCGACATTGTGAGGCGAGCGTCGAATTCAATCGCCGGAGGAGGCTTGGCGGCGTTGTGAGCTGACTTGAAGAGAGCGTCGGCGACACGGCTCGCCCCAGCCTCGGGGGGCTTGGCCTCGGGTCGGGCGGGCGCCGTCGGGGAGAGCATCGCAATCAGCTTTTCGAGCAGACCCTTCCGTTTCCAGAAGATGCGGAACGCCTGATCAAACAGCAGGCTGTGCTCATGCTTCTTGACGAAGATCGCATGCAGGGTCGTGTAAAAGTCCTGACGATTCCCGATGCCAGCGACTTCCACCGCGGCCAGCGCGTCCACCACGGCGCCCGGCCCCAGCGGCACCCCCGCCTCGCGCAGGGCGCGCGCAAAGTGGATGATGTTCTGCGCCAAGACGCCGCCGCCAGCAGGCTCGGCTTCCAAAACCGCGCTCATGTCTCCCTTTTCAACCGATCGCCTTGCGTCGGCGCTAGCCGATCTCCAGCCGGCGCAGCTCGGCGCGCGTCTCTTCGATCAGCGTCTGGGCCTTTGCGCCCTCGATCTTGGCGATGTCGTCCTGATATTTCAGCAACACGCCGAGCGTATCGGAGACCTGCGCCGGATCGAGAGCCACCGAGTCGAGTTCCGTCAGCGCGGCCGCCCAGTCGAGGGTTTCGGCGACGCCTGGCGCCTTGAACAGATCCTGTTTGCGAAGCCGTTGTACGAAAGCCACGAGTTCGGCCGTCAACCGCTCCGGCGCGCGCGGCGCCTTGGCCCGAACGATCGCCATCTCGCGGGGAAGATCGGGATAGCCGACCCAGTGGTAGAGACAACGACGCTTGAGCGCGTCGTGAATCTCGCGCGTGCGGTTGGAGGTGATGACGACGATCGGCGGCTCCGGCGCCGTCATGACGCCGATTTCCGGAATCGTCACCTGGAAGTCGGACAGGATCTCGAGCAGATAAGCTTCGAACGCCTCGTCGGCGCGGTCGATCTCGTCGATCAGGAGCACTGGCGCGCCGTTGGCGCCCGGCTCCAACGCCTGCAGCAGCGGGCGCTTGATGAGATAGCGCTGCGAGAAGATGTCGTGCTCGATGCGATCCTTGTCATGCTCGCCGGACGCCTCGGCCAGCCGGATCGCCATCATCTGCGCGGGATAGTTCCATTCATAAACAGCGCTCGCAATATCGAGACCCTCGTAACACTGCAGGCGGATCAGCTTTCGGCCGAGCGAGGCCGCGAGAACCTTGGCGACCTCCGTCTTCCCGACGCCGGCTTCGCCCTCAAGAAACAGCGGCCTTCCCAGTCGCAGGCTCAAGAAAAGGACGGTCGCCAGCGCGCGGTCGCCGACGTAGGAAGCTGAGCCGAGCAACGCCAAAGTTTCGTCGATCGAGGCCGGAAGGGCCTGCGTTTGCCCGGACAAGAAAAACTCCGCGTAGAGAATTCGCCGCCCCACCCTGCAAAGCGCGGCGTCGCCGGGTCAAGCCCGGCTCAACAAGATTGGCTCAAGCTTTTTTGCGCCTCAGGCCGCCGCGACTGCGCGTTTCGCCATCACGCCGATGAGGTGCGCGCGATAGTCGGCGTCGGCGTGGAGGTCCGAGTTGAGACCGCTCGCAGGCACGGAGACGCCATCGAGCGCCGCGGGCGAGAAATTCGCATTCAACGCGGCTTCGAACGCCTCGGCGCGAAAAACACCGTTCGAGCCGGCGCCCGTCACCGCGACCCGAGCGCCGCCGGCCGTCTTGGCGACAAAGACGCCGACCAGCGCGTAGCGCGACGCCGGATTGCGGAACTTCTCGTATGCCGCCCTCTGCGGGATCGGAAAACTGACTTGCGTGATCAGTTCGCCAGCCTCGAGCGTCGTCTCAAAAAGCCCCGTGAAAAAATCCTTCGCTGCGATGCGGCGCTTGTTGGTGATGATCGTGGCTCCAAGAGCCAGCGCAGCGGCCGGATAGTCCGCTGACGGATCGTTATTCGCCAGCGACCCGCCGATTGTGCCCATGTTGCGGACATGCGGATCGCCAATGCCGCCGGCGAGCGCAGCGAGCGCCGGAATCGCCGCCTGCACGACGTTGCTGCCAGCGACGTCCGCGTGCCGGGTCATCGCCCCGATCAGGAGATTGTCCCCTTCGCGCGAGACGCCAGCGAGTCCGGAGACGTTCTTGAGATCGATAAGCGCGCTCGGCGACGCCAGACGCTGCTTCATCGTTGGCAAGAGCGTCATGCCGCCAGCCAGCACTTTGGCGTCCGGGTTTGCGAGATCGCCGACAGCGGCGGAGACAGTCTCGGGGCGATGATATTCAAAGGCGTACATGTCGAGTTCTCCCGAATGAGGGACAGAGAGGGCGGCGCGCGCGCTATTCCGCGGCGCGCTTCATCATGGTCTTTTGCGCGGCGCGCCAGACGACCTGCGGGGTCGCGGGCATCGCCACGTCTTCATGGCCGAGCGCATCGGTAATCGCGTTGATGACGGCTGGCGGCGAAGCGATCGCGCCTGCTTCGCCACAGCCCTTGATGCCGAGCGGATTGGACGGGCAGATAGTTTCGATCGTCTCGATCTTGAACGACGGCAAGTTGTCGGCGCGCGGCATGCAATAGTCCATGAAGCTCGCCGTCAACAATTGGCCGTCGTTGTCGTAATGCGCGCCTTCGAGAAGCGCCTGGCCCACCCCCTGGGCGATGCCGCCATGCACCTGGCCTTCGACAATCATCGGATTGATGAGTTTGCCGAAGTCGTCGACGGCCGTCCACCGGTCGATCGTGACGACGCCGGTTTGCGGGTCGATCTCAAGCTCGCAGATGTGAACGCCCGCCGGGAAGGTGAAGTTCGTCGGATCCCAGAACGCGCCTTCCTTGAGGCCCGGTTCGAGTTCCTGGCCGTTGAACTTGTGCGCGACATAAGCCTGGAGCGCGACTGAGCCGAAGTCGATCGACTTGTCAGTGCCCTTGACTGTGAACTTGCCGTCCTTGAATTCGATGTCCCCTTCCGCGGCCTCAAGCACGTGGCCTGCGACCTTCTTCGCCTTGGCTTCGATCTTGTCGAGCGCCTTGAAGATCGCCGACATGCCGACGGCGCCGGAGCGTGAGCCATAGGTGCCCATACCCATCTGCACCTTGTCGGTGTCTCCGTGGATGATCGACACGTTTTCGATCGGGATGCCGAGTCGACTGGAGACGAGCTGAGCGAAAGTGGTCTCGTGGCCCTGACCGTGGCTGTGCGAGCCCGTCAGAACCTCGACCGTGCCGATCGGATTGACGCGCACTTCGGCCAATTCCCAAAGGCCGACGCCGGCGCCGAGCGAACCGACCGCCGCGGACGGCGCGAGGCCGCAAGCCTCGATATAGGCGGAAATTCCTAAGCCCCGTAACGTGCCTTTGGCCGCAGACGCCGCTTTCCGCGCTGGCAAGCCCTTGTAGTCGGCAAGCGCCAGCGCCTTGTCGAGCGCGCCCGCGTAATTGCCTGCGTCATAGGCCATGATGACCGGCGTCTGGTGCGGGAACGAATTGACGAAGTTCTTCCGCCGAAACTCGGCCGGATCTTGTCCGGTTTCACGCGCCGCGACTTCGACGATGCGCTCGACGACGAACGTCGCCTCCGGGCGCCCGGCGCCGCGATAGGCGTCGACAGGCGCGGTGTTGGTGTAGACCGCGTCGACTTCGCAATAGATGCTCGGGAATGGCGTATTGGCCCGAAAGCAGCGTTCCATAAAGATAGGTCGGCACGGAAGACGCGAAGGTCGAGAGATAAGCGCCGAGATTGGCGATCGTGTGCACGCGCAGGCCGGTGATCTTGCCGCCCGCGTCGAGTGCGAGTTCGGCGTGCGTGACATGGTCGCGACCATGCGCGTCCGAGAGAAAGGCCTCGGTCCGGTCCGAGGTCCATTTGACAGCCCGGTCGATCTTCTTCGCCGCCCACGCGCAGACCGTCTCCTCGGCATAGATGAAGATTTTCGAGCCGAAGCCGCCCCCGACATCGGGCGCGATGACGCGGAGTTTATGCTCCGGCGCAAGGCCGATGAACGCCGAGAGGACAAGCCGCGCGACATGCGGGTTCTGGCTCGTCGTATAAAGCGTGATCGTGTCCGTTCCTGAATCGTATTCGCCGACGGCGGCGCGCGGCTCCATCGGATTCGGGACCAGGCGATTGTTGACGAGGTCGAGCTTGGTCACGTGTTTCGCGGCGGCGAAGGCTGCATCGGTCGCGGCCTTGTCGCCGAGATGCCAGTTGTAGACCGTGTTGCCGGGCGCGGCGTCATGGATTTGCGGCTGACCGGGCTTCGTCGCGCTCGCAGTGTCAGCAACGGCCGGCAACTCGCCGTATTGCACCGCGATCTTTTCGCCTGCGTCTCGCGCCTGCGCATACGTGTCGGCAATGACGACCGCGACGTGATCGCCGACGTAGCGCACCTTGCCCTGGGCGAGCGCCGGATGGGCGCCCGCCTTCATCGGCGAGCCGTCCTTCGAATGGATCATCCAGCCGCAGATGAGGCCGCCGACCTTATCGGCCGCGATGTCATCGCCGGTGAAGATCGCAACCACGCCCGGCGCCTTGAGCGCGGCCGAGAGGTCGATTTTGTCGATCGTCGCATGGGCATACGGGGAGCGCAGGAAATAGGCGAAGGCTTGACCGGGACGATTGACGTCGTCGACATAACGGCCCTTGCCGGTGATGAAGCGGATGTCTTCCGTGCGTTTGACGGAGGCGCCGAGTGCTGTCACGCCCATGATGTCTCTCTCCCTTGGGACGGCATTGAAGCGTCCTTGTTATTCGGCCGCTTGGGGCGTTGCGGCCGCGCCCATCTCGCGCGCGCCCTGGGCGATCGATTTCACGATATTGTGGTAACCGGTGCAGCGGCAGATGTTGCCTTCGAGGCCGTGGCGGATCGCAGCTTCGTCGATGTTCGAGCCTTCCCGATTCACGAGGTCGACGGCGGACATGATCATGCCCGGCGTGCAGAAGCCGCATTGCAGCCCATGATTGTCCTGAAAGGCCTGTTGCATCGGATGCAGCTTCCCGCCAGTCGCCAGGCCCTCGATCGTTGTCACTTGCGCGCCTTCGCAGCTCGCCGCCAGCACCGTGCAGGACTTGATCGCACGGCCGTCGACGTGAACCACGCAGGCCCCGCATTGCGAGGTGTCGCATCCAACATGCGTGCCGGTCAGGCGCAGATTCTCCCGCAGGAACTGCACCAGCAGGGTCCGCGGATCGACATCCGCCGACGCAGCGCGGCCGTTCACCTCCATAGAGACATGAGTCATTCCGATATCCTCCTGAACCAAGACTTCTTCGGCGCGGGCTCAGCCGTGGCCTCACTGAGATTGTTTGGAGGAGCCGCCGAATCAGCCTCGCCAACCGGCGCACCGCCGTTCGTCGCCGCCGCTGCGAAATTGGCGAAAAATTTGTCGGCCATATTCTTGGCGACGCCGTCGACGAGGCGCGAACCGAGTTGGGCAATCTTGCCGCCGACCGTCGCCTCCACATCGTAACGCAGCAGCGTGCCGTCCGGCGCATCTGCGAGCGAAACCTTTGCGCCTCCCTTGGCGAAGCCGGCTATGCCGCCCTCCCCCTCGCCCTTGATGGTGTAACCCACCAGCGGGACGATGTCGGAGAGTTCAACCTTGCCTTTGAACGTGGCGGAAACCGGTCCGATCTTGGTTTTGACGACTGCGACGAAACCGTTCTCGCCTGTCTTCTCCAGCGACTGGCACCCGGGAATTGCGGCCTTGAGCACTTCCGGATCGTTCAGCAGCGTCCAGACCTTTGGCCTATCGGCGGGCAAGGTCACCTCGCCCGTCATCGTCATGGCCATAAAAGTTTCCTTCCTAAGGAGATTGCCTAAGGAGATTGAGCGATCCGCTACGGGTCGGGATCAGCAGGCGATCTACAGATAGCATTTCGCAACGCGCGAGAAATATCAAGACGTGGCGGACTCACGCAATCGAATATCATGGCGCCGCGAGGTCTATCTGGACTGTCGTTGTAAGCAACAACTCCGCGCGCGCACTCGTAATGTTCATGCGAATATTACGGACTTAAAAGCCGAGCGCTTCGTCGGCGAACGAGACCGGTGCGCGCAAGACGCGTTGACCCGACTCCTCTAATGCTCGCGGGGCGCCTTCGGGGCGAAGGACAAATAAAAAAACTTCATCCGTTGCACTTTCCTGTTAAGGAGAATTGGAATATCGTGATGCGGTGAGCGCGGGGGCGCCCCAACTTGCGCGAGGGCTTAGCGTCCATTTCAGTCGAGGGCTTTAGCCGACGAGAATAGATTGCCGAATAAGCGTTGCTGGAAGCTATTTGGAGTCCTCGGCGAGGCGACGTGGAAGATAGAATTGATCGGAGATTTCAGGATCATGCGGATACTGATTACCGGAAACATGGGCTATGTTGGCCCGGTCCTCACAAAATACCTTCGCGACAGCGTACAGGACGCCGAGCTGATCGGCTTTGACACCGCCTATTTCGCCCATAGCCTGACCGGCGCGGGCCTCCTGCCCGAGGCCTTGCTCGATCGCCAGGTGTTCGGGGACATTCGGGAGTTTCCCGCCGAATTGCTCGACGGCGTCGATGCGGTCGTGCATCTTGTCCGCGATCTCCAACGACCCGATGGGAAATAAATTCGAGGCCGTCACCGGCGAAATCAATCGCGACGCCACCGTGCGGATCGCCCGGCTGGCGGCGGAACGGAAAGTCAAGAGCTTTGTCTTCGCCTCGAGCTGCAGCATGTACGGCTACGCGGAAGGCGGCGCGCGCAAGGAGAGCGACCCGACCAACCCGCTGACCGCCTACGCGCGGTCGAAAATCGGCTCGGAGAAGGCCTTCGCCGAGCTTGATCGCAAGAGCATGCTGGTCACCTCGCTCCGGTTCGCCACCGCGTGCGGCATGTCCGACCGCCTGCGGCTCGATCTGGTGCTGAACGACTTCGTCGCCTGCGCCATCACGTCGGGTGAGATCACCGTTCTCAGCGACGGCACGCCCTGGCGCCCGCTCATCGACGTCGAGGACATGGCGCGCGCGATTTTGTGGGCGATTCGTCGCAAGCGGGAGAACGGCGGCGAGTTTCTCGCGGTGAACGCCGGCCGCGACGAGAGCAACTATCAGGTGCGCGACCTGGCCGAGGCGGTGGCGCGCCAAGTTCCGGGCACGACGGTTTCGATCAACACCAACGCGCCGCCCGACAAGCGCTCCTATCGCGTGGACTTTTCCCTGTTCCGGTCGCTGGCCCCGGACTCCATTCCGCAAGTGTCGCTGGATCAGTCCATCACGCGCCTGCGCGAAGGGCTTGTCGGCATGGGCTTTGCCGACAAGGACTTCCGCGCTTCGCCCTACATGCGGCTCAAGACGCTCGAGCGCCACATGGCCGCCGGCCGTCTCGGCGCGGATTTGCGCTGGCGCTTCCGCGCTGCACGCCTCAGGAATGGATGCCCGTGAGATTCCACAAGACGCCGCTTGACACGGGTTGCATCACGCGCACCGACATTGTCGAGGTCGTTGCGCGATCTCCGCAGCGCCCTCTACGCCCCGGAAGCCGAACGCGGCTTACGCTGGAACGGCCCGGCGATCGGCATCGAGCCGGCCGAGCGGCGAAATGTCGGACAAGGAGCTCTGCAACTGGCCGGATTCACCCCGGAATTCCATGGTGTCCGGAATTGATGCGCGGCTTGGAATGAATATTGCGCCGACTTGCGCAAGTTTCTTCGTCAGATATGGGATTGCAAAGGCTTCCTGAGCCGCGCCCGTTCTCGATCCGCGATTGCACAATCCGCCCTCAAGACATGGCTGGACCCGCTGAGCTTTTGGCGGCGAAAAAGCGCTCCCGTTGGACCCGTGAGTTTAGACATGGAATCGGTTGAGTGTCTTGTCGTCGGCGCGGGCGTGATCGGTCTTGCGATCGCGCGGGCGCTCGCCCGCGCCGGGCGCGAGGTGATCGTCGTCGAAGCGAACAGTGGGATTGGCGGCGGCGTCAGTTCGCGCAACAGCGAAGTCATCCACGCCGGCATCTACTATCCGCCGGGGCTCGTCAAAACGCGGCTCTGCGTCGACGGCAAAGCGATGCTGTACGCGTTCTGCCAGGAGTTCGGCGTTCCGCACAAGCGATGCGGCAAGCTCCTGGTGGCGGTGAACGCGGGCGAGGTCGACAAGCTCGCCGCGCTGAAAGCCCAGGCCGAGGCCAACGGCGTCAACGATCTCATTTGGCTGAGCGGCGAGGAGGCGCGCGCGCTCGAACCCGCGCTGGTCGCCGATCGGGCGTTGTTGTCGCCCTCGACCGGCATCGTCGACAGCCATGCCTTCATGCTGGCGCTGCAGGGCGACGCCGAGGCGCATGGCGCGATGATCGCGTTCGACACGCCGGTCCTTGCCGGGCGAGCCATTGAGCGCGGGATCGTCATCGAAACCGGCGGCCCCTCGCCGATGCGCATCTCGGCTTCGCATCTCGTCAACGCCGCTGGGCTCGGCGCGCAAGCGCTCGCGCGCTCGATTGCGGGCATGCCGGCGGAAAAAATTCCGCCGTTGCATCTCGCCAAGGGCAACTACTTTTCCTTGAGCGGGCGCTCTCCCTTCTCCCGTCTCATCTATCCGATGCCGACCCCAGGCGGCCTCGGCGTGCATCTCACGCTCGATCTCGGCGGACAGGCCAAGTTCGGCCCGGACGTCGAATGGATCGACGCGATCGACTACGACGTCGATCCGCGGCGCGCAGAGTCCTTTTATGCCGCGATCCGAACCTATTGGCCGGACCTGCCGGACAACGCATTGCAGCCGGCCTATGCCGGCGTCAGGCCGAAGATCGCCCGGCCCGGCGGCTCGACGACGGACTTCCTTCTGCAGACCGAAAAGGATCATGGGGTCGCGGGGCTGATCAACCTGTTCGGAATCGAGTCGCCGGGGCTCACTTCGAGCCTCGCGATTGCGGACTGGGTCGCGGGACGCGTCTCAGCCTAGGGTCAAGGTTCATCAGGAGGGTTGCGCGGCGGCGCCTCGACGCTCGCGACCCGATCGAGATTTGCGATCAGGCGCTTGAGCAGGGCGACGAGCTGCCCGGTCTCTTCATCCGTGAAGCCGCGCAGGACCTCACGATTACCCCGAAGCAGGACAGCGATCGCGTCCGGCAGGCGCGCTTCTGCGGCCTCTGTCAGTGTGATGCGGCTGCTGCGACCATCGGCCGGGTCAGGCGTGCGCTGAATCAGCCCGTCCCGCTCCATGCGGGCGAGCATTTGCGCCATCGGCGGCTGTTCGATCCTGGCGAAGCGGGCGAGATCGCGCTGCGTGCTTGCCTGGCCGTCCCGAAGCGCGACCAGCACTGGCAGATGTCCAATGCCGAAGCCCAAGCGGC
The DNA here is from genome assembly GCA_963762335.1 of uncultured Alphaproteobacteria bacterium. Lineage (GTDB taxonomy): Bacteria > Pseudomonadota > Alphaproteobacteria > Rhizobiales > Beijerinckiaceae > Roseiarcus. The sequence goes on along the minus strand of CAVXKU010000009.1, from coordinate 71,278 downwards.
TTGAGCCGCGCTTCGCTGAGGCGGGCGAACCCGCGCGCCGCGAGACTGATCAGGTGCCCGGGCGTCGAGAGCACATCCAGGTCCATCGCGCCTTGCCCTTGCATTCAGCGTCCTAGATACATACGTGCATATGTAACGCGTTTGACCGATCTCCCGCAACACCCGCATCAGGCAAGGAGAAACCGAATGGACGACGACGTCAAACTCCTCGAGCGCATCTACGACCGCTTCAACGCGCGGGACATCGACGGCGTGCTGGCCGGGCTTGCCGATGATGTCGCCTGGGCCAACGGCATGGATGGCGGCCACGTCCATGGCCGCGAAGCCGTACGCGCATACTGGACGCGCCAGTGGACCATGGTCAGTCCGCACGTCGAACCTGTCGGCTTTCATCGAACCGCGGATGGCGCGATCATCGCAGAGGTCCGGCAGTCCGTCTTCGATCTCGAAGGCAAACCGCTTGAAGGGCAGACGCACGGGCTGAAGGACAAGACGGTCGGACACGTTTTCCGTCTTCGAGAGGGCAAGGTGGCTCGCTTCGACATCCAGGATGGCGAGCTTGCAGGCGCTGAGCTTACGTGAGCGTGAACGCATAAGCGGAAACAATCACAGTCCCCGACATGGCGCGGCGCTTTCGTCAAGCCAGCGCGGCTGGAAGCAGGTCATCAACCGGGCCGCGGACACGCAGCCGCGACAAACGGGGCCAGCAGGTCTGATCAGCCCGTGCCTAGATCAAGATTTTCGGATCAGTGCTGGCGGCTTCCAGGTTCCGTTCAGCCCGGACTCTTTCGGCCAGTAAAGGCGCATGACAACGTAGATCGGTCCATCTGGCGCAGGCAGCCAGTTGGCTTCCAAGTCCTTACCGGGCGAGTCCTTTTGAAGGTAAATCGTCAGAGAGCCGTCCGCGTTCTTTTTCATGTCCGGCAGCATCGGGGAGTTGATCAGATAGCGGTTGATCGGGTTCTCGATCAGCAACTGCGTTTTGCCGTCATACATGGTCACCGACCAGAACGCGTTGACGGGCGGCAGGTCTCCAGCGGGGAACGTCAGCGTGTAGCGGTTTGCGCTGGTGTCTGGCTTCTTGCCTTCACTATCGGTCGCCAGGATCGGATAGAGGGCCTCAACGGCGTCGTTGCCATAGATTCCAGCCGCAGCCGCCGCGGCGCGGAGTGCAAAATCCCCGGCGTAAGGCCTGCCGGTCGCCGAAGCCGTGCGTCGCGACACGCCAGCCATTTTCGTCGACGCCGAGGTTGCCGACCTTCGCTTTGATTGTCTCCAAGCCATCTTTTGCGGCTAGCTCGAAGGCTGCCTTTTCCTCGGGGTTTGGCGCGCCAGGCGGAAAAGGCTTCCCCGCTTCGACGCCGATCTTTGCGAAGCGTTCGCGCATCGGTATTTCGACGGCGGCGGGGCCGATGGGCGGGCTGAGCGTCAGGACGAAGTTGAGATAGGCGAAGGGATCGGCGGCAGCCATCTGCTTGTCGATCTTCGGCCAGTTGATCTCCGGTGCGGCCGGGGGCGCGGGCTTGTTCTGGAACTGGGAGAGGGTCATCGCCCGGTATCCGGCCTGAATTGTCTTCACGTTGTCGATGTCGGCCGGATTGAACAACTGGGTGCGAATGAGCGCGAAGGCAAAGTCGGTCTCGCTGACGAACATCCTGAGCCACGCCAGCGGGCTTCTCGCCCTTCCAAGCGGGGCCAGCGATCATGTTGCACGCCGCGTGATTGCCGGTCGTTCGGCTCCCCATGTAGCCGAAGTTGAACGTGTACATGTCGATCAGCTGGACGGAGAAATAGCGCCCCGCCTCGATGTCGGGGTTGCAGACCACGAAAGGCTCGGCGCGCAAATCCATCGCGACAAAGGAATAGGGCGTGTCGCTGTTGGGCGTGACGATCGCGGTGTCCTTGGGCGTGTAGACCCGCGCTGTATTGTAAAGCTGATTAGGGGGCGCTTTGAATTGCGGCCCGGTCTTGTCGACGAAATACTCGTAGAAAACGGCGTAGTTCATGACCATTGGGAAGCCGTAGATGAAGGCTTCTTCCGCGATTTTCCTGACCTCATCCGGCGAGGCTGCTCTGAGACATGGCCGGACCCGTGGCGGCGCCCAGCCCGACTAGGGCCAAGACGGTACGAAGTCGGTTGAGGGCGCGCGTCATACGATCTTCCCTTGTTCCCGAATGGGGTCCGTGGTTGCCGGCTTCCGCGCCATAGCATCAGAGCTGGCCCCGGCCCTAATCGCGCCACCCACCAAGCCGGCGTGTGGCGTCGGCAGAGGTAAATCCGACTTGGGCAAGGAAGACCTAGAGACCTGGAAACAAGGGGCTTTCCCTTTGCATAAGGCGCCGCTGAAGGCGAAACTCAAGCGTATCGCCCTGCGATCCGCGCCGCGCTCGCCAAAACCTCGCCCAAGTTCCGGCGTGGTCGGCGACGGCAAGCCGGCGGCCGGATCGATCCATTCGACAGCGTCGACTTCGTCGCTCAAGCGCGGCTCTCCGCGCCCTCCACCGGGCGACGAACGAAGCGATGACAAAATGCGTCCGTATTCGGTCGCCTTCGTGGAAAATCGCCTCCACATGCCGGTTAAAGGCGAGGATTTCGGCTTCGATTCCGACCTCTTCCATGAGTTCGCGAGCAAGCGCGACGGCAAGCGTCTCCCCCACCTCGACCCCCCCGCCGGGGAGAGAGAAATGGCCGATGAGCGGCGCTCGCGCCCGGCGGATGATGAGAACCCGGCCGTCTCGAAACACCGCCGCCGAGACCGCGAGAATCGGGCGAGCGGGAAAGAGCCTGTCGTTCATGAATGATCCCAAGTCTCCTTTCGCGCGAGCCCTTCGTTCGCACGAGCCTTCATTCGGCAGAAGACCGAATCGCCTTGGCCGAACGACTGAGGCTTAGCGATCGGGAGCGCGATGGAAAGACGGTGCGGATCGCCGCCCCTGGAGGCCGAGCCTCCGCGCTCGCCAAGATCCGGAAAAGCAGATTCTGCAGAATTTTGCTTTACGAAATACCGAATCCTATGCTATATGTGATCTGTCGCGGGGTTTGGCCGTCCGTTTGCGGGCGGCTCGGCCACGAGCATTCTGGCGAACGCGGCTGCGACATTCGAAGCACGGTATGGCATGAGGCGAAAAATTTTACTCCAATCGGCCGCAACTCATTGAAAAGGCACGATTCGAAAAAATAAACGCTAGTAAACGCTAGCTATTTTACTAGCGTTTACTAACGTTTACTGGTGTTTATTGACGTCTATTTGTGTTTGCTTGAACAGGTCCGGCGGCCCGGCCGCATCGCGCCTGCCTCGGCTCACGCGGGCCTGAGCGAGGCCGTTGTCGGATCGCCGATCGCCTCCAGAAAGGATCGCTCGAAGGCCTCGCGCGAAAAATACTCCCGCGCATACTGGACCTGTCGAGCCGACGCCTCCGCCCAGGCGGAATCGTCGAGGAGCAATCGGACCGCCGCGTCGGCGATCCCGCGCGGATCGTCGGCGATGCTGGCGGCGTGTTCGAGTCCGGGCAGGCCCTGGGCGCCGACGCTTGTGGTGACGAGCGGCAGCCCGTCGCGCAACGCTTCGACCACCTTCGACTTGACCCCTGCCCCTATGCGGAGCGGAACGATCGCCACCCGGGCGCGTGCGTAGCGCGCCCTCAGTTCGTCCTCGCTCACACGACCCGCAACCTCCACCCCTGCGCCAGCAAGGCCCTTCACCGCCGGGGAGGGATTGGCGCCGACCAGGGCCAATTTGGCTTTGGGCGCCCGTTCCCAGATCAAGGGCATGATCTCGCTCGTCAGCCACACCGCGGCGTCCACGTTCGGGGGATGGGCGAACCCGGCGACGAACAGGACCTCCTGATTGTTCGCGGGGCCCGGCCATCGCCGAAGTCATCGTATGCGTAGGGGATGATCGTGGCCGCCCGCGCCGCCTCGGATCGGACGACCGCCGTCTCCTCAGGCGAGGGATAGAGCACGACATCGGCTTGCCGCCACATCGACCGTTCGATCGTCTCCATCTCCGCCGCCTCGGCGGCCAAGCCGGCGTCGCCGGTTCTCTGCGCCTGCATGCCGACCCGCTGAAAATGAAGGTCGTGGCCATAGTAGGCGATTGTCGCCTTCGAATGCCGCCGCAGCGGGCCGATATGGCGCATGGCGACGGCCGGTCGACTGAGGACGGCCAGCGAGATCGCATGGCCGTTTTGCTTGATCCATTCATCGAAAAAGAGACCGAACCCGTAGAAGACTTCCACACCGAGGCTCTGAAGCGCCTCGGTGTAGCGGGGATCATAGGTGAGGTTCTCCGGCCAGAACTTGACGAGGTAGCCGGCGTGCAGCAGGCACTCGATGATCGCCAGCATGGTCCGAGAGCCTGCGTCCTGATCGGGCTGCGGAATGTAGTGATCGACGATCAAGGCCGTCCTGCGATCGCGGCTTCGATCGCGTGCGCGCATGATCTCCGCTCCGGGCGGAAGCTGCTCCTTTGACAAGGTCTCGCGCCATCGCGCGTAAAGCTTCTTGGTGTTTTCGACCTGGTGCGCCTTGATCCCGGACGTGACATCCGTGCCCTGGCTCGCGCCTTCGAGATGCACGATGGCCGAGAACGGACAATAGTAGACCTTTCGTCCTGCGGCTCTAACGCGGAAGGCGAGGTCGCTGTCCTCGCAATAAGCGGGCGCGAAAAACTCATCGAACCCGCCGAGCTGGTCCCAGAGCGCGCGGGGGACGAGGATCGCGCATCCCGAGATGTAGTCGGCTTCTCTGACGTAATTGTACTCGGGCTTGTCCGGATCGTCCGACCTGCCGTAATTCCAGGCCGAACCGTCGTTCCAGACGATTCCGCCCGCTTCCTGGAGAGTTCCGTCGGGAAAAAGCAGCTTCGATCCGGCGAGGCCCGCGTCGGGGAAGCGATCGAAGACAGCTAGCAATGGGTCTAGCCAGCCTTCGCAGACCAGCGTGTCGTTGTTCAAAAAGAACAGGTAGTCGCCCTTCGCGAGCTGGGCGCTCCGGTTGCACGATTTCAAGAAGCCGAGGTTGGTCGGATTGACCTCCAAACGCAGCCCCGCCACGCCTCTGAGGAGTTCAACGCCGGGCTCCCCCGACGCGTCGTCCACCACGATGACCTCGAACGGAGCGGCGGGCGTAAATCTCGCTATCGACTTCAGGCATTGGAGAGTCAGCGACGATTTTCCGTAACAAGGAATGATGACGGATACGAGCGGACGATCGCTGGTGGGCAAGCTTACACCCGCTACGTCGCTCTTTCTCAGCGGCCTTTCATTGCCGGGCATAACGATCGACCCGACAGGCGGTGGTCGCCTTGGCGCCGGCGCGCCCGGAGGCGCCAGAAACCGGTCGAAACGCGTCGAGCTGCGCGCCTCGGCGGAGCGGGCGAACCGCGCTGCCATTCGGAGGGAAATTGGCCGACTTGCGGAGCTGAGACCGTTCAGAAGCCGGCGGTTGAAAGCAAACTTAAGCGATCGCCAGGGCCGTTCATAAGTCCGGGTGAGTTGGCCGACCAGATAGGCGCGTTCGCCAATAAGGTGCGCCACGACGGACCGCAGCGACTCGCGCCCAGCCATGGCGGAATCGCGCTCCGCTTCGAATTGGGCCGCTCGTGCTTCCGCGATCGCCTTCGCTTCCCGCGCCGCCTTCAGTTCAGCGACAAGATCACCGCCCCCACCAGGGATCCCGATGTCGGTCGAGGTGCTAGAGCCCCGCGCTCGCTCACTATCCGCCCAGGCGACTGCAGCGCTCGCCGCGTCCCAGATGCTCAACGCGTCCGGCGGGGCGTTCGTGTCGTCGGCAGGCCCGAGCGTCGCCTCCGACCGCTCGCCCGCGAAGACCTTCGCGGCCAACCACTCTCCAACCTCCGCGACGCGTCGATAGCCAAGTCTCAGATCGGAATCTCCGAGATCCGACCGAAACCCAAATCGGATGCTCGGACCTCGGGCGCTCGCTTCTTACGGCCGGTGTTCCGATTTGTGCGAGCGCGTCGTTGTCTAGCAAGCCTGAGTTGTTCACATTTTCAAATCCAACGGCGGGTGAAGCGAAGCCTCAGCTTTGCATCAGGTCATGGCTTGGCTATCCGCGAGCTTGTAGCCCGCTACGAGAACCGAAGTCGGCAATACCCGCTCAAGGGCATGAGGCAGATCCCCGTCGATCAGACCATTCTCATTGGGCATTTCCGCAGCAAGACGCAGATCCCTCAAGGGCTTCAGCGCCTCCGGACGCACCCAAAACATGGTTCCACCGAAGAAATCCAGCTGGAACTGATCAGTCGGGACGCCCATACGTTCTGCGATCTTCAATGTCATAGGGCGATTGGCCGACCAGGAAAGGTCCTCTGAATAACCTTCCCTCGGCAATCGGAATACTCGCGGGCCAATCATACCAATCGACGGATCGCGCTCGAACTTGTCGATTATCCCGTTCGCAGCGCCAGGCGCCCCAAGAAGATCAAAGAGCAGCCGCCGTCGCCACATATCACCCATATAAGTCTTGCGACCGCCATCCATCGATTTCTTGCCGTGAATCTTGCAGACGTAGCGGTAGCCATCGAGCCGGCCGCGTTCAAGCAAGAGCATGAACGGACCGACGTCGCGGCCGCGATTCTCTACGATCTCGATTTCGGCGCGCGGGTAGCCGCGCCGAATTGTGTCAACCAGCCGCTCACGACCCGCAACCGTCGTAACGATCAAATCGAAGGGAATAGTCAGACTTCGAAGCGCGCCTGCGATATCGGGCCATGTGTCCTCGTAATAAATATGGGCCACCACGGCGACCGGGATGCGTCCGGAACTATCGGTCACTTGAGGCGCCGGAGTTCTCCTCGGCTGGCCACCCATAGAGAAGTTCGGGATGCCTTGCAGCGAGTTCACTATCGACGACGACGCCGATGTTCATCGTGCCCTGATTATATCGGGTAAAGCGCTTCCGCTCGAGTTTCGGGCCGACGGAGAAGAGGGAAAACTCGTCGTATTTTAGATATTTCTTTTTCTTGAAAAGAAACGCCAGGCGTAGCCGCGCCCATAGGGACGGCAGGGCGCCCAACGTCTCGACGCGAAAATCGGCGCCGTCGATTGGGAGCGCCTGGCCCGCGCTTGAAGCGACGACATAATCCAACCCGGGTGAAAAAGGCACAAGGACGCTTTGGTTGCTGGCGCCGATCCTGAGCAGGGAAAGGGCGTCATCTTCCCTTTGAGCGACCGGCTTCAGCCGATAGGCGCGCGGGAACCGGAAGGAGAACTGGCTCATCAATCTCTTGCCGGGAGCTTCCTATGTGGGCCGAGCAGCGTCGCCGCCTCCTCTAGCGAGGACGCGAGCGCCGGGCAATTGCGAGCCTTGCGCGCAGTCGCCGGCGTCATCGGGAGGGGTGTGCGTTTCTGCGCGCGACTCCTTGTTTTCAAGCACTTAGGCTCATTTTTCTGCAACTCTGAAACGTCGCCAAGTATTACTGTTTCCATACGTTTTTAGTGGCTTTGGATCGCGTTTCGCCGCGATCAGCTGACGTAGCGAGCCAATTGAGCCGATCGGCCTTCGTCGAGCTGGAGCCTCTGGGCCAAAACGGCCGCTGGCTTGAGGTCGCTCGCGAAGGCGCGCGTCTCAGCCGCTTTGGCGGCTGGGTCAGGCAGCCGAAGCAAATAGGCGGGATGGACTGTCGGCAATAGGGCGCGCAGCGCCCTCCCAATCGCCCACGGTTCGGCGAAGGCCGCGCGGGCGAGCAAGCCGCCTGCGAGATGATCATTTTGCCCCGAGGCGCGCAGGCCCTCGACCGCCTCGGCGAGCGTGCCGGCAGCGGCGCTTGCAGAGGCGGACGAAGCTCCGCTCGCCAGGCTCTGCAGCCCAAGGACGAGATGGGCGCGGCCGAGCGTCAGAGTATCGAGCGCGATGTCGTGCACCCGATCTTGCGTCCGCACCCATTCCAAAGTTCGGACTGCCCGCTCGCGCGCCTGGCCAATCTGGTCGCGTGACAGAAGCAGGTCACAGTAGCGATACCCTTGCAGCCCCTACAGCAAGGGATATTCCGGCTGCCATTCCTGCAGGCGCAGTTCGGCTTCCGCGAATAGATTGAAGCCCGTTCCAATTGGCCGCCGGCGTGGAGTGCATTGGCTTGGTCGTGCGGCTGACCATCATTTGAGAATGCCGCGTCAGCACGATCCGCGAGGGCGCCGACTTTTCAGCTGTCGCAACGGCACGGCCGACGTTGCCGACGAGTAGCTCAGTTTGGCTTAGATTTGACGCGCCGATCGCGGTGTTCTTCCAGTCCTGCGCTTCCTCCGCCACGCGCAGCTCGCGCGCAGGCGGGCAGCGCCTCTCGAAGACGCCCTTGCGCGCGCAGCCCCGAGCCGGCGACTTGAGGGCCCAACCGCGGTCCGACGGCGTCAGCGCGAGGGTGGGCGCGTCATAAGGCCGGTCGAAGAACCAGGAGATCGCGGCGAGGTCGCTGCCCATGCGCCCAATTTCCTCGAGAATAGAATTCGAGATCTCCGTCCGGCAGCCGGCGGCAAATCCGGTTCCGGTAAACTTCGTTCCAGCGCTTCCCGTGCCGTCCCACGCGGCAGCCGTGCGCGATGGCGTGATAGAGCGGGGCGAGGTCGCCCAGCGTGGGCGTTTGGCCTTCGTGCGTCGTGTCCCGCAGATGGTCATAGAGACGGCTGTGCGCTTCTTTCCACGCCGCTACGTTTGTGGCCTTGAGCCGCTCGCCGAACCATTCGCGCACCAATGGATGGGCGTCGAGCGCGTCCGGATCGACGGGATCGACCGGCGACAAGCAGCCGCACTTCGCGCAGCCTCGCGACAGCGCGTCGCCATTGATCGTCGGTGAGATCGACGAGCGCATCGGTCAGCCCCGGAATTGCGGGCTTGGCGCGCAGCGCCTGGAGGCGAGTCGTCGCTCGCCGGGCGGTCGAACAGGCCGACGCAATGGAGGACGGCGAGCAGGACCGGCTGACCAGCGAGCCATTCCTTCTCGTAGGATTCCATCACCCGCCGCGCCTGATCGTGGCGCGGATTGTCGGCGTCGGCGAGCAGGCCGCGGATATGATCGCGTCGCCGTACGTCGCCGTTCTGCGTTTCCTTGATGAGGCTCGCGAGCAGCGTCAGCGCCAGCGGGTGGCCGCCGAAGTCACGTGAGGCCGCACGCAGCTCCTTGTCGATCCCCCAGACGTCGTTGTCGCGCAGGAGTTCGGCGCCCGCTTCCTCGGACAGCCGCTCGACGTCGATGACCGGCGCCGCGCCATCCTTGAAGCGCTGGATGTCGGCGACCGCGAGTCGGCTGGTCAGCACGATCAAGCTGTGCGACCGCGCCCGTCCGGCGGCATCGGCGATCGCGCGACACGCGGCGCAGCACAAAGCGCGCAGGCCCTGGTCCTTGAGCTGGCCCGCTCGCGGGCCCGGCCCACGCTGCAACGGCTCGACGCCGTCGAGCACGAGCAGGACCCGGCGCGTCATCAGCGCCTCTGCGATCGCCTCGCCCTTAGCGGAAGCGCTGGTCGTGTCGACCTTCACGTCGAGCTCGGCGAGCGCCCAGTCGAGAAACTCGTCCGCCGCGGTCGCGCGCTCCTTCGAGCCCTGGCTATAGAACGACCAGCCGAGCACGACAATCGGCGCCGCGGTAGCTGTCGGCGCTGCAGTCGCGTCAGCCATTCGTTGACCAAAGCCGACTTGCCCGCTCCGCCCTCCGCGATGAGCGAGAGAATGTTGGTCTTGTCGTCGCTCCAGGCTTCATCGAGTCGCGCAAGCTCCGCGTCGCGCCCGACCAGGCGCTCGTAGCCGGTTTCCGGCAGGCCGGCTGATCGCGAGCAGCGGCCGGATGCGCTGTCTCCGGCGGATCGCGAGTTCGCTCGATTCAAGTTGCGAGGCCAGGAGCGGTCGCGCCATCAGCGCTAGCATCCCTTCGCCGCCTCAATCGGCGCTTTTGCTTGTCGCATAGCGGCCTTCTCGTCTTCGATCGCCTTTGCAACTTCTGCGATCTCGTCGGCAGCCTCCGCCATGCTCGGCTGCGCTCGCTCGGAGACAGGCTCGAGAACGGCTTGGCGTCGCGCGGGCGAAGGTTCTTGTCGTCGACCTGCTCGAGCCCGCCTTGGGGGTCCAGTCGAGCAGCAGGGGATAGAAATAGACGCCGTCGTTGTTGCGCTGTCGCTCGCGGACGATCGGGATTTCCTTGTCGACGATATAGTCCGACCCCGTCGAGTCGCGTGGACACAAGCAGGACGAAGATGTCGCAGGCGCGCGATCTTCGCCTCGATTTCCGGATTCCAGTCCGCGCCGCCCGGCATGAGCCGGTCTATCCACACTTCGTATTTGCGGCCCTTCACGCCGGGGCGCAGAAACTCCATGACGAAGCTCAGCCAGCGATCTGCCCGCGCGGTCCTCGCGGATCCGGCTCATCGAGATGCGCGTAGCTGATGAAGACGAGCGGCTTGGTCGAATCGGAAGACATGTCTTGGGGCGCTCCCGCCTTAAGCGAGATTTGCCGGATGCGTTCTGTCCGTCAAGGCGGAAGCGTGACGCTCGAGCTTCATGCGATTGTGGAACCAGGTTTCATCGCGAGCTACAAGCGACCAGGAAGTGCAGGCGCCGCGCGGCTGCTCTGGGCGCGATGCTAGAGAGGGCGGAAACGAGGAGCCACTGCCCGATGACCGCCAGAGCGCCCAACATTCTCATCGTGATGGCCGATCAGATGGCGCCGGCGTTCTTGCCCATCTACGGCCATTCGCTCACCCGCGCGCCGAACATGCAGCAACTGGCGCGCGACGGCGTCGTGTTCGACAACGCCTATTGCAACAGTCCGCTGTGCGCACCGTCGCGCGCGTCGTTCATGTCGGGACTGCTGCCCTCGCGCACCCGCGTCTACGACAACGCGGCCGAGTTTGCCGCCGACATTCCGACATTCGCCCACGCTCTGAGGCTTCGTGGCTATCGCACCATCCTATCCGGCAAGATGCACTTCTGCGGGCCCGATCAGCTGCATGGATTCGAGCAGCGGCTAACGACCGACATCTACCCAGCCGACTTCGGCTGGACGCCAGATTGGGATCGCCCCGACTACCGTCCGAGCTGGTACCACAACATGAGTTCGGTTCGGGACGCAGGCGTGTGCATCCGCACGAACCAGCTCGACTTCGACGATGAGGCGGCATTCATGGCCGAGCGGGCTATCTTCGATCTCGTGCGTTCGAAGGACCAGCGGCCGTTCCTGCTGGTCGCTTCGTTCACGCATCCGCACGACCCGTTCGCAGTGCCGCAACATTACTGGGATCTCTACCGCGATTCTGACATCGACATGCCCGCGTCCGCGCCCGCGATTGATGCGCATTCGCGCCGCCTGCGCCACGTTTGCGCGATGGATTCCGAGCCGGTGACGGAGGCCCAAGTGCGCGCCGCGCGCCGCGCCTATTACGGGGCGATCGCTTATGTTGACGACTTGCTCGGCCGGCTCATGCAGGCGCTGCGCTCAGCCGCCTTGGCTGAAGACACGATCGTCGTCCTGACCAGCGATCACGGGGAGATGCTGGGCGAGCGTGGGCTCTGGTACAAGATGAGCTTCCTTGAAGGCGCATGCCGCGTGCCGCTCGTCATCGCCAGTCCCGGCCGCTTCGCCCCGCGGCGCGTCGGCGCCAGCGTCTCGCTCGTCGATCTCATGCCGACGCTGATCGAGCTCGCGGGCGGGAACGCGCAATCGCTCGGGATCGACATCGACGGACACAGCCTCGCGCCGCATCTCCGTGGCGCAGGCGGGACATGACGAGGCGATTGGCGAATATCTGGCCGAAGGGACGATAGCGCCCCTAGTGATGATCCGCCGCGGCCCGTTCAAATTCATTCACTCGCCCGCCGACCCGGACCAACTGTTCGACCTTGGGAGCGATCCGGGCGAGTGCGACAACCTCGTCGACAATCCTTCACAGGCAACCCTTGTCGCGGAGTTTCGCGCCGAGGTTGGGAAGCGCTGGGATCTCGCCGAATTGGACGCGCGTGTGCGCGAGAGCCAGCGCCGGCGCCGTCTCACCGACGCCGCGCTCAACAAGGGCACGGGCCACGCGTGGGACTTCCAGCCGTTCCGTGACGCTACGCGTCAATACATGCGCAATTCTATGGATCTCGACGACCTTGAGGCGATGGCTCGCTTTCCGCCAGTCGCGCGCCGCTGAATTGCAGAGCAGGAATTGGGCGGACGCGCCGCTCTTTCGCTGCTAGCCCGCAGTCCGAAGAAGGTTCGGAGCGCGGAGATGGCGATAGCACAACGCGCAATGACAGCGCGCGAATGGGGCCTGCTGGCTCTCTTGTCCCTGTTATGGGGTGGATCGTTCTTCTTCATTGGCGTCGCAGTGAAGGCGCTTCCACCTTTAACGCTGGCGGCGCTAAGGGTTGGGCTCGCAGCTCTCGTGTTGTGGGCGAGCGCCCCCCTAACCGGGGCTAAACTGCCAAAGAGCGGCAAGGCTCTGGCCGCGCTTGCCCTGCTCGGCCTTGGAAACAATGCCCTGCCCTTCGCTTTGATCGCCTGGGGGCAGACCCATCTGCCAGCTGGCCTCGCCTCGATTCTCAACGCGGCGACTCCGCTTTTCGCGGTGCTTGTCGCCCATACCTTCACGGCAGAGGAGAAGCTGAGCTCGGTTCAAAATTATCGGAACGGCCGCCGGAATGGCGGGCGTTGCCTGGGTCATCGGGCCGGATCTGCTCTGGGGGGGCGGCGCAGCGAGCGTGTGGGCGGAAGGCGCTGTTCTATTGGCGGCGGTGAGCTACGCGGCGGCGGCCGTGTTCGCCAGGCGCGTCGGCGCCCTTGGCCTCAGGCCGCTCGATGTCGCCACCGGTCAGACGACCGCGGCCGCAATCTATCTCGTTCCGGCAGCCCTTCTCTTCGACCGACCATGGTCGCTTCCAGTTCCGAGCGCGGCGGTCGTCGCGTCCGTACTCGCGATCGCCGTGCTTTGCACAGCGCTCGCCTATGTCGTCTACTTCCGCATCCTGGCTGGCGCCGGAGCGACGAATGTACTGCTCGTGACCCTTTTGGCGCCCGCGACCTCAGTGATCCTCGGCGCGCTGTTTCTTGATGAACGGCTGCTCCCACGGCAGTTTCTCGGCTTCGGACTGATCGCAATCGGTCTTGCCTTCATCGACGGCCGCCTCCCCCGCGCCCTCTCTGGCGCTAACCCTAATCTCACTCCACATAATTCCCAGTTCCCCACTGGTCAGAAACCGCGCTAACCTCGCGCCCGAAGAGGGCCAGGATGGCGACCGGGACCCAGAAACCGATCGATCTTGCGGCGCGCGTCGCCAACCGGCGCGGCAAGCGTTCGCCGACAGTCGCCGCGGAGAACGCTTGGCGGCGGGAAACCTATTGCCTGCCGCGCGATGAGGCGCGCGCGAAGGCGCGCGAATGGTTCGAGCGCTTCCCCAAGGCCGCCTATATGACCGAGATCGAATCCTGGCGTGAACTTGCCGGCGACCGGATCGAGTTCGTCATCCGACGTTTGCCGACAGCAGATTGATCTAAGCGGCTTCGTCAATATTTGCCTCGCACTGCCGGAATCAGGACTTTAGCGTCCAGACGCCGTTGTCGCCGAACTTTCGTCACCATATAAGGGCGGGGCTGCTGCGCCCAGAAAAGCAGGTTCGCGCGGCGGCCGCGACATTCGGGGGTCGAATTGTCCAGAATTGCGCATGAGCGCCTTGTTATTATCGGTTCTGGGCCGGCCGCATATACAGCGGCGATCTACGCCGCGCGCGCCCTGTTGAAGCCTTTGGTTCTGGCCGGCTTCGAGCAGGGCGGTCAGCTGATGACGACGACTGACGTCGAAAACTATCCCGGATTCGCCGATCCTATCCAGGGGCCATGGCTGATGGAGCAGATGCGAGCGCAGGCCGATCACGTAGGCGCGCGCATTGAGAGCGAACATGTGGTGGCGCTCGAGCTTGGGCAACGGCCATTCATCATTCGCTGCGACAGCGGGCGCACATTCGCCGCCGAGGCGGTCATTCTGGCGACCGGAGCGAAAGCAAAATGGCTTGGCCTGGAGAGCGAGAACGCGTTCAAGGGCTTGGGCGTCTCCGCCTGTGCGACCTGCGACGGGTTCTTCTTCCGCGGCAAGTCGGTGGCTGTCATCGGCGGCGGCAACACCGCGGTCGAGGAAGCGCTGCATCTCTCCAACCTTGCCGCCCATGTCACCGTCGTTCATCGTCGCAACTCGTTCCGGGCGGAGAAAATCCTGAGCGAACGACTGGCCGCGCGCCACAATGTTTCGATCCGCTGGAACACTGCCGTCGAGGCCATTCTGGGTGAAGGCGCCCCGCTCGGCGTCACCGGGATCCGGGTCAGGAACGTGGTGACCGGCGCGCTCGACGATCTTGCGATCGACGGCGTCTTCGTCGCCATTGGGCATGAGCCGGCGACCGAATTGGTGCGCGGCCAGGTCGCCCTCAAGACCAACGGCTATGTCCAGACCGCGCCCGGATCGACCGCGACCAGCGTCGAGGGCGTGTTCGCCGCAGGCGACGTGGCCGACGACGTGTTTCGTCAGGCGGTCACCGCCGCCGGCCTCGGTTGCATGGCCGCGCTCGAGGTCCGAGCGCTGGCTTGCCGCCCAAGAACCGAAGCGGGCGGCGGCCGAATAAATGACGCTGGCGCCGGCGCCAGGCGAACAGACAAGAAGCAGAATTGCGATGGCCCCGCCGGGCCGAGGAAACGTACATGGATTGGGATAAGCTGCGCGTCTTTCAGGCGGCCGCGGACGCTGGGTCGTTCACGCATGCGGGCGAAACGCTGGGCCTCAGCCAGTCGGCTGTGAGCCGGCAGGTCGGGGCGCTCGAGGCCGACCTCGGCGCGCCGCTGTTTCATCGCCACGCCCGCGGCCTCATCTTGACCGAGCAAGGTGAAATGCTCCTTGGCGCGGTGCGCGACGTGGTTCTCAAACTCGACGCCGTGCGCAGCCGGCTCATCGACAGCCGGGAAAAACCGCACGGCGAATTGCGGGTCACGACGACGTTGGGCCTGGGCGCCAATTGGCTAGCCCCGCGGCTCAGCGAGTTCGTCGATCTCTACCCCGAGATCAAGCTGCAACTGTTGCTGTCGGACGACGACCTCGACCTCGGGATGCGTGAAGCGGACGTCGCGCTACGACTGCGCGAGCCGAGCCAGCCGGATCTTGATTCGGCGCCGCCTGTTCACCGTGCATTTCCACGCCTACGCCTCAGCCGACTACCTGAAAAAGCACCCGCAACCGCGCACGGTCGAAGATCTCGATCAGCACCATCTGGTCGCATTCGGCGCGCCGACGGCGACCCATCTCCTCTACGATCTCAATTCGCTTCTGAGCCTGGGCCGTGACCCCAAGAAGTCCGCGCACGCCGCAGATTACGGTCAACAACCTGGCGGCGATGACGCATGCGGTCGAGCATGGCGTCGGCATCGCCGTGTTGCCCGACTATTGCGTGCAGCCGCAATCAGGCCTCGTGCGTCTACTGCCGCAGGCAGACATGCCCGAGATGGACTGCTTCCTGGTCTATACCGAGGAGCTGAAAAACGTCGCGCGAGTTCACGCCTTTCGCGACTTTCTGATCGGCACCGCGCAACGGTGGCGGTACTGAAGGAAAACGTTTTACTCGGATTCAGACCGACGCCTGGGTCGGAGCAAGCTGCGGGCGCCCTGTCTCCCCGCGCAGGCCGGCGATCAGACCCCTGATCGCAGCGGCAAAGTTACGCCTCGATCCAGCCGCCAGATATTGTCCGCTTCTGAGGAAGGCGACGAACAGCGTCCACAGCAACCAGCGCGGATGATGTCGGCGAACGAAGTGAAGCTTGATTCCGGTTGCCAAATAGACGGAGAACGCTGATCGTTTCGCGCGATCCCTCACCGCGCCGGTCGAACTGCCGCTGATATGCGGAACCACGGAATTGTGTGCATAGCCAATGCCGCAGGTGGCCTTGGCGCGCATCGCCCAGTCAACTTCCTCCCAATAGAGAAAAAGGATTCGTCCATGAGACCGATCCGCTCGATGCAGTCTCGCGTGACATACATCGAAGGCCCGGTCGGTGAGTCCATCCGCCGTTCCACGTCTTCAGGATCCGGATCAGGCGAGACCGGAGCGAACATGTCGACACCCATCAGCTGGGCGGTGAGCTTGTTCCATTTCAGCCCCCGGGACGAGGCGATGTCGGATCGGCCAGGGATCATGAGCCGGCTTCCGACCATGCCCTTGCCGCGTTTCCTCGCGTAGTCAACGAGCTCCGCGAGGGCGTCGGGTTCAGGCCAGGTGTCCGGATTGAGAATCCAGAATGCTGTCGCGCCCGGTTCTGCGAGCAAAGGCCGCATCCACGCGTTGGTTCCCCCGGCGAAGCCGAAATTGTCCCGGGCTTCACCGATAGTGACCGGCGTCTGCCCGGCGCCGAGGCGCAGCTTGCGGGCTCGCACGAAATCAATCGACGCGGGGTCCACGGACTCGACGGCACCCTCGCACGGTCCGCCTTTTTCCGAGAGCGCCTCCACAAGCGCCTCGAATGCACGGGGGCCGCCATTCTCGCAAATGAAGACTCCAAATTTCGGACAGCGGCGCTGAGCGCAACAGCGCCCAGGCATTTGACGATGTCGTCGGCGTTGCCGAACCCCACGATGACAATCGGAACTTCAACGTCGGCAAGCATTCAGGATTACTCGCCGATCGAACGCAGGACCGCCTGGTGCGCGATCGCAAGCCGATAGGCTCGAATCTGCGCCAGGGCGCCAATCGCCAAAATGCGGTTTCTCATTCCACTCAGGCGTTTCGAGACAAGCGGCAAGAAAGCATGCGGCGCGACCGCAAGCAGGGCCGCCCATTGGCGCAACAAGACTGCGGATCCGACCCTTGCCCTCGCGTCGGGCGCCTTCGCACGATTCGATCGTCAACCGTCGCCATTTGCGCTTCAATTCCGGCATCGTTCGGCGGGCGGGATGTCCGACGATCGACTTCGGCGCAAACCGAATACGATAGCCTTGCCGCACTGCCCTCATGCACCAATCCTTATCCTCTGGGACGCCGTTCTCGAAGCCGCCGACCGCGTCGAACACCGAGCGCCAGACGAACATGGACGCGGTGACGGTAAAGTTACGGTCTTTGACGTAGCGCTCATTCTGAAAGGCGAACACGCTCTCGAATGCTTCGGCCGCCGTCATCCGCCGCGGATCTTCGACCAGAACCTCGACCTGCCCGCCGGCGAAATCCGCGAGCTGTGAGCTCGTTGAGGCCTTCTTCGAGCCAACGGGGGTCCGGTCGACAATCGCTGTCAATGAACGCGATCGCGTCGCCCCGCGAAGCGCGAACGCCAGCGTTGCGGGCGGGGCCAGCGCCGCGTTCGGCGACCTCGATCACCCGCCCGCGGGTTCCCACGATCGCACGCACGGCGTCGAGTCCGCGCGAACTACCATTGTCGGCGACGATGACTTCGGTGCGATCGCCAGGAAAACTCTGCGCCCCCAGCAGCGTCAGACAAGCGTCCAAATTCTCGTAGTCGTTGAGATGCGGTACGATCACCGACACGAAGCCAATGTCGAGTGGACCGCCGTCGCCGATCCGCGGCGCGGCTCGTTCGGTCTCACCGACCATCATGGGTTGGCTTCAAGCCTCATTGGCGTATTTGCTCATGATTGATACAGTTTTTTCGAAATTGCTCATTTCGAGAATGTCGTCCGTCTCCAGCATCGTATCAAATTCCGATTCAAGCGCGGCGACCAAAATCATGTGGCCGATCGACGTCCAAGCCGGGTACTCTTGATAGACAAGCTTTGACGTATCGATATCATCGTCAAGGTCGAAGCTCTCTTTGAACGCGCTAAATACACGGTCCCTTACCGTCATTGAACTGCCTCCGTAGTTGTAAATTTCTTGCCCAGAACGTCGCCAGACGAGGCAGCGTCACCTTGCTCCCGACGCGTTCAACAAGCCATCCGCTTCCCGGATTGCCGATTCTGTTTTCGGGTCGCCCCTTTGGCCGACGACGCGCGCCGGATTTCCGACCGCGATCGAACCGGCGGGAATCGACCGCGTGACCACTGAGCTTGCGCCAATAATGCAGCCGTCCCCGATCTCAACCCCCGCGACCACAATAACCCGAGCGCCAAGCCAAACGTCGTCGCCGATGACCACGTCGCGCTCGAGCTTGGGCTGATCCATGACCGGCGTTCCTGGCTTGGTCTGATAGTTCGACGCGGTGATGAAGACCTCGGGTCCCAACAAGGCGTGGCGGCCGAGGGTGATCCGCCCAACCGAATCTCCGGCCCAAATTGAGCATCGGCCACCGATGTGCGAATAGGCGCCAATCTTGATCCGCTCTCCGTTTCGCAGCGAAACATTAGGGGCCATCCGCACGCCCGGTCCGATATCCGCCAAGCGGCGAGGACCGACATGGTCATAGTTGTAAAAGTGGAGCAGGCGGAACAGTTGGAACCACGCGCGGGGATCAACCAGCGAAAGGCCGAATTCCATGGCTCTGCTTTTCTTGCGCGGAGGAACGAGCGCGGAAGGCGGCTCGGAGATACGAGTCACTTTGCCCCTTTCCGCAAGCTGCTCTACGTCAGACCTTCCCAGCAGCCGCGGCGGAATATGCACGGATATCCAATTGGCGCAAGGCGACGGACCGCAGGGAGCGGCAGCAGCGCGACATGCCTTACGGCATTAATAGGCGAGCAGCCTGACGCGGAAATGACACTTGGTCACCCGGCAGCCCGCCTCGATCCGGCGGCGCTGGCAAAGAAATCCGCGAAGACGCCGAGTCAGCAGCGGCGAAACGTCCGCCGTTCACTGCTTTTCGACCTGCCCGAATTCAAGGTCGACTGGCGTCGCGCGGCCGAAGATGGACACCGCGACCTTGACCCGCGATCGGGACTCGTCGACTTCCTCGACGACGCCGTTGAAGGAGGCGAAAGGCCCGTCCGCGACGCGCACGTTTTCGCCGATCTCGAACCGGATCGCCGCTTTCGGCCGCTCGACGCCGTCGGCCACCTGTCCCTTGATCCGATCAGCTTCGTTATCGGGGATCGGCATCGGTTTCTTGTCCGCGCCGAGGAAGCCCGTCACCTTGGGCGTGTTCTTGATCAAGTGATAGACCTCGTCGGTGAGGTCGCATTTGACCAGGACGTAGCCCGGGAAGAACTTTCGCTCCGAGTTGATCTTGCGCCCGCGGCGCATCTCGACGACCTGCTCGGTCGGCACGAGGATCTCCTCGAACTTGTCGGAAAGGCCGCGTTGGCTCGCCTGCTCGCGAATGGATTCCGCCACCTTCTTTTCGAAGTTGGAATAGGCGTGGACGATGTACCAGCGCATGTTCATGTTTGGGCGTTCCGGATCATAGCCGAGGCTAGCCGCCGCGGCCGAAGCCAAGGGCGAGAGAAACGACTTCGCGCAGCACCTGATCGACGACGAGGAAGAACAGGCTCGTGAACACGACCAGCATGAGCACGAGCCCAGTGGTGATGAGGGTCTCGCGCCGCGTCGGCCAGATGACCTTGGCGCGCCTCGGCGCGCACCTGCTGAATGAACTCGAATGGATTGGCCATTGCTTCGATGTGGGTTTGAGACTTCTGCGCCGGCGACAGCGTCCAGCCAGAAAAACTCGCGGCGCGGAGCCTCCCGGCGCCGCGCCACTTCGACCTCATATAGGAAAAGGCCGCCTTTCGCCAAGCGAAATGTGACGTTCCGCAGCAGAACCGTCACAATGACTGGCGCGTGACGGCCAGAGAGTTCGCTAGACGCGGAAATGCTTCGACAACTTGAGGCCCTGGTGCTGATAGTTCGACGTCGCATCGGCGCCGTAAAGCGAGTCCGAGCGGGCCAGCCAGTTTTTCGTACACCAGTCTACCGACCGGTTGGCCGTCTTCCAGCATGAAAGGGACATCGCGGCTGCGCACCTCGAGCACCGCCCGCGCGGACGGGCGCCCGTCCTTGCCCTGACCGAAGCCTGGGTCGAAGAAGCCGGCATAGTGAACGCGAAACTCACCAATCGCCGGATCGATCGGCGCCATCTCCGCCGCAAGATCCGAGGGAATCTGCACTCTCTCCCGAGAAGCCAGTATGTAGAACTGGTCCGGATCGAGGATCAGCCGCCGATCCTCGCGGGCGAGAATCGGCTCCCAGAAATCCTCCATTGCGTAGCCGCGCACCCGGCTGACGTCGATGACGTCGCTGTTCTTGATCGCCCGGTATCCGACGACAGTCTCGCCCAGACCTCCAAGATCGACCCGCAACACCACGCCCTCGCGCAGGTCGAGCGGGCCGTCGACCAGCGGGCAGGCAAGGTGCCGCTTGCGCATGTCAGCGTCGTCGAGTGTAAACGTGTGCCGATCCCGTTGCTGGGGATGGCGGCTGCGAAACCGGACCTGATTCAGCTTCGCTCCTGCTTTGACGCGGACGCTGAAGCTACGGGGTGAAATCTCGAGCCAAAGCTCGCCCTTGTAGTCGAGCGGCACGTCGTCGAACGCCTCTCCCCCGTCGACGATGAGGCGGGTGAAGATGTCGATCCGACCGGTCGAGCTCTTTGGGTTTGCAGCGCCGGACAGGTTTGGCCTCAGCTCCAGCCGTTCCATCAGCCGCGCAACGTAGACGATGCCTTTCTCCAGCACGGCGCCCTTGCCCGCCAGCGAGACCGGCTCTGCGTTCAGGCTTTTGAGCCGGTCGCGGACGGTGCTCTCGCGGCCCGGCAGGAAGCTCGAGCGAACGCGATAAGCTTCCTTGCTCAGTCTGAGGTCGAGGCTCGCAGGCTGAAGCTGGGACGGCTCCAGCGGAATTTCCGCACGGATCAATTTTCGACCGATCATGGCCCGGATCTTCTGACGTCCGAACAGGCCGAACGGAGCCGAGAACAAGGCGTCCGCAACGCCTGGTTCGTGGCTGTCGAGGATATGGGGAAGCGGCGTTCGGGGCGGCGTCAAAAGCTTGGGCCTCAAGGGCGGTTACGCGTTGTTAGCGCCCCCCAACGTCTTAGCCAAGACTTGTAAGGCAAGACTTGGCCTTGACGCCAAGACTTTGAGGGCGCAATGTTGCGTTGTCTCGTGGTCATTTGAGCCGATCGGCTTGCCGCCACGTTAAACAACGGGCTAAAAGATCGGGGCGCATTCAAACCGTCGCCTCGTCTCAAGCCCATCAGGCGCCGTCGGCGCAGAGGCCTTGAAGATGACGAGCCCACGAAAATCCCGCGATCCCAAGACGCTCAGGCCCGCGACGCAATTGATCCATGGCGGATCGCTGCGCTCGGCCTTCGAGGAGACGTCGGAGGCGCTTTTTCTCACTCAGGGCTATCTCTACGACACGATGGAGCTCTCGGAGGCGCGCTTCAAGGGCGAGGATCCCGGCTTCATCTATTCACGCTTCGCCAATCCGACCGTATCGATGTTCGAGCAGCGGATGGCGCTGCTCGAAGGCGCCGAGGCGGCGCGCGCCACCGCGAGCGGGATGGCGGCGGTCACCGCGGCCTTGATGGGCCAGCTCAAGGCGGGCGACCACGTCGTCGCCGCGCGGGCTTTGTTCGGGTCATGCCTCTATGTGGTCGAGGAGCTTGTTGCCGCGTTTCGGCGTCGCCTCGACCCTCGTCGACGGCGCCGATCTCGACGAATGGCGCGCGGCGCTGCGTCCGAACACCAAGACAGCGTTCCTCGAATCGCCGACCAATCCGACGCTCGAACTCGTCGACATCGCCGCCGTCGCCGAGATCATGCATGGGGCCGGCGCGACTCTCGTGGTCGACAACGTGTTCGCCACGCCTCTGCTGCAGCATCCGATGAAGCTCGGCGCCGATTGCGTCGTTTACTCGGCCACCAAACACATCGACGGCCAGGGGCGCGTGCTCGGCGGCGTCATCCTGGCGAGCGAGAAGTTCATCGCCGACCATATCCACAATTTTCTCCGCCAGACCGGTCCTTGTCTGTCGCCGTTCAACGCCTGGACGCTGCTCAAGTCGCTGGAGACCCTGACGGTCCGCGTCACGGCGCAAACGCGCAGCGCGGGCGCGATCGCAGACTTCCTCAGCCAGCATCCGGCGGTCGTCCGCACGCTCTATCCCGGGCGCGCCGATCATCCGCAGGCGGCGCTCGCCCAGCGGCAGATGGAAGGCGGCGGCACGATGGTGGCGTTCGAGGTCGCGGGCGGCAAGGCGGCGGCTTTCCGGGTCGCCAACGCGTTCTCGATCATTGGCATCTCCAACAATCTCGGCGACGCGAAGAGCCTCGTCACCCATCCGGAGACGACGACCCATCAGCGGCTCAAGCCCGAGCAGCGGGCGGCGCTCGGCATTGCGCCTGGTCTGCTCAGATTGTCGGTCGGCCTCGAGGACGTCGACGATCTGATCGAGGACCTGGCTCAGGCGCTCGACAAAGCGGCGCTGCCGCGTCGGCAGGCCGCCGAGTAGGCGCCGGGGGCTCGGCCTCAGACGAGAGCCAAGCCCGCCGGGCTCGGCGCGTGCAGAAAGTTACGCGGGCGAGCAATTCCAAGAGCTTAACTGCGCTTTTGTGCAACTGTGAAGCGGACGCTCTTTCCTATCGCTCAAGCCCTTGCGCCCCTCGCGATTCAGTTTGTCTATAAACAAGATAGACTATTGGGGCGCATCCTATGAAGTTCCGTATCGGCGCATTCGTTTCCGCGGTTTGGCTGTTGGCGGCGCCTCTGGCGAGCGCCGAGACCGTCAAGGTCGGCGTCTTGCCGAATGTCTATGCGCAGTCCCTCGAGGCCTTGATACCCGAAGCCAAGGCGCAGGGGCTGGACATCCAGATCGTCGAGTTCACCGACTGGACCACGCCAAACCTCGCGCTCCAGTCCGGCGACATCGACGTCAATTACTTTCAGCATAAGCCGTTCCTCGCCAACGCCTCGAAGCAGGGAGGCTACGACTTTGGCGTCGCCGGCGTCGGCATCCTCAGCAACATCGGGCTCTATTCCCTGAAGCATAAGGACTTTCAGAGCATTCCCAATGGCGGAACGGTGGCGGTCGCCAATGATCCGGTCAACCAGGGACGCGGGCTTCTGCTGCTCCAGAAGGCGGGTCTCGTCAAACTCAAGGACGGCGTTGGCTTCAAGGCGACGTTGGACGACATCATCGAGAACCCGAAGAACCTGAAGTTCTCGGAAGTCGAAGGTCCGCAGCTCGTGCGCGTGACGCCAGACGTGGACCTCGCGATGGGGTATCCGAACTTCATCGCGGTCTCGAAGGCCTTCGATCCCGGCTCGGGCCTTCTCTATTCGGGCGTCGAAGACCAGCAATTCGCAATCGCCTTCGTCGCCCAAAAGAAGAAGGTCGACGATCCGGCGATCAAGAAACTGGTCGCCCTTTACCAGAACTCGGACGCCGTCAAAGCGGCAATCGCCAAAGGATTTGGCGACAATTCAAAGCTCTACGCGCTGTCCTGGGTGACTCAATGACGCTGCGTTAGCCCACCCGAACTGGCGCCTTCGAGCCCAGTTCGGGGGTCTCGCCGCCCATTGCCCGAGGCGCCGTCGGCGATGCCCGCTGACGCTTCCCTTCGGTTGTTTTCGACCATGTCGGGAAAGTCTACCGATCGCCCTCCGGACCGGTTCACGCCCTGCATGGCATTGATCTTTCCGTACCGCGCGGGTCGATATTCGGGATCATCGGCCGAAGCGGCGCCGGCAAGTCGAGCCTTCTGCGGACGATCAATGGCCTCGAAACGCCAAGCGCCGGACGAGTTCTCGTCGACGGACAGGACGTCGCCGCGCTCGATAAGGCCGGGCTGATTGCGCTTCGCCGCCGCGTCGGCATGGTGTTCCAGCATTTCAATCTGCTGTCGGCCAAGACGGTTTGGGCGCAACATCGCGCTTCCGCTCGTCGTGTCGGGCGTCCCGAAGGCCGAGATCGCCCGACGCGTCGCCGAAGTCGTCGCGCTGACCGGCCTCGAGGGAAAGAGCGCGCCTACCCTTCTCGGCTCTCAGGCGGACAAAAGCAGCGCGTTGGAATCGCTCGCGCGCTCGTGCATCGTCCCGACATTCTGCTCTGCGACGAGGCGACGTCCGCGCTCGATCCGGAAACGACGCTGTCGATTCTGCGTCTGCTCAAGGACATCAACCGACGCTTCAAAATCACGATCGTCCTGATCACGCACGAGATGAGCGTCATTCGCGAAATCTGCGACCAGGTTGTCGTGCTTGACGGAGGACGGATCGCGGAAGTCGGGCCGGTTTGGCGCGGTGTTCGGCGATCCTGCACATCCAGCGACGCGCGCGCTCCTCGAGCCCCTTAATCGCGACATTCCGGCGGACGTTTCCGAGCGGCTCAAGCCGCAGCCGGCGCCGGGCGCGAGCTGCGCATTGGTCGAGCTGACCTACATCGGCAAGAGCGGTCTTGAGCCGGACCCTTTGGCCATAGCTAAGGCGTTCGGCGGACCCTTCCGGCTCGTTGCAGAGCTCGTTGCGACCGCATTCAGGGCCACGTGTACGGGCGGCTGTTGGCGGTCGGTCCGGCCGGGCTCCTGCGGGACGTGCAGTCAATTCGCGCGCGTCGCCGATCGGGCAAGGATACTCGGTTATGTCCCCGCAGATGGTTGAGCGGCTCTGGGCCGCCTTCCTCGATACGCTCACCATGGTCGGCGCATCGGTCGCCATCGCCGTCGCGCTCGGAATTCCGCTTGCCGTGTTCCTTGTGCTCGCCGCGCCGGGTGGTCTGATCCGCGCGCCCACTCTGCAGCGTGCGCTCGCCGCGGTCGTGAACGGATTCCGCGCCACGCCGTTCATTATTCTGCTCGTGGCGCTGCTGCCGATCACGCGGCTTCTCGTCGGAACGACGATCGGCGGTCTGGGCGGCCGTCGTTCCGCTCGCCGCCAGCGCCACGCCGTTCTTCGCCCGCATCGCCGAAGTGAGCCTCAGAGAGGTCGACGCGGGTCTGATCGAAGCCGCTCAGGCGATGGGGTGCCATCGCTGGCACATTGTGAGGCACGTCCTCCTGCCCGAGGCTCTGCCTGGACTCATCGGCGGTCTCACCATCACCATCGTGAGCGTCATCGGCGCTTCGGCGATGGCGGGCGCGGTCGGTTCCGGCGGCCTCGGCGACATGGCGATCCGCTACGGTTATCAGCGTTTCGACACCGAGGTCATGTGCGTCGTCATCGTGATCCTGGTCGCGCTCGTCTGCCTAATCCAGTTCACGGTGATTTTGTCGTCCGGCGCCTGCGTGAGCGCTGAGCCGAGCAGAGTTGTCCCCGGCTTAAGCCGCGACGTCCGCGACAACGGTGTCGAGCAGCGGCGCGCCCATCGCGGTCACCCGGATGCGCCCACGCTCGTCGCGCTCGAGAAACCCGTCCTCGATCAGGCTGCGAATACGGTCGGGGTCAATCGGACGACCGCTGACCTTTTCGAACGCCCGCGGATCCACGCCCTCGCTCAGCCTCAGCCCCATCAGCAGGAACTCGTCACCCTGCTCCTCGCGGCTTAAGGGCACGCTTTCGACAAGCCCGTGCCCCTCTGTCTCGACCTGTGTCAGCCACATTTCCGGGTGCCGCTCAGTCTCCTGCGCGAGCCGCCCCTTCGCCGTGACGAGGCGCCCATGCGCGCCGGGACCGACGCCCGCATATTCGCCGTAGCGCCAGTAAATGAGGTTGTGGCGGCTCTCTCCGCCCGGGCTCGCGTGGTTCGAGACCTCATAGGCGGGCAGACCGCGGGCATAAGTCAGTTCCCGCGTCGCCTCGAACTGAGCGAGGCTCAGGTCCTCGTCCGGCAATTCGAGTTTGCCCGCGTCGCGGAGGCGCTCGAACATTGTGTCCGGCTCGATGGTCAGTTGATAAAGCGAGATGTGATCGCCAACATAATTGAGCGCCTCGGCGAGCTCGCGCCGCCAAGCGGCCTCGCTCTGTCCCGGCCGGCCGTAGATCAGGTCGAAGCTGTAGCGAGGGAATAGCGACCCCGCGAGTCTCACGGCGGCCAGCGCCTCGACGACCGTGTGCTTGCGCCCGAGAGCCTTCAGGTCGAAATCGTTCAGCGCCTGGACGCCGATCGAGAGCCGGTTGACGCCGGCCGAGCGATAGCCGCGAAACCGCTCAGCTTCGACGCTGGTTGGGTTCGCCTCAAGCGTGATCTCCGCGTCGCTGTCGAGTCGCCACACGGACCCAATCGCATCGATGACGCCTTGCACGGTTTCGGGGCGCATGAGCGAGGGCGTGCCGCCGCCGAGAAAGATCGACCGCACCGTGCGGCGCGGCGCAAGCCCCGCGCGATGGGCGATTTCCGCCTTGAACGCGTTGAGGTAGCGCGATTCATCGATCGCCGCGCCGCGCACATGACTGTTGAAGTCGCAATAGGGACATTTCGACAGGCAGAAGGGCCAATGGACGTAGACCCCGAAGCCCGGGTCGGCAGGAGAGCCCCGGTCGGTGGTCGCGGCGGGCGCGATCACGCTGCGAATCATTCCGCTCTTATGCCAGCGAACCACGGGCCGCGCCAGCCGGCGCGAATTGGGCGCCTCTCACAAGCGCCTCGTCGCCGGTCTCGGCGGTGCGGATCCGCATCGCCCGCTCGATCGGAAGAACAAAAATCTTGCCGTCGCCGATCTGGCCGGTGCGCGCCGAGTCCGGATCGCCTCGATCGTCGGTTCGACCTCATGGTCGCTGACCGCAATTTCGATGCGCACTTTCGGCATGAAGGCGACATTGTATTCCGAGCCGCGATAGATTTCGGTGTGCCCCTTCTGCCGACCATAGCCGTTGGCCTCGCTGACCGTCATTCCCTTGACGCCGAGCCTGTCGAGTGTCGTTCGCACCTCGTCCAATTTGAACGGCTTGATCACCGCAACGATGAGCTTCATGATCGCACGCCCTTGAAAGGCAAAAGTCCTGGATCCTTCGCTATGCCGGCGAAGTCGCCCACGCAAGCACGTACTTTGCCCTAGACCTGCGTTGCGTTAGCAAGTGCGGCCTCGCCTTCAAGCGCTTCGGCCATCGACCTCGACGACTTTGCCACTCGCAGCGGCACGATCGGCTATCACGTCCTGACCAGCCTCGGCCCCCGCTACGGCGGGAGTACGTCCGCTAGCGGTCGCCCTGGTCAACGCGCGCGGCGCCGGACTACACGCACCACGCGTTCCTGGCGGCCGCGGCGGCGCAAATCGGAAACCCAACCGCCTCAAGCGCGCACGCCCGCGAGGTGACCCGAAGGGAGCCGGCATTTGCGGCCCGAGCCTTCATTGCGACGCTGCACTACCGCAATCCGGGCGATGCCGAGCACATACGGCAGGGGCTCATGAAGGCAGGGCTGCCAGACTAGGAGCGCTTTGCATGGCGATGGAGTCGGTCTGCCTCCTTCCCCAGCGGGCCGCGACGTTCAGTCCGGTCGATCCGGTTTGTGTTTTCTTGGCGCGTGGCCTTTTCGTGACAAAAATCCCCGTTCGGAGGTATTGGATTCGCTTGGATTTCCTTGGATTCTCCGTCCGAATCGAGACTTATCAATGGGTTACACGGGATTTTCGCTGCAGAAATTTCTCGGACCCTTGGCCACGCCGACGGCAGCGCCGGAACGGGAGCCTGCGGTCGAGGCCGTGCGGATGCGCAGGATTGTTCATGGGGCAAGCTTAACCTGATTTCTGATTTTCTGCAATAAATCGCCGTCCATAAATTGCACACGACGCCGCACGCCGCTCGCCCCCTCGCCTGCCCGCGGACGGCGACACATCGAATAGCGATGGTCGCCGCGCGTGTGTTCGAGCCTTTACTCAGCGACCTCTGCGACGCGCAGGCCCTCGAACACGGGCTCAAGCCGCCATCAAGCCTTGACGCATTCCGGAAGGCGCTTTGGGTTCTCGAACTTCTTCAGCTCCTCGTCAGTGGCGCAGATGCGCAAGCCAAGCTTACGAAAACCCTCGATTTCGAGGTCGCGCTCATTCGTTCGGGCAAACACTTCACCCTCGTTGGACCATTTCTCCCACACCTGCTCGCCGCTTTTCGCGATAAGATCGGCCTTGGCGCGCTCTGCGTCCTCAGTGCGCCCAGAAAGGCGTAGCTTGCGGCACGATTCAATCGGCTGCCAAAGTCCCTAGTTTCATCTGGTATTTGATCGCTTAGTTCAATAACACGCTCGAATTTTCGACCGAAAAAGTACGAACTCATGAGCATACCGAGCGTGACCGGCGGCATCCGCGGATCAAGACGCAACGCCAAGTCCGCCATGGCGACGCCTTCTTCCGGCCGTCCTAGGTAAGGAAGCTGATAGACCGCAATCGCAAGCACCGAATTGTTCGTAGGATTGTCGCGCACGGTGCGATCGAGTTCGGCAGACGCTTCGGTAAACTGGCCGGTGTCGGCGAAGTACCGGATCAGACCGGCGTGCGCGCCGGCGTTGGACGGATCGAACGACAGCGCCAGCCGCAGATCACGTTCGAATTCCTTGATCTGAGTCGCCCAGGGGAGACCGAACAGCCAAAGCTTTTGAAACTTCAGCCACGCTCGAGTTACGTACGCAGACGCGAGGCTCGGATCGAGCGCAATGGCCTTCTCGATGTAGTCGAAACCCGTCATATTCGCAGTCTTATTATTCAATCGCGTTTGTTCACGTGCGAGCAACCATAAGTCGTAGGCCGAAAGATTCGCCGGGGCGCGTTGTTTGGCCGCGGCCAGGAGACGTCCTTGGATCGCTCCGGGATTTGAGCCGCCGTTGCCGCCGAGCGAAACCGCGACCTTGTCGGCAACCTCGGCCTGTACGGAGAACATATCCTGGGCTGGCCGATCCCAACGCTCGGACCACACCTGCGCGCCGCTCGCGGCGTCGATGAGCTCCGCCGTCACCCGCAACTGGTCAGCCTGATGTTGAATGGAGCCCGTCAGCACATAGCGGACGTTGAGGTCCTTGGCCACCTGCCGCGCGTCGACGCTCTTGCCCTTGTAACTCATCGTCGAATTGCGGGCGATGACCTGAAGATCTTTGTAGCGCGCGAGATCGGTAATGACGTCTTCGGTCATCCCGTCGGCGAGGCGGCTCGCCTGTTCATCGCCGCCCAAATTGTCAAACGGCAGGACGGCGACTGACGGCGTGGCGACCAGCGTGGGTCGGCGAGCGCCGAGGAAATGCCAAGCGCCTCCTGCTATCGCGATCAGCGCGGCGACCCCCGCAGCAGCGAGGGCCAGCCGCGAGCGCCCTTTCGCCTCTGGAGGCTTTGCCGCTATCGCAGGCTTCGCCTGCGCCGGGGACGCCGACTTCCAGCGAATAGACCCGGATCGGCCTCTCGATGTTCTTGAGCTGCGTCGGCCCGAGGTCGGCGACCGCCATGTCGAGCCGACCGCTCACCTGGCGATAGGCGTCCTCGGACAGGCAGATCGCGCCGGGCTGAGCGATTCCTTCCAGCCGCGCGGCGATATTGACGCCGTCGCCCATGAGGTCGCCGTCAGCCTCCTCGACGACGTCGCCGAGATGGATGCCGATCCGGAACTCGATCCGGCGCTCCAGCGGCAGACCGGCGTTGCGCTCGATCATGCCGTTCTGCACTTCGATCGCGCAGCGCACCGCATCGACCACGCTGCGGAACTCGATCAGGCTGCCATCGCCCGTGCGCTTGACGATGCGGCCGCGGTGCACCGAGATGATGGGGTCGATCAGGTCGCTGCGCAGCGCCCTGAGCCGCGCCAGAATGCGATCTTCGTCGGCTCCCGCGAGCCGGCTATAACCAACGACGTCCGAAACCAGAATCGCCGCGAGTTTCCGGGTCTCGCTCATGGCGCGCCTCCGGGGATCGTTGAGACTATCACGAAACCGTGAACACCGTGCACTTTATTTGATTGGGCCGATTGTCCCGAGGGAAAGGTAGGCTTGAGCCGCAACGCGGAGGGCGGCGTGGGTGGGACGGGGGTCGCCTCGCCGGAGAGTCTCGAAGCTTTGCCAACAGGTTGAAAATGCGCCAAGCAACGGATTTTAGAGGCGGAAAATGCGGTTCCTCGTGCTGGCGACCCTTCTGGTTCCATTGGTCTCGTTTGGCGGCGGTTTTGCCTCGGCCGACGAAACGATTGTCTTCGTCCGCCATGGCGAAAAGCCTGGGTCGGCCGGCCGATGTTACAAATCCGATGATTCCAAGAGTGTCGAAGAGTCCACGTCCGGCCTTGGGCAGCTTTCCTGCAAGGGCCTCAATCGCGCTCTGAAACTGCCGAGCGTGATTGAAGCGAAGTTCGGCAAGCCTGGCGCGATTTTCGCGCCCAACCCGGCAGAACAAAAACCGGACCAAAACGACGACGGCAATGGCGTCAGAGGCGGCCTTTACGATTATGTCCGTCCGCTCGCGACCATCGAACCGACTGCGATCAGATTTCAGCTGCCGGTCAACGCCCAGATCGGGTTCAGCAACGCCGGCGCCCTCGCGGCGACGCTCATGAACAAGAACTATCAAGACATGGTCGTCGTCGTTGCGTGGGAGCATAAGGTCATCAACGAGGTGGAATGCCAGCTTCTGACCAAGGAAAGCTGCAAGTGGGAAAAAGATGAGCACGGCGACAAGCGGTCTGGCGTCGTCGCCAAATGGGATGGCTGTGACTTCGACCGGATCGACGTCGTCAAGATCGACTGGTCGAAGGCGCCGCCGGATGTGACTTTTCGCCAGGAAAAGGAGGGCCTCGACGGCCAGCCGGAGGCGTGCCCAAACTGAAAAATGCCGTTTCGGCTCGTCAGCTCAGTTGAGCGATACCGACTTCTCTGGCGGCTCGACGCTCCCGGCCCCATATCTGCGTGTCAGAAAGAAGCGCCGAGCGACGTGCGATCCGCTGGTCAGCCGGTGATAGCGCCGGCCAAGGCAGGCGACTTTCAACTTCCGCGGCCATTGGCGCTTTCGACAGCCTTGTTCTAGAACGCCCGTGGGTCCGGCCTTTTCAAGCGATTTTGGTGCATGAGCGGCGTCAACGACATTCGATCGAACTTCCTCCAGTTCTTCGCCAAGAACGGGCATAGCCTCGTGCCGTCGAGCTCGCTCGTGCCGCGCAACGACCCGACGCTCATGTTCACCAACGCCGGGATGGTGCAGTTCAAGAACGTCTTCACCGGCGTCGAGAAGCGGCCCTACAACCGGGCGACGACCTCGCAAAAATGCGTGCGCGCCGGCGGCAAGCACAACGATCTCGACAATGTCGGCTACACCGCGCGCCACCACACGTTCTTCGAGATGCTGGGCAACTTTTCGTTCGGCGATTATTTCAAGGACTACGCGATCGAATTTGCGTGGGGCCTGCTGACGCGCGACTTCGGGCTGCCTGCGGACAAGCTCACCATCACCGTCTATTACGACGATGACGAAGCGTTCAATCTGTGGCGGAAGATTTCCGGGCTCCCCGAAGAGCGGATCATCCGCATCGCGACAAGCGACAATTTCTGGGCGATGGGCGACACCGGCCCCTGCGGCCCGTGCTCGGAGATTTTCTACGATCATGGGCGACCATATCCCGGGCGGCCCGCCCGGCTCGCCGGACGCGGACGGCGACCGCTTCATCGAGATCTGGAATCTCGTGTTCATGCAGTTCGAGACGCTGCCGGGCGGCGAGCGGATCAATCTGCCGCGCCCGTCGATCGACACCGGCATGGGGCTCGAGCGCATCGCAGCCGTCCTGCAGGGCGTGCACGACAATTACGACATCGACCTTTTTCGCGCGCTCATCCGCGCGAGCGCGGATCTGACCGGCGTCGATCCCGACGGGCCGCAGCGCGCCTCGCACCGGGTGATCGCCGACCATCTGCGCGCCTCCGCCTTCCTGGTCGCGGACGGCGTGCTGCCGTCGAACGAGGGGCGCGGCTATGTGCTTCGCCGCATCATGCGCCGCGCCATGCGCCACGCGCAGATCTTGGGCGCGCGCGATCCCCTCATGTGGCGGCTCGTTCCGGCGCTGACGCGCGAGATGGGTCAGGCCTATCCCGAGCTGATCCGCGCCGAGTCGCTGATCTCGGAGACCCTGAAACTCGAGGAGACGCGTTTTCGCTCGGCGCTCGCGCGGGGCCTCGCCATTCTCGAGGACGAGACGCGCTCGCTTGGGCAGGGCGGCGTGCTGAACGGCGAGACGGCGTTCCGGCTCTACGACACGTTTGGGTTTCCGCTCGATCTGACGCAGGACGCCTTGCGCGCGCGGGGGCTCTCGGTCGACACGGAAGGGTTCAACGCCGCGATGGAGCGCCAGCGCGCCGATGCGCGCCGCGCCTGGTCCGGCTCGGGTGAGGCCGCGACCGAAACGATCTGGTACGGGTTGCGCGAGCGCGTCGGTGCGACCGAGTTTCTGGGCTACGAAACCGAGACCGCCGAGGGCGTCATTGGCGCGATCGTCAAGGACGGCGTCGAGGTCGAAAAGCTGAACGCGGGCGAGCGCGGATCGCTGATCCTCAACCAGACGCCGTTCTACGGCGAGTCCGGCGGCCAGGTCGGCGACGTCGGCGAGATCACTGCGTCCGGCTTTCGCGCCGAAGTCACCGACACGCGCAAGAAGCTCGGCGACCTTGTCGTCCACGACGTGACGATCGTCGATGGCGCGGCGAGCCTGGGGCTGGCGGTCGAGCTTAAGGTCGATCACGCCGCCCGCACGGCGACGCGCGCCAACCATTCCGCGACCCACATCCTGCACGAGGCTTTGCGCATCGTGCTCGGCGATCATGTCGCGCAGAAGGGCTCGCTGGTGTCGCCCGAGCGGCTGCGCTTCGACATCGCCCACCCGAAGCCGATCACCCGCGCCGAGCTCGAGAAAGTCGAGGACATCGCCAATCACGTGGTGCTGGAAAACGCCGAGGTGACGACGCGGCTCATGGGCCTCGACGATGCGCGCGCGTCCGGCGCCCGCGCTTTGTTCGGCGAGAAATATGGCGACGAAGTGCGCGTCGTCAGCATGGGCGAAATCCACGACGGCCACGACCACGAGCGGACCTATTCGATCGAGCTTTGCGGCGGCACGCATGCTCATCGCACCGGCGACATCGGGCTGATCACAATCGTCGGCGAAAGCGCGGTCGCAGCGGGCGTGAGGCGCATCGAGGCCAAGACGCGCGACGAGGCGCGCAAGTGGCTCGAAGCCGACGCGCGCGGTTACGCGGATCTCACGGCATTGTTGCGCGCGCCCTCGGGCGAGGCTGCGCAGAGGCTGGAAGCGCTGATCGACGACAAACGCAAGCTCGAGCGCGAGCTTGCCGACGCCAAGCGCAAGCTCGCGATGGGCGGTGGCGACGTCGACGGAAACCAACGCGGCGCGCGACGTCGCCGGCGTCAAGCTCTACGCTCGCGCCGTGAGCGGCGTCGACATGAAGGACCTGAAGTCGCTCGCCGACGAAGCCAAGCAGAGCGTCGGCTCCGGCGTGGTGGCGATCGCGGCTGCGAGCGAGGACGGCAAGGCGAGCATCGTCGTCGCCGTCACGCCCGATCTGACGGGCCGCTTCAACGCGGTCGACCTGGTGCGCCTCGGCTCCGCCGCGCTCGGCGGCAAGGGCGGCGGCGGGCGCCCGGACATGGCGCAAGCCGGCGGCCCTGACGGCGCCAAGACGCACGAAGCGCTGGCGGCGGTCGAAGAGGGCGTGCGCCGGGCGGCCGGGGCGTAAGTCTGGGAAGCACGGCCCCCGCTACGGACGATTACGCTTCGAGGTCTCTGCGGATCGCTGCGATTGCGAGCCGCAGCTTAGGCAGTTCGTCGCGAACAACGTTCCAGATGAGCGATGGAGACAGCGACGCATATTGGTGACGGATCACGTTGCCGATATCGCGGACGCCGATCCAGCGGATATCGGCATGGTTCTCTTTGTAGGATTCTGGGATCGCGCGACTCGCTTCGGAGATAATCAGGAGCGCGCGTTCGACGATGTACTGAGTGCGCCAGTCCTCGGCGAACTGCTCGAAGGTCAACGTTCCGACCGCTACGGCAATCCGATCCATCGCAACGATCATGTCGTCGAGAGCGATGCGAGGATCGCGCGCCATCAGAAGACCCTGGACGGCTTCTCGCTCGATTTGCTCTCTCAATCGCGGATGCAGACCGTCGCGCGTCGTCAGGTCGACGTGAGCGTCGAGGCGCTGCTCCAGGATCGACTTAACGTCGACGGTCCGCCCGCTCGGCCTCAATGAAGATGTCGACGTCGCTGTCGTCGCGGGCCGCGCCGCGGGCGGTCGATCCGAAGAGATAGAGCGCGCGGACCCCGTGCGCTCTGATCTCCGATAGACAGCCCTGCAGTTCAGTCAGAACCTGATCTTTGTTCAAGACGAACTGTCCCCTACCCCATCGCCTTCTTCAGATTCTGATCGATCTTGTCGAGGAAGCCTTCGGTCGTGAGCCACTTCTGCTCGGGGCCGACCAGAAGCGCGAGATCCTTGGTCATGAACCCGGCTTCGACCGTGTCGACGCAGACTTTCTCGAGCGTAGCGGCGAATTTGGCCAGCGCCTCGTTGCCGTCGAGCTTGGCCCGATGCGCGAGACCGCGGGTCCAGGCGAAGATCGAGGCGATCGAGTTGGTCGAGGTCTCGCGGCCCTTCTGATGTTCGCGGTAGTGGCGGGTGACGGTGCCGTGCGCGGCCTCGGCCTCGACGGTCTGGCCGTCCGGCGTCATCAGCACGCTGGTCATGAGGCCGAGCGAACCGAACCCCTGCGCGACCGTGTCGGACTGCACGTCGCCGTCGTAGTTCTTGCACGCCCACACGTAGCCGCCCGACCACTTGAGCGCGGCCGCGACCATGTCGTCGATCAGGCGATGCTCATAGGTGATGCCGAGCGCCTCGAACCGGCTCTTGAACTCGCCGTCGTAGATCTCCTGGAAGATGTCCTTGAACCGCCCGTCATAGACTTTCAGAATCGTGTTCTTGGTCGACAGATAGACGGGGTACTTGCGCAAGAGGCCGAAGTTCAGCGACGCGCGGGCAAAGTCGCGGATCGAGTCGTCGAGATTGTACATCGAGAGCGCGATGCCGGCGCCAGGGAACTTGAACACTTCCTTCTCGATCACCTTGCCGTCGTCGCCCTCGAATCGGATGGTGAGACGGCCCTTGCCCGGCACTTTGAAATCGGTCGCGCGATATTGGTCGCCATAGGCGTGGCGGCCGATGACGATCGGCTGTGTCCAGCTGGGGACGAGACGCGGCACGTTCTTGCAGATGATCGGCTCACGGAAGATGACGCCGCCGAGAATGTTGCGGATCGTGCCGTTCGGGCTTCTCCACATGTCTTTCAGATTGAATTCTTTGACCCGCCCCTCGTCGGGGGTGATGGTGGCGCATTTGACGCCGACGCCCACCGCCTTGATCGCCTCGGCGGCGTCGATCGTGACCTGGTCGTTGGTCGCGTCGCGGTTCTCGACCGAGAGATCGAAATATTTGAGGTCGACGTCCAGATAGGGATGGATGAGCTTGTCGCGGATGAGCTGCCAGATGATGCGCGTCATCTCGTCGCCGTCGAGTTCGACAACCGGATTGCTTACCTTAATCTTGGCCATCTAAAAGGGACTTTCGTTGGCGGGAGACGCGCGATGTGCGGGCGACGAGCCCCTATAGCATCGGCGCCTTGGCGGGCAAAGACATGCACGACGCGTGCCGGATGCGGACTTGGACGGGCGCCAAGGCGAAAGCGATTGCGCTCGCCGCGCTTGTGTTCTGCGCTGAGCGGCCGGGCTTACGCCGACGCTGGCGCCGAGACCGACAACGCGCTCGCGACCCTGTGCGGAATCGTCGAAGCTTCCGCCAAGACGGAGGGGCTGCCGCCCGACTTCTTCACCAAGCTCATCTGGAAAGAGAGCTCGTTCCGGCCGAATGCGGTCAGCCCCGCGGGCGCGCAAGGGGTCGCCCAGTTCATGCCGGGGACGGCGAGCGAGCGCGGGCTCATCGATCCGTTCGATCCCGCCTCGGCGATCCCGGCCTCCGCGAAATTCCTGAACGAACTCAGGCTCCGCTTCGGCAATCTGGGCCTGGCGGCGGCCGCTTATAACGCAGGCCCGACCGCGGTGGCCCGCTGGCTCGCGAAGAAGGGATCGCTTCCGTTCGAAACGGAGGATTACGTGCTCGCCGTCACGGGCCACAATGCCGACGAATGGCGGAGCGACAAGCCGCCGGCGGAGCCCGCGCCAGACAAAAGCCCTTCCTGCCTGAGCCTCGTCGCCACGCTGCGCGTGACGGCGCCCTCCTCCGTCGTCTCGGGCTGGTTTGCGCCCTGGGGCGTGCAGATCGCCGCCAGCTTCTCGAAAGGCTCGGCGTTGCGCGCCTTCGCCCGAGCCCGGCATCAATATGCGAGCGTGATCGGAGACATGCAGCCGTTCGTGCTCGGCTCCGTCCTGCGCAGCCGCGGCTGGCGGCCGTTCTACCGCGTCCGCCTGCCCGCTCAGACCGGCGGCGAAGCGCGGAAGCTTTGCGCGCGCATCCAGGCCGTCGGCGGCGCCTGCGCGGTGCTGAGGAGCTAAGCTCCGGGGCGGCGGCCCTCGCTATTCGGGCAGGCCCGCCTTGCGCAGGCCCTCGACGACGCGGTCGAAATCTTCCGGATTCTTGTAGGGCAGCACCTTGCGGCGCTGCTCGAGCGAATAGCTCGGGTTGACCCTGAGCGCCTCCCGCCACGACTCGCGCGCTTCCTCGATCATCCCCATCTGTCCGTAGGCGGCGGCGAGCAAGACGCGCGAGGCGTCGGTGTCGGGATTGCGCATGATGCGCCGTTTCAGGATCCCGGCCGCGTCGGCTATACCGCCCGAGCTGGTAGAGCGCCTGGCCCTGGAAGTGCAGCATCATGTCCGGGCAGAAGGGGTCGAGCGCCATCGCCCGGTCGATGCATGCGACCGCTTCCTCGACCGGCCGACATAATGCAGGATGAAGCCGAGCATCAGCGTGCCCCTCGGCAAAGCTCGGATTGAAGCGATCAGCTTTCTCGGCCGCGCTCACCGCCTCATCGTGGTGGCGCGCCCAAAGGCAGACGCCGGCGAGCGCCCAATAGCGCATAGGGGTATCGTTCATCGAGTTGCACCGCCGTGTCGCGCGGCCTTCTCGGCTTCCTCCAGAGCCTCGGCGGTCGAGGCGCTCCACCCGTTCGCGTAGTCGTTCATGTGCGCCGCCGCCGAGGAACGCGTAGGCCGGAGCGAAGCCGGGGTCGAGTTCGATGGCGCGTCGCAGCAGCTCCTCGGCTTCGCGGTTGCTCGCTCTCGCGTGGCGCCACCACAGTTCGCGTCCGCGCAGGAAGCAGTCATAGGCTTCCAGATTGTCGGTGTGCTCGGCGGCGATCCTTTGCCGGTCGCCGGCGTTGAGATTGAGCGCCAGCGCGGAGACGATCTGGCTCGTCACGTCGTCCTGGACCGCGAAGATGTCGGTGAGCTCCCGGTCGAAGCGTTCGGCCCAGAGATGTCCGCCGGTCGACGCATCGATCAGCTGCGCGGTGATCCGCACCCGGTCGCCCGATTTGCGCACGCTCCCCTCGAGGACGTAGCGCACGCCGAGGCTTTTGCCGACCTCGGAAATGTGGACGTTCTTGCCCTTGAAGGTGAACGCCGAATTGCGGGCGATCACGAAGAGCTGCGAGAGCTTCGACAGCGCGGTGATGATGTCTTCCGAGATGCCGTCGGCGAAATACTCCTGCTCGGCGTCGCCGCTCATGTTGGCGAACGGCAGAACGGCGATCGACGGCTTGTCGGGCAAGGCGGGCGGGCCGCCGACGTGTCTCGCGAATCTTGACCTCGGACGGCGTCGGCCGGCTTCGCCTGGGCGGGCAGCCCGACTTGCAGCGAATAGACGCGCACCGGCTCGGCGATGTTCTTGAGCTGGGTCGCGCCGAGATCGCTGACTGCAAGGTCGAGCCGCGCCTTCACCTGCCGATAGGCGTCTTCGGAGAGACAGATTGCGCCGGGCTGTGCGACGCCTTCCAGGCGCGCGGCGATGTTGACGCCGTCGCCCATCAGGTCGCCGTCGCTCTCCTCGACCACGTCGCCGAGGTGAACGCCGATGCGAAACTCGATGCGCCGCTCTTCGGGCACGCCGGCGTTGCGTTCAACCATCGCGTTCTGGATCTCGATCGCGCAGCGCACCGCGTCGACCACGCTGCGAAACTCGACGATCGCCCCGTCGCCGGTGCGTTTGACGACGCGGCCGTTGTGCACGGCGATGGTCGGATCGATGAGATCGCTGCGCAGCGCTCTGAGCCGCGCCAGGGTGCGGTCCTCGTCCGCGCCGGTCAGCCGGCTGAAGCCGACCACGTCGGCGGCCAGGATCGCCGCGAGTTTGCGGGTCTCTTTCATCCCCAGCCTTCTGCGCGCGTCAGAATAGCACGGCGAAGCTGCCGTCACCGACAAATTAAGCACATCGGGATGTGGAAGCAGACATCCGACCGAGTGGTCGAAGGCCGCATATCCGTCGAGACGATCGTGGTTCGGAGCTTACGTCCTTGCCCCGCGTCCGACGCGGCCGAGGGTTTCGAATTCCTCGTCCGTGAGCTTGATCGCCGCCGCGCCGACATTCTCCTCCAGATGCGCGACCTTGCCGGTGCCGGGGATCGGCAGCATGACCGGGCTGCGCTTCAAGAGCCAGGCGAGCGCGATCTGGCCGGGGCTCGCCTTGTGCTTGTGCGCAATCGCATCCAGAGCCGAGCCGGGCTTCGCCGACGCGCCCGCATCGAGCGGCGCCCAGGGGATGAAGCCGATGCTGTGCTTCTCGCAATAGTCGAGCGCCGCCTCGCTGTTGCGGTCGATGAAGTTGTAACGGTTCTGCACCGTGGCGACCGGGAAGACCTTCTGGGCCGCCTCGATGTCGGCGACGCTGACTTCCGACAGGCCCGCGCAACGGATGACCTTGTCCTTGATCAGCGTGGCGATGGCGTCGAACTGCTCCTTGGCCGGCACTTTCGAATCGATGCGATGCAATTGCCACAAATCGATGATCTCGACGCCGAGCCGCCAGCGGCTCGTATGCGCCTGCTGGATCAGATATTCCGGCCGCCCGAGCGGAATCCAGATGTTCTCGCCGGTGCGCGTCAGGCCGCCCTTGGTCGCGACATGGATCTTGCCATAGGGCGCGAGCGCCTCTTTGATCAGCTCTTCGGAAAAATTGGGGCCATAGGAATCGGCGGTGTCGATGAAATCGACGCCGAGGTCGGGCAGCCGGCGCAACGTCTTCAAAGCTTCGTCGCGATGCGGGGTCGGACCCCAGATCCCTTTGCCCACGATGCGCATCGCGCCGTAGCCGAGGCGGTTGACGTCGAAAGCTCCGCCAATGCGAAAGCGGCCGGATTCAGCGGCGTTGGTCATGGGTTCATCTCCGAGAGTTTTTGTCTGAGCGCCTTCAGGGCCAGCTGGCCAGCGGGGGCATCGAGGACAGGATCGAAGCGACGTTGCCGCCGGTCTTCAGGCCGAAGATCGTGCCGCGATCATAGAGCAAATTGAACTCAACGTAACGTCCGCGGCGCACCAATTGTCGCTGCGCGCTCGGCCTCGCCCCATGGTTTCTCGGCGTTGCGCCGGACAATGTCGCCATAGATTGCAAGGAAGCTCTCGCCGACGTCGCGCACAAAGGCGAAGTCCGCGTCGAAAGCGGAATTGCCGGTGTCGCCCGCGCTGTTGAGATAATCGAAGAAGATGCCGCCGATCCCGCGCGGCTCCTTGCGATGCTTGAGATAAAAGTACTCATCGCACCAGGTCTTGTAGCGCTCGGCGTCGGCGACGCCCGGATGGCGCTCGCAAGTCCCGCGCATGGCGGCGTGAAAGGCGATGGCGTCCGGATCGTCCGGCTTGCGGCGCTCATCGAGCATCGGCGTCAGATCCGCGCCGCCGCCAAACCATGTCTTGGTCGTGCGCACGAGCCGCGTGTTCATATGCACGGTCGGCACATGCGGGCTCCAGGGATGGGCGATCACCGAGACGCCGGCCGCCCAGAAGCGCGGGTCCTTATCGGCGCCGGGAATTTGCGACGCGAATTCCGCTGGAAAGGCGCCGTGAACGAGCGAGGAATGCACGCCCATTTTCTCGAACAGGCGCCCGCGCAGCATCGCCATGCGCCCGCCGCCGCCAGGCTGCGCCGCTCGCGTCGGTCCGCTCCCAGGGTTCGAGCACAAAACGCCCCGGCGGGCGATCCGCGCCAACGCCCGCAAACTCGCGCTCGAGCGCCTCCATCGCGGCGATGATCCGCTGCTGCAGGGTCTCGAACCAGTCGCGGACAGCGGCGAAACGCGGGTCTTCGATCGAAGCTGGTGAATCGTTCATGGGCGTTGGCTAGCCGCGCACCCGGGCGACCAGGCGCTCGACATGCTCGACTAGGCGTTTCGGGCACGATGCCATGACCGAGATTGAAAATATGGGCGCGGCTCTCAAAGTCGGTCAGCACCTGCTCGATCTGCTCGTCGAGGCGGCGTCCGCCGGCGACCAGCGCCAAAGGATCGAGATTGCCCTGAAGCGCCAGCCGTTCCGGCAAAGCGGCAATGGCGGCTTTCGGGTCAGCGGCGGTGTCGAGGCCGATCGCGTCGATTTCGGCAAGCGCCCCGAATTTGGCGATCTGCGCCCCCGCGCCGCGCGGAAAGGCGATCAGCCGCGCGTTCGGCGTCTCGGCGCGAACC
Source organism: uncultured Alphaproteobacteria bacterium (assembly GCA_963762335.1). Taxonomy (GTDB): domain Bacteria; phylum Pseudomonadota; class Alphaproteobacteria; order Rhizobiales; family Beijerinckiaceae; genus Roseiarcus. The sequence continues at coordinate 30,843 of CAVXKU010000009.1, read as the reverse complement.
TTGGCCGCGATCGCCGCGATCGGCGCGAGGCACCAGCGGTCGAATTCGGCCGGCGGCAGCACGCCCGCCCAGGAATCGAAGATCTGCGCCGCATCGGCGCCGGCTGCGAACTGACGACGAAGGTATTCGGCCGGACGCGTCGACAAGCCGGTCGATCAGGCGCGCGAACAGATCGGGATGCCGATAGGCGAAAAGCCGCGCCGGCGCCTGGTCCGGCGTGCCGCGGCCCGCGATCATGTAGCTCGCCACCGTCCACGGCGCGCCGCAGAAGCCGATCAACGCTGTTTCCTTCGGCAGGTCCCCCTTCAGGCGGTCGAGAGCTTCGAACACCGGCGCAAGTCGGCCCCAGTCGGGCTCGTCTGCTGAGTTTCGCCAGCCCCTCCGCGTCGCCGATCGGATCGAGACGCGGCCCGTCGCCGCTCTCGAACGAGACGGCCTGACCCAAAGCATCGGGGATAACGAGAATGTCGGAGAACAGGATCGCCGCATCGAAGCCGAAGCGCCGGATCGGCTGCAACGTCGCCTCGACCGCCAGGGCCGGGGTGTAGCAGAAATCGAGAAACGTCGGCGCCTTCGTCCGAAGCTCGCGGTATTCAGGCAGGTAGCGGCCCGCCTGGCGCATGAGCCAGATCGGCGGCGTCTTCTGCCGCTCGCCCGCAAGCGCCGCGAGAAGAGGCTTGGCCAAGCTTGCTTTGGGCTCCGAACGCCCGCCTATTCCGCCGCCCGCTTCATCTCTGGATAGACGCAATGGGCGTCCTCGCTCGCATGGGCGTGGAACAGCGGGATCACGCGCGATTCCTCGAACTTGAGGCCGAGCGTCTTCCACACGTCGACCAAAGCCTCGACCAGATCGGCGACCTGGGCTTCGCTATGGGCGGGCGTCGGGGTCACGCGCAAGCGCTCCGTCCCCCTGGCGACGGTCGGATAGTTGATCGGCTGAATGTAGATCGCATGCCGCTCGAGCAGGAGTTCGCTCGCAGCGCGGCATTGCCGGGCGTCGCCAACCAGCACCGGCACGATATGCGAGGGATTGTCCATGACCGGCAGGCCGGCGGCGCGAAGCGCGTGCTTGACGAGCTTCGCCATATGCTGGTGCCGGTCGCGCTCGGCGGTCGATCGCTTCAAATGCTTGACCGCAGCGGCGGCGCTCGCGGCGACGCTCGGCGGCAGGGTCGAGGTGAAGATGAACTGGGGCGCGAAGCTTCTGACCGCGTCGACGATCGCCTCGCTCGCCGCGATATAGCCGCCGAGCGAGCCGAAGCCCTTGGCCAGCGTGCCTTCGATGACGTCGATCGCGCGCCGCGAGCCCTTCGCGTTCGCTCAAGCCCCCGCCGCGGGGGCCATAGAGGCCGACCGCATGCACTTCGTCGAGATAGGTGAGCGCGTTATACTTCTCGGCCAGCGCCACGATCTCGGCGATCGGCGCGATGTCGCCGTCCATCGAATAGAGGCTCTCGAACACGATCATCTTCGCGCGGTCGCGCGGCTCCGCTGCGAGCAATTCCTCGAGATGAGCAGACGTCGTTGTGCCGCCACACCCGCTTCTCGCAGCCGGAGCGCCTGACGCCCTCGATCATCGAATTGTGATTGAGCGCGTCGGAAAGGATCAGGCAATTGGGCAAGAGGCCGGCGATGGTCGAAATCGACGCCAGGTTGGAGATCCACCCGGAGGTGAAGACAAGCGCCGCCGGCTTGCCATGCAGGTCGGCAAGCTCGGCCTCGAGCTCGACGATCGGATTGTGGGTGCCGGAAATGTTGCGGGTTCCGCCCGCCCCTGCCCCATGGGCGCAAACCGCCTTGACCGAGGCCTCGATGACGTCGGGATGGCCGCCCATGCTGAGATAGTCGTTCGAGCACCAGACCGTCACTTCGCGCGGCCGGTCTTCCTCGCCCTCCGGGCGCCACTGGGCGATCGGGAAGCGGCGCGCGTCACGCTCGAGATTCGCGAAAGTGCGATAGCGCCCTTCCGCCTTCAGACGCGCGATCGCGTCCTCGAAGCTTCGCTGATAGTCCATCGCCTATCCTTCTCGGCCCAGCAGCCCTTTTTACCCAGCGCCGCTTTCCTCTTCGCTAAAGGGAGCACGGAAACTTGTCCAGTGTTTCGCCTCCGGAGTGTGTCGGCCTTCGCAATTGCCCATAAAAGGCGGCAAAATGACGAGCCCACTGACGGGCTCGTTTATTATTGGCGCCGATACGTCATTTCTCGTCGCCCGCGCGCTACAAGCCGGCGCCCCGGTTTCGTTGGCCGCGCGGGGCGGCAGTACCGCAAAAAAAACGCCGCCTGGAGCCTCGTCCGGCGGCGTTTAGATTTTCCTGGAACCGGCCGTTATTGGGGGCCACAGACGGTCGTATATTCCGGCTGATATTCTCCATTGACGAAACTATCCAGCCGGCAGTTGGAGACCGGCGCAACGCTGGCTGTTGCTTGCTCAGGGATGACGTTGACCATCTCCGGCACAAGGTGTGACGTAGGTCTCTTCACTGGAACAAGTCGAAAATAATGACCATCCGGCGTCGTAACGACCTGAGCCGAAGCGGGCGCCAAGACGGCTATCAATCCGATACTTGCCGTCGCCAGCAAGCCTAAGCGTACGTATCGCATACCATTCCCTTCCCGTTGTTGAAGGGGCCACATTCTGGCCACTTCTGTTCCAACAGCGCATGACAATTAAGGCGACATTCGGCAAAATGGAGCGATAAAAAGAAGAAATGATGGCATATCGCAGAATTTGAAGAAAATAAATAGTAGATTATAATAGATATTTTATGTAACGTATCTTGTCTATACTTGAGATTAACGTTCTGAGCGCGCCCGATTTGACCGAGATCGTAGAAATCGTGCGGCCGCATTGCTTCGTCGGAATTAGCGGACTTTGCGCGGCGACTCGCTCATAGCGCTTCGTTACGAACGGGGCCTGATGCGAGGAAGCCGCCGCCCTTAATGCGCCCGGCCGATCGTGAATTCGACCGCGTCGCGCAAAGCATGTTTCCATGGGGAAGGCGCGAACAATTCGAGCGCATCGCGCGCCATGGCGCCGTAGTGCCGGGCGCGCTCGATCGTGTCTTCGAGCGCCCGGTGCTTCTTCATGGTCGCGAGCGCGAATTCGAGATCGCCGTCGACGACCTCGCCCTTTTCCAGCGTCCGGCGCCAGAATTCCCGCTCCTGCGTGGCGCCGCGCCTGAACGACAGCACGACCGGGAGGGTGATCTTGCCCTCGCGGAAATCGTCGCCGACATTCTTGCCGAGCTTGGCCGACGAGCCGCCGTAGTCGAGCGCATCGTCGATAAGCTGAAAAGCAATGCCCAGATTGGCGCCGTAGCCCCGGCAGGCGGCGATCTCCGCCCTGGAGCGGCTGGCGAGAATCGGGCCGACCTCGCAGGCTGCAGCGAACAGAGCCGCGGTCTTGGACCGGATGACGGCCAGATAGGCGTCCTCGGTCGTCGCCGTATCCTTGGCGGCGGAGAGCTGCATCACTTCGCCCTCGGCGATCACCACGGCGGCGCCGGACAGAACCTCAAGACAGGGAAGCGAGCCGACCTCGACCATCATCCGAAAGCTTGGCCCAAGAGAAAATCGCCGACCAGGACGCTCGCCTCATTGCCCCAAAGCACCCGCGCGGCCGCCTTGCCGCGCCGCAAGTCGCTCTCGTCGACGACGTCATCGTGCAGGAGGGTCGCGGTGTGCATGAATTCCACCGCCGCCGCAAGTTTGACATGGCCTTCGCCGCCATAGCCGCACAGGCCGGCTGTCGCCAAGGTCAGGATCGGACGCATCCGCTTGCCGCCTGAGGCGATCAGGTGATTGGCGACTTCGGGGATCATCGTCACTTCTGACCCCGTCCGCGACACAATGGTCTGATTGACCTTGGCCATGTCGCCCGCAACGAGCGTCGTCAGCGGCTCGATCAGACGATCGGCCGATTTATCTTCAAGTGGAACGACAATTCCCACGCAAGCATTCCCTTGCCAGATCCCGCGCCGCGACCATAAAGACGGGCCACCGACGCGGCAAGTGAGCCCCAATCGAGGTCTACTTTGGTCGAAATCCTGCGCACCAACGATCTCGTCCTCATCAGCGTCATCGAATCAATCCTGAAAGCCGAGCGGGTCGCCTATTTCGTGGCCGACCAGCACATGGCGGCCGTCGAGGGCTCGCTCGGCTTCCTGCCAAGGCGGATTCTGGTCGACGGAGAAGAGGAGGGGCGGGTTCGCCGTCTCCTGGTCGAGGCGGGCCTGGGAAAAGAACTGCGCGATGCCTGACCGCTCCGCGGAGCCTGAGAGCGCCGCGAGCGCGGACGGGCTGACCGAGGATCGTTGGTTTGGCGGCCGGCTCGTGCTCGTCCAGCCGAAGCGCGGCCATCGGGTCGGGACGGACGCGGCTCTGCTCGTCGCGGCGGCGGGCAGCGCTGGCAAGGCCGGATCGTCGATGTCGGCGCAGGGGTCGGCGCGGTCGGGCTGGCGCTGGCTCAGCGCAACCCGCTTGCGTCCGTCGATCTCGTCGAGATCGATCCCGAGCTGGCGGGGCTCGCCGAGACCAATGCGGCGCGCAACGGGCTTGAGGCGCGCACGCGCGTCCTGCGGCTCGACGCGCTCAATTCCACAGCGCGCCGGGAGGCGGGGCTGGCTGAATCGGCCGATTGCGTCGTCACCAACCCGCCGTTCTTCGACGCTCACGCGGTCCGCGTTTCTCCCGACGCAGGCAGGGCGCGAGCGCATGTCTTGCCTCCTGCCGGGTTGGCCGATTGGATTCAGGCCTCGCTCGCGATTCTCTCGCCGGGCGGGCGTTTCGTGATGATCCACCGGCCCGACGCGCTAAGCGTGATCCTGGCGGCGCTTGAAAACCGGCTCGGGGCGGTCGCGATTCTGCCCGTCTACCCGCGCGCCGACGAGAGCGCGCATCGTCTGCTCGTTTCGGGCGTGAAGGGCTCCAAGGCGCCGCTGCGGCTTCGCGCCGGGGCTCGTCCTGCACGGGCCGACGGCCGGCTGACGGCCGAGGCGGACGCGCTCCATCGCGGCGAGCGACTGATCGACTGGGGCGGGTAGGCTCGGCCTTGGGCTCAATATTGTACCGGTCACCGCAGCTGTACGTTTTTGCGCGCGACTCAGTCTTTTCAGGCGCTTAACCTCATTTTTCTGCAACTCGAAACGGCCGAAGCATTCTTAGCACCACAATAACAAATCTATTGATGTTTATATAGCGCGAATCCGGCCCCTTTGAGCCTTCGCCAGACTGAGCGACTGCTGACATCGCGCCATCACAATTCGCACGCCGTTGCGAGGGACGAAGTCATGATAGAGCGCGCCCGAGCGTGAAGGGCTGGCAGACCAAACAGGCAGGAGGCCGGCGCCTGACGAACCTCCTCCGCGGGATGAAACACGCCAGACGGTTCGGTTTGCCGCCGTCGCGAATACCGGTACGGTGAGCGACGGGGATCACGTCGGGTGCGGTCATGTCGCTTCGCCTGGATCGGTATCTTGACCGTATCTGGCGTCACCGGCGCCGTTACGCCGGATCTCGCAACGCTCAGAGCGCTCTCACGCCGCTCATGTCGATAGCCAGGCCCCTTCGAGTCTGGACCCCTGCTCGGCCGCCCGGATCATGCTCGACGCTCGCGTCTCGCCGAAATAAACTCGTCGACAGCCGGCGCGGCGGCTACTGCCACGAACAGAACGCCCTGTTCAGGGCGGCGCTGGACGCGATCGGTTTCAAGGTCACGGGGCTCGGCGGACGTGCACGCTGGACATACCCGCCAGACAGCCCGTTAGGCCCGCGGACGCACATGCTGCTCAAGGTCGATCTGCCGGAGGGACCCTTCATCGCAGATGTCGGTTTCGGCGCCTGCGTGATGGACGCGCCGCTCGAGTTCAAGACCGGAGTCGACCAGCGCACGGCGATGGGAACTCATCGCCTGTCCGAGGCTGATGAACCTTCTGGCTCAGCGCCAAGCAGCCAGAAAGCTGGCGCATGATGTACGCGTTCAACCTCGAGCCGCAGTTGCCAGCCGACTACGAGCTCGCCAACTATTACACATCCACCAGCCCGCAGGCCTTGTTCACGAGCAAGCTGATCATGGAGCGAGTAGCGTCAAGACGAGCGATACAAGCTTGTCGATCGCTGCTTTCGGGTAGAAGCGCGCGACGGCGAGCTCCTCTCGGAACGAAACGCGCGAAAGCGCGGACGAACTGCGGAGGGCTGTCTAGATGAGACCTTCAACGTCGACTTCCCGCGCTGCTAGCTTACGGCTTGTCCAAACCGGGAAGGGCGCCATGACCGACGCCTTTCTCAACCACATCCGCGCCACTCTCGACGACATCGAGGCGGCGGGCCTCACAAAACGCGAGCGGCTGCTGACCGGGCCGCAGGGCGGGCGCATCCATGTCGCGTCTCCGCAAGGCGCGCGCCAAGCCGTCAATCTCTGCTCCAACAATTACCTTGGCCTCGCCGATCACCCGGACGTCATCGCGGCGGCGCGCCGCGCCATGGACCAATTCGGCTTCGGCATGGCTTCGGTGCGCTTCATCTGCGGCGCGCAGACGCTGCATCGCGAGCTCGAACAGGCGATCGCCAAGCACCTGGGCAAGGCGGACGCGATCGTGTTCGCCGCCTGTTTCGACGCCAATGGCGGGGTGTTCGAGCCGCTGCTCGGCGAAGAGGACGCGATCATTTCCGACAGCCTCAACCACGCCTCGATCATCGACGGCGTGCGGCTCAGCAAGGCCAAGCGCTACCGCTTCGCCAATTCCGACATGAACGAGCTCGAGGACCGCCTCAAGGAGGCCGACACCGCCGGCGCGCGGTTCAAGCTCATCGCCAGCGACGGCGTGTTCTCGATGGACGGCTATGTCGCCAAGCTGAAAGAGATCTGCGAACTTGCCGACCGCTATGGCGCGCTGGTGCTGGTCGACGACTGCCACGCGACCGGGCATCTGGGCGAGAAGGGCCGCGGCACGCCGGCGCTGACCGGCGCGGGCGACCGCGTCAACATCGTCACCGGCACCTTCGGCAAGACGCTGGGCGGCGGCATGGGCGGCTTCGTCGCCGCCGACCAGCCGATCGTCGACCTCCTGCGACAGCGGGCGCGGCCCTATCTCTTTTCCAATTCGCTCGCGCCTCCGCTCGCCGCCGGCGCCTTGAAGGCGCTCGAGATCGCGATCGGCGCTGACGCCCGGCGCGCTTTGCTGAAAAACCACGCGCGTCGGTTTCGCGAAGGCGATCGAGAAAGCCGGATTCACCGTCGTGCCCGGCGAGACGCCGATCATTCCGGTGATGCTGGGCGAGGCGCAGAAGGCGCAGGACCTGGCGCAGGCGCTCGACGAGCGCGGCGTGTTTGTCGCCGGGTTCTTCTTTCCCGTCGTGCCGAAGGGCCAGGCGCGCATCCGCACGCAAATGTCGGCGGCGCTGACCGAGGCCGACATCGACTTTGCGATCGGCGCGTTTGAGGACGCGGGGAAGGCGCTGGGGATTGTTTGAGGGCTTCGCCGCCTGCCACTCCTCATGGAGCATCCGTCGAGACGCGATGCTGCGCATGCGCTCCTCAGGATGAGGCCGGTGGATGAAAGCCCTGCATCACATCGGAAGAACCTCATCCTGAGGAGCGGTGCCGAAGGCGGCGCGTCTCGAAGGATCGCTCCAGAAGCTCCGGCAGCCTCTCGCGCGGTCATGGCTCAGACTTCGGAAGCGCCGACGAGAGCATCGCCGCATCAGCGCTTCGAAAATCGACCGCGAATGTCAGGCTTCCTTCTTGGCCCGCGACCAGCCTTGATGCGACCGCTCGGCGGCGATGGCTTCGTCAATTCCGGCTCGTAGCTTCTCTGCATGAGACAAGCGTCACCGGCCGCCGCGTGAAGAGTATAGCCCTCGGAAGGCCCTGCAGCATGCTCGCTGACCGCGCTCTTCAACGGAGACGGCGGGTGATTCCCGTGTAGTAGCTTCCGATCCGAGCAGCGAAGGATGTAGATCGCAGCGCCGCTCACCGGCTTAACTCCTGCCGCCTAATCGCCTCACGCTACTGCGCAGCTCTGATAACAGCGCCAGACCGTGCGATCTGCTGGAGCATCCTTCGAGACGCGACGCTTCGCATCGCTCCTCAGGATGAGGGCGGTTAGCGCCACGAATTATCACGCCACTGACAAGATTCGCTTTTGACCGTCAACCCTCCGCCGCCTAGTGTCCGGCCCCATGCGCGCCCTCGTCAAGGAAAAGCCTGAGCCGGGCCTGTGGCTCGAAGAGCAGCCGGTCCCCGAGATCGGCCCCGACGACGTGCTGGTCAAGGTCCACAAGACCGGCATCTGCGGCACCGACATCCATATCTTCAACTGGGACGAGTGGGCGCGGAAAACGATCCCGACGCCGATGACGGTCGGCCACGAATATTCAGGCGTGATCGCCGAACTCGGCGCCAATGTGCGCCGCCTCAAGATCGGCCAGCGCGTATCGGGCGAAGGCCACGTGATCGGCATGAAGAGCCGGGCGTCGCGCGGCGGGCGCTATCATCTCGATCCCGAGACGCGCGGCATCGGCGTCAACATTCCCGGCGCCTTCGCCGAATATGTGCGCGTGCCGGCGTTCAACATCGTGCCCCTGCCCGACGATGTCGATGACGAACTCGGCGCGATCCTCGATCCGCTCGGCAACGCCGTCCATACCGCGCTCGCTTTCGATCTCGTGGGCGAGGACGTGCTCATCACCGGGGCCGGTCCGATCGGCATCATGGCTGCTGCAGTCGCGCGCCATATCGGCGCGCGGCATGTCGTGATCACCGACATCAATCCGAAGCGCCTCAAGCTTGCGGAAGAAGTCGCCGATGTCGTCGCGGTCGACGTGTCGAAGACGGACCTCAAGGAGACGATGAGCCGGCTCAAGATGAAAGAGGGCTTCGATGTCGCGCTCGAAATGAGCGGCGCGCCGGCCGCGTTCGATCAGCTGTTCGACGCCATCCTCACCGGCGGCCGGGTCGCGCTGCTCGGCCTGCCCGCCAAGCCAGCGCTCATCGACTGGAACAAGATCATCTTCAAGCAGCTCACCATCAAGGGCATCTATGGGCGCGAGATGTTCGAGACCTGGCACAAGATGATCGCGATGCTGGAAAGCGGGCTCGACGTGCGCAAGGTCATCACCCACCGCCTGCCGGCGGACAAGTTCCTCGAAGGCTTCGAGATCATGCGCCGCGGCGAGAGCGGCAAGATCGTGCTGGACTGGGCGGGCGAGTAGGCGCCAAACGCGAGGGCTTTCGGGCGCTTGCCTTGCAGGCGCAACATCGCTTGGCGGCGGCATTTTGCGGCCTGGCCGATGGCGCGGGCACGCCCACGTCACCGCTTCGGGTAGCGCTCGCTCAACAACTCGAACAGCCCGCGCGCCGCCTGGATCTCCCCTCCCGCCGGGCGCGTGGGCGCGTGGCTTCGGGTTCCAGGCGTAGACGTCGAAATGCGCCCATGCTTTCGTTTTCTCGACGAACCTTCGAAGGAAAAGCGCGGCGGTGATCGAGCCCGCCATGCCGGCGCCCGTGCCCGAATTGCTGATGTCGGCGACCGAGCCTTCGATCATCGCGTCATAGGGGCGCCAAAGCGGCATCCGCCACACCGGATCGCGGGCGCGCGCCGCGTGGCTGGCGATCGAGCCTGCGAGAGCGTCATCGTCGGTGTAGAACGGCGGCAGGTCGGGCCCGAGCGCCACCCGCGCGGCGCCCGTCAGCGTGGCGAAGTCGAGCATCAGTTCCGGCGCATCGTCATCGGCGAGCGCAAGCGCGTCGGCGAGGATCAGCCGCCCCTCGGCGTCCGTGTTGCCGATCTCGACCGAAATTCCTTTGCGGCTCACGATCACGTCGCCCGGGCGCATCGCCGGGGCCGAGATCGCGTTCTCGACGATCGGGATCAGAGTCCTCAAGCGCAGATCGAGCCCCGCCTCCATGATCATCCTGGCCAGCGCCAGCGCTGTCGCCGCCCCGCCCATGTCCTTCTTCATCAGTTCCATCCCCGAGGCCGGCTTGATGTCGAGACCGCCGGTGTCGAAGGTGACGCCCTTGCCGATAATCGACACCTTCGGCGCGTCCTCGCGTCCCCACGAAAAGTCGACGAGCCGCGGCTCCTCGGCGCCCGCGCGCCCCACCGCATGGATGAGAGGGAAATTAGCGCCGATGAGTTCGTCGCCCCGCACCATGGTGACACTTGCGTCAAAGTGCTCGGCAAGCTTGACGGCCTCTTGTTCAAGCGCGTTCGGACCCAGCACATTGGGCGGCGCGTTGACGAGATCGCGTCCGTAAGCGATCGCCTCCGCGATGCGCTGAATTTTGATCGCGTCTATGCCGCCGGGCGCGACAAGGCGCGGCTTTGGCGCTTTATCGGCCTTGAAGCGATCGTAGCGATAAAGCGCGAGCAGGAAGCCGAGCGCCGCGAGATCGAGGTCTTGAGCACTGTTGGCGAAGCGGTAGACGCCCTCAGGCAATGACGTCGCGAGCTTGCCCGGTCCAAAGGCGTCGCGCGTTGACGCATTCGCTTCCCCGACCCCGAACAAGACGCCCGCCAGCGCGCCAGCCTCGCCCGGAAGAAGTTGCAGGCGTCCAGCGCTCGGTTGGAACCCGCAATGTTCGGCGAAGGCCGCCGCGTTCGCGCCAATCGCCGATTTGACCGTCGGCCAGTTCTCGGCGTCGACCAGCCATACCGGCGTCGCGTCAGGCGTTGGCGAAGCGAATGCGGGCAAGCTTGAGCCTCCATCGGGCAAATGATTGGCGGCGGCTTAGCCTGATTTCGCGGCTTGGCATAGGCTGCCATCCTGCTCGCGGAGAACGCCGGACGGGTTTCGGCCGACTGCCGACGCCTCACGAATTCGTTCAAATTTTCCTGCTAGTTGCGGTTTTTTTTCCGCGTGCGCGAAGCGGCGCCACAAGAGTGCGGCTTGACTTGCCGGCGCCCTTGCGGTCGTTAGGCCCGCATTCAAATTAGGCGCCGCTTGGGCTTAAGTTCCCCGAGCGCGTTGAGGAGGATCGATTGTCCGAGCCAAGCGCGAATTCGAAGCTCCGCCTTCTCGGCGAGGCGGCGACGAGCGACAAGCCATCCGTCGTTGCGCTCTCTCCCCGGGCGCCGGCCCAGTCGGCCGCGCCGCCGGTGTCACTTGCGCCGCCGGCTACCCTGGCCCCGGTCCATGCCGAGCCGATCTTCCTCGGCGATTCGGCGGATGGGGCGGATGTCCTGAACGCCGGCCAGATCGTGCAGCCGCTGGCTCAGCTTTGCGTTATCCCCCAGGTCCAGACGCCGTTTCTAGCGGCGATCTTGGGGCCGTCTGGCGCGGGCAAGACGTTCGCGCTCAGGCGCCTGGCGCAGGCGATTGAACACCTGAGCGCCTCATCGACCGCAGCGAGCAGGGCGCTTTCCAAGATCGTCCTTGCTCGCGTCGACGCTTCGAGCGGCGTCGAAGCGCCGGTGGCGATCGCCAGCGCCGTCTATTCCACGCTCGATCGGGAGCCCGGCGGCGTCGACTATTCGGGGTTACTGGACGAAATCAGCCATGCTGGCGGCGATCCGCAGCGGGCCGCCCGGGCAGCCTCCGACCGACATGACGATGTCGTAAGGAAGCTCGAGGCCGAGCGCTCACAGCGTGACGAGGTCGAGGCCCGGCGCGCGCGGCTTGCCGACACGCTGGCGTTCGAGACGCCCGGCTCGGGCATCGACGTCTTCGCCCGCGCCCGCAGGGGAACGATCGAAGGCCAGTTGCGCCGGTTCGGACTAGCCGGGGCGGACGCCGACTCGAGCTACCGCAATCTGTCGCGCGACATGTCGACGCTCGGCGCGGGCGCCCGCGCCGGAGTGGTCGCTCGGTCGATATGGGCCTATGGCAGCCAGGCGCGACTGCTCTTGTGGGGTATTTTCGCCTTCGTGCTGGCCTTCATCCTGCGGTTTCTGCACGGCGAGACGGCGACCTCCGCAATCGAGCGAGGGAGCGACTCCTTGAAGCCCGCCGGGGATTGGGTGACGACCCACGGCGATTGGTTCGATCGAGCAGCGCAGATCCTGTTCATCCTTGGCGCCTTGGCCATAGCGCTCAACCTTTGGCGCGCGCTTCAGTTCTCGAACCTTCTGCTGCGAGGCGGACGACTGATCACCAACGAGGTCCGCGACCGCCGCAACGATCTGGACTCACGCGCCGCGCGGCTCAATCAACGCGTAGCCGCCCTGACTATCGAGGCCGACGCGGCGGCCAGCCGCGCTGACGCGGCCAACCAGCGCGTCGGCGGCAAGACGTCGATGCGCCCTCCGGGGCCGGAGTTTCTTGAGTCTGGCCAGGCGCCCTCGGCGTCCGCGCGCGAATTCCTCGCCGCGCTCGGCGCCAGGGTCGGACACTCGGCCGGGGCGGGACCGGCGCCGGATCGGCTCATCCTGGTCGTGGACAACCTCGACGCGCTCCCCCCGGCTGAGGTGGTGAGTTGGATCGACGCCGCTCAAGGCGCGATTGGACCCGGCTGCATCGCTCTGTTGGCTTTCGATCCCAGCCGACTCGCAAACGCGCTGGGCGGTCCGCTCGAGACGCGGCGGCGCCTTGGGAAATGGCTGCAGGTCACGCTCAACCTACCCGCCCGCAAGGACGCCGATGGCGAACGCGTGGTCACACGCCTCCTGTCGGCGACCGGGCATACGGCGACCGCGCCGGATTCGGCGGTCGCCACGGCGCTCGTGGAGCCGCTGTCAGCTGCGGAAACGACGCTGCTTGCCGCGCTCGCGCCGCTCGCCGCGCATTCGCCGCGCGACGCCAAGCGCTTCCTCAACGCCTATCGGCTTGCGCGCTGCTCAGGCTCGCCGCGGCCGGTGATGGCGCTCATGCAGGCGGTGGCCTTCGCCGGTGACGACGCGCAGGCGGCGATGCTCGACCGGCTCGCTTATGGATCTGGCGAGCTGAGCGATATCGGCGGTCCGCCGGCGTTAACTGACGCCATCAGAGCTGCCCGCGCGGCGAATAACGGCTTGATATCCATCGAAGACGCCCGCGCCGCGGCGGAAACGGCGCTCCGATACGCCCTGCCACTCTGATGGGTAGCACGCGGGGTCGTTAGATCAGCGCGCGCCGGCCATCGGCGCCGCCCCCGCGCGCAGGTAGTAACGGCGCCACAGGCCGCGCAGCCACTTGCCGAAATTGTCCAGGTAAATGAAAACCACCGGGGTCGTGTACAGCGTCAGCGCCTGACTGACGATGAGCCCGCCGACAATGGTGATCCCGAGCGGATGGCGCAGCTCCGAGCCTTCGCCGGTTCCGAACGCCAGCGGCAGCGCGCCGAACAGCGCGGCGAAAGTCGTCATCATGATCGGCCGAAAGCGCAAGAGGCAGGCCTCTTCGATCGCTTCGCGCGTATCGCGCCCCTGCCGCTCCGCTTCCAGCGCAAAATCGACCATCATGATCGCGTTCTTCTTGACGATGCCGATCAGCAGTAAAACGCCGATCGCGGCGATGATGGTGAACTGGGTGTCGAACAGCCACAGCGCCAACGCCGCGCCGACGCTGGCGGAAAACAGCGTCGAGAGAATGGTCAGCGGATGGATCAGGCTCTCGTAGAGAATACCGAGCACGATATAGATCGTCACCAGCGCGGCGCCGAATAGCAGCGGCATGCTCGATTGCGATTGCTGAAAGGTGGCCGCGGTTCCGGCGAAGGCGCCGCGTACGGTCGAAGGCATGCCGATGCGCTCGATCGCGCTGGCGATCTCGGTTCTCGCGTCGCTCAGCGAGCGACCCGGCGCCAGATTGAACGAGATCGTCGTCGCTGCGAATGGTCCCTGGTGATTGACGTTGAGCGGCGTGTGGCCCGGCGTGAATTTGGCGATGGCCGAAAGCGGAACCATCGTCTCGACCGAAGTCGCGACCGCGGAGCCTGTCGAAGCGGCTGAGTGGCCGCTGGCGGCAAGTGAGTTGGTCGCGAGATTGCGGGCTGAATCCGCCGCGATCGACGCCGCGGTGCTCGCCGGCCCGGTCGAGGACACATAGTTGCCGGCTGCGAGCCCCGTCTGCTGGACGCCGGTCGGATTGGCGCCCGCCGTCGAAACATAAAGCTGCTCCAGCGTGCGTGGGTCCTGCCAGTAGCGCGGCGCGATCTCCATGACGACGTGATACTGGTTGAGCGCGTTGTAGATGGTCGAGACCTGACGCTGGCCGAAGGCGTCGTAGAGGGTGTTGTCGATTGCGCTGATGGTCAGCCCGAGCCGCATCGCCGTGTCGCGATCGATCGTAACGTCGGTCTGAAGGCCGCCGAGCTGCTGATCGGAGTTGACGTCCTTGAGAATCTCGCTCGTCATCAGCGCCTGGGTCAGCTTGGGCGCCCAGGCGTAGAGCTCCTTCGGGTCGTCGGAGAGCAGCGTATACTGATACGACGCGTTGCCCTGCCGCCCCCCGGTTCTCAGATCCGAGACCGCGACCATGAAGAGCCGCGCGCCGGCGACCTGCCCCAGCTTGCCGCGAAGCCTCGACACCACTTCGTCGGCGGTGACCTTGCGCTGTTCGTAGGGCTTCAGCGACACGTAGACGAAGCCAGAATTGGTCTGCCGGCCGCCGGTAAATCCGACAATGCTGTCGACAGCAGGATCGTCCTGAACGATCTGCTGCAATTGCGCGAGCTTGGTGCTCATCGACTGAAAGGAAATGCTCTGATCGCCCTGGATCGAGCCAATGATGAGGCCGGTGTCCTGCACCGGAAACAAGCCATAGTTTATCTCGTAGCGGAACATGTAATAGTTGAGGCCGACCGTGGCCAGAAGCGACAACGCCACAACGCCCGGATAACGAAGCGCGACGCGCAATGTCACTCGATAGAATGCGAGCATCGCGTCGAACACGCGCTCGGTCGCTCGATAGAGGCGACCGTGCTCGACCGGGCCGCGCGGCAGAATGAGCGCGCACATCATGGGCGTCGTCGTCAGCGAGACGACCATGGAAATGAGCACCGCCACCGACAGCGTGAGCGCGAACTCGGTGAACAGACGTCCGACAAGGCCCCCGAAAAACAGCAGCGGCGCGAACACCGCGATCAGGGACAGGCTGATCGAGATGACGGTGAAGCCGACTTCGCCCGCACCCTTGATCGCCGCCTCGACACGCGGCATGCCCTGCTCGAGATAGCGTGAGATGTTCTCGAGCACGACGATGGCGTCATCGACGACGAAGCCGGTGGAAATCGTCAGCGCCATCAGCGACAGGTTGTTGAGACTGAAGCCGAGCAGATACATCACCCCGAACGAGCCGATGATCGAAGTCGGCACGGCGACGCTCGGGATCGCCGCCGCTCTCACGCTGCGCAAGAAGGCGAAGACAACCAAGATCACCAGAACGACGGCGATCACCAATGTCTTCTCGGTATCGAGCAGCGACTGCCGGATCGTCTTCGACCGATCGACGGCCACATTGAGGTCGACGTCGCCCGGAAGCGAAGCAATGAGGCGAGGCAACTCGGCTCGGACGTTGTCGACGGCCTGGATGATGTTGGCGCCCGGCTGGCGAGACAGAACGACCGCAACGCCCGGCTTGCCCTTGACGAGCCCGGCATTGCGCAGGTCCTCGACGGAATCGAGCACTTCGGCGACGTCGGCGAGTCTGACCGCTGCGCCGTTTCGATAGGCGATCACCAGATCGCGATATTGCGCCGCATGGGTCGCCTGGTCGTTGGCGTAAATCTGATAGTGGTAGTCGTCGTCCTCGATCGCGCCTTTCGGGCTGTTGGCGTTGGCCGAGGCGAGCGCCGCGCGAATATCCTCGAGGCCGATGCCGTAGTGGAAGATCGCGCCGGGATTGATCTCGACGCGAACGGCCGGCAGCGCCGCGCCGGAGATGTCGACCTCGCCGATGCCCGGAAGCTGCGACAGCCGCTGCTGCAGGATGTTGGAGGCGAGGTCGTAGAGCTGTCCCGCGGTATGGGTCGTCGACGACATCGCGATAACCATGATCGGCGCGTCGGCTGGGTTGACCTTATGATAGGTCGGGTTCTGGCGGAGGCTGGTCGGCAGGTCGGCTCGGGCGGCGACGATGGCCGCCTGGACGTCGCGGGCCGCGCCGTCGATATTGCGATCGAGGCCAAACTGGAGGGTGATGCGGGTCGAGCCGAGCGTGCTCTGGGACGTCATCTCGTTGACGTCGGCGATCGTGCCCAGGTGCCGTTCGAGCGGCGCCGCAACCGAGGTCGCCATCGTGTCGGGGCTCGCGCCCGGCATGTTCGCTTGAACCGAGATGACCGGAAAGTCGACTTGCGGCAGGGGCGAAACCGGAAGTTGCGAATAGCCCAGGAGCCCGGCGACGACGATGCCGATCGTCAGCAGAGTCGTCGCGACCGGCCGGCGAATGAAAAGCTCGGAAAAGCGGTTGTTCACGGCGTTTCGGGCGCCAGCGCCGAACCGGCGGCGCCCATGCCGAAGCGCGCGCCAAGCCGCTCGAAGAAGAGGTAGATGACCGGGGTCGTATAGAGCGTCAGGACCTGGCTGAAGGCGAGACCGCCGACAATCGCCAGCCCCAGCGGACGACGAAGCTCCGAGCCGACGCCCGTTCCCAGCATCAAAGGCAGCGCGCCGAAAATCGCCGCCACCGTCGTCATCAGGATCGGGCGCAGACGCAGCAGGCAGGCCTGGTAGATCGCCTCGCGCGCCGGAAGCCCCTGCTCCCGCTGCGCCTCGAGCGCAAAGTCGATCATCATGATCGCGTTCTTCTTGACGATGCCGATCAGGAGAACGATGCCGATGACGCCGATGATGTCGAGCCCGGCCCCCGCGGCATTCAGCGTCAGGAGCGCGCCGATGCCGGCAGACGGAAGCGTGGTCAGGATCGTGATCGGATGGATGAAACTCTCGTAGAGCACCCCGAGCACGATATACATGGCGGCGATCGCCGCCGCGAGCAGGAACAGCTCGTTCGACAAAGCCGACTGGAAGGCCTGCGCCGCGCCCTGAAAGCTGACGCCGAAGCTCGGCGGGATATTGATCTCGGCGAGCGCCTTGCCGATGGCGTCGACCGCCTCGCCGAGCGACGCGCCCGGCGCAAGGTTGAACGAGATCGTCGTCACCGGAAACTGTTTCAGGTGCGAGATCTGCAGCGGCGAGGTCTTGATTGTGAAATCGGCCACCGATCCGAGCGGCGTCTGGCCAGTGGTCGTGGCCGCCGACGGCAGGTAGAGCGAATTGAGCGATTTCACCGAGCGCGCCATATCTCGGATCAACGTCGAGGATGACGCGGTACTGGTTGCTCTGGGTGAAGATGGTCGAAATGATGCGCTGGCCGTACGCGTCGTAAAGCGCATTGTCGACGATTGCGGGAGTGATGCCGAACCGCGCCGCATTGGCGCGGTCGAGATCGACGACCACGGAGCGACCGTCCGGCTGCATATCGCTCGCCACATCGACGATCGAGGGAATCTCGTGCAGGCGCTGCAGCACCTTGGGCGTCCAGGTCTGAAGGGTCGCCAGATCCTGGTTCTCAAGCGTGAACTGATATTGGGTCGCGCTGACGGCGGTGTCGATCGACAGATCCTGCACCGGCTGCATGAACAGTGAAATGCCAGGAACGTTCGCGGTTTCCTTTTGCAGTCGCCGAATGACTTCGCTCGCCGTCGCCTTGCGAGCCGCATGCGGTTTGAGGTTGATGAGGAAACGGCCGGAGTTCAGCGTGATGTTCGAGCCGTCGACCCCGATGAAAGATGACAGGCTTTCGACGTCCGCATCGGCAAGGATCACTTTCGCCAGCGCTTCTTGATGATCCGCCATCCGGTCGAACGAAATAGCCTGCGACGCTTGCGTCACGCCCTGGATGACGCCGGTATCCTGAATGGGAAAGAAGCCCTTCGGGATCGTCATGTAGAGATAGCCCGTAAGCAGGAACGTGCCGAGCGCGACCAACAGCATGAGCCCTTGATGATTGAGCACCACACGCAGCGTTGCAGCGTAGAAACGGGTCAAAGCCTGAAAGAAGCGTCCCCCGCTCGCCTCGCCGCCGTGCCCCTGCGCGCGCAAGAGCTTGGCGCATAACATCGGCACCAGGGTCAGCGAGACCACGGCGGAAATGACGATGGCGGCGGACAGCGTGATCGCGAATTCGTGGAACAGCCGCCCCACGACGTCGCCCATGAACAGGAGCGGGATCAAGACCGCGAGCAGCGAGACGGTCAGCGAAATGATGGTGAAGCCGATCTGCGCCGAACCCTTCATCGCCGCGTCGTAGGGACTGTCGCCCTTCTCGAGAAAGCGGGCGATGTTCTCGATCACCACGATCGCGTCGTCGACGACGAAGCCGGTCGCGACGGTCAGCGCCATCAAGAGACAGATTATCGAGGCTGAAACCGGCCTGATACATGATCGCCAGCGCGCCGATCAGCGACAACGGCACCGACAGGCTCGGGATAATCGTGGCGGGAATGTTGCGCAGGAACAGGAATATGACCAGCACGACCAGGCCGACCGCGAGCGCCAGCTCGAATTCGACGTCCTCAACGGACGCGCGGATGGTGACCGTGCGATCGGTCAGCGGCTTGAGTGTGATCGACGCCGGCAACGAAGCGCTGAGCGTCGGCAAGAGCGCCTTCACGCTGTTGACGACACTGATGACGTTGGCGCCCGGCTGGCGCTGGATGTTGATGATCAGCGCTGGCGTCGTGTTCATCCAGGCGCGCAGGCGCCCGTTCTCAGCCGCGATTTCAACCTTCGCGACATCGGAGAGCCGGACCGGCGCGCCGTTGCGATAGGCGATGACCGATTTCGCGTAATCATTGGGATCGTGAATCTGGTCGTTGGCGTTGATCGTCGAGGCTTGCGCCGGTCCGTCGAAATTGCCTTTGGGCGTGTTGACGTTGAGGTTGGCGATTGTCGTGCGCAGATCGTCAAGATTAATGCCCACCCCGGAAAGGGCGAGCGGGTTGACATGGATGCGGACGGCAGGCCGCTGTCCGCCAGAGATCGAGACCAGTCCGACGCCAGGAAGCTGCGACAGTTTCGGCACGATGCGGGTTTCGATGATGTCTTCGACATCCGTCAGCTTCATCGACTCCGAAGCGACGCCGAGGGTCAGGATCGGCGCGTCGGCCGGATTGACCTTGGCGTAAATCGGCGGCGCCGGCAGATCGGCGGGGAGAAGGTTGCCGGCGGCGTTGATCGCCTGCTGCACCTCCTGCTCGGCGATGTCGAGACCGATGTCGAGGCCGAACCGCAAGGTGATGACCGACGAGCCGGCGGAACTCTGCGACAGCATCTGGTTCAGGCTGGCCATCTGGCCGAATTGCCGCTCGAGCGGCGCCGTCACCGCCGAAGTCATCACCTCCGGGCTCGCGCCTGGATAGAAGGTCTGGACCTGGATCGTCGGATAGTCGACCTCGGGCAAGGCCGAGAGCGGCAGGAAGCGAAAGGCCATGATCCCGACGAGCAGGATCGCGATCATCAAGAGACTGGTCGCGACCGGACGATCGATGAAGAGGCGGGACGGGTTCACCGCCCCGCCCCGAGCCGTAACGTCATTGCGCCTTGCCCTGCCCCGACGCGCCGGATGGCGCGGCGCTCGGTGACGGCGCGGCTGGCGCGGGCTGGTTCGGCGCCCCGGCTGGCGGCGCATGGGCCGAGGGAGCGGCGCTCGACGCCTGTCCTTGAGTGGCGCGTCGGTCGCAGTCGGCGGATTGCCTGCGTCGCTTGGCGGCGGCGAGCTCTCATTTGCGCCCGACTGATCGTGCCGGCGCCGATGATGCTGCCCGTCGCCGGCGCCGGACCCGGCCGCGGAACCTGCTGCGCCCTGTTCGGCGCCTTTCCCGGCCCCAGCCTGCGAGCCGGCTCCGGCGATGCTGGATGGTCGACCACCTTCACCTTGGCCCCGTCGCGCAGCCGATCGACGCCATCGATCACCACTTTGTCGCCCGCCGCCAAGCCTGAAGTGATTACGGTATGCTTGCCATCGGACGGCCCGGTGACGACGTCGCGCTTCGAGACCGTGTCGCCGTTGAGCAGATAAACGAAGTTGCCCGATGCGCCGAGCTGAATCGCCGCATTGGGCGCAAGCACCGCGCCAGTCATCGTATCGACCAGAAGGCGGACATTAACGAACTGGTTCGGGAACAGGACGCCTTTGGGGTTGTCGAACGTCGCCCGCATCCTGATGGTGCCGGTGGTCACGTCGATCTGGCTGTCGTAGGTGGTCAGCGTCCCCGTCGTCAGCGTGTTCGCGTTGCTTCGGTCGAGCACCGTGACCGGAAGCTTGGCCCCGGAATTGAGCCGCGCTCCGATGCGCGGCAAATTGTCCTCGGGTGTGGTGAACACCACGCTGATCGGATCGATCTCGGTGATGACGACGATGCCGCTGGCGTCCGAGGGTTGCAAATAGTTGCCGGGGTCGACGAGCCTCAATCCCACCCTGCCGGTGATCGGCGACACGATATGGGTATAGCCGACGTTGAGCTCGGCGGTCTTGACCAGCGCCTGGTCGGCGGAGATCGCCGCCTTGTCCTGCGCGACCAGCGCCATCTGATCGGTGACCTGCTGCTGGGCGATCGAATCCTGCTTGGCGAGCTGCTGATAGCGGGCGAGGTCGCCCTGGGCCTGGGTTAGCAGCGCCTGGTCCTTGGCCAATTGCCCCTGCGCCTGGGCGAGCGCCGCCTCATAGGGCCGCGGATCGATCTGGGCGATAAAGTCGCCAGCCTTGACCGTCTGACCTTCCGTGAAGCCGACATGCTGTAGCACGCCGGCGATCTGGGTGCGGATGGTCACGGTCTCAAACGGCGTCACCGTTCCCAAGGCGTCGATGGTGAGGGGCATGTCGCCAAGGATGATCGGGGCTACGCGCACGGTTTGCGGCGGCTGCGCCGGACGACCCGAGTTTTCTTGTGGCTGCGTGGTCGGGGCGGTGGCGCCGTATCTCTTCCAGAAAAACACCCCAGCCGCGGCCAAGACGGCGATGACCACGATCCACGTCAGCCAGCTCCCCCGTCGGCGCGGCGGGGCGCTCACGGTCGCAGGCTCCCGCGGCGCAGGCGCTGAGCGCTGCGTCACTTCGTCCGGTTTAAGGGCCTCGTTCATCCCAAACGCTCACATTTCGTGTTCAGGCTTGGCACGGTAAAACCGTCGATTCAAATCAACCTCGCGTGCGCGGGCCTCAGCGCGAGTCGCGTCGAGGTCTAACTGGCCGGGTGTTGCATTCTCGTTATCATTGCGCCATAAGCGCGGCGGGCGGCGGAGCCGCCTACGGATGCGGGTGTAGCTCAGGGGTAGAGCACAACCTTGCCAAGGTTGGGGTCGAGGGTTCGAATCCCTTCGCCCGCTCCAATTCGATCAATAGTTTAGCCTTCCTTGCCGCCACAAACGCGCGGTGTTAGCTACCACATAGCTACCGCGATTGATCTGCTCTATGGGGTCACCGAGTACCCTGGGACTCTTGCTAGTGCTGTCCCAGTGTGACACTCCACGGGCGCGTGCCAATATGACCTCCCCGCTACGTCGGGTGAGAGAACGATAAGCTGGGCTCAAATGGCGCACAGGTCTTTATCGTTTGGCAGCCACTTTTTGCGCTCAACGATGACGCCTACCGTACATGGCACTTGTGCCGTCGTTGATAAATCGGCCTCCTTCGCGCTTCCCCATGCTGACTGGGCCAAGCGGAATTTAGATCCTGTCTGCCTCAGAAGCTCTCGCGCCAGCGATCATCCTCGGTTACGGGCGTTGCGTACCGGCGAACGTAGCCCGCGAAATTAACGAACGACTTATCGACATGGACCAGCGTCTCAGCCGGAGCCCCCTCCGCGTAGACCACGTCATGGCTCTCGAGCCTTGCTGTCGGGCGGATCTGGCGGAGCCGCGCTCACCGGCCGAACAGCCCAAGCGTGACTCGGGCGACCGGGCCGCATGTCGCCGGCAACGAATCCGACGAGGAATAGTGCACGGTTGAAAGAAGAACGGCCGGAGCTTTGATGGCTCCGGCCTCCGTTCGCCAAGCTTTCGTCCGATCCTCAGCAGACGCCAGCACGGTGCTCAACTGAGCTAGGACGCTTGGCAAGCCGTTGAGCGATGAACACCAGGGAGGCGAGCAATGTTCCTCCCCGCCTTCCGACCACGCGGTCGAATCTGAGGTTTGCATCACCCAAGGCTCAGCTCACCGGTCCATTTCACGCCGCGCATCGTCGTGCTCAAGCACCTCGTAAACGGTAGCGAGCGCCGTTCCGCCTAACGCTGCGAGGAGGGCGATGACTAGTGCAATGCGATTTCTCATCTCCCTTAACGCTGTGCGACGACAATGGCCCCGTTACCGATTGGTTGAGGTCGGCTTCAAGCTGGTGGCGAGGGCGCGTTCAGACCAGGTTCACCCTGGACGGCGCAGATCCAAGGAGGCCGCCACGTGCGGAGGGAGGAAATCACATGAAGTTTATTGCATCGGGCCTGCTGGTCCTCGGCCTGCTGGCCGTCCAAGTTTCAGAAGCCAATGCTGTTGTTTGCGCTCGAGGCGTGTACCGCGCTGGCTGCGCTGGGCCCAATGGCGCGGTCGGCGTGCACCGAGGCTACGGCTATGGCTATCATGGCGGGGCTGCGGTCGTGCGGCGTCCTTACGGCTATGGCGTCCACCGTGGATATTATGGGGCCGTCCGCCGCTACTGAGCCACGCGTGGGTGACAGAGCGCGCGTCGTGAAGATGGAACGCCGATGGATGTCATTCCGGACGCCGGCCAGCTTTCACAACTGATGACGCAGGCGAGGGTGTGGAGGGGTTCTTATGCTGGGGAATGTTTTGACGCGCCGCGGCGCGCTTCTAGGTTTCGGCGGGTTTGTCGCCGCCGGCTTGAGCGGCTGCAACACCACGCCCTCGACCGGAGTTCAAGCGGCTGGGTCCGGCGCAGGCGCAGTTACGGTCGACACGACCGCCTTGATGAGTCCGACCGCTGGTTGGGTGCAGCAAAGCTTGCCGGGCGAGCTGGCCCGGGTTGTCGGGTCGGCGACGCCGCTTCATGTGCAAATTGGTACGGTCTATCTGGGCGGTGGCGGGGAAGGCGATCCCGACCGGATAAAGGGCGTCGCGACGTTGGGCGGCAGGACGATAAACGTGCGGGCGATCTCGATCTATACTCCGAGCCCGACGGATCAGGCGCTGCCGGAACAGGCGCTGCAGGGCCGGGTGCAGGCGCTGTCGGTCGCATTCGCCTACCGGCTGAAACGAAAAATGGGGTGACCACCGCCGGCATCGAGCTAAGCAACCGAGCCGCCGAGTTATCGCTTCGCCCGGCTTGTGCGGGTTTTTCGGCAACCCGCACATCCGCCGTCGCTCGTTGCCTTTTGCGGTCGCGGCGCGTCTGGCGTTCAACATCGCGGCGCCCAACCGGAGCGCCTACGATGCCGCTCAGCCCACCGATGACGAATACAATGCTGTTCAAGCCGCCGCGGGGCCAATCCATCCCAGACAACGCGCCGAGTTCCTGAAAGCTCTAGCCGCCGAGCTCGAGCGTTTTCCTGTCGTCGGGCCCGGCACGTTTACCGAGCCGCTGCGGCCCTGCAAAAAACGTTCGTGGTCGAAGGGCAGCGCGAGTCGACCGGGCCTCGAAACCAATCGCGACGGACGGGCAGCTGAACGCCAGATTGAGGCAAAGGTCGACGGCGGAACACGACCGGCCCCGACGCGATTTATCGCTTCGTCGAAGCGTCCGGCTTTCTCGCGAGGGCCGGCGTTGGCGCCTCCAACGAAAGCGGCGATGCGTGGCCGAGCCTGTGTGCTAGCGGTGTCTCGGCCGTGTATCAAGCGCGGAACACTGCGCACGACGCCGCGATTTATCGGCGGTCCGATGCGTCCGGCTTTCTCCGGCCAGATGCTCGGATGGGGGTGGCCGGGAGGTTGGTAGCGCCGACTTGCCTGGCCACCTTACCTGCACCGTCGTCTCGAAGCGAGCGCCTGTCAGCTTCAAGTTCGGAACACTATGGACAAGGTCGCATTGTCGCGCGCGCCGCGGGGGTGCGTTTGGGAGAGCGCGAGCCCAGCGATGCGGCATACCCATCCTCGAGCCAAAGTTTCCCTGGGAGTTCGTCCAGATCGGAACCTGCGGCGCTCCGATCGAGTTGGACGAGGGCTGGCTCCTTCTCATCCACGGCGTTGGCGCCGTTCGCAAATACGTGATCGGCGCGGTGCTTCTCGACTTGTTCGACCCGTCTAAGGTCCTCGGACGATCCTCCGAACCGCTCGTTCGCCCGGAGCCCTCCGAACGCGAGGGGTATGTGCCAAACGTCGTTTATACTTGCGGGGCGATGCGCCAAGGCTCCCGGATCGTTGTGCCTATGCCGTCTCGGACACATTCTCGACCGTGGGGACAATCGAGATCGACGCCGTTCTGAGAACGCTCCAGAGCTGACGAGAGCAGAACTCGCCCCTGGCGCATGCTGCGGTGACCGGAGACAGATCCATGTTGGTTGACTTACCATCTCCGGGGAAACCGCGTTCAACGGAGCCCGGTTCTTCGGCCACCGGCCACCGGCCACCGGCCACCAAGCCGAACACGACGTGACAAAGCCTGTCAAAGGTGTTCTAGCCAAGGAGCGAGCGATAGAGGTCAAGATATCGATCGGCCATACGTTCCACCGTGAAGCGCGCGGAGACCGCCGCCCGGCAAGCCACGCGATCGATTTCGTCGATACGCCCAATGGCGTCCACGGCTTCGTCGACGCTATCCACCAGGAAGCCGGTCACGCCATGGTCAATTAGCTCGGGCATCGATCCACGGTTGGAGGCGATGACGGGGGTAGCTTGATACCGTGATGGATCGTCGCTGCGTAGCGCAGGTCCGAGCGGCGATCGGCGTTGCTGAGCGCGACATAATGAACGCGATCTTCGTATGCCTTGAAGGCAGGCAGGATGCGTTCCGAGGAGAAGCCGTGGATCGTCGTCACGATTGGCGTTTCCACCAAGCGCGAAAAGGCTAATGGTACGAAATCAGCCTGGTTGTGAATGAGATCGAACTCCCCGGCGTGCTCGAACACAAAAGCAACGTGGAGCATCTCCCAAACCTTGGCGTCGATGGCGGGATTCTTGGAGTAGGGTTCTGGGCAGACGCCGTCCAGCTTTCCCCCCGTCCAGCTATCCTTGGTTGCGAACAGGGTGACGTCGACGCCGCGCGCCACCAGCGCCTCAGTCAGCAGACTCGTGACCAACTCCCATGGACCATAATGGCGTGGTGGCGTGCGTCAGGAGATCGGCGCCAACATTGCTACGCGCAAGCAGCTTATCCTTCTTACGAATCGCTATCTAATAGTGAGAATAACGCCTTCGTCGATTGGAGCAGACGGAGATCGTCTTCAGTCGGCACTGAATGGCTGACGGTGGACAGCAACGGTTCGCAATCGCTGACCCGATCTGTCAGTTTATGGAGGCGGGGACGTCCCCCCAGATCGAGCGCAACCGTGAGTCGCTCCGCGCCGTAGGGTGGATTGATCAACCGACCGCTATTAGCTTCTTCGTCGATGAGAGTTTCGATGTCGGGCAAGACGCCGGAACTCACGTAGTTGATGGATACGCGTAACAAAATGCCATACTACCTTCACGCGGGCGCTAAAGAAGTTCGTCGTGCTTGTCGTGGGATGGCGCGTTTGACTATGCGAGCAAACGACACCCGGTTCCAACCGCGATCATTGGACTTGGCGTAGCACTATGGACGATGTCAGCGGTGAGAAATCGCGGACGACGCGGTCACCTTACTTTTATGACGGAACCTCTGAGAGACTCTTCCGAATCCATTGTTCACTCCGCCACGAAAGTCTTCCGGGCACGAGCCGATACAAAACGGCGAGAGTTCGTGGACGTCGCTCAATCGCAAGTCGCCGCAGGAGCGACAATGCTTTCCGACGAAATCGGCAAGAGACTGGAGAATGTTATCGATCGCTTTCCTGGCGGGATTAACGTTCGACCGCTCATCGAATTGTCGGTCCAGGTTGCGCTGGCTGCTACCCTTGAGGGTTTATTGAAGAAACGCCCACGCACTTAGGAGCGGCACGCCTACGACAGGCCGCCGCTACGCGAGTTAATATTGAACGTTTTTCTCCTCGCTTGCGTTGGGCTCTATGACCGAATCTGAAATCTCCACTGGCCATAGTGGTCGACGACAATGAGCTTCTCCGCCTCTACGCTGGCGGACTTTTGGCAGACCACGGGTTCGAGGTCGTCGAGGCCGATAGCGCGGAAGCCGCCCTCAAGGTAATGCAAAGCCGCGACGCCGTGCGGCTGCTCTTCACTGACATGCAGATGCCTGGCGGGCGCGACGGATTAGAGTTGGCGCGCGAGGTCCATGCGCGTTGGCCGAACGTCCTTTTGGTGATCACATCCGGCCAAATGAGACCGGCTCGCTCGGACATTCCCGACGACGGGCGATTTGTAGCCAAGCCTTATCAAGCGGAGGACCTCTTCGGCGAGGTCGACGATCTCATGCGTAAACCAGAGCATTAGGCGCGCGGTTCGGCTGCGATAGGGCGACCTTACGCGCTAGCGAGCGCCCTAAGTTTTGTCCGTCGCCTGAGCGCCCGACGAGGACCAACAGCCGCAATCGCTGAAGCAACCCCGGTGGTCTGCTTAGCGCTCCGAACGCTGACCATTTTTGGACTTTGCATCGACTACGCTTAGCTAACCAGCCGGCTGTCCCGACCTAGACGTATCGCCTGTCGAAAAGCGAGAAATGTCGCTATGGCGCCGCTCTGCGCATCGGCGCCCATCGCCGAATTCGCTGGGATCATGTCCAGCGCGGTTAGGAAATCCGACCAATGGCTTGCCGTCTGCCGGCCAAGTCCATGAAAGTAGGCGCCGCCCGTACCTGGCCCCAGGCCAAGCGTTTGTTTGACCCGCTTCGAAATGACCCGGCCGCCAAGCGCGGACCCCTCCAGAACATAGAGACAGCCGAACCCGTGGCCCGGAGTCAGGCATCTCGAAACCGAGGGAGTGCGGAGCCGGCAAAGCCGTGGCCTGGGCGTCAAGATCCGCCGCGAGCCAGTCTCGGCGGTGTTCGATGCTTTCCAGATTAATCTTGAGCGGCTCAAAGTCGAGCTTGACAAGCTGTTCGTAAGCACGATCAAACACTAAGTATAGAATGCCAAGGGCGTCTGAATACGCCATCGAATTATTCGTAATGCTATCCAATCCCAGCGCAGAATTCGACTTCGACGTGCAGGTCAGCGATCGCTAATTTCAATCGACTATGGAGAGTCACATCTTACCTTTTTAATTTTCAGCAGCGCGGCCACATGACAAATTCCTTGTAAATTAAGAATTTAAACCGCAAGGGTGCGACGTTGGCAGCAATATTTGTTCGCCATAAGGCCCCCTTGGCCCTCCTGCACCCAAATATTCTGATCCCACTCTGGCAATCAGCGTCGCGGGGCGCTGACCGGGTTGCTCAACCGAAAGACCTTATGGCCGGTCGTCAGGACCCCACAGCCGACATGAGCGCCGTTGAACCGGATCTGACGATCTGTGACCGGGAGCCGATCACACGCCTGGATCGGATTCAGTCCTTTGGCTTCCTGGTGGTGCTGTCCAACGATTGGACCGTCGTGCGGGCCTCAGAAAACCTGGAGGCGCTCCTGGGCCTCTCTATTGAGCAAGCGTTGGGACGGCGGTTCGACAGCCTGATCTGCGACCAAGCGACGCATGACATCCGCAACCGCATGGCGATGCTCTTCTCGACGGGGGCGGAGCGGCTCTACGGGGTGAAGTTACTCGCGGGGGGAAAGCAGGCTTTCGATCTCTGTCTCCATTTGACAGGCGATCTCCTGATCATCGAAGGCGAAGCGTCTCAGCCCGATGGCGGCATGGAAGCGGCGTCCATGGTGCGATCGATGATCGCCAGGTTGGCGCAAGCGGACACAATCGAGGCCTTCCATCGCAGCGCAGTGCGCCAAGTGCGCGCGATCACCGGGTTCGACCGGGTCATGATTTACCGGTTCGACGACACCGCCGCCGGCGAAGTCGTCGCCGATTCCACCCGCTCCGGCGTGGACAGTTTCCTTGGACTGCATTTTCCTGCGTCCGACATCCCGGTGCAAGCTCGGGCCCTCTACCTGCGCAACGCCTTTCGTATCATCGCCGATGTGGCCAGCTCTCCGGTGACGTTGTGTCCGCCGATTGGGGGCGTCGTGCAGCCGCTCGATTTGACGATGGCGATCACCCGGGCCGTGTCGCCTGTGCACATCGAATATCTTCACAACATGGGGGTGGGCGCTTCCCTCTCAATTTCCATCATCGTCGAAGGCAAGCTTTGGGGCCTGATCGCCTGCCACAATGAAACCCCGCGCCTTCCGAGCTTTGTGATGCGAACCGCAGCCGAGCTGTTCGGGCAGATGTACTCGCTTAAACTTGAAAGCCGGATCCATCGGGCGGCGTCTGCGGACGCGGAGCGCGTAAGCCTCCTGTCCGAGCGGCTCCTGTCCTCGATCGCGAGTGATCCGAGCCTTTTGAATAACGCCCAGTGGCTGCAGGACGTCAGCCGCGACGTGATCGCGAGCGATGGCGTGGCGATCTACCATAGCGGCGAAATCTTCACCTCCGGCGCAGCGCCGCCCGACAGCGACGTGCGAGCGCTCGCGCAAAAGCTCGCCCTGGCCTCCCCAAGTCGCGTCTTCGATACCGATTGCCTCGCATCCATCTACTCCGATTGCGCAGCCAGCGCCGATCGGGCCGCCGGCATGCTGGCGATTCCGCTCTCGCGAGTTTCCCGCGACTACATCATGCTGTTCCGCCGCGAGTGGATTAAGAAATCAAGTGGGCGGCGACCCGGCCAAGGCCGTTGGACAGGCAGACAATAGCGTCCGGCTCTCGCCCCGGAAAAGCTTCGCGGCCTTCGCCAGTCTGACCCGCGGCAAGAGCCGCCCGTTCACGCCGCAAGACCGCCGGATCGGCGAGGCGATACGGCAGGCGATGATCGAGGTGTCCCTTCGCTTCTCCGAGAGCACGGGCGACGCGCAGAAACAGGCGGTTCAGCGCCAGGAGCTTCTGATCGCCGAGCTGAACCATCGCGTTCGCAACATACTGTCCTTGATCCGAGGCTTGACCACCCAAAGCGCGCGATCCGCTTCCGACGTGGCGAGCTACGTCGGCGCTCTCAACGGGCGGGTTCAGGCCTTGGCGCGGGCCCATGATCAGATCACCAAGCAAGACTGGGGTCCCGCGCCCCTTGTGTCCCTGTTTGTGGACGAGATGGCGGCTCAGAGCGGCGACCAGCCCGATCGACTGGTTCTGGAGGTTCTGCCGTCCTGCTCATGCCTCGCGCTGTATCGACCATGGCGCTCGTCATCCACGAGCTGGTCGCCAACTCGATCAAATACGGCGCGCTGTCCACAGTCGGGACGGTGCATGTCGCCGCTGAGCCGGCCAGCGATGGGCTCTGGTTGCGATGGCGCGAGCGCGGCGGCCCGCCGGTGCGAGCGCCGGAACGCCGTGGTTTCGGATCGGTCATCGTCGAGCGGACGGTGGAATTCGATTTGCACGGCAAGACCGCAATACGCTTCGCTCCCGCGGGCTTCGAGGCGGACTTCTTCATTCCACTCGAGCACATCGCCTCGGTTTCCGAGCAGGGTCCTGCTCCCCAAGCCCGCGAAAGAGAGCGGGCAAGCCAGTCTTACTCGCCGACCGGCCCCTTGAAGGGGTGACGGTCCTCCTGGTCGAGGACAATCTGCTCATTGCCTTGGAAGCGGAGGAGATGCTGACCGACCTGGGCGCAAGATTGGTCGTCTCTGCATCCACTCTGAGAGCGGCGGAAGACGCCCTTTCGGCCCACGAGTTCGGCTTCGCCATGCTCGATATCAGCGTCGGATGCGGGACGAGCTTCGACTTTGCGCGTCGGCTCAGCGAAGCGCGGACGCCCTATGTTTTCGCCTCTGGCTATGGCGACCAGGTGGTTCTCGACAGCGACCATAGCGCGTCCACTGTAATCCAGAGCCTGACGCCAGCCACGACCCGGCCGCAATTCACCAAGCCATGCCCGAGAAGCTTGCGGCGATCTGACAGAAGAGACGATGGCGACCG
Organism: uncultured Alphaproteobacteria bacterium; assembly: GCA_963762335.1. Classification (GTDB taxonomy): domain Bacteria; phylum Pseudomonadota; class Alphaproteobacteria; order Rhizobiales; family Beijerinckiaceae; genus Roseiarcus. The sequence continues at coordinate 884 of CAVXKU010000009.1, read as the reverse complement.
AATGCCGGTTGCCTTGCTCCCCGCATATGCTTTTCCTGGCGGGTTTGACCGCTATTTGCGCACATCGGCCCGGCGCGTTTCGACATGAAGCGGACAGTGCGGATGCGGGACATCGTCTTGAATGGCACAGGCGACCGAAGATCGCTCTTAAACCTCCTCAACGTAGGTGCGTTTGCTCGAGCGCGCACTATAGCGCTCCCTCCTGAGTCAAAGCTTGACCTCGAATTCTCCAACGATTTGGCAATAGCGGCGTTGAATTGGCTAGGCGGTCGAGCCGCGCAATCGCAACTAGCCAGCCTACGAGCCAACCCATGCGTTCGATGGCGACTTCGGATTGCAAGGCGGCTCGCGCACGAGGCAGCCGCCACTGCCGACGTCGCTGAAACAAAACCTCGACACCTGGCGGTTACCGCCGGGTCCTTGGCTTCCCAAGGTCTTTCTTCTCATTCTCTGGACGAAAAACGCTCTCATTCCTGAGACGGACGGTTTCATAGCACTCGCAGGACTTCCTCTCGAGGGCCTTGCGGTCAATGATGTCTATGCGGCCTCGTCGATATTCGATCAGGCCCGCCGATTGCAGGGATTGCGCGATCGCAGTGACGTGGGTCCGCTGCACACCAAGCATCTCAGACAGAAATTTCTGGGTCAGTGGAATGGCGTCGCTGCCGCATCGGTCGTGGGTTTGTAGCAACCATCTGCATAAGCGCTGCTCCACATCGTGAAGCGCGTTGCAACCAGCGGTTTGTTGAACAAGCGCGACTTGGACGTCGTTGTAGCGCACGACAAGGTCTCGGATGGCGCCACTGCTCTCGATCGCTGCTCGAAAGTTGGAGTGACCTGCCACTGAACTTTCATCCAGCGGCGATTAGAGCCTCGGGGAGTTT
>CAVXKU010000008.1:0-104559 GCA_963762335.1 uncultured Alphaproteobacteria bacterium | reverse complement strand
AAAAAGCGCGAAGCTCTGAAAGACCATGGCGACATCTTTCGCCGGGCCGTCCAACAGTTCGCCCCCTATCTTCACCGTACCTTGGGTCGGGCGGCTGAGGCCTGCGATGATCCGCAGAAAAGTCGATTTGCCGGAACCGGAGCGGCCGAGCAACGCCACGATCTCGCCGGTCTTCAGTCTCATGGAAACGTCGCTCAGAACTGGCGCGCGCGTTTCGCCGAGCCGGTCGCGAAAGCCTGGCTTACCCTGTCGACGTCCAGGATCGTCGCAACGGCGGTGTCCAACATGGGCCGAACTCCCAATCAACGATGCGGTCAGAGGCGCAGCCGCCGCTCCGCGTAGGCATAAAGCCTTCGCCAAAATAGGCGATTAAAGAGTGTCACGAACAGTGACATCATCGCGACGCCGAGCACAATTCTTGGAAAGTCGCCCTTGTCCGTGGCCTTGGCGATATACGATCCGACGCCTTCCGCGGTCACGGTGTGATCTTTCCACCTGACGTATTCGGCGACGATCGAGGCGTTCCAGGAGCCGCCCGACGCGGTGATCGCGCCGGTCAAATAATAGGGCGCGATAGCGGGGATCATCACCTGAGACCACCAGCGCGAGCCGCGAATGCCGAAGTTCGCCACAGCTTCACGCAGGTCGTTCGGAAAGGCCGACGCGCTCCCGATTGTATTGAAGACGATGTACCATTGCGTGCCGAAGACGATGAGGAAGCTCAGCCAGATGTTGGGATTGAGATGGAAGGCGAGCACGAGGCTGACGGCCGCTCCGAACAGAAGGTTAACCGGAAAGGCGGCAAGGAATTGCGCGATCGGTTGGCTGGCCTCGGCCCAGCGAGGCCTGAGGCCGATCCAGACACTGATCGGAACCCAGACCACAGTTGCGAGCGCCATCAGAAGCACGACGCGGAGGAAGGTGTAGAATGTGAGAATGAAGACGTGGCCGACCTCGTCCGCAACTGAGTTCGGTGGCGATGTAAGAGATGGTGATCCACGCCGCCCACGCAGCTGCGGCGACGACAATGAGCATCCAGATCGCATCGACGAAATCGCGACGGCTCTTTCGATGTTTTCTGCGCCGGCAGAATCGCTGGGAATTGCACCCCCCAGAGACTGACGCTTCTCAACGCGGCGAACACCGGAGCCGATGCCGAGGCGCAGCCAGTGCGTGCGCTTCATAAGGTCCAGCACCCAGGAGGACTCGACGTCCTGGCTGACCGATAATTCGACGCGGAATTTGGTCGCCCAGGCGACGATCGGGCGGAATAGCAACTGATCATAGAGCAGGATGACGATCCCCATGGTCAGCACCGCCGCGCCGATCGCCGACCAGTCGCCGGCGTCGTTGGCCTTGGCGATGAAGGATCCGACCCCCGGCAACGTGATCGTCGTATTGCCGACAGTGATCGCCTCGGACGCGACGACGAAGAACCAGCCCCCCGACATCGACATCATCATGTTCCAGATGAGGCCGGGCATCGCGAACGGCGCCTCGAGCTGCCAGAATTTCTGCCAGCCGGTCAGGCGGAAGCCTCGCGCAACTTCGTCGAGATCGCGCGGAACGGTGCGGAGCGACTGGTAGAAGGAAAAGGCCATGTTCCAGGCTTGGCTTGTGAAGATCGCGAAGATCGCCGCGAGTTCCGCCCCCATGGTGTTTCCGGGGAAAAGATTGAGGAAGAAGGCGACGGTGAAGGACAAGAAGCCCAGGATCGGCACCGACTGCAGGATGTCGAGCACGGGGATCAGCACCATCTCGGCGCGCCTGCTCTTGGCCGCGAGTGTGGCGTAGGTGAAGGTGAAAACGAGCGAGGCCGCGAGCGCGGCGAACATCCGCAGCGTCGTTCTCAGCGCGTAATAGGGCAGTTGCCAATAGTCGAGCGAGATCGGGCTTTCGTTAGGCGCGGGCAGGGGCGCCGAGATGCCGTGGTAGCTTTTTGCTATGGCCGTGAGAATCGCCAAAATGGCGGCGAATGCGATCAGGTCCCATTGGTTCGGCAGCGCTCGCCGCCCGGCGGACGCAAAAGAGTTCAACATGGCCGAATTCCGCCTGGCGCGTTTCGAGAACCTACACTTTGAGGCGGCCAAGCGGACGCGCGAGAAAGGTCAAACACCGTTGCCGAGGTGAAGGCAATCGGAATTTGAGCCGGTCCGCCGGTTGATCCCCGACCTAGCGTTGATAAGCTGCGTATGAGACGGCGACGACAAATCGCCGGCGTGCTGAAATGAGTGCGGCGAAGACGCGGCTTGCCTTTCGCTTGCGCCTCGCTTATATGCCGCGCCATTCCACAGGCGGATTTTACGCGGCTCCTGATCCAAGGTTCCGCTCCGGTGGCGAGGTCTCCTCGCTTCACATGATCCGCCGAGGCTCAACCGGACAAGGACGAAGCTCCATGGCTCTGCCTGATTTCACCATGCGCCAGCTGCTCGAGGCGGGCGCGCATTTCGGCCACCAGTCGCATCGCTGGAACCCGAAGATGGCGCCGTATATCTACGGCTCCCGCAACTCCATCCATATCATCGACCTCGCCCAGACCGTCCCACTGCTTCATCAGGCGCTGAAGACGGTTTCCGACACCGTCGCCAAGGGCGGGCGGGTGCTGTTTGTCGGCACCAAGCGCCAGGCGTCGGATGAGATCGCGGCCGCCGCTAAGCGCTCGGCGCAGTATTTCGTCAACGCCCGCTGGCTCGGCGGCATGTTGACCAACTGGAAGACGATTTCGGCGTCGATCTCGCGGCTGCGCAAAGTCGACGAGCTTCTAGGCGAGGGCGCCAAAGGCCTGACCAAGAAGGAGCGCCTCATGCTGTCGCGTGAGCGCGAGAAGCTCGAGACCGCGCTTGGCGGCATCAAGGACATGGGCGGCGTACCCAATCTGGTGTTCGTCATCGACACCAACAAGGAAGCGCTGGCGATCAAGGAGGCCAACCGTCTCAAGATCCCGGTGATCGCGATCCTCGACACCAACAGCGATCCGGACGGCATCACCTATCCGATCCCGGCCAACGACGACGCCGGCCGCGCCATTCAGCTCTATTGCGAGCTGATCGCTCGCGCGGCGATCGACGGCATTTCGCGCAGCCAAGGCTCGCAGGGCGTCGATCTGGGCGAGGCCGAGGCGCCGGTCGCCGAGCCTCTGCCGGAGGCTGTCGAGCTGGAGGCTTCGGCGAGCGAGCCGGAAACACTGACCGATCACTTCGAACTTCTGGCGGCGCCGCGTGGCGCGCCGGACGATCTCGCGAAGCTCACCGGGGTCGGGCCGCAGATCGTCAAGAAGCTCAACGAACATGGCGTGTTCCACTATTGGCAGCTCGCAGCGATGACGTCGGCGGAATCCGAGAAACTTGACGCTGATCTTCGGTTCAATGGCCGCATCGCGCGCGACAAGTGGAGCGAGCAAGCGCGCGAGCTGATGGCCGCGGCATAACGTTCAAGTCGCACGCGGCTTAAGAGCAAAAGAGGGACGTTCATGGCGACCATCACCGCCGGACTGGTCAAGGATCTGCGCGAAAAGACCGGCGCGGGCATGATGGACTGCAAGAACGCGCTGAGCGAGACCGACGGCGACATCGAGGCCGCCATCGATTGGCTGCGCAAGAAGGGCTTGGCCAAAGCCGCCAAGAAGAGCGGACGCGTAGCGGCCGAAGGTCTTGTTGGCGTCGCCATCGAGGACAACATCGGCGTCGTTGTCGAGGTCAATTCCGAAACCGACTTCGTCGCCCGCAACGATGACTTCCAGGCGGTCGTGCGCGGCGTGCTCGCGGTGGCGCTCGACCACGCGCCCGACGTCGACGCGACGAAGGTGCTTGGCGCGCATTACCCGGGCGGCGGCACGGTCACCGAGGCGATCGCCAACGCCATCGCCACAATCGGCGAGAACATGACGCTGCGTCGCGCGCAGGGCCTTAGAGTCGCACGAGGGCGCGATCGGCCACTACGTGCACGGGTCGGTCGCCGATGGGCTTGGCCGAATTGGGGTCATCGTCGCACTCGAGTCCACTGGCGATCAGGACCGGCTCATTGCGCTCGGGCGGCAGGTCGCGATGCATATCGCTGCCGCAAGTCCGGTCGCGCTCAACGCCGCGGGTGTCGATCCGGCGACAGTTGCACGCGAGCGCACGGTGCTCGCCGAGAAGAACTCCGGCAAGCCCGCCAACGTGATCGAGAAGATCGTCGAATTGGGGCTGAAGACTTTCTACAAGGAAGTTTGCCTCCTCGATCAAGCCTATGTTCATGATCCGGCGAAGAGCGTCGCTCAGGCGATCAAGGAGGCCGAAAAGACAGTCGGCGCGCCGATCGCCGTCGCTGGGTTCGTTCGTTACGCGCTGGGCGAAGGCATAGAGAAGCCGGTAGAAGAGGCCTGAGGGCCTCGCGATTTCATCAAGCGGCCCTTTGGGGCCGCTTTTTTTTCGCGCAAGATGGCCGGAGATCGCGCGGCGGCGGGCGGCGGGATTGGCGGTTCGAGGAGGGGTTCATGTCGAAAGCGCCGAAACCGCTGTTCAAGCGCGTGGTCGTCAAGCTCTCGGGCGAGGCGCTGATGGGGCCCGACACGCATGGCCTGCATGCTCCAACCCTCCGGCGGATCGCCGCCGACCTGAAGGCGGCGGCGGACCTTGGGGTTCAGGTCGCGGTTGTCGTCGGCGGCGGCAATTTCTTTCGCGGACTCCAGGGCGCAGACAAGGGGATCGAGCGGGCGCGCGCCAATTCGATTGGCATGCTGGCGACGGTGATGAACGCGCTGGCGATGGAGGGAGCGCTCGAACAGATTGGTCAGCCCGCGCGAGTGCTCTCCGCGGTCGCCATGCCCTCGCTCTGCCAGCCTTACTCGCGCCAGGCCGCGCTCGCTCATCTGGTCAAGCATCGGGTGATCATCCTCGCCGGCGGCACCGGCAACCCGTTCTTCACCACCGACACTGGCGCCGCGCTGCGGGCCGCCGAGCTGTCTTGCGACGCGGTGATGAAGGCGACGCAGGTCGACGGCATCTATTCCGCCGACCCGAAGAAGGATCCGACGGCGACCCGCTTCGATCGCCTCAGCCACGACGAGGCCATCGCCCGCAAATTGCAGGTGATGGACACGGCGGCCTTTGCGCTTGCGCGCGACAACGGCATCCCGATCGTTGTGTTCTCCGTCGATGAGCCGGGCGCCATTCCCTCGGCGATCCTGGGCAAGGGGCGGGCGACCTACGTGATGCCCTAAGAGGCAACATTTCCCGAACCTAAGGGTTCGTGACCGATGCACCGCCAATTGGTCAATTCATCAAGCCTGCGGTCTGTCGGTTATGATCCCCGATCCCGAATGCTTGAGATCGAATTTCACGGCGGAGGCGTCTACCAATATTTCGATGTTCCTCAAACCGTCTTTGACGAGCTGTTCGCGCAGGATTTGCTTGGGTCCTATTTCAACGCGGAAATTCGTGATGCTTATATGTACGTCCGGGTTCGATGATTCCCCCAGCGCTGCACGCGCCGTCACGGGCTCGTGTGCTCGGCTCGCTCGGGCACTCCCGCCTTGCGCAGGTCGTCGAGATATTTCTGCTTCATCGGCTCGCGGATCGGTGTGCAGGATTGCGGTGACCGAATGCGGTCCGGTCTTGGCCTTCGCCGACGTGCGGATTTGCGGTGACCGAATGCGGTCCGGTCTTGAGCCATTCGCCGACGGCGGTCTTTGCCTCGTAGAGGCGGCCTAGGCGCACGTAGATGATCATAAGCGGCCACGGATGCGTCGCCTCGCCGCCCTTGAGGACTTGCAGGGCGTCTTCGTATCGGCCGGCGAGGTAGTAGGTCCACGCGGTATTGGCCTTCACCGAGAAATTGTCCTGATAATTGTGCGTGACGGCCCAAGAAATCCATTCCAACGCCTTGTCGAACTGGCCGGCGTTGGCGACATAAAAGGCAAGCTGCGCCCTGTCGTTCACGTCATAGGGCGCCATCTCGATCGTAGCTTCCGCCTCATCGAGCGCGCGGTCCAACTCTTCGCCATGCCAGGCATAGGTCTTGGCCATGAATCTTCGGGTCTGGTAGATTTCAAAGCGGGATTTGTTCTGGGCCTCCTCGACCTCGCGGCCCAGCTTGTAGGCGATCCCGATCGTGTCGCGACAGTTCTCGAAGGATCCGAAAGCGTCGCTCTCGATCAGGTAGGTCCAGGCGAGCCTCAGCTTGATGAGCGGCGAATCAGGGAAACGCTTAAGCCCTTCCTCCGCGACCCTTCGCGCTCGAAGGGCGTTGTCGTACGTTAATTTCATGATGTAGGTCATCGAACGAAGATAATAATCGTACTCTGTTAAGTCAAATTCCGGCTTTCGCCACGACGCTTCCTGTTCGACGTTGAGGAGCCGTCCGGTGTTCCCGGCCAGCGCGCCGTAGATTCGTTCCGCTGTCTTCCGCTGCACGACGATCGGGTCCCTGTCCTCGCAGTCGTAGCTGTCCGACCAGACCGTCTCGCCGCTTGTGGAATCGGTGAGGCGCGCCCGACACGCAGCTTGTCGCCGCTCTTCAAAAGATCGCCGTCGAGCGCGTATCTCCTGCCAATGTCCTCGCTTCCCTTCGGCGGCAGGCCAGCGGGCGAGACCATCCGGAACATCGGGTAGGTGGCCAGGATCGCGGACACTTCGCGCGCCAGGCTCGTGCCGAGATTGTCGAGGCTGACGTCGCCGCTCACGTTGGTGAACGGCAGCACGGCCATGACTGGCGTGTACTCGGGGCGCGCCGTCTCGCGCGGCCAGAAGCGCCACGCGCCGAAGCCCGCGAGTGCGGCAATGAGCACGACAAGCCCGAGCGCCGGCGCCCAGCGGCGATATTGTCGCAGTCCCCGACCCAACCAGTCGCGGCGCGCCCGCGTGCCGGGCGACTGGATCTGGTAGATGTGAACCGGTCGGGCGATGTTCTTGAGCGACTTCTCTCCGACGTCGCGCAACGGCAGGCCGAGCTTGCCGAAGATCGCTTCGCGCACGGGCCCGGAAATGCAGATGCCGCCCGGTTCGGCCAGCGGCTCGAGCCGCGCCGCGACATTGACGCCATCGCCATAAGTGCGGGTTCCGTCATGGATGATGTCGCCAAGATTGACGCCGATGCGCAGCCGCATCCGACGATCCGCGGAAACGTCGAAGTTGCGCTCCGCCATGATCTTCTGAATCGCGACGGCGCATTCGACCGCGCGCACGGCGCTCGGGAACTGCGCCACGATTCCATCGCCTGCGATGTTTATGACGGCGCCGCCGTGCTTCGCGATGAGAGGGAGGATCACAGCCTGATGCGCTTCGAGATCGCGCACCGTCTCTTCTTCATTGCGCCCCATGAGGCGCGAATAGCCAGCGACGTCCGCGGCCAGAATGGCCGCAAGGCGCCGTTCGTCAACGTGGACGCTCTCCGTCGCCTCGGACATGGCATGTTCCATGCGACGCTTGCCGGGGCGTGGAAGCGTCCAGGCCGCGCTTGTTGACACCGTATTCAAGTGTTCCAAGCCGGCTCAATGGGGAAAACTACCTATAAGCGCGATAGATGCGTCGTAACCGATCCTTTCGCATGGGTTCGGAGCAATATTCTCTGCTTGAGTGAACGACCCGCTTGCGAATAAATTCCTTGGCTCAAGCGTTTTCTGGGCTCCACCCCCAAACGGAAAGACCAAACATGCCCGCTTGTCCCTCCGCCCACAAAAGCCGTAGCGGTCTCGCATCGACGCTCTTCTGCGGAATTTTCGCCGTAAGCTTAGGATTTGCCGCGCCCGCTGTGGCGGCCGGAGGAGACGATAGCAGCGGGGCCAGCGCAGGAAGCGGCGCCAGCGGCGGCGCTATGATGCAAAAGAAAGCCGGTGCTGTGAAGAAGACCGACATGACCACATGTGCGCCGGGTCAGGTTTGGGACAAGAAGACCCACAAATGTCTCGAGAGACATAGTGGTGTCCTGCCCGATTCAGAGATGACCGAATACGCCTATTCGCTCGCCAAGGCTGACCGCTATCAGGAAGCGATCGACGTGCTGGATCTCCTGAATGATCCGAACACCCCGCGCGCCCTCAACTACCGCGGCTACGCGACCCGTAAGCTCGGCCGCACGGACGAGGGCGTCGGCTACTATCTCAAGTCTGTCGCGCTCGACCCGAACTATTCGCAGGTGCGTGAGTATCTTGGCGAAGCTTATGTCATTCAGGGCAAATTCGACTTGGCCAAGGAGCAATTGGCGACGATCGAGAAGCTCTGTGGATCGAAAGACTGCGAATATTACGAGGATCTCGCCGACGCCCTGAAGACCGCGCACGCTCTTTAGTTAGTGGGAGCCGCCTCGCGCGCGGCGGGAGCTGAGGCCGCGCGCGAGGTTGGAATTAGGTGAGCCGTATCGACTGAGCGATCGGCTCAAGCCATCCGATCAATGCCCCCAGACGCCCACCAGCTCCGCCTTGGCGAGCGTGTGGAAGTGAAGCATGAAGCCGACGACGGCCGCACTGGTGTTTTCGTCGCCTTCGAGCTTAGGCGTGTCCACCGCGAAGAGCGTGAAGTGGTAGTGATGCGCCGGATCGCCCTTCGGAGGGCAGGGGCCGCCGTAGCCGGGAACGCCAAAATCAGTTCGGCTCTGCACCGCGCCCTTGGGCGCCTCGGGGCCTTTTAGATTGCCAGCGTTCTTGGGCAGGCTCGTCACGTCGGCGGGAATGTTGAAGACCACCCAATGCCAGAACCCGCTGCCCGTCGGGGCGTCGGGATCGTAGACGGAGAGCGCGAAGCTCTTCGTGTCCTTCGGCGCCCCCGACCAGGAGAGCGCGGGCGAAATGTTGCCGCCCGTGCAGCCGAAGGAATTGAAGACCTGCTCATCGGCGATCTTGGCGCCCGGAGCGATGTCGGGGCTGCTCAGAGTCATCGTCTGGGCGTTGGCGGCTTGCGCCCCCAGGAAAGCGGCGAAAAGCGCGAATGCAGTCAGTTTGAGCATGAGTCCTCCTTTTCAAGTCGACGTAAGTGATGGCGCCCCCTAACGGCGACAGGCGAAACGCGACGAATGGTGCGTGTCAGCCCCTGCTCTCGGAGAGAGCGCTGACACGACCCGCAATTCCCCTATCCGCAAACACACCACGCCCCGCTTGTATTCGTTGCGGCGACTCGCTTGTCGAGACGTCCTTATCGGGGCGAGAAGCGCTTGAACTCGCCCGTGTAGGTCTTGGCGAGCGGCGCCGCGTAAGTATTGCGCTTCGATGTCTTCAAGTCCAGCCGGACGAGGCTTTCCGCGAGGCTGACCGCGCAGGCAACTCCGTCGAGTACGGGAACGCCCGCCTTGCGCTCAAGCTCGCGGGCAAGGTCGGTCATGCCCGCGCAGCCGAGCACGATCGCCTCGGCGCCGTCTTCGGCAAGCGCGCGTTCGATCTCCTGTTCGATGAGGCGCCGGGCGCCGGAGCGCGGATCTTCGAGCGCCAGCACCGGGACCTCGGCGGCGCGGACGCGCGCGCACCGCGCGATGAGCCCATATTTCGCAAGGTTGTGCTCGATGGGAATGATCGAACGGGAGAGTGTCGTCACGACGCTGAATTTGGCCGCGATGAGGCTCGCCATGTGAAACGCCGCTTCGCCGATGCCGATGACCGGAGCCAGTGTCGCGCATCGCGCCGCCTCGAGCCCGGTGTCGTCGAAACAGGCGATGACGAACGCGTCCGCGTCGGGCGCCTTGCCGATCTCCTCGATGAGGCCCGGAACGGAGAACGCCTCGTCGAAATAGCCTTCGATGCTGGCTGGCCCGAACTCGGGATTGACGGCCGTGACTTCGACGCCCGGCGAGGCGACGGCCTTGGCGGCGGCGCCGATCTTTAGCGTCATCGAGCGCGTGGTGTTGGGATTGATGACGTGAATGCGCATGGGCCGCCCCTGTGATGTGGACCACGAGGATAGAGGCGCAGCTGCGCGTGAACCGGAGCGTTCTGAACGAACGCTCGTGCAAGTAAACGCAAATAAGCGCAAGCCGATCAAATAAAAAACAGCTAAAGTGCTTGCATGTCGTGTTCGCTGCGTTGACTGGCTTCGCTGCGACGACGGAAGTCGCAAACGCCGCCATTTACTGCACTTACATTGGTTATCCGCACGGCTGCGTTGCGCGGCCCGGTGTTCGCCTCGTTGCTCGGCCTGTTGGAGTTGGCCACGTCACCGCCCCGCGTCCAGGCAACCGCAACGGTGGAGTCAACAGGGTAGGCGTTCGCCGCTGACTTTGATGCGCAGGATGACATCCGGTAGCTCGCGCCGGTTCCCCGCGGCCTGACTGATCGCGATCTGGAATATTATCGCGACCGCAAGGTGAAGCGCAGGCTCATCGACCTCCTCGTGCGGGCGGGCCTGCCACCGGGCTGGTTTAGCGTGAGAGGGCGGGGATTGGAGCCGGAGGGGCGCGGTGAGCCGTGATGGCGGCAAGCTCGGTAGCGCAGGCAACGGCCTGAGCGGGCGCCCTGTCTCAACCCTCGAAAACAAAGAGTCCCAACCGGGCGGCCCCGAGCCGGCGCGCAAGGCTTGCGCGTGACATGGGCGCCTCCTAAAGCCTTGGCGCGGGCGCCGCGCCGTCCTAAGCCCGCGCTTGGCGCAGGAGGCTGAAGACATGTCGCACAAGATCCTTGTCGCCCAGGGAGGCGGCCCGACGGCGGTCATCAACCAGTCGCTGGCCGGCGTGGCGCTCGAGGCGCGACGGTTTCCGCGACGTCAGCCATGTCTATGGCGCGCTGCAGGGCGTGCGCGGCATCGTCAACGATGATCTCGTCGATTTGGGCCAAGAGACGGTCGCCAACCTCGAAGCGGTCGCGGCGACGCCGGCCGCCGCGCTCGGCTCGACCCGCGACAAGCCGGACCGCAAATATTGCCAGGAGATCTTCAAGGTCCTGAAAGCGCACGCGATCGACACGTTCTTCTACATCGGCGGCAACGATTCCTCCGACACGGTGCGCATCGTCGCCGAGGAAGCCAAGACATCCGGCCATAAGCTGCGGGCGATCCATATCCCCAAGACGATCGACAACGATCTCGTCGGCTTCGACCACACGCCGGGCTACCCGTCAGCCGCGCGCTTCGTCGCGCAGGCGTTCGCCGGCGCCAATCTCGACAATCTGGCGCTGAAGGGCGTCTATGTCGCGGTGGTGATGGGCCGGCACGCGGGCTTCCTCACCGCGGCCTCGGCGCTGGCGCGCAAATATCCGGACGACGGTCCCCATCTCATCTATCTGCCCGAGCGCACCTTCGTCGTCGACAAGTTCCTGGCCGACGTCAAGGAGACCTTCGAGCGCCATGGGCGCTGCATCGTGGCGGCGTCTGAGGGCATCCACGACGAGAAGGGCGAGGCGATCATCACCAAGCTCACGGGGAAAGCGGAGAAGGACGCGCACGGCAACGTCCAGCTCTCCGGCACCGGCGCGCTCGCCGATCTCCTGTGCGAGGAGGTGAAGTCCAAGCTCGGCATCAAGCGGGTGCGCGGCGACACGTTCGGCTATCTGCAGCGCTCGTTCGTCGGCTGCGTCAGCAAGGTCGATCAGCGCGAGGCGCGCGAGGTCGGCGAGAAGGCGGTGCAATATGCGCTCCAAGGCGCGGGCGATGGCTCGGTCGCGATCCGCCGCGTCGGAAACTATGCGGTCGACTATCCGCTGATCCCGCTCGAGACGGTCGCCGGAAAAACGCGCGTGATGGAGGATCATCTCATCAACGCCGCCGGCAACGACGTGACCCCGGCGTTTCATGATTACCTGCGGCCGCTGCTTGGCGCCGACGTGATCGAGGTCGCGCGCCTGCGGGCAGCGAAGGTCGAGAAGGCTCGCGTCTGAAAGCAGCGACCTGAGCGAAATTCTTTGGCGTGCTCGCACAAGGGCGCCTGAGACCGAGAAAATCCTGACGTGTCCCGCACCGCTCGGTTGCGGAACTGCGCGCCTGGTTGAAGCCATACCTCTCTTTGCGGAGTGTTTGTGCGACGCAACATTACGAAATCCTTACGGCCGGCTTTCCAAAAGAAAATCCGCTGAAAATATTGATGCTGCGCTGCAGCATTCTCATATCAGCGCCAGGCGAGACCGACCCATCGTGGGCGGGGGCGTTCTGGGGAAGCTGACGAAAATGACGAAATCCTTGCATGCGCTGGGCGCGGCGTCGATGCTTGTTGCGATGGCCGCGGCGGGGGCTGCGCCGGCGCGAGCGGACACCATGACGGCCAAGGACATCCTGTCCAGTTTCAACCTGGTGACGACGGGGGCTGTGTCGACGAAGTTCCGACGTCGTGGGCAACGCTGTTGTTGGCGGCGACCTCAGCGGAGCGACCTTCTTTGGCGGCGGCTCGAATATTCCGTCCTCGCCGACCCTTTACCTTTTCGGGAAGCTGAACAGCTCGCTCAACCTCAATTCGGGCGGCAGCCTGTATTATGCTGGCGGCGCCAGCCCCAAGGTGAACTACAACGGCGGCGGCAAACTTCAGACCACGCTGCCGAACCCGATTGGGTACTATACCGATCCGCTCGCCGATCTCTCGGATCAGCTTTCCGACCTGACCGCAACGGCCGGAACGTCGTTCGTCAATGGCAAGTTCAACGCGGGCTCGAACACCGGCATCGTCGTGTTCGAGATCAGCGGATCGCAGCTCGCCAGCGACCTCGTGAACCACGACATCAGCTTCAGCGGCACGGGCGTGACGTCCTACATCATCAACGTGATCGGCAACTTCACCGACCCGAACAGCACGCATTTCAACGTCGATCAACAGAACGCGCTGTTCAATTTCGAGGATGCGACGCAGGTCAATCTCGGGCAATGGGGCGCTTCGATCCTGGCGCCCGACGCCGCGGTCACCATCACTGGCGGCGGCAACATCGAGGGGTCGCTGTTCGCGAAATCGTTCATGGGCGGCGGCGAGTTGCATAACAACAATCTGTTCAACGGCGCGCTTCCAACTGCGGCGCTTCCGACCGCGGCCGTTCCCGAGCCGTCGACCTGGGTGATGCTGTTCGCCGGTTTCGCGGGCTTAAGCTTCCTCGGCTGGCGCCGGGCCGCCAAGGGCGCCGTAGCCGTGGCCTGACCCGGCGACGGGATAGCGTCAAATCAACGGCCGCCGGGCTTCCTGGCGGCCTTTTTCATTTTCGGGGCGGGTTGGCGGACCGGCTCGGCGCCGGACTGCGCGTGATCGGCGCAAGTCTCAGCGCCTTCAACGCCAGCGGCGCCGTCAACCCCTGCACGATGACCGAAAAGGCGACCACGGCGAAGGCTGAGATGAGAATGTCGTCGCGGCGGGGCAGGTCGGCGGGCAGGGACAGGGCGAGCGCGAGCGCCAGCGCGCCGCGGAGGCCCCCCCACCACAGGAGATGCTGCTGGTTGAGCGGGATCGCCCAGCGCGACCGTGCGAAGGCGAGGCAAACTGGATAGACCGCGACCGCGCGGCCCAGAAGCGCGAGCGCGATGGCCAGTGTAAGCGCGAACAAGCCTTCGCGGGCGAAATCCATGGTCGCCAGCGCCGAGCCGATCAGCAGGAACACGAGCGAATTGGCGAGAAAGGCGGCGAATTCCCAAAACTCGAGCACGAACGCGCGCCCGTGCGGCGTGAACGAGATTCCGAACCGCTCCTTCTCGGTGAGCACGCCCAAATTGCCCAACGTCAGGCCGGCGGTGACGCTCGCCAGCACGCCCGAGGCGCCGAAATGCTGGGCGATCGAGAAAGGAGCCGAACGCCGCGACCACGGTCAGCGCGGTCTCCACCAGATGGTCGTCCGAGCGTCCCACGATCATGATGGCGATCAGCCCGACGCCAAATCCGGCGGCGACGCCTCCGCCGGCGACGACAAGAAGGGCCGTGACGGCGGCCAGCGGATCGGGCGCGCTCGACGGGTCATGAGCGGCCCAGACGAGAATGAGGGTGAACAGGACCGCTGCGGCGCCGTCATTGAACAGGCTCTCAGCTTCGATCAGCAGGCTGAGCCGGCCGGTAATCCGCGATTCCTTGATCAGCGCGATCACCGCGATCGGGTCGGTCGCGCTGATCAGCGCGCCGAAGACGAGGGCGGATTCGAGCGGCCAACCAAGAAAGGCGATCAACCCGCCAGCGACCACCGCTGCGCATAGCACGACCCCGATTGTGGAGAGCGCCAGCACCGGAACGAGATCGCGCTTCAGATGGCTCCAGCGCAGGTTCAGCGCGGCCTCGAACAGGAGCGGCGGCAGCACCACGTCGAAGATCAGGTCGTGGGTCAGCGCGAAGCCGGCATTGCTGCGCGTGACGGCGAGCGCGGCGCCCGCGAGCACGAGGCCGACCGTATAGGGGAGGCGTAGACGCCGCGCCGCGAGCGCGACCAGAATGGCGAGCCCAAGCAGGCTCAGCGCGCGAAACAGCAGAACGTCCATGGTTCTGTCTAGCGGCGCGCCCCGGAAAGAGGAACCGCGGGCCGCGTTATTCCGCCGCGGCGAGATCGGCGCCGGCGCGCAAGTAACGCTCGGGATCGACCGGCTCGCCGTCGACCCGCACTTCGTAATGCAAATGCGGCCCGGTCGAGCGGCCGGTCGAACCGAGCCTGCCGAGGACCGCGCCCTTGTCGACGGCCTCGCCTTCCTCGACCAGCGCTTCCGACATATGCGCGTAGCGAGAGGCGAGCCCGTTGCCGTGATCAATCTCGACCATGATTCCATAGCCGCCCGCCGGTCCGGCATGAACGACGCGGCCGGCGGCGGCGGCATGGATCTCGGCGCCGATAAGGCTCGGCGAGATCGACGCCCGGATGCAGCGCGAGGCGACCGAGGAACGGATCGGCGCGATAGCCGAACGTCGATGTGACGCTGGGATCGCCGGTAAGCGGCATGCGTAAGGGGAGGAAGGACATGAGCGCTCTGAGGCGTTCGGCTGTCGCCACATCGCGCGCGGCGCGCGTGAGCGCCGTATCGTTCGCGTCAATGTCGGCTGGGATATAGGGGCCGCCGACGCCGCCTTCGCCACGAGGCGGAGACAGTTTCGACGGATCGAGCCCCGTCTCGGCGACGATTGCTGAATCGCGCGAGGCGGAACGTTCAGCCGCTCGGTCGACCGCGTCGAGAGCCTTGGTCTGGCTGCTTTCCACGGTGTCGAGCGATCGATCGATGAGCGCGAGACGCGCCGAGGGGTCGAGAGGGTTCGCGCCGCCGACGCTTGCCGTCGTGAAGGGCGCCTCAGGGGGCAGGGCGCTCAGATTTTCTCCCGATTCGCCGATCGGATGAGGCTTGATCACTCGAGGCTCGACCGGATCGGGGAGAGGAGCGTAAGCCCGCGCCGAGGCGCCAGCGTCTTCTCCGGCAGTCGGCGGCGGTCCGAGCGCCCGGATGGCGCCGACCGCGTCGGGAGAATCCATCAACGGCGCGGGCCGGCGCCGCCCAAACGCGGACGCATCATCAGCCTCGGTCTTGACGAGAGCGGCCATAATCGCGCCGCGCTGTTCAAGCCGCGCCTGCCGGGATACGACCTCGCTCACCCTGCTGTTGAAGGAATTGCGCTCGAGCAATTGCCGGCTCGCGGCCTCATCGAGCTGCACGCGCGCTTCGGCCAGACGGTCCTCGTAAGCGGCTCTCATCTCCACCTGCCGCGCCAGAATGGCGCCCATCAGGTCATCGTGGAAGACGACATAAAGCGTGACGGCGGAGGCCCAGACGAATGAGAGGAGCGCGAGGGCCGCAATCAGCCGGACGCCAGCCGGGCTGAGCCGCCCGGCGCCGACAGCGTCGCCCCAGGAAAGTGGGAGACCATAGGGCGGCCTTAGCGCCGCCGCCGGATAATCCTCTCGCGGTGACATGACAAGCGCTCCGGCCGGGTGGAAAGGTCGACCTCGGCCGCCGAGCAAAGCTGATTAAGGTTAATGGATCGAAAAGGATCAGTGATGTCTCAAATCTCGACAATGCCGAATGGTCTAGAGCGGCTCGATTGGAATGAATTTGTTTCGAGATGTTGTTGGATATCCGCTCTGTAGGTTTTCCAATATTTGACATGCTTTCCGTATCGGAAAGCCCAAACGTACGCACAATACTTACAACGGTCCCGCGTTTGGTCGCCAAGTCTAAAACTCTGGCGTTTGCAAGCCCTTCCCAACCCATTTGGAGTGTTCAATCGAGCCGGAACAACGGGGCATGGCCGGGTCGGTCCGATATGTTAACAACACATAGTAGATAAATTATGTGTAGAGCCGGTGTCAGGAAATTAGCTAACAGTGTCAATAATAGGTAGTATTCCCCATTGCCACCTTGCCATAGTTGCTTATGCTGCCGCAAGGCGGATGTTTACAGTTCCAATATGTTGCAGTGGGTTATTCGCTTTGGAAGTTCACATTTGAGAAGCAGATCCGCACCAACGGCGAATACTGATAAATTATTGATGGAATTGAAGATCTGTCATCTCTGCCGAACAGGGGAGTGAGCCATGATCAGATTAGCCAAAGCTTTTGTTTTCCTAGCCACTCTTGCCGTCGGCTGCGCAGGAGCGGCGCTGGGGGCCGAGGTCGACTTTGGTAGTTTAACCCCGTCGCCGGGCGGCTGCACCTTGTCCGGCAGCGATTCAGGCTATGTCTGCGGGAACACGGAGTCGTTCAGCGCCATTGGCAATACGTTCACGGCAACGGGTTTCAATAACCCATTTGCTCCGGGCGACGGCGCGTTGACTCTGAAGCCATTGACCGGCGGCCCGCTCGCTCCCCCCGCCAACAGTCTCGCCGAAAGCGGGCTCGGCGAAAATGTGACTGGCCCCGGAACGCCGTGCACAAGCGCGGAGTGCGGGATCGACCATACGTTTGGCGTTGGGGTGGTCGCGAGCGGCAACCCGATGAACGACGTGATCATCGGCTCCGTCGATCCTGGAGAGACGTTCAACTTCTTCACCGGGTCGTCCATAGTCACGGCGGCATTCTTCGGAACGTTCGATTCCAGCTGCGCCGGTCCGGTTGCCGGCACCTGCATGATCACCTTCCCAGACGCCGCCGCAATCGCGGTGCAAATGAATACTTCGGGGTCTATTCTGATCACCGCGGTGTCCGCGACCGCCTCCGGCACGGTCCCCGAGCCCTCGACCTGGGCGATGCTCCTGCTCGGCTTCGCGGGTCTTGGTTTCGTTGGCTATCGGAAAGCGCGGCCGACGAGCGCTCTCGCCGCCTGAGATCTGCTCCGCATTTGTTGCCGGAGGGCCGCCCGCAGGGCGGCCTTTCTGTTCGCATCGACGGGAAAGCCGTCAGAGCGCTTTCGTCGCTGCGAGCACCTCTTCCGCGTGGCCCGGCACTTTCACCTTGCGCCAGACCTTGGCGATGCGGCCCTCGCGGTCGATGAGAAAGGTCGAGCGCTCGACGCCGAAATATTTGCGCCCGTACATGCTCTTTTCCTTCCACACTCCGTAAGCGTCGATCGCTGAGCGATCCGGGTCGGCTGCGAGCGCAATGCTCAAGTCGTGCTTCTGTTTGAACTTGTCGTGGCTGGCGGCGCTATCCGGGCGAAACGCCGATGACCGTTGCGCCAGCGGCGGCGAACTTGGAGCGCAGGCCATTGAAGGCGATGGCTTCGGCGGTGCAGCCGGACGTATCGTCCTTGGGGTAGAAGTAAATTACGACCGGCTTGCCCTTGAGGGCTGCGAGATGCGCGCGACCGCCGCCATCGGCCGAGAGTTCAAAATCGGGCGCAGGATCGCCCTCAACCAGTTCCTTCGCCATATCGCTGTCGCCCTCGTTTTGTCTCATTATAAGGTCACTGCCGTCGAAGCCGAATACGGCCCGCCGTCGAGCCGACATTGTCCCGGGGTGCTGGCCGTTTCAACGGTGTTCTGGCACAAGCGCCAGTGACGGGCCGCTCCGGCGCCTTCGAATCAACGAAGATTGTGCTTACGTTGCTGACGCCACGGAGGGTGACCGGTATTGGTCGTTCGATATAGCATGTCGACGCGGGCTCGCGCCCGAGCCGCCGTGCGCAGCATGGCGGCGGACACGCAAGGCGCCCGCCTCCGCTCGCGCTGGCGCCGCATCCGCGCTCGGCACATCACGCATGTTTGTCTCCGAACCGTAGAAGTCGTCGCAGTCCTGTTCATCATCGGCGGACTGGCGCTGGCGTCTTTGCTGGCGCGAGGTCCCCTTCGGCTCGTCGGTATGCACGAGCAGATCCAATCCTCCCTGCAAGAGCGCCTTGGAGATCGTTACGCCCTCGATCTCGGGCCAACCTATCTCATGCACGATTCATGGGGCGTGGGTCTGGGCTTCAAGGGCCTGTCGGTGCGCGACGCGGCCGGCCGAACGGTGCTTTCGGCGCCAAGCGGCAAGCTGGGCCTCGATCCGTTTTCGGCGGCGATGTTGGACGTCAGGGTGCGCCGCCTTGAACTCGACGGGCTCGACCTGCGCCTGCGGGTCGCCGCGGACGGCGCCCTGTCGCTGGCGGTCGCCAACGATTCGGGGGCGACCCCAATTCCTCTGCCAAGCCCGGTGGCGGCGGGTGGAGGGGCGTCCGCACTGACTGCTCTTATCGGCGGCGCCGCCGACGCCATGGCTGGCGCCACACAGGCGCTCGATCGGCTGACCCTCGCCAACGGCCATTTCGAGATCGAGAACGAAGCGACGCAGCGCTCCGTCCTCTACAAGGATTTCGCCGTCACGTTCGATCATGCGGATTCGAGAGCGCAGGCCACAATTTCGGCGACGGGTCCGGCGGGACCGTGGACAATTACGGCGCAGGCTTCCGAGGGGAACGCAACGACCCTGTCGATCCAGGCGCACGATCTAAGCCTCGCCGACCTTCAGACGTTCGACAAAAAGCCTCCGCCCCTGACCGCCGAGGGGCCGATCGCGATCAAGCTCGACGCCGAACTGACGCCGCAGGCGACCCTGCGTGCTTTCAGCGGTCAGTTCAGCATCGGCGCCGGACGCGTACGGATCAACAACCCGGACGCGGTCCCCTTTTTCATCGACGAAGCGACCGGCGCCGTTACCTGGGATGAGGATGCGCGTCGGTACCGCGTCGACAGGCTTCAGGTCCTCGCTGGCTCGACGCACCTCGACGCGCAAGGTTGGACGGCGCCCCCGACCGGCGCCAACAAGGTTTGGACAACGCATCTCGAGTCGCACAACGCGCAATTCGGTCCCGAGCGGCCCGGCGCCAATCCGGTCGTGCTCGAAGCTATGGTCTTGGACGCCCGCGTTCTGGAAACGACGTCGCAGTTCATCCTCGACGGTCTGACGGCGCGCGGGCCGACTGTCGACGTAGCGGTCAAAGCGGAGACCGCGCCGGACGGCGAGGGTTCCTCGCTCAAGCTCGCAATCGACGCAGGCCCGAGCGCGACTGCTGACCTCATCCGTCTGTGGCCACAATTCATCAACCCCGATGTGCGCCAATGGTGCGCCGAGAATCTGCACGGCGGTCGGCTTCAGGGGACGATGAGAGCCAATTGGACCGCCGCCGACCTTGACGCAATGGAGCATAAGCAAGGCTTGCCGCGCGAAAGCCTGCACGGCGAGTTCACCACTCGCGATGTCGGCGTCGACCTCTTGCCCGGCTTGCCGGCGATGATGACCGACGAGGGTACGGGATCCTTCACCGGTCATGAATTTACCGTCTCCGGCAATCACGCGACGATGGTCCTCTCGCCCTCGCGGCGCGTGCAGGCGAACAGCCTCGCTTTCACCGTTCCCGACATAACGCCGAGAGCTATTGTCGACGCTTCCGCTCAAGCGCACATGACGGGCACGGCCGACTCGCTCGCGGATCTCTTGATGCGCGAACCGCTGCGTCGCCAAGCTGGGCTCACGATCGATCCCGCGACGGTCAAAGGGCAGGCCCAAGGCGATCTCGTTCTCAATCTCAAGCTCGGGAAGACGGCGCGCCCGGAGGATACGCAGTTCCGCGCCAGCGGCGGTCTGGACAATCTCCAGATCGAGAAATTTCTCGCCGACGAGAAGCTCGAATCGGCGACGGCCTCGTTCGAGGCCAATCGCAATACACTGAAGATCGTAGGCGATGGAGAGGTGCTTGGCGCCGCGACCCATGTGGAGGTGGCTCGCGCGCCCGGCGAAGAGGGCGCCGCGACGATAACCTTCGCCCTCGACGCGGCCGCTCGCGCCAAGCGCGGTCTCAACTTCGGCGCATGGCTGACGGGTCCGCTGCCGGTCAAGCTGAAGGCGCCCCTGAGCCGCGCGAGCGCGGAGGTCGAAATCGACTTGACGCCCGCAGGCGTGGACAATCCCGTTCCTGGCGTCTCGAAGCCCGCCGGGAAGCCAGGCAAGGCGACGTTCGTCGTCAAGCCTACGCCTGACGGGGCCTCGCTGAGCAACATCGCGGTCGAACTGGGCGTGCCGATGATGCGGGGGTCGGCTCTGATGGACGCCGACGGCGCCATCGAGAGCGCCACGATCACGCAGGCGCGCATCGCGCCGGGTGACGACTTCAAGGTCGACGTCGTGAACGGCCCGGCTTCGTTCAAGGCTTCGGTGCGTGGGGCCGCGCTCGACGCCCGCGCCTTCGTCAAGTCGATCTTGGAGGGAACGTCTTCCGGACGAGGCGCTGCGGAGGATTTCGACATCGACGCCAAGATCGCGAGCGTCATGGGCTCCAGCAAACAGGCGATCACGAACATGGAGCTCACCGCATCCCGGCGCGGCGGCGAAACCCGGCTCGGAAGCCTGCGCGGAAGAATCGGCGCCGGTGCGGTGACGGCGACCGGAAGCGGTGGGGAAACGCGGATCACGACGTCCGACGCCGGCGCGCTGCTCCGTTTCGCCAATCTCTATTCGCATCTCGAAGGCGGCGATCTCAATCTGCTTCTCCGCTCTCGCGGCGACGCCAGCGCTGGCGAGGCTATCGCTCACCGACTTCGTTCTGCGCGACGAACCAGCATTTCGCCAGCTCGTCAGCGCTGCGCCACAGCGCGCGTCGGAAGGCGGACGCGCCCCCGTCGATGCAGCGCGCGTTCGTTTTGAGAAGATGACAGCATCCTTCGAGCGTAGTCCGGGCAAGCTCACGATTCAGGACGGCGTCATCTACAATCCGAGCATAGGCCTTACGACCCAAGGCGCGATCGATTTCGAACACAACCAAATCGACGTCAGCGGCTCGTTCGTGCCGGCCTATTCGGTCAACACCATGCTGACGAAAATCCCGCTCGTCGGTGTTCTGCTGAGTGGTGGTGAGAACGATGGCGTCTTCGGACTCAGCTATCGTGTGCACGGGGCGATGAGCAGCCCGACGCTAACCGTCAATCCGCTGTCGGCGATCGCGCCCGGAATTTTGCGGCGCATACTTGGCGCCGTCGACGGGACGACGTCCCGGGGCGGCGCCCGTGATCCGCCGGAGACAGGCGACGCGCCGGCACGCCGGCCCACCCGATAGAGCTATACAGCTCTGAGCAGC
Organism: uncultured Alphaproteobacteria bacterium; assembly: GCA_963762335.1. Taxonomy (GTDB): domain Bacteria; phylum Pseudomonadota; class Alphaproteobacteria; order Rhizobiales; family Beijerinckiaceae; genus Roseiarcus. Next base: position 83,254 of record CAVXKU010000008.1, on the reverse strand, counting down.
ACGTGCTTCTTGCGGCCGAGCGACAGTTTGACGATTCCGCCGGCTTTCAGCGCCTCACGAGTGATGAGCGCTTTTTCATCACTCAATGTGGCGTCATTGACCCTTAAGCCCCCGCCGCGAATCTGGCGGCGCGCTTCGCCGGTCGAGGCGACGAGGCCCGCGCGCACGAAGGCGCTGAGCGCGCCGAGTCCTGCGTCGAACTCCCCACCCGGCACGTCGACTGTCGGCAGGCTCTCGGCGAGCTCCTTGTCCTCGAAGGTCCTGCGCGCCGTGGCCGCAGCCGCCTCGGCCGCCGCGCGCCCATGCAGCAGCGTGGTCGCCTCGTTGGCCAGCGCCTTCTTCGCCTCGTTGATCTCCGCCCCCGGCAGACTTTCGAGCCGACCGATTTCGTCGAGCGGCAGCAGGGTGAACAGTCTGAGGAACCGGCCGACGTCGGAATCGTCGGCGTTGCGCCAGAACTGCCAATAGTCGTAAGGCGCGAGCATCGTCTCATCGAGCCACATCGCTCCCGCCGCGGTCTTGCCCATCTTGGCGCCGGAAGCCGTGGTGATAAGCGGCGAAGTCAAAGCATAGAAGGGCTCGAGGCCCATCCGCCGGCCGAGATCGATGCCGGTCACGATGTTGCCCCACTGGTCGGAGCCGCCCATCTGCAGCGTCACCCCGTGGCGCTTGTTGAGCTCGGTGAAATCGTAAGCCTGCAGGCACATGTAGTTGAACTCGAGGAAGGAGAGCTCCTGCTCGCGGGTCAGTCTGAACTTGACCGAATCCATGGCCAGCATGCGATTGACCGAGAAATGGCGTCCGACCTCGCGCAGGAAATCGATGTAGTTGAGCTTGGCGAGCCAGTCGGCGTTGTCGGGCATGATCGCGTCGTGCTTGCCGTCGCCGAAGCGGATGAAATGGGAGAAGGCTTTCCGTATGCCGGCCTTGTTCGTCTCGATCTCGGCGACCGTCAGCAGCTTGCGGCTTTCGTCCTTGCCGGACGGATCGCCGACCAGGGTGGTGCCGCCGCCCATCAGCGCCACGGGCTTGCCCCCCGTCTCCTGCAGCCAGTGCAGCATCATGATCTGCACGAGCGATCCGACGTGCAGCGAGGGCGCGGTGCAGTCGAAGCCGATGTAGGCGACCAGCGATCCCGAGCTGGCCTTTGCGTCGAGACCGGTGAAATCCGAGCATTGATGAATGAACCCGCGCTCCTGCATCACGCGCAGGAAATCGGATCGCGGTTGAAACACGTCAGTCAAAATTGGTCCCCGGCGTCATCGTGGGCTCCGTGCATTAGGGAAGCACGAGGCCAAGCGCAACTCTTGGCCGCCACGGGGCGCGTGGGCTGGAATGCGCCTACTTGCCCGGGCTAAATTGGTAGGCCCCGGCATCGATCCGATCTCCGCGCGGCGCGCCGGTGATGTCGACCGGCGGCGCGTCGGCGGGGTTTCCGGCTCCGATCGCGCGCGCTCCAGGTCTTAGCCGGACGTCATACGAGAACTTGGCGGGATCAAAATTGACAAACTACGCCGGCGCTGCCTCGCCCATCGACGATATTGTGGTCACCATACTGGCCGGGCTTGTGAGACGCCCCAATTCGGCTTGCCGCCTGGAAACGTGAGGATCTGGCACTTTCCGTCAATTGTGACGCATATGTTGTGATCCAAGGTTATGTCTGGGATTGGCGTTATAGACGTTGAAGCCGTTGGCAATGTTGTTGCGGACGATCACGTCGTTAGACGGCAAGCCTTCGTGGGTCTTGCTTCGCCAATGCTCACGAGCGGCTTGCAGTTTCCAGGGCAGCGGCAGCAAGCCGTCCGCGAGAACCGTGTTGTTGATGATCTTGCCGCCATGCACGCTGGCATAGGAGATGCCCCAACAGGCGCTGGTCACGACGACGTTGTTGACAACCGTAAGATTGGTCCAGTCGCTGTCGAACGCGTCGATCCCTTGGAGGTACGTGGCGAACTTGAGGTTTGGCACCGTCTGACGGATGCAACGGTTGCTGTCGATGGTCACGTTGGAGAAAGGCGTGTACAGGACGCCTTTGGCGTTCTTCGGAGCTGTTAACTTATTGAGCGGCCCGATGAATCCCTGCATGCAATCTTCGTGATTGCCATCGCCGACGTCCGAGTTGTCGTGAACGTAGTTGTTCGCTAATGATCAAATTATTGGCGCCATAGTCGACGCCGTCGTCGCCGAAGTGATCAATCGTATTGTTTGCGAAGATGGAATCGTGGGCGAATAAGTTCGCACCGAAGCGGACGCCGTAGATTGTGCCGTCGGTGAACGAAACGCACTTTGTGTTGGCCCCGTCAGCGCTGCTCATTTCGCGAACGCCAACGTTACGCGCATTGGAGATCCACTGAGCCTGTGTCCAGCCGTCCACGCTTTCTGGCGAGCCGACCAAAATTGTTTCGAAAATGATGTCGGAGGTTTTGAGCGACGGCCCTTGGTCGTTGACGAGGATTCCTTCCTTGTTGCCTATGCTCTGGACCGAGAGGTGCTGAAACCGCCACATATTGGTCGCGGTCAGCCTCAAGCTTGCGAGCACCGGCGTCTGGCCCGGAGCAGCGGCGATCGTGACGAAGGCCGAATTGGTTGTTGGAACTTTGTAAGCGCCAATGCTGACGTCGCCGTATTGGCCGCCCATCAATAAGATCTCATCGCCTGGCTGTACGCGCGCGGGATCGTTGTTCGGACCGTCGGCGTAGACGCGCGCCCCTTGATCGTTTTTATTTGGGTAATGGTCGTATGTGGCGGTCGATAGCATCGGGTACTTGTAGCCCGGCTGCTTCGTCGAACCGACGACGCCCTGGAGCGAATTCCAAGGCGCGGTCTGCGAGCCGTTGCCGCCATCGGCCGGCGTCTTGCCGTTGACCGGATCGACGTACCAGATGTGATTGAATGTCGTCGGGGGGATCAGCGCAGCCAGGGTAGACCTCCGCCGCTCGCGCCCCGCCGCCCAGCGCAGCGGTCACGCAAAAAAAGCCGACGCAGATCAGTGCGCGCGCCTTGTCCGAAACCATGGGAGACCCTTCAACGCGATCCGTGGGACCGGAAGGCCAAAGGCGGATCGCTCCGCTCTCTACCGGAAATCATAGGCCGAGGAAAAGGCAGACCTGAGCCGATCCAGGTTAACTTTCCGTCAGGCTCCCTTCGACGTTGGGGTTCGCGCGACACCGCGCTTCGAATGCGCTAACAGATCGACGTCCGCGCTATTCACTGGCGCGCCCGTCAGGATTTGGCGATTTCCATGTCCTCCCGCCTTGGCGAAGCCGATCTCATCGCGCGCTATTTCGCGCCGCTCGCCGGGCCGGCGGGATTGGGTCTGCGCGACGACGCGGCCCTGATGCGTCCGCTTCCCGGGGAGGACCTTGTACTGACCGCCGATGCGCTCGTAGCGGGCGTTCATTTCTTCGCTGACGATCCGCCGGGCGCGATCGCCCGCAAGGCGTTGCGGGTCAACCTCTCCGATCTGGCCGCCAAGGGGGCTCGGCCGCTCGGGTTTCTGCTGACCCTCGCGCTGCCCTCCGACTGGCGCGATGATTGGCTCGCGGCCTTCGCCGAGGGTCTTGGCGCGGACGTCTTGGCTTTCAAATGCCCACTTATCGGCGGCGACACCGTGTCGACGCCGGGTCCGATGACGCTGAGCGTGACCGCGATCGGCGCGGTTGCGCAAGGGCGGATGGCCAGGCGCACCGGCGTCAGGGCCGGCGACCGCCTCTATGTCACAGGCACGATCGGCGACGCCGCGATTGGCCTGAAAGTCCGGCTGGGGCAGGGCCCGGACATTTCGCAGGCCGACAAGACGTTCCTGCTCGAGCGGTATCTGACCCCCGAGCCGCGCCTGGCGCTGATTGACGCGATGGCGGCGCACGCGAACGGCGGCATGGACGTCTCGGACGGCTTTGTCGGCGACCTCACCAAGATGCTGGACGTCTCCGGGGTCAGCGCCCGGGTGCCGATCTATCGCCTACCGCTGTCGCCGGCCGCCCGCGCCGCGATCGCCGCCGATCCTGACCTGTTCGAGGTTGCCACGACCGGCGGTGACGACTACGAGCTTCTCGCCTCGGCGTCGCCCGCGTCCGCGTCCGCGTTCGAGGCGGCGGCTGCGGCGGCGGGCGTGCCATTGACGTTCGTCGGCGAAGCGGTCGAAGGTCGAAAGCCGCCGAGCTTCATCGGCGTCGATGGCGATCCGGTCGTGTTTGAGCGCGGCGCATACAGCCACTTTTGACGGGGACACGATGACGGACGGCGCTTCCACGCTCATGGACATGCGATTGCTCGCCGCGCAGGCGGTCGCGCGTGAGGCGGGCGCGCTTGCCCGGCGGCGTTTTCTCGACCGGTCCTTCACGGTCGGCTTCAAGGGCCCGCAAGACTATTTGACCGAGGTGGACGGCGAGACGGAAGCGCTCATCGCGGAGCGCCTCCTTCAAATCTTTCCAGGCGACGGGTTCATTGGCGAAGAGAGCAAGGCTCGTCCACCAGGCGAGGGCGGCGCGGCCTGGGTCGTCGATCCGATCGACGGCACGGCGAACTTCGCACGCGGCGTCCCGCATTTCTGCGTCTCGATCGCCTGCGTCGCGGCCGGCAAGGTCGAGGTCGGGGTCATTTACGATCCCATGCGCGACGAGTTGTTCGCAGCGCGGCATGGCGGCGGCGCGCGGCTCAACGGCGCCTTAATGCGCGCATCGAGCTCGAGCTCGCTCGCTAGCTCCGCAATCGAGGTTGGCTGGAACATGCGCGCGAGCGCCGACCAATTTGTCGACCTCCTGCGGCGGGTCGCAGTAACGGGCGCTTCGCCATTCCGCACCGGCTCCGGCGCGCTCGCCCTCGCTTATGTCGCCGCCGGACGTCGCGAAGGCTTTGTCGAGCATCATATCAATGCATGGGATTGTCTCGCTGGAATCGTGCTGGTCAGCGAGGCGGGAGGTTACGTGAGCGATTTTCTCAAAGGCGACGGTCTCACCGAGGGCAATGCCCTCGTTGCTTGCGCATCAGGCGTCAAGGACGCCCTGATCGCCGCCGCGGCTTTCGAGGGAGTTGCGCTGTGAGTGAGATCACGCTGACCCATGGCGACGCGCGCGCGACGATCGCGCTTCTCGGCGCCGAAGCCAGAACCTGGCGGGTCGCCGACCGCGATCTCTTGTGGCCCGGAGATCCTGCGATCTGGAGCGACATCAGTCCGATCCTCTATCCGGTCGTCGGCTGGACGCGGAACGGGGAGGAACGAGTCGACGGCGTCCGCTATCCGCTTGCCCTGCACGGCTTCGCGAGGTTCGAGACATTCGCTGTCGAGACTTCAGGACCCGACTTCGCGCGGCTGACGCTGACAGACAATGAGCGCACGCGCGCGAATCTATCCGTTCGCCTTTGCGCTTGCACTGGAGTACCGGCTGAGCGCCGACGCGCTCTCGATCGCGATCGAAGTCGCCAATCCCGGCGCGCGGCGCGCGCCGTACGCCTGCGGCCTGCATCCAGGTTTTCGCTGGCCGCTTGGCGCCGCGGGGCGCGCCGGCGCGCTGGTGCAGTTCGAGAAAGCCGAGCCGCCTGAGGTTCCCGTCCTTGAGCCGGGCGGGCTGATCGGCGCGACGATGCGTCCAGTTCCCATGTGCGGCCGCAACCTGCCCCTGTCCGACGCCCTGTTCGCGCAGGACGCGCTTTGCTTTCTCGACTGCGCGAGCCGGTCGCTGGTTTTCATCGACGCTTCAGGGGCCTCGATCACGATGGAATACGAGAGCTTTCAGCACGCGGCGCTCTGGACGAGGCCCGGCGCGCCGTTCCTTTGCCTCGAGGCCTGGACCGGCTACAGCGATCCGGACGGGTTCACGGGCGATCTGTTCGAGAAGCCCGGCATGCGCGTGCTGGAGCCGGGAGAGCAGGCGCGCCACGAAGCGCGCTTCGTCTTCCGGCCGGAGTGACGTTTCTTCTCAATGCCAGCGCAAGGACAATCGATGACCGACGCTTCCGCCTTCGTGCTCGACGGCGCGGCGATCGCCGACGAGGTGCTTGCTCAGGTGGGCGAGGAGTCGCGCGCGCTCATTGCCCGTGGCGTGACGCCGGGTCTCGCGGTCGTCATGGTCGGCGAAAACCCAGCCAGCCAGACTTACGTCGCGAGCAAGGGCAGGGAGGCCAAGACTCGGGGCTTTTATTCGATCCAGCACAATCTGCCAGTCGACACGAGCGAAGCGGAACTGCTGGCGCTGGTCCGAACGCTCAACGCCGATCCGGCCGTGCACGGCATCCTTGTGCAACTGCCGCTGCCTGACGCTATCAATTCGACGCGTGTGCTGGAAGCGATCGCGCCCGCCAAGGACGTCGACGGCTTTCACCCGATCAATGTCGGCTTGTTGTCTATTGGCGATACGCGCCGCGCGCTCATCCCTTGCACGCCCGCCGGCGCGATGATCCTCATCGATCGAGCCTGTGAGCGGCTTGGATTGACCCTTCCTGGCATGGAGGCGGTGATTATCGGGCGCTCAAACATCGTCGGCAAGCCGATGGCGCAACTGCTGCTGGCGCGCCACTGCACCGTGACGATCGGCCATTCGCGGACCCGCGATCTGCCTTCGGTCGCGCGCCGAGCCGACATCCTCATCGCCGCCGTCGGCCAGCCGGAGATGGTGCGCCGCGACTGGGTCAAGCCCGGCGCAATCGTTATCGACGTCGGCATCAACCGCGTTCCCACCGACGCGCGCGACGCTTCCGGCAGGCCCAAGACGCGTCTCGTCGGCGACGTCGCCTATGCGGAGGCCGCGGCGGTCGCCGGCGCAATCACCCCTGTGCCCGGCGGCGTCGGCCGGATGACCATCGCCATGCTGATGGCGAATACGGTTCTGGCGGCGAAGAGGGCGTCGGGGATGTAGATCGGCTTGAACTCGACGACGCTCCCCTCTCCTACGGGAGAGGGGTTGGGGTGAGGGTTTGCGCGTGAAGCGCCTTCACGCTCAGCGCGGCGCCCTCATCCGCCCGCGCTGCGCGCGGCCACCTTCTCCCGGAGGGAGAAGGGAAGGTTATGCCGGCGCCTTCACGACGTGATACTCGATCCGGCGGTTTCTCTCCCGTCCCTCAGGGCTGTCGTTGCTGGCTACGGGATCGGCCGCGCCATAGCCTTTAGCGACAAGCATGTCGGCGTCAGCGCCGTATTTGATCAGCGCCTCACGCACCGCTTCGGCGCGTTTCTGCGACAGCGCAAGGTTTAGGGCGGCATCGCCGGTATTGTCCGTGTAGCCCGCAATTTCGAGCACATGGCCGGCCTTGAGCTGCTTCAGGTCGGCGGCTGCGGTCTTCAGAAACGGCGCCATCGATTCCGGAACTTCGGCGCTATCCGAGGCGAAATTGAACACGGAATCATTGAGCGCGAAGAGGAGATCCTTGACGCTGAAGCCGGACCCGAGCGACGCAAGCTCGGTCGTCGCTCTTTCGTTGGCCATAGCGACAGCGGCTGCCGTCCTGTCGGTCAGCGCCCCGACGGCGACGCTCGCGCCAAGCGCGCTCTTCATCGCCTCGATGATCTTGTCGCGGGCATCGGCGCCCATAGCGGCGCCGCCGACATTGACCTTGTCGCCATTGAATATAGCATCGACGTTTGCGCCTTTGAGCGCTTCGACCGCCGCGCGGAAGTTTCCGAGCCACGACGGCGACGCGGCGCTCTGGTCGACGCTGATATCGCTTTTCACCTTGTCGGCGCCGAAGACCGTGTTGAGCGCGTTGAGGATCGAGGTCTTCGCCTCGTCGTCCCGCACGATTCCGGACGCGCGCGCGATGTCGCCGTCATTGCTGAGGGCGAGTCGGGTCGGCTTCGCCGTAGCGGGCGCTGCGGTTGATTCAGCCGTCGCGACCGCGGCGGGAGCAGGGTTGGCGGGCGTCTGGTCGGTCGTCGGAGGCGAAGTCGATACGGCGGCGGGCGCCTGCGCGGCTGGCGGCGGAGGCCTGCGGAGGCGTCGCTTGGGCTTCCGTCGAGGGGGCTGGCGGCGCTGGTGGCGGCGAGGCTGCTGGGGGAGATGTCGTCGCCTGCATTGCCGTCGGTGGAGCGGGCGGCGGAGAGGCGGTCGCTTGCGTTTCCGCTGGCGGGGGAGGCGCAGGGGCCTGAGCCGCGGGAGGCGGGGGCGGGGTGGGCTCCTGGACTACTGGCGAAGGAGCCGGGGGCGGTGAGGGCGCCTGGGCGACAACCGGAGGCGGGGGCGCAACGGGCTCCGGCGCACTCGCCACGGGCGGGGCGGACGGCATCCGGTTCAGGGTCGACCAGAAATAGGAAAGGAGCCCGACGACGACCAGAGCGGCGAGCCCCGGCCATAGCCAGCGGCCGACGCCGGCGTCGTCTGGCGCGCTCGCGGGATAGACATCGACCCGCCGGGGCGCGGCCAATCCCGGTTCCGCAGCCACGGCTCGTGGCTGGGAGAGAAAACCCGTGACCTCGGCGGGCACGCCGACGGGAAGAACGCCGCCCGGCGTCAGAAGGCCAACGATTTTCGGCAAGGCGTATCCGAGAGCGGTCGATACCGCGGCCTGGCCCAGACCGAGCCGGCTCACGATCCCGCTCAGCGCAGTCGGCCCAAGAGCGCGCTCGACCTGTCCAGCAGCCATCGGGGTCGCGTCCGGACGGCCGAGCCAGGTTGCAACCTCCGAGGTGAGTCCAGCCAATTTGAGCTTATCGAGGAAACCGCCCAAACCGCCCGGCGTGCTCGAGATCATCGTCAAGGCTTCTTTGACGAGTGACTGGGCATTGGCGCCAAGCCCGAACCGGCCGGCCAGATCTTCGATCAGACTGTCGAACGTCGCCATGTCTTCCTCCCCGCGGTTTGCCCGCGAATCGAGCTTGGCAGAAGACAATGACCGCGCGATGGCGCCGGAAGTCGCCATTTCAGAAGCGGTCTGAGGTCGGCGGAGGGGCCGCCGCGCCTTAGTTCATGAGGCCGTTCGCTCTCGCGTAGTAGAGCAGCGCGATCGTCTTTGCGTCGGCGATCTCGCCGCGCTCGATCATCTTGAGCGCCTCACCGAAAGGGATCTCCAGGACTTCGATATGCTCGTCCTCGTCGACGCCTCCCCCCGTTCCGTTCCGGTCCGCTTTGCCATAAGCCGCGACGAAGCACGCGATCTTTTCCGTCATGCCGCCTGGGCTCATATAGGCGTCGAAGGCGTGGACGGGGTCGGTGATGACGATGCCCGTCTCCTCGAGCGCTTCGCGGACGGCGCAGACCTCCGGCGGATCGCCGTCCAGCATGCCGGCGCAGGCCTCGATCGTCGCCAGGGCTCCGTCGCAAAGATAAGCGCCGGCGCGAAACTGTTTGACCAGGGTGATGACCCGGCGATCAGCGTCGTAGAGCAGCACCGCCGCGGCTTTGCCGTGGCGATACACCTCATGAGAGAGCGCGCGCGTTGAGCCGTCGTCCTCGATGACCGCGAACTCGGTGCGCGTCAGATCGAACCGGCCTTTAGCGAGGAGCGCCTCGCGGACGACGCGTGCAGCCTTGGTCATGGCGCGGATCTAATAGCGGAATTGTTCGCGCAGGATTCGCTCATCGAGCGAATGCCCTGGATCATGCAAGCAGGACCAGGGAAGTCGCCTTATCCGTCGCAACGGCGACCTGGACGACGCGCCGGATTTCGAAGTGGTCGGCGGCGGCGGCGACCGGGCGCTTGTCCGCTTCCATCACTTCGATGGTCACCCGTTGGGCATCCCGCAAAAGCGCGCCGCGCCAGCGGCGGGGGCGGAACGGCGAGAGCGGCGTCAACGCCATCAATGGCGCGCCGAGCGGCAGGATCGGCCCATTGGCCGAGAGGTTGTAGGCGGTCGAGCCGGCTGGAGTGGCGACCAGGATGCCGTCGGCGATCAGCTCCTCGAGCTGCGTTTGATCGTCAATCTCGATGCGCAGCTTGGCCGCCTGATACGTCTGCCGCAACAGCGACACTTCGTTGATGGCGCGCGCGGTGGTCTCGGCCCCGTTGACGTCTCGCGCCCACATGATGAGCGGATGAATGATCGACGGCAGCGCGACCCTGAGCCGCTCGGGCAGATTGTAGTCGGAATATTCGTTCATGAGAAAGCCGACCGACCCTCGGTTCATGCCGTAGATCGGCTTCGGCGCTTTCATCGTCATGTGCAGGGTCTGCAGCATCAGGCCGTCGCCCCCGAGCGCAACGATGACGTCGGCCTTGTCGAGCGGGCTGTTGCCGTAGAGAGACGCGAGCCTCTCCAACGCGTCGTTGGCTTCCTTCGCGCCCGAAGACAAAAATGCGATCGACTGGGATCGAGCCATTGGCGTCACGACCGACATGCGAACTTTCCCCGACGCCCCACGTGCGATCCTGACGAACCGGCGCTGCCTCTTCGCGGCACGGTTTCCCGCGCGGCGCAGTCTTAACCGAGGGCAGCGTCGCTTGAAAGCCGACAAGGCGCAATGAGCAGCCTCACGGCGACGAGCTCGAGCGCGATCGAAAGGGGATGCTTCACTTCGGGGAGCGGATTACGGAAGCGGCGCTCGGGCCTCGGGCAGGGCGCGTACGGGCTTCCGCGTCGCGCTTTCGGCGGTCGGCAGTTTGATGAGGAACCGCGCGCCGCAGTAGAAATCGTCCGCCTTGACCGGCGCGAGCGTGATCGCCCCGCCGTTCCGGCTCACCAGGTCCGCCGCGATCGCGAGGCCGAGGCCGGCGCCGACGTCGCTCGTCGACTTATGAAACGGCTCGAAAATGCGGTCGCTTTGATCGGCCGGAAATCCCGGACCGGTGTCGCTGATCTCGATCAGCGCCAGTCCATCGGTGCGAATGGCCGCAAAGCGAATGGCCTTTGGACGTCCGTCAGCAGCGCCCTTCGCCATCAGCGCCTGGCCGGCGTTGCGGCTTAGATTTTCGAGGACGCGCAGAATGTGGTCCGGGTCCGCGTAAGTGCAGAACCGTGGCGGAATGTCGATGTTGTAGTCGATCGCGGCGTCATTTTCGGCTTTCGCCGAACTCGACGACCTGGCTCACCAGTTCGCTCAGGTCGAAGCGGCGGCGCGAGGGCGGGAGTTCGCGGCTCGCGCCGTAAGTCAGGGTCGACTGACAGAACTGGATTGCGCGATCAAGAGTCGCGACCAGACGCGGCGCCAGCCGTTGGGCGAGCGGGTCGGGGATCGTCGCCAGACGGTCCGAAATGAGCTGCGCGGCGCTGAGGATGTTGCGCAGGTCGTGATTGATGCGCGCGACCGCCATGCCGAGTTCGGCCAAGCGCTTGCGCTGCGTCAGTTCGTGGGCGAGCGACCGCTGCATGACCGCGAGCGCCGCCTCGGCGCGGCCGATCTCGTTGCCCCGTCCCGTAGGGGCAATCACCCGCGAAGCGTCCTGCGGATTCTCGCCGAAGGCGATGATGTTGGATGTGAGTCGGCGCACCGGCTGAAGCACCATGCGCCACAGCGCCGCCCACAGCACGCAGGTGACGACCGCGGCGATCGTCAGCGAAATCGTGAGGAAATTGCCCGACACGCGCCACAGCGACTGAATGAGCGGCGTTTCGTCGAAGGCGAACTCGATCGCCGGTTGGTTGGCTTGGGCCGCAGCGGCCAGCTTCACGACCGTTCCCTGTGGGGCGAATAGCGCGTGAAAAGTGGCCGCCATGCTCGGCGAAATAGGGGGTATCGTCCGCGGAGATCGACTCGGCGCCAGCCGGCGGTCCGCCAGCGACGACAAACTCGCGACGTCCCGCGGGTGTCTGCACCGCAAGCCACTTCACATCGACGCTGTGAAGGATTTTTTGGGCCAGCTCCTGCGCCGGCGGCGTTGGGCCGGCGAGACCGAAAGCCTCGACCGTCGTCTGGGCGCCGCTGATCTTGTTGTGAAGCCACATCTCGCGATGGGCGGTGAGCCGCGTCACGTAGAACATGCTCATCGCGAGGAGCACAAATCCGATTGTAACCGCGAGCACCCGCGCCGCGAGGCCGAAACCGTGCAACGGCAACGCAAATCCTGGCGCGCTCGCGCGGCTTGCGAACATTTCCAGCGAGCGACGAGGCCTCGGCGCGGCCTTCGCTTCGGGCCGGAAGATCTAACATCGTGTGGTCACGCCTCAGCCCCTGCGCTGACATTTATATGCGCATTGATTATGGCCGAAAAGTTGGCGCCCGAGCGAATTTTGGGCTTTTCGTTGGCGTCGGATCGAAATGAGGCGCCCCGACTGCGGCACCGACGATTGTTGCGCCGGCCTGGCGTTGCCGATTAGGACCTCGCGCCTTGTCGCCGCGCGATGGGGCGGAAGTCCGCGCGGGCGGCTCGCCATTGGTGCGCGTTTTCGTCCCACGTCCTCCTGTTTCTCAGCTCAGGCTATTCAGGACATTAGTCGAGCTGAAATGAAGCATGCCTTGTTTTCGCCCCAGATAGTCGCCAGACGAGCTTGGTAAAGTTGGGAACAAAGAGGTGTAATGGATGCGGAAATTCATTTCTGTGTGTGCAGCGTGCGTTGGATTTACAAGCGTAGCGGCTGCCAGTGAATCGGGTATTGCTTCCTATTATCAAAATCCACATTACAGCGGACTGATCGCGGCTCACAAAACCCTTCCGCATGGGGACGCGGGTGAAGGTGGTCAATCTCGACAACGGCCGCAGCGCCACCTTGAAGATCGTCGACCGAGGACCGTTCATTCGCGGTCGGGTCATCGACGTCTCGCCCGCCGCTGCGAGCGTGCTCGGCTTTCGGCAGGCCGGCCTCGCGCATGTGCGGCTCGAGCGGAACTGACTTCTAAGCATCAATCAGCTATCGAACGCCGCCCCAATGCTCGTGCGCGGATTGTGCGCGGGCGTGGGGCGGCGGCTCAGGGCTTAACTTCCATTTGGTGATGGTTTTAATTGGGCGGAGGTAAGCTCCCTCTCCGGAGAGAACTGGAGTGGGTGCGGACCATGTCGGATGATCAGGAAATCGTTCAAAGCAGGTTCGGCTATACAAACCGCTTTCATTTTGGCGAGAGGATCAGCTGAAATTCACCTCGCGAGATCGCAGTGGCGAAATCACTCGCTCGATAAATTACGAGACCCTCACGCGGCCGAGTGGGTCGGTTGCGGCGACATTCTACTCAACGTCCTATTTTCGTCGTTCATTTAACATAAATAACATGTTATTATGAGCGCCTCAATCATTTTCGAGTTGCAGAAAAATGAGCCTAAGCGGCTGAAAAGATTGAGTCGCGCGCAAAACCGTACACCGCGCGGCGACGTACAATTGCGGGCCGCGTCCGAGGTTGCTGCGCTGCTCTAATTTCCGCCCTCAAGCAGCCGGCGCGCGATCACCTGAGCCTGAATCTCCGCCGCGCCTTCGAAAATATTGAGAATGCGGGCGTCACACAGAACCCGTGAGATCGGGTATTCGAGCGCAAACCCGTTACCGCCATGGATCTGCAGCGCGTTGTCCGCCGCAGCCCAGGCGACCCGCGCGGCGAGGAGTTTCGCCATGCCCGCCTCAAGGTCGCACCGGCGGCCGTCGTCCTTGGCGCGGGCGGCGAAATAGGTGATCTGGCGGGCGATGTGAATCTCGACCGCCATCATCACGAGCTTGTCGGCGACGCGCGGAAAATGGATGATCGTCTTGCCGAACTGCACCCGCTCCCTGGCGTAGCGCAGGCCGAGCTCGAAAGCGCACTGAGCCACGCCCACGGCGCGCGCTGCGGTCTGGATCCGCGCGGATTCGAAGGTCTCCATCAATTGCTTGAAGCCCTGGCCTTCCGACCCCGCCGAGCAGCGCGTCGGCGGGCAGGCGGAAGCCGTCAAAGGCGATCTCGTATTCCTTCATGCCGCGATAGCCGAGCACTTCGATTTCGCCGCCCGACATGCCCTCTGCGGGAAACGGGTCGGCGTCGGTCCCACGCGGCTTCTCGGCCAGGAACATCGACAGGCCCCGGTAGCCGCGCTCATCGGGATTGGTGCGGACGAGCAGCGTCATCAGGTCGGCGCGAACGGGATGGGTGATCCAGGTCTTGGCCCCGCTGACGACATAGCCGTCGCCGTCGCGGGTCGCCCGGGTCCGCAAGGACGCGAGGTCGGACCCGGTGTTGGGCTCGGTGAACACGGCGGTCGGCAGGACTCTCGCCGCTCGCGATGCTGGGGCAGATATTTCTGTTTCTGCGCGTCCGTGCCGCCGACCAGGATGAGTTCGGCGGCGATCTCGGACCGGGTGCCCAGCGAGCCGACGCCGATATAGCCGCGCGACAGTTCCTCCGACACGACGCACATCGCCACCTTGCCGAGGCCCATGCCGCCATAGGCCTCGGGAATGGTGAGGCCGAAGACGCCCATGTCGCTCAAGCCCTCGATGATCTCGAGCGGGATATAGGCGTTGGCGCGATGCCATCTCTTGGGCGTGGGGGACGACCTCCGCATCGGCGAACCGGCGCATCTCGGCGCGGATCGCCTCGAAGGTCTCGTCGAGGCCGGGATCGCCGATCGCGCCTGGGCGCGCTTCGCCCAGCACGGCGGCGAGGGCGGCGCGGTTTTCCCGCGTGGTGCCGCCGGCGATCAGACGCCTCGACCGCCTCGTTGCGAAAGGGGACGATCTGCTCCGGTTCGAGACCGAAGTCGGCGAGGCGCGCCATTTCGCCTTGGTTCATCGGGATGGCGCTGAAGATCTGGGCGAGATATTCGCCGAGCCCGATGCGAGTCAGGAGCTGTTCCGTCTCCCCGAAGCGACCACCTTCCTGCATCCGCCTCGCGTATGCCGCCATTTCCTTGATCGCTTCGACATAGGTCGCGAGCCAGGCCAGCCCGTGAACGGCGTGCTGTTCGGCCTCGATCTTGTCGGCGCTGAGCTTCCCATTCTCGCTCACCCGTTGGCGCACCGAGGTCAGCGCGCAATCCATGACGCCCTCAACGGCGAAATGGGCCTGGCGAGCGAGGTCCTCGAGCGTCACTGGGTCGTCTTTCCTTCAGATTAGCGCTATTGCTGCGCCGCAGCATGCGTCGCCACATTCGCCGTTGCAATGCGTATGTTTTGGGGACCGCAGGGAAAGAATTGACTTCGCGGGTGGCGCTCGGCGCCCTGCCGGGTCAAAATGGCCGGTGTTGAGGGGAGGCTCGAGCGAGGGTGCGTCCGCTACGAATTGTCTGGCAGGCGGCGGAGAAGTTCGCCGCCGACGACGGCTGGGCGATCGCCAGCTACATCGGCCTGACGCTGCTGACGTCGCTGTTCCCGTTTCTGATTTTCGTCGCGGCGGTCGCCGGGTTCTTTGGCTCGTCCGATCTGGCGCATGAGGCGGCGAAGCTCGTATTCGCCGAATGGCCGGAGGTGGTGGCTCGCCCGATCTCGCAAGAGGTCGAGCGGGTCCTGACGACCCCGCGTAGCGGCGGATTGCTCACCTTCGGCGCGGTCTTCTCCTTCTACTTCGCTTCGAGCGCTATCGAGGCGCTTCGGGTCGGGCTCAATCGCGCCTACGGCCTCGTCGAGCCGAGACCGTGGTGGATGCTCAGGCTGCAGTCGCTGGGACTGGTGTTGATCGGGTCGATCGCCCTGCTGGCGCTAGCCTTCCTCGTCGTGCTCGGGCCGCTGATTGTGGACACGCTCGCGGCCTTCTTTCCTGCGGTGGCGCAGGCGCACAGCCTGCTCACCTTTCTGCGCATCGGGGTCGCGGCCTTGATGCTGGCGAGTTCGCTCCTTCTCGCCCACCTCATTCTGCCCGCCCACCGCGTCGGATTTCGCGAAATTCTCCCGGGCGTCACCTTGACCTTCATCGCCAGCATCGCCTTTGGCGAAGTGTTCGGCTTCTATTTGAGCGAGTATTTGCGCAACTACATTTCGACCTACGCGGGTCTTGCGTCGGTCATGATCGCACTGGTCTATCTCTATTGGGTGGCGCTCCTGTTCGTGTTCGGCGGCGAGTTCAACGCCGCCATCATCAGAGCGCGCGAGCCGCCGCCTTCGGCCGAATGACGGCGGAAGGCGCTCACGCGCTCGTTCTGTTGCTGGGCGGAGGCAATTTTGTCCGCATCTGCACGTTTGGTGGCGCCCAGCCCAAGGCGACGCGACGGCGCTTCTGCTGGACGCGCAAGAATTCTTGTGCAGGAGTCCGCGGGAGCCCTTTTCACGATAAGCTTCGGCTTAGAACGGGATGTCCTCGCGTTGCATTGCCGGTGTGTCCCCTCCACTAAAGAGGCCGGAGAACCAGTTTGCAGAAGCCTAACCCATCTCGCTATCCGTTTTTGACCGGGGGTGGGGAAGCCGCCGAGATCATAGCCAGTTTCAACTGGGCTGCGACGCCGCTTGGTCCGATCGAGAGCTGGCCCGTCAGCCTCCGAAGCGCCGTTGCGCTGATTCTGCGCTCGCCCGTCCCGATGGTCACTCTATGGGGCGAGGACGGGATCATGATCTACAACGACGGCTATTCTGCGGTCGCCGGCGGTCGCCACCCCAATCTGTTCGGCTCCAAGGTGCGTCGAGGGTTGGCCCGAGGTCGCCGAGCTTCAACGACAACGTCATGAAGGTTGGGCTTGCCGGCGAAACGCTGGCCTATCGAGATTTCCCGCTTACGCTTTACCGGGATGGCGGCAGTCCGGAGCAGGTCTGGTTCAACCTCGATTATTCGCCGCTGCTCGGCGAAGACGGCAGACCCGCCGGCGTCATGGCGATCGTGATCGAGATCACCGACAAGGTGATGATCGAGCGCGAGCTCGAAGCGGAGCGCAAGAGCCTCAAGCGCATGTTCGCGCAGGCGCCCGGCTTCATCGCGATGGTCAGCGGACCGGAGCACCGCTTCACCATGGCGAACGAGGCCTATCGGACGCTGATGGCCGGTCGCGATGTGGTCGGAAAGACCGTGGCCGAGGCGCTTCCCGAAGTGGTCGAGCAGGGCTTCGTGAAGTTGCTCGATCGGGTCTATGCCTCAGGCGAGCCTCATGTCGGGACGCCGCGCGCCGGTCAATTTGCGGCAAGCTCCGGACGGCGCCCTCGAGGAGCATTATCTCGATTTCATCTATCAGCCCATCGTCGCCGATAATGGCGTGACGACCGGCATCTTCATCCAGGGCCACGATGTCACCGAGCAGCACGAGACAGAGCTGGCGATCCGCGCCGAATTCTCGCAAGCTCGATGTGCTCGAACCGCACCGGCGCTGCGCTGGCGGCCGAGCTTGATGTCGACAAGATCGTGCAGATCGCCACTGACGCCTGCACCGAGATCGTGGGCGCCGAGTTCGGGGCGTTCTTCTACAACGTCATCAACGACAAGGGCGAGAGCTATATGCTTTACGCCCTCTCTGGGGCGCCGCGGGAGCACTTCGACAGGTTCCCGATGCCGCGCAATACCGCCGTGTTCGAGCCGACCTTCAAGGGGACCGGCGTCATTCGCTCCGACGACATCCTCAAGGATCCTCGTTATGGCAAGAACGAGCCCCACTACGGCATGCCGAAAGGACATCTGCCGGTGCGGAGCTATCTCGCGGTGCCGGTCATCTCGCGCTCAGGAGAGGTGATCGGCGGACTCTTCTTCGGGCACGGCGAACCCCGAAAGTTCATCGACGAGCACGAGGAGCTTCTGATCGGCATCGCGGGGCAGGCCGCGACCGCCATCGACAACGCCCGCCTCTATCAGGCCGCGGAACGGGAAGTGGCGGAACGCCGCCGCGCTGAAGAAGCCCTCCAGGTTCTGAACAACACGCTCGAGCAGCGGGTTCACGACGAAGTCTCACGCCCGCTCCAAGGTCGAGGAGCAGCTCCGCCAGATCCAGAAGATGGAGGCGGTCGGGCAGCTCACCGGCGGCATCGCCCACGACTTCAACAATATGCTCGCCGTCATCATGGGCGGCCTTAGCCTCCTGCAGCGCAAGCTGGCGCGCGGCGAGACCGACGTCGCAACGGTTCGTCGACGGCGCCATCGATGGCGCCCAGCGCGCGGCGACGCTGACCCAACGGCTTCTGGCGTTCTCTCGCCAGCAACCGCTTTCGCCCGAGCCTCTGATCATCAACAAGCTGGTCGCCGGCATGAGCGAGCTGCTCGACCGTACGCTTGGCGAGCAGGTCAAGGTCGAGACTGTGCTGGCCGCCGGTCTATGGCAGGTGAAGGCGGATCCGGCGCAACTCGAGAACGCGATCCTCAATCTCGCCGTCAACGCGCGCGACGCCATGCCGGGCGGAGGCAGGCTCACCATCGAGACCCTGAACGCTTTCGTGGATGACGCCTACGCGCAGGAGTACGCGATCGAGGCCGGTCAGTATGTGCTGATCGCGGTCGCCGATACGGGCGCAGGCATGCCGCCGGACGTCATCGCGAAGGCCTTCGACCCCTTCTTCACGACCAAAGGCGCCGGGAAGGGGACGGGTCTCGGCCTGAGCCAGGTGTATGGTTTCGTTCGCCAGTCCGGCGGCCACGTAAAGATCTACTCTGAGCCGGGGGTGGGAACGTCGGTCAAGATTTATCTGCCGCGCCACTACTGGCGAAGCTGCGGCGAGAGAGCAGGCGAAGCGGCTCGCCAGGATTCGATCGCGGTTTGCGCAGCGAGATCATTCTCGTTGTCGAGGACGACGATCGCGTGCGCGCGCTCTCTGTCGAAGCCTTGAAGGAGCTCGGCTACAGCGTCGTCGAGGCCTCGGGCCCGTCGCAGGCGTTGCGCATGCTCGACGAGGGCCAGCAGGTCACGCTGCTGTTCACCGACGTCGTCATGCCGGACATGTCCGGACGACAACTGGCCGATCGCGCGCGGGGGAAACGGCCGAACCTGAAGGTGCTCTATACGACGGCTATACGCGCAACGCCATCGTCCACAACGGGATGCTCGACCCCGGCACCAATCTCCTGACCAAGCCATTCAGCATCGAGGAACTGGCGGCGAAAGTTCGCAAGATCCTCGATGAGGAGCCCTGAGGCGAGCCAAGTGACGGGCGATGCTTATAGTCCCCTGGACTTGAAGTACTTCAGCATGGTCCAGACTGCGGCTTGCTGTTCCTCGTCCATTTCGTTCGGGTCGAGGTGTGAGAGAAGGATCTCCGACGGCTTCTTGCCCTCCGGGGGGGCCGGGGCGGATTGAGGCGGCGATGGCGCCGCCTCGAGTTCCTGTATGGGCGGATGTGAAAACGCGGGTCTGGCAGGCTTCTTTCGTGGCGTCAGCGATCGCGGCTTCCGGCCCTTGAGGACGCGGCCGCTGATTTTCACGCCCGCATCGCTCGCGGCGTAGAGAAAGAACGTCACGCACTTCTGGACGACCGCGTCCGCAGCCGGGAAAGCCTTCCTGAACGCCTCGTTGAAATGAGAAGGCGTAGCGGTTTCCAGGTCGATCGCGAACATCGGGGCGTATTCCTCCCGCAGGAGCTTGAGGAGCGTCTCGGGCCAATGCCCGGCGCCATGCGCTTTCACCACGTCCTTAAGGTGTTGTGTTGGTCGCCCATCGTCCTCGATCAGGCCGAGGAACCGGAGGGCGTGCACCAGCTGAGTGCCGACCACGCCCGAAAAGCGCGTCAGCACGCTGCGGTCGATGCGTGAGGGAACGCCGTGCTCGTGGAGGTCCTCGATGAACGTTTTGAACGTTCGATAGGACGTGTAAGGCGGCGCTCCCCTCGACCTGGTCCGCTCCGGACTACCGTTGAGCATCACGGTCTCCCATCGGTTCGGAACACCAATAGCTCTATTCCGAGCGGCGCCGCAAGCATACCGTATTCTAAACGCGCGACGGACTATTCCAAATGGACGATTGCCTTGCCACTCGTTTTTTTAACATGCTGAAAAAATAGGAAATTCATCCAGAAATGGCTGCCAGAGGCGCGGAATTCGTCCTTGGCGGAGTCTGGCTAAAGAATAGTCCGTCAACACCATTCTGCGCGGCCGGGGCGCCGCAGCGACAAGCCGTTGGAGCGCGCAAATGCCGTGGACAGCCGAGGCCGTCGAGGACCTGAAGAGGCTCGCTCTCGAAGGAAGAAGCGCCAGCGTTATCGCAGCGGCGCTTGGCGTCGCGTCCCGCAATGCGGTCATCGGCAAGGCGAACCGTATCGGGATCAAACTCAACGGCGATGGACGCGCCGCAATGCCGCGCAAGGCGCGCGCGCAACGGGCGGCTGGCGCAGGCAGCTACGGCTCCAATGTCGTCCTCGCTCGGGATTCCTGCGCCACCCCCGGGCCACGGCCTGGAGACCAGGAGGGGAGGAGGGGCGCCTGGATTTTTGCCCAAGCCGAAATTGGAGAGATGCAGCGGGTCAAGTTCGAGGAGATTCGCGAATCCGCCTGTCGATGGCCCCTCGGCGATCCGAGAAGCGGGGAGTTCGCCTATTGCGGGCTCACGCCGGCCAAGGGCCAGTCCTATTGCGCCGGCCATTGCCGGTTGGCCTATCGGCCGTCCAATGCGGGCGGCGAGGCAGAACGCGCGTGAGCAGCAAAGGCCGGTCGCGCTCGCCAATCCTTGGCGGCCCTTCTGAACAGAGGCTGGCGGACTACGCGCCGGTCTGGCGCTCAGTCCTCTCCAGCACGCAGATCAGGCCTGGCGCATCCCGGCCCAACTCCCGGCGCGTCGACGCCGTCTGAACGAGGATGGGCTGCAAGCCGCCGCCTGGGCCGCCGCCTCGATGTAATTGCGGCTGTGAGCGAACCGCATCGTGGGCTCGAGCTTAAATCCGTCGCCCTCGTGCGTTTCGACCGAGAACGCGAACAGCCCGTCCGCGGCGAGCGCAGTCGCGGCAGCGGCGAACAAAGGCGCGAGGTCGCCGACATAAACGAGCGCGTCCGCGGCGACGATCAGGTCGAAGACGGCGCGTGGCCCGGACGTCAGCAGCGTCGTCGCGTCGTCAACCACGAGCTCGTCATAGACGTTCCGCTCGGCCGCCTTCGCAATCATGGCCGCCGAAAGGTCGACGCCGACGAGACGGTCGACGCGCCCGCGCAGCGCCTCGCCCATGAGGTCCGGTGCCGCAGCCGAGATCGAGGGCCGAGGCGAAGCGGCGGCCCGGCGCGATGTCGCTCAAGGCGTCGGCGATCAGGGCAGGGGCGCGATAGCCGAGATTTTTGGTGAGATGAGCGTCGAAGCGTGGCGCATAGTCGTCGAACAGCCGCGCCACATAGGCTTGCGGCAGCGCGGCCGGCGCATCGCCTCGCCCAATGAGCGCGAGGCGGGCCCTCGCGCCTTGCGCATCGGCGGGATCGGCCGCGAGCGTCGCATTGAAGGCTCGAGCTGCGGCGTCAAGGTCGCCCAGCTTCTCCCGAGCTTCGCCAAGCGCGAACCACGCCGCCGCCCAGTTTGGCGCCCGCTCGAGCGTCTGCTCGAACAGCTCCGCGGCGGCGCTCCAGTCGCCTTCGTCCGCCGCGGCTTTGGCGTAAGCGAAGCGCCGGTCGGCGATGAGGTCGCCCGAAGTGAGCGGATCGCGCGTCATGGCTAAGCGCCGTCGGCGAGCGCGGCCTCGAGGCGCGGCTGCTTGACGCTGACGCCATTCGCCTTGGCGAGATCGACGAGACCGCCGAAGCGCCGCGCCTTCTTGGCCTCGTGGTTGATGAGAGATTTCGGACAGGCGGTGATTGAGAAACGGATTGGAGAACCGCTCGATCACCGTCTTCAGGTAAGCGCTGCGCCTCGTCTCCCATGCCGATCGCCGCGAACACCGGCAGCACTTCTTCCTCATAGAGCGCATCAAGTTTGGCGCGCATCGTTGTGTCGGCCACCGCCTCGCGGACCGTCAGGCCCGGCGCGCCGCCGGCCTTCGACCAAAGCTCGGCGAGATAGGTGTGGCCGAGATTGAGAATGAACAGCTTCAGGCGCTCATAAGGCTTGAGGTCGGCGGTGACCACGATCGCCGGATGCCGGCAAGGCAGCTCGAGGCCGGGCTGGTCCTCGATCGCCCACAGGGCATAGGGCTCGGCGACCGCGCCCAGGGGCTCGAGCGGCTCGGAGACGATCCGGTCGACCAGCGAATTGACCCAGAGGCATTCCTCCGCGACCCAGCGGCGCGCGTCCGCCGGCGCCTGCCAGCGGTCGAGCACGTCGAGCACCACGCCGCGCAGGACCTGGCCGTTGGCCGGGCGTCAGTTCGCAGGGGAAGAGCGTGATCGGCTCGGCGCCGGCGCGGTGGCGCGCGAGCAGGAGCTTGGCGAGCTTGGCGGGAAACGACCGCGGCGGACCCGCGTCAGGCCGATCGTCGGGGTCGGTCTCGTAGCCGCGGTCGGCGGTGTTCGACACGGCGCAGCGCGCGGCGATGAACAGGCGCTCGAGTTCGTCCCATTGCGTCGCGGCGTCGACGCCGGCGCCGACGCTCGTAACCTCGACGATTTCGTCGACGACCGCCCCGTCGCTGAGGCCTTTGACGAGAACCGGATAGGGCTGGCCCGCCGCAAAGGCGGCGATGCGCCGGCGGCTTTCCGGGCTCCCCGTGGTTCCCGCGACCGCGATGCGCCCCATCGCTTCGCCGCGAGGCAGCGCCTCGCTGACGAACAGGTCGACATGGGCCTGCAGGAAGCGGCTCGCGCCGAACTGGAGGATCGGGAATTCGGTCAAATTGCTCTCCGCGCGGGCCCGCTTGTGGCCGGGCCAGGGGCGCTTGTCCATTCCGACGAGACGCGGCGGGTTGATTTTTTTGGCTATCTCTGATTGAAGGGCGCCCATGCGAACGTGGTCGACGAACCTCCTCCTTAGACGCCCGGCGCGCTAGACGCGTCGGGACATCGTTTCGCATCCGCCTTTCAAACGACAAGGCACGGTCTGGCTAGCTGATCTCAGCTTAAGCGCCGCCATAAGTCTTCCCAGGGTTCGTCATGACACAGATGCCTATTCAGAAGTACCGCGCCTACGCGCCCATTATCCTGCCCGATCGCCAATGGCCCTCGCGGGTCATCGACACGGCGCCGATCTGGTGCTCGGTCGATCTCCGCGACGGCAATCAGGCGCTGATCGAGCCGATGGGCGTCGAGCGCAAGAACCGCATGTTCAAGCTCCTGGTCGACATGGGCTTCAAGGAGATCGAGGTCGCCTTTCCCTCAGCCTCGCAGACCGATTTCGACTTCGTTCGCTCGATCATCGAGTCGGGCGCAATTCCTGACGGCGTCGCCATCCAGGTCCTGACCCAGTGCCGCCCGGAATTGATCGAGCGCACGTTCGAGGCGGTCAAAGGCGCCAAGAAGGTCATCGTCCACTTCTACAATTCGACCTCGACCTTGCAGCGCGACGTCGTCTTCAGGACCGACCGCAAGGGCGTGACCGATATTGCGGTCAACGCGGCCAAGCAGGTCAGGGCGCTGGCCGACGCCGCCTCGGGCACGGATTTTCAGTTCGAATATTCGCCGGAGAGTTTTACCGGCACCGAGCTCGATTTCGCGCTCGAGATCTGCGAGGCGGTCAAGGACGTCATCAAGCCGACGGCCTCGAAGCGGCTCATTCTCAACCTGCCGGCGACGGTCGAGATGGCGACGCCCAACACCTACGCCGACCAGTTCGAGTGGTTCGGGCGGCGCATATCCGACCGCTCGAGCGTGATCCTGTCGGTCCATCCGCATAACGATCGCGGCACCGCGGTCGCCGCGGCGGAGCTCGCGCTGATGGCGGGCGCCGACCGCGTCGAGGGCACGCTTGTTCGGCAATGGCGAGCGCACCGGCAACGTCGACATCGTCACCATGGCCTTGAACCTGTTCACGCAAGGCGTCGATCCGGAACTCGACGTCAGCGACGTCAACGGCATCCGCGACGTCGCCGAGCATTGCACGCAACTGCCGGTGCACCAGCGCCACCCTTACGTGGGCGAACTGGTCTACACCGCGTTCTCCGGCTCGCACCAGGACGCGATCAAGAAGGGGTTCGACGCGCAGGAGAAGCGCAACGATCCCTGTGTTCCAAGTGCCGTACCTGCCGATCGATCCCAAGGACGTCGGCCGCGACTACGAGGCGGTGATCCGCATCAACAGCCAGTCGGGCAAGGGCGGCATGGCCTATATCCTGCGCGCCGACCACGGCCTCGACCTGCCCCGTACGCTGCAGGTCGAATTTTCCAAGATCGCCCAGGAGCGGATGGATTCCGACGGCAAGGAGCTGACCTCGCCCGAATTATGGGCTCTGTTCCGCCAGGCCTATCTTCTCGACGATCCGCCGATGACGCTGGTCAAGCAGCAGACGGTTCCGACCAGCCCGGACAATCGCGAGCTTGTCGCGACGCTGCGCAAGGCCGACGGCTCGACCATGACGATCGAAGGCGAGGGCAACGGCCCGATCGACGCCTTCGTCGATGCGCTGAAGAAGGCGTTCAAGGTCGAGTTCTCGTTCATCGACTATCACGAGCACGCGGTCGGGCGCGGCGCCAATGCGACCGCGGCGAGCTATGTCGAGATCCAGGACGCCGAAGGCCGCGCCGTGCATGGCGTGGGCATGGACCCCAACATCGTGATGGCCTCGCTCAAGGCGACGCTCGGCGCGGTGCTTGCGGCTGATGCGGCGAGAGGGCAGGGCGCTTTAGCGAGCGCGCCCGCTCCGCGCGCGAGCCTCTAGCCGCCTTTTTAGTTCCGTGCCCCAGTCTTTTCAGTGGGTTGCGACCCCGTTTAGTTCCGCGCCTCGTTTCTGCGGGCGCGCAGAAGTATATTAACATAATAATACAGTGAAATATGGACGCTCTGGAAAGGTCGCGCTTGAAGCTGAAGCGACGCAGCTGGAGCGCGCGACGTGGACGCGCAATCTCGCCCTTTGCTTAAGCCGTCGCGAGGACCTCCTTCGGTCGCCGGCCGATCGTCAGCACGAGAGCGGCCGCGATCACGCAGGCGACGCCGGCGACATAGAGCGCGGGCAGGTAGGTCGCCATCTCGGTGCGCGAGAAGCCGGCGCCGAAGGCGGCCGTCGCCGCGCCGAGCTGGTGGGCGGCGAAGATCCAGCCGAAGGTTAGGTTGGCTTTCCGGCGCCGAACGCGCTCGGCGGTCAGACGCACGGTCGGCGGCACGGTCGCGATCCAGTCGAGGCCGTAGAACACCGCGAAGGCCGACAGTCCGATGACCGTGAAATTGGTGAAGGGCAGCGCGATCAGCGAGAGGCCGCGCAGTCCGTAATACATGAACAGGAGCCAGCGGTTGTCGTAACGGTCCGACAGCCAGCCCGACAGGATCGTGCCGACGAAGTCGAAGACGCCGATCAGCGCGAGCGCGCCGGCCGCCGCGACCGGCGCGATGCCGTAGTCGCCGCAGAGCGAGACCCAGTGCGTCTGGATGAGGCCGTTGGTCGAGAGTCCGCAGACGAAGAAGGTCGCGAACAGCACCCAGAAGGTGCGGCTTGTGCGCGCCGCGTAGAGCGCGCGCAGCGGCGACGCCATCATCGCGAGAAGGCCCAGATCCTGCTTCGGCGCCGGCTGGATGGCGCGCTCGCCGAACGGAGCAAGCCCAACGTCGGCCGGCCGGTCGCGCAAGCACCATGAGCGCGACGAAGAAAGCGACGAGCAGCATCGCGACGACGAACGACGAGCGCGCTGCGCCAGCCGTAATCCTGCGTCAGCTTGGCGATGAGCGGCAGAAAGATCAGCTGCCCGGTCGCGTTGCTCGCCGTCAGCATGCCGACGACGAGGCCGCGCCGCTGAACGAACCAGCGCGTCGCGATGGTCGCGCCGAGCACCAGCGCGACCATGCCGGTGCCGATGCCGACGATGACGCCCCAGAGCGCGACGAGCTCCCAGACCTCGGTCATCGCCATCGAGGCGAGGATGCCCGCGACGATCATCGCGACCGCCGACACGACGACCGGCCGCACGCCGAAGCGGTTGATGAAGGCGGCGGCGAAGGGCGCGATCAGCCCGTACAGAGCGAGCCGCACCGCAAGCGCGACCGAGATCTGCGCCGTGCTCCAGCCGAACTCCTTCTCGAGCGGCTGGATGATGACGCCCGGCGCGCCCATCGCGCCCGCCGTCGCCAGCATGACGAGGAAGGTCGCTCCCGCGACGACCCAGCCGTAGTAGAGGTTGCGTTCGGCCATCGCCGCGGCGAGCCGGTTGGAAAGCGAGAAGGCCGCGAACTGCTTTTGCGGCTGGGCAATGTTCTGCACAGCCGGCCCCGATATCGTCATCTTAAACTCCGTGACGGGTATCTACCCGCAAACTGGCCAAAAAAATCAAAGATTGTGCGCAAGCGTCTGCAACTGCGCCGCTCCGGTCGCGCCTAGCGTCGGCTTCGACGCGCCGTTGCGCTTCGTCCCACAGGGGGGCGCCGACCCGCAACGCGCGCTCTCCCTCGGGTGTGAGCCGCACCGCCGCCTCGCGGTGGTCCTCCGCTGAGGTCGTGGACACGAGCCGAAGTTTTTCCAGCGCCTTCACGTTTCGTCCGATCGTCGATCGGTCCAATTCGGCGAGCCGCCCAAGGCCGGTCAGGGAAACCGTTCCGGCGCGCTTGATTTTTCGCAAGAGACTGAATTGCGCGAGCGTGACCCCCGCCGGCTCGAGGAGGGAGTCGTAAAGCGCGGTGGTCTTTCGAGCGGCGGTCCGAACCGCGGCGCAGTAGCAGAGTGGTGTCCATTCGCGGGTATATACCCACATCGTGCAAGAGACGCAAGCGGCAGGAGGATTTATCTGCCGCGCGCCCGTCAACTTTTGCCCTGCAAACTCACGGCGCCCTCCGCTACATCAGCGCTGCCAGGCAAGCTCCCAGTCGTGAAAGGTTAAAGTGGCCCGGAAAGTGCGTCTGCGGTCTGCGTTTGACCGGTAGCTTGCGGAAGGATCGTCGGTCGATGGACAAACTGCAGCCCAAGGATTTCAGCTCGCCCGCAATTCTATTGGGAGGCCCGGTCGACTACGACATGTACAAGGATTTTCGGTCGCAATTGGACGCTTCAAAGAAGGAAGGGTTGATCGTTACGGAGTTGTCGACGCTCGGCGGCGATCCCGAGGTGGCCCGCATGATGGGCGAGGACATCCGATTTCACAGCGAAAACTCTGCAGACTGTCGGTTCGTCTTTCTGGGAAAGGCGGCAATCTATTCCGCTGGAACGACGTTCATGAGTTTCTTTTCGATTGAGAATCGATATCTGACACGCGGAACGCGTTTGATGATGCATGAGCGAAAGCTGGATAAGCAGTTGCACATCAACGGCCCGCTGACGACGTGTGTCGCGACGGTCACCGCGAACTCTCCACGAGATCGAAGCCTCGATCGCGATCCAAAATGAGGGTTTTGAGAACCTGGTCCGCGGTTCAAAAGTGACAATGGAAGAGGTTCTCAGCCGCGCGCCCGGCAACTGGTATATCGAGGCGAACGAGGCGAAATCCCTGGGGCTGGTTGCGGACGTTCTCTAGGTCCCGATCAGACTTCCGCGCCTGCCAGACGCGCGGCCAAGGATTCGAGCCTCGAACCGAGCTGGTCGATCGTCGACACAAGGGCGCTTGCACGCTGCTCGGCGTCGTCGGAGCGCTTGCGCTGAGCCGCCGTCGCGTCCTTTGCTTCGGTCAGACTGTCGGCGAGGGTCAACGCGGCCATGATGACGAGACGCTGGTCGCCGATCTCGCCGAACGTCTTGCGCATCTCGCCGATCTTCTCATCGATCAGGCCTGCCAGCGATTCGAGCCGCGCTTCTTCGCCCTCGTTGCAGGCCAGGCGATACTTGCGCCCATCGATGGTGACCGAAACCTGTGACATCGCGCGCGCCTTTTCTCCGGCGGACTGGCCTTAGCTTTCCGAGTCCGGCGCCGAGCGGCCGAGAACGCGTTCGATCGCCTGCGCGGCATGGGCAAGCCGCTTCGCCGCTTCGGCGTTGGCGGATTCGAGCGCACGCGACCGGTCGACGGCGGCGTCGAGTTCGACCGCGAGCCGCGAGCGATCGTCCTGCATCAGCGCGAATTCCTCTTGCGTCGTCGCGCGCGCTTCGTCGTGGCGCACGCGCATGTCCGTCGCCCACTCGAGCGCGTCGACCGCGAGCCGCGAGTCGTTTGAGCGAGGTCTCAAGCGAATCCATGGAGGTTTTGATTCCGTCCATTGCGAGGCTTTGTTTACGCGATGCTTGAACGGAACGTCAACGCGGCCCCGGCCGCAATTGACAGGTTCCTGCGACCGCCCCTAATTGACGCGCCCGTTCCGTCCGGGGTCAAATCGCTGCCCGAGCTCGGAACTCCGAATTGCCGGCGCCCAATTCTTGAGGAGACCCCAATGACGACGAGCGTGTCTCACGACGCGATGGCCAATGCGATCCGCTTTCTCTCGCTCGATGCGGTGGAGAAGGCCAAGAGCGGCCATCCCGGCCTGCCGATGGGCATGGCCGACGTCGCGACGGTTCTCTGGCGCGACGTGTTGAAATTCGACGCGTCCGATCCCCATTGGCCCGATCGCGACCGGTTTATCCTGTCGGCCGGCCACGGCTGCATGCTGCTCTATTGCCTGCTCTATCTGACCGGCGTCGGCGGCGCCAAGGGACTGGGCATCGACGACCTCAAGCAGTTCCGGCAGGTCGGCTCGAAGACGCCGGGGCATCCGGAATATTGGTGCGCGCCGGGCGTCGAGACCACCACCGGGCCGTTGGGGCAGGGCATCGCGACCTCGGTCGGCTTCGCGATCGCCGAGCGGATGATGGCGGCGCGCTATCCGGGCATCGTCGACCACCACACCTACGTCCTCGCCTCCGACGGCGACCTGATGGAAGGCGTGAGCCAGGAGTCGATCGGCATCGCCGGCCATCTCAAGCTCAACAAGCTGATCGTCTTCTGGGACGACAACGGGATCACGATCGACGGGCAACGTACGATCGCCGACAATGTCGACCAGGTCGCCCGCTTCCAGTCGGCGGGCTGGAACGCGTTCCACATCGACGGGCACGACCCCAAGGCGATCCTCGACGCCATTCACGCGGCGCAGAAATCCGACAAGCCGACGCTGATCGCCTGCAAGACGACGATCGGCTTCGGCCTGCCGACCCATGCGGGAACCCAGAAGGCGCACAGCGACGCGCAGGGGCCGAGCGAGGTCGCCGGCGCCCGCAAGACCCTGAACTGGCCCTACGAGCCGTTTGTCATCCCCGACGACATTCTCGCGACCTGGCGCGAAGGCGGGAACGCGCGCCGCGGCGTCGCGCGAAGCGTGGAACAGCGCGGTCGAGGCGCTCGACCCGAAGCTGCGCGCCGAATTCGAACGACGGGTGCGCGGCGATCTGCCGGAGGATCTCGATCAAGTCATCGACGCCTACAAGAAGAAGCTCGCCGACGAGAAGCCGGAAGCCGCGACCCGCAAGGCGGGCGAAGCGGCGCTCAACGTCATCGGGGCCGCCGTGCCTGAGCTCGTGACCGGCTCGGCCGACTTGACCCCGTCCAACAACACCAAGTTCGCGGACGAGATGGAAATCCAGGCCGACAACTTCTCCGGCCGCTACATCCATTGGGGCATCCGCGAACATGGCATGATCGCGGCCTGCAACGGCATCGCGCTGCATGGCGGCTTCATCCCCTCGGGCGCGTCGTTCTTCTGCTTCACCGACTATTGCCGTCCCTCGCTCAGGCTTTCGGCGCTGATGGGGATCCGGGTCGTGAATGTGTTCACCCACGATTCGATCGGCCTTGGCGAGGATGGCCCGACCCATCAGCCGGTCGAGCATCTGGCGTCGCTGCGCGCGATGCCGAACTTCTATATCTGGCGCCCGGCCGACAGCATCGAGACGGTCGAGTGCTGGCAGGCGGCGCTCGAGCGCGAGCACTCGCCCTCGATCCTCGCGCTGACGCGCCAGTCCATGCCGGCGGTGCGGCTCACCCATGTGGAGGAAAACCTGTGCGCGCGCGGCGGCTACGAGGTTTCTCCGGCTTCAGGCGAGGCCCAGGTGTCGATCTTCGCCTCCGGCTCCGAAGTGTCGCTGGCCGTCGCCGCGCAGGCGCAATTGAAGGAGAAGGGCGTCGCGGCCCGCGTCGTGTCGATGCCCTGCTTCCCGGCCTTCTTCGAGCAGCCGGAGGACTATCGCCGCTCGGTGATCGGCACGGCGAAGGTGAAGATCGGCGTCGAGGCGGCGGTGCGGTTCGGATGGGACGCGATCATCGGCGACGGCCCCTTCATCGGCATGAAGAGCTTCGGCGAAAGCGGACCCTATAAGGCCGTCTACGAGCATTTCGGGATCACGCCCGAGGCGGTGGTCGAGGCGGCGCTGAGCAGGCTGAAGGCCTGATCGAGGGTCTTCGCCGGCGATGCCGTCGGCTCCATTTCCATTCTGGACATGGAGCCGGAGATCGGACAATAAGCGCGGCTTCAGGGACTTGAATTGTCAGGCGTCGGCGGCCGTTCGGGCGGCCCGGCGCGAGAGGAGACATTGCGATGGTTGCCAAGGTAGCGATCAACGGCTTCGGCCGCATTGGGCGGCTGGTGCTGCGCGGGATTCTGGAATCGGGCCGCAAGGACATCGAGGTCGTCGCGATCAACGATCTCGGTCCGGTGGAGACCAACGCGCATCTCTTGCGCTACGACAGCGTGCACGGACGCTTTCCGCACAAGGTCAAGGTCGAGGGCGACACGATCGTGATCGACGGCCACAAGATCAAGGTGACCGCGATCAAGGATCCGGCCGAGCTTCCGCACAAGGCGCTCGGCGTCGACATCGCGCTCGAATGCACGGGCATCTTCACCGCGCGCGACAAGGCCGCGGCCCATCTCAAGGCCGGCGCGAAGCGCGTGCTCATCTCGGCGCCGGCCGACGGCGCGGATCTGACGGTCGTCTATGGCGTCAACGACGACAAGCTGACCAAGGATCATCTCGTCGTCTCCAACGCATCCTGCACGACCAATTGCCTCGCGCCGGTCGCCAAAGTGCTCAACGACGCGATCGGCATCGAGCACGGCTTCATGACGACCATCCATTCCTACACCGGCGATCAGCCGACGCTCGACACGATGCACAAGGACCTCTACCGCGCGCGCGGCGCGGCCTTGTCGATGATCCCGACCACGACCGGCGCGGCCAAGGCCGTCGGCCTCGTGCTGCCGGAGCTCAAGGGCAAGCTCGACGGCTCGGCGATCCGCGTGCCGACGCCGAACGTGTCGGTTGTCGACTTCAAATTCGTCGCCAAGCGCAAGACCAGCGCGGAAGAGATCAACAATGCGATCAAGACGACCGCGGACGGCAATGGGCCGCTCAAGGGCATCCTCGGCTACACCGACGAGCCGAATGTCTCGAGCGATTTCAACCACGACGATCGCTCCTCGATCTTCCATCTCGATCAGACCAAGGTCATCGACGGCGATTTCGTTCGCGTGCTCTCCTGGTACGACAACGAATGGGGCTTCTCGAACCGCATGGCCGACACCGCCGTCGCGATGGCGAAGCTGATCTGAGGATTGGGCGCCACCCCCGCGAAAGCGGAGGGCGAGAGTTCGGTCGCTTGTGAGGCTCCCCATGACAAAACCGTTCCGCACGCTCGATGACGCCGACGTCGCCGGCAAGCGCGTGCTCCTGCGCGTCGATCTCAACGTGCCGACGGAGGACGGCCGCGTGACCGATGCGACGCGCATCGAGCGCGTTGCATCGACGATCACGGAGATCGCGGACAAGGGCGGCAAGGTCATTCTGCTCGCGCATTTCGGCCGGCCGAAGGGCGGCCCGGACGAGGCCAATTCGCTGAAGCCGGTCGCCGCCGCGGTCGCCGAGATCATCAAGCGGCCGGTCGCCTTCGCGACCGACTGCATCGGCGAGACGGCCGACGACGCGATCGCCAAAATGAAGAACGGCGACGTGCTTCTTCTGGAGAACACCCGCTTCCACAAGGGCGAGGAGAAGAACGATCCGGCCATGTCGACGAGCTCGCCAAGCTCGGCGACGTCTATGTCAACGACGCCTTCTCCGCCGCCCATCGCGCGCATGCGACGACGGAGGGGCTCGCTCGCAAGTTGCCTGCGCATGCGGGGCGCGCGATGCAGAAGGAGCTCGAGGCGCTGGAGGCCGCGCTCGGCGATCCGAAGCGCCCGGTCGCCGCGATCGTCGGCGGCGCCAAAGTGTCGACCAAGCTCGAGCTCCTCGGCAATCTCGTGAACAAGGTCGACGTCCTCATCATCGGCGGCGGCATGGCCAACACGTTCCTGTTCGCGCAGGGCAAGGCGGTCGGCAAGTCGCTGTGCGAGAAGGATCTCGCCGACACCGCGCGCTCGATCGTCGCGGCGGCTGAGAAGGCCAAATGCCGCATTCTGCTGCCGGTCGACGCGAATGTCGCCAAGGAATTCAAGGCGCACGCGCCGGCGCATATCGTCGACGTCGATCATGTTCCCGAGGACGAGATGATCCTCGACATCGGCCCGAAGTCGATCGCCGCGGTCGAGAAGGTTTTGAGCGAGATCAAGACGCTGGTCTGGAACGGCCCGTTCGGCGCGTTCGAGACGCCGCCCTTCGACAAGGCGACGATGGCGATCGCGAAGACCGCGGCGCGCCTCGACCAAGCAGGGCAAGCTGACGTCCGTCGCCGGCGGCGGCGACACCGTCGCCGCGCTCAACGAGGCCAAGGTCGCCGACGACTTCACCTATGTCTCGACCGCGGGCGGCGCGTTCCTCGAATGGATGGAAGGCAAGGCGCTGCCGGGCGTCGAGGCGCTCAGGGCGAAGTAAGCGGTAGGGCCGGTGCAAGCCTCCGGCTGAGGAGCTCACGGCTTTGCAAGCCGACTGGACATGTGTATATATGTATATACCATCCATGCGAGCCGCGCGATAAGCGCACGCAACTATCGAAATTGATGACGTCTCTGATCGACGAAGCGCCAGAAGTTCAGCTTGCCGAACGTAGCGCGCGGTCTGGCGAGAGCTGCGTCTGACGGTTCGGCCTGACAAATTCGGCACTGCTGAGTCGATCAAGTGGCTTGGGTTAGGCGACTCGACGAGTGCGCCAAGATCGATCGTGCGACCGGCGTCGATCCAGGTCGACAGCTCGGTCTGATCGAGTACATTCGCGTCTGACGCGCGACCGCGATAACGTCGAGCGCTCGCGGTGCGCGCACAATCTCGTCGAGGCGACCTCATCCTGCTCGAAGTCTACGCGGCGCTCGAGATGAGGCTCATGCGGCGCGCATCGAGCGCGGTATCATGCCGCTTCGAGGCTCGTGCGACTCCTCAAGCGATGTCGTCCCGCGCCGCGAACATCGTCGATTCGAGATATGGGTAACGTTCCGCAACAACGTCATACGCTCATGAGCGGCTTCATGTTGCACGACGATCCGCGATTTGTGGCCATGGAGCAGCATCTCGGCCTTGTCGTCTGACAGGGCCGAGCGTGAGCCTCTAAGCCAGCGAGGCCTGACGGTCAGGCTCTGCGTTGCGCGTCCGATCATTCCCCGCTCGTCATAGAGAGCGAACTCGGCCAGCCCGCAGCCGTTGTCGCCGAACAGGCTGCGCGAGTCGAGGCAGACCCATTCGCCCTCCGGTCGGCGAAAGAGGTTGATGGTCAGATCGCAATTGATGAAAAGATATTTGCTGAAGTCCAGCGCGGCGCTGATGCCGTTGCCCGAGTCTGCTGCGACCGCTACGCGCTGATAAGGGCTTGGCGTTTCGCCCTGGACGAGCGGATGGTTCATGCGAAACCAGGCGGCGCAGGGTCCGTTGAAGAAATGCCCCTCAGCGACACGATTCTCGACCAGGCTGGCGTAACCGAACGCGCCGGCGGCGAAATTCATGGTCACGACCGGCGCACTGGTCAGGCGGCTTCGGCGCGGCGGGGGGCGGGTGTCCGGGAGCGCCTTCGGGAATCGGCATCGTATCTTCCCGCTGCATAAGCGCGGTGAAGCGGGCGCTTTCCTTGCCGTCCGCTGTCAGCCGCCCGGAATAATGGCCGGCGCTCCGGCCGGCATAGTCGGTTACGACCTCGACGCGACATTCGCCGACGGGCGCGGGCCTCAGGAGATTGACGGTAAGCCGTCCGAGATGGGTCAAGCCGTCGCTCGCGGCGGCGCGCTCGATGGCCCGGCAGATGAGCGCCGAGGGCGGACCGGCGTGTTGATGGGCGGGATTCCAGGGGCCGCCAGTAAGCCGGCCGGCGCGAAAGGCGCCCGCGCCAAGATCGACGTAAGCCGCGTCCAAGACCGAGGCTCCTTCAATTCGAGCGCCGGAAGCTGTCGGCGCGGCGCGGCGCGTTGTGCGCCTCAGGCGCCGGTTGCGCAAGACGAAGCGCTTCGCCGTGACCGCGTCATGATGATCGAGGCCGTCTTCCGCGCCATCTCGCAATCCGGCCTCGTCCCAAGGGGCGCGATGCGGCTTGAGGACAGCGAGCGGGATGGCGAGCTGGCCGATATTCGCACAATCGTTCTCGCCGGCATGGTGGGAAATGAGGGTTGGGAAGCGTTCGCCGGATCGACCGAGGCGCGGGACGGCGCCGAGCATCCGCTTGACCGCTGGAGCCAGCGCGTGATCGGGGCGATCGCGCGCGAACTCGGCGCAAAAGCACTGTTTCCTTTCGGCGGTCCGCCTTTTTTGCCGTTCCAGCAATGGGCGCAGCGCGCCGAGCCCGTCCATCCGTCGCCGATCGGCGTCCTGATCCATCCCCGTTACGGGCTTTGGCATTCCTATCGTGGCGCGCTTGGCTTCCGCGAAGCGCTCGCCATCCCCGAACCAGCGGCGGTCCCGAGCCCATGCGAATCCTGCGCGGGGCGCTGGTGCCTGAACGCCTGTCCGGTCGGCGCGTTCTCAGCGGCGGCTACGACGTCGCCGCCTGCGCGGGTCACCTGAAAAGCGCCGTCGGGCGCCGATTGCATGGCCGCGGGATGCCAGGCGCGGCGGGCTTGTCCGGTCGGCGCTGAACATGCTTACGGCCCCGAGCAGGCCCATTTCATCATGCGGGCGTTCTTGCGCGGGCAGGAGGGCGCCGCCCTCGCGGTTGCGAAAGACCCCGGAAAACAATAGGAAGCGAGCCCGTGGGGCCGGAGTCGCCGTCCATTCGAGGTCGCCGGCCGTCTGATGAAGTTTCTGAAAGGCTTACGCTTTCGCCTCGAGTTCGCCGCGATCTGGCTCGCGGTTGTCATTGCGCGCGCCATGCCGTTGCAGATGGCGTCATGGCTCTCCGGGAAAGCTCTGGCGTCTGATCGCTCCGCGCCTCAGTCGACAAAAGCGAGCGCTCGCAAATCTCGAACTGGCCTTCCCCGAAAAGTCACCCGGCGAGCGCAAGGCGATCGCCGCGGCGATGTGGGAAAACCTTGGGCGAACCTTTGCCGAGAGCCTTCGCATCGAAACGCTGACGAAGGGCGATCGCATCGTCTTCGAACCCTCGGGGAGCTTCGACGAAGCAGCGCACGGGGCGAAGCCGTTCATCGTCTGCGGACTTCATTTGGGGAACTGGGAGATCCTGGCGCATGGCGGCCAGCGGCTCGGCGTTTCCCTCATCGGCGTCTACCAGCGCCTGTCCAATCCTCATGTCGAAGCCCTGATGCTGCGCCTGCGCGAGCCGCTCTACAAGGCGGGGCTGACCCCCAAGACCCCCATGGCCGCGCGTGTTCTCCTGCGCGCCATCAAGAATGGCGCCTCCCCGTGCTTTCTCGCCGATCTCAGAGACGACAACGGCCCGTCTGTGCCGTTCTTCGGAAGGTCCGCGCGCTCGACCGTCTTTCCCGCGCTCCTCGCCCGCACGACAGGTGTGCCGCTTTACGCCGGCGCCGCGTTCCGCCGGCCGGGGTCCCGTTTCAGCATCCGCATCGCGCCCATTTCGATGCCGCAGACGGATGACAGCGCGGCGGACGCCCTTGTGGCGACGAAAACGCTGCAGCGCCAGTTCGAGGCTTTTATCCGCGAGGCGCCCGAACAATGGATGTGGGCGCACAGGAAGTGGGATTGATCGCGCCCAGAGGCGGCGTCGGCCGCTTCATCCGATCAGTCGGCGATATTCGGCCTCGGGAACGCCATAGGTCTTGCCTGCCATGCGCTCCATTCCCTTGCGGTCCTTCACGGTGATCTGCCCACGCCGCATACGAAATCAATCCTTGTTCTCGGAGGGCGTGCAAAGCTTCGGTCACGCCGGGCCGGCGGACGCCGAGCATCAGCGACAAAAACTCGTGAGTGAGCGGTAGCGTATCCTCTCCTATCCGATCGTGCGCCATCAAGAGCCAACGCGCCAAGCGCACGTCCAACCTGGACTGCGCGTTGCTGACTGCGGTGTGTGTTGTTTGAACGCCAAACGCCTGGACGAACTTCAACAACGAGTCGCGAAGCGACAGGCTGGCCTGGGTCGCCTTGCGCAATTCCGTCGCCGGTATGCACTTGCCCGTTCCGGGCGCCTGAATATAGGTCGCATGAGGCGAGCGGTGATTGCCGAACACGATCGGCAGCCCCGTCATGCCCTCGCGGCCAATCAACCCGACTTCGACCTGCTTGCCGTTGGATTGAACGGCGACAACGGATGCGAATCCCGCTTCAGGGAAATACGCGGCGTCAATCCGCCTGTTCGGTCTTTCGAGAGACTTTCGTAAGCCAAGGGTCACGGATTCGAGGTGCGGCTCAAGCAAATCGAAGTCGTCGGTCGAAAGGGATTCGAGCAATCTGTTGCTGCTGCGGGGGATCGCGCGCCTCCTCACCGTTCAGGCGGGAGCGCTATTCTCTCTCAGCCATCGACGCCTGCAGGCTCGAGCCTCGGTCGATGATGCCCTTATCGTACGCCCCTAACAGCGAAATTGCTAGCTTTGTACGGATTCGGACCGACTTCAGGCTCGCCAGACGATCCAAATGGCGCAACGATGGACCAAAGCGCGGCCCGTCGCCCACCACATGGGTGCGCTTTGCCCCGCGCAGAGTTCCCATGCGCGGGGCTCTTTGCTTCCGATCATCGTCTTGAGTTGCTCTCATGCCTCGGCTTCGCCCACCAGCTCAATTGCGAGCGCGTGTGTACGGATTCGGACCGAGTTCAGGCTGGCCAAGCGATTCAAAAGGCGCGACGATCGACGATGGCTGGCGAACGGAGCGAGCCGCGGGCGTTTCGGGGACTCCAATCGCCAGTTCCGGGGGTGCGCTCGCGGCGGTTCCGGCACGAAAGAGGTCGTTGGCTTGTCCTGTCCGCACCGGAGGGAGGACAATGACCATTGTTCCATTTCTAACAGACAACGTGTTTGGGCCGCGGGACATCCAGGCGATGTCAAGGGCGCTCGAAGACGTCTGCGCAATTCTCAACCTGGCCGACGACGACAAAAGCGAAAAAGAGCGCCTCGCGAAGAAGATCATCACCCTTGCGCAACAAGGCGAGCGCAGTTCTCCGCTTCTGCGTGACCGCATCTTGAGGGAGTTAGCTTATGGCCAAGGCGCGTGGGCGGCGCAGCTTGGTCGGGCCGCTCGGAACGGGGCGCTTTGAGGCCGGAACAAACGAACGTGGGTCGAGTTAGCCTCGACCCACGCTGAGACGACACTTCACCCAGCAGGATCGACGAGGTCGTTCTCATTGTCCCTGAAATCCGGTCTGGTTTGCTTTGGTCTTGGCCAGCGCGCTTCTGTTCGTTTTCGATCTCTTGTGCACGACTGGCCTGCTCGCCGAGAGCCGGTGTGGCGCGGCCCTCGGATATTACGGCTGCGACGTGCCCACTGCAAACCTTCAAAAAGAAAACAATCAACTCTCGTCGCCCCAACAATTAACTCGGGGAACAACGACGCCGCGTCCAAGGTTGTAGCCGCGACGCACGCTCGTTCCCCACCGGCGGGCGTGCGTTGCCCCGCGCCAGGCCCTCCCAGCGCGGGGCCTTACCTTTCGATAAGGCTGCGTTCACGGCAGGTGGGGAAAAACTTGCGCGAATTTGTCTCGCTGCGAGCCCACGCCCAGCGAGGGCGGCTTCATTGGTCGGGATTGGCCGCCGTTACGATCCAGATCGCCGCGCCAAGCGGCACGCTGTCGCCTCGCGCGTGAGCGGCCAGAGCCTTGCGGATGTCCGCGGTCGCTGCGGCGCGAACCGCTTCGCTCTGGCCGTCGAGCATCCGGCTCGTCGGCCCAATCGTCATTGCGGCCTTGACCGCAGTATCGAGGCCGCGGCCAACCGCGATGTCGAGTTCGAGGTCATGCGGCGTGACTTTGATGTCTGCGTAGCCCGCCTCGCTCAGGATTTGCCGCACGCGCGCGTCGTTTGCGAAAGCGAACGGCCCCGGCGCTTCGGGGTCTGTCTCGGGCAGGGGCGGGGCGTGCTTGCCCGCTTCGCGCAGCGGCAGGATGAAGAACGGGTTTTGCTTGGCCGCGCGCCAGCAGGCGAAGACAAGCCGCCCGCCTGGTTTGAGGCCCTTGCGCAGATTGGCGAACGACTTCGCGGGATCGGCGAAGAACATGACGCCGAACCGTGACGCGACGAGATCGGCGCCCTCCGATTCGAGGTCGTAAACGGTGGCGTCGGCGAGTTCGAAGCGGATGGGCAAGTCGCGTGGCGCGCGCTCGCGGGCTCGCGCGAGCATCGGCTCGGAAACGTCGAGCCCCAGGACTTGGCCGCCGGGACGGACGCGGGCGGCAAAGTCGATCGTCGTCGCCCCGCAGCCGCAGCCGACGTCGATCACCCGATCGCCCGGCTTTGGGTTAGCGGCGGCGATGAGCAGATCGGAAACCGGGCCCAAAACCTGATCCTGATGTTCCTGATGGTCGGTCCATTTTGGGCCCGCGACCGAGGTCCAGTATTCGGCCTGCGCGGAATTGTCGGCGTGAACGGGCGCAGCGGACATGGAGCCTACCTCTTGGCGCGTGGCGCGCCGGCATCCAGTTGAGCGAGGTTTTCGCGCCGGCGCAATGGGGGAGGCTTACGGATCCTGCGACCCCGGCTCCCATGGAGGATCGCCCGACTGTCCGACGGCCTCGACGAGCGCGCTCAGCCGCGCCACGACCGCGGCGTAGCTCGAGAGCGACTGGAACTGGGTCACGATGAGTGAGAAGGCGGCGACCAGAGTCGCGAAGGCGACCGCTGACTGAGTGATGACTCCGAACTCGATTTTTCTTTCGATGAAGGCGGGGGCGATAATGAGCGCCGGGATGATCTGGATCATCCAATTGTAGCCGGTTGTGAAGAAACCAACATTGCGGTTGATCGAGGTGATCCTGCGAAAATTGGCGACGAGGTCATCGAGCCGACCGAGCAACTGAGTCATTTGCGAGCCTTCGTCTCGCGCCGCCATGATCGCCTCAGCGTTGTTTCGGACATCGATGAGCTGAGAGCGGAAGCTCGCTTCCTTGTCCAACTGGTCGTAGTTCAGTGTGATCAGCGGGCGTCCAAACACGATGGTGAAGAGCGACCCGCCCGCCGCGTAAAGCACGGCGACGCCAAACAGGAGTGGGCTGATTGTCCACAGAACCCCTGAGAACGCCACGATCGTAAAGACGCTGTTGAGCGCCATGAGCGCGAAGGAAAGCGTCGTGACCGTGAAGGCGCGCACGTCTTCGGAGATGCGCTGGTCGGGGTTCGCGATCGTTCCGGAGACGTTGAGGCGTTGATAGGTCCCGTCGGCAAGGTAGCGACGCAAGATTCCGCGAGTCATCGTGTCGCGCCACAGAAGCCCGAGCCGCTCCTCGCCGAAGCGAGCGATCACGGCGACAAAGGTCAAGGCGGCAAAGACGGCAATATAGAGAAAAGCCTGCCGGACGAAGCCGGGCATGTCGCGATCAGCGATCGCCGTCATGAAATTCCGCCCGACATAGCTGTTGACGACGTTGAGCGCGTTCGCGGCGCAAAGGAGCAGGACGAGCCCGGCGAAGATGAGCTTGGCTTTCCAGCCAACTTCGGATTGCGCAAAAGTCCTGACCGCCCGGACAAAACGAATTGCGGTCGTCTTCAGCGGAATGGACTGCGCATCCATGAGTTATCTTTGGCATTGAGCCTGTGGCGCTTGATTGAGCCTACCCCGTCCTTCGAACCACGACCAGCGCGGACCAACGACAGAGTCAGATGTCCGAGCTCAGACGCGAGAGCCTGTTGTCTAAATGTCATGAGGCGAGCACAATCTAGCCTGAACGGCGTTCGCGATTGGTGGAACTGCGCGCATACGCCGGCCTGAGACAGAGAGTCGGCGAGAGGTTACGGCCGGTTCGAGCAAGAGTGGGGCGCACGTTCTGCTGAGTTTGCGTCAAGACAACGGGAGGTTTTAATGGCCAAGGCATCGTCGAAAGCCGCAAGCACTCTGTCGAAAACCGAAGCCGCCCTCATCGACGCTTATTGGCGCGCCGCCAATTATCTCTCCGTCGGACAGATTTACCTGTTCGACAATCCCCTGCTGCGCGAGCCTCTCACGGAGGAGCATATCAAGCCGCGTCTCTTGGGGCACTGGGGCACGACGCCGGGCCTCAACTTCATTTACGCTCACCTCAATCGGCTGATCAAAAAGCTCGACCTCGACGTGATTTACGTCACCGGCCCCGGCCATGGCGGCCCGGGGCTGGTCGCCAACGCCTATCTCGAAGGAACGTACAGCGAAGTCTATCCGGGCATTTCGCAGGACGTGGAGGGCATGAAGCGACTCTTCACCCAGTTCTCGTTTCCCGGCGGAATTCCAAGTCATGTAGCGCCTGAGACCCCCGGCTCGATCCACGAGGGCGGTGAACTTGGCTACTCGCTTTCGCACGCCTACGGCGCCGCTTTCGACAACCCCGATCTGATCGTCGCCGCGGTCGTCGGTGATGGCGAAGCGGAGACCGGACCGCTCGCCACGAGCTGGCATTCAAACAAGTTCCTCAACCCAGTGCGCGACGGCGCCGTGCTGCCGATCCTGCATCTCAACGGCTACAAGATCGCCAATCCGACCGTGCTGGCGCGGATCAGTCACGAGGAGCTTGAATCGCTTTTTCGCGGGTACGGATACACGCCTCATTTCGTCGAAGGCGACGACCCGGCGGTGATGCACGAGCTCATGGCCGCCACGCTCGAGACAGTAATCGGCGACATCCGCAACATCCAGGCTGACGCGCGGAGCAATGGATTCTCGAAGCGCCCGATGTGGCCGATGATCGTGATGCGGACGCCGAAGGGATGGACGTGCCCCAAGGAGATCGATGGCAAGCGGGAGGAGGGTTACTGGCGGTCGCACCAGGTGCCGATGAGCGAGATGCGCGGGAACCCCGGCCACGTGCACGTTCTCGAATCGTGGATGAAGAGCTACCGGCCCGAAGAATTGTTCGACGACAAGGGCGCCCTCAAGGACGAGCTTGCTGCGCTGGCGCCTGAAGGAACTCGCCGAATGAGCGCCAACCTGCACGCCAACGGCGGTCAGCTGTTGCGCGCCTTGAAGCTCCCGAACTTCCGCGACTATGCGGTCAACTTACCCTCGCCTGGTTCGGTGACTGCGGAGGCGACGCGGGTCATGGGCCTATTCCTGCGCGACGTGATGAAACTCAATCTCGACTCGCGCAACTTCCGGCTGTTCAGCCCGGATGAAAACAACTCCAATCGCTGGCAGGACGTGCTCGAGGTCACGAACCGCGCCTGGGTCGCCGAAACGCTATCATATGACGATCATCTCGCCGCAGACGGACGGGTGATGGAGATGTTGAGCGAGCACCAGTGCCAGGGCTGGCTCGAAGGCTATCTGCTGACCGGCCGACACGGCTTCTTCTCCTGCTACGAAGCCTTCATCCACATCATCGATTCCATGTTCAACCAGCATGCGAAGTGGTTGAAGGTCTGTGGTCATATCCCATGGCGACGGCCGATCGCATCGCTCAACTATCTGTTGTCCAGCCACGTCTGGCGCCAGGACCACAATGGCTTCTCGCACCAGGACCCAGGCTTCATCGATCACGTGATGAACAAGAAGGCCGAAGTCGTCCGGATCTATCTGCCGCCGGACGCGAATTGCCTGCTTTCCGTGACGGATCATTGTTTGCGCAGCCGCAATTACGTGAACGTTATCGTCGCCGGCAAACAACCGGCGCCCCAATGGCTGACCATGGACCAAGCGGTGAGGCATTGCGAAGCTGGGCTCGGCATCTGGCCATGGGCGAGCAACGATCGCGGCGGCGAGCCGGACGTCGTGATGGCGTGTTGCGGCGATGTGCCGACGCTGGAGACTCTGGC
Organism: uncultured Alphaproteobacteria bacterium; assembly: GCA_963762335.1. Lineage (GTDB taxonomy): Bacteria > Pseudomonadota > Alphaproteobacteria > Rhizobiales > Beijerinckiaceae > Roseiarcus. The sequence continues at coordinate 41,458 of CAVXKU010000008.1, read as the reverse complement.
CGCGGTCAAGCTCTTGCGCCAGCATGCGCCGGAACTGAAAATACGGGTCGTGAACGTCGTCGATCTGATGACGCTGCAACCCCCGAGTGAGCATCCGCACGGCCTTGCTGACCGTGACTTCGACGCCCTTTTCACCGTCGACAAGCCAATCATCTTCGCCTTTCACGGCTATCCGTGGCTCATCCATCGCCTGACCTATCGACGGACCGGTCACGACAACATCCATGTGCGCGGCTACAAGGAAGAGGGAACGACGACCACGCCGTTCGACATGTGCGTGATCAATGACCTCGACCGCTTCCATCTGGTCAGCGACGTCATCAATCGCGTGCCGAAGCTTGGCGAGCGGGCCGCTTACGCCAAGCAGGAGATACGCGACAAGCTGATCGATCATCGCGAATACATCCGACGCTATGGCGACGACATGCCGGAGATCAAGAACTGGACGTGGGGGGACAAAGGCGCGGCGGGCGGCGCAGCGTCGACCGAGGGTGACAACGTCTGACCGGCGCCAAGCGTCGCCAGAGCGTCACAAGCGATGGCTAACAATAGCCCTCTTCGGCGGGAGGGCCTGGCCAATGAACGACGTGCAAGAACTCAATCGAGCGGCGCAAGCCACGGCGGTGCAAATCTCGCCGGACGCCGCCGCAGCCCTCAAAGACTACGCCATCACCGCGGCGCTGTTCGCCGGCGCTCCGGACGCCCTCTACGAGCGGCATCTGAAGTACGACAATATCGTCGAGCCCGACACCGCCAATACGCGGGAGCGCTACAAGGCTGCGGCGCGCGCGGTCAGGGACATTCTTTCGGACCGTTGGCTGCGCACCAATAAGACCTATGCCCGCGAGAATCCGAAGCGGATCTACTACGTCTCGATCGAGTTCCTTATCGGTCGTTCGCTTGGCAACAATGTCATGAACCTTATGCTCGATCCGATCGTCGGGCCGAGCTTTAAAGGCGCCGACCGCGAGTGGTGGGAGATTCTTCACGAGGAGCCGGACGCGGGGTTGGGCAACGGCGGGCTCGGCCGCCTGGCTGCCTGCTTCCTAAACTCGATGGCCACGATGCAGTTGCCCGCGATGGGTTACGGGCTGCGGTACGAGCATGGCATCTTCCAGCAGAAAATTCGCAATGGCTGGCAGGAAGAGCGCCCCGACAACTGGCTCGCTCATCCAGATCCCTGGGAGATCGTTCGTCCGGCGGAAAGCGTGCCCGTGACGTTTGGCTGTTCCTTCGAATTGCGTGGCGGGACGCTGCGCATGATTCCAAACACACCCTCGACGTTGATCGGGGTCCCTTATGACCGGCCGGTGATCGGCTACGGCGGAAAGACGGTCAATACGCTGCGCTTGTGGAGCGCGACCGCCGCGCATGCGTTCGATTTCCAACAGTTCAGCGGCGGCGATTTCGTCGCTTCGATCGCGGAGGCGCTCAACGCGGAATCGCTCACCCGCGTTCTCTACCCGGATGACCACACGCCCCAGGGGCGCGAACTTCGGCTTATGCAGGAGTATTTCCTCGTCGCTTGCTCGCTCGGGGACGCCATCCGCAGGTTTCGGCAATCGAATGACGATTGGCGCCTCTTGCCGGAGAAAGCCGCCATTCAGCTCAACGACACCCATCCGACCCTCGCCGTTCCGGAACTCATGCGCATCCTCCTCGACGAAGCGCATCTCGGCTGGGACGAAGCGTGGGACATCACGCGCGCAACGCTCGCCTACACCAACCACACTCTGCTTCCCGAGGCGCTCGAGCGCTGGCCGGTCGAATGGATGCAATTCCTCATTCCACGGCAACTCGAGATCATCCTGGAGATCAACCGCCGGCTGCTGGACGACATTCGCGCCCGTTATCCCGACGACCATGAGCGCGTGCGCGAAAACCAGCGTGGTCGAGGAAGGCCAGACCAAGCACATCCGGATGGCCAATCTGGCGATCGTCGGGTCCCACAGCACCAACGGCGTGGCCGCGATTCACTCCGAGCTTCTGCGCAAGACGACGGTCAAAGACCTCGCCGAGGCGTTTCCTGAGCGTTTCAATAACAAGACCAACGGGATCACGCCGAGACGCTGGCTCAAGCTGGCCAATCCCTCGCTCGCTGCGACCATTTCGGCGGCGATCGGCGATGGTTGGGTCACGGACCTGGACGAGCTTCAGAAGCTGCGGCCGTTGACGAAGGACGCCGGGTTCCGTGGGGATGTTCTAAAAGCCAAGCGTGTCGCCAAGGCGCGCTTCGCCGACTGGGTGAAAAGGCACACGGACATCTCCGTCGACCCGGACACCATCTTCGATTGCCAGATCAAGCGCATTCACGAATACAAGCGCCAGCTGCTCAACGCTCTGAGAATTGTGGTTCTCTACCAGCGTCTGCGCGAGAATCCGGGTCTCGACATCGCCCCGCGCACGTTCTTCTTCGCGGGCAAGGCTGCGCCCGCCTATTATCTCGCCAAAGTCATCATCAAGTTCATCAACAACCTGTCGCAGGCGATCGACGCCGATCCCGCGACACGGGGCAGGCTGAAAGTCGTGTTCCTGCCGGAATACAACGTCACGCTGGCGGAGCGCTGCATTCCCGCAGCCGACGTCTCGAACCAGATTTCCACGGCCGGCTACGAGGCGAGCGGCACCAGCAACATGAAGTTCATGATGAACGGCGCCTTGACCATCGGGACGCGCGACGGCGCCACGATCGAGATGGCCGAGGAGGCGGGCGAGGAGAACTTCTTCCTGTTCGGCCTCACAGCGCGGGAAGTCGCCGACAGCCGACCCTGGTACAGCCCGTATTGGCACTACGAAAACGAGCCAGAAACCCGCAAGGCGCTCGATCTGATCTTTTCCGATCATTTCAGCCCGAACGAGCCCGGCATCTTCGAGCCGTTGCGCGGCGCGCTTCTGACCCATGGCGACCAGTTCATGCACCTGGCCGACCTGACCTCGTACCTTCAGGCCGACGGCAAGCTGTGCGAGCTCCACCGCCAGCCGGACGAATGGACGCAGAAGGTCATCCTCAACGTCGCGGCCTCGGGCAAGTTCTCAAGCGACCGCACCATCCGGGAATATGCGCAGGACATCTGGGGCGCGAAGCCCTGTCCGGTGACATAGCCTCGCGGGATCGTCAAAGCGGCGCGCCCCGTCGGGTCTGTGGCCCGAGCCAAAGCGCGCCGATGGAGGCTCCGCGGTCAGTGATGAGGAGCGTGGCGCGCCTGCCGCGCGTGTTCAGCTCCCGCGCGCGCCCTCTCCTTGTGCGCGTTGCGGCTGTGACGGATATGCCGGCTGTGAGAGCCGCCCCCGCCCGCGTGGGCGGACTGCGCCATGGCGGCGAGCGGCGCAAAGACGATGACGGCGCCAAGGCCGATCACGGCGAATGTTTTGATCATTGAAGTCCTCCCGCAACGATGGGTTGAGGCTTGCCGTTGCGAACATCCGCACTTTGGCGAGCGGGCATGAATTGGCGATGAACGCAGCGTTTCAGCCCATGTACATGCCGCCGTTCACGTGCAGCTCCTGCCCGGTGATGAAGCGGCTCGAAGGCGAAAGCAGATAGAGCACCGCGTCGGCGACGTCGCGGATGTCCGAGCGGTAGGGCAGGGATTGCTTGCTGAGTCACCCATTGATCGTGGGCGGCGCGGCCATTGGCCGCATAGTGCTTGTGCTCCATCTCAGTTGGAATGGCGCCCGGGCTCACGGCGTTGACGCGGATGTTGGACGGACCAAGCTCGCGAGCCAAAGAGCGCGTGAGGCCGAGCAATGCCCCCTTCGACATCGCGTAGGGGACTTTCTCCGCCCAGCCTCCCGAGAGGACGACGCTCATCACGCTGACGATCGCGCCGGCGCCCTTGCGTTTCATGTGTGGGCGCGAGCGTCTGGCACAGCACGAAAGCCGCATGGGCGTTGATCGTCTGGACCGCCAGAAATTCGTCGAGCGAATACGCCTCGATCGGCGCCACCGGGTCGATCGCGGCGTTGTTGACGAGGAAGTCGAATCCATCGACCTGCGCGGCGAGGCTCTCGCTATCGCGCTTCAAGGCGATGAGGTCGCTCAGATCTCCGGGAACGAAGGTCGCGCGGCCATCGCCGAACCTTTGGCGGAGCGCCGCTGCCTTTAGCCGCGCCATCGGAGGTCGGTAGATCGTGCAGAAAGACCCTGGCCCCGCTCTCCAACAGCGCTTCGGAGACCATCGAGCCAATGCCGCCGGCGCCGCCCGTGACCAGCGCGACTTTGCCTCCAAACCCCTCCATTGCGCGGTCCCCCCATGAGGCCGCATTTGGCAGCGGCGATCGAGACCTTAGGCGCAAGGCGACCGACTGCAAAATCCGTCGAAATGAAGCGGAATAAACGCGAATAAAAGCCAGTAAACGTGAGTAAACGCTAGTAAATTTACTGGCGTTTACTAACGTTTATTTTTCCGAATCGGGACTTTTCAATGGGTTACGACCGATTTCAAATAAAAAATTCCCAGTCTCAGGAAGGGCGCGCCAAGCGTGACAAGCCCTCCCTTTTCCTGTTCTCCCTCGTCGAGCGCCTCGGATCGGTGTGCCGAACGCCGGTCAACAGAAATCTTGTACCATAAATTTCTGATTGTCGCAACTTTCCGAATAAACAAATTAGACCCTATCGCGCTGTCGCGCACGGGCCGCTACCCCGTACAAATCACTCCGGCGCGACGTCGCCGACGGTCGCCGCGGTCGGAACGGTCCGCTGGGCGCACTGGCCGACGCCGACCAAAGCGCCGTTGTGGAGCAGCGTCGCGTATCCTCCGCGATACTCGGCCCGGCGCGCGCAACATTCGAAACGACCAGCGCCCAGCCCGGGTTATTGCGCGGCAGCAGGGTCACGCTCGCCAACGCGGTTCGTAGTCATCACCCAGACGGGGCAGAAACGATAGGGCGCGACCCGGTGCGCACTTTACACCGCGGCTTTGGCGGACTTCTGGGGTGTTCTTCGAACAAATCTCCGTCCCTATGCTCACGCCCCTCGCTTTCATCGATAGCAAAATCTTCCGGAGGCTGTTGGCGGGACGGGTCGGCGCCCCGGGGAGCTTCGCAAAATCCTCTGGATTGAGCCGGAAGACCAGGGGAGATTTGTCAGGCTCGGTATTTTCAGCGGGCTCAGTCGAGCGCCACGAGTAGTAGCAAGTACGCACCGAGCAGAAACGAAGCGCTCTAGGCGGTCATGCGCCGAGCCGTCGCAACGCCTCGCTGGCGCTTGTTATCCGAACGCCGCCGACGGCTCGCCAAAATGCCAACCGCCGCGAAGGCGATCCCCAGCAACGACCAAGTCGATGGTTCGGGAACGGCGGCGCTCGGGGGAGTGAACCGGTTATCGACGATGTTAAAATCTGCGCTGTTGGCGTTGACCCCATCAGCCAAGTTGAAGACGTCGCGGCCAACCGGCAAATCGAGGCTACTCAAGTAGTTCGCATTTCCCGACTTATTGATTCCCCCACCGCCTGCCGACACTTCGAGAAGCAATGCGAGCTGAATAGGCGCGTTCAGGGGCACGAGTAGAGCTTGGGAAATTATGGGGCCACCGAAGCTAGGGCCACAGGCGGTGATCCCAGCAACAGTGGCGTTGCACGTTATCACCCCGCCCGAGTCTTGAATAAGCGCCGTGCCAATCAAATTGCCGAACAGGGTAACCTCGAACCGCACTTCGGCTCCCCCATCGTGGGTCGCGCCCAAACCGCCGTTGAAGTCGAGGTTCAATGATAAATGTGTCGTGCCCGGCGGCGCGGAGAGGTCGTCACCTGTCAGGACAACGTCACCGGTCTCGAAGGCGCTGGCGGAAGTCGCGAAGTTCCCGTTAGCGAGGTCCACGGCATCGGCCTGCGCCCCAACATGACCGGGGAATGCGGTCGCAATGGCGGTGCCCGATCCTTTGCCGTCACAGGCAGTGGTCGCGGTAACCGGACTGCTCGACGTCCCGCCCGACAGGCCAGAGCAACTGTTTACGTCTGACCCGTCATGCGAGACACCCGCTCGATACAGCGGCGCGGCCAATGCGCCGGTCGCCAATATTGCGACAAACGCGGCTCCCAAACTGACCCGCGAGAGCAGGAGAGTTGAAGGTCCGAAGTAAGTGAATTTCATAAATTCCTCCGAGCTATCCGAGGATTATGAAAGCTTTTTTTCAGTCAATTAAATAAGAAACGCAGGGAATATAGTTCTAAGACCGCAAATGCTGCCGCTCGCGTCGCGCCAGAGCCTCGCGCGACACCATCAAATTCAAACGTTTGCCCTTCGAATTCTGAGGGCAGACTAATCGGCTAAGCCATGCTTTCGCTTGAATATGATTGTTACCCTCAACCGAGGCAGCTTATTCACTGACGCCAACTTGGCAATACGTAGAACTACCTAGAAAAACTACCGGCGAGCTATCTGCGCGCTTGTGTTGGAAGCGAACGATCAGCCGTTCCCCAATATCCAGATCGCGACTGGGCTCCGAGCCCGACGTCGGACAGGACGTGGCGCTGTCTAAGCGCGTGTCGCCTGCATTCCCTTCCTCAAAGCTTATGGCGAGGCGGTTGGTGCGGCCGCGGGCTCCCGCTCAGCAAGCAGCTTGTCGATCCGCCTCCGGTCCATATCGACGATCTCGAACCGCCACCCCTCATATCTGAAATGCTCGCCAACTTCGGGCAGACGTCCAAGTTGGGCGAGCGCAAAACCGGCGATCGTGTGAAAGCTGCCCTCTGCCGATCCCGATCGGAAGCCGAGGCGGGCGAAGGCGTTGTGCGCCGGGGTCATGCCGTCGATCAGGAACGAACCGTCGTCGCGCACGACGATGTCAGGCTCCTCACCCTCGACATCCGGAAGATCTCCGGCAATGGCTTCGAGCAAGTCGGTCCGGGTGACGATCCCAGCGAGCTTGCCATATTCGTCGACGACAATCGCCAGACGGACCGGCGCTCTCTTGAACTGTTCGAGCACGCGGAAGATGGGGGTTGCGTCGTGAACGATGAGCGGTTCTCGGACGACAGCCATGGGGTCGAGGGATTTCCCGTCCAGGATCTGATCGAGAAGTTCCTTCTTCAGGATCATGCCAAGCGGCTCGTCGATGCTGCCGCCGCGGCCGACCAGGAGTTGCTCGTGAGAACATTGGCGAATGGTGCGCAGGATCTCGTCGTGAGAATCGTCCGCGTCGATCCAGTCGATCTCAACGCGCGGCGTCAGGATGTCGGCGATATCGCGATCCCCGATGGCGAACACCCGCTGGACGACCTCCTCCTGGGACCGATGGAGAAGACCCGCCTCGTGGCTCTCGGCGACAAGCAGCCTCAACTCCTCGGGTGAATGCACCGATTCCTCCCCCGTACCGGGACGGAGGCCGAAGAGTTGCAGCACAAGGTTGCCGAGGCCGTTGAGGGCTATGATGGCCGGCCGGAAGAAGAAAAGAAACAGCCCGATAGGTCGAATGACCCAAAGCGCCGTTCCCTCGCTGTGCTGCAGCGCAAGGCTCTTCGGCGCCAGTTCGCCGAGAACGATATGCAGGGCCGTGATGATAATGAAGGCGATCGCGACCGCGAGCGCTGGAACCACGGCGACAAGCCGTCGCAGATGCTGCGGCAGGAGGCGGGAAGTCGCGCAATCAGAGCGGACGACCAAGCAATTGCACGCCGATCTGGCCGCCCTCGCTTACGACGGCTCCTACAATCGCGTGGCGGCCTTCGCTCGCGACTGGAAGGCGGCCCGGCAGCGAGAACAGAAGACGTGCTGGCCGCGGCGTGTTTGTGCCGCTCGCGTTTCTGGCCGGCGAGGCGTTCCAGTTCGACTGGTCAGAGGATTGGGCGGTCATCGCCGGCGAGCGGACCAAGCTGCAGGTCGCTCACGTCAAGCTGTCCTACAGCCGCGCCTTCATTCTCCGCGCCTACCCGCAGCAGACCCACGAGATGCTGTTCGACGCTCATAACCACGCCTTCCGCGTCTTGGGCGGCGTGCCGCGGCGCGGCATCTACGACAACATGCGCACCGCGGTCGACAAGGTCGGGCGCGGCAAGAACCGCCAGGTCAACGCGCGGTTCGCAGCCATGGTCAGCCATTTCCTGTTCGAGGCGGAGTTCTGCAATCCAGCCTCCGGGTGAGAGAAGAGGCAGATCGAGAAGATCGTCCATGACGCCCGCCATCGGCTCTGGCAGCCCATGCCCGACTTCCCCTCTCTAGAGGCGCTGAACGACTGGCTGGAGAAGCGCTGCCAGGAGCTGTGGTCGCAGACGCCGCACGGCTCACATGCTGGCGCGATCGCCGACGTCCGCGCTGAAGAAGCGCAGCACTTGATGCCGCTTTCGAGGATGTTCGACGGCTTCGTCGAATATGCCAAGCGCGTGTCGCCGACGTGCCTGGTCCATCTGGACCGCAATCGCTACAGCGTGCCCGCGTCCTTCGCCAATCGTCCGGTCAGCGTACGAGTTTATCCCGAACGCATCGTTGTCGCCGCCGAGGGACAAGTCGTCTGCGAACATCGCCGCGTTTTTGCCCGCTCCCACCAACGCAAGAGTACGACCACGGTTTACGACTGGCGGCATTATCTGGCGGTCATTCAGCGCAAGCCGGGAGCCCTGCGCAACGGCGCGCCTTTCGTCGAACTGCCGCCTGCCTTCCGGGTCTTACAACAGCGGATGCTCAAGACGCCGGGCGGCGACCGCGAGATGGTCGAGATTCTGGCTCTCGTCCTCCAGCATGACGAGCAAGCCGTGCTTACCGCCGTCGAACTGGCTCTGGAGGCCGGCGCGCCAACGAAGACGCACATTCTGAACCTGCTGCACCGCTTGGTCGACGGAAAGCCGATCGACACGCCTCCGATAAAGGCGCCGCAGGCTTTGACGTTGACCACCGAACCGCAGGCTAACGTCGAGCGCTACGACGCGCTGCGCAAAGCCCGGGAGGCGCGTCATGCGTCATAATCCTGCCGCCGGCGCCGTCGTCATCATGCTGCGCAGCCTCAAAATGCACGGCATGGCTCAGGCGGTCGGCGAGCTGACCGACAAGGCTCCCCGGCCTTCGAGGCCGCCCTGCCGATCCTGTCGCAGCTCCTGAAAGCGGAGACGGCCGACCGAGAGGTGAGATCAACGGCCTATCAGCTCAAGGCCGCCCGCTTTCCGAACTATCGCGACCTTGCCGGCTTCGACTTCGCCAGCAGCGAGGTCAACGAGGCGCTCGCGCGTCAACTCCATCGCTGCGAGTTCCTGGAAGACGCCCACAATGTCGTCCTGGTCGGCGGCCCCGGCACGGGCAAGACGCATCTCGCCACCGCGATCGGCGTCCAGGCCATCGAGCATCACCGCAAGCGCGTCCGGTTCTTCTCCACCGTCGAACTCGTCAACGCTCTTGAACAAGAAAAGCTTCAGGGCAAGCCAGGACAGATCGCCGCCCGGCTCACCCACTCCGATTTCGTCATCCTCGACGAGCTCGGATACTTGCCGTTCAGCGCCTCCGGCGGAGCCTTGCTCTTCCATCTGCTGAGCAAACTCTATGAGCGGACCAGCGTCATCATCACGACGAACTTGAGCTTCGGCGAGTGGGCTGCCGTGTTCGGCGACCCGAAGATGACGACCGCGCTACTCGATCGTCTTACCCACCGCTGCCACATTCTCGAAACCGGAAACGACAGCTTCCGCTTCAAGAACAGCTCGGCGACAGCCGACAAACTCGCAAAGGAGAAACCTCGAAACTTGAGCCGGTCGGTTCGTGACAATGAAAACCAAACTCGCGGAGAAGCGAATGCTTGGTCCCCGGCTCAGCGACGGGACGCCCAGTCCTTGTAGCGCTTGAGATTGTCTTCGTTGGGCGGATAAAGACCCGGCAGGCTCGCGCCTTTCGTGACTTCGTCCATTATCCATGTCTCCATCCGCTCCTGTTCCGGAGCGACGCGAACCACGTCGTCGACAAGCGCGGCCGGGATCAGGACCGCGCCGTCGTCGTCGACGACCACAATATCGTCGGGATAGACGGCGACGCCGCCGCAGCCGATCGGCTCCTGCCAGTTGACGAAGGTGAGAGCAGCCACGGAGGGAGGGGCGGCTGCGCCTCCGCACCAAACCGAGAGGCCGGTGTTGAGAACGCCCGCCATGTCGCGCACAGCCCCGTCGGTCACAAGTCCAGCCACGCCACGCTGCTTTATCCTGGCGCACAGGATGTCGCCGAAAATTCCTGCATCCGTGACGCCCATCGCGTCGGCGACCGCAATGCAGCCGGGCGGCATGTCCTCAATCGCGGCTCTCGTCGAACGCGGGGAGGACCACGACGCGGGAGTCGCAAGATCCTCACGCGCTGGAACGAAACGCAAGGTGAATGCGCGCCCGACAACGCGCGGCTGTCCAGAGCGAATCGGGCGGGTTCCTCTCATCCACACCCGCCGTAACCCATGCTTGATCAGGACTGTCGTAATCGTCGCCGTCGACACGGGTTTCAGCGCATCGATGATATCGCTTAGCTCACTCATATTTCCTCCGGTCGGAAGGGTTCAGGGAAGACGAATTTGGTTCGGAGACTAGGGATAGCGCCTGTTGGGCGTTGTCGGAAGCGAAGCGATCACAAGCGGGGTTGGCGACCGATCGATCGGTTTTATGAGTTTAGATTGAGTTTGACCCGCGCGTCGACCTTTGTGAAGGCTTGTCCTGTGGGAGCCGGAGTTAGGCGATGTGTAACGACTATCGGCTGCTGACTGATGCGTCCGCGCTGTTCGAGGGCTTCTCCGAAACCAGAATCAAGATCCGCTTTTCAGAGGGCACGCCCAACATCGAGGCGCGCGAGGACATCAAGATCACGGACATGGGGCCGATCGTGCGCGCGGTCGAGGGCGAGCCCGATAGCGGCGACTCTTGTGCAGCGGCGCTGGAGCTGGCCCGGCCAGAACGGCAAGCCGGTCTACAATTTCCGCTCGGACGGCCGCGAGTTCGCCTCGGGCCGGTGTCTCATTCCCGCCGACGGCTTCTACGAGTTCACCGATCCGGCGGACAAGAAAAAGAAGCGCAAGGACAAGTGGCTGTTCACCAGGACCGGCGAGCCCTGGTTCTGCATCGCAGGAATCTGGCGCGCTGACGCCCAAGTCGGCGAGGCCTTCACGATGTTGACGATGCCGCCCGGCCCCGACATCGCGCCCTATCACGACCGGCAGATCGCCATCCTCGATAGGGAGGATTGGACTGCCTGGCTCGATCACTCGATTTCAGCGAAGGCGATTTTGAAGCCGCTCCCCGCGGGGAGCCTCGCCGTCGCGCAAGTGGGCTAAACGCGTCGGTCGCGCCCTTTCGCATAGGCGCACATGAGCAGAAGGATGATCCAGCCAGCGGCGCCTGCAAATACGATAGTCACGACACGTCCTCTTTGAATTCATTCGTTCGGCCAGCATTGAGACGGCTGGCTCGTCTTTTCACATCCGCTCGGCGATTTTAAAGACCAGCCACCCGAGGGCGGCGAAGCCGACACACCAGAAAAGCATGACAGAGAGCACTGTCTTCCCCTTCCGCTTTCTACATGAACAATACGACATTATGTGCGGTTGCCGCAAGTAACAAATTGTTAAAGTCGAATGCGCAGCAACCGCTCCTGTGAGAGCGCTTGTAGGCCTCCGGCGGGCGAAACACCGTGACGTCCATCACAGTTCGTTAACCATCGGGGCCGGAAGCCCCCTCAGGCGGCGCCCGTGGCGAAGACGGCTGAGGCCGGTGGCGGGAACGTGGCCCGGCAAATTGAGAGCTGAAATTGCCTTCCGTGCCTGATTTTTGGGGATCGGCAGAATGTTTTTCGCCGGACATCCCCATCCTAACGGAAGATTAACCTTGAGCCCCTAATCCCTTGATTCCCATGGTTTCCCATGCTATCCCATCTCATCCCGTTCACCGACTGCGCGCCCGCGCCGTCGCCTAGCGCCGAAGGGCGCCTGGGGCGGACACGCTCGCGCGCCGAGGGGCCGCCCGGTGGATCGATTTCTTTCGAACTTCACCCATCGCTTCGACGCCAAGGGACGAATCTCGATCCCGGCCTCGTTCCGTCAGGTGCTGGCCAAGGACGGCTTCGTCGGCGTTTACGCCTATCCGTCGCTCGATGCGCCAGCGCTCGACTGCGGCGGCAATGCGTTGATCGCCGAAATCGACACGTTGCTGCAGACGATGCCGCCCTATTCGCAATCTCGCGACGCTTTCGCCACAGCGCTTCTGGGGATGAGCGAGGTCTTGCGCCTCGACGCGGAGGGCCGGGTGTTCTTCGAGGAACGGCTCAAGACGGCGTTGGAGCTCGGCTCGGAGGCGGTGTTTGTCGGGCAGGGGCACAAGTTCCAGATCTGGGAGCCGACGCGCTTTCAGGCCCATCTCGAACAGGCGCGCGCACGCGTCCGACGCTTGCGCGCGGAGCGCGACGCGCTTGCGCCGCCGGAGACGCCGGGGTGAGCCGTCCGGCGCCCGGGGAATCGGGTCATGTTCCCGTGTTGCTCAAGGAGGCCATGGAGGCTCTCGATCCTCGCGTCGGCGGCGTCTATGTCGACGGCACGTTCGGCGCCGGGGGCTATGCCCGTGCGCTCCTTGACCGCGGCGTGCGGGTCATCGCGCTCGATCGTGACCCCTCGGCCATTCGCGGCGGCGAAGCGCTGAAGGCTTCGTCGGGCGGCCGGCTTGAGCTTGTGGAAGCGCGCTTCGGCGAACTCGACGTAGCCGCAAGGCGTCTTGGCGTTGAAACGGCGGATGGCGTCGTGCTCGACATCGGCGTTTCGTCGATGCAGCTCGACGAGGCGGCGCGCGGGTTTTCGCTGCGCTTCGACGCGCCCCTCGATATGCGCATGGGGAACAGCGGCCGTTCGGCGGCCGACATCCTGCGCGAAGAGGACGAGACGACGATCGCCGACATCCTGTTTTACTTTGGCGAAGAACGCGCCTCGCGTCGGATCGCGCGCGCCATCGTCGCCGACCGCGAGACAAAGCCGTTCACCTCGACGCTGGAGCTCGCCGGAATGATTGCGCGGGTCGCGCCGGCGCGGCCCGGCGAGCTGACCCATCCTGCGACGCGCGCCTTTCAGGCGCTTCGCATCGCCGTCAACGACGAACTGGGCGAGCTGGTGCGCGGCCTTTGCTCTGCGGAGCTCTTGCTCAAACCGGGCGGCCGCCTCGCGGTTGTGACGTTCCATTCGCTCGAGGACCGCATCGTCAAGCAGTTCCTCGCTGGCCGGTCGGGCCGGGGACGCGTGGCGTCGCGCCGCTTGCCCGGCGAGCCGATCGAGGCCGAGCCGACATTCGCGGTTCCGCGCGGCCAGCCGATCGAGGCGAGCGAAGAAGAGACGCGCGCAAATCCGCGTTCGCGCTCAGCCAAATTGCGTTTCGCCGAGCGCACGAGCGCGCCGCCGCGGGGACGGGACGAGAGAATCGAGGCGCTGGCTCAACTGCCGGCGCGACGGGGGAGATGATAAAACATGTGGCGTATCCTGCACGCATTTGCCATCGCCGCGCTGATCGGGTCGGCGGCTTACGTCTACGGCGTCAAATATCGAACGATTTACGCCTCCGAGCAGCTCGTTAAGACGCGCCATCTCATCAACAAGGAGAAGGACGCGATCAATCTCCTGCGCGCCGAATACGCGCATCTCGCCCGGCCGGATCGGGTGCAGGCGCTCGCCGATTCGAAGCTTGGCCTGCAGCCGCTGACTTTAAGCCAGATCGCGACCGTCAACGAGCTGCCTGACGCCCAGCCCAAAACCGACTCAATTGGGCGTACCCTCGAATCGCTCGGCTTCACGGCTGACAATTCCACTCCGGCGGTCACCGCCCTCGTCTCAACTCCGCAAGTGAGGTGAGACATGGCCGAGATCCCGACAGGCTCGACACCTTCATCCAGGACGCGCGCCAAGCCGCGTCTCAAGCTCCTGGATACTCTGGCTGACGCTGCGATCGCTTTGCTCAGGCGCTATCTGCCAAGGGATTTCGGCGTCGATCTGGAGCCGTCGGGCGCGCGCCCTCCGCTGACGGCTCCGGGACGAAAGGCGAAGCTGAAGGCGTTTGCGCGCGAGCTTCTTTCGACCCGACTCGACCGTTCGAGCGCACGTGTCCGCACCATAGCCCTCGGGCTATTCGTGGCCTATGCGGGGATCGGCGTGAAGCTGCTTGCGCTCGGCCTTTCGCATGACCCACCGCAGACGTTGAAGACAGCGGCCGACGGCGCCGTCTCTGGCGCGAGGCCCGATTTATTGGACCGGAACGGCGCGATCCTTGCGACCGACGTCAAGACCATGTCGGTGTTCGCCGAGCCGAACCGCATCATCGACCTTGACGAGGCGGTCGAACTCATCACCGCCGTGCTTCCCGACGTCGACGCCAAGCAGCTGCGCGAGCGGTTGGATTCGAAAAAGGGCTTCATCTGGGTCAAGCGGCAGATCACGCCGAAGGAGCAGGCGGAGATCTTTCACCTTGGCCTCCCCGGCGTCGGCTTTCTGCCGGAGAACAAGCGCATATATCCCAACGGCCCGATTGGCGCCCACGTGATCGGGTTTGTCGACAAGGACAATGTCGGCATCGCCGGCATGGAGAAATATCTCGACCAGCAGAGCCTGACCGATCCGCACGTCGCAGGCTTCACGGTCGATCCCGAAAGCCTGAAGCCGGTCCGCCTTTCGCTCGATCTCAAGGCGACGCATGCGCTGCGCGACGAACTGGTCGACGGACTGGATCGCTTCCACGCCAAGGCGGCGGCGGGCATGATCGTCGATGTCAACACCGGCGAAGTGATTGCGCTCGAATCGCTGCCCGACTTCGATCCCAACGACCCGGGCGATGTGCGCGATCCAACCAAGATCAACCGCATCAATGTCGGCGTCTACGAGATGGGCTCGACCTTCAAGGCGCTTTCGCTCGCGATGGCGCTCGAATCCGGCAAGGTCAATCTCGGCTCGCATGTCGACGCGCGCGACAGCTTGCGCTACGGGCGGTTTACGATTCACGATTTTCACGCCACCCATCGCGTGTTGTCAGTGCCCGAGGTGTTCACCCATTCCTCGAACATCGGCGCCGCGCGGCTGGCGCTCATGGTCGGCGTTGAGGGCCATAAGGCCTTCTTGAGAAAGATGGGCCAACTCGACCGGTTGCGCACCGAATTGCCGGAGAGCGCCGAGCCGCTGGTGCCCAGGCACTGGTCGCTTCTCAACACCATGACCATCGCCTTCGGCCAGGGCCTCAACGTCGCCCCCATCCAGGCGGTGATGGCGGTGTGCGCGCTTGCCAACGGCGGCGAGATGATGACGCCGACCTTTCTGCCGCGCACCGAGGAAGAGGCGGCGAAGGTCAGCCATCGCGTGATCAGCGAGCAGACTTCCGAATCCATGCGCTACCTGATGCGCTCCAACGCAACGCATGGGTCCGCTAGTTTCGCCAACATTCCGGGCTACTACGTCGGCGGCAAGACGGGGACCGCGGACAAGATCATCCACGGGCATTATGCGCAGAACAGGGTTTTCAACACCTTCATGGCGATCACGCCGGCCGACAAGCCGAAGTACCTTTATCTGACCATCTACGACGATCCGCAGGCCACGCCCGAGGATCACGGATACCATACGGCCGCCTATAACGCCGGGCGGGTCGCTGGGTCGCTGATTCGCCGGGTCCAACCGCTTGAGGGCGTGCCGCCGATGAAGGAGGCGCCAACTCAGCCGTTCCCCATCATCGCCCGACTGGGGTATGGAGCCGACGCCGACAGGACCGGCAAGGAGTGAGTCGCGCTTTATGAGATTGTTGGGCGACATCCTCGAGCTCAAGGACGCCGACCGCGCGCTTGCCTCGCGGGCGATCGCGGGGCTGGCGTTCGACAGTCGAAAGACCGCGCCGGGCGACATTTTCTTTGCGCTTTCTGGCGCGAAGGATGACGGTCTGAAGCACGTCGGGGAAGCGGTGGCGAAGGGCGCCGCGGCGATCGTCGCCGAACGCTGGGCCGAGACTCCGAACACCGCCTTCGTGCGCGTCGCCGACGCCCGCGCTTCGCTCGCGCATGCCGCGGCGCGCTTTTATCCGCGCCAGCCTGAAACGATTGTCGCGGTGACGGGCACCAGCGGAAAGACTTCGGTCGCCGCCTTCGTGCGCCAGATCTGGCGGGCCTGCGGCGCTGAATCCGCTTCGATCGGGACGATCGGCGTCGTGTCGCATCCCTTGACCGTTTACGGATCGCTGACGACGCCGGACCCGATCGCGCTGCACGAGCTTCTCGATCGGCTTGCCTCGAGCGGCGTCACGAGCCTTGCGATCGAAGCGTCCTCGCACGGGCTTGACCAGAAGCGACTCGACGGCGTGCGCCTCGCCGCGGGCGCATTCACCAATCTGACGCGCGATCACATGGATTATCACGCCACAGTCGAGGACTATCTCGCGGCGAAACTCAGGCTGTTCCAGGATCTCTTGCCGGATGGCGCCCCGGCGGTCATCGACGCTGACAGCGCCATCGCTCCGCGGGTGATCGCGGCGGCGCGGGCGCGCGGGCTGAAGGTTGTCACGGTCGGCGCGAAGGGCGAGACGATCCGCCTGAACTCGGCCGCGCGCGACGGATTGTCCTCGGTGCTCGCTCTTCAGTTCGGCGGTCAAAGCTTTCGCGTGAACTTTCCGCTGGCCGGCGACTTTCAGATCTCCAACGCGCTGGTCGCAGCGGGACTTTGCATCGCCACGGGCAGCGATGCGAATTCGGTGTTCGAAGCGTTGCAAACGCTTGAAGGCGCGCCGGGTCGGCTCGAGCGCATCGGCGACGTCCGGGGCGCGAGCGTGTTCGTCGACTATGCGCATAAACCCGACGCGCTCGAAAAGGCGATTGCCGCGCTACACCCGTTCGTGCGCGGGCGTCTGGTTGTGGTGTTCGGTTGCGGCGGCGACCGCGATCCGGGCAAGCGGCCGATCATGGGCGATATCGCCGCGCGCTTGGCCGATGTGACGATCGTGACCGACGACAATCCCCGCTCCGAGAATCCCGCGGCGATCCGCGCGCAGATCCTCGCCAGCGCGCCTTCGGCGATCGAGATCGGCGACCGCGCGGCGGCCATTCGCGCAGGCGTCGCGATGCTTCGCGACGGCGATGCGCTTTTGATCGCCGGCAAGGGGCACGAGACGGGGCAGATCGTCGGCGACAAGACGCTGCCGTTCTCCGACGCCGATGAGGCGCGCTCCGCGCTCAAGGAGGCGCTGTGACTGCGCTGTGGACCCAAGGCGAACTGAGCGCAGCGCTCGGCTCACCGACAAGCAAGCCGCTGAGCGCGGCTGTCGGCGGCGTCTCGATCGACAGCCGGACGCTCGAGCCGGGCGACCTTTTCTTCGCCATCAAGGGCGACGCGCATGACGGTCACGATCACGTGGCGCGCGCCTTTGAAGCCGGCGCGGCGGCCGCCGTCGTATCGCGCGCGCGCGCGCCGCAGCTTGCTGGTCTCGGCCCGGTGTTCGCGGTCGAGGACACCCTGAAGGCGATGGAGCGGCTGGGCGTTGCGGCTCGCGCGCGTTCGAAGGCGAAGATTGTCGCGGTGACCGGCTCGGTCGGCAAGACCACCGCCAAGGAAATGCTGCGCGCGATGCTGACCGGCCTGCGGCTTAACGCACGCCTCGGCTGCTTCCTACAACAATCATTGGGGCGTGCCGCTGACGCTCGCGCGTATGCCGGCTGACGCCCGCTTCGGCGTGTTCGAGATGGGCATGAATCACGCGGGCGAAATCACGCCGCTCACCCGCATGGCGAGGCCGCATGTCGCGCTCGTGACGACGATCGCCCCTGTGCATGTCGAGCATCTTGGCTCGATCGAAGCGATCGCCGACGCGAAGGCCGAGATCTTTCTCGGCCTCGAGCCGCGACGGAACGGCGGTCTTGAATCGTGACGCTCCGCAGTTCGAGCGATTGAAGAGTGCGGCGGCGGCGCACGGCGCCACGGTTTGGAGCTTCGGCCGCGAGCCCGAGTGCGACGCTCGGCTTCTCGAAGTGGAGGCGATCGACGGGGGCTCGCGGGTGCGGGCGCGCGTTCTTGGGCGCGAATTGGCGTTCCAGCTTGGGGCGCCTGGAGTTCACATGGCGGAGAACGCGCTTGGCGCGCTCCTGGCGTCTGAAGCGCTTGGCGCCGACGTGCAAGCATGCGCTGCTGCGCTTCGACGCTTCTCGCCGCAGAAGGGCAGGGGCGAGCGCTTCTCGGTGCCGACGTCCGACGGTCCGGCGATCATCATCGACGAAAGCTACAACGCCAATCCCGCCTCGATGCGCGCAGCGCTTGGCGCTGCTTGCAGCGGCCAAGCCCGGACCGAAAGGGCGCCGGATCGCGGTGATCGGCGACATGCTTGAGCTTGGGCCGAAGGCGGCGGCGATGCACGCCGAACTGGCCGCCGACCTCAGCGCCAATAACGTGGATCTCTTGTTCGGCGCGGGCCCGCTCACCCGCGCCCTTTTCGAGGCGGCGCCGCCATCGATGCGCGCCGCTTGGACCGAGCGGTCAAGCGACCTGACGGACGAAGTCGCCCGGACCTTACGGGGCGGCGACATCGCCATGGTCAAAGGCTCCAACGGCAGCCGCATGGGGCCGCTCGTCGCTGCGCTTCGCGATCGCCTCGCTCACGGCGCGGGAGGCTAGGACATGTTGACCTGGCTGGCGGAACTCCCGGGCGCCTTTCACCTCTTCCGATATCTCACCTTCCGGACGCTTGGCGCTGCGGCGACTGGGCTGTTCCTCGTCTTTTTCTTTGGCCCGACAATCATCTCTGCGCTGCGTCTGAAACAGGGCAAGGGCCAGCCGATCCGCGCCGACGGACCCGCCTCCCATCTCCTCACCAAGAAGGGCACGCCGACCATGGGCGGCCTGATGATCCTGTTTGGCCTTTTTGTCTCGGCGCTGCTGTGGGCCAATCTCGAAAGCCCTTACGTGTGGATCGTGCTGTTCGTCACCGCGGGCTTCGCCGTGATCGGCTTCTACGACGACTATCTGAAAGTGACGAAACAGTCGGACCACGGCTTTTCGGGCAGCGCGCGCCTCTTCGGCGAGTATGTCATCGCCGCGCTCGCCTGTTACGCGCTGATGCGGGTTGGCGCCAACGGCGCGACTGAGCTTGCGGTGCCGTTCGTAAGCGGCTTCGTGTTCGATTTCGGCTGGGCGTTCCTGCTGTTCGGTCCGTTCGTCATTGTGGCTTTCGGCAATGCGGTCAACCTGACCGACGGACTTGACGGACTCGCGATCGTGCCGGTGATGATCGCCGCGGCGACGCTCGGTATCATCGCCTATATCGCCGGCAATTACGTCTACTCGCACTACCTGCTGATCAATCACGTGCCTTTTGCCGGCGACCTCATGGTGGTCTCGCGGCGCGTTGATTGGCGCAGGCGTCGGATTCCTGTGGTTCAACGCGCCCCCAGCCCAGATCTTCATGGGCGACACAGGATCGCTGGCGCTGGGCGGCCTGCTTGGCGCGACGGCGGTCGCGATCAAGCACGAGGTCGTGCTGGCGGTGATCGGCGGCCTGTTCGTGATGGAGGCCGCGTCGGTCGTCGTGCAGGTGGTGTCGTTCAAGCTCACCGGCCGGCGCGTGTTCCGCATGGCGCCCATTCACCATCATTTCGAGCAGCTCGGCTGGTCGGAGCCGCAGATCGTCATGCGCTTCTGGATCATCGCCTTCGTGCTCGCGATGATCGGCCTCGCCTCGCTGAAGCTGAGGTGACGATGACGCCGGTCGAGACCCTGCGCGGACAGAGCGTCGC
Source organism: uncultured Alphaproteobacteria bacterium (assembly GCA_963762335.1). GTDB lineage: Bacteria > Pseudomonadota > Alphaproteobacteria > Rhizobiales > Beijerinckiaceae > Roseiarcus. The sequence goes on along the minus strand of CAVXKU010000008.1, from coordinate 21,787 downwards.
CCTCTTCGGCCTCGGCGGCTCAGGACTGTCCACGGCGCGGGCGCTTGTCGCAGGCGGCGCCGAGGTCGCAGCCTGGGACGACAGCCTGGCCGCTCGCGAGCGCGCAACAGCCGCGGGCATTGCCCTCGTCGATCTCGCTCAAGCCGATTGGCGCGATTTCCGGGTGTTTGTGCTCGCGCCCGGTGTGCCGCTGACCCATCCGGTCCCGCATTGGACAGTCAATCTTGCAGACGCGGCCGGCGTTCCAATCATTGGCGATGTCGAGCTCTTCGTGCGCGAGCGTGGCGTCCGAGCTCCGGACGCGCCTTTCGTCGCGATCACCGGCACCAACGGCAAATCGACGACCACGGCTCTGATCGCCCATGTGCTCAAGGAAGCCGGCCGCGAAGTTGCGATGGGCGGCAACATCGGCGTGCCGGTCCTCGATCTGCCGCCTCCCGCGGCCGGGTTGGTCCATGTCGTCGAGTGTTCGTCCTATCAGATCGATCTTTCGCCCTCGCTTAGCCCCAGCGTTGGACTCCTGATCAACATCACGCCTGATCATCTCGACCGGCACGGCGATCTCGCCCGCTACGCCGCGATCAAGGAGCGACTCGTCGCACAGGCCGAGATTGCGCTGGTCGGGGTCGACGATGAGCCTTCCCGCGCCATCTTTGCGCGACTGAAAGCGCGCGCCGTCGCGCCACGCGCCCTTGCCGTTTCGGGAACGGAATCTCCGCTCGCCGACGTCTGGGTCAGCGAGCATCGTGTGATGGCGCGAGGTGAAGCCGCGCCTGCGGCCGATCTTTCGGGCGCGCGGGCGCTTCGCGGCGCCCATAACGGACAGAATGCGGCCTTCGCCTACGCCGCCGCGAGGGCGCTTGGCGTTGAGCGCGATCGCATCGCGCGCGCCTTCGAGACCTTTCCTGGGCTCGCGCATCGCATGGAAGAGGTGGGCGCGGCTTGGCCGGGTGCTGTTCATCAACGACTCGAAGGCGACGAACGCCGACGCCGCCGAGAAGGCGCTCCTGTCGTTTCACGACATTCATTGGATTCTCGGCGGCAAGCCGAAAGCAGGGGGCAGTAGAGCCGCTTCGGCCGTTCTTTCCGCGCGTCGCCAAGGCCTATCTGATCGGCGAGGCGAGCGATGAATTTGCGCGCACGCTCGCTGGCGCAGTTCCCTTCGAACGCTACGGAACTCTGAGCGCGGCTATCGAGGCGGCGGCTGATGACGCGGCGCAATCTGCGGCTAGCGAGCCTGCTGTCCTGCTTTCGCCGGCCTGCGCGTCGTTCGATCAGTTCAGCGAATTTCGAGGCGCGCGGCGACGCTTTCCGGGCGGACGTCGCCAAATGGCTTGAGCGACGCGCCGCGACCGTGCGCGCATAGGGGGAGATAGAGCTCATGGTTTCGAGAGTGGAACGCGGCCCCGTCGCCGATTGGATGCGCACCGCCGACCGGTGGCTGCTCGGGTCGTTCGGCGCGCTGATGGTGATCGGCCTTGTGATGGCGCTCGCGGCCAGTCCGGCCGTCGCGGAACGGCTCAATCTTTCGACCTTCCACTTCGTCAACCGTCAGGCCTTGATGCTGATCCCGACGGCGGCGCTGATGATTGCGACCTCCTTTCTCTCGCCGCGGCATGTGCGACGCGCCGCGTTGCTTACCTTCGTCGTGTCGCTCGCCCTTATCATTCTCGCGCTGATGTTCGGCGCGGAGGTGAAAGGAGCGAGGCGCTGGATCTTCGGGCTGCAACCCTCGGAGTTCATCAAGCCGGCGTTCGTCGTGCTCGCCGCGTGGGCCTTCACCGAGGGCGGGCGGACTGGCGCGACCGCCATCCCGGCGAAACTCCTGTCGTTTCTGCTGCTGCCCATCACCATTGTGCCGCTGATCCTCCAGCCAGACTTCGGTCAGACGATGCTGGTTGCGGTCGTCTGGACGGCGCTCTTCTTTCTCGCAGGCCTGCACTGGTTCTGGGTGGTCGCCGTGGGCGGAATGGGCATGGCGGGCGGGTTTGCCGTTTTCAAACTGTCGCCGCACGTGCATGAGCGCGTGTTGCGGTTTCTCGATCCCGATTCGACCGGCGGCATGGTCGACACCTTTCAGGTCGACACCGCCTTGCAGAGCATTCTCTCGGGCGGCTGGCTGGGGCGCGGCCCGGGCGAGGGCGTCTACAAACGAATTCTGCCCGACGCCCACACCGACTTCGTTTTCGCTGTGACCGGCGAGGAATTCGGCATGATCGCGTGCATGGTTTTGATCGCCTTTTTCGCCTTCATCGTCCTGCGCGCCCTCGTTCTGGCGGCCCGCAACCCCGATCCGTTTTGCCGACTCGCGGCCGCAGGGCTCACGGTCATGTTTGGGGTGCAGAGCTGGATCAACATGGCGGTCAACCTGCGGGCCATGCCGGCCAAGGGGATGACCTTGCCATTCATCTCCTACGGCGGGTCGTCGCTGCTCGCGCTGGGTCTCGGCATGGGCTTCCTGATCGCGCTGACCCGTAAGCGCCCGGCTGCTGATCTCGAGCATCCCGCGGCGATGGAGGGATGAGTTCGACGCGCCCAATTCTGCTTGCGGCGGGCGGCACTGGCGGACACCTGTTCCCCGCAGCGGCGCTGGCTGCGGCGCTCGCGAAGCGCGGCGCCGAAGTCGAACTGGCGACGGACAGCCGGGCGCTCAAATTCGGGGGGGATTTTCCCGCCCGCGCGATTCACGCCTTTCCCGCCGCCACAACGACGGAAGCCGGCGCGCTCGCCAAAGCGCGCGCTTCGCTAACCTTGGGCGCTGGCCTCGCCGCCGCTGCCGTCAAGCTCGAGCCGCATTAAACCGCGCGCAGTGGTCGGCTTCGGCGGCTATCCGACTGTACCGCCGCTTCTCGCCGCTTGGCTGCTCAGAATTCCGACCGTCCTGCACGAGCAGAACGCAGTCATGGGGCGGGCCAATCGTTTTCTGAGCCCGCGCGTCAGCTTCGTCGCCTGTGGTTTCCCGGGCCTGAAGGGTGTCGATCAGACCAAGACCCGCGTGACTGGCAACCCGGTTCGGCCATCTGTGATCGCCGCCGCCGCGATCCCCTATCCCGAACGTGTCGGACGGCGTTTGAATCTTTTGGTGACCGGCGGCTCGCAAGGAGCCCGCGTCATGGCCGATATCGTGCCTGCGGCGCTCGCGCTGCTGAGCCCGGACGAGCGCCACTCGATTCGCCTGACGCAACAGGCGCGCGGCGAGGACAGCGCGCGCGTGGCTGCGGCTTGCGCGCGAATGAACTTTCCGGTCGAGATCGCGGAGTTCTTCGCCGATTTGCCGGCTCGGATCGCCGCCGCGCATCTCATCATCGGCCGCGCCGGCGCTTCCACCGTATCCGAACTCGCGGTTATCGGGCGCGCTTCCGTCCTCGTGCCGTTTCCGCATGCGCTCGATCAGGATCAGGCGGCGAATGCAGCGGCGCTCGCGAAGGCGGGCGGCGCGACCGTTGTGCCGCAGAACGAGTTCACGCCCGGACGGTTGGCGGCAATCTTACGCGAGGCCCTTGCCGCGCCGGCGAAGCTCGAGGCCGCAGCGGGCGCGGCGAAATCGATCGGCGCTCCGGACGCTGCTGAACGGCTCGCGGACTTGGTGCTTGAGATCGCGAGCCCGGCGTAACGGTTTGGTCATTGCGGCGATTTCAAACTGCGCGCCAGGTCGGGCCCGGATTGGAGCTGATGGTCCCGCCGCCTAACACGCCACGTCAGTCCATCACCGCGATCGCGCCGCTCGCCTCTTCGCGCGAAACGCGGCGCCGCAGACTTTGCTGCGAGCGGATGAGCGCAAGCAGCGGGAAGGCGCAGAGCGCGCACGAAGGTCATGAACAGGAAGCTGTTGGAATAGGCCATCATCGCCGCCTGCTGGGTGATGATCCCTTCAGAGCATCGCCATGCTGGGGAGGCCGTGTCCCCAGATCATCGATGCATTCGGCATTCTGCAGCGCGTCGTTGAACGGCGTCGCGTGCTCGACGAGCTGGCTGTGGAACATGGTCGTCATGCTGGTCAGGCGCGCGATGACGACGGAGATGCCGACCGACGAGCCGATGTTGCGGATCAGCGTCCAGAGCGCCGCGCCCTCGGTGCGCAATTCACCCGGCAGGCTCGCGAAGGCGATCGTGTTGAGAGGCACGAAGATGAAGCCAAGGCCCAACCCTTGGGCGACCGAATTGATCGTGATCGTCCGGGCTGAAACGTCGAGGTTCCAACCGACCATGAGCCAGAGCGACGAAGACGAGAGCACGAGGCCGATGAGGATCATGATCCGATTGTCGACCCTGCCGCTCAGTCTGCCGACCAGGAACATGCCCACGAATGTGCCGATCCCGCGCGTGCCGAGCAGAACGCCGCTCGAGAACACCGGATAGTTGAGCAGGTTCTGAATGAACGGCGTCACCAGCGCCATGCTCGCCAGCAGCATGATGCCGACCAGGAACATGAAGACGAGCGCGATCGAGAAGTTCCAGTCCTTGAAGATGCGGACGCTGATGAACGGCCGTGCGGACGTCAGGCAGTCGGCGAGAAAGAAATAGAACCCGATGATCGCGAGGACCAATTCGATCCAGATCTCGGTCGACTCGAACCAGCCGAGCTGTTCGCCGCGGTCGAGCATCATCTGCAATGAGCCGATGCCGAGCGACAGGCTCAGGAAGCCGAACCAGGAGAAGGGCACGTCGCGCCGCGTCGGCGTTTCGCTCATGAAGACCCAGAGGCCCACGGTGGTCAGGATGCCGAACGGCAGATTGACGAAGAACACCCAGCGCCACGAATACGAGTCGGTGAGCCAGCCGCCGAGCGTCGGACCCATGATCGGGCCGAGCATGACGCCCATGCCCCAGATCGCCATCGCCGAGCCGCGCTTGGCGGGCGGGAAAATGTCGAGCATCACCGCCTGGCTCAAGGGCACGAGCGCCGCGCCGAACACGCCCTGCAACAGCCGGTAGGCGACCATCTGCTCGATCGAGAGCGCGACGCCGCACAGCATCGAGGCGACGGTGAATCCAGCCGTGCAGACGATGAACAGCTTCTTGCGGCCGAAGCGCGTCGCCATCCAGCCGAGCGGCGAGGTCATGATCGCGGCGGCGACGATGTAGGACGTCAGCACCCAGTTGATCTGATCCTGCGTCGTCGCCAGCGACCCCTGCATATAGGGCAGGGCGACATTGGCGATCGTCGTGTCGAGCGCCTGCATGATGGTCGCCATCATGATGCAGACGGTGAGCAGCCACTTGAGCGTCGGCGAGATCGTCTCGTAGAGCGGCGGAGCGGGCGCTTGCGCGTTCATCGGATGACGGCGGTCCGCGCTCCCAGGAGGGTGTCGACATAGCCGACCACCCACTTCTTGAGCCCTTCGAGCGTGCCGGCGAGGGTTCGCACCCGTCCGGTGTCGACGGTCAGATAGGTGCTCATGCCCGGCTCGCAGGCCCGTCGTGTCGTCCTTCGGGTCAAAGCAGAAGCGAAGCGGCACGCGCTGGACGACCTTGACCCAGTTGCCGCTGGCGTTCTGCGGCGGCAGGATGGCGAATTGAGCGCCGGTGCCGGGCGCGATCGAGCAGATCGTCCCTTTCCATTCCTTGTCCGGAAACGTGTCGACGCTGACCGTGGCGGGCAGGCCGACATGGACATAGGTCAGGTCCGATTCCTTCGGATTGGCGTCGACCCAGAGGCCAGTATCCGCGACAATCGCGAAAATCGGCTGTCCAGCCGCCGACACGCGTCCGAGCTCGATCTCGGGCACCTGCGTCGCGACGCCGTCGATCGGCGCAAGCACCTTGGTGTTGCGCAGGTTACGCTCCGCGTCATCGACCGCGGCTTTGGCCTGCATGTAGTCGGGGAACTGGTCGATAGTCGTCGCGGGTCCGCCGCCGAGCTTCACTTTGACCGTCGCCTGCTGCCATTTGACGAATTCGAGGATCTGCTTCGCCTGAATGAGATTGGCCATCGACGTGTCGCGATCGGCGGCCGTGCCTGAGCGCGAAATAGCGAGGTCGTTCTTGCGGTCGAAGTCGGCCTGACGGACCTTCACCGCGTCCTCGCCCATCTTGATCTGGTCGACGTTGCTGGAAAATCCGGACTGCAGGTTGGCGAACTCGACCTTCGCCGCTTCGAGCTTGCCCTTCGCGAGGGCGAGGGCGATGTCATAGGGCTTGGAATCGATGTCGAACAGCGGATCGCCGACCTTGACCTTCTGCCCCTCGACGACATGCACGGCGGCGATCGCGCCGGTGACCTGCGGCGCGATGAGCGACTTGTTCGCGCCGACATAGGCGTTGTCGGTCGAGACATAGCGGCCGCTGCTCAGCCACCAGCCGAAGCCGAGCGCGAGCGCGACGAGCGGGATGACGACGAGCATGACGAAGCGTCCGGTCCCGCGCTTCTGCTTGACGACGATCGGCGTCTGCCGCGGCAGGTGGCGGCGCTGCGGGCGCAGCCGGCGGCGCTTGCGGGCTTGGCGCGGGCGTTCGCGCCGGGGTGAACTGAATTGGCTGCGTTGGTGACGACGGCGACGAGGAAGGTGGAGCCGCGGCGGATTCACGCCCGGCCTGCGGCAGGCTGGATTTGGGCGGCGTGAACGGAAGGGGCTGCGGCGTGCCGTCGCGGCGTCATCCTGAGCGGGATCGCGCCCTGAAGCGGTTTTCGGTTGAGTCACTTTGAATCGGCTCCGGCAATCAATTCGTTTTTGATGTTGGCCTTCACGGCCATGAGGCCGTCGTGCATGGCGTTGACGGTCGATTGGTCGATGCCGGCCAGCGCGCGCCCCATCAGGTCTTCGGCGAGCGCGCCGAGATCCCTCAACGCGGGGGCGGCTTTTTCGGTGAGATAGAGACGATTGGCGCGGCGGTCGGTCGCATCGTCGCGACGCTCGACGAGGCCGGCGGCGGTCAGTTTGTCGATCAGCCGCCCAAGCGTGATCGGCGCGAGGTCGAGCGCCTCGGCGAGTTCGTTCTGCTTGGTTCCCTCGCAGCGCTGCAGGCGCGACAGCACCGCCCATTGCGCGCGGGTGGTGCCGAGTTCGCGCGCACGCTGGTCGGAATAGGTCCTGAGCAGCCGAGCGACGTCATGGAGCGCAAAACCCAGCTCGCGGGCGGGGGAAACGGTCCATTTGTGAGCAAGAGATAACATAAGCATGCTTATAATATAGTGAGCAGGCTTATTCAAGAGTGCAGTGCAAAAAAAGCGATCGCGAACCGTGGGTTTTGACCCGCCGTCTTAATTTTATTGAGACGGGCCGCTTAAGTTTACAAAGACCTTGCGGGCCCGCCATATCGGGCCATGAAGCAATCGATGCCGGCGTCGATCTGCCGTTCGATCTTGACGCGCGACGGCCGGAAACTTGGGTCGTACAGGCAATGAAGGTGGAGTTCGCCTCTCACCAGAGCGAGGAACTGCTCTGCCGCGATCGTTGGATTGTTGACGGCCAGGCGACCGTCCTTCGTAGCTTGTTCAAGTATGTCTGCAATAATTTGATGTAGTTTATTGATTCTAGCGCCATAAATAGAATGCCCCAAGGTCGGAAAACGATACGAAGCGCCCAACGCGATCCGGGAGAGTGACAGACTCGAAGGGTCCAGCACCAGATCGAGAAGTTCGCGCGCGATCTGTTGCAGCCGATCGCGTATCGGCAGGGATTCCGCCGCCGAGATCGCCGAAAGCATCCTGCCCTGAAGGCTTTCGACAACCGCGAGGAACAGAGCGTCTTTGCTGGCGTAGCGGGCATAGACCGTCTGCTTGGCGACGCCGGCGCGGCTCGCCACCTCGTCCATGGTGACGCCATCGTAGCCTTTTTCGAGGAACGCGTCGCGGGCGGCGCAGATGATCAGCTGAGCCTTATCGCCCATTATTCGGGACCCGGCGATTGATCGAGACACGGCATGCTAGAGCCTATCACGCACTTTTGACCCCGCCATACCCTAGACAAAAGACTGGACGGTCTAGTTCCGCATTGAAAGCGGCGCGGACATGGCTATTTGTTGGTTGAGACTAGACGGTCTAGTCTGCGGGAGGCGAGAGCGCTCAAGATGCCGAGCAAAGACCGAAAGGCCTCAGTCGCTCCGGCGCCATGACACCCTTCTCGTTTCCGACGTTGCGCGCAAGCCTCCAACGTAGGGAGCGTTCGTCTTCCGGTTCGAGCATCGGAGAAGACACCATGAAACGCCCAGACTTCCGCGCCCTGTCAGGGGGCGCACTCCTAGGCTTCCTGTCTATGACGCCAGCCCTCGCGCAAGTGGCGGGAAACCCAGGGGACCTGCACACTCAGACGCTCTATATGCAGCAGTACAACAGCCTGCGTGGATACACCGCCAAGGCGGTCGAGCCCGCCAAAACGACGAACTGCGACCTGATCCACGACTTTAATACGAGCCAATCGCATTTCGGCTACATCGCCGTCTGCCCGCTTTTCCACTGATCTGTCGACAATCCGAGGCGCTTCCCGCGGGGGCGCCTCGTCAGCTTCCGCGATAAGTCGAATAGCTCCACGGCGAGACGAGCAGGGGCACGTGGTAATGCGCTTGGCGGTTGGCGACGCCGAAGCGTATGGGGATAATGTCCAGGAACGGCGGGTCGGCCAATTCTGTGCGCCGACGGCGAAAATAGTCCCCGGCGTGGAAAATAAGCTCGAACCGCCCGGCGCGCGCTTGCCCGGCGCTTATCAGCGGCTCGTCAGTGCGGCCGTCGGCGTTGGTCACGACATCGGCGATGAGCGTGCGCTCGGACCCGCTTCCCACCTCGTAAAGCTCTACCCGCACGCCTTCGGCTGGCTGTCCGATTGTCACGTCAAGGATATGGGTCGTTACGCCGGCCAAATACCGCTCCCTCTGCGCATCAAAGTCCCGCTCCGACGTGCGCGGGATGACTATATCGAGTCTTCAGAGCCCCGGCTAATGCGTTACGGCTCCATGCAGAATTGACATGGCAGCGGCGCGGTCTGCCGCGATTGCCAATTCGCTGGACGCGTGAGAAGACAGCGCCAAGCTCGCTTACGACTTTGCATGAGTGAGAGGGAGGTCGGTTCGATGGACGACAGGGTCAAGGACCAGTCCGACGAGACCGACGAGTGGTTGGACGCGCTCGATTCCGTTGAAGCTTTCGAGGGAATCGGCAAGGTCGACGATATCCTGGGCGCGGTGGTCACATCCGCTCGGCGCATGGGCGCGAAGCTGCCGTTCGCCGCCAATACCGCCTACGTCAACACCATTTCGCCGGAAGGCGAGCCATCGCATCCAGGCGACCGCAAGCTCGAGCAGCGTATTCGCCGCTATGTCCGTTGGAACGCCGCGGCGATGGTCGTCAAGGCGAACAAGGAATCCTCCGAACTCGGCGGCCACATTGCGAGCTTCCAGTCGGCGGCAACCCTTTACGACACCGGCTTCATGCATTTTTGGCATGCCTGCAACGAGGCGCACGGCGGCGACCTCGTCTATTTCCAGGGCCACAGCTCGCCGGGCATCTATGCGCGGGCTTACCTCGAGGGCCGCCTGAGCGACGATCAACTGGTCAACTTCCGCCAGGAAGTCGGCGGCAAGGGTCTGGCGTCCTATCCTCATCCCTGGCTGATGCCGGACTTCTGGCAATTTCCGACCGTATCGATGGGCCTCGGGCCCTTGATGGCAATCTATCAGGCCCGGTTTCTGCGCTATTTGCACGGTCGCGGGCTTGCCGACACGGCGCCGCGCAAAGTCTGGGTGTTCTGCGGCGATGGCGAGATGGACGAGCCGGAATCGCTTGGCGCGATCTCGCTCGCTGGCCGTGAGAAGCTCGACAACCTCATCTTCGTCATCAACTGCAACCTCCAGCGGCTCGACGGGCCGGTGCGCGGCAACGGCAAGATCGTGCAGGAACTGGAGGCCGACTTCCGCGGCGCGGGCTGGAACGTCATCAAGTGCCTGTGGGGTTCGGGCTGGGACGCGCTGCTCGGCAAAGACACAGAAGGCAAGCTTCGGCAGCTCATGGATGAGTGCGTCGACGGCGAATACCAGGACTTCAAGTCGAAGGACGGGGCCTATATCCGCAAGAATTTCTTCGGCCGCTATCCCGAGACGGCGGCGATGGTCGAGGACTGGACCGACGCCGAAATCTGGGCGCTGACGCGGGGAGGGCACGATCCCGTCAAGGTCTACGCTGCCTATAAGGCGGCGGTCGATCACAAGGGACAGCCAACCGTCATTCTCGCGAAAACGGTTAAAGGTTACGGAATGGGCGCGGCCGGCGAAGGGCAGATGATCGCCCACCAGGCCAAGAAACTGGGACACGACTCGCTGAAGGCATTCCGCGACCGGTTCCAGATCCCCATTTCTGACGAAGAACTCGACAAAATCCCGTTCCTGCGCTTTGCCGACGACAGCGAGGAGATGCGCTATCTGCGCGAGCGGCGCTCAGCGCTCGGCGGCTATCTGCCGTCACGTCGGCAGAAGAGCGAATCGCTGGTCGTTCCACCGCTTTCCACCTTCGACGCGCTTCTGAAGGCGACAGCCGAGGGGCGTGAAATCTCGACCACAATGGCGTTCGTCCGGATGCTGACGGCGCTCTTGCGCGACAAGAACCTCGGACCTCACGTAGTCCCGATCGTTCCCGACGAGAGCCGCACCTTCGGTATGGAAGGCCTGTTTCGGCAGGTAGGGATTTTCAGCCAGGTCGGCCAGCTTTATCGGCCGCAGGACGCCGACCAGCTCATGTATTACCGGGAGGATCCGAAAGGCCAGATCCTTCAGGAGGGCATCAACGAGCCGGGCGCGATGGCCTCGTTCATCGCCGCGGGCACATCATATTCGACCTCCAATGTGCCGATGATCCCCTTCTACATCTACTATTCGATGTTCGGGTTCCAGCGCGTGGGCGATCTCGCCTGGGCCGCGGGCGACATGCGGACGCGCGGCTTCCTGATTGGGGGCACCTCCGGACGCACCACCCTGAATGGCGAAGGTCTGCAGCACGAGGACGGCCACAGCCATGTTCTAGCCTCGACCATCCCCAATTGCGTGACCTACGATCCGACTTACGCCTACGAAGTGGCGGTGATCATTCACGCCGGCCTGAACCGCATGCTCGTCGATCAGGACGACGTCTTCTATTACATCACGACCTTGAACGAGAATTACGCCCATCCGGCGATGCCGGAAGGGGCGGAAGAGGGCATCCTCAAGGGCGCCTACAAGCTGCGCGAGGTGAAGGCCGATCAGCCCGGCCTCACCGTCCGTCTCCTTGGAGCCGGCGCGATCCTGCGCGAGGTCGAAGCGGCGGCCGACATGCTTGCCAGCGAGCACGGCGTCAGCAGCGAGGTGTGGAGCGTCACCAGCTTCACCGAACTGCGTCGAGACGGCCTCGATGTCGAGCGCTGGAATCTGCTGCATCCTGAAGCCGACGCGAAGGTGCCGTACATCACCCGCGCTTTGTCGAGCGGGAAGGGGCCCGTCATCGCATCGACCGATTATATGAAGGCGGTCGCGGACGGAATTCGGGCCTATGTGCCGTCAGATTACAAGGTGCTCGGAACGGACGGGTTCGGGCGCTCGGACTATCGCCGTCGGCTGCGCTCGTTCTTCGAAGTTGACCGCTATCACGTGGCGGTCGCCAGTTTGAAGGCGCTGGCCGAGCAGCAATTGCTGCCGACCCGGCGCGTGGCCGAGGCGATCGCCAAATACGGCATCGATCCGGAAGGGCCGAACCCGGCGCGAACCTGAATCGGCCGCCTGGATAAATCTGTTCGCTGAGGAGAGCGCCGGTGGCGAAAATCGACGTGAAGGTTCCCGATATCGGCGACTTCAAGGACGTGCCGGTCATCGAGGTGCTGGTGAAGCCGGGCGACGTCGTCAAGATGGATCAATCGCTGATCACGCTCGAATCCGACAAGGCGGCGATGGACGTGCCCTCTCCGGTAGAAGGCGACCGTCGCCGAGATCCTGGCCAACGTCGGCGACAAAGTGTCGATGGGTACGCTGATCGCGCGCGTCGAATCTGCGGACGGCAAGACGGCCCAGGGGTCCGCCGCGCCCGGCAAGGCAGCCGCTCCTGAGAAAACAGAAGCGGTCCCCGCAAAGGCGGCCGCGGCCGCGCCCTCCAAGGGCGCCGGACCCGGCGAAGTCTTCCGCCTCGAAAGCGCCCTCCAAGACTGCGCCGATCGACATCACCATTCCCGATATCGGCGACTTCAAGGACGTGCCGATCATCGAGATTCTCGTGAAGGTGGGCGACATGGTCGAGGCGGAGCAGCCGCTCGTGTCGCTCGAATCCGACAAAGCGACCATGGACGTGCCGTCGCCGGCGGCCGGCAAGATTGTGGAGATTGTCGTCAAGGTTGGCGACAAGGTTGCGATGGGTTCGCTGATCGGGCGGCTCGACGCCGGCGGTCCGGCCGCCGGCTGTCTCTTCGGACCAGGACGACGAGGCCGACGCGAAGGAAGAGGAGGACGCCGCTGAAGCGCCCGACACTGACCCCGTCGCGCCCACTGATCTTCCGCCGAGGCCTGCCAAAGCTGTTGCGGGCGCTGCTGGCGCCGATTTTTCCGGGGTCCATGCCGGTCCCGCGGTGCGCCGGCTCGGCCGCGAGCTTGGTCTCGACCTCAATCTGATCAAGGGGACGGGCGACAAGGGCCGGATCACCCGGGAGGACGTGAAGGCCGCGCTGGCCAAAGGCGCCGCGGCGCCTGCGGGCGGGGGCGCGGCTTGCCCGTCGGTCCCGCAGGTCGACTTCGCCAAATTCGGGCCAATCGAGACTGTCCCGCTCTCGCGCATCAAGAAGATTTCGGGCCCGCGGCTGCACGCCTCCTGGGTCAACATCCCGCATGTCACGCACACTGACGAAGCGGACATCACCGATCTCGACGCCTTCCGAAAGGCTCTCGACGAGGACGCGAAGAAGGACAAATCAAAGCCTTACCGCGTGTCGTTGCTGCCGCTCCTCATGCGGGCTGCGGTTGCGTCTCTGAAGGCGTTCCCGACTTTCAACGCCGCGCTCAGTCCCGGCGGCGACTCATTGATTTTGCGTCGCTATTGGAACATCGGCGTCGCCGTCGACACGCCCGACGGCCTCGTGGTCGCGGTCATCAAGGATGTCGACCAGAAAGGCGTGATCGACCTTTCCCGCGAGCTTGGCGCTCTCTCGGAAAAAGCGCGCGCCGGCAAGCTCGCGCCGACCGAGATGCAGGGCGCGACCTTCACCATCTCTTCGCTGGGCGGCATCGGGGGCACCGCGTTCACCCCGATCGTCAATGCGCCCGAAGTCGCGATTCTTGGCGTCGTGCGGTCGAAAATGGCTCCGGTTTGGGATGGAACGGCCTTCCAACCGCGTCTCATGCTGCCGCTATGCCTATCTTACGATCACAGGGTGATCGACGGCGCTGCCGGCGCTCGCTTCATGCGCCATCTCGCGGGCCTCTTGGAGGACATGCGGCGCATTATCTTATGACCGCGGTCCGATAGAGAGACAGGCATGGCGAACGAAATCCGACTCCCCGACATCGGCGACTTCAAGGATGTGCCGATCATCGAAATCCTCGTCGCGCCTGGGCAGAGCGTCCGCAAGGACGAGACGATCCTGACGCTCGAAAGCGACAAGGCGACGATGGACGTGCCAGCGCCGGAAGATGGCGTGATCGGCGAGATTCGCGTCAAGGTTGGCGACAAGATTAGCCAGGGCGACCTGCTCGCGACCTATTCGGCCGGGGAGAGACGAAGCCGGCGCCCGCGCCAAAGACGGCCGCGACGGCCAACGCCCAAGGCGGCGGCGTCGAAATCCAGGAGCCGGCTCCAAAGGCTGCCGCGCCTGCTGCGCCGCCCCCAAAACCGGCTGCCGACCCAGGAGGGAAGGCCGACTTCGAGGCCGAAATTCTGGTTTTGGGCGCCGGTCCCGGCGGCTACACCGCCGCCTTCCGCGCCGCCGATCTGGGGCAGAACGTCGTTCTGGTCGACGCGCGACCGACTCTCGGCGGCGTTTGTCTGAACGTCGGCTGCATCCCGTCCAAGGCTTTGCTGCACGTCGCCAAGGTCATCGACGACGCCAAGGCGATGGGTTCGCACGGCGTGAGCTTCGGCGAGCCGACATTCGACCCTGCGGCCATTCGCGGCTGGAAGGACGGCGTGGTCAAGAAACTGACGGGCGGCCTCACCAGCCTCGCGAAGCAGCGCAAGGTCAAGACATTGACCGGGGAGGGCCAGTTCACCTCGGCCAACACCCTGCGCGTCGAAACGGCGGAGGGCGCGCGGGTCGTCCGCTTCAATCGGGCGATCATTGCCGCCGGCTCCGAGCCGGCTGCGCCGGGATTCATACCCGCCGACCCGCGCATCTGGGATTCGACGGCGGCGCTTGAGATCAGTTTCATCCCCAAGCGGATGTTGGTCCTCGGCGGAGGCATCATCGGGCTTGAGATGGCGACCGTCTATCATGCGCTCGGCGCCGGCATCACCGTGATCGAGATGATGGACCAGCTGATGCCGGGGGCCGACCCGGACATCGTGGCTCCGCTCGCGAAGCGCATCGGCAAGCTCTACGAGAAGATCCTGCTGAAGACGAAGGTGACCGCCGTCAAGGCGGAGCCGGATGGGCTCAAGGTCAGTTACGAAGGCCCCGACGGCGCGAAGACCGAGACCTTCGACGCGATCCTGGTTTCCGTTGGGCGGCGCCCCAACGGCGCGCGCATCGGAGCGGCCGCAGCGGGCGTCGCCGTCGACGAGCGCGGCTATATCGCCGTCGACCGCCAGATGCGCACCAACGTGCCGCACATCTTCGCGATCGGCGACATCGTCGGCCAACCCATGCTGGCGCACAAGGCGACGCATGAGGCCAAGGTCGCGGCGGAAGTCGCCAGCGGACACAAATCCTCGTTTGACGCCAAGGCGATACCCTCGGTCGCTTACACAGATCCGGAAGTCGCCTGGGCGGGCCTGACGGAGACGGAAGCCAAGGCGAAAGGGATCAAATACGGCAAGGCCGTCTTCCCCTGGGCGGCGAGCGGTCGCTCTCTGTCGCTCGGCCGCGACGAGGGCCTGACCAAGACCCTGTGGGATGAAGAGACCCAGCGTCTCATCGGCTGCGGCATCGTCGGGCCGAACGCTGGCGACCTCATCTGCCGAGGCGGCGCTGGCGATCGAGATGGGCGCCGAAGCCGAAGACATCGGCCTCACCATCCATCCCCACCCGACGCTCTCGGAAACCTTCGCCATGTCGGCCGAAGCCTTCGCCGGCACGCTGACCGACCTCTACATGCCGAAGAAGAAGTAGCGGCGCCATCCCTTCTCCCCCGGGAGAAGGTGGCCGGCGAAGCCGGTCGGATGAGGGCGGGAGCGAAATCGCCCTTCACGATGGCGTCCAGCAATCGCCGCCGGCCAACCCTCATCCGTCGGGCTTCGCCCGACACCTTCTCCCTGAGGGAGAAGAGGGTGAGACACTCGCCAATATAGGAGCCCGTGCCCGCATAGAAGTCTTCTTCTTCGGCCTCGGCTATTGCGCCCGGCGCCTCATTCAGCGCGAGCCTTGGATCGAGGCGAGCGGAACCGCGCGGACCGCGGAGAGCGTCGCCGCGCTGCGGGGCGAGGGCGTCGAGGCTTACCAGTTCGACGGAGCCGAGGCGGAGCCCGGGCTTGAGCAGGCGCTCGAGAAGGCCGAGGCGATCGTCGTCTCGATCCCGCCGCGCGACGGGGCAGGGGCGGCGCTCGAGCGCTTCGGGGGCGCGATCGCCGCCGCGCCGGCGCTGCGGCGCATCGTCTACTATTCGACCATCGGCGTTTACGGCGACTACGGCGGCGCGTGGGTCGACGAGACCAGCGCGACGCGGACCCGCACCGTGCGCGGACTGGCCCGGATCAGAGGACGAAGCGCGCTGGACGGCGGCGGCCCGGGCGCGGGGGGCGGAAGCCGACATATTGCGGCTTGCCGGCATCTATGGGCCCGGCCGCAACGCGCTCGTCAATCTGCGCCCGTGGCGAGCCGCGCCGGATCATCAAGCCTGGCCAAGTGTTCAACCGCGCCCATGTCGATGATATCGCTCAAATATCGAGCCTCGCGCTCACGCACGGCCTTAACGGCCAGATCTGGAACGTCGCCGACGACGAACCAGCCCCGCCGCAGGACGTCATTGCCTACGCGGCGAGCCTGCTCGGGGTCGCACCTCCGCCCGAGGAGCCTTTCGAGGCGGCTACGCTCTCGCCATGGCGCGGGAGTTCTACGCGGACAACAAGCGCGTCTCGATCGCCAAGGCCAAAGCCGAACTGGGATTTGCGCCCGCCTATCCGACCTATCGCGAGGGGCTCCGCGCTCTGGCGGAGGCGGGCGAGGGACAGCCGCGCACGCGGCGTCGAGCCCGCCACGGGCCGGCCAACGCCAATAGACGTCAGTAAACGTCAGTAAATGCTAGTAAACGCTAGTAAAAGTGCTTGCATTTACTAGCGTTTATTTTTTGGAATCGAGCCTTTTCAATGGGTTACGGCCGCTTGGAGTAAAAAAATTCTCGCCTCAAGGCCGCATACGTCTCAGACGCCCCCCGTCTATCCTCTGTCGCGCGTCCCGTCGCGGCGTTCGTGATCCGACGAAGGTAAGTCTATAACAGCAGTATTCTGATTTTGCCAACGGATTTTTTGCCGCCCGCGATCGATGCGGCAGCCCCTGGCCTGGAGTAGCGCGCCCTCGAACGGATATCAAGCGGACGTCCCCATCCAGCCGACCGTCCACGGCAGGATCGAGGGGCGGTCAGCCCGCGCTCGTCTCTCTTCACACCGCCATATTGATCACCTGCAGCTGGGTGAATTCCGCCAGGCCCTCTTCGCCCAGCTCTCGGCCAATTCCCGAATTCTTCGCCCCGCCGAACGGGACGTAGGGGAGAATGTCGAGGTGCTTGTTGATCCAGACCGTGCCCGCCTCCATTTGCGAGGCCAGATCGTAAGCGGCCTCCTTGTCGGACGACCAGACCGACGCGCCAAGCCCGTAAGACGTCGCGTTGGCGCGGCGAAGCGCGTCCTCCGGATCGGAGAATTTTATCAGCGGCAGCACGGGGCCAAACTGCTCCTCGTCCACGAGTCCTCGTTCCTTCGGCGATGTCGCGCACGATGGTCGGCCGGATGAAGTAACCGGGACGATCCGGCGCATCGCCGCCGGCCACGATCCTGCCGTTCGCGCGGGCGTCGTCGAGGTAGCCTTTGACCTTCTCGTATTGCATCTTGTTTTGCTAGCGGGCCCGAGCTTCGTGCCCTGCTTCAGCCCATCGTCGACGATCGCCGCATTGGCCAGTTCGGCCAATTCGTCGCACATCCGGTCGTAGACGCTCTCGTGCACGTAGAGGCGCTTGAACGCCAGACAGACCTGGCCGCTGTTCTGGAACGCGCCATCGAAGATGGCGGGAGCCACCTTTTTCGGGTCGACGTCGCCAAGCACGATGCCAGCGTCATTGCCGCCCAATTCCAGCGTCACCCGCTTCAGCGTGTTCGCCGGCGCTGGCGATGACCTTTTTTCCGGTCGCGGTGGAGCCGGTGAAGGAAATCTTCGCGACGTCGGGATGCGAGGTGAGGGCGTCGCCGAGATCGTTGACGTCGGTGATGAAATTGACCACGCCCGGCGGCAGCATCTTCGCGACCAGGGCGGCAAACTCGAGCGTCGACAACGGAGTGGTCGGCGCGGGTTTGATGACCAGCGTATTGCCGGCCAATAGGGCTGGCGGCATCTTGAACGCCAAGAGGAGAAGCGGGAAGTTCCACGGAATGATCGCGCCCACCACCCCGAGCGGGCGCCGGTGAAGTTCGACCTTCCGCTCGCCGCTGTCTTCGAGAACCTTCATCGACAGGTCGAGCGTCGCGAAATAGCGGAAGAACGCGGCCATACCGCCCACTTCCGCGGCGCGTCGGGCAGGGGCTTTCCCTGCTCCTGGGTCAACGTGCGGGCAAGACTGCCGGCATTCGCGTCGATCACGTCGGCGATCTGACCGATGAGCTGCGCGCTCGCCAATGTCGGTCTTCGACCAGTTCGGAAAGGCCGCTTGGCCGCCGCGACCGCCTCGTCGAGCTGACCGCGAGAGGCGCGGGGACAGTCGGAAAAGGACCTCCTCGGTCGCGGGATTGATGACCTGCATGGTCTCTGGCGCCAGCGACGAGTTTGCCATTGATCAGGAGCATCGGCGTTTCCACGGATCACCTTTCGAAGAGGCTCGTTCTTGGCGTCGCGTAAGGCCGTGGGCCCACAGCGCACGGCGCGGTATCGACGCCCCTTACGACAGTCTAGGCGCCGGCCCGTGGTCGGCAAGCGATATCTTCGGTGGAATATAACGACACGGAGACACCGCGAAATTCGCAGCTATCAAATGAGTTGCTACGCCGGCTAGGGACGATGATCATGCAAAAAACAGCCGTGGCGCTGCTCGCCTTGCTTTTTGCTGCCGCTGGAAGCGCTCATGGGCAAGTCCCACAAGTCGGGCGCTACCAGATGATCGCGGCGCCAGCTTCACAATCGCAGACGTTCCCCGAAACCCTGTTGCTGGACACCGCGACGGGGCAGACCTGGATCCTCTATCACGAAACTGGTCAGACGATTGAATGGCCCTCTCCGGTTCTCGGCCGGAAAGGATCGGCCTGGCGCTCCGCTGCCGCCGCCGCCTGACGCTGTCGGCTCGTCGCGGGCAAAACTCGAAGCATTGTCTTGCGTACGAGATCGCTCGACGGGGTCTATCGGTCGAACGCCACGTCGCACTGCCGCTCGTTTACGAAGGCGGAAAGCTCGATGCAGGCGATCGGCTCGATCTCGTGATCGATAGCGCGGTAATTGTCGAGGTTAAGGCCATCGACGCGCTCGCGCCTATCCACCTGATGCGCAGGTTTTGACCTATCTCAAGCTGTCGGGGCTACGGATTGGGCTATTGATGAATTTCAATGTCGCGCTGTTGAAGCAGGCTTGAAGCGGTTTGTTGTTTGACAGTCATGCGCGTCGACGCCTTCGATTTTTCACTCCCCGCTGATCGCATCGCGCTGGCTCCCGCGAATCCGCGAGACAGCGCGCGGATGCTGGTTGTCGGTGCCGAGGGCGCGCTTGTCGATGCGCATGTGCGCGACCTGCCGGATTTCCTGACTCCCCGCGATGCGCTTGTCGTCAATAATACCCGAGTCATCGTGGCCCGGCTCGATGGCGTTCGGGTCCGAGGTGACGCTGTCCGGCGTCAATCGCTAAGCGACGCTGATCGAACGCGTCGACGACTGCCGTTGCGCGGCGCTGGTGCGGCCGGCCAAGAGGCTCAAGTGGGCGAGCGCATCCGCTTCGGCGAGGCGAGCGAAAGCATGGCCTGCCTTCTCGCAGCGCTCGATGCGGAGGTGGAGGAGAAGAGCGATGCCGGCGAAGTCCTGCTGCGCTTTGAGTTCACGGGCGCGGCGCTGGACGAAGCCATTGAGCGACTTGGTCGCGCCCCTTTGCCGCCCTACATCGCCTCGCGGCGTGCTTTGTCGCCGAACGACCTCGACGACTACCAGACGATGTTCGCCGACAAACCAGGCGCTGTGGTGGCGCCCACCGTGGGGCCTGCATTTCACTCCCTCGCTGATTGGGCGCCTGCCGCGTCTCGCTGGCGTTGTGGTGCATCGCGTTACCCTGCACGTTGGCGCTGGCACCTTCGCGCCCGTCAGGGGCGAGGATACGCGCGACCACAAGATGCATTCGGAATGGGGTTCAATCGACGCGGCGACTGCCGAAGCGCTGAACGCCGTGCGGGAGGCCGGAGGCCGGATCGTCTGCGTCGGCACGACGTCCGCGCGCGTCCTCGAAAGCGCTGCCGACGAAGATGGGCGGCTTCGGCCGTTTTCTGGCGATACGGATATTTTCATTACCCCAGGGTATGAGTTCCGCTGCGTCGATGTGCTCGTGACCAACTTTCATCTGCCGCGGTCGACGCTGTTCATGTTGGTCTCGGCTTTTAGCGGGCTTGAGACCATGCGCGCCGCTTATGCGCACGCCATCGAAACCGGCTATCGATTTTATTCCTACGGCGACGCGTGCCTCTTGACCCGCGCGGGCGTGAGCACAATGGACGCGCCCCCGTGACCGCCGATTTTTCCTTTGCCGTGCATGCGACCGACGGCAAAGCGCGCGCCGGCGCAATCTCGACGCCGCGCGGAATTATTCGAACGCCAGCCTTCATGCCGGTTGGCACAGCCGCGACCGTCAAGGCCATGTACCCGGATGCGGTCAGGGCGCTCGGCTACGACGTCGTGCTGTCCAACACGTATCATCTGATGCTGGCTCCGGGCACGCCGAGCGGATCGAGGCGCTTGGGGGCCTGCACAAATTCATGAACTGGCCGCATCCCATCTACCGATTCCGGCGGCTTTCAGGCGATGAGCCTTGCCAAGCTGCGCAAGCTCACTGAGCGCGGCGTGACATTCCAGTCGCATATCGACGGGTCGCGCCACGAGATGACGCCGGAGCGTTCGATGGAAGTCCAGAGGCTTTTGGGCTCGGACATCCAGATGCAGTTCGACGAGTGCGTGCGACTGCCGTGTTCGTATGAAGAGGCTGAGCGCGCCATGCGCCTCTCCCTCCGATGGGCCGAACGTTCGAAGAGCGCCTTCGGCCAGCAGCCGGGCAGGGCGGTGTTCGGCATCGTCCAGGGGGTACGGAAAAGGATCTCCGCCTGTTCAGCGCCCAGGCGCTGGTCGAGATGAATTTCACGGCTATTCAATCGGCGGATTGGCGGTCGGGGAGCCGCAGGCGGAGATGCTCGACACGCTTGATATCGTTCCGCATCCGCCCCTCGACAAGCCGCGCTACATCCTGATGGGCGTCGGAACGCCCGATGACCTTCTTCAGTCGATGAGGCGTGGGATCGACATGTGCGATTGCGTCATGCCCACTCGTGCAGGAAGGCATGGACTTGTGTTTACCCGCAGGGGCCGTCTCAACCTGCGCAACGCACGCTTCGCCGATGACCGTGCCCCGTCGATCCGCTGTCCTCGTCCCCTTTGGCGCGTGACTATTCGCGCGCCTATTGGCGCCATCTGACGAAGTCGGGCGAGATCCTCGCACGATGGGCCTGAGTGAAATCAATCTGGCCTACTATCAGGACCTCGTATCGGGCGGCCGCCTGGCAATCAGCGAAGGGCGGCTCGACGCCTATATTGCGGAGGCGCAACGAAATTGGGCGGAGGGCGAGGCCGAACGTGGCTAGGAGGGCATGGTCGTTTTTGGGGCGCCGCCTTCACCCTGACGACAGTTCTGACTTCACTGAAATCGCGCCTCGCGATAATCGGCCTGGCCTTACAGCGTTTGCTCGGAGGCTCTCGGAAAACGGCCTCGTATTTCGATTCGTACCGACTGGACGCCCAGTCCCTAAGTATTCAGATGCTGTGCGGCCGGCCCACACATTAGCGATAACTTGCATGAACAAGGATCTGCCGAGTGCAAAACGCCGGCTTCGCCGGAATGACAATCCGGCCCAGCCGAGATTGCATCTGCCAGCGTATTGCGGAGGGTTTTTTTGAGAACCGGCTCCCGCGCGCCCAAGTAGAAAAATCCATTCCGAAAATATAAGGGCGAGACGCCCTAGCGGCGTCTCGCCCTTTATTCCGTTCTCGTGTTGCGTTCCACAGTCCGGCTTTTTATCCGCGTTAAGGGGGCGGGGCTACTCAAAGACTGTCGAACGCGTTGTCCTCCCACAGACTTTGCGGCGTCCGGCGAAACCTTTTGGCAGCGGCCTCCTTTTAGCGCATCATTGCTAATCGAAATTTTCAGCTCTGTCACGAGCCTTCGCGGCCCTGCCATGCATATTTTTTCTGGCCGGGGTCAATTTGGTCAAATGTGCAGCGGCGAATGCAAAAGTGCTGAGCAATCCGCCTCTT